>NZ_QPLO01000002.1:0-1594290 GCF_003665865.1 Haloferax sp. Atlit-109R
TCGGCATTAAGGCGGCCAGAGCGGTGAGGTTCCACCCGTACCCATCCCGAACACGGAAGTTAAGCTCACCTGCGTTCTGGTCAGTACTGGAGTGAGCGATCCTCTGGGAAATCCAGTTCGCCGCCCCTACTCATACTTCACAAAGCCCACTGGACGCGGTGTCCAGTGGGCTTTGTTCATTTTATGCAGAGCGGCACGCACGGTCGTTCAGCGACTCGCACCGACCCCGTCGAGTCGCATCTTCCATCGTCCGAGAGTGGCAACGCTCGCGTCGAGCACACCGGTTCGGCCGACAGCCGCTCGCGTTCGACTGCGGGGCTGTTTCGATACGACTTGATCGCCCGTTCGGCACGGAAGTCGATAAAATCGACAGACGACGCCCCGATTTCGAACGCGTTGATTGGGGTGAAATTCAGCGAAAACCGGGGTTACGATTCTCCCCTTTTACCGTATCAGGGTTAGAAGGAAGGGTTGCATGCGCGGCAGCAAACACTTCACCGTAGTCATGGTCGTTGCGATGCTCGCCGTCGCGATGGTTCCCGGGGCCGTCGGAGCAGCGAGCTCCGATGCCCTCCAGGTCGGCGTCACGCAGGACGCCGACACGGGCGACGCGACAGTGACCGTGACGCGGAACGAGACGGCCGTCGAGAACGCGACGGTCGTCGTCGAATCGAGCGGTAACTACGCCGGAAACGGAACGTACGCGACGGGGACGAACGGCACCGTCGACCTCCCCAATCCGCAGGAACGCGTGAACGCGACGGTCACCGTTACTGAGGGGAACAACACGACCGCCTCCTCTGTCGTCCTCGTCCCGCTCGACGAGTCTCTCGATGTCTCCGTCGAGGTTGACGACGCTAACGACACGGTCGTCGCCACCGTCACCCAGTACGGTGACGCCGTCGAGAACGCCTCGGTTCAGGTCAACGGGACCGACTACGCGGGCAACGGTACGTACGAGACGGACGCGAACGGAACCGTCGCGGTTGCAGAGCCGACGACCACGACGAACCTGACGTTCGTCGCGACCGCCGACGGTCTCACCGCGGAGACGACGGTCGAAGTCGAGGCTGACGACCTCAACATCGCCGTCTCGCAGGACGAAAACGAGTCGGTCACCATCACCGTAACCGAAGACGGCGACCCCGTCGAGAACGCCTCGGTCGCGGTCGACGGGAACTACACGGACGCGGGCGAGTACGAGACGGACGCGGACGGGACGGTTGACCTCATCTCGCCGTTGCAGACCGTCACGGTCGACGTGGCGGCCGAGCACGACGGCCTCACCGCCGAGACGACCGTCACCCTGCAGGGTGAGGTCGCCGCCGAGGACCCGTTCGGACAGCTCGTTAGCAGCTTCGTCGAGCGTCTCAAGGACACGGGTAGCGACGGCCCGCTCGGGCAGGCCGTCTCCGACTTCGTGACCGAGAACAACCCGGGTAACGCGGACGACAAGCGTCCGGACCACGCCGGTCCGCAGAACGGCGACGACGCTGACGGCGACGAGGACGCGCCCGGTAACTCCGGCAACGCCAAGAACGGTAACGGCGGCCCGCCGGAGCACGCGAACAACGATAAGGCGAGCGACGAGGAAGACGAAGAGACCGACGAAACCGAGCAGGCCGACGACGAGGAGTCTGAGACTGCGGACGACGCTGACGACGAGTCGGACGATGACTCCTCGGACGAGTCGGATGACGACGACTCGGGCGATGACGACTCGAACGGCAACGGCAACGGCGGTGGCCCGCCGGACCACGCCAACAACTAACTAATATACGTTCCCACGCAGCGAGCGTGGGGTTCGGGCTTCACCCTTCCGCGTCCGGGCGGGTACTGTGGATCGGAGGCACCCCATCCCGCTACGCCCCCGACCGTCGTTGTCAGAGGCTGACGGTCGGGCTACTCACTCGCCCGACGCGACTCTTTCTATCGAAACGTCACCGAGCGCGGCGACGAGCGCCGGGTCGGCGTCGAACCGTCGAACCGCGAGCCGCGCGCCCGCGACCACGAGGTCGTCGTCGACGCGGGCGGGAGCGCCGCTGGGATACCACGCCGAATCGTCGGATGCGCGGACGCTCGCCCGGAGCGACTCGCGGAGGCGACGGTGCGCGAACAGCGTCGAGACGAACGCGAGCGACGCCGCGAGCGTGACGCCGCCACCGTCGAACGCTGCGTCGGTCGCTTCCGTTCTGGCCGTTTCGAGCGCGCCCGCGACGGCGAGCGACTGTCTCGCGTGGTCGTCGTCGGTGAGCGCGCGACTGAGCGCGGCGTCTTGCATCTCGCGAATCGCGGTCTCAGTCGTGGGGTCGGTCATCGGTGACGCCGAGTCGGGTCACGCGCCGTCGAGCGGCGGCACGCGGAGGGTGTGGTCGACGACGGACTCGTCCGGTCGGAGCGTCACCGTGCCGAGAAACACCGTCTCGCCCTCGGCGGCGTTGGTCGCGACGGTCTGGAGCGTCGCCCGCTGGTCGAGTTGCTCCCAGGTGACGCGTTCGACGAGGCGCTGGAACGCGTCGGGGTCGGTCCACCCCGAATCGATGTCGGACGGGACGTTGACCACGAATCGGAGTTCGGTCTCCGTGACGTGGATACCGACGCGGAACGTGTCCGCGTCGGTCGCGTCGTCCGTCGAGGAGTCGGTGGTCGCCGCGCCGGAGTCCGCAGTCGACGCGGATGCGGGTTCGCTCGCCGTCTCGTCGGGGTCGGTCATGCCCGGCAGTCGGGGACGTGAAGACAAAGATGCACCGGACGGCGTCGTAGCGTCGACTCATCGGTGACGAGGAGACCTCCGACACCGAACCGGACCCGGCTGCTGTCCGCTCCGAACCCGACGACGGCGTCACCTCTCCGGCGCTCGAACCCGGGAGTCGAGCGCGGAGAATTACCCTCCTCGGCCCCGGTGGCGTGTGAATTTCACGCACGGCGAGGCGAACGTCGAACGGTTATTAGCGTTCGAGACACCAGTCCGACCAACGAATGAGTTACAAGATCGGTCTCGTCGGAAAACCGTCCGTCGGGAAGTCGAGTTTCTTCAACGCGGCGACGATGAACGACGTACCCGAGGGTGCGTATCCGTTTACGACCATCGACCCCTCCATCGGCGAGGCGTACGTCCGCGTCGAGTGTGCGGCCCCGGAGTTCGACGAGTCGTGTACGCCCTCGGTCGGCTACTGCGACCACGGAATGCGGTTCGTTCCCGTCAAACTCGTGGACGTGGCGGGGCTCATCCCCGGCGCGCACGAGGGAAAGGGCCTCGGAAACCAGTTCCTCACCGACCTCAACGAGGCGGACGTGCTCGTCCACGTCGTCGACTTCTCCGGTGAGACGGACATCGAAGGCGAGGCGACGGAGGGCCACGACCCCCGCGAGGACATCGACTTCCTCGAAAACGAACTGGACATGTGGTACCTCGGTGTCTTAGAGAAGGGTATCGACCGCTACCGCTCGGGCTATCACGGCGAGGACAAAGATATCGAAGTCGACCTCGCGGAGCAGATGTCCGCGTTCAAGACGAACAAGGACGAAATCAAGCAGATAATCCTTTCTCTCGGCTTGGAACTCGACCCCGACGAGTGGGACGACGCGGACAAGGAGTCGCTCGCCCGCGAGATTCGAAAGCGCACGAAGCCGATCATCATCGCGGCGAACAAGATGGACAAACCGGTCTCCCAGGAGAACTACGAGGAGATCACGGCCGATTCGGACTACGAACACCTGACGTTCGTCCCGACCTCGGCGCACGCGGAGAAGGCGCTGAAGAAGGCCGACGAGGGCGGCGTCGTCGATTACCGCCCCGGCGACGCCGACTTCGACATCGTCGGCGACGTGAGCGACGAACAGGAGGCGGGCCTCGAACAGATTCGCGAGTTCGTCACCGAGTTCGGCGGCACGGGCGTCCAGCAGTCGCTCGAAAACGCGCTGTTCGACGTGATGGGAGCGATTGCCATCTTCCCCGGCAGCGCCAACGGCAAGAGCGACTCGCAGGGCGTCTTCCGCGACTGCTTTATCCTGCCCGAGGGTTCGACGACCGAGGACTTCGCGTACCATCTGCATTCGGACATCGGCGACGGCCTCCTCCACGGCATCGACTGTCACTCGAAGCGCCAAATCGGGTCTGACCACGAGCTTTCGCACCGCGACGTGGTCGAAATCGTCTCGACCAACTGACTCTCTCGGACGCCAACCGCAACACCGTTATATCCGTGGACGTAGGACCCGGGTATGGGTGAGGCCGAAACGACGGCCGCGACGCTCGACGTCGAGATTGGGGGTCTCGGCGGCGAGGTAACGCTGGCCGACTTGTTCCCGTCGCCGTGGGTCGAGTCACATTGTGAGGCGGCATCGATTAGTGAATTCCTCGAAGAAAGCGGATTCGCGGTCGCGGATCAGGATTCTTTCGAGTCGATACCGACCCACGAGTTGGACCGGTACGTCGACGCGAACACCGAGTTCGACGACTGGCAGGCGATGCTTTCCGCCGGCGTCGAGCGCTACGTACTCGAACAGGGAGCGACGGGCGAAGCAGCCGACGCGGCAGACGAAGTCGAGGCGGCCGAGGAAGGCGACTCGGCGGACGCCGAGACTGAGGACTCCCTCGAAGCCGGCGTCTGAACGCGACCGAGTCAGACGACGGGAGTTGACTCAGTTCGGGTGGAACCGTTATACGCTGTTTTCGACGAGCGCCGCACCGCGGGTGAGCGCGTCGTCCCACCAGTCACGGTCGCGAGCGTCGGCGACGGACAGCGGCGCGTCGGGGTCGTCGGGTCGGTCGCCGAGGTCGAGGCTCCACCACTCCACGTCGTGCCACGCGTCGCCTTTGTAGCCGACGCGCTCGAAGCGGCCGACGCGCTCGAAGCCGAACGACTCGTGGAAGGCGATGCTCGCGGGGTTCGGCGTCGTGATGACGGCGACGGCCGAGACGTAGCCCTGCCGTTCGAGCAGGTCCAAAAGCGCCGTGTAGAGACCGCGGGCGACGCCGCGGCGCTGGAACTCAGGGCGGACGTAAATCGATGTCTCGACGGCCCACCGGTAGGCGATGCGCTCTCGAATCGCGCCGGCGTAGGCGTAGCCGGCCACCTCGCCGTCGAGTTCGCAGACGAGCCACGGGTAGTCGGTCTTCTGCTCCAGTTTCGTTTCGAGGTCCGCGACGCTCGGCGGGTCGTAGGCGAACGAAATCGCGGTGTTCTCGACGAACGGCGCGTAAATCTCCCGAATCGCGGGGAGGTCGGACGGCGTCGCCGCGCGGAGTCGGACGGTCATGACTCAGGTGGCGTCGCGCGGAGAGAAAGAGGCGACGATGGCGGCGGGCCTCGCGGGTGCGGCCGGCCGGTCTCGCGTGCGAGGTGGTCTCGCAGGCGGAGACGCTGTTCAGTCGCTCGTCGGTGCCGAGTCGAGACCGTCGGCGACCGCCCGCGCCCGTTTTCGGATGCCGTCGGCGTCCGCGCGGACGTGTTCGCCCTCGTCGTAGAGCACGTCGCCGTCGACCATGGTGAACACCACGTCGTCGCCGTGGGCGGCGAAGACGAGATGAGACAGCACGTCGTGGAGCGGCGTCGCTCGCGTGCGGTCGGCGTCGATACCGACGATGTCGGCCTTCCATCCCTCGCGGAGTTCGCCGACGCGGTCGAAGCCGGCGGCCTTCGCGCCGTTGCGGGTCGCCATCTCGAAAACGGTCGCGGCGGGCGTGCTCGTCGGGTCGAGCGCATCGACTTTCTGGAGGAGACTGGCCTGTCGCATCTCGGTGAAAGGGTCGAGCGTGTTGTTACACGGCGGGCCGTCGTTGCCGAGTGCGACGTTGATGCCGCGGTCGAGGTAGTCGAGAATCGGCGCGATACCCGACGCGAGCTTCATGTTCGACGACGGGCAGTAGGTGACGTGCGTGCCGGTCTCTGCGAGCACGTCGCGCTCGGAGTCGTCGGTGTGGACGCAGTGTGCGAGGACGACGTCGTCGCCGGTGAGACCGACTTCGTCGAGCCAGTGGATGTTGCGCATTCCCGTCTCGTCTTCGACCGTCTCGATTTCGCTTCGGTTCTCGCTCGCGTGGGTGTGGATGCGGACGCCGTCGTAGTGGTCCGCGAGGTCGCGGACGCCCCGCAGACACGCTTCGGAGCAGGTGACGGCGAACCGCGGCGTGACGGCGTACTGGATGCGCCCGTCGAAACTGTCGTGATAGCGCTCGATGAGGCGCTCGGACTCGGCGAGGCCCGCGTCGGTGTCTTCTTGGAGTCCCTCGGGAGCGTTCGTGTCCATGAGGACCTTCCCGATGCGTCCGCGGATACCCATCTCGCCCGCGGCTTCGAACGCCTGCTCGGCGTGATTGACCGAGAGGTGGTCGACGACCGTCGTCGTGCCGGACTCGATGCATTCGAGGTAGCCGAGTTCGGCGGCGACGCGCATCCCCTCGGCGTCGAGACCGGCCTCCATCGGGAGTACGTGGTCGAAGAGCCAATCCAAGAGTTCGGTGTCGTCGGCGATGCCCCTTCCGAGCGACTGCACCGAGTGGACGTGCCCGCCGACCAGTCCCGGCGCGACGATGCCGAACTCGCGTCGCTCGTGGTTAGGATACCGGTCTGTGAGGTCCGCGTGCGCTCCGACCGCGACGATTCGGTCGCCGTCGACGACGACGGCACCCTCTTCGATGATGGTGGACGCGTCGACGACCACCGTTCCCGCGAGTAACATCCTCGTGCGGGTAGACGACCGGGCGTAAAATAGGTGGTGACCCGGCCGTCGTCCGAGGTTGGGTGGAGCGTTCGAGTGCAGTCGGTGGTGGGGGTGGGGACGGTCGGAACCGGTCCCCGCGGACGAACGAACCGGCGGGACGCGAGCGCGTGTCCGAAAGAGCGGGTGGAGACCACGCCTGACGCGCGGCGTTCGGTGTCCGTTCGTCGTGGTCGCTACTCCGTGCTCAAGTACCCTCCCAGTTCTGTTGGTATCTGCTAACTTCAGCAAGTGGTGTGCCCCGAAGCCGAGTCCGAATCGGAGCGAAGGTAGAACGCGGTCGGTGTCTGATTAGTACCTGCTAAGTCGCTCCGCGACAGAGCGAAAACCGAATGCGCGAGTTCGAATTCGTCGTTCGCTTCTCGGAGGGAACCGACGAGCTAATGGACCTGTTTTACGAGTACCCGAGCCTGCGGTCCCGGTCGTCGGTCTGTTCGTCCACCACGGACGTGATGTGGCGGGTCGACCACGTCGTCGGCACGCCGGAGGCGCTGTCGGCGTTCGAGGAGGTGTTCCTCGACGAGACGCGGTGTAACGAGTGTCTCGACGCGCCCGACTGCCACACCCATCGCAACTACCACGTCCTCGACCGCTCGGACAACTCGATGACCGTCTACACCTACCGCGAGGAGGTGAGCAACTGCCACTCGATTCCGCGCTACGTCCTCGAACACGTCGGGCCGGGGGTCATCTTCGAGTCGTCCCGCCGCGCGGGCGCGTACCGCTGGCGCATTCTCTATCCCGGCGACCACCCGCTCGGCGAACTGTACGAGACCATCGAGGCGCAGCTCAGAGAGGGACTGCAACTGGACGTCGAACACCTCACGAGCGCCGGTAACTGGGACGCCGAGTCGCGCATCGCGGCCGACCTCTCGTCGGCTCACTGGGAGGCGCTCGAAACCGCCGTCGAACACGGCTACTACGAGCGCCCGCGAAAGGTGACCGTCGAAGACCTCAGCGACGTGCTCGACGTGCCACGTTCGACGGTTCAGTACCGACTGCGAACCGCCGAGGACCTCGTGATGTCGCAACTCGGTGACCCCGACTTGTAGGTGCAGCGCGAAATCGTGTCACGTAAAAGCACACGCTCGCTGCCGCTCGCGGTTCAAGATTGAGAGAAGTGCTCCGTCAGGGATTCGAACCCTGGTCATCACCGTGAGAGGGTGATATGATTGGCCGGACTACACCAACAGAGCACGTTGGTACATCACCAGATATTGCTCGCGATTGTAAAAGGTTGTCGCTTCAAATCGGGTGTGATACCGACTGCCGTGTTGCGATTAGACGACCCGTTTGCCCTCTCGATACACCTGCCGGACCGTCCGCCACGCGCCGGCGTCCTCGCTCGGGTCGGCGTCGAGGACGACGAGGTCCGCGACGTAGCCCTCGGCGACCTTCCCCACCTCGTCCAACCCGAGGAGGTCCGCGCCGCCGACGGTCGCGGCTTCGAGCGCTTCGGCGGGCGACAGGCCGTACTCGACGAGCAGTTCCATCTCGCGGAGCGCGTTCTCGCCGTGGTCGTTGAACGGCGTGCCCGCGTCGGTACCCATGGCGATGTTCACGCCGGCGTCGAGCGCGTGTTCCCATGCGGTTTCGAAGCGCTCGGCGGCGTCCGCAGCCTTTTCGACCGCCTCCGGCGGGATGCCGGCCTCGACGCCCGCCTCGACGATTTCGCGGACTGCCGAGGCCGTCGGCACCCAGTACGTGCCGTTATCGACCATGAGGTCGGCGGCTTCCTCGTCCATGAACATCCCGTGTTCGACGCTCGAAACCCCCGCGCGGGCGGCGTTTTTGATACCGTCCTCGCCGTGGGCGTGGGCCGCGGTCGGGACGCCCTTCGCGCTCGCGGCCTCCGCGAGGGCGCGAATTTCCGCTTCCGTGAGCTCGGGTGCGCCCGTGACCGCGCCGGTCGTGAGGACGCCGCCGGTCGCGATGCATTTCACCACGTCGGCGCCGCGCTTCAGTTGCTCTCGGGCGGCCTTGCGAACCTCGTCCGGACCGTCGGCCTCCCGACCCAACCAGTGGGCGTGGCCGCCGGTCATGGTGATGGGTTCCCCCGCGGCGAGGACGCGCGGCCCGTCGAGCTCGCCGGCGGCGACTGCGGCCTTCGCACTCGTCGCAGTGTTGCCGGGCGAACCGAGGTCGCGGACGGTCGTGACGCCCGCTTCCAGCGTCTTCCGGAGGTTGGCCGCGGCCCGATAGCAGGCGCGTTCGACCGGCTCGGACCGATAGGCGGCCACGTCGGGGCGACCGTCCATCATGAGGTGAACGTGGGCGTCGACGAGTCCCGGCGCGACCACCGCACCCGAGCAGTGTCGCGTCTCGCCTTCGGTCTCGTCGCCGACGGACGCGATGCGCCCGGTCGACTCGTCTATCACCACGTTCGCCTCGCGGGTCCCGTCGGCGTCGACGACCCGCACGCCGGTTAGCGTGAACATACGTGTGTCAACCCGGGCAGGTGACCTAAAGCCGCGGGTGTCAGCGAAGAACAACCGACCGACTGCGAGGCATTCGAACGCGACGAAACCCGACCCCCTCACTCGGGGACGATGTCACCGACGGTGACCGCGTCACCGACCGACAGCGTCTCGCCCCACGACGATTCCGGCACCGCGGTGTTGACCATGAGCCGGAAGTCGTGGTCGAACCAGTCGCCGCCGGACCACTCGGGGAGCGTCTCGCGGCGCTTCGTCATGAACGTCGTCCGGAAGTCGGCCGTCTCCGCGCCCGTGTCCGGGTCGCGGCTCGGGACGACACAGCGCTGGCAGGGGTTGACGCCCTCGAAGGCGACCCCGCCGACGCTGAACTCGACGACCGTCCCGCGCCGGTCGAACAGGTGGTCCTCCCAGAACGGCTCGCTCGCGTCGAAGACGAGGTTCGGCCGGAGGCGACGGCGCATCTCGTCGGCGTCGACGCCGTCGAACCACGAGGCGACCGCGTCGAGCGTCCCCGTCGAGATGACGGTCGGGCCGCTGGCTTCGGTGTCGTCGGGGAACCCGCCGGCGGGGTCGCGCCGGAGTTCGACCGGGTAGCCGAAGTACGCCGAGAGCCAGCCGTCGGCCTCGGCTATCGGGCCGTCGTAATCGTCCATCTCGGGGGCCGACAGTTCGACCGTTCCGTCGGCGAGCGAGACGGAACTCCGGATTCGGTGGACCGCCCGCTCGCGCTTGCCGTTGACGTACTCGCCGTCCTCGTCGAAGATGGCGTACTCGCGGTCGCCGCGGAGCCCGCCGTTCTCGACGATGTCGGCGGCGTCGACGAACTCGGCGTCGAGCGACTTCACGGGGTAGACCGCGATGCGGTCGAGCGTCACGGCCGCCGCGCCGGCGGTCGCGCCCGCTTCCGCATCCGTGGCCGCGGCCGCGGCCGCTGTCGTCTCCGCCTCGGCCGCCGAGGTGTTACCGTCGGTCGGGCTCCCGTCTGTCATCTACTCCTCGCTTTCGTCCGTCTCGTCGGACTCGTCGTCCGCGGTCGCGTCGGCGAACAGCTCGGCGATGGTCTCCTCGTCGACGATTTCGTAGCCCGCCTCGGAGACGGTGACGAGATTCAGTTCGTCGCTCTCGATTTCCTCGTCGGCCGCGACGAGCGCCTCGACGGCGAGCGCGAGGCCGTCTTCGAGCGACAGGTCCTCGGCGTAGCCGTCTTCGAGGGTGGCCTGGACGTCCTCGCGGTGGCCGCCGATGGCGACCGCCTTCCACTCCTGGGGCGTCCCCGAGGGGTCGGTCGCAAACAGGCGACCCGAGCCGTTTTCGACGCCGCCGATGAGGAGCGACGCGCCGTACGGGCGGGTGCCGCCGGACTGCGTGCTCTCTTGGATGTTGTCGGTGATGGTTTTCGTGAGCGTCTCGACGCCGATTGGCTCGCCGTAGCGCAGGTGCTCGCGCTGGGCGGTCGTCCGCGCGAAGTCCACGAGCTTCCGCGCGTCGGCGACGTGGCCGGCCGTGGCCGCGCCGAGCGCGTCGTCGAGTTTGTGCAGTTTCTCGATGCTTTCGGCTTCCATGAGTTCCGACGGGGTCGACCGGAGCGCCGCCAGCACGACGCCGTCGGCGGTGCGGACGCCGAGAACCGGCGCGCCGCGCTTGACGGCCTCGCGGGCGTACTCGACCTGATAGATGCGTCCGTCGGGGGAGAAAAGCGACGTTCCGCGGTCGTAGGCCTGCTTGTCGTTTCGGTTCATCGTGCGACCTCCTCGCTCGCGTCGGCGACGTTCGTCATTACTCTCCGGTCAGTCCCGGAGGCGGAAAAAGCCTCCACACCCGGCATCGGTGTGGGGTTCGTACTCGAATCGGCGGGCTATCCGACGGTTTCAGGCGAATCGAGGGCTCGAACCGCGGAACTACGCTTCGATAACGTCCGCGTCGGGCGCGTTCCGCTTGACGCTCTCGATGCCCTGTTTCGCCTTCTGTTTCGACGCGTAGCCCTCGCCCGAGTCGGCGAGGATGTTCCCGTTGTCGTGGACGAGTCGCCAGCGGTACTTGTCGGCCGCGTCGACGAACACCTCGAAGTGCGCCTTGCTCATACGGAGAAACTGTTGTCAGCCGACAAAAATGTATTCGCCGGCGGAGCGTCGCGGCCGACGCGCCAGTCCGGCGGCTCAGGCGGCTTCGGGTTCGAGCGCCTCGGCGTCGACTTCCAGCAGTCGCGTCTCGCAGTCCTCACAGCGGACGACGAACACCTCCCACGACCGGCAGCACGATTCGGCGGTCTCCGAGCCGAACCGGACGCCGCCGCCGCAGGTCGGACAGCTGTTGAGGTAGATGCGGAGCCCCCGCGCCAGCGCGCTCCGCTGTTCGGCCGTCAGCTGGTCCCGGTCGTCGAGGCGACCGTCGAGGGCGGCGTCGGCGGCCACGTCCGCGACGAGCGCGCCGTTCGACTCCCAGGTGCCGAGGGTGGTGCCGTCGGCCATCGCCACGAGCCACCGGCTCCGAGCGCGAGACTCCAGCGTGACATCGGCCTCGTCGACCCCGGTCAAGCGGGCGAGCCACCGTCGAGCGACCGTCTCGTCGGTGCGCGCGATTTCGTCGTCCCACGCCGATTCGAACGCCGGTGCGAGGCGGAGTTCGTCGCCGCTCTCGTCCAACTCCAACGCGCCGGCGTCCATCAAGGTCGCCTCCACGTCGAACGCCGCGACTGACGCGCCATCGCCGTCTAACTGCCCCGATTCGACCTCCTCGCCCGACGATTCGGCGTCAACGTCGTCATCGGCGGCCGACCCAGGCGCGGATGCGGTGGCCCCGACGCGAGTCTGCGTCGGCTCCTTGTCGAACCAGCGGAGGACCCGGTCGGGGAAGTACGTCTTCGTGAGCGTCGGCGTGCCGGGAATCAGGTAGCCGCGGAAGTAGATGGCCCCCGCGAAGAGGGCGAACGAGACGAGTCCGAGCGGCGGCCACGCGACGCCGAGCACCAGACTCAACGCGGCGGCGATGACGACGTTCACGACGGTACAGGGCGTACACCGGTTCTCGCCGGTGTACTCGGGTTGTCGGAGTCGGTCTGCGAGTGTCGAGGCGGTCATAGCGAGGGGAAGCTTCGTTCCCTCTTACGAGGTCGTTCGCGTCAATAAAGCTACTCGTGATGCGTCACGAGAAACGCAGGTCGTTCACGAGCGCCCGTGAGGTGACGCCCGGCGTCTCAGCGCTTCGGCCGCTTGAACACGAGCGCCGTCTGCCCGCTGTTCGCGCCAGCGCCGCGCGAGTCCGAAATCGTGTCCACGAGCTCCCAGCCGTCGCCGCCGAGGGAGTTGAGCGCGTCTTCCATCGGGGAGGTGTCGCCGCTGAACAGGCCGCCGTCGGCCGTGCGGACGATTTTGTACTCCCACTCGCCCGAGTTACTCATCGGATTCCTCCGCGCCGCGGTCAGCCGCGGCGGGCTGTTTGCGCTCGTACGTGACGAACGAAAAGCCGTCGCGGTCGTCGCGGTCGGTCTCGACCCACTTCCCGCGGTCCCACTCGGGGAACCGCGTGTCGCCTTCGTGTGCCGCGTCGAGTTCGGTGAGCACCAGCCCCGCGGCGCGGCCGAGGAACTGCTCGTAGACGGTCGCGCCGCCGACGACGTAGACGGTCTCGACGCCCATCTCGTCGGCCGCGTCCTCGGCGGCGGCGACCGCAGATTCGACCGACTCGACCGCTTCAGCGCCCTCGGGGAGGTCGAGGTCGCGGGTCGTCAGCACGACGCTGTGACGCTCCGGAAGCGGGCCGCCGAGCTGGCGGGCGATGCTCTCGTAGGTCTTGCGACCCATCACGACCGGGTGGCCGGTCGTCGTCCGCTTGAACTGTTTCAGGTCCTCGGGGAGGTGCCACGGCATGTCGCCGTCGCGGCCGATGACGCGGTTGTCGGCGACGGCGGCGACGAGGACGAACCGGACCGCGGCGTCGCCCTCGGTTTCGGACCCAGAAAGCTCCTCGCCGCTCATTCGGCCACCGCGAAGCGAATCCCGTCGGCCGGGTCGTAGTCGCGGAGGACGATGTCCTCGAACGAGAGGTCTTCGAGCGGCACGTCGGCCACGTCGAGCGCGGGGCGCTCGCGCGGCTCGCGCGAGGCCTGCAAGAGCAGTCCGGGGACGTGGTCGTAGTCCTCCTCGCCGTCGGCCTCCTCGGGGGCCGCGTCGAGGAGCCATTCGCGCACGTCGAGGTATTCGTCGGGCGACTGCACGTCGGCGAGGCGGGACTGGAGTTCGTCGAGGTGGTCGCCGTACCACGCGCCGCGCTCGCCGGCCCCGCAGTAGACGTGGGCGTCGACGATGGTGTGGGCGAACGACCCGAGTTCGAAGCCGGCGCGCTGGGCGACGACCTGCGCGAGGATGGCGTACGCCGCGAGGTTGAACGGGACGCCGAGCGCGATATCGCCGGAGCGCTGGGTCAGATGGAGGTTGAGTTCGTCGCCCTGCACGTTGAAGACGAACGTGTAGTGACACGGCGGGAGCGTCGAGACGGCCGCGTTGGCGGGGTGCCACGCGTTGATGACCAGCCGGCGCGAGTTCGGGTTCTCGTCGAGCGTGTCGAGGACGTACGCGAGCTGGTCGAACGTCCCCTCGTCGTTCATCCAGCGGTGGCCGTCGTCGGGCCACGCCTCGCCCGCAAGCCCCTCCTCGGGGACCGGGTAGCGCCGCCAGAACCGGCCGTAGGCCGTGTCGAGGTGGCCCTCCTCGTCGGCCCACGCGTCCCAGATGCCCGTCTCCTCGCGGAGGGTGCGGATGTGTTCCTCGCCGGAGAGATACCACAGCAGTTCGTGGATGAGGGAGTTCCAGCGGAAGCCCGAGAGGTCCTTCGTCGTGAGCAGCGGAAAGCCCTCTTGGAGGTCGACGGTGTAGTGCTTCGAGAAGCCCGAGATGGTATCGACGCCCGTTCGATTCGGTTTGTGCCGCCCGGTTCCGAGAACGTCCGTGACGAGGTCGAGATATTGGCGCATGAGAGGTGCCCTAGTTGGGTGTTGGTCGTCGTCGGTCCCTCTAAATCCTACCGTCCTCGGCCCGGATTTCCGCAGCGCCCACAACACCGAATACCCCGCTTTTCGTACCCGTGACCGTGATTCGCAATCTCGCAGGAGACATCCGCGCCTTCACGAGCAACGTCTTTCTCGTCGACGGCGAGACCACCGCGCTCGTGGACACCGGGGCGAACTTCGACGTGGTGCCGACGGTCCGCGAGGTCACCGACTCGCTCGACGCGGTGTACCTCACCCACACGCACCCCGACCACATCGGCAACGTCGACGCCGTCCGCGAGGCGTTCGACGTGCAGACGTGGGGCTACGACACCGGCAACCTCGCCGTAGACAGGCGCATCGACGACGGCGAGCGCGTCCAAATCGGTGACGACGTGTTCGAGGCGGTCCACACGCCGGGCCACAAGGACGACCACCTCTGCTTTTTCTCCCGCGGGTCGGGCGTCTGCTTCGCGGGCGACCTCGTCTTCGCCAACGGCGGGTTCGGTCGGACCGACCTCCCCGAGGGCGACCGCGGCGCGCTCGTCGAGAGCATCGACCGCCTGCGCGAGGTGGTCGGCGGCGACCTGACCGAACTCCACACCGGCCACGGCCCGAGCGTCGCGACTCACCCGAGCGAGGACCTCGAACTCGCGGCCCGCGCGGCGCGGACGAGGTAAACCGTCGCCTCGCCGCGTCACCTCGCGCTAGCGACTCGTGTAGCCGCCGTCGACGGTGAGCGCCTCGCCGGTCGTGAACGACGCGCCGTCCGAACAGAGCCAGACGACCGCGGAGGCGATTTCGTCCACGTCGCCGAGGCGGTTCATCGGGTGGAGCGACTCGATTCCCTGGCGCGCTTCGGGGTCGTCGAGGCCGCCTTCCCCGAGCAGGGGCGTGTCGACGAAACCCGGGCACACCGCGTTGACGCGGACGCCCTGTTCGGCGTACTCGATGGCCGCGGTCTTCGTCAGTCCGAGGACGCCGTGCTTCGCGGCGACGTACGGGGCCGCGTTCGCGAAGCCGACTTTCCCGAGAATCGACGCCATGTTGACGATGACGCCGCCGTCGACGTCGAGCATCGCGGGAATCTCGTGTCGCATCGACCGCCAGACGCCGTTGAGGTTCACGTCGACGACCCGGTGCCACTCGTCGGCCGAGAGGTCGGCGGTCGGTTTCTGCGGGCCGCCGATACCCGCGTTGTTGCAGGCGAAGTCGAGTCGGCCGTACTCGGAGACAGCCGTGTCGACCAGCGCGGCGACGGCGTCGTCGTCCGTCACGTCCGTCTCGACGAATATCGCCGTCCCGCCGGCTTTTTCGATGCGTGCGACGGTCTCCTCGCCGCCCTCGACGTTCACGTCGGAGACGACGACGCGCGCGCCCTCCGCGGCGAACGCCTCCGCGGTCGCGCGACCGATTCCAGAGCTAGCGCCGGTCACGACCGCGACTTCGGTGTCGAACTGAGTCATCGTACGAGAGAGAACACACCGACCTGACAGATAACCGTTTGTGCGACTCTCACGCCGGAAGAATATCGGGGACACCGAGCCGCGCGGTGCGGGTGTGGTCGTTATTCCTCGTCTGCTTCGGGGACGGCGTCGGGATGAAGGCCGAAGTAACCCGGTTCGTCGCTCCGCGGGTCGTTGATGACGAAGTCCTCTTGGTTGGCGACGATCCACGGAATCGTCCACTGGATGATGCGGTCTTCGGTCTCCTCGGCGAGGTCGTCCTGCGGCGACAGCCCCTGCATCAGGCGGGCGATTTCGCCCACGGTGTACATGTAGTCTGGGTCGAGGATGTCGGCGGGTTCGTACAGGAGATACCCGTAGAGGGTGTCGAAGTCGTCTTTCGGCTTGGGCATGCGTGCGCTTCTCGGCCGACGGGCAAAACCCCGACGACCGCGGGCGGCGGGTGACGAGCATCGGCGGCGACGGCAGTGCGACTGACGAGCGTGCCCATCGCTCCCTTACAGCCTTCGATGACCCCATAAGTAGGCTTATCAGCCGTGACGCCAGACCCGAAACGATGAGCGACGCCGCCGCACGACTCGTCGAGGCCTTCCGTAGCTTCGGCGGGGACGACCTCCGCGACCTCTGGGTCTTCGACCACCACGGGTACGAACACCTCTACGTCAGGGAGGACGTGTCCGATGCGCTCGAATGTCTCGACATCTCGCAGTTTATCGACAACGAGCGGTTCGGATACGTCACGAGAGATACCTACGAGACGCTGTACTACGCGGACTACGGCTACACCGTCCGCGGGTTCGACTCGTTCGAGCAGTTTCGGACCTTCGTCGGCGACCGCCCCACCGGAATCCTCGCCGGCTTCGACCGCGGGGCTGGCCGCGACTTCGCCGCCCTGCACGACCGCGTCTGCGCGCTGAACGACGAGTTCGACGGGGCGGACCTGTTCAGCGACCCGACCGCCCGCGACCGACTGCCCTGAGGTCGAGCGGAGCGCATCCGCGGACTGATTTGATTCGATTCGGTTCGACGCAGACAGCGCCGCCGCTGACGGCGTTGCGTCCGAAAGAAAAGTCGGGATGTACCGGGTTTACTCGAAGAGTTCGACGGCCTGCTCGTAGCGAGCGGCGGGTTCGTCCCAGTCGACGACCTCGAAGAACGCGGAGACGAAGTCGCCGCGGGCCGGGCCGTAGTCGTGGTAGTACGAGTGCTCCCAGACGTCCAGCGCGAGGATGGGATGGCTACCCCAGAGCGCGCCCTGGTCGTGCTTGTCGACGACGACGTTCCGAAGCTGGTTCGAGAACGAGTCGTACACCAGAAGTGCCCAGCCGCCGGCCGCGCCGGCCGCCGCTTCGAATTCACCCTTCCACGCCTCGTAGGAACCGAAGTCCTCCGCGATGCGGTCTGCGAGCGCACCCTCGGGCTCGTCGCCGCCTTCCGGCGACATGTTCTGCCAGAACAGGTCGTGCAGAATGTGTCCCGAGCCGTTGTGGGTGACGTTGCGGAGCGCGCCGGCAGACGAGCCGAACTCGCCTGCTTCGCGGTTCTCGGCGAGGGTTTCTTCGGCCGCGTTCCAGCCGTTGACGTAGCCCTGGTGGTGGGTGTCGTGATGCCACGTCAGCACCTGCTCGGAGATGTGCGGTTCGAGGGCGTCGTACTCGTACGGAAGCGGGTCGAGTTCGTAGCTCATAATGTGTAACCTCCGTATCATGCGTCGGGCGGAATCCTGTTAAAACTTGAGGAGGGGTATGCTAGCACAAACCACAGTATGCGGGTCGCTATCGGTCGATTTCTCCGCTTCGAGAAGCTCCGGTTCGCGCGAGCGTGTCAGCCGTCGAACGGCTTCGTCCGGCGCTCGTACTCGATTTCCGTCGAGACGGCGTCGGCGATTTCGGCTCCGAACTCGCGTTCGACGAGATGTAACGAGAGGTCGAGACCGGAGGTGACGCCGCCCGCGGTGAGCACGTCGCCGTCGTCGACGACGCGCGCTTCGACGACTTCCGCGGCCGTCTGTCGGAGGTCGGAGAGCGCGCCGCCGTGGGTGACCGCGGGGCGTCCGTCGAGGATGCCGGCGCGGGCGAGGAGCATCCCGCCGGTACAGACGCCGGCGACGGTCGTTCCGGCCTCGTGGAGCGCGGCGATGGCGTCGGGAATCTCGCCCTTCTCGGCTTCGGCCCACGCGCTCTGGTCGGCGCGGGAGTTCCAGCCGCCACCGGGGACGACGAGCAGGTCCGGGCGGTCGGTTTCCGGGTCGAGGGCGCCGTCGACGCCGACGCGCATCCCGTGGCTCGCGGTCACGAACTCGCGGTCGTCGAGCGCGACGAGTTCGGCCTCGCAGTCGGCCCCGGCCGCGCCGGCGTTCTGGAACACCTCGAACGGCGCGACGGCGTCGAGTTCGTCGAAGCCGTCGTAGAGGATGATAGCGACGTGCATGAACTCTGAGTCGGGTCCCGAGCAGAAAGCCGTTCGTGCCGCGGCGACCGAGGGCAAAAAACAGCAGGCGGGGTCAGTCGTCGCTCAGTCGTCGCCGCGGGCGGCCTCGAACATCGAAATCGCGCGCTCGCGGCGGTCGGCGTGGTCCACGATGGGCTCCGGGTAGTCGGGCGCGAGCCGCTCGCGTTCGAGGTCGGTCAGTTCGTGCCACTCGTGGATGGTGTTGGCCGTCACGTCCGAGAGCTCGGGGACGTACCGCTTGATGTACTCGCCGTCGGGGTCGTAGCGCTCGCCCTGCGTCATCGGGTTGAAGATGCGGAAGTACGGCTGGGCGTCGGTCCCCGTCGAGGCGGCCCACTGCCAGCCGCCGTTGTCGTTTGCGGTGTCGTGGTCCGCGAGGTGCTCGCGGAAGTGCGCGTAGCCGTGTCGCCAGTCGCACAGCAGGTCCTTCGTGAGGAACGACGCGACGATCATCCGGACGCGGTTGTGCATGTACGCCTCCTCGCGGAGCTGTCGCATCCCGGCGTCGACGATGGGGTAGCCGGTTTCGCCCGCCTTCCACGCCGCGAGTTCCTCGTCGTCGTCGCGCCACGCGATGTCCTCCTCGTACTCCTTGTAGTTCTCCGTGACGACGTTCGGGTGCTCTCGGAGGACGTGGGCGTAGAACTCCCGCCACGCCAACTGCGACTGGAACTCCTCGACGGACTCGTCTCTCTCGCCGCCGACGTCCTCGCGGGCCGCGGCGGTCGCCGCGTACACCTCGCGGATGCCGATGGTCCCGAACTTGAGGTCCGTCGAGAGCCGCGACGTGGCGTCCCGCGTCGGGTAGTCGCGGTCGTCGGCGTAGCGGTAGATGGCGTCCGCGCAGAACGCCGAGAGGCGCTCGCGGGCCGCCTCGGTCCCCGCCGACTGGACCGATGCCGACGGCTCCTCGAAGCCGAGGTCCGAGATGGTCGGGAGGCCGCCGACGGCGATGTCGAACTCTGCGTCGCCGTTGGTGAGGTCTTCGGCCGCGGATTCGAGCGTGGCGGCGTCGACGAGGTCGTCGGCGTCCGGCTCCGGGTACGGGTCGGGCTTGTCGCGGTCGCGCCACTTCTTCCAGAAGTAGGTGTAGACGGAGTAGGTGTCGCCAGCGTTTGTCGTGATGCTCCCCGGCGGGTGGAAGATGGCGTCGTGGACCGGCTCGCGGGCGACGCCGGCCTCGTCGAGGGCGAGCCGCACGTCCGCGTCGCGCTCGCGGGCGAGCCCGGAGTAGTCGATACCCCACACGGCCCGCTCGGCGTCGAGCGCCGCCGCCACCGCCGGCACGACCGTCCGGGGGTCGCCGCGGGCGACGAGCAGGTCGCTCCCGCGCTCTCGGTAGGCGTCGCGGAGCTCGGAAAGCGCGTCGAGCAGGTACCTGACGCGGGGCGCGCCGGCGTGGTCGAGCACGTCCCGGTCGAAGACGAAAAGCGGGGCGACGGGGCCCGCCTCCGCGGCCGTCGCGAGGCCGCGGTTGTCCGCGACGCGCAGGTCCCGGCGGTGCCAGTGCAGTTGCATGTGCGCGCCTCAGGACGGCGGCTATGTGAATGTAGCGGCAGTCGGACGCCGACGGGCCGAAAAATCGGCCGACCGGCTCGTTCGACTGAACTTAATCGCTCGCTGTCGCTGGAAACGGTGTCCTACCGCGTCTCGCGGCGGCAGTCGCTCGTGTTCGGACACCCGTTGGCATGGATGTGGTACGATAGTCGACGCTCGCGGCGGCGCGACTGTCGCGGGTAATGTGATGTTATCGACCGAAGTCCGGCACGGGAGCACGTTTACGTTCTTGCTATCTGGTGTACCCGGTTCATACCTATACGGCGTCGTACCCACGGTTCTGGTATGTCCGGGCATCGCTGCCTTCCTGACTCCGGGGTCCGACAGCCGCGTCTCCGGTCTCCGCTCGTGTTTCCGCTCCTCCTCTTGACGTTCGTCTGCGGGACGCTCGGGTGGCTCGTCTGGGTCCCCTACGGCGCGTTCCTCGGCGTGCTCCCGCCCGTCGTCGTCTTCGGCTTCGCGTTCCTCGAACTCTCGTCGGCCTCGCCGTCGCCCCCGCAACTCCCGTCGGCGCGGCCGTCGCCGCCGCTCTCGCTCGACGGCCGGGTCGACCTCGCCGCCGCGTTGCACGGCGCGGGCGTCTTCGCGACCGACGCGGACGACAACCTCTCGCTGTCGCCACAGTTCGCCGACGACTGGCGCGCCCGAATGCTCGAAGCCGACGGGCGAGACGGCGACCGCGAGGCGCTCGCGGCGCTTCTCGGCGTCGACTCGGACAGAATCGAGATGGGGTGGAACGAGCGGGGGCTGTTCGCGCGACTCGACCACGGAACCGTCGGTCGGTGGTCCTCCCGCGCCGCGTTCGTCGCCGACCGCACGGCGGTCGCGACGTTCCGCCGGTACTACCCCGAGTGGTGGCGGCTCTCGACGGCCGACCGGAACCGCGTCCTCGGGGCGCTTCGGTTGTGTCTCCGGACGTGCCCGACCTGTGACGGCGCGGTCGCGGTCGAAACCGAACGGGTGCGGACCTCCGACGGGACGAAACGGCACGTCTCGGCCGTCTGCCGGGGCTGTGACGCGACGCTGTTCGACGGCGTGGTCGAGCAGTCGGCGGCCGAACAGTCCGGGTCCGACGAGGGTACCGGCGTGCACCCGCAGAACACGCGGTAAGCGAGGCGAGAGCGCGAGGCACGCCGCGCCCGGCGAGCGCCGACGGGTCGGCGCGAGCGCGGGCCTCTCAGGGGAGCGAGTCGATGCCGTCGCGCCGCCCGTCGAGCACCGAAAAGCGCTCGTCGCGGCGTCGTTCGAGCCACCGGAGCAGGCGCTCCGCCCACCGGAGTTTCTGCGCTTTCATCGCGTCCACGGCCGGGTCGTCGAAGTCCCAGCCGGCGAAGACGAGCCGCTTCGCCCCGAGTTCGTCGGCGATGAAGACCGCCCGGTCGCCGTCGGTGAAGCCGCCCCAGTTGACGACGGGGCCGACGGGAGCCGCCTGCGTCGTCCCGAGGACGTGGTCGGCGTCGAACTGTGGAACCCACTCGCGGACCGCGGGAAGGTTGTCGCCGTGGGCGTGGGCCGCGACGGGCACGCCCGATTCGGTTAGTTCGACCGCCGTCTCGGGGTTCTTGTCGAGGTCCGTCACCATCAAATCGAGGTCGAACCCGGCGTCTCGCACCGCGTCGGCTGCGGTGGAGGCGGCGACGACCACGTCCACGTCGGGGTCGTCGAGTCGGTCGAGTTCGGCGTCGAGCGTCGGGGCCGCCCCGCAGACGGCGACGGTCGCGCCCGCCCAGTCCAGTCGGTCGCGGTCGAACGGTTTCACGAGGTCCGCGAGCGCGTCTCTGGCGCGCTCGTCGCCGGTTCGGTCGAAGCCGAAGTCGTCGAGAATCCGCCCGTAGACGGGTTCCCACGTGGTGAAATCCATGGTATAGCTGTCGCTCAGAATGTGACTGTATGGGCCGGAACGGCACTCGTGTACCCCTACCCGCGTGCCCTTCCGGCGTCCACAGGACCGTTTTAGAGTCGGATGGTATAAGTTTTCTCTTAGTAGAACGGTCAACGTCTGCCGAACGTCAGACGGCGAGACGGGTCTGTGAGGGGTTCACGCACCAGTTATCGCGTCGCCCGCTCGACCGTTTCGAGGGCGGCTTCGAGGGCGTCGGAGGCGTCCGTGACGAGCGTCGAAAGCCGGGCGAGCGCGGCGGGCGTCCCGACCAGCAGCGCCCCGGTGTCGCCGGCGGCCAAGACGGCTCCCGCGTCGCCGGCGGCGGCTTCGAGGGCCTCGCGGTCGTCGACTCCGAGTCCTTCCAGTTCGAAGACGCGCGTGACGCTCTCGGCCGCGAGGTCGCGGTTCGCGCCGACCCGGTCGAGGTGTCTGGCGGCGTCGCCGGTCGTCGTCACGTCGAGTTCCTCGACCGACACGTCGCCGGGGTCGCGGACGCGGCGGCGCGCGAACTCGTGACCGATGAGGGCCGCGTCGCGGGTCTCTTTCACGTCGTGGGTCCGGACGACGTGGGCACCGCGCTCGACCGCCATCGACGTGGCGGCGAGGCTGACGGGCAGAGCCTCCTCGGTCGAGCGGCCGGCCACGTCGCGGAGGAAGTTCTTGCGGTTGATGGAGACCAGGATGGGGTAGCCGTAGCCGCGGAACTCCCGCAGGCGGTCGAACGTCTCGCGGTCGTGTTCGAGCGTCTTCGCCTCCGACCAGCCGCCGAAAGCGGGGTCGAGGATGGTCTTGTCGGTGAAGCCGTTCAGTTCGAGGGCGTCGTAGATGTCGTCGACCTCCTCGATTGCACCGGGGCGGGTGAGGTCCGGGGGGCTCGCCATCTTGGCGACGGCGGCGTCGAACTCCTCGCAGACGCGGGGCATCTCCGGGTCGGCGAAGCCGCAGATATCGTTGACCATGTCGAACCCACCGTCGAGCGCCGCCTCCGCGACCTCGTGGTAGCGCGTCTCGATGGAGAAGACGGCGTCGCCGGAGACGCTGTCGAGGACCGAAAGCGCCGTGTCGAGGCGGTCGAGTTCGTCTTCGGCCGACAGCACGTCGAGGCGCTTGTTCGCGGATTCGAGGCCGATATCGACGATGTCGGCCCCCTCGTCGATGAGTTCGCGGTCGACGTACTCGGCGGCCTCGCTCGGGTCGTTGAACACGCTCGGCTTGTACGGGGACTCCTTGGAGACGTTCAGCACGCCCATGATTCGGGGCGGGTGGTCGTCGCCAATTTCGAGTCCTGCCGCATCGACGGTGCGCATACCCGTCGGTTGGACCACACGACTATATGCCGACCGGTCGCGGAAGGCGGGCAGCCAGCCCTGCGGCGCTCGTTCGCCGTCGCTCGCGGACGACTGACCGGCATCACGCCACTTTTATCCGCCGCTCGGCTACCTCGGACCATGGCGAAGGTCAGCGTCGGACTCCGCGGATGGCGCTTCGAAGAGTCCGAGATATTCACCGACGAGGGGGAGTTCAAACCGCTCGACGAGATTCCCGAGGACCCACGGGAGCGTCTCATGCGCCTCGTCTCGCTCGTCGAGGAGCCGTGCGACGCCTGCTATCTAATCCACGGCGACGAGGAGATACAGCAGTGCCGACAGGCCGCCATCGTCTACGGCGAGCCCCGCGGGGAGGTGCTTCTCTGCGAGCACCACGAGCCGGACTTCCTCTACTGGTTCCGCGAGGAGGACGGCCGCGACCTCGTCGGCGACGCGGTGTTCGCCGACGCCTTCCACGAGTGGTTCGCCGCCGGCGGCCGCGCGCCCGACGGCTACGGCGGGCTGGAGTACGTCGACACCGAACCCGACGAACTCCCGTCGCCGCCGGACGCCAACGAGATACAGCGCCGGCTGGAGGAGAACTTCGTCGAGGGCGAGCGTATCAACCTCCGCGACTACGGCCCCGGCGCGGACGACGAGGACGGGACGCCCCTGACCGAAGACGACCTCGACGGCGTCGACCTCGACACGGACTACCCGACGAAATGAGCGACGACCCAGACGCCGACGCCGTCGATGTTGTCGACGCCGCCGATACCGCCGATACCGCCAACGCCGCCACCGGTGACGCCGGGGACCGCGAGTTCGTCGTCGTCGTCGTCGAACCCGAGACGCCCGGCAACGTCGGGACCATCGCGCGGGCGATGAAGAACTTCGGCATCTACGACCTCCGCCTCGTCGACCCGCCGCCGCTCGACCCCGACGGCGAGGCCTACGGCTTCGCCGGCCACGCCCGCGAGGACGTGCTTCCGAACGCCACCGAGACGACCCTAGAGGAGGTCGTCGAGGAGTTCCACACCGTCGGGACGACCGCGGTCTCCCACGAGGACTCCACCCGGCACGTCCGCTACCCGTTCAAGACGCCGGTCGAAATCGCCGACTCGCTGGAGTCGGTGGAGACGAAGACCGCGCTCGTCTTCGGCCGCGAGGGAACCGGCCTCGACAACGAGGAGTTGGCGATGCTCGACGAGGTCTGTTGTATCCCCGCCGACGACCGCTATCCCGTGCTCAACCTCGGGCAGGCGGCGACGCTTCTCATGTACGAACTTCGCCGGTTTACGGTCGAGGAGACGCAGCTACCGGATGTGGAGCGCGAGCGCGCCTCAGAGGCGGAAATCGAGGTCGTCTACCGCTTTTTCGACGAGTTGCTCGACGCCGTGGACTACCGCGAACACAAGCGAACCAAGACCTCGCGGATGATGCGCCGACTGCTCGGCCGCGCCCACCCGACCGAGCGCGAGGCCGCGACGCTGACGGGCGTGTTCCGCCGGGCCGCCGAGGCCGTCCGCGACCCGGACCGCTTCCGCGACGACGAGAGCTGACGCGTCCGCGCTACTCCGCGTCGTCGTCCCGGCGGGCGAACATCACGTAGCTCACGAACGAACAGACTTTCTCGACCTCGCCGGACTCGCGCTCCGCGCGGGTGGTCGTCCGAATCTCCACGAGGCCGCGGCTGTCGGTCTCGGCGGTCGTCTCCAGCACCTCGTTTTCCACGACGAGCGTGTCCCCCGGATACACCGGTTTCCACCAGCGAAGCTCGTCGACGCCTTTCGCGCCGAGGGCGGCCGAGTCACCGAGGAAGCCGTCAACGAGCAGGCGCATCGTCATCGCCGTGGTGTGCCAACCGCTGGCGATGACGCCGCCGTACATCGACTCGGACTCGGCGCGCTCCGGGTCGGTGTGGAACCACTGCGGGTCGTACTGTTCGGCGAACTCCAGCACCTCCGCTTCGGTCACGTCGTACGCGCCGAACTCGTGGGTGTCGCCGGCCGCGAAATCCTCGAAGAACTGCATGACTCCCCTTCGGCCGGCCCCGTGGAGAAAGTAGCGGTGTCGGCGGTCCGGGCGGCGCACGCGGCCGAGCGCACCCCGTTTTCATTCCCCCGCCCCTGAGCGCCAGACAGCTTTTGCGGTCCGACCCCGTATCCCCACGCGAGATGGCAACGTCCCCGCGCCGCTCTCGCCTCCCGATGGTCGTCGTCGGCGTCGTCGTCCTCGCGTTCTACCTCTCGCTCAGCGCGCTCAGCGCGTTCGCGGTGGTGACGCTCTGGCGGCTTCGCCCCGACCCCCTGACCGCCGCCGTCGTCGGCGTCGCAGTCGCCGTCGTCCTCGGCTATCTGAGCTTCCGCTTCGGCACGGTGCGCCTGCTCAGCCAACTCGACGCGCGGGATATGTCGCCCGCGGAGTCGCCGTCGGTCCACCGCCTCCGCGACCGCCTCGCCGAGCGGATGGACCTCGACCCGCCGACGCTGAAGCTCGCGCGTTTCGCCGCGCCGAACGCGATGGCGCTCGACCCGATGGGCCGCGACGTGGTCGTCCTCGACGCCTCGCTGTTCCGCCTCCTCGACGCCGACGAGTTCGAGGCGCTGCTCGCGCACGAACTCGCGCACCTCGAACGGAAAGACGGGCTGGTCCAGTCGCTCGTGGCGAGCGTCCTCCAGACGGTCGTCGGCGTCGGCTACCTGTTCGTCTCGCCGGTGACGTTCCTGACGACGGGCGTCGCCCTCGGCTCGGCGTGGATGCGCGGCCGGCCGGGGTCGTGGACCGAGACGCTCGCCGGGCGGATTCGCCTCCGACTGGACGAGTTCGTCGGGCTGTTCGGCTTCGGCCTCACCGTGTTCGTCCGGTCGCAGTCGAGAAAACGGGAGTTCGCGGCCGACGCGCGGGCCGCCGAGGTGACGGACAAGCCGATGGCGCTCGCGTCGGCCCTGCGGAAGTTAGAGCGGGCCGCCCGGCCGCAACACGGCCTGTCGCCGCTGTGGGTGTACGGCGAGGTCGAGGTCGAAGACTCGGTGTCGGACCTGCTTTCGACCCACCCCTCGACCGACGAGCGCGTGGAGCGACTGGCAGCGATGGCCGACGAGTCGATGACGCGAATCGAGGTGCGCTGAGATGCCCGGCTCGCCCGACCCGGTGCTCGGTAACTGGCTTCTCACCCACATCGTCGCCGTCGCCGCCGCGCTCGGCACCGTCGCCGTCGTCTACGTGACCCGCGCCCGGAGCGCCCGAAGCTTCCTGACGCCCGCGCTCGTCGGCGGCGGCTACGCCCTCGCCACGCTCGCCGTCTGGACCGCGGCCCGACTCGTCACCGACGCGTTCCCCTCGGGGCTGGTCGAAGACCCGCTGACCGCGGCGGGCTTCCTCGGCGTTTCGTTCCTCCTGCTCGCCGGGTTCGTCGCCGTTTCGGCCCTGCTGTTCGCTCGCCGCGGGCTGGTCGCGCCGCTCGTCGGCCTGTTCGGCGTCACGGAACTCGTCTGGTGGGCGTTCCTCCACGTCCGCGGCGAGACCGATGCGCTGGGGATGTTCCTCATCTTCGGGCCGGTGCTGTTGGTGCTTCTCGTCGTCGCGGCCGGCGTCGAGTTCGCGGGGCGGTGGGGCTGGCGGCGGTTCGTCCGCCAGAGCGGGCGATCGGCGTCGTGAGAACGGAGAACGGAGAAAACGGGATGCGGTCCGAGGCCTCGGCGGTCAGGCCCGCTTTTGAATCTCCTCGCGGAGCACGTCGCTGACGACGCCGCCGTCGGCCTTGCCGCGGAGCGCGCCCATCGCCTCGCCCATGAGGGCGGAGAACGCGCCCATGCCCTGCTGTTCGACTTGGTCGGCGTTGCGCTCGACGACCTCCGCGATGGCCTCGCGGACCTCCTCTTCGGAGACGCCGGAGAGGCCGGCCTCCTCGACGGCTTCCTCGGCCGTGAGGCTCGGGTCCTCGGCGATGGTGGCGAGCACGTCGTTGACGCCCTCCTTGGCGAGGTCGCCGTCCTCGACGAGCTGCATGACCGCGAGCAGGTGGTCGTCGGTGAGTTCGGAGACGGCCACGTCGTCGCGGCGGAGTTCGGTCAGCGTCGATTCGAGCAGCCCCGCCGCGAACGTCGCGTCGATGCCGGCGTCCACGGCCTCCTCGAACAGCGGCATCGTCCGGCCGTAGGCGACCTGCTCCGCGAGGCCGGCGTCGAGGCCGAACTCGGCTTGGTAGCGGTCGACCTTCTCGGTCAGGAGTTCGGGCGTCTCCACGTCGCTCGGGTCGAGGTCGACGGGGGGTACGTCCGTCTCGGGGTACATCCGGGCCGCGCCGGGGAGCGGGCGGAGGTAGCGCGTCGTGCCGTCGTCGTTGGCCCCGCGGGTCTCCTCGGGGACCTCCTCGATGGCG
Source organism: Haloferax sp. Atlit-109R (assembly GCF_003665865.1). Classification (NCBI taxonomy): domain Archaea; kingdom Methanobacteriati; phylum Methanobacteriota; class Halobacteria; order Halobacteriales; family Haloferacaceae; genus Haloferax; species Haloferax sp. Atlit-109R. The sequence continues at coordinate 27,193 of NZ_QPLO01000002.1, forward strand.
ACTTCGGCGCGTTCTGCGACCGCGTCGATGGCGAGGTCGGCCGTCTCGGGGTCGTCGGCGACGATGGCGACCGCGTCCTCGGGGCCGGCGTCGACCGCCTCGCGGAGCGATTCGACCTCGGCCTCGGTGACGCCGTAGGCCGGGAGTTCGTCGGTGTGGAAGATGCCGCCCGCGCCGTGGCGCTTGGCGTGGTCGGACAGTTCCGTGCCGAGGCGGCGGTCGGGCTGGAGTTCGCGGCCGACGAGGCCGTCGAAGCCGTACAGCGGGACGGCCGTGACCTTCCCGCCGGCGTCGAGCGCGCCGCGGATGACGCCGGAGTCCGAGTCCTCGAACACGTCGGTCACGTCGGCCACGCCGCCGACGGAGGCGTCGCGCGACTGGAGTTCGTCACGAATCTCGACGAGTTCCGCCTGTCGGCCGACCTCGAAGTGGACGATTTCGTCGATTTGGTCGAGCGCCTGCACGCCCTTGATTTCGACGCGCGCGCCGTCGGCGATGGAGACGTTCACGTCCTGCCGGATGGTACCGAGGCCGCGTTTGACCTTCCCGGTCGAGCGCAGGAGCATCCCGATGGTCTGGGCCGCCTCGCGCGCCTGTTCGGGCGAGGAGATGTCCGGGCCGGTGCCGATTTCGACGAGCGGGATGCCGAGGCGGTCGAGGCTGTATAGGACGCCGTCGTCTCGCTCTTCGACGCGCTGGGCGGACTCCTCTTCGAGCATGAGGTCCACGACGGAGACGGGGCCGTCTTCGGTCTGAATCTCGCCTTCCTGCGCGATGAGCGACGAGCGCTGGAACCCCGAGGTGTTCGAGCCGTCGATGACGAGCTTGCGCATGACGTGCGCCTCGTCGACGACGTTCATGTCGAGCAGTTCGGCAATCTGCATGGCGACCGTCCGCGCCTCGTGGTCGAGTTCGTGCGGCGGCTCGTCGTCCTCCTCGACCAGACAGGTCGAGTCGTAGGCGAGATACTCGAACTCGCGTTCGACGCGGCTCTCTTCGAGCGCGGCGTCGTCGAGTTCGCCCAGTTCGCTCTTGGTCGGATGGAGGAAGCGCGTGAACGTGCGCGTCGCCTCGTCGGGCTCGCGGAGGTCGGTCGGACACCCGCAGAACAGCTTCGTCTCGGTGTCGAGTTGCTGGTGAATCTCCAGCCCAGCCACGAGGCCGAGGTCCTCGTAGTCGTAGTCGTACTCGGTCATTGGTACTCCCTGCGTTCGGGGGGAGTAAAAAAGGATTCAGTCTGCCGTCAGAGGCGACGAAGCCCCTCGCCGATACCTTCGACCTGTTCACACTCGGGACAGACGTACGTCCACCCGTCGTTCGTCGCTCGTCCCTCCGGGAATACGGCCCCACAACCTCGACACTCCAACATGTCTCGCCCGCGGGCCCGCTGCTGTTGCAGTCCGGCCATACTGGTATAATCGTCAAAATCAAGCTTCAAAATACCGATTTTCGAGATTTCGTGACAGTTCTTCACTCGGGGGTGACTGTCACGGCAGCGCCGGAGTGCGATTGCTACCGCGAGCCGAGTAAATATAACCGTCTTCGCGGCTGAACTGACCGAAATCGACGCGAACGCGACCCGAACCGAGCGGGTCGCCCGCTCGACTCAACGTATCAAAAAGTGGACTGTTTTTCGCCGGGGCTCAGTCGTCGCCGAGGATGCCGCGATGGGTCATCTTCTCGGGGTCGAGCACCTCGTCGGCTTCCGCCTCGGTGAGGTAGCCCTCGTCGACGGCGACCTGTCGGACGCTTTTGTCCTCAGCGAGCGCCTTCTTCGCCACCTTCGAGGCCTTGTCGTAGCCGATTGCGGGGTTGAGCGCCGTCGCCAGCGCCATCGACTGTTCGACCCGCGTCTCGCAGTGTTCCTCGTTAGCTTCGAGTTTGGCGACGAACCGCTCGGCGAAGACCTCCGAGGAGTTCGCCAGCAGCTTCGCTGATTCGAGGAAGTTGTGCGCGAGCACGGGCTTGTAGAGGTTGAGGTCGATTTGGCCCTCCGCGGCACCGGCGGAGACGGCGGCGTCGTTGCCGACGACCTGCTTGTGGACCTGATTGACCGCCTCCGCGACGACCGGGTTGATTTTTCCGGGCATGATGGAGGAGCCGGGCTGGTTCTCCGGCTGTTCGAGTTCGCCGAGCCCGTTGCGCGGGCCGGACGCGAGCAGGCGGAGGTCGTTTGCGATTTTGTTCAGGGAGCCGGCGACGGTGCGGAGCGCGCCGTGGGCCTCGCTCATCGCGTCGTGGGCCGCCTGCGCCTCGAAGTGGTTGTCGGCCTCGCGGAACTCGACGCCGGTCTCCTCGGTCATGTACTCGGCTGCCTTCGCCGGGAACTCGGGGTGCGTGTTGAGTCCCGTGCCGACCGCGGTGCCGCCGAGCGCGAGTTCGCCGAGGTGCTCGCGCACGTTCTCGACGCGGCGGATGCCCTTTTCGACCTGCGTGCGGTAGCCGCCGAACTCCTGTCCGAGGCGGACGGGCGTGGCGTCCTGCAAGTGGGTTCGGCCGGTCTTGACGACGCCGTCGAACTCGGCTTCCTTGTCGCCGAGCGCCTCGGCGAGCGTCTCCAGCGCGGGAAGCAGGTCCTTCTCGACGGCTTCGAGGGAGGCGACGTGCATGGCCGTCGGAATCACGTCGTTGGAGGACTGGCCGAAGTTGACGTGGTCGTTCGGGTGGACGACGCGGTCACCGATGCCCTCGCCCATAATCTCCGCGGCGCGGTTGGCGATGACCTCGTTGGCGTTCATGTTCGAGGACGTGCCCGAACCGGTCTGGAACACGTCGACGGGGAACTGGTCGTCGAGTTCGCCGGCGATGACCTCGTCGGCGGCCTCGACGATGGCGGCCGCGACGTCCTCGTCTATCATGCCGAGGTCGCGGTTGGCCTGCGCGGCGGCCTTCTTCACCACGCCGAGCGCGCGGACGAACCGCCGCCCGAAGGTGATGCCGGAGATTGGGAAGTTCTCGACCGCCCGCTGGGTCTGTGCGCCCCAGTAGGCGTCGACAGGCACTTCCATCTCGCCGAGACTGTCCCGCTCGATTCGATAATCATCGTCGCCCATGATTCGGGGGTCGTTTTGGCAGGAGGTAAAATCCATTGGTCCGTGCGCCTCACTGACAGCCGCGACTGTCGGCGGTCGCGCGGCGCGTCAGCTGACATGCCAACCGCGACGGCCGCGGCGACCGCGGCGGTTCGGTCACTCCTCGCGCGCCGCGTACTCCTCGGGCGTGTACGTCTTCAGCTCCATCGCGTGGATGTCCGTCGTCATGTGGTCGCCGAGGGCGTCGTAGACGAGTTGGTGCTGTTGGACGAGCGACTTCCCCTCGAAGGCGGGCGAGACGACGACGGCGGCGTAGTGGTCGTCCTCGTGGTCCTGGTCGACCGTTCGCGGCCGCGAGACCGTCGCGTCGGCGTCCTCGATGTGCGATTCGATGAGGTCCTCGATGGCGGCGAGTTCCATGTGCGTACTGGCGGCCCGCGCCGGGAAAAAGCGTCCGGGAGGTGGCGACCGCGCTCGCGGAGGTTTTTATTCGGGGACGACGCACCTCGGGTCGTGACTGACGCGACACCCACCGCCGGGCCCGAGGAGGCCGTCCGCGTGCTCCGCGACGACCACGAGCGACTGCTGACCGTCGTCGGCCAGTGCGCCACCGCCGTCACCGCGGAGTGGGACGGCGATTCCGTGACGGACCGCGAGCGCGTCGTGCCCCCGTTCAGGCGCGCGCTCGACGGCTCCGGCGCGCTGTCTCGCCTGCCGCGGGCGCTCGCTGACGCGGTGACGGCTACCGGTCGACCGATGGCCGCGCCGCCCGTCGCGGCCCCGCCCTACGTGGTCGTCACCGGCGAGGGCGTCGTCCTCCGCGCCAACCTCGGTGACGGCCGACTGGTGGTGCTCCTCCGGGCGTTCGAGGTCGACCGTGGCGGCGATGGCGACGGCGACAGTGACGGCGACGGCGGCGACGGCGGCGACAGCGAACCCCACCGCTACCGCCGCATCGACGGCGTCGAAATCGAAGCCGAAATCGTCTGAGTCGGGTCTGGTCGGAGCGGGGCGGGTCGCTCTCGGCCGCGTTTACATCTGATAGCGGCGCACGTCGTCCCGCGGCGGGGCCTGCGACTGCCCGGTCATCTCGTCGTAGGTCATCCCCGCGAGGTACTCGTCGTAGGTCACGTCGTAGCCCTGCCGGAGGTGGAAGTCGAGCTGGCCGCGGTCGAGTTCCGACTGGAACAGCGCGTGGACCGCCCGGCGGACGAGTTCGTCCGCGTCGTCGGGGTCGAACAGGGCGACGAGCATGGCGAGTTCGTGTCGCGTCTCGCGGTCGAGCGACACGTCGAGGCTGTCTCCGAGGTCTCCGTAAGCCGCGTCAACGTCGTCTGTGAGTTCGTCGAGCGTCATCGCCCGGCGATGGGGCCGTCACGGGGATACGCGTTTCGACCGCGCGGGAAGGACCGCGCTCCGGCATCGCCACGGCTAAACGCCGGCCGTCCCAAGCCGGGGCGATGAGCGACGCGTCGTCCGAACTCCCCGCCGACCTCGACCGCGAAGCAGTCCAGTCCGCGCTCACCGAGTGGTACGAGGCCGACCACCGGGACTTCCCGTGGCGGCGCACCGACGACCCCTACGAGATTCTCGTCTCCGAGGTGATGAGCCAGCAGACCCAACTCGGCCGCGTGGTCGAGGCGTGGGAGGCGTTCCTCGACGAGTGGCCGACGACGGCCGACCTCGCGGCGGCCGACCGCGCCGACGTGGTCGGCTTCTGGACGGACCACCGACTGGGCTACAACAACCGCGCGAAGTACCTCCACGAGGCCGCTCGGCAGGTCGAAGAGGACCACGGCGGCAAGTTCCCCCGGACGCCCGACGGCCTCTCCGAGCTGATGGGCGTCGGCCCCTACACCGCCAACGCGGTCGCCTCCTTCGCGTTCAACAACGGCGACGCGGTGGTCGACACCAACGTCAAGCGGGTGCTGCACCGCGCCTTCGCGGTCCCCGACGACGACGCGGCGTTCGAAGCCGCCGCCTCGGAACTCATGCCCGACGGCGAGTCCCGCGTCTGGAACAACGCCATCATGGAATTGGGGGGCGTGGCCTGCGGGAAGACGCCCACCTGCGACGAGTCCGGCTGTCCGTGGCGGCGGTTCTGCCACGCCTACGAGACCGGCGACTTCACCGCGCCCGACGTGCCGACCCAGCCGAGTTTCGAGGGGAGCAGGCGGCAGTTCCGCGGGCGGGTCGTCAGAGTTCTCGGCGAGTACGACGACCTCGGCCTCTCGGAGTTAGGACCCCGAGTCCGCGTCGACTACGGCGGCGACACGGGTGCGGAGTGGCTCCGCGGCCTCGTGGACGACCTCGAATCCGACGGCCTCGTCGATGTCGCGGAGGGCGACGACGGCGTCCGCGTCTCGCTGGCGAAGTAGCGCCACCTCCGGGCGATTTCCATTACGGCACTTTCAGATAGGCGTCGCCGGCCGCCTGTCGCGTCACGAGTTCACCGACGCCCGAGGGGACCACCTCGACGCCGTCGGCCAGGCGGTCGGCGTCGAACCCGCGGCCGTCGAGGGAGTTCCGACAGGCGCAACAGCGGACGCCGGCCTCGAACAGCGAGTCGAGGCGGTCGCGGACGGGCGAGTCATCGAGAAACAGGAGCGCCGCGTCGCCGTTGGCAAGAAGGGTGACAGTGTCCGTCTCGACCGTCTCGTCGTCGAGCAGGTTTCGGACGTTGCGGATGGCGTGTCGCCAGTCACCGAGGTCGGCGCTGGAGACGTGGAAGACGACGTTCACGGTTGGTTTTCGCCCCCCGGCTCCCTGTGTGTTGCGCCCGTCCGACACGCCCGGAGGCGGCCGACGGGGTTTTCACGCAGTCACGGAGACACAGGATATGACGCAGCCACACGTGGTCGCCATCTGCGGCAGTCTCCGCGACCACAGCTACACCCGACTGGCGCTCGAACACGTCCTCGCAGGCGCGTCCGCCGCCGGCGGAACGACGGAACTCGTGGACCTCCGCGAGTACGACCTCCCGCCGCTCGACGCCGACTTCGACGAGCAGGGCGGCTCGGCCGAACTCGTCCGCGTCGTCGACGGCGCGGACGCGGTCATCCTCGGGACGCCGGTCTACCACGGCTCGTACTCCGGAATCCTCAAGAACGCCCTCGACTACTGCGGCTTCGACGAGTTCGGAGAGAAGACCGTCGGCCTACTCGCCGTCGCCGGTGGTTCCTTCCCCGTGATCGCCCTCGAACATCTCCGGTCGGTCTGCCGGTCGCTGAACTCGTGGGTGCTTCCCCATCAGGTCGCGATTCCCCGCGTCTCCTCGTCGTTCGACGGCGACGACATCACCGACGAGGACCTGCGCGAGCGGGTCGAACGACTCGGCCGCGACGCGGTCGTCTACGCCAACATCGAGCCGGAGCCGCCGACGTTCGAAAGCGGCGAAAACGTCGGCGCTGACGACTGACTCGCCGTCACGGGCCATCCGTCCACCCCGCCTGTCAGCGGCGTCGAACCGCGGAGCCGACCCGTCTCGACGGCTGACCGTCGCGGCAGATGAACAATCGTTTTGACCCTCCTCGTCCCCCTGTCAGGATATGCACGCCATCACGCAGAGCGGATGGATAGAGGTCATCTCCGGCTCTATGTTCTCGGGGAAGACGGAGGAACTCCTCCGACGCCTCCGCCGGGCCGAAATCGCCGGGCAGGAGATTTCGGTGTTCAAGCCCCAACTCGACGACCGCTACGGCGAGACGACGGTCGGCTCGCACGCCGGCCGGTCGTGGGAGGCGAGCGTCGTCCCCTCCGAGGGCGAGGGCGTCTGGCAAATCGCGGAGGAACTCAACGGCGAGGACGTGGTCGCCATCGACGAGGCCAACTTCTTCTCGGCCGAACTGGTCGACGTGTGCGAGGCGCTGGCCGCCGACGGTAAGCGCGTCGTCGTCTCGGGGACCGACCAGACGTTCCGCGCCGAGCCGTTCGACCCGCTTCCGCAACTGATGGCGCTCGCCGAGTACGTCGACAAGCTTCAGGCCATCTGCACCGTCTGCGGTGAGCCGGCGACCCGGAACCAGCGGCTCATCGACGGCGAGCCGGCTCACGTCGACGACCCGACCATCCTCGTCGGCGCGGAGGAGTCCTACGAGGCGCGGTGCCGGAACTGTCATACCCTCCGGCGGGACTAGAGGCTAGCGTGACTACTTGGGTCGAAACCCCACGGGAGGGCCGCGACCGCGGGCTGGCCGGCCTCCTCCGCGCGTGGGTCGCCGTGGTCGCTCGCCCCCGCCAGTTCTTCCGGGACGGCGTCGCTCCCGGCGACCAAGCGCCCGGGCTGGTGTTCGCCATCGCGGTGGCGCTCGTCTATCAGGGCCTCGGGTACGCCCTCGCGCCGGCGACGATTCCGGCCATCGAGGGCGGCCCGCTCGTCTCGGCGCTCGTCGCCCTGCTCGTCGTCGCGCTGTTCGTCGCGCCGGCGTTGCTCCACCTGACGGCGGCCATGCAGACGGCGCTTCTCATCCCGCTTCTGTCCCGCCGCGCGGGGGTGAGCGAGACGGTGCAGGTCATCGCCTACGCCGCCGCGCCCTGTGCCTTCGCCAGCCTCCCGATTCCCGGCGTTCGCGCCCTCTGTGCGGTCTACGGGGCGGTACTCCTCGTCGTCGGCATCAGCGAGGTCCACCAGACGACGGTGCCGAAAGCCGCGGTCGCGGCGGCCGTCCCCGCCGGCGTGGTGTTCGGCTACGCCTTCGGGGGCTTCCGCGCCCTCGGTGAACTCGCCGCCGCGCTCGCGCTCGTCTGAGCCGAACCGGCCCGTATTTCGCCCGCTTCGACCGACCGAGCGGCGATTTCTCGCCCGCGAACGCGCGAATCTTCTCTGAGCGTTTTTCGACAATCGTTTTAGTTAGGGGTTGTTTGCTCAACGCAATGGATTGGATTACGCACGAGGAGGACGTCTGGTTCGAATTCCGGGGCAATAGCCCCCACCAGCTCGTCCCCGGCCGATTTTACAAAGGCACCGTCGACGGCTACGCCGACTTCGGTGTCTTCGTCGACCTCGCTTCGAACGTGACTGGCTTACTGCACCGCAGCGAACTCGACCGCCGCCTCGAATCCCTCGACTGGGAGCCGGGCGACGAGGTGTTCGTTCAGGTGAAGAACGTCCGCGACAACGGCAATATCGACCTCGGCTGGTCGATTCGCCAGTCCGACTCCGAGTTCCGCGGCGCTCGCATCCACGACCCCGACGGCGACGCCGACGGCCAGCCCGTCGAGCAGGAAGCCGAGAGCGGCGGTCCGACGACCGTCAAGACGCGCCCGAAGACGGGCAAGACGACGAAGCCCGCCGGCGTGAGCACGTCGTCCGAGACCGCCGACTCCGAGTCCGACGCAGACTCGCAGTCCGAGCAGGAAGCCGAACCCGAAGCCGAACCCGAGCAGGACGCCGCGTCCGAGCCTGAGTCCGAGTCCGACGCCGGAGACGAGGACCGCGCGCCGACCGCCGGCGACGTCGTCGACGACATCGCCGCAAACGGCGAGTCCGAGCAGGAAGCCGACGCGGAGCCGGAGAGTGAGCCCGAGAGCGACTCGGAGTCCGAAGAGGACGCCGAAGTCGACGCCGAGCAGGAAGTCGAGACCGACGCTGACGACGCCGACGAGGCGGAGCGCGTGACGCTCGCCAGCATCGACGACCGCGTCGGCGACGTGATTCGCGTCGAGGGCGAAATCGCCAGCGTCCGCCAGACCGGCGGCCCGACGGTGTTCGAACTCCGCGACGAGACGGCCATCGCAGACTGCGCGGCGTTCGTCGAGGCCGGCGTCCGCGCGTACCCCGAAGTCGAAGTGGGCGACTACGTCCGCATCGACGGCGAGGTCGAGCGCCGCCGCGGCGAACTCCAAATCGAGACCGAGGAGCTGACGATTCTCGACGGCGACGAGGCCGACACCGTGGCCCAGCGCCTCGCGGACGCCCTCTCGGACGAGGCCCGCCCGGACGCCGTCGCGCCCCTCGCGGCCCACGAGCCGGTCGCCGCCGTCGGCAAGTCGCTGCTCGACGCCGCGGAGGCCATCCGCCGCGCCGTCCTCGAATCGCGCCCCATCGTCGTCCGCCACACGGCCACCGCCGACGGCTACGTCGCCGGCGCGGCCGTCGAGCGCGCCGTGCTCCCGCTCATCCGTGAGGAGCACCCCCGCGACGACGCCGAGTACCACTACTTCACCCGTCGCCCGCTCGAAGAAGCCGTCTACGGCATGGACGCCGCCACGAACGACGTGACGCGGATGCTCGAAGACCGCGACCGCCACGACGAGAAGCTCCCGCTCGTGCTTCTCCTCGGTGCCGGTTCGACCGCCGAGTCCCTCGACGGTCTCGGCCTGCTCGGCGTCTACGGCTCCGAGCGCGTCGTCGTCGACGCCGCGCCCGCCGACGACGAGGTCGCCGCGGAAGTCGACGTGCTCGTCAACCCCGCCCGCGAGGGGGCCGACGCCCGCGACCTCTCGGTTGGTGCGCTCGCCTCCACGCTTTCCGTCGCCGTCAACGACGACGTGCGCGACGACGTGTCGCACCTCCCCGCGGTCAGCTACTGGGAGAACTGCCCACAGCAGTACCTCGACCTCGCGGAATCGCACGGCTTCGACGCCGACCGCGTCCGCGAACTCCGCGAGGCCGTCGCGCTGGAAGCCTACTACCAGTCGTATCAGGACAAGCGCGAACTCATCGCAGACCTGCTGTTCGACGCCGACGAGGGCCTCGCCGGCCACGTCTCCGAGCAGTTCCGCATCAAGCTCGAAGACGAAATCGAGACGGCGCAGGCGAACCTCGAACGCCGCGAGGTCGGTGCCATCTCCGCGGCCGTCCTCGACTCCGACGCTTACAGTCACCGCTTCGACTTCCCGCCGACGGGCCTGCTCGTGGACGAACTCCACCGCCGCACCCGTGAGGGCGACGCCTTCGTGACCGTCGCGCTCGGCATGGACGAACTCTACCTCCGCGCCACGGGCGACCTCGACCTCCGCGCAGTCGTCGAGTCGGCCGCCGAGAAAGCGCCCGCCGCCGGCCTCGCCGCCGCGGGCATCCGCGAAGGTCGCATCGAGTTCCTGACCGGCGCGCGCGACGAGGCGCTCGAAGCCGTCCTCGACGCCGCCGCCGAGCAGTTCTAAGCCGAATCCAGACTCCTCCTCGCGCGGTTCGACGGAGGGCCCTATTCTAGCCTCCCGAGCGACACGCTTATCCACGAAACGACCCGATTCGCGCCCATGAACCGCCACCACGTCGCTGAACGGGAGGTGTGGCCGTGAGCGCCGAGACCGAGACGGAGTCCGAGGCGTTCGAGCGGACCTGCGAGGCGCTCGTCGAGCGCATCCTCGCGGGCGACGTCGACCGCGACGACCTCGAATCGGCAAAGCTCGACGCCTGTTCGGAACACTCCTCGCCGAAAGTCCCGAAGAACGCCGAGATTCTGCAGTACGCCCCGGAGGACCGCCGCGAGGAGGTCAAAGAGGTCGTTCAGCGCAAGCCCGTCCGCACCGCTTCCGGCGTCTCGCCGGTCGCCATCATGACCTCGCCGCACATGTGCCCCCACGGGAAGTGCCTCTACTGTCCCGGCGGGCCAGCCAGCGAGTTCTCCTCGTCGCAGTCGTACACGGGTCACGAGCCCGCGGCCGCCCGCGGCGTCCAGAACGACTACGACCCCTACGGGCAGGTCACGCTCCGCCTCGAACAGCTTCGGCACATCGGCCATCCCGTGGACAAGGTCGAACTCATCTTGATGGGCGGGACGATGACCGCCCGGAGCCACGACTACCAGGAGTGGTTCGTCAAGCGGGCGCTCGAAGCCATGAACGACTACGACCTCGACAAGGAGCCCGAACCGGCCGAAGACCGGTCGTTCAAGCCCGACCCCGAGGATGTCGAGTTCAAGTACATCGAGGACGTCATCGCGGAAAACGAGACGAACGACATCCGCAACATCGGGACGACCTTCGAGACGAAGCCGGATTGGTGCGACCCCGAGCAGATAGACCGGATGCTCGATTTGGGCGCGACGAAGGTCGAAGTCGGCGTCCAGACGACCTACGAGCGCATCAACCGCGAGATGCACCGCGGTCACGGCGTGCAGGCCTCCATCGACGCCAACCGCCGCCTCCGCGACTCGGCGTTCAAGGTCGGCTTCCACATGATGCCCGGTCAGCCGGGCATGACCAAGGAGATGTGTCTGGAGGACTTCCGTCAGCTGTTCGAAAACAGCGACTGGCGGCCCGACTACCTCAAAATCTACCCGACGCTCATCGTCCGCGACACCGTCACCTACGACATGTGGCGGCGCGACGAGTACGAGCCGCTGAACAACGAGGAGGCCGCCGACATCGTCGCGGAGGTCATGGGCATGATTCCGAAGTACACACGCCTCCAGCGCGTCCAGCGGGACATCCCCGCGGACTTCATCGACGCCGGCGTCTGGAAGTCCAACCTCCGGCAACTGGCCGCCCAGCGCGCCGAGGAGCGCGGCATCGTCCAGCGGGACATCCGCGCCCGCGAGGTCGGCATGAACGAGGCCGACCCGGACCCGGAACGCATCGAACTCGACGTGATGACCTACGAGGTCGCCGGCGGGACCGAGCACTTCATCTCGTTCGAAGACCCCGTCGAGGACCTGCTGGTCGGCTTCTGTCGGCTCCGATTCCCCGGCAATCCGGTCCGCCGCGAGCTTCAGGACGCGGCGCTCGTCCGCGAACTCCACGTCTACGGCTCCGAGGCGGGTATCGGTGCCGACGGCGACTGGCAGCACAAGGGCTACGGGAAGAAGCTCCTCGCCCACGCCGAGGAACTGTCCCGCGACGCCGGCTACGACAAGATTTCGGTCATCTCGGGTATCGGCGTCCGGCAGTACTACAAGCAGAAGCTCGGCTACCATCAGGACGGGCCGTACGTGTCGAAGCGGCTGTAGGGAATAGTTGGATTTTTGGTCCAGATTTTTGCGAGACGAGCGAAGCGAGTCTCGGAAAAAGGTGGGACTGGGCCGTACGTGTCGAAGCGGTTGTAGCCGACGAGCGCTCTCCTGCCGATTCTCATTCCTGAGTGTCGCTCCGTCACGCTTTTACTGTCTGACCCATCGCACACGGTAGGATGGCACCACAGGGGGGTGCGGCGGGTTCGGGGCAGGCGGCGACGTGGCTTCAGGACCTCCGCTCGACGCTCGCACAGTTCGTTTCGACAGAAGAGCGACTCGGTATCTCGGCGGCGCTCGTCGCGCTCGCGCTCGGTATCGCGGTCTTTCTCGCGCCGCGGCTCGTCTCGCGGGCGACCGCCGAACTCCGGACGCGGGTGTTGGCCCATCCGCGGGTCCCGGACGCCGTCACCGACGCGGCGTGGCTGTTTCCCGCGACGGTCGTCGTCCGGACGCTCCAACTCGCGGTGTTCGTCGGCGCTGCGCTCTCGCTGTTGCTCCTCTGGGGCTACACCGGCCTCGCCGCGGACCTCACCGAACTGCTCGCCGTCGCGGTGCCGAACGCCGCCAAACTCGGGGCCACGGTCGCGCTGTTCGCCGGGGCGCTCGTCGGGACGAACGTCCTCGAAGAGAAACTGGACTCGTACGCGACCGCATCGGACAACATCAACGCCCACCAGCAGGGCATCGTCTTCCGCGTCCTCCAACTGGTCGTCCTCCTCGCGGTCGGGATGGCGGCGCTCACGGTCTGGCAGGTCAGAATCGGCGGCCTGCTCGTCGGCGCGGGCTTCCTCGGTATCGTGGTCGGGATGGCCGCGCGACAGACCCTCGGGTCGCTCATCGCGGGCTTCGTGCTGATGTTCTCCCGACCGTTCGAACTGGGTGACTGGGTCGAAATCGACGACGCCGAGGGCATCGTCACCGACATCACCATCATCAACACCCGCCTGAGCAACGCCGACGGCGAGACGGTCGTCTTCCCAAACGACCGCGTGACCAACGCGAAGATAACGAACCGGACGAAGCGCAACCGCCTCCGGCTCCGCCTCGACGTGGGCATCGACTACGAGGCCGACATCGAACGCGCCGAGTCGGTGGCCGAGGAGGCGCTTTCCGACCTCAAGTTCGTCGAGGGGGTACCGAAGCCGCAGGTGATGCCGACGACGTTCGGTGACTCCGCCATCGGCCTCCAACTGCGTTTTTGGATTACGAGCCCCTCGGCCCCGCGCCGTGCGCAGGCGAAAGCCGAGGTGCTTCGGAGCGTGAAACTCGCCTTCGACCGCGAGGGAATCAAGATACCCTACCCGCAGCGCGAGCTGCTCGCCCGCGAGGAGGCCGACGGCTTCCAGTTACGGGAGGACCGCCGCAGTCAGCCGGTCGAGACGTCGGTTTCGGAGGATTAGGCGTCGTTACAGCGACTTCCGCATCTCGACGTGCGGGATGCCGGCCTCGTCGAACTCGTCGCTCGTCGTCTCGTAGCCGAGGCCGCGGTAGAACCCCTCGGCGGTCGTCTGCCCGTGGAGGAGAAGCGAGTCGAAGCCGCGCTCGCGCGCCTCGGCTTCGAGCGCCTCCATGAGTCGCCGCCCCCAGCCCTCGCCGCGGGCCGATTCGAGGACGGCGACGCGCTCGACTTTGCCGACGCCGGGTTCGTACTCGCGCAGTCGGGCCGCGCCGACCGCGTCGCCGTCGCGGGAGGCGACGAAGTGGACCGCCTCGGCGTCGGGGTCGTCGTGTTCGTCCCACTCCAGTTCCTCGTCGACGCCCTGTTCGTCCACGAAGACGGCCTTGCGGACGCCGAAGGCGTCGTCGCGTTCTGCGTCGCCGGTGGCGACGCGAACGTCACTGTTGGTCATCGTCGGACGTTTCGTGGGGCGCTACCTGACGATTTCGGAGCGGCCGCGCGAACTGACGCCCGACCGGGGTGCGTCACACTGGGACGGTCAGTCTGCCGACGACACGATATCCCGGAGCCCGTCTGCCGACCGTGCCCACACCCCGTCGTCGAAGTCGACTGCGTCGTTCCACTTCGCGACGACGCTCGAGACGGCCAAATCGCCGGTGACGTTGTTCATCGTCGCGATTCGACCGAGAATCGGGTCGACACCGGCGACGAACCCGACGACCTCCAGCGGCAGCCCCACCTGCGTGAGGACGACAGTCAACATCACGAGCCCCGCACCGGGGACGCCCGCGGTCCCGATGCTAATCAACACCGCCACCAGAAGGACGAGCACCTGCTCGGAGAGCACGAGCGGTTGTCCGACGACGTTTGCGGCGAACACGACGGTTATCGCCTGTCGTATCGCAGCCCCGTCCATATTTGCGGTTGCTCCGACCGGGAGCGCAAACGAGTAGACACGCTCGTCGATTCGAAGGTCCTCCTCTGCGTTCTGCATCGTGACGGGGAGCGTCCCGCTCGACGAACGGGTGGCGAACGCCGTCACCATCGCGTCTTTCGCGCCGGCGAGGAACGCGACCGGCGAGACGTTCATCACCAGTCCCATCAGCAAGAACAGATACGTGATGACGATGTGCGCGACGACGGCGACAGCGACGGCCAGCACCAACTCACCGAGCGAGGAGAACACGCCGATGCCCTCGGTGCCGATACCGGACGCCATCAGCGCGAAGATACCGACGACACCGTATTCGAGGACACCGCGGACGATGACGAACAGCGCTTCCGTGCCGACTTCGAAGGCAGCGAAAATCGAATCGACAGTCTCGGCGAGGTCATCCTGCCGTGCTCGGACGTACGTGAGCGCGATGCCGAAGGTGATGACGAAGAAGACTGTCGCCAACAGGTTCCCCTCGGCCAGCGCAGTCACGGGGTTACTGGGGACGATTCCCAGGAGAACGTCTGTCAGCGACGGTGGCGCTTGCGATCTGGCTTCCGCATCGAGAAACTCGACTCCTCGCCCCGGTTGCAGGATGTTCGCGACGGCGAGGCCGATGAGACCGGCGATGGTCGTCGTCACCGCGTAGAGCCCGACCGTCGAGCCGCCGATTTTCCCCAGCTGAGCGGGCGAAAGTTGGCGAATCCCCGAGAGAAGTGTGAAGACGATGATGGGGATGATGAGCATGTTGAGCAACCGGATGAACAGCTCGCCCAACGGGCTGACCACGGCCATCCGTTCCCCGAAGAGGATACCCGCCGCCGACCCGGCGACGAACGCAACGAAGATACGATAGATGAGTGGGACCGAGCGATACTCGTCCCACACGGTTCGTACTGTCCCGAACATACCCCAGCAACGGCTTCCCTTTTCAAAAACGCAGTTCTCCCCATCGCTCCTGCGCCTATCTACAACGGTCACCGACCGTCGCGTTACTGCCCGTACACTGACGTTTCAGGGGCGAGACCGCCGATAGACGGGTGGTTCCGCGTCGGCCCGGTTCGCATCGAAACCTCCACCGTCGGTATCGGATACGACTACGCTTCGTAGCTATGCACAAAATTTGCTGCTTCGCCCGGCGATTCGCTGGGGGGAGCACCCAGTACGCGACCCCGTCGGACCGTGACACCACCGCCAGTCACGTCGCCGCGTCGGTGGTCCCACCGGACGGCCGACGGTCGCCGGTCCGTCCGCCGAGCGCCCAGCCGAGTCGGTAGACGAGCGACCCGGTTGCGAGCGTCACCAGCACCCAGACGACGAGCAGCACGCCGACGAACAGGACGCCGTAGCCGCCGACGGGGACCATCGGAAGCGCGAACGCCGTGGGTGCGGCGACGATGGCGAGCGACAGCAAACGCGTGCTCCCGCCGCGCCGGGCCGCGTAGCCGAGGGGCAGAAACAACACGATGGCGGTTGCCAACGCGAACGCGCTGAACGAGACCCACGGGTTCGCCCCCGGCATCGAAATCGCGGTGGCGACCGCGAGCGCGACCTGCGGGCCGACGGCGGCGGCGACGAGGCGGCGGAACCCGAGCGCCTCGGGGCGGGCCGCCGAGACGACGCCGAGCGCGACCAGTTGGAGGGCGAGGAGCCACGCCACCGCGGCGGCGCTCCCGGAGAAGGCTTGGACGACGAGGAGACAGAGCCCCCACATGACACCGAGTGCCGCGACGGGGGGTCCGAAGCGCCGCGCGCCGCGCTCGTCGTCGAACCGGCGGTCGAACTGCCGGACGAGGAGCACGCCGACGATGAGCACGAGCGTCGGGACGACCGCGACCCACGCGAGGTTCGTGAGGACGCCGGGGCCGGAGTCGGCGGCGAGGCTGGCGTAGGCCGCGGCCGTGGTGGCAAGCCCCGCGTCGGGGCCGAACGTGAGGTACGTCTGGCTCCCGATGCTCGACGCGCCCTCGTCGGCGGCGCTCCAGACGGCGGCCGTCCCGTTGGTCCGCGTCTCGGCGGGCGCGGTGAGGAGCGACGACCCCTCGGGACCGGTCACAGTGAACCGGTCGGCGTCGACGTAGACGGTGCCCCTGACCCCGTCGTCGTGGAAGTAGTCCACGACCAGCACGTCGCCGTAGCCGCGGGACGCCATCTCGGGCACCTCGAAGGTCACGACCGCGGTGTCGCCGTCCATCCGGGTTTCGAGGCGTCTGCGGTCGTCGGTGAACACGCGGTAGTCGTCGAACGTCCCGCGGACGACGCGGTCGAGTTGTTCGGGGTTCTCGCGGAACGTCGCGGCCGAGTCGTCGTCGAGTTCGACGCGGGCGGTCCACGTCCCGCTCCGGTCGTCGTTGACGCGGACTCGGAGCGTGCTCGATTCGACCGTGAGCGGGACGCCGGCGGCGTCGCCCGCTTCTTCGAACGCCTCGCCGCAGACGCCGCAGACGGCCTCTGGCGGGGGTCGCGCTTCGGCCGGGGCGTTTCCGACGGGGAGTCCGGCCAGCGCGACGAGGAGGGCGAGGGTGACGAGCGCGAGGGTGCGAGAGCGCATTCACCGACAATATTCAGGGTTATTGATAAGTATCTTCTCCCCGAGTCGGGGAGGCGTCGCATTCGCGGAAACGACACCCCTTTTCGTTCGCCGCCAAAAAGCGAGTCCATGGATCCGAAGCGGGAACTCACGAGCGTCGACCTCGCGGCCCTCGTCACCGAGTTGAACCGGTACGAGGGCGCGAAGGTCGACAAGGCGTACCTCTACGGCGACGACCTGCTTCGCCTCAAGATGCGGGACTTCGACCGCGGACGGCTCGAACTCCTCCTCGAAGTGGGCGAGATAAAGCGCGCGCACCTCGCCGCACAGGAGCACGTACCGGACGCCCCCGGTCGGCCGCCGAACTTCGCGATGATGCTCAGAAACCGGCTCAGCGGGGCCGACTTCGCGGGCGTCGAGCAGTACGAGTTCGACCGCATCCTCACGTTCACGTTCGAGCGGGGCGACGAGAACACGAAACTCGTCGTCGAGCTGTTCGGACAGGGCAACATCGCGGTGCTCGACGAGACGGGCGAAGTCGTCCGCAGTCTGGAGACGGTGCGACTCAAGTCGCGGACGGTCGCGCCGGGGTCGCAGTACGAGTACCCCGCTTCGCGGCTCGACCCCCTCACCGTCAGCCGCGACGCCCTCGGCCGGAACATGGAGCAGTCCGACACCGACGTGGTGCGGACGCTCGCCACCCAGTTGAACCTCGGCGGCCTCTACGCCGAGGAGCTGTGTACCCGCGCCGGCGTGGAGAAGACCCTCGACATCGCCGACGCCACCGACGACGACTACGACGACATCTACGACGCCATCGTCGACCTCCGCGAGCAGGTGCGCGCCGGGGAGTTCGACCCGCGGCTCTACCTCGACGACGACGGCGAAGTCGTGGACGTGACGCCCTTCCCGCTGCGCGAACACCAGAACGCCGGGCTCGACGAGGAGGCCTACGACACGTTCAACGACGCGCTCGACGAGTACTTCTTCCGGCTCGATTTGACCGCCGACGAGCAGGAGGCGACCTCCGACCGCCCGGACTTCGAGGAGCAAATCGCCAAACAGCAGCGCATCATCGACCAGCAGGAGGGCGCAATCGAGGGCTTCGAACAGCAGGCCCAAGACGAGCGCGAGCGCGCCGAACTGCTGTACGCCAACTACGACCTCGTCGACGACGTGCTGTCGACCGTCCGCGGCGCGCGCGAGGAGGGCGTCCCGTGGGACGACATCGCCGCGACGCTGGAAGAGGGTGCCGAACAGGGCATCCCCGAGGCCGAGGCCGTCACGAACGTCGACGGCGCGAACGGCACGGTCACCGTCGACCTCGACGACGCGACCGTCACCCTCGACGTGTCGATGGGCGTCGAGAAGAACGCAGACCGCCTCTACACCGAGGCAAAACGCATCGAGGAGAAAAAGGAGGGCGCGCTGGCGGCCATCGAGGACACCCGCGAGGAGTTAGCGGCCGTAAAGAAGCGCCGCGACGAGTGGGAGGCCGACGACGGCGACGACGACGAAGACGACGAGGACGAAGAACCCGAGGAGACCGACTGGCTCGCGCTCGACTCGGTGCCCGTCAAGTCCACGGAACACTGGTTCGAGCGGTTCCGTTGGTTCCACACCTCCACGGGCTACCTCGTCGTCGGCGGCCGCAACGCCGACCAAAACGAGGAGTTAGTGAAGAAGTACATGAGCAAGCACGACCGCTTCTTCCACACGCAGGCCCACGGGGGGCCGGTCACGCTCCTGAAGGCGACGGGGCCGAGCGAGCCCGCCCAAGCGGTCGACTTCTCCGAGGAGACGCTCCGCGAGGCCGCGCAGTTCGCCGTCTCGTACTCCTCCATCTGGAAGGAGGGCCGCTTCGCCGACGACGCCTACATGGTCGAGCCGTCGCAGGTGTCGAAGACGCCCGAATCCGGCGAGTACATCGAAAAGGGGAGCTTCGTCGTCCGCGGCGACCGCGAGTACTTCGAGGACGTGCCCGCGAAGGTCGCGGTCGGCATCCAGTGCGAAGACGAGACGCGCGTCATCGGCGGCCCGCCGTCGGCAATCGAGACGCGCGCGGAGACGACGCTGACGCTCACCCCGGGGCAGTACGCCCAGAACGACGCCGCGAAACTGTGTTATCGTCGGCTCCGCGAGCGCTTCGCAGACAAGTCGTTCGTCAGAAAAATCGCGTCACCCGACCAGATTCAGGAGTTCCTCCCGCCGGGCGGGAGCGATATCGTCGACGAGTGAACGTCGCCGCCGCCTTCGGGTAATCGGGCGTTAGACGGCTTAATAGTCAATTATTCGGATACCTCGGGTACAAGATTATATACTTTCTCGTCGTAATGTTGCATCGAGCGCGCGTGTCAACCCGCGGTTCTCACGCGGCCGAACGGCCGGTGAGTGGGTGGTGGCGCTCGGTGAAACATCATGATTTCAGAATCACTCAATTACCTTCGAAACGGTGAGGACTGGGTAAAGACGGTCCTCATCGGCGGCGTCCTCGGCCTGTTGAGCGTCCTCATCGTCCCGACGTTCCTCGTCATCGGCTATCTCCTTCGGGTCGTTCGCGCGACCATGAAGGGCGACGAGGAGCCCCCGGTGTTCGACGACTGGGGTGAGATGGCGATAGACGGCGTGAAAGGCTTCGCAATCGCGTTCGTCTACGCGCTCGTCCCGGCCATCATCGCGGGCGTGTTCGGCTTCGCCGGCATCGTCGGCGCGGCGGCCGGCGGCTCCGACGCCGCGGGCGCGGTCGGCGGCATCGTGGCGCTCGTGGGCCTCCTGCTCGCGTTCGTCCTCGGCCTGCTCGCCGCGTACCTCATCCCGGCGGCGCTGTCGAACTACGCCGAGACCGACCGCATGGGCGCGGCGTTCGACATCGGCACGCTCCGGCCCATCCTGACCTCGGGCAAGTACGCCACCGCGTGGCTCATGTCCTTCGCGGTGCTGTTCGCGTCGTCTATCGTGGTCGGCGTCCTGAACGTCATCCCGCTTCTCGGCTTCGTCGTCGGGGCGTTCGTGACGTTCTACGCGGCCGTCGCCGCCTACTACATCATCGGCAAGACGTGGGGCGAACTCCACGAGGTCGAGATGATGGACGAAGGCCAGACGCCGGGCGAGCAGCCCGCCGTCTGAACTATCAGCGAGAATTCGAATTTTCGACGGAATATCTAAGCCGATAGCGCCGCGACACCCCAACGGTATGCTCTCCGACGCGCTGTGGTTTCTCAAACGAAGCGACGATTGGGTTGCGACGACCATTATCGGCGGGGTTCTCTGGCTGCTCTCTGTGTTGATATTCCCAGGGATTATCCTCCAAGGCTACTTCGTCAGGGCGATGCGGGCGGCCGCGAACGGCGAGCGGGCCGCGCCCTCGTTCACGGACTGGGGCGAACTGTTCGTCGACGGCCTGAAGCTGTTCGTGGTGACGTTCGTCTGGGCGTTAGTGGCCATCGTCCCGGCGATACTCCTCTCGGTCATCATCGGCATCGGCACGTTCACCGTCTCCGAGGCGGCGACGGGGAGTGCGGCGGCGTCCTCCGCTGGCGGCGTCGGGCTCGGTATCGCCTCGCTCGTCCTCGGCCTCCTCGTGTTCGTGCTCGGACTCCTCGCGGCCTACATCGGGCCGGCCGCCGGAGCGAACTTCGCCATCGAAGGCAACCTCGGGGCCGGCTTCGACGTGCGCACTATCCTCTCCGGCGCGTTCACCGGCGAGTACGCCGTCGCGTGGTTGCTCGCGCTCGTCGTCACGGTCGTGCTCGGCTTCATCGGTGGTCTCCTCTCGGCCATCGTCGTCGGCTTCTTCGTCCTGTTCTACGTGCAGGTGATGACGTACTACCTGTGGGCGCGCGGCTTCGCCGACGCCACCGGTAAGGGCCGGCAGTCGACCGGATGGTAGGGTAGCTCGGTTGCGATTGCGGGGGCCCGCGATAGCAGGACTCTTTTCCGTTCCCCGACGACCGGACGTGTATGCGCATTTCGAGCCGCGGTCGCGGCGAGGAGGGGCGCGAGCGAATCACGCTCGTCCCCGAGAACGTCGACGACCTCTGGCACCTCTCGTACGTCCTCGAACCGGGTGACCTCGTCTCCGGCGACACCACCCGCCGCATCCAGCGCGACGACGAGCAGATGCGGGACACCGGCGGCGAGCGCGAGCACCTCAACGTCACCATCGAGGTCGACGACGTGGAGTTCGCCCGCTTCGCCAACCGCCTGCGCGTCGGCGGCGTCATCGTCTCCTGTTCCCGCGAGGACCAACTCGGCCACCACCACACCCTCAACGTCGAGGAGCGTGCCGAGATAACCATCGAGAAACAGTTCAAGGCCGACCAGATAGACCGCATCGAGACGGCCGAACAGGCCGCGGAAAACCCCGACGTGGCCATCGCCACCGTCGAGGAGGGCGCGGCCTACATCCACACCGTCGCCCAGTACGGCACCGAGGAGTACGCCTCGCTCACGAAGCCGACGGGGAAAGGCGAGTACGCCCGCCCGCGGTCCGAACTGTTCGACGAACTCGGGTCCGCGCTGTCGCACCTCGAGGTGGACGCCATCATCCTCGCCGGGCCGGGCTTCACGAAGAACGACGCGATGGACTACTTCGAGAACAACTTCCCCGCGGTCGCGGAGACCATCGTCACGACCGTCGACACCGCCGGCGTCGGCGACCGCGGCGTCCACGAGGTGCTCAAGCGCGGCGCGGTCGACGACGTGCAGAAACAGACCCGCATCGCCGAGGAGGCCAACCTCATCGACGAACTGATGGAGAACATCTCGACGGGCGCGAAGGCGGCCTACGGCGTCGAACAGGTCGCGGAGGCCGCGGAGTTCGGCGCGGTCGAACACCTGCTGCTTCTGGACTCGCGGCTCCGCGCGGAGCGACAGGGCGACGGCGACTGGGACGTTGACGTCAACGACATCATCGACTCGGTCGAACAGAAGGGCGGCGAGGTCACCGTGTTCTCCGCGGAGTTCCAGCCCGGCGAGCAGTTGAAGAACCTCGGGGGCATCGCGGCGGTCCTCCGGTACCGATTGCAGTAGCCGCACGCCGGAGAATGTGACCGGCCCGCGGACGCTTACTGCCCGGTGAGCGACTCGCTCGCCGGCGAGAAGTCGATGGTCGTCCCGAGTCCCTCCTCGCGCGCCTTCTCGTAGAGCATGTGGGCCGCGGCGACCGTCTCGATGCCCGTGCCGCCGCTGTCGAAGACGGTTATCTCTTCTCTGTCCTCGCGCCCGGCGGCGACGCCCGCGACGACCTCACCGAGTTCGGCGTGAATGTAGTCTTCGTCGACGACGCCGGCCTCGACGGCGGCGAGGAACGACCCGGCGTCCATCGTCGCGCGCTCGCGGAGGTCGGGGACGTACGTCGCGCGCTCGATGGTCGTCTCGTCGAGTTCGCGCTTTTCGGGGTGGTACTGGCCCATCGCGGTGACGTGCGTGCCGGGTTCGAGCAGGTCGCCGTCGAACACCGGGTCCGTGGCGGTCGTGGCCGTGACGACGATGTCCGCGCCCTCGACGGCCGCGGCGCTGGAGGCGACGGCCGCGACGCTGGCGTCGAGCGTGCGGTCCATCTCGCCCGCGAACGACTCGCGGCTCTCCTTGGTGGGCGAGTAGACCCAGACGCTGTCGAGGTCGCGGACGGCCGCGGCGGCCCGAAGCTGACCGCGGGCCTGCGCGCCGCTCCCGATGAGCGCGAGCGTCGAGGCGTCGTCGCGGGCGAGCGCGTCGACGGCGACGCCGCCGGCCGCGCCGGTCTTGAAGGGGTTCATGCTCGCGCCGTCGAGGAGCGCCAGCGGCTCGCCGCTCTCGGCGTCGAAAAGCGGCGTCATGAACCACGCGTCCTCCGCGCCGAAGCCGGCGGAGTACATGTAACCGCCCATCGCGCCCGTCTCGGGCAACACGGCCGCGTAGGAGGTGAGCATGCCCGGCGGCTCGCGGTTGAACAGCTTGGTCCGCGGCTCGGCCGGCGCGCCCTCGCCGCGCTGTCGGTAGCCCTCGCGGACGGCCTCGACGTACTCGGCCGGCGTCGCCAGTCCGCTAATCTCGTCGCTCGTGAGGAACAACGTCGCTGTCATGGTCGGAAAAACGAGACCTGCGGTCAAAACCCTGCGGGCCGGCGAACCGGCCGGGCGGGCGTGCGATGGGGGTTAGTCGGCGTCGAGGACCGACGGAGAAGGCGCGTCAGCGGCGTTGGGACCGGCGTGTTCGTTGAGGCGGGACGGAGACGGCGACGAGGGCCCGTTCACGAAGAGCGCGTGGCCGGTGAGGAGCGCGGCCACGCCCGCAGCCATCGGCACTGCCGTGGTCAACTGCAACCCGGCGACGGTAAGCGTGCCGGTGATGCCGAGGAGTGCGAGCGGGATGAGCCCAAGAATGTAGTCGTAATATCCGGTCATAATATATACCATACTACGGACGTAAGTGGTATAATTCTTTCCCATAGATGACTGATATTCTCCTTGTGGCTTCTCAATAACGTTCTTATAACTTATGAATAGATAATCGCATGACTGCGTCGGATTGGTTCCTTCGGAGAATATCACAAATCCGATACTGTGGGTTGTGCTTCCCGGTCGAACAGCCGGCTCGGTGCGCGCGTCGCCTGCCGGAACTCCACACGGTTATGGGAGTCGGTACCGTGGCCGGAGACGTGAACCGTAACGACCGCTCCATCGTCGCGTTGGTGATGCTCGCCCACGGGATGGTCCACACGTACGAACTGTCCATCCCCATCTTCGTGGCCATCTGGCTCGGGGAGTTCGCGAGTATCGACCTCGGTCTCGCGACGGTGCCAGTCACGACCGCCTCGCTGGGCGTGATGACGGGCCTCGGCTTCGCGCTGTTCGGGCTCGGGGCGCTCCCCGGCGGCATCCTCGTCGACCGCGTCGGCTCCAAGCGCCTCATCGTCGCCTGCCTCCTCGGGATGGCCGGGTCGTTCGTCCTGCTCGCGCTGTCACCGAACCTCGTCGTCGTCGCGCTCGCGCTCCTCGTCTGGGGCGCGGCGGCCAGCGTCTACCACCCCGCCGGACTCCGCCTCATCAGCACCGGCGTCGAGGAACGCGGGACCGGCTTCGCCTACCACGGCATCGCCGGCAACATCGGCATCGGCTTCGGTCCGTTCCTCACCGCGCTCCTCTTGCTGTTCTTCGACTGGCATCTCGTCGCCGGCGTGCTCGCGCTCCCGGCGCTCGCGGCCGCCGCGCTCGCCACCCGCGCCAACTTCGAAGAACAGGCCGCGGTCGCCGCGGCCGACGGCGGTGAGGGGGGTGACGCCGGCGATAGCGACACCGGCGGCGACGGCAAAGCCGGCGCGGGCGTCGAGTCGTTCGCGGAACTGGTCTCGCAGTCGAAGCACCTTTTCGCCGGCGGCTTCGCGCTCGTCTTCGCGCTCGTGATGTTCTCGGGGCTCTACTACCGCGGCGTCACGACGTTCCTGCCGGACCTCCTCGGCTCGGTCATCGGCATCGAGCCGATTCCGGTGTCGGCGCTCCTGCCCGCCGGCCTCGTCTCCGGGTCGGTCGGCCGCGCGCCGACGCTCGACGTGGAACTGTTCGTCTACGCCGGCCTCCTGACGGTCGGCGTCTTCGGGCAGTACGTCGGCGGCAAGCTCACCGACCGCATCAGGACCGAGCGCGGCATCGTCGCCGGCTTCGGCGCGCTCGCCGTCATCGCCATCGCCTTCCTCCCCGTGGCGAGTCTCGGCGTCGGCCCGCTTCTCGCCATCTGTGCACTGCTCGGCTTCTTCCTGTTTATGGTCCAGCCGTTCTACCAAGCGACCGTCGCGGAGTACACGCCCGCCGGGCTTCGAGGGCTCTCCTACGGCTTTACCTACCTCGGCGTGTTCGGCGTCGGCGCGCTCGGCGGCGCTATCGCCGGTTACATCCTCACGGTCGCTGATTCGACGGCGTTGTTCGCGGTCCTCGCGGGGTTCGCGGCGGCCGCGACGCTCCTGGGCGTGACGCTGTTGCGACGGCGGCCGACGCCCGCCTGACACCGGGTCGAGCGGGAGGCCCTCCGGTTCGGGGGGACGGCCGGCAGAAAATACGGTTTCGGTCGGTTCTCCGGTGCGGTTCGAGGGGTCCGAACTCGGCGCTCGGCGTTCGACGCTCAGACGAGCTTGAAGTACAGCGTCCGCCAGACGCCGAGGGCGACGGAGCCGAGCACCAGCATGACCGCGACGAACGTGAGTTCGACGCCGCCTTCGAAAAGCGGCGTCCAGCGAATCGCCATGCCGACGACGGTCGCCGCGAGCCACGAGCGGACGCCGAGCGGGACGGCCGATTTCGCTGATTCCGCCGCGCCGGGCGAGTACGCGCCCAACAGCGGAGCGGTGACGAGCCATCCGATGAGGAACGGGACCGCGGTGAGCACCCAGCCGACCGGGTCGGCCGAGAGGTACGACACTCCGTTGTGCTGAATCACGCCGACGGTGACGAGGAGGAAGATGGCGAGCACGTCGCCCACGGCGATGGGTAACGCCCCGGCATCGAGTCGCTCCTCTAAGAACGACGTCGAGGTTGCCATAGGCGTGGATTCGTCGCCCCCCTAATGGCTCTCCCGCTTTTTTCCGACCACCGTGTACTCGAAGCCGCGTTCGACCACGGCGGCCTCGAACCCGACGCGTTCGAGAAAGCGCACGAGTTCGTCGGGCGCGGCGAACGCCGACCCGAAGCCGACGACCCGCTCGGCGGCGACCAGCCCCCGGCCGAGGAGCGTCTCGGGGTCGAACTCGTTGACGGCGAACACCCCGCCGGGCGCGAGCACTCGGAAGACCTCCTCGGCGACGCCCCGTTGGTTCGGCATGTGGTGGAAGGCGTCCACGACGGTCACGGCGTCGAGGGCGTCGTCAGCGAAGGGGAGTCCCCGTGCGTCGCCGCGGACGCAGTCGAGGCCCCGCCCGCGCGCCCGGCGGAGCATCCCGACCGAGCGGTCGAGGACGATTCGCTCGGGAACGTCGAGCGCGAGGGTCGCCCGCCCGGAGCCGCCGCCGATGTCGACGACGCGCTCGACATCCCGGTCGGCGCGGTCGAGCGCCGTTTCGAGCGCGCCGGGGTCGGCTGGCGGCATCACGAGGTCGTAGACGGGTGCGAAGCGGTCGAAGAACCGAACGTCGCCAGCGCCGTGCATGGCAGACGCCACGGCCCCGCCGGGGAAGGTTCTTGCGCGCGGCGGCCCCAGTTCGGCCATGGAGTTTGACCTGCTCGGCTGGCCCGAAGACGGGCCGCGACTCCGCCTCGACTACCGGCGGTTCGCCTACGCGGGGAAGTTCGTCACCGCGGCGACGGGCAAGACGGTGCTCCGCGACCCCGACGAGTCCCTGCCGCCCCTCGACGACGACCGACCCGCGCCGACCGGCGGCCCCGACTCCCTGCCGCCGCTGGTCGAGGACGTGGTCGCCGCGGTCGCGTTCAACGAGGACCGGACGGACCCGACGACGCTCTGGTTCCGGTACGTCACGGTTTGGCGGGACCGCCGGGGCGACGGACTCGGTCCCGACCTCCTCCGCCGGACCTGCGACGCCGCCGCCGACCGCGGCTACGAGACGGTCCGCATCGCCGCGAACAACCCCTTCGCCTACGAGGCGTGCCACAAGGCCGGGTTCGGCTTCACGGGCCGCGAAACGGGCGTCGCCGAGTTGGTGCTGGAGCGCCCCGCCGGCGCGCCCGCGGCGGTCTCCCGCGAGGCGTACCAGTCCGGTCTCGACCGCTATCGCGCCCGCGACCTCGACGACCCGGAGCGGGCGTTTCTCGCGGCGCGCGAAGGAGTTGAACCCCCCGAAATCGACGCCGGTCACTCGGACGATTGAAACCCTCGGCCCCCGAAAGCCGAGCAAATGGGAAACGCAGACCTGCGGACGCTCGCCGCGCTCTCCGAGGTGTCGTTCGACGAGGTGTCCGGGAGCGTCGTCGCCGTCGACGCCCACAACTGGCTGTACCGCTATCTCACGACGACGGTCAAGTGGACGAGTTCGGAGACGTACACGACGAGCGAGGGCGAGGAGGTCGCCAACCTCGTCGGCATCGTCCAGGGACTCCCCAAGTTCTTCGAACACGACCTGACGCCCGTCTTCGTCTTCGACGGCGGCGTCACCGAGATGAAAGACGACGAGGTGGCCAAGCGCCGCGAGCAGCGCGAGAAGGCCGAAGAACGCCTCGAAGCGGCCCGCGAAGCGGGTGACTCGGTCGAGGCCGCCCGGATGGAAGCCCGGACCCAGCGGCTCACCGAGACGATTCAGGACACCAGCCGCGAACTCCTCTCGCTTTTCGACGTGCCGGTGGTCGAAGCGCCCGCCGAGGGCGAGGCGCAGGCGTCCTACATGGCCCGCACGGGCGATGCCGACTACGTGGGCAGCGAGGACTACGACACCCTCTTGTTCGGCGCACCCTACACGCTCCGACAGCTCACGAGCAAGGGCGACCCCGAGCTGATGGACCTCGACGCGACGCTCGACAAACACGACATCACCCACGGGCAACTCGTCGACATCGCCATGCTCTGCGGGACCGACTTCAACGAGGGCATCACGGGAATCGGCCCGAAGACGGCCGTGAAACTCGTCACGGAACACGGCGACCTCTGGTCGGTCCTCGAAGCCCGCGGCGACACCATCCCCAACGCCGACCGGGTGCGCGAGTTCTTCTTGGACCCGCCGGTCACCGACGACTACGACTACGACACCGACATCGACCCCGACGTGGCCGCCGCCCGCGAGTTCGTCACCGAGACGTGGGAGGTCGACCCCGAGGAGGTCCGCCGCGGCTTCGAGCGCATCGAGGAATCGGTCACGCAGACCGGTCTCGACCGCTGGACGTAGGCCGCGTTCGACCCGAGCAGACAGCCAGCCGACACGTTTACACGGGGCGGTTCGGAACTCCGGCGTGTGTCCCCCGACGACGCCCCTCCCGCGGACGACTCTCCCTCCGATGAACGCTCCTCGCTCTCGCGTCGCCAACTGCTCGGCCTCGTCGGCGGCGCGGGCGCGGTCGGCGGTATCGGCTGGTTCAGGCCGACGTGGCTTCCGGACCCGATTACCGACTGGCTGACGACGGTGTATCCAGACCCGTCGAGTAACTACGTCTGGCAGCCGCCGGTGAGCGACGAACACGCCGACGCGGCGGTGGCGAACCTCGAATCTGTGGTCGAACGTGCCGAGGAGTTGCGCTCGCAGGTCGACCTCGACTCGGTAGACGAGGATATGCGGTTTCACCTCCGCGGGTCGCCCGCCGGCGGCCACCTCGAATCCGCGAAAGAGGAACGGAACGCTCGCCACCGACTCAGGTCTGCGACCACCGGACTTCAGTACGCCGGTGAGACGGTCGGCTACGCGACCATCGCGCTCGGAGACGACGACCCCGAGTTCCTCGTCGAGCGCGGCCGCGAACTGGAACAGGAGATTGACGACCTCGCCGCGTCAGTCTCCGAGTACCGCGTTTCCGACCCCGGCCGCGACCTCGCGTTTCTCTACTCAATCGAGCGACTCCTCTCAGTCACGCGATTGACCGTCGGCTGGGGCGACTCGGACGGCGGCGAGTCGATGAACTACTCGGCACACGACTTCGCCGGCGAGTGGGGCTCGCAGTTGCAGGCACAACAGCGCCTCCGGACCGCCCGCTACCACCGCGAGCAGTACCGATCGAACCTCGGTGCCGACACGATTCCATACCGGGACCGACTCGCTGACGCCATCGACGCGTTCTGGACTCGAATCGACGAGTACCCGCGCCGAAGCGAGGTGCGGACCACGATCGAAGAAGAGCGCGACCTTGACCAATCGACGCCCTACGGGGCCGCCCGGTGGGAGTTGTTCACGCTCTGTTTCGACAACGACGCCAGATACGTCGGAGAGTACGAGCGCGGACTGACCGCGAAGCAGTTCGTCGACACCGCCCGTGCCCTCCTCGCGCGGCGTGCCCACGACTTCGCGCTCGACGCCCTCGACGTGGACCCCGGCGACACCGACTACGACTCCGGTCGGTCGTTCCGGGCGAAACGCCGTGCGATGCGCAACTTTCGGGCGACGCGCGACGAATACGACTCACCCATCGCGGGCATCGTCGCCAGCGAGGCGGCGAGTCGAATCCGCGCCGGCGACGTGAGTCTCGAAATGGGCGACGGTCCCGCGTGGAAAGAGCGCGTCGAATCGGCGGTGTACTACCTCGTCGGTGCCGGGATGATGCGCGAACTCGGGAACGTGGTCGAACCCGTCGTCAACCGCGACGCGACCTGACCGGCCGCGTTACGACACGTCCTCGATGGCGTCTACCAGCATCGTCGCGCCGAGGTCGATTTCGCGGGCGGTCACGTCGAGCGGCGGGAGGATTCGAAGCACCTTGTAGCCGCACGAGAGGGTGAGGAGGCCGCGCTTGAGGGCCGCTTCCTGCACGGCGTCGCGGCGTTCGTTGGTGTCGAACTCGACGGCGAGCAGCAGGCCCTTGCCGCGCACGTCGACGACGGTGTCGGGCGCGTCGTCGCGCAGTCGCTCGATGAACTGCCGGCCGCGGGCGACGGCGTTGTCGAGCAGGTCGTACTCCTCGATGGCGTCGAGCGTGAACACGCCCTGCATCGAGGAGACGATGTCGCCAGCGCCCCACGTCGAGGAGAGCCGCGAGGTCTCGTCGGGGAATATCTCGTCGTTCGAGATTGTCGCGCCGACGCGGAGGCCCTTCGCGCCGGTGATGATGTCGGGTTCGATGGGGTAGTGGTCCGACCCCCACAGCTCGCCGGTGCGGCCGACGCCGGTCTGAATCTCGTCGGCGATGAGCGTCAGGTCGTAGTCGTCGACGACGGCGGCGAGTTCCTCGACGAAGGCGTCGGAGGGGAAGCGGTAGCCGCCCTCTCCCTGTATCGGTTCGACGATGACGTAGGCGACCTCGTCGGCGTCGATGTGGCCCGTCTTCGGGTGGAGCTTCTGTCGGAGTTTGGAGACGGCGGAGTCGGCGTCGGGGAAGAAGCCGCAGGAACACGTCTCGGGCGAGCAGGTCCGGTCGTCGCAGAACGGCACGTCGAGGACGCCCGAAACCTCGGGGAACTTGCGGCGGTAGACTGACTTCGATCGGTTGAGCGAGAGCGCGCCGAGGGTGCGGCCGTGGAACGCGCCCTCGAAGGTGACGCCGTACTTCGCGCCGTCGGCGTGGTCGTAGGCGATTTTGATGGCGTTCTCGACGGCTTCGGCCCCGGAGTTCGACAGGAACACCGTGTCCATCCCGTAGTGGCTCGTGAGGTCGGTCAGTCTGTCCATGAGCGCGGCGGGACCGGGGAGTCGCTCCTCGCCGGGCGCGGAGCCGTCGCTGACGTAGAAGTCCTGGCCGGCGATTTTCGTCGGGTCCACGAGGTCGAACTCGGCCATGCGGTCCGTGAGTTTCGGGTTGTTGTAGCCGAGCGGCGCGGCCGCGACGTGACTCGTGAAATCGAGGAGGACGTTGCCGTCGACGTCGGTGCAGAAGGGGCCTTCCGACTCCGCGGTGATGTCCCAGACGAAGTCGTAGACGTACGTGCTCGGCGCGGCGTGTTCGTGGTGGTACGCGACCCACTCGCGCGCTTTCTCGCCGGGCATCGAATCGACGCGTGGCACCGCCGTCTCTCGGTCCATGCGCCTCGGTACGGCGACACATAAGTTAAGATGTTCGTTATTATTGATGCAATATCGGCCGCCCCTCGGTCGAGTCGGTCGGTTTCGCCGCGCGAACCGACGGCTTCGGCGGCCGGTCGTGACGGCGTTCCGTCGTGACCTGTCGCTCCCGCGATAGGCTTTTGATGCCTCCGCGTCCGTGGTTGGGTATGGCTCTCCCTGACATCCAGCGCTCCCGCGCGATGTGGTGGTCGCTCGCGTTGGTCCTCGCGGGCGCGCTCACCTACGTCGTCTACTCTTTTATCGGGACGTTCGTCTTCGGGCTCTTCATCTACTACGCCACGCGGCCCATCTACCGGCGGATTCGTCGCCGGGTGAGGCCTCCGAGCCTCGCGGCCGCCGTGGCGCTTTTCGCCCTCGCACTTCCCGTGCTCGGCCTCGTCGTCTACGCCGCGACCATCGCCCTCCGCGAGTTCCTGCGGTACGCCGACCGGCTCTCGACGGACGAGGTGCCCATCGACCTCGAAGCCTACGGCATCGACCCGACGCTGTTGGAGGGAATCGCCAGCCCGCAGGCGCTGTTGGAGTACGACTTCCGGTCGGTGCTGACGCCCGAGGCGCTCGGCTCGGTGTTCGACTCGCTGAGCGTCGCCGCCAACACGTTCGCTTTCCTCGGCGTCGGTGCGATTCACCTGTTCGTCATGATTGCGTTCGCGTTCTACCTCCTCCGCGACGGCCACCGCCTGCGACGGTGGGGCCAGTCGATGTTCGCCGACGACCACGGCATCCTCGAAGCCTACATGCGCGGCGTGGACCGCGACTTCAACAACATCTTCTTCGGCAACATCCTCAACGCCATCCTCACGGGCACCATCGGCGTCATCGCGTACTCGCTTTTGAACGTCCTCGCGCCGACGGGCGTCCGCATCCCCGCGCCGGCGCTCATCGGACTGCTCGCGGGCGTGGCGAGCCTCATCCCCGTCGTCGGCATGAAGCTCGTCTACGTCCCCATCGCGGGCTACATGGGACTCGAAGCGGCGATTGCGAACCCGCCCGGACTCTGGTTCGTCCTGCTTTTCGCCGCCGTCTCGTTCGTCATCGTGGACACGATTCCGGACCTCGTGCTCCGGCCGTACGTCTCCGGTCGGAGCCTCCACGTCGGAGCCGTGATGCTCGCGTACACGTTCGGCCCGCTGCTTTTCGGCTGGTACGGCATCTTCCTCATGCCGATGATACTCGTGTTGTTCGTGAACTTCGCCCGACTCGTCCTGCCGGAGCTCTTGGCTGGAAAACCGATTCGGCCGTACATGGTTGACCCGGGGCACTTGGTCGACGGCCCGCCGGTCGAGGAGCTAACCGCTGACGAGGCGGACGACACGCAGCGAGAGCCAGCCGAAACCGAACGGTCGTCGGAGGGCGAGTCGGACGTTCCGGAGACGTTTACCGACCGGGACGAGACGAGGTCAGGCCGAGACTCGCGGTCTCCGTCCGACGCCGGCGTCGACGGGTAGCTCGGGTCGTTCGCTCACGCCTCGAAGTCTTCGGGGACGTACTCCGCTTCCCACTCGTCGCGGGCCTTGATTTCGCGGCGACCGCGGCGGGTGAGCGTGTAGTAGTTGGTTCGGCGGTCGCGCTGGCCCTTGTCGACCAGCCCCTTCTCGACGAGCGTGTCGAGGTTGGGATAGAGCCGCCCGTGGTGAATCTCCTTTTCGTAGTAGGCTTCGAGTTCTTCTTTGATGGCGAGTCCGTGCGGCTCTTCGAGACCAGCGATGACGTACAGCAGGTCTCGCTGGAATCCTGTCAGGTCGTACATCGGTAAATTCGACTCGTATGTTACTGTCTAATTCAGATAAGCATATCGGCCTCGACCGACGATTCACCCTCGAAACCGCGCCAGTCTCCGAAATCTTCTGGACGCGATTATGTTATTAATCTTACTAGTATTCCGGAGTGTCCGTTTCGAGGACTGGATATGTCCACAACTGGACGGCTCTCGTGGTTTGCGCGACAATATTGTTAATTGTTATCAATGAACAAGGCATGGCTGTTCGGAACGAAAATCCCGCCGGTCGAGGGAACTCCTCGACAGTTCCGGGGAGACGGTCGGCCGACTCGGAATCAGGAGTTCGTTTTCGGACGGCGAGTGAGACGGACCTGCCGGTCTCAGGTCGTAGTTTCGCGCAGAAGGAAAGCAAGCCGTGCCGGAAATCTCCGGCACGGCATGCCGCCCTGAATTGGTCCCCGCTGACGCTTCGGCCCTCCAAAGCGAAGCGTCACTTACGGCTACTGTTCGGTTTCACTTAAAGATAACGACGCGTGCCAATCGTTGACAACGATGCTAACTGTCCATCTGAGTGGTACGTACGCGCCGAATTCCGGCGTTCGTCGATTTCGTTCTGTTCGAAGAGTTATGTTTGGTTAGTCACATATGCTCTTCTTCCAACACCCAGCCGAGCGCCCGCTTGTAGTGCGTCATGAGCTTTCTGACACCTTCGTGTCGCATCTCCTCGGAGTCGAGTTCGTCCTTCAGGAACTCGTACTGCTCTCGAACTTCGGATTCGCTTCGCATACGCCGACGGTGGGCGGCCGGACGTATGTAGCCCGGCGGTCGTCTCGACTGGCGACCGCTCGCGGCCGCGTCGACTCACCTCGCGCCAGACGCCCCCGCATCGGGTCGCCGTGCTTTTGCGCCGTCGGGGCGAACCCATTCGCATGGAGATACGCGGCGAGCGCGAGTGCAAGGAGTGCGACCACCGATGGTCGTACTACGAGACGGGAAGCGTATCGTGCCCGCAGTGCGGGAGCCTCCGGAGCGTCGGCGTCGGCGGCAGGGAGCGCCACACCGCCACGCAGACCGACCTCGACCTCTCGGCGCACCGCTCCGCCGTCGGCGACGGGTCGATTCGAGACGCCGCGCCGGCGTTGAAATCCGACCTCCGCGACTACGTCCGGCAGACGGGTTACATCCGCGGGGGCGAACTGCTCCCCCTCGGAGACACCCCGCTCGCGGCCCACGAACTCCTCCACGCGGTCGACGTGGTCGCCCGGTCGAACCGACCCACCGACGACGAACAGCTTTACGTCATCAGCCTGCTCCGCCGCGCCGACGAGGGCGAACGCCTCGCGCCGGACGCCGTGCCCGACTCGATGACCGATGCCCGCGGTCTCGCCTACGCCGAGGCCATCGACGCCTACTGTCGCGACCTCTCGACGTGGCTCGACGACAACCCGAACCCCGAGGTCAGGACGACGCTCGAAACCCTCTCGAACCACCGCAAACGCGTCGAGGCGCTCGACGGGGCCGTCTCGCTGTCGGAGTCCGAGGCGCTCGTCGAGGCCGCCCGCGAGATTCACACCGCGCTCGTCGACGACGACCTCGACGCGCTCGCGTCGGCCCGCGACACGCTCGCATCGCTGTTCTGAGGCCGCCGACCGCCGCGTTCACCGAACGTTTTTGCCCCGCGGCGACCCTTCGCAGACGATGACTGCCGGATTCGACATCCACGAGGTTCGCCACCGGGTGAAACTACTCCGCGACGACGGCGACACGATGCTCGTCGAGAACCGCGACGGCGTGGCCTGTCCGGCCTGCGGCGACGACTTCTCGCAACTGCTCATCTCCGACCGAACCGCGCACAGCTTCGACGTGGACGCCGACACCCGATTCTGCGTCCGGCGGGACGGCGACCGACTGCTCGTGGCGACTCACGAGTGAGAAAAATCGGTTGGGCGGGCGTCAGCGCCCGACCGGGAGCCGAATCGGCCTGTGGACGCGGGCTCGCGTTCCGCTCCGAACTCAGGGGAGGTCGACGTCGACGCCCTCGGCCTCGGCGGCCGCCTTCACGGTGTTCCAGAGGAGCATCGCGCGGGTCATCGGGCCGACGCCGCCGGGGACCGGCGTGATGGCGCTGGCCTTCTCCTTCGCGGAGTCGAACTCCACGTCGCCGACGAGCTCGTAGCCCTTCTCGTTGTCCGCGTCGACGCGGTTGACGCCCACGTCGATGACGACGACGCCCTCCGAGAGCATGTCGCCGGTGACGAGTTCGGGGACGCCCGCGGCCGCGACGACGATGTCGGCCTCGCGGGTCTTCGCGGCGAGGTCGTCGGTGCGGGAGTGGCAGACCGTGACCGTGGCGTTGCCGCCCTCGGCCTTCTGGATGAGCAGGTTCGCCATCGGCTTGCCGACGATGTCCGAGCGGCCGACGACGACCACGTCCGCGCCCTCGGTCTCCACGTCGGCGGCGGCGAGGAGCTTCTGGACGCCGTGGGGCGTACAGGGCTTGAAGCGGGCGTCGCCGGCGACGAGGCGGCCCACGTTCTCGGGGTGGAAGCCGTCGACGTCCTTGGCGGGGTCGATGCGGCGGAGGACCGTCCGGTCGTCGACGTGGTCGGGGACGGGCATCTGGACGAGGATGCCGTGGACCTCGTCGTCGTTGTTGAGGTCGTCGACGAGCGAGTACAGTTCGTCGGCGGGCGTCTCGGGGTCGAGTTCGTAGTCGAACGCCTCGATGCCGACCTCCTCGCAGTCGCGCTGTTTCATCGAGACGTACGTCTCGCTGGCGGGGTCGTCGCTCATCAGCACGGTGGCGAGCCCCGGCTTCACGCCGGCCTCGTCGAGCGCGTCGATGGCGTCGGCCAGCCCGTCGCGAATCTCCTCGGCGACGGCGTTGCCGTCGATGATGGTCGTCATTGTCTCAGACAGCGCGCTCCGGGCATTTCAAAGATTCGAATTCGTGCGTATTCTTGGAGACGAGAGAAGCAAAATATACACGTCTGTGGCCATCTGCGGTCACCCGAACAGCAGATTCACGGCGGCCACCGCGACGCCCGCCAGCGCCATCCGCAGGCCGGCGACGTACCACCGCTGTTCCGATATCGACCCCATGTACGCGCCGAACGCAAAGAGGATGGCCGTTCCGAGGCCGACCGAGGCGAGCGTCGCCCACGTCATCGTCAGCAGCGTGCCGACCGCGAGAAACGGGAGGAGCGGGACGACGATGCCGACGAGCGGGCCGAGTCCGCTTGCGGCCGCGTTGATTCCCCGCGCCGCGACCTGGTCGCGTTCGACCGCGGTCCCGCCGAGGTCGGCCAGCATGGCGTCTTCGATGCGCCCGAGTTCGGCCCGCTTTTCAGCGCGCTCTATCTCCCAGACGCTCCAGACGCCGGAGGTCGTCAGCCCCACCGCCGCGCCGACGCCGATTTCGACGACCGTCACCCCGTCCGTGACGCCGGTGAGGTACGCGCCGATGACGAGACCGATGCAGGTCAGCGCGCCGTCGAAGCCGTTCGAGACGAAGTACCGCCGGGAGATGGCGCGGACGCGGTCGTCGCGCAGGAGCGCGCCGAGTCGACCGAACATCACGGCGGTGACGGGTCCTGCGGCTGGTTTCGGTACTCCACCAGCGTCTCGCCGGCGACGACTTCGTCCACCGAGTGGACCGTCCCGCCGAGGTCGCGGACGCGGCGTTCGACCTCGTCGGCGTCGATGGCCTCGCCCTCCACGACGAGCCTGAGGTTCTGCACCTCGCGGTCGGTTTCGAGGAGCGTCGCGTTCACGCCGGCCACGCCGGCCGCGTCCGCGACCTCGCGGGCGACCTCCACCGTCGAGGGGCTGTGCGGTTTCAACACGTCGAGAACGAGCCGACGAATCGGAGCCATATCGGACGGTGATACGGCGGCGCGGCTAATAGTGTTACTCGGGTGAGGGGTTTGAAAAGCCGAACGTCGGGCCGCAGTGGCCGCCTGCGAGCGTCACTTACTCGTACAGCGGGTTGGCGTCGCAGAGTTCCTGCACGCGCTCGGAGACTTCCGCGAGCACGTCGTCCTCGGGGGCGTCGACGACCTTCACGATGAGTTCGCCGACTTCGCGAATCTCGTCTTCACCGAAGCCGCGGGTGGTGAGCCCGGGCGTGCCGGCGCGGATACCGCTGGGGTTGAACGCCGAGCGCGTCTCGCCGGGGACGGTGTTCGCGTTGAGGACGATGCCCGTCGATTCGAGCGCCTCCTCGGCGGTGCCGCCGGTGAGGTCGGGGTGCGAGTCGCGGAGGTCGACGAGCACGAGGTGCGTGTCGGTGCCGCCGGAGACGACGCTGAGACCGTGGTCTTCGAACGTCTCGGCGAGAGCCTTCGCGTTGTCGACGACCTGCTGGGCGTACTCCTCGAACTCGGGTTCGAGCGCCTCTTTGAAGCCGACGGCCTTGCCGGCGATGTTGTGCATGAGGGGGCCGCCCTGCGCGCCGGGGAAGACGGCGCTGTCGATGTCGGAGGCGTACTCCTCGTCGCACATGATGATGCCGCCGCGACCGGCGCGGATGGTCTTGTGGGTCGAACCGGTGACGAAGTCCGCGACGCCGACCGGCGAGGGGTGGACGCCGGCCGCGACGAGGCCCGTGATGTGGGCGATGTCGGCGAGGTGGAGCGCGTCAACGTCGTCTGCGACCTCCTGAATCGTCTCCCACTCGACGGCCCGCGGATACGCGGAGTAGCCGGAGACGATGATGTCCGGCTCGAACGCCGCGGCCTTCTCCGCGAGCTGGTCGTAGTCGATGTAGCCGGTTTCGGCGTCGACTTCGTACTGTTCGACGTCGTAGAGCTTGCCCGTGAAGTTCGCGGGGTGACCGTGGCTCAGGTGGCCGCCGTGGGTCAGGTCCAAGGAGAGAATCTTGTCGCCGGGGTCGAGCATGGCGAGGTAGACGCCCATGTTGGCCTGCGTGCCGGAGTGGGGCTGCACGTTGACGTGCTCCGCGCCCCAGAGTTCCTTCGCGCGCTCGACGGCGAGGGTCTCCACGTCGTCGGCATACTCACAGCCAGCGTAGTAGCGCTTGCCGGGGTAGCCCTCGGCGTACTTGTTCGTCAGCGCGCTCCCTTGGGCTTCGAGGACCGCTTCGCTGACGTGGTTCTCCGAGGCGATCATCGCGAGCGTGTCGCGCTGGCGTTCGACCTCGCCGTCGAGGGCGTCTGCCACGGCGGGGTCGACGTCGCGGACGTGGCTGTAGTCCATACGTAGTATCCGGTCCAATCACGGCATAAATGTGTCCCATTTGGCTACGCCTGCCGGTGTTGTGTTGCACACCCATGTATATTCTGTGGCGTGCTACCGCGAACAGATACACGAACGCGCGAGACCCGCCTCTGTCGTCGTGTCTCCGGGCCGAACAGACGACTCGGGTCAGACCCCGCGGGTGACGACGACGCTCCGACCGAGTCCCTCGGTTCGGAACCGATTTTCCCACCCCACGATAGACGTAAAATTTCTGAAACTAGCAGCTCAATTCGCTCGATACAGCGTTGGTACAACTCGATTTCGAATACGTTCTGCCGGTCGTCTTGCGTTAATATTAAATATATTACCGGCGATATTCAAGCTATGGCTATTCGTTCTAATCTACTCGCTGAGGGGGTAGAAGACATCATCCAGTCCGTCCTCTCCTCGTCGGAAGACGAGGTGTTGGTCGCGAACCCGACCGCCGAGGTCATCGAGGGGCTCGTCGCCGTGGCGACAGACATCGACGGCGACCTCCCGGAAATTCGGCTCGTCGCCGACGAGGGCGTCCTGAAGGACGTGCTCGACGACTTCATCGTCGCCTCGAACGCCGCGAACCTCGTCGCCGACGGCGCGCTCTCGATGCGAACCGCCGCCGACGAAGTCGAGAACACGCTGTTCGTCACGCCGAACTCGGTCGTCGCGCTCGTCGCCGCCGGGGACAAGGTCGCCGGCCTCGTCACCGACGACGAGGCGTTCGTCGAGACGGCGTTCGAAGCTCATCAGGCCCACTGGGAGGACGCTCCCGAGTTCAAGCTCCGGACGCCGCCGCTCGCGCGCGTTCGCGAGACGCTCGGCGAGGACATCAGCGAAGAGACGCTCGCCGACTTCGACGCCGTGCTCGGCTCGCTGTCGTCGGCCCGCGGCGACGGCGACGGCCTCGACGAGGTGACCATCTCGCTGCTCGTCGCCGCCCGCAACGAGGTCCTCCTCTACGATATCTCGAAGTGGGGCGAGGACGTGGGCATCGCCAGCAAGGCGACGTTCTCCCGGACGAAGACGAAGCTCGAAGAGCTCGGCCTCATCGACACCGAGAAAGTTCCTATCGACGTCGGCCGCCCGCGACTCCGCCTGAAGCTCGGCGCGGACGAACTCGTCGCCGCCGGCGCGGACGAACTGGCCGACGAGGCCCAGAAACTGCTCGACGCGTAGCCGACCGCGACCCCCTCGCTTTTTCCCTCCGTCTCCCCTCGTCGCGCGCATGGACATCGGACTCGTCGGGAGCGGCCCCGCCGCCGAGTCGATTCGCGCGGCGTGCGCCGACATCGATGCGACGGTCGCGGAGACGACCCCCGACTCGCTCGGTTCGTTCGACCTCGGATTCGTCGTCGCCGCGGCCGGAAGCGACGCCTTCGACACGGCCGACGAAGCCGCTTCGCGCTGGCTCGCGGTCGAAATCGGCGGCGTCGGCGGACACGCCGTCCCCGACCTCGACGCGGCCGTCTCGGCGTTCGACCCCGAAAGCGCCGACTTCGCGGCCCTCCGGGCGCGGGTCGCGTCTACCACGGAGTCTGAGGGTCGCCCCGGCGGCGACCGTGCGGCCGTTCGACTCGCCGGCGCGGTGGCCGGGCAGCGCGGCATCGCGCTCCTCTCGGGCGACGACGTGGCCGGGACCGTCGTCGAAGTCCCCGGCCCCGAGCGGTCGTTTCTCCCGACTCCGTCGCCGACGGAGCGGGACCGAACTCTCGACCGCGACTTCCGCGCCGTCGAGCTAGACGACGCGCTCGCGCGGGCCGAATCGGCCGTTGACGACCGCGTCGGCATCGTCAGGCAGGTCGGGGAGCGCGAGTCGTTCCCGCTGCCGTACTACGTCGCGCAGACGGCGGACACGACGGTGTACGCCGACGCTCGGGCGGCCGAACTCGCCGGCGGCGCGGCCGCCGGCTGGGACGAGGCCTACATGAAGGCACTCGGCGAGGCGCTCGAACGCTACTCGGCGGGCGTCTACCGAACCAGCGAGTTCGCCGTCGCGCCCGCGGCGTCCCGGCCGGCCGCGGTGCCGCCGAGTCGCTTCGTCAGACCCGACTCCTTCCGCGACCCCGACCCCGACGAACCGATTCAGTGGGTCGAAGGCGAGGACCTCGCGACCGGGGCGACCGTCTCGCTCCCGGCGGAGTTCGTCCACTATCCGCCGCCGTCGGAGCGACACAAGCCGTCGATTACGACCGGTCTCGGCCTCGGTAACTCCGGGACCGAGGCGATTCTCTCGGGGCTCTACGAGGTCGTCGAGCGCGACGCGACGATGCTCGCGTGGTACTCGACGTTCGACCCGCTCGGGCTGGACGTGACGGACGAGACGTTCGAGACGCTGGCGGCCCGCGCCCGCTCTGAGTCCCTCGAGGTGACTGCGCTCCTCGTGACGCAGGACGTGGACGTGCCGGTCGTGGCGGTGGCGGTCCACCGCGACGGCGAGTGGCCGAAGT
This sequence comes from Haloferax sp. Atlit-109R, assembly GCF_003665865.1. Lineage (NCBI taxonomy): Archaea > Methanobacteriati > Methanobacteriota > Halobacteria > Halobacteriales > Haloferacaceae > Haloferax > Haloferax sp. Atlit-109R. The sequence continues at coordinate 67,005 of NZ_QPLO01000002.1, forward strand.
TCGCCATGGGCTCCGGCGCGGACCTCGACGCGAACCGCGCCGCTCGGTCGGCGCTGGCCGAGGCGCTTCAGAACTGGACCGAACTGCGCGGCATGGGGCCAGAGCAGGCAGCGACGCAGGGCGGCGCGATTGCGACCTACGCCGACTTCCCGAAGCCGGCACGGACGTTCGTCTCGCCGGACGCGACCATCCCCGCGGACTCGGTCGGTCCCGACGAAACCCCCGAAGGCGCGGCCGAACTCGACGCGGTCGTCTCGGCGGTCACAGACGCCGGTCTCGACGCCTACGCGGCGCGGACCACCCCGCGAGACGTGGCGCGCCTCGGCTTCGAGGCGGTTCGCGTGCTCGTGCCGGCGGCCCAACCGCTGTTTATCGGCGAGCCGTACTTCGCTGACCGCGCCGAGTCGGTGCCGCGAGACCTCGGCTTCGAGCCGCGACTGGACCGCGAGTTCCACCCGTTCCCGTAGCTGGCGGGTCTCGGGGTTCGTGGGCATCGTAGCTGACAGCCGGCACGGGCGGCCGCGCGGCAGGCGGGCCGAATCGAGTCCGCGCGGCGGTGTGCCGGACACCCGCAGGCCGCCGCGCGGCGTGCGTCACAGAATAGCGGCGGTGGCCGCGGCTCGGTACTTGAAGCTTCGCGGGAGAGAGAACGAGGGGTCGGAGCGCGGAAACGAGCGGCCGGAACAGAGGGGACGGCGGGTCGATTAGACGCCGAACGTCGCGCGGAGCATGTCGCGGCTCCCCGGCCCGAGCCCGACCGCGAGGACGGCGATGAGAAGCAAGATTGCGTAGCGCGGACTGTCCTCGAATATCTGCTCGTCGAACACCCAGACGACGGCCGTCGCGGCCACGAGTTTGACGAGCAGGAACGGCCACGCGTCGCCCGTGACGGCCAGCACCGACTCGGGGAGCGTGGAGGAGGTGAAATCGACGACCGCCTGATTCACCGGGTGCTTCGGGACGAGGTTGTGCCCCGCGCCGAGGTCGGTCATCCAGTCGAGGCCGATGACGTTCGCCACGCCGTCGATGGCGTGGCCCCAGATGACGACGAGGCCGATGTATCCCGTCCCCTCGTTGACTTCGGGGGCGAAGCGCTCGACGAGCCACCACGTCGCCGCGGCGGTGAGCGTCGCGCCGACGAGGATGACGACGAGCACCTGCGGGTAGAACGTCGCGCCCTGCGCGCCGGTGAGACCGGCCCACAGGAGGTAGCCGAGCGTGACCGCGAGCACAGCGAGACCCGCCCCGAACAGGGGTTTCACGTAGTCGTCGACCAGCCCCCGTCGCTCGGCGAGGACGCTCCCGACGACGGCGACGAGGGTGATTGCGAAGACGGTCACGTAGATGACCGGGCTGATGACGAGCGTGTTCAGCGGGTAGGTGATGAGGGCGTCGGCGACGCCGGGGGCGTCGTTGGCGTCCTCGACCACGCGGAACGCGCCGCCGAACAGCATGAACGGGAAGAGGGCGTAGAAGAACCGCGGGCGCTCACCGATGTCGAGGCGGCGGAGGAGGAACACGACGCCCGAGAGGGCGATGACGAGCGTGACCATGTAGCCGACCTCGGAGACGAGCGTGTAGCCGGGGTACGCGACGGGTTCGGCCGCGGCGGTGCACGCCGACGCCGTGTCGAGGTACTGGGTGACGCCGCCCGCGCGAACCGCGCAGACGGCCGAGTTCGCGTCGGCTTGGACGGGTCCCCAGAAGTAGTGCCAGATGAAGCCGTCGTAGACGACGCGAGGGAACGCGAGCGACCCGCCGACGAGGGCGACGAGGATGGCCGCGACGCCGAGCCCCCAGAGGCGCTCGGAGTCGAGACCCATTCGCTCTGCTACCGTTGCCATAGCCGATACCCCGACGGCGGGCCTGTTGAGGGTTCCGGTCTCTCGCACTCCCGGCGCACGCCTCGGCGGGGTGAGTCAGTTCCCGTCGCTGCGAGTCGCCCCCGCGGTGGGGTTCAGTCCTCGTCGTCCGGCTCGCGAATCGGCAACACCGGGTCGTCGTACTCGGTCCCGAGGATGACCATCGTCTGGGACCGCGAGAAGCCGTCGAGTTCGGCGATGTGGTCGAACATGAGCTCGCGCAGGGCGTCGGTGTCCTCGGCGTACACCCGGAGCATCACGTCCCACTCACCGGTGGTGAGGTTAATCTCTTGGACGCCGTCGATGTCGCGGAGCTGCTGGAGCGCCTCCTTCTCGCGGCCCTGTTTCACCCGGAAGCCGACCAGCGCGGAGGTTCCCAGCCCGACCTGCCGCGGGTCGACGTGGGCGTGGTAGCCCTCGATGACGCCGGCGTCTTCCATCCGGCCGACCCGGTCGTGAACCGTCGCGCTCGACATATCGATTCTGCGGGCGATTTCGCTGAACGGGGTCCGCGCGTCCTCCATCAGAATCCGGAGAATCGCCCGGTCCGTCGCGTCGAGGTCCATGCTATCCTTTCTGATGGGGGGTAACTTCGCACTTGCGGATGGGAATCCGCCCGCGTCGGCGGCGGCGTTCGGCGGCCTCGGCTCGCCGGAATCGGCCGCCCGCTTCGCGCCGGTGCTACCGCCCGTCGATTTCGCGGGCCGCCTCCAGCACCGCGTCGTGGACGTGGCCGTTCGAGGCGACGAGGCCCTCGGAGTCGTGTCGCCACGCGTTGCCGTCGAGGTCGGTGACCGTGCCTCCGGCCATCCGGACGAGGTGCGCGCCGGCGACCGAGTCCCACGGGTTCGCTCGCTTGTTCGTGATGACCCCGTCGAGCGAACCGTCGGCGACGTACGAGAGCACGACCTGCATGCTCCCGTAGCGCCGCAGGTCGCCAAAGCGAGTGACGATGGCGCGGGCCGCGGCGGCGTACTCGTCGCGGGCGTCGTAGTCCCACCAGAACGTCGGACAGACCGTACACGTCTCGGGGTCGTCGCGCTGGCTCACCGAGATTTCCTCGCCGTTTCGGGAGGCCGTCTCGTCGTCGGCCGCGTAGCAGTCGTCCAGCGCGGGCAGGTAGTTGGCCGCCGCGACCGGGTCGCCGTCGCGGACGGCGGCGACCGCGGTCGCCCAGACCGGCACGTTGCGGACGAAGTTGTTCGTGCCGTCGATGGGGTCGACGACCCACGCCGGCCCCGACTCGGGAACCGATTTGCGTTCGTCTTCTTCCTCGCCGACGATGGGTTCGTCGGGGAACGCGCCGCGGATTCGCTCGACGACGCGGCGCTGGGCGTCCTTGTCGGCCTGCGTGACCACGTCCGTCTTCCCGCCTTTCGTCTCGACGGCGATGCCGGTTCTGAAGGCGCGCCGCGCGACTGCGCCGCCGTCGCGGGCCGCGCGCTGTGCCCGGTCCGCCCGGGCGTCGAGTTCGTTCATGGGCGTGACAGAACCGGCAGGTGCCTATATCCACCGACCCGGAGGCGACGCGGCCCGGTGGCTTATGTCGATGGGCGGTTTAGCTCGTGGCGTGTCAGACGCTATCGACCTCCCGGCGCGGGTCCGCGAGTCGCTCGCGGACTCGTTCGACGACGCCAGAGCGGCGGTCAGAGCCGGTGACGCCGAAACCGCGCTGGAACACGTCGAGGAAGCGTCTCGGGTGCTCAGCCACAAGGTGCCGCCGAGCCCGCTCAAGGAGAAACTGAAACACGGCGTGGCGGCCGTCGAGCGGACCGCGGCCGACGAACCGCTCGTCGCCTCGGAGTATCTCCGGCTGATGAGTCAGTTGGTGCAGCCGTAATCCGGGCGGAACGTCGCTCCCGTAACGCCGACCCGATGCGTCGCGTCGTCGTGTCGTAAACTGCGCCGCCGCGCGGGACGGCTCGCCCGCTCAGAGGGCGAACAACGGAAAAGCCAGAATCCGCAATTAGAACCCGGACGGAAGACGTTTTCCACAGCCCTCACGACCGTATTCGGCTTGCGCCGACTTCCCGAACTCCGATTCCTCGTGGTCCGGTACTTGGTCTTCCCGCCGCTCGCTCGCAGAGCGGTTACGGGGCTGTTTCGGTTCCTCTTCGGCACTTTGACCTCGTCTTCCTGTTACGAAAGACTCGGTGTTCGCGTCGATTCCATTCCTCCGCACCTTGCGATGCGTACCATCGTCGACGCCTTTCACGTCGCCCGACGGATTCGGTTTGGTCGTCCGGTACGCCCTTGCGCTTCCGGCAACACTATCGTAAGTCCGATAACATAATGAATGTTTCTGATATTTTCTGAATAGTCGGGGAACGACGATAGTCAGACCGTCCGATAGGTCAGTTGAAGCCGCCGTCGAATGTCGTCATCGGTCGGCTCTCTCCCGGCCATTTTCACCGGAAACGTGGTCTGTTCATGATGAATTGTTCGGGATGTCTCTAGAGACGCGTGGCGTCCCTGCCGCGGCGGCGTGGCCGAACAACTCACCGGAGTAGCAAAGACGGCGTCGGCGGTCGCCCGACCGGGTTTATATGGAACGGCGACCCACCTCGGCGTCCGTGTGCTCGCCCGCGGAAGGTGGACCGCGACTTCACGGCGGCCGCTTACACGCCCGGATTCGAATCCCGCAGGACGCACCCACCGCTCATCGCGTCGTGTTTCGACAGAAGTGCGAGGGGAGGGATTTGAACCCACGGACCCCTACGGGAGCGGATCTTGAGTCCGCCGCTTTTTCCTGACTTAGCTACCCTCGCGCGTACTCAAGTACGACAGGGGGACCGCTAAAACGTTGCGAAACGTCAGACGAGGCCGCCGAACTGCTCGACGACGAGTCCGTGGTGTCGCCACCGATGGAGTTACCGGCCTTCCGTTCGCCCTGACTCACATGGACGAACACACCCGCGACCCGAGCGTCGCCCCGCCGCTCGGTAACCCGACGGGGTGGGACGACGACCTGCGGATGTGGGAGCACGCGACGCTCCGGCGGGCGGTCGAACACGGCGTCCGCCTGTTCAACGCCGGCGACTTCCACGAGAGCCACGACTGCTTCGAAGACGAGTGGTACAACTACGGCGCGGGGACCGCCGAAAGCGCCTTCCTCCACGGGATGGTGCAGGTCGCCGCCGGCGCGTACAAACACTTCGACTTCGAGAACGACGTCGGGATGCGGTCGCTGTTCGAGACGGCGCTGGAGTATCTCAGCGGCGTCCCGAGCGACTTCTACGGCGTCGACGTGGACGACGTGCGCGCGACCCTCCGGGCGGCGCTGGACGACCCGACGGCGCTCCACGGCTGGCAGATAGCCCTCGACGGACACCGCGCGACCGCCTACCCCGCCGACTACGAGTACGCCGAGAAACTCGACCACTAATCGCGTCAGACCGGAGGTACCGAAGTTCCGAGGCGACCGTCTCGGCTGACACGTCCGCGAAAGCGGCGCGAACCGGGAGAATCTAAAGGTCCATTAGCGTCCAGTTCTAGGAACCGGCAATGCGAATCTACGAACTCGGTGACGGCACGCCGGAAGTCTCCGTCGTCGGGTCCATCCACGGCGACGAGCCCTGTGGTGCTCGCGCCATCGAGCGATTCGTCGCGGAGGACCCCGACGTCGAACGGCCGGTGAAGCTCATCGTCGCCAACGAAGAGGCGCTGGCGGCCGACGAGCGCTACCTCGACGATGACCTCAACCGGGCGTTCCCCGGCGACCCCAACGCCGAGAGCCACGAACGACGCCTCGCCCACGACCTCGGCCGCGAGGTCCGCGGCACCACGGCCTTCTCGATTCACTCCACCCAGTCGTACGCCGAACCGTTCGCCATCGTGGACGCCGTCGACGCCATCTCCCGGTCGATTCTTCCCCGGCTCCCGGTCGACGTGGCCGTCGAGACGAACCACTTCGCGGAGGGTCGCCTCATCGAACACGCCCACACCATCGAGGTCGAAGCCGGCCTCCAGAAGTCCGACGAGGCCGCCGACAACGCCTACTGGCTCATCCGGGCGTTCCTCACCGCGACCAACGTCCTCCCCGCGCCCGCGATTGCGAGCGACGGGGGCAGCGACGGCGGCGCACCCGACGAAACCGAGTCGCAGACCGAAGACGACCGGCTGAAACTCGGCATCCCCGAGGAACACAGCCTCGACGTGTTCCGCCTGCTCGAACGACTCCCCAAGCCGCCGGCCGACCAGTACGAGGTCCACGCGACCAACTTCGAACCCGTCGTCGCCGGCGAGGCGTTCGCCCGCGCCGACGCCGAGCAGTTCGTCGCCGACCGCGACTTCTACCCCATTCTCCTTTCGGCGTACGGCTACGCGGACATCTTCGGCTACGCCGGCGAGAAAGTCGGTACGCTCCCGTAGTCGGTCGGTTCTCTCGTTTTCCCCGTCTGTTCGTCGTCCTCCCCGCGAATCAGCGACCGCGTCGGTGGCGCGAACCGCAACGAACGCCTACTCGTCGGCGGGTTCGAATTCGACGAGCGTCAGGTTCCGGTCGAGGTGGCAGTGGTCGTGCGGGGGGTCGCCCAGCACGTCGTGGATGCGGTACTCCTGGTCGAACTCCGCCCCCTCGGGGACGCAGTACTCGTGGCTCGGGCACTCGGTGTGCGGGCAGGGACCTTGCAGGCTGGCCTTGCTCCCGGCGTACGCGCCCTTCGAGGGGACGTTCGCCGTGACCGGGGCCGGTTCGACCTCGACGGCGCGGACGCCCTCGTCGTGGACGGCGCAGTCGAGGACCTGCGTGTTCTCGCGCACGTCGAGGACGCGGTAGCGGACGCCCTCGGTGAGGTTGAGACACTGGCGGCGATACGGACAGCCCTCGCAGGCGCTCGATTCACCGTGGTAGACGAACTCGGTGCCGGGGTCGGTCAGGCGGGCACCGACGAGAGTGACGGAGGTCATAGCGGGGATTCTCCTGCGAGGCGGTTAAGGCTCCCGCCCGGTCAGTTCGTCGAGCTTCTCGAAGTAGCCCTCGCGGGGGACCTGGTAGGCGCTCCGGTAGTCTATCTCGCCGTCGGCAAAGCGCCCGGCGATGTCGGTCGCGCCGTCGACGGCCGCCTCGCGGGAGTCGAACTCCTCGACGACGGCCTCGATTTCGGGTTCGAGATAGAGCACCGCGTGCCACGTCTCGGTTCGTATCTGCGTCGCGCCCGGGCGGTTCGCCCGCGACCCGTTCCACACGAACACGGTCGGCATACACTCGGCGGGAAAGGCGCTCTCGTTGAACACGTCCGGGCGAAACGCGAGGATGCGCCGCCCCTCGGGTTCGTCGTTCCAGAGCGTCCACCCGTCGGGCAGGTCGGTCATGAGCGTGCTAGTCCGCCGCGCGTCCTAAGCCTTCCCGCTTCCGTCGCCACCGCCGCTCGGGCTCGACGAGTCGGTCGAGTCGGTCGCCGCGACGCCGGTTCGACGACCGTGGTTCACCTCTCGAACGTGACCGGGCGGCGACGACATGAATCCCAGCCGACCCGATTAACGGGACCGCCAACGGACTGAATCGCTGATTAAATCGCTACACTCCGGGTCGGATTCGGTTGGGAGAGACCGGTACGCATCTGGAAATCCCTGGATTCGAGACAATCAGTTGACCACTTCGGAGAAAGCGTTATATGCTAACGTCTCTCAAACACTATTAGTCTCGGTCCCCGGGCCGAGCGAGCCGTCGCGCATCGCCTGCAAATCGCCGATTCTGTCGCCCGTCGCCGACCCGTCGTGAGCGCGCAGCGGCGGCGACGCACTTCGATTCACCGCCCGCGGTCTGTCGCCGCGGGTCCGTGGCTCGCGGTGTGTCGTCTGCGACCCGCGAACGCGGGCGCGTCGCCCTCGGTCGTCTCCGGACGGCTGGTCCGACGAGGCTCCACGAACAATGACCGGCGAAATTGAAACACTCGCAGACCTGAGCAAGCACTACAAAGACTCCGTGCCCGCGGACCTCCGCGAGGCCAAGAGCTTCGAGTGGTACTTGGAAGAGGTCTACGCCCACCCAAAGATCGCTCGCAACGCCCACCAGCGCGTGGCGGACATGTTCGACTTCTACGGCACCCGTTACGACGAGGACGCGGGCGTCGTGGAGTACCTCATGGCCTCCGAAGACCCCCTTCACGACGGGGAGAACGTCTTCTACGGCCGCGAAGTGCACGAGTCGATACACGAGTTCGTCAACAAGGTGAAATCGGGGGCCCGCGGCCTCGGCCCCGAAAAACGCATCAAACTCCTGTTGGGCCCCGTCGGCTCCGGGAAGTCGCACTTCGACTGGATTGCCCGCCGCTACTTCGAGGACTACACCATGTCCGACGAGGGGCGGATGTACACCTTCCGATGGACGAACCTCGGCGACGTCATCCGCGACCAGGACCCGTCCGACGACGTGGTCAAGTCACCGATGAATCAGGACCCGCTCGTGTTGCTCCCGCAGGAACAGCGCGACGTGGTCATAGAGCAGTTGAACGAGAACCTCGACGCGCCCTACACCATCCGGAACGACCAGGCGTTAGACCCCGCCTCGGAGTTCTACATGGACCGACTGCTGGCCCACTACGACGACGACTTAGAGGAGGTCGTCGAGAACCACATCGAAATCGTCCGGCTCGTCGCCTCCGAGAACAAACGCCAGTGCATCGAGACGTTCGAGCCGAAGGACAAGAAGAACCAAGACGAGACGGAACTCACCGGCGACGTCAACTACTCGAAGCTCGCGGTGTACGGCGAGTCCGACCCGCGGGCGTTCGACTACGCCGGCGCGTTCTGTAACGCGAACCGCGGCATCTTCTCCGGCGAGGAACTGCTGAAGCTCCAGCGAGAGTTCCTCTACGACTTCCTGCACGCCTCGCAGGAACAGACCATCAAGCCGAAGAACAACCCCCGAATCGACATCGACCAAGTCATCGTCGGGCGGACGAACATGCCGGAGTACCGAGAGAAGAAGGGCGACGAGAAGATGGAGGCGTTCAACGACCGGACCAAGCGCATCGACTTCCCGTACGTCCTCGAGTACGAACAGGAGGCCGAAATCTACCGGAAGATGCTCCGCAACGCCGACGTGCCTGACATCCACGTCGAGCCGCACACGCTGGAGATGTCCGGGCTGTTCGGCGTCCTGACCCGCATCGTCGAACCCGACTCCGACACCATCTCGCTCGTCCAGAAGGCGAAGGCCTACAACGGCGAGCTGGACGACGGCGACGACGTGGACGTGCGCAAACTCCGCGAGGAGGGCGAGAAGAAAGCCGACATCGCAGAGGGCATGGACGGCGTCTCCGCCCGGTTCATCGGCGACGAAATCGCCGAAGCCATCATGGACGCGACCCACCGCGGCCGGGGCTACCTCTCGCCGCTGTCATCCTTCACCCACCTCGAAGAGAATCTCGAGAACCACGGGTCGATTCCCGAGGAGAACCTCGAACGCTACCACCGCTACCTCGAAATGGTCCGCGAGGAGTACAAAGAGCGCGCCATCGAGGACGTGCGCCACGCGCTCGCCTACGACATCGACGAGATTCGCCGGCAGGGCGAGAAGTACATGGACCACGTCATGGCCTACATCGACGACGCGACGGTCGAAGACGAACTGACGGGTCGCGACCAGGACCCCGACGAGAAGTTCCTCCGCGCGGTCGAAGAGAAGCTCAACATCCCCGAGGACCGCAAGGACGACTTCCGACAGGAGGTCTCCAACTGGGTCTCCCGGCGCGCCCGCGAGGGCACGTCGTTCAATCCGCAGGACAACGACCGCCTCCGCCGCGCCCTCGAACGCAAGCTCTGGGAGGACAAGAAACACAACATCAACTTCTCGGCGCTCGTGAGCGCGAACGAGCTGGACGACGACGAGCGCAACGCGTGGATCGACGCGCTCGTCGACCAGGGCTACTCGCGCGACGGCGCACGGGAGGTGCTCGAGTTCGCCGGTGCGGAGGTGGCGAAGACCGAACTCGAAGGGTGACCATGCGAGACTACATCCGCGAGGCGGACGAGGCGCTCCGCGGCACCTACGAGGAGCCGATGAGCCTCGGCGAGTACGTCGACGCCGCGTTCGAGTCGCCGTCTATCGCCTCCCACGCGTCGAAGTACCTCCTGGAAGCCATCGAGTCGATGGGGACCAGACAGGTGGTCGAACAGGGCGAGGAGAAACAGCGCTACCGCTTTTTCGACGACCCCGCAAACGACGGCGAGCACGCGGTCCTCGGCAACACGGAGGTGCTCAACGCCTTCGTCGACGACCTGCGGACCATCGCCGCCGACCGCGGCAAGGCCGAGAAAATCGTCTGGTTCGACGGCCCGACGGCCACGGGTAAATCCGAGTTGAAACGCTGTCTCATCAACGGCCTCCGGGAGTACTCGAAGACCGACGCGGGGCGGCGCTACACCGTCGAGTGGAACGTCGCCAACGCCGACGACACCCGCGGGCTGTCCTACGGCGGCGAGGTCGACGCCGCCGACGAGGACTGGTACGAGAGCCCGGTCCAGTCGCACCCGCTTTCGGTGTTCCCCGCCGACGTGCGCAAGCGACTGCTGTCCGACCTCAACAGCAGGAACGGCGACCACATCCCCGTCGACGTGGACGAGGACCTCGACCCGTTCTGTCTGGAGGCGTACACCTACCTCGAAGAGGAGTTCCGCCGGGCGGGGAAAACCGACCTCTTCAGCGCCGTCACCGACCCGAAACACCTCCGGGTGAAGAACTACGTCGTCGACGTCGGCCGCGGCGTCGGCGTCCTCCACTCGGAGGACGACGGCTCGCCCAAGGAGCGACTGGTGGGGTCGTGGATGCCGAGCATGCTCCGCGAGCTGAACTCCCGCGGGCGGAAGAACCCGCAGGCGTTCAGCTACGACGGCGTGCTCTCGCAGGGCAACGGCCTCCTCACCATCGTCGAGGACGCCACCCAGCACGCCGACCTGCTCCAGAAGCTCCTGAACGTCCCCGACGAGGGGCACGTCAAACTGGACAAGGGTATCGGGATGGACATCGACACCCAGCTCGTCATCATCTCGAACCCGGACCTCGACGCCGAACTCGACAAGTACGCCGACAGGAACGGCCGCGACCCGCTGAAGGCGCTCAAGCGCCGGCTCAACAAACACGAGTTCCGCTACCTGACGAACCTCTCGCTGGAGGCCGAACTCATCCGCCGCGAACTGACCAACGAGACGAGCGTCTGGACCGACGACCCCGAGGCGATGGCCGACCGCGTCGCCGAGGCCGTCGCATTGGACGTCCGCGAGGGACCGGGCGAGGTCCGCACCCGCGAACTCGCGCCCCACACCGTCGAGGCCGCCGCGCTATACAGCGTCGTAACCCGCCTCGACGACGACGACGTGCCGCGCGACCCGGACCTCGAATTCGACCTCGTGGACAAGGCGCTGTTGTTCGACCGCGGCTACCTGCAAGTCGGTGACCAGCGCCGCGAGGTGTCCGCGTTCGAGTTCGTCGGCGACGCCGAGGGAACCCACGGGATTCCCGTGACGTTCACCCGCGATGTCATCGCTGACTTGCTCCACGACCGCATCGACCGCAGACACCCCGACCTCGACGTGTCGTCGGTGGTGATGCCGACCGACGTGCTCGACGAGATGGTCGCAGAACTCTCGGACGCGCCCGTGTTCTCGCGGGCGGAGTCCTCGGAGTACGAGGGCCGCATCGCGGCCGTCAAATCGTACATCTTCGACCAGCAGGAGGCCGACGTGCTCGACGCGCTCCTCGCGGACAAAGGGGTCGAGCGCGAGACGGTCGAGGAGTACGTCGAACACGTCTACGCGTGGGCGTCCGACGGACAGATAGAGACCGAACGCGGGCCGGTCGACCCCGACCCGCTTCTGATGAAACTGTTCGAGACCGAGCACCTCGGGCGCTTCTCGCCGGACGACTACGAGGGCAACGAGCCCTCCGAGTCGGTCGAGGAGTTCCGAAACGAGAAGGTCATCACCGCGCTCAACCGCTACGCGTGGGAGAACCGCGACGAGGGCTTTACCGTCTCCGACGTGGACCTCACCGAGATTCCGGTCATCCGGACGGTGCTCGAAACCCACGACTGGGAGGACGTGCGCCGGCTGTTTGCCGACCTCGACCCCCGCCAGTGGGACGACCCGCCGGCGAACACCGAGACGGCGCGGGTGAAAGCCCGCACCATCGACGAACTGGTCGACCGCGGCTACACCGCCGCGTCGGCCGAACTGACCAGCCGTGCCGTGATGAAGGAGGTGAGCCACACATGGGACTGAGAGACGACCTCGAACGATTCCGCGAAGTGGGCGAAGAGCGCCGCGAAGACCTCAAGGAGTTCATCTCCTACGGCGACCTCGGCGCGTCCGGGTCGAAAGACATCAAGATACCCATCAAGGTCGTTGACCTGCCGGAGTTCAAGTACGACCGCCTCGACATGGGCGGCGTCGGACAGGGGAAAGGCGGCACGCCCGACGTGGGCCAGCCGCTCGGCCAGCCCGAGCCCGGCGACGGCGAGGGCGAAGACGGCGACCCCGGCGAGGAGGGGGCCGAACACGAGTACTACGAGATGGACCCCGAGCAGTTCGCGGAGGCGTTAGACGAGGAACTCGGCCTCGAACTCGAACCGAAGGGCAAGGAGGTCGTAGAGGAGGTCGAAGGCGACTTCACCGACATCACCCGGAGCGGCCCCCACAGCACCCTCGACTTCGAGCGCCTGTTCAAGGAGGGCCTGAAGCGCAAGCTGGCGATGGACTTCGACGAGGAGTTCGTCCGCGAGGCGATGAAGGTCGAGGGCACCACCGCCCGCGAGGTGTTCGAATGGTGCCGCGAGAACAACATCCTCGTCTCGATGGCGTGGATAGAAGACGAGTGGAGCCGCATCCCGGACGACGAACGCGGGGCGTGGGCCTCCTTCGCGGAGATGGAGGAGAACGTCGAGCGGACGACGGCCATCCAGCGCATCCGCCGGGAAGGGCTCCGCGAGATTCCGTTCCGCCGCGAGGACGAGCGCTACCGCCACCCCGAAGTCATCGAGAAGAAGCAGTCGAACGTCGTGGTCGTCAACATCCGCGACGTGTCGGGGTCGATGCGGGAGACGAAGCGCGAACTCGTCGAGCGCACGTTCACGCCGCTGGACTGGTATCTCACGGGCAAGTACGACCACGCCGAGTTCGTCTACATCGCCCACGACGCCGAGGCGTGGGAGGTCGAACGCGACGAGTTCTTCGGCATCCGCTCGGGCGGCGGGACGCGAATCTCGTCGGCCTACGAGCTGGCCAAGGAGGTCTTAGACGAGCGCTACCCGTGGCGCGAGTGGAACCGCTACGTCTTCGCCGCGGGCGACTCCGAGAACTCCTCGAACGACACGAAAGAGCGGGTCGTCCCGCTCATGCAGGAGATAGACGCGAACCTCCACGCCTACGTGGAGACCCAGCCCGGCGGGACCGCAATCAACGCAACCCACGCAGAAGAGGTCGAACGGAGCCTCGGAGAGCAGGGTAACGTCGTGGTCGCGTACGTCTCGGAGCCCGACGACGTCATCGACGCCATCTACACCATCCTCAGCACGGAGGCGACAGCAGAATGAGTTTCAGACGACACCGCAGAGACGCACAGCGCGAGGCCGCCAGACTCGACGAGCCCGTCCGGGAGGCCGGCGCGCTCGCCAAGAAGCTCGGACTCGACCCCTACCCGGTGAACTACTGGGTGGTCAACTACGACGAGATGAACCAGCTCATCGCCTACGGCGGCTTCCAAGAGCGGTATCCGCACTGGCGGTGGGGGATGACCTACGACCGCCAGCGGAAGACCGACCAGTTCGGCATGGGCAAGGCGTTCGAAATCGTCAACAACGACGACCCCGCGAACGCCTTCCTCCAGGAGTCGAACTCGCTGGCCGACCAGAAGGCCGTCATCACCCACGTCGAGGCGCACTCGGACTTCTTCAAGAACAACCAGTGGTTCGGGCTGTTCTCCGACGAGGGGCAGTTCGCCGCGGCCGCGATGCTCGAACGCCACGCCCAGACCATCGAGCGGTACGTCCAGAACCCCGACATCAGCCGGGACGACGTGGAGAAGTTCATCGACGCCGTGCTCTGTCTGGAAGACACCATCGACCAGCACCGGACCATCCGCGAGGCCGCCGCCGACGAGGACGGCCGCATCCCCGAGGACATCCGCGCCCAGTTGGACAGCCTCGACATCTCCGACGACGTGCGCCGCGAGGTGTTCGACGACGCGTGGCTCGAACAGGTCGAGGAGGCCGAACGCGAGGCCGCGAAGCTCACCGACCCCCGGAAGGACGTGCTCGCGTACGTCCGCGAACACGGCATGCGGTACGACGAGGAGACGGGCAAGGCCGAGGAGATGGAGCCGTGGCAGAAGGACGTCCTCGACATGCTCCGCGAGGAGGCGTACTACTTCGCCGCCCAGAAGATGACGAAGGTGATGAACGAGGGCTGGGCGGCCTACTGGGAGTCGCTCATGATGGGCGACGAGCGCTTCGCGGGCACGGACGAGTTCATCACCTACGCCGACCACCAGTCGCGCGTCCTCGGCTCGCCCGGACTCAACCCCTACAAGCTCGGCAAGGAGCTGTGGGAGTACATCGAGAACTCGACGAACCGCGCGGAGGTCGCAGACAAACTCCTGCGCGTGACGGGCGTCACGTGGCGCAACTTCCACGAGACGGTCGACTTCGACGAGGTGCAGGAACACCTCCGGGCGGACCCAGCTATCGACGGCGTCAGCGCCGACTCGCTCGACGAACTGTCCGAACTCGGCCCCGACGACCCGAGAGTCGACCACGAGACGCTCGACAGGGCGCTGTCGGGCGACGACTCGCTCGACCTCGATGCGTACCCGTGGAAGCTCCTCACCTACGAGGGGCTCGCGGAGCGACACTACTCGCTCGTCAAGTCGCAGAACCGCGGGTTCCTCAGCCGGATTCGGCGCTCCGAACTCGAACAGCTCTCGCGGTATATGTTCGACGACGAGGTGTACGACAGCGTCGAAGACGCCCTCGCCGACGTGGACAAGACCGCCGGCTGGGACCGGATGCGCGAGATTCGCGAGAGCCACAACGACGTGACGTTCCTCGACGCGTTCCTCTCCGAGGAGTTCGTCCGCGCGAACCACTACTTCGCCTACGAGTACTCCCAGTCGTCCCAGCAGTTCCGCGTCTCGTCGTCGGAGTACCGCGACGTGAAAAAGAAGCTCCTGTTCCAGTTCACCAACTTCGGGAAGCCGACCATCGCGGTGTACGACGGGAACTTCGACAACCGCGGGGAACTCCTCTTGGGCCACCAGTACAACGGCGTCATCCTCGACATGAAGCAGGCCAAGGGCGTCTTGGAGCGCGTCTACCACCTCTGGGGCCGGCCGGTGAATCTGATGACCATCACGAAGGAGTTCGACGAACACGAGGTCGAAGTCGCCCGGCGACGGGGGCGCGAGCCGACGCCCGAAGAGCGAGCCATCCGGATTCGGTACGACGGCGAGTCGTTCGAGGAACACGACCTCGACCCCGAACTGGAAGCCCGCATCGCCGCCGGCGAGGTCGACTACGACACGAAGCCCGATGACTGGCTCTGAGCGGAGCGATGGACGACGCTGACTCGTCGACTCCGCCCGGAGACGAAGAGCAGGCGGACGACTCGCTCGACGAGGCCGACATCCACGACGTGCTCAGAAACGAGCGGCGACGGCTCGCGCTCGAACGGCTGCGCGACGGTGACGGGCCGGAGTCGGTCGGTGACCTCGCGGAGCACATCGCCGAGATAGAGTCCGGCGAGTCGCCGCCCCCGAAGAACGTTCGCCAGAGCGTCTACATCTCGCTTCACCAGACCCACCTCCCTAAACTCGACTCGCTCCGCATCGTCGCGTACGACTCGCGGGCGAAGACCGTCTCGCTGGGGTCGAGCGCGGCGGAACTCGACTACTTCCTGGACGACGCGGAGCCGACGCAAGCTCCCTTCGCGCTCCTGTCGCTCGCGACCTGTCTGGCTGGACTCGCGCTCCTCGTCGCCGGCTGGATGGGCGTCCCCGTCATCGACCGCGTGGACCCGCGGCTCGTCGCCGGCCTCGCGCTCACCGCCGTCGCCGTCGTCGCCGGCGCGGAGCTCGGATTGCGGACGCGAAGCCGAACGTAGCTCGGAGACACGGTCGCGGTCCGTCCTATTCCACCCGCCCCGATTCCATCAGCCCCGAATCCGCCGTTCGACTCAAGTCACCCCCATCCTAAGCGCCGCCGATGATGTCCGAGTCAACTTCGCTCGCGTGGTTCCGCCGCGACCTCCGTCTGCACGACAACGCGGCGTTCGCGGCCGCCTGCGACGCCGACCGCGTGGTTCCCGTCTACTGCGTGGACCCGCGCGAGTACGGCGACCGACCGTTCGGCGGCCCCGACTCCTTCGACTTCGAGAAGACCGGCGCGCACCGCGCCCGCTTCCGCCTCGAATCGCTGGCCGACCTGCGGGCGTCGCTCCGCGACCGCGGAAGCGACCTCGTCGTCCGCGAGGGTCGCCCCGAGTCCGTCCTCCCCGAGGTGGCCGCCACCGTCGACGCCGACTTCGTGACGGTCCACACGCGCCCGACACCCGAGGAGTCGCGCGTCGAATCGGCGGTCGAAACGGAACTTCGAGACGGCGGCGTCGAACTCCGGCGCTTCTGGGGGCACACGCTCACCCACCTCGACGACCTCCCGATGGCGCTTTCCGACCTCCCGGACACGTACACGACGTTTCGGAAGGCGGTCGAATCGGCCGCCGAAGACGCCGGGACGGGCGATGCAGCAGCCGGCGACGAGCACGCGAGCGACGGCGACCCCGGCGGCCGCGACCCGCTTCCCGAACCGACCGTCCCGCCGCTTCCCGACGACGCGCCCGACGCGGGCGACCTCCCCGCGGTCTCGGACCTCGTCGGAACCGCGGACGCGAACGCCGACCGCGCTCCCGACGACCGCGGCGTCCTCCCCTTCGACGGCGGCGAGACGGCCGCGCTCGACCGCGTTGAGTCGTACGTCTGGGCGGGCGACCACCTCCGCGAGTACAAGGAGACGCGGAACGGGCTGCTCGGAGCCGACTACTCCTCGAAGTTCTCGCCGTGGCTGAACGAGGGCTGTCTCTCGTCGCGGTACGTCAAGGCCGAGGTGGACCGCTACGAGGCCCGCCGAGTCGAAAACGACTCGACGTACTGGCTCGTCTTCGAACTCCGTTGGCGCGACTTCTTCCAGTTCCAGTTCGCCAAACACGGGAGCGACTGCTTCCGCCGCGCGGGCATCCGCGAGCGGACCGACATCGACTGGCGACGCGACGACGCGCAGTTCGAGCGCTGGGCGGCGGGGAAAACTGGTATCCCTTTCGTCGACGCGAACATGCGAGAACTGAACGCGACGGGCTACATGTCGAACCGCGGGCGACAGAACGCCGCGTCGTTCCTCGCGAACGACCTCCGACTGGACTGGCGACGCGGCGCGGCCTACTTCGAGACGCGACTCGTCGACTACGACCCCGCGTCGAACTACGGCAACTGGGCCTACATCGCGGGCGTCGGCAACGACTCGCGGGACCGCTCGTTCGACGTGCGCTGGCAGGCGACGCGCTACGACGAGGACGCCGAGTACGTGAAGACGTGGCTCCCCCAACTCGACGCGTTACCCGCCGAATACGCTCACGAACCGTGGCAACTCAGCGGGGCCGAACAGGCGTCCTACGGCGTCGAGTTGGGCGTGGACTACCCCGAACCGATGGTCGATTTCTCCGATTAGATGCCCCACGCGTCGTCGGTCTCGCCGCCGACACGGGCCACGGCGACCGCGAGAACCGTCACGAGCGCGAACCCGATGAACGCGAGTCGGGGAATCGTCAGGAGGCCGCCGAGCATCGAATACTGGATGGACGTACACGGGCCGCCGACGGTACAGGTCGCTCCGGGCGCGACTTGCAGGTACGAATGGTAGCCCGAAAGCGCGAGGCCGCCGAGCGAGAAGGGGAGCACCGTCTTCCAGACGTCGGGTCGGTCCTCGACCGCGGCGACCCCGAGCACCACGACGAGCGGGTACATCAGGATGCGCTGGTACCAACAGAGGTCGCAGGGCGTCAGTCCGAGGCCGAGGCTGAAGTAGAGGCTCCCGCTCGTCGCGGCGAGCGCGACGAGCGTTCCCGCGGCGAGCGTGGCGCGCGTCGCGTCCGACACGGTCAGGCGCTCCCGCGACGAGGCGCGCGCCTCGCTCCGCTCGGTCCGTTCGGCTTCGGAGCCGACTGCTGTCGCTCCTCGGGCGGTTCGCCACGGTCTCGTCGAGTCGAGTTGCGTATCATCGCTCGTTGGTCGTGGCGCGACGATAGCCCTCGGCGTACCTCAAGCCATCGGCTCGCCCGGCGAGCCGTCGTCGCTCCGGTCGCACGCCCGCGGCGGTCGCTGGCTGCTCGCGTTGGGGCCGCCAGTCCCGCTCACGGCTGAAAGCCGACGGTAGTGACGATGACGACGCCGACGACGCCGGCGACCACGAGGAGCGCGCTTCGCCGGGCCACCGGCCCGAGAAGCTCCCGGTCGACGCTCGCCGCGAGCGCGACCTTGACCGCGATGCTCGCGGCGGTGCCGGCGAGGACGCCGACGACCGCGGTCGTCCCGCCGATAGTGCCGCCGTCGTAGAGCGTGACGGCGGTCGTAACGACCGAGCCGCTCGACACGAGTCCGCCGAGGAAGCTCGTCACGACGAACCCGGTCGCGCCGAAGTACTCCTGTGCCGCCGCGGAGGCGAGCAACACGAGGAGGAAGAAGACGCCGAATCGGAGGGCGCTTTCGAGGCTGAACGGCGACTCGAACGCCACGTCGAGGTCGACGTTCCACTCGCGGGAGTGCAGCGCGTAGCCCACTCCGGCGAGCGCGACGAGACCGAGTGGAACCCCCACCTCGACCGCGAGTTCCGGGACGAACACGGCGACGAGCGAGAGGTTCCGCAGCGCCATCGCCGCGTCGGCCATCAGAATCGCGGCGGCCGCGAGCGGCCGAATCGACGGGTTTCGACTGGTCCGCCCGGCTATCTCACCGATGACGGCCGTGGAGTTCACCAACCCGCCGAAAAACCCCGTGATAGCGATGCCGCGCTCGCCGTACCG
The DNA here is from genome assembly GCF_003665865.1 of Haloferax sp. Atlit-109R. Lineage (NCBI taxonomy): Archaea > Methanobacteriati > Methanobacteriota > Halobacteria > Halobacteriales > Haloferacaceae > Haloferax > Haloferax sp. Atlit-109R. Next base: position 85,928 of record NZ_QPLO01000002.1, read on the forward strand.
GCGGATGATGACGTAGTTGACGAAGCCGATTGCGCTCACCGCGACGACGAGCAGCCAGACGGTCCGGGGGCTGACGGCGTCCCACGGACCGACCTGCCCTTCAGGGAGCAACGGGTAGACGACGAACGCGATGATGGCGAACTCGACGGCGCTTCGGACCTCGTCGGTCGTCAGTCGCCGCGCGAACCCGTGGAGTTCTCGCCGCAGGACCAACAGGAGCGACGAGGTGAGCGCGACGACGACCCCCTCGATGACGAAGCCGCTTACGACCGCCGCGCCGACCGCGTAGGCGACCAGAAGCGACGTGGACGTGGTGAGCGAGAGGCTCACGCCGAGGTCGTCTAATCGAGCGGCGCTGTCAGCGGTGCTGTCGTCGTCGCGGCGGGCATCGGACTCGTCGCCGCCTTCGGTTTCGGCGTCGTCCTGCGAGTCGGCTCCGTCGCCCCGCCCGTTCGGCCCGCGGTCGAACAGCCCGCGACTCCCGAGCAACACCGCCTGGACGACCACCAACAGGCCCCCGACCGCCAGAAGGATGTCGCTCCCGACTGCGACGGCGATGCCGCCGAGGAGGCTCGTCAGGGTGAACGTTCGAACGCCGGCGCTCTTTTTCGACCGCTCGCGCTCCAAGCCGAGGAACATCCCTAACGCCGCCGCGACGAACAGGCGGACGATGACGGGGTCGACCTGCGAGGTTAACTCTTCGACCATCACCGAACCCCTGTATCCCCGTGTTCCATGCTATCGTGTGTATTTTAATTGCTATCGTTAAAAACGTGTAAGCTAATTGGATGTGGAGATGGCGGTCGTTCACTCGCCCAACTCCGCTTGCCCCACGCAGTCACGGGGCCGAGGGACACGGACAGCTCTCGGTGGTCGGGTTCGACAGCAGCGCTCAGTGGGCGATTCCACCGACGTGGGCGCACCTCCCGCGCCGGAGAGCACCGTCGTTGACGCGAGCCAGTCCGGGCATCAGTCGAACGCGTCTGGAACGTGGTCGTCTCCCGGCGGCATTTCCGACGGAGAAACACTGCTCTCGGTTGTTTACGCTTTCCAAGCGAAGCACCGTGTAGGCATGGCCGATACAAACCCTGAGGAGCACTGTGGTATCGGAATCCGAGGCGTCGCGATTGGAATCGATTCGTTCGTGTGGATTGCGCTGCTATTCGTTTCGATTTTGGTCGCAGGAGTGTTCACCGGACAGGTCGAGACAAGCGCACGAGGGCTGAACACGGATTTAGAAGGGGGCTCTGCGTCGATGGCGCTGGGACTGTGGCTCGTTTTGGCGCTCGGCTATCACACCGTCATGGAGTGGCAGTTCGGGAAGACGATCGGGAAGGCGCTCGTGAACATCCGCGTGACGAGTACCGGTGGGGCCGGCCTTACGCTCGGCACCGCCTCGATACGGAACGTGTTACGGCTCGTCGATTGGTTCCCCGGTTTGTACCTCGTCGGCGTCGTCGGGATTGCGGTGTCGGACCGGCAGCAGCGCCTCGGTGACAGGCTGGCGGGGACCACGGTCGTCAGTGCGTGACACGCTACGTGACCCCGTCGTAGAGGCGAATCGTAACGATACTTCCGTCCGGAGTGTTCGGCTGGAACCGAAGCTCGCCCCCCATCTGGGTGACGGCCCAGTTGACGAACCAGAGCCCGATTCCCTGACCGTGTTTGAGTTGCGTCTCGGTCCCAGCAGCGAGAATCTCCTGTTCCCGTTCGGGAAGTCCCGGCCCGTCGTCCGCCACGACGAGTTCAGCCGATGCGTCCGAACGCTCTCGAACCCGGAGTTCGACGGCCGGCGAGTCCTTGTCCGAGTGAATGATTGCGTTTTCGACTAGCTCAGTGAGCACCTGCTGAAGTACCGTTCGGTGAGCGGTGACCGAGACATCGTCGGGGGAGTCAAGCGTTATTTCGGCCGGATTGTCACCGGTTCGGAACTGGTCGGCCACCGATTTCGCAACGCCCGTAAGAGCGACCGATTCCGGTGGTTCGGTACTTGCTGACATGAGTTCCTCGGCCTCTCTGACTTTCTCACTCAGTTCGAGCAGGTCCGTCGTACTGTCTCGGATACCGGTTCGTATCTCTTCGTCATCGACGTGGTCGGCGTAGGCGAGGACGACATCCAAGTCGTTTCGCACGTTGTGACGGAGGATTCGGTTGAGGACTGTGAGCCGCTGTTCACGGGTTCGCCGGTCTGTCACGTCTCGGAAGAGGGCCGTTCTGGCGACCGGGTTGTCCTCCTCATCCGTCGCGGATTCGGTGACCGCGGAGACGCTGTATTGGAACTGTCGGCGGCCCTTCGAGGTCTGGAGTGCGACCGTTCCGCTGGCACCCACGGAGAGGTCCGCCCGTTCGAGCCCGTCGACGACCGAACGAATCGGCGCTCCGATTATCGTCGCTGCCGACCTGTCGAACAACGCCGCGGTCGTCTCGTTCACGTCGAGAACGTGGTCGTCCCAATCGAGGACGAAAATCGCCTCCTGTAAGGTTTCTACCACACGCGTCCGTGCGACGTAATCGGCTTTCGGGAAGCCGGTCATGACGGGATACCGTCGCACGGCAACCGCGAGGAGGACGCCGGCCACGAGCAGGCCAACCGTCGTACTGCCGGGGAGCGTGGCACTGTTCCCCGCGAGGCTGGGCAGGTAGGGCGCTGAAACGCCGCCGGTGAGGATTGCGACGTGTGTGTTCGACACCCTGGCGTGGTTGCCACCGAGGTCAACCAAGAGGTACGTCGCGTACAGGTACAGTGCGAACAGGTACAGGACTTCCGTGCCGATTAGCGAGGCGATCATGTATTCGACGGCCGTCTCCGACGGCCCGACCACGATGGTAAGCCCGCTCAAGAGAACCGGGAGTGCGATTCCGGCGAGCAGCGCGACTCGCTTCCACGTCAGACCGGTTCCACGACCGGTGTAGCTGAGCGCGTACACGACCCAGATACCCGGGATGACCAGTGCGGCCCCGATTTGGCCAAACGACAACAGCGTCGAAAGCACAGCGACGGACGATGCGCCCGGGAGGTCGGACCCGAAGGCGAATACGGCCCACAGCGTCAGCGCAGCGAGGAGCGAGATGAACGGTTCCGCACTGGGTTGCTCCCGAGACTGGAACGCCGTCCATGTGGTCCGGCCAAGGAGAACGACCGCCGCGGCGTTGAGAGCGAGCGCACCTAGTGTCGATTGGAACGCCATTGATTGGGAGTCTCGTGTCAATCTATCGTACAGTATTATGAACTCGGTGATGACGCGTCTCGAACTGCCCGGTGAGCAGTCTCGTTGCGGGTTCACGCGCGGTCGAATCGGACGGATTCCAAGATGCGGTTCGGAAGTGAACTCGCAGTCTGTCTTCGAAGCGAGGCCGATACGCGTTGCGGGACGAGCAGGGAGGGAGAGAGGTGGAGGCCATCCAGTCACCCGTCCGGGGGATGACGGGCAGGTAGGCCGTGTCGCCCGTTGATGATAAGAGGTTTTTCTGCGTTTCTCCGTCTGAAACAGGTGCAAATCGGCTTCTCAGCTACCCCGAGACACTAACCATCGCATCGATGCCGTTCTCGTCGAGGGAGACCGAAAGCGAGGTGGGGACGGCCTCGAACCGCTCTCGATGGTGTCCGTCCTCACAGATGGACATCTCGGTTCGCACGAGCCCTGCGTCGCGAAGGGCGTTGAGGCGGCGGTACGCCGTCGGCCGTGAGACGTCGGCGGCTTCGGCGACATCCCTGCCACACCGGGGTTGCTCGGCGACGGCTTCGTAGACGCGGCGGGTGTACTTGTCACCGAAGAGGTCGAAGAGCTCCGCCGTCGTGAGGTCGTCGGTCTCGGTGCGTTCGAGCGGCTGCTTCGACCTGGATGCTTCGGGGTGGGCGGTCATACGATTGGGGATGGCCCGTGACCTACTGGAGGGATGTGCTAGGAGTGCAGACCGCTCCACGCGGCCGACTCTAGGAGTCCAGACGAGTCTGCGAAGAGAAGGCCATCAGTTATGGGGGCTCAGTCACGACGCCCACGGTAGATAGCGAGACAGATGCCCGGAACAGATGGTGCGGCGGACGTTCGCGCGCTCATCGTGGACGACGAGCGGGAAGTAGCGGACGCGTACGCGTTGCGCTTGCGAGGCTACTGCGAGGTCGAAACCGCATACGGCGGTGAGGAGGCGCTCTCGGTTATCCGCGATTCACCGGTCGACATCGTCCTCTTAGATCGTCATATGCCGGGACTGTCCGGTGACGACGTGTTGACCGAACTCGACGAACGCGACTTCTCTGGCCGTGTCGTCATGGTGACCGCGGTCGACCCCGGAGTGGAAGTCCTGGATATGCCGTTCGACGACTACCTGTGCAAGCCCGTCGACCGGGAGGACGTGCGCGCCGTAATCGACCAGCAGCAACGGATTCTCGCCTACGAGACGCTCGGAGAATTCTTTCGCGTCGAGGCCAAGCGTGCGGTACTCGAAGCGGAACTGAGCCCGGAGCGACGCCGTGAACACGAGGGATACGATGAGACCGCAGCGCGGGCGCGACGGCTCGAACGACGAACGCGGCGGCTGTTGCCGGACGACAGCATTCTCGACCAGTTCGACGAAATCGAGCGCGAAGGCGTCTGACACTCGTCTGTTCCCGCGGAGCCCCTCACTACGGACCCGCGTGCTGACCCCAGAGACTGAACAGACGCCACAGAGACGACGTCACATCGGCAGGTTCGCAAACGTAACCACGAGTCCGATGAGGACGAACCCAACAGACGTAACGATTCCGTACCAGACAACGCCAATTCCGAGGGCCAGTCGGGGACTCTGCCCATCCCCGGTGGGCGTCCGATGGCAACGTTCTGGCAGGACCCGGAGAACAACGAGCGCGAGGGTACTCGGGAAGAGGAGATTGACAGCGAGAACACCACCAACGATGCCGACGGCATCACCCCCCGTTACCGTCCCCGTTCCCGCGGTGAGTAACATCACGACGAGATACGAGAGAGACTGCGCCGCGAGTAGCACGCTCCCGATTAGCGGATAGTTCACGACGAGCCGGTTGGTCGGCCACCGGAACAGTTCACGGAGCCGTGTAATGGCCAGAAGCGGGGACCAAAACAGGAGAGTAACGACTGTGAAGCCGGCGACGACGCTTAGTGCTGCTCGGACCATACCCATCCACGTGCGCTTGCGACTGTATCTTTCCGGGCTGTGTTTCCATCGCTGAAGCACGAACGGACCAATATCGCACGGCTCAGACGGATGACAGCAGAGGCGTTCAACGCGTCTCGGAGGACCGCGAACTCTCGTTGAGATACGCGTCGAGGAGCTTCCGTTGTCCCGCTCGGAGGTGGTAGAGGAGCGTCGAGCCGGTGATATCGAGGGAGGCAGCGACTTCTTCGGCTGTGCTTCCACGGGGTGATTCGAAGTAGTCCGCGAAGTACGCGGTCTGAAGTGCGGTTCGTTGTCGCTCCGTCAAGGCGTCGTGCAACGCGTCTCTGAATTCACGAGCGGTGGTCACGGAGCGCTCTCGTTCCTCTTTGGCGACGAACTCCATGTTGTAGTCGCGGCTGACCGCGTCTGCGATACGCCGCACGTCGCCGTCTGGTGGCAGCTCTACGACGATTCGGCCGGTACCACTGTCGAAGTTCGCACGGCGAACAGTCCCACCGAGAGACGAGATGGCGAGCAACGGAGTGGACCCCTTGACGGTGAGTTCCACGGACCCCCCCGACTCAGACTCGCGAATGGCTCTCAAATCGTCGATACCGGCGATGTCAGCGGCAGCCCCCTCGACCGCCTGCATAGTCGAGCCCTCGACCGAGACGAAACAAAGTAGTGCGTCATCTCCGTGCGGTACGACTCCCTCCAGTCGCAACGTCGAATCCAGAGCCTTACTCAATCGAGATACGACCGACCCGTCACCAACTTCGAAGGTGAGCTCCGCGACGCTATCTGAGAGCAGTAGATTCCGGTTCCGAGCGGCGGTGACCGCGAAGCCGGCGACATCACCTAACGTCTCGAAACTGGTGTACGCTCGGTCCGAGAACGCCTCGGTTCCGCTGGCGTAGATGCCGACCACACCGTGTACGTTCGAGCCGTACACGAGCGGAACCGCGAGCGCTGATTGGACGCCGTCCGCAAATCCGGCGGTTCCGACCGAGTCCGGGACTTGAGAGTCATCGACGAGCGGTTGCGCCGCTTGCAGACGCCCGGTCTCTACCGCACGCTCTTCCAGCGTCGTGGTCGTCTCGTCGTCGAGCGCGTCGCGGACGGCTGCAACGGTCTCGCCGGTGTCGCCAGCGGCGGCGTGAAGGACGAGACTGTCGCTCCCGATTTCGCGCTCACCGACCCAGGCGAACTCGTAAATATCCGTCTCTCCGAGGCTGCGGCAGATGGTCTCGGCGATTTCCGCGCGAGACGTTGCTCCGACGAGTTCTGTGAGGATTTCCGAAAGCACGGTTTCGATGACGGCCGTCCGCTTGTGCTCGATCCGCAGTTTCTCGACCGACTGCTCGTGGCGTCTCCGCTCCGTCACATCTTCGACGTAGATGGCGACCCCGTCGTCAGTAGACGCGACGGAGACGCCGAGCCAGCGTTCCAACTCGGGATAGTACTCCTCAAAGGACGTTTCCGTAATGGAACTCCCCTCGAATGCGAGCAGCAGCGAATCCTCGACGGACCGGGGGAACACCTCGGCGAGTGGGGCACCGACTACGTCTCCCGCGGCACCGATGCGCGACCGCGCGACCTCGTTGATATCGTTCACGGTCCCATCCGCCGAGACGGCGAGGACGCCGACGGGTGCGTGCCGGAGTCGGTCATCCATAGTTAGTGACTGCGTTCGTCCGACAATGGTCTATTGGTTCCGAGCCCCGCCTCGGACATCAGTGTTAGAACCATACCTCAACGCGCGTCCCGCCGTTCGCTGCGGTCGTGAGGGTCAGCTCCCATCCGTGTGCGACGACGATTCGCTCGACAATTGCGAGACCGAGGCCGGTCCCCCCCTCCCGAGTCGAGTATCCCGGTTCGAAGACGACCGCTCGCTCACCCGCGGGAATGCCCGGCCCGTCATCTGCGACGTAGAAGCCGTTTTCCAACGCGCCTACTGTGACGGTCACCGCGCGCGCCGAGTTCGCCGCCCGACTGCTCGTGGAGTCGCTCCCCGCGCTGTCATCGGACAGTGTCTGGTCGGCCGTGGCACCATGTTCCACGGCGTTCCGGAACAGATTCTCGAACAGTCGCTGGACGCGTCCAGAGTCGGCCGTCGCAGTCGGGAGTGTGTCCGCCACATCCAGCGTGGCGTACTCGGTATCGACGGATTGCCACGCATCCTTCGCAGCGGCTTCTATCGAGACGTTGCCGGTCGGGTCCAACACGGTTCGGTCCCGCGAGATAGTCAGTACGTCGCGGATGATACGTTCCATTCGCTCGTGCGCGTCGGCTACTGCGTCGAAGTGCTCGGTGTCACCTGTCTCCCGTGCTGCTCGGAGGTGGGCCTTGGCGACGTCCAGCGGGTTACGGAGGTCGTGGCTGATCACACTGCTCACGGGGTCTACGGCCGGAGTGCCCGCGATACCGGGGAACTCGTTCGCGTCTCGAAACACAACGTAGCCGGTGTCACCGTCAGAAGAGAGTATCCGAGCGAAGAACGGCCCACCCGAACCGCCCCCGTCGAGGTACATCCCGACACTGTCGCCACGAATGAGGTGCGTGACCGGGTTCTCGTCACCGGTCGAGTTGACGAGACTGAATCGCTCGAATATCGCCGTTACGGGCGTTTCGGGCGAGGGACTCTCGAACACCGACTCGAAAGCCCCGTTCGTTGCAGTGATACGAGGCTCGCCGTTCGTCACGGCGTAGGCGACGACTGGCACCCGAAATTCGTCGAGCGGGATTGCCATGGAGGTTCCGTCTGTCATCGATTCCCTACGCTCCTGCACCGTTCCAGACGCGGTTTCTCCCGACCGATGGGGGTTGGGTTGACCCATCGACGGAGAGCGTTCAGGAACCCGTGCATGCGTCATCGTTGGACTGTGGATACGTATAGTGTTTCCCGCCCGTTCTGACACAGAAACGCAGCCGGATAATCTGCCAGACCCTCAGTTTCGAAGGACCGAAACGAGCGTGCCAAGCACGAGAGCAGCACCAAACCCGGTTATGTAGAGCGGCTTAGTGCTGCTCTCATGTATCAGGAACGCGTCACCGGGGGAATTCGATGGTACGTAGGCGGTCACGGTCGCTCCTTGCTCGTAACCCCCTAACTGCGATTGAGCGTCTTCCTTCGTCTCGAATTCGCGCGAAACACCTCCGGGATACATATGTGTTGACGTATAGCGTTCGCCTTCGTAGGTGTATCTGAAAGTCGCTTGCGGTCTGTAATCGTCCGTCCCTCGTCGCTGGTTGACCTGTTCGATTGCGGTCGAAACGACAGTCGCGTCAACCGTCTCCGTGGCGTCCAACGCCGAAGATTGGGCCAAGTAACTGTACCCCCCGTACCCCATAACGCCCAGTCCTAAGATAAGGAGGAGTGCGACCCCGAGCGGTCCAGATGGGCCATTGAACTTGAATTCCATGTCCGAGGGCATGAGATGTTGAACGGTAAATGGGTAATCAGTGTTTCGCGTCCTGTAACACCGGAGCGAGCCCACCGTTCGACTGTGAGTTCAGCGGGGCTCTCATGAACGCCTCCCCCAGCGGCCGCACCTACGGTTCCGCGTGAATCCGGCGACGCTACTTGGTGGGACACAAGAGCTATCGCAGACTGCGGTAGAATGGGATGTCTGGAGGGGAGTTGAACTCCACTCGCAACACGGTGCTCGCTAGTTCTAATTCCCTGTGTCGCATTCCTGCTCCACAGTCGAAGCGACACGCAAAGCGGTCGCTTCGAAGATCGTTCAGCAAAGAAGTGCTCGGTAGGGATTTGAACCTCAGTCGCTCGCTCTGTTCGCTCTCTGTTTCAAATCCCCTACGCTCCGCTCTCTCTTCGTCACGTTGTTCCTCAGAGAAGTGCTCGGTCAGGGATTTGAACCCTGGTCCTCGGCTCGAAAGGCCAAGATGATTGGCCGGACTACACCAACCGAGCGTCTGCATTCACGAGTGGTCGTTGGACTATTTTAAGCGTTGCGTTCCATCGTGGGTGAGTGAGAGGAACCCACCCACGACGGCCGGTTACTCGCCCGTGAACTCGGGGTCGCGGTCGCTCGTGAAGGCGGCGACGCCCTCCATCAAGTCCGAGGTGGTGAACAGCAGACCGAACGCCTGCGCTTCGACTTCCAGTCCCGAATCAGTGTCTTCCCAGCCGTTGTGCATGGCGCGCTTGGTGTAGCGCTGGGCGACCGGCGGACCCTGTGCGAACCGCTTCGCGTACTCGAAGGCCCGTTCTTCGAAGTCGTCGTCGTTCTCGACGACCTCGTTGACGAAGCCGTAGTCGGCCATCGTGTCGGCGTCGTAGCGGTCGGCGCTGAAGATAATCTCCTTCGCGCGGCCGGTGCCGACGATGCGCTGGAGGCGGACCGTGCCGCCCCAGCCGGGAAGGAGGCCGAGGTCGTGCTCGGGCTGGCCGAGTTCGGAGCGCTCCGTGGCGATGCGGAGGTCGGCGCACATGGCGAGTTCCATCCCGCCGCCGAGACAGAAGCCGTCGATGCCGGCGACGACCGGCTTGTCGAGTTCCTCGAGCTTTCCGAACGTCTGTTGGCCCTTCCGCGAGATTTCGACGCCCTCGACGGGGTCACCGCCGCCCGCGGCGATGCTGGTCACGTCGGCACCGGCGGAGAACGCGCGGTCGCCGGCTCCCGTGAGGAGCACGGTTCGAACCTCGTCGTCGTCGGCACACAGGTCGATTGCCTCCGAGAGTTCGTCCATCAGTTCGACGCTGATGGTGTTGAGTCGGTGCGGCCGGTTGAGGGTGATGTGGCCGACACCGTCGCGCACCTCGACGGCGATGGCGTCGAACGCGGGAGCGTCGCCGGATTCGTCCTCGCCGCCGTCGCCGTAGAAGCCCTCGTCCGACTGGGCGAGGTCGCGGAGGTACTCGACGGCTTCGTAGCGCGCTTCGCCGGTCTCGTCGTGGAGTTCGTCGAGGGCGTCGACGAGGGCGGCGATGCCGGCGCTGTCGGCCATCTTCGCCGGGCCGTCGGGGAAGCGCCCGCCGAGTTTGACCGCGCGGTCGATGGCGGCCGGGTCGGCCACGTCGTTGCCGACGAGACCGGCGACCTCGTTCGCCATGACGCCGAGGAGTCGGTTCTTGACCGCTTCGCTCCCCTCGTCGTGGGGAATTTCAGCGCCCGCGCCGTCCTCGTAGTCGTAGAAGCCCGCACCGGTCTTCTGGCCGAGGTCGCCTTCTTCGACCTTCTCCGAGAGGAGCGGACACGGTTCGTAGGCGTCGCCGAGCACCTCGTGCATGTATTCGAGGACGTGGTAGCCCACGTCGATGCCGACGTAGTCGGCGAGTTCGAAACTCCCCATCGGGAGGCCCATGTCGTACTTCGTCGTGGAGTCGACTTCGGCCATCGTCGCGTCGCCGGCGTGGACAATCCACGCCGCCTCGTTCATCAGCGGGACGAGGATGCGGTTCACGATGAAGCCGGGGCTGTCCTTGCGGACGCGGACGGGCGTCTTGCCCATCGACTCGGCGAGGTCTTCGACGAGGTCGAGCGTCTCGTCGGCGGTGTGCGCGCCGGAGATGACCTCGACGAGGTCCATGCGGACCGGGGGGTTGAAAAAGTGCATCCCGCAGAAGCGCTCGGGGCGCTCCGTGACCTCGGAGAGTTCGGTGATGGAGAGACTGGAGGTGTTGGTGGCGAACACCGCGTGGTCGGGGGCGTACTCCTCCAACTCGGCGTACACCTCCTTTTTGATGGCCATCTTCTCGGGGACGGCCTCGATGACCACGTCGGCGTCGGTGACGGCTTCGCCGAGGTCCACCGCGGTCGAGACGCGGGCGAGCGCGGCGTCGGCGTCGTCCTGCGACAGTCGGTCCTTCTCGGCGAGTTTGTTCAGTGACCACTCGATTTTGTCGTAGCCCTGCTGGACGAACTCGTCTTCGATGTCGCGCAGGACGACGTCGTAGCCGGCGAGGGCCGCGACCTCCGCGATGCCGTGGCCCATGTTGCCCGCTCCGAGCACGGTGATACTGTCGACGTCATCTACGTTCATGGAAGAACGTTACACTGCGTCGCGGTTTCAACGTTTCCCTCGCGTGAAATGTAAACTCAGATTGTGTTTATTCGATTGGCGGTCTACGTGGGTGCAGTCTATCGATTACTCGGACTAGACTCCGTTTCCACCCTGTCGAAGTTAGTCCACGCACCGCCAGAGATACCGACTGGCGTAGCTTCGATAGGGTGCCCATCGCTCGGCGCGCTCGCGCATCTCGCCGCGGGAGACGGCGTCCTGTTCGAACCCGAAGACGTGTTCCATCCCGCGACGAATCCCGAGGTCCTCGACCGGGAACACGTCCTCGCGGGCGAGCACGAAGATGAGGAACATCTTGGCGGTCCAGTCACCGACGCCGCGAATCTCGGTGAGCGCCGCGACGACCTCGCCGTCGTCCATCTCTCGTAGCGACTCGGCCGACAGGCCGTCTCGGAACGCGTCGGCGACGTTGCGGACGTAGCCGACCTTCTGGTTCGAGAGGCCGCAGTCGCGCAGGACGTCCTCGTCGGCGGCCAGTATCCCCTCGGGCGTGACCTCGACGCGGTCGAACAGGCGGTCCCGAATCGTCGCCGCCGCGGTCGTCGAGAGCTGTTGGTTGACAATCGAGACGACCAGTCGCTCGAAGGGGTCGTCGGCGGGGTCGAGCGAGAGCGGGCCGTGTTCGTCGACCACATCGCCGAGGTGCGGGTCCGCACGGAGTTCGCGGTAGGCGTCGTCGCTCATCGACTCGTGGTTGGGTCGTCGGGGAGAAAAGTGCGCGTGTCTCGGGTGCTCGGATGCGGTCGCCCGTCGTTCGACGGCGGTGACCGCGCTGGTGGCCCGGTGTGGCGGGCCGACTTACTCTTCGAGGAGCTCTTCTTCCTCGTCGTCGCTGTCGTTTCGGTCGGCGTTGGCGCGGCGGCGCACGTCGACGCGGTAGTGTTCGAGGATGTCGCGACCGAGCAGCAGCGGGTAGTCCATGTGCGAGCGGTCCTCGACGCTGGCGGTCACGGTGTGCTGGGTGCCGCCGATACCGATGACGAGGTCGACTACGGGGCGGGCCTTCCCGCTCTTGAGGCTCCCGGACTTCACGCGCGTCATGCTCTTGATGGGCCCCGCGCCGATTTCGGCGGCGAGGCTCGTGTCGATGCTCGTTCGGGTCGCGCCGGTGTCGGACTTCGCGAGGGTCTGCTGGGAGCCGCTGGTCCCGTTGACGACGACCTCCTCGATGTAGCCGATGAGGGGCGCTTCGCCGTCGATGATGGGTGACTCGTTGGGGGCACACGAGGGGACGGAGTCGTCGAGCGTCGCCGACAACTCCTCGACGCGCGTCTCGTCGACCTCGCCGCCCGCGCGCTCGATTGCGAGCTTCGCGATGTGCGGCGCGGGGCTCTTGCCCGTCGCCTGATAGAGGCCCTTGAAGCCGGCCGTCGGGTTGGCTTCGAGGACGAACCAGCCGTCCTCGCCCTCGACGAGGTCGACGCCGACGTAGTCCATCTCCATCACTTCGGCGGCGTAGAGCGCCGTCTCCTTGGCCTCCTCGGGCATCTCGTCGGTCGCGTCGAGCACGTCGCCGCCGAGGGCGACGTTGGTCCGCCAGTCGCCCTCCGGGGCGTAGCGGTACATCGCGCCGACGATGTCGCCGTCGACGATGTACACGCGCAGGTCGCGGTGGCGGTCGCCGTCGCGGTCGATGAGCTTCTGGAGGAACGCCTGCCGGTTGCCGACCTTCGGGTTGACGGGCTCTGTCAGGTCGACCTTCCACGTCCCGCCGCCGTGGGTGCCGATGGCGGACTTGTAGACGCCCACGTCGCCGAAGCGTTCGCGGCCCTTGTTGAGCCGGTCGTTCGAGAGCGCGAGCAGCGCGTCGGGTACCTGGATGTTCCAGTTGGCGAGCGTCGCGGCCGTGGCGAACTTGTGGATGGCCGCGAGAACCGCGTCCGGCTCGTTGAGCATCGGTCGGATGCGGTTGAACGTCGTCGCCAGCCCGAGCAGTTCGGCGGGTTCCTCGGTGTTCGACAGGAGCAGTCGGTTCGCGATGATGTCCACCTCAGGCTCGACTGTCACCTCGCCGTCTTCGATGCTGACCGCCGCGTTCTCTCGACGGAGCCACACCGGCTCGTGACCGAGGTCTTCGACCGCGTTGAGGATTGCCTTCGTCTCCTTACTGTTGTGCAGAGAAAGCACGCCGACACGCACGGCGTCGTCTGTGGTGGACATACTCAGTTGATATCCTCCCGGTTTCAAAGACATGACGGTCGAGAGTTGGAGGCCTTCGGTTCGCAGCCGCGAGGACGGCGTCGGGCGGTCCGTCGCGACCGTTTATAACCCCGGCCCTCCCATCGCATCACATGGCCGACAACGAGGCCTTCACCTACAACGGCGGGAAGGTCGAGCCGGGCGAGACACAGGACATCCGGTACGGCATCTCCGAGACGTATCTCGGCGACCCGGTTCGCATCCCCGTCACCATCATCAACGGGGAGCAGCCGGGGCCGACCGTGTTCCTCTCCGCCGCCGCCCACGGCGACGAACTGAACGGTATCGAGGTCGTCCGCGAGGTGGCCTACGAGTGGGACCTCGCGGACCTCGCGGGCACGCTCGTCTGCATGCCGGTGATGAACGTCCCGGCCTTTCTCGCCCAACAGCGGTATCTCCCCATCTACGACCGCGACCTGAACCGGTCGTTTCCGGGCTCCGAGACCTCGACGGGGGCCAAGCGGATGGCCCACCGCATCTACCAGAACTTCATCGCGCCCTGCGACCTCGGCATCGACTTCCATACCTCGACGCGGGGGCGGACCAACATGCTCCACGTCCGCGCCGATATGTCCGACCCCGCGGTCGCGCGCCTCGCCAACGCCTTCGGCTCGCACGTCATCATCGACAGCTCCGGGTCCAGCGGGATGCTCCGAACCGAGTCGTCCGCGAACGGGACGCCGGCTATCACCGTCGAGATGGGCGAGGCCCACCGCTTCCAGCGCGAACTCATCGACGAGGCGCTGGCGGGCGTCGAGAGCGTCTTCGCCGAGTACGGCCTCCGAGGAACCTCGACGGTCAACTGGCCGGGCTGGCGCACCGTCATCTCCGACGAAAACGAGAAGACGTGGCTCCGCGCCGACGCGGGCGGCATCGTCGACATGCACCACGACCGCGGCGCGCTCGTCCACGAGGGCGACCGCATCTGCACGATTACGAACCCGTTCAAGGACGACAACGTGACGGTCGTCGCCCCCTTCACGGGCCTGCTCGTCGGCGTCCTCGAAAACCCGGTCGTCTACCCCGGCAACCCGCTTTGCCACCTCGTCGAACTCAAAGACAAGGTGCGGCGCGTCGTCGAGCGCGAGCAGTCCGGCTCCCCCGAAACGACGCGCTGAGACCGTTCGGCTCGACCCGAGACGCCCGGGGGCGGCGATTTTTGCCGACCCTCACGAAACTCCATACACGTAAGTTCTATACCCTCCCCTTCCCGACACTCACAAGAGCATGAGTCAGTCTTACAATCGGGGCCTCATCGAGGACTTCAGCAGATGGCGGGAGTTCTCGGCCGGCATGTGGGCCTGGATATTCCACAAGTTCACCGGCTGGGTGCTTGTGGGCTATCTCTTCACCCACATCGCCGTGTTGTCGACGGCCCTCTCGGGCGCGACGGCGTACACGAACACGATTCAGGCGCTGGAGAGCCTCCTGGTCGTGCGTATTCTCGAAGTCGGGCTGCTCGCGGTGGCGGTGTTCCACATCCTCAACGGGCTGCGGCTGCTGTTCGTCGACCTGGGCGTCGGGCTGGAAGCACAGGACAAGAGCTTCTACGCGTCGCTCATCCTCACGGGTGTCATCGTCGTTGCGAGCGTCCCCACGTTCCTCTCGGGGGTGAGCATCTAATGGCAGAACGATACACGTCCTTCGAGCCCGGCGGCCGGCGGTGGCTCTGGCAGCGGCTGACCGCCGCCTTCCTCGTCGTGGTGCTGGCGTTCCACTTCTTCCTGCTCCACTTCGTCAACCACGCCGACGAAGTGACGTTCGCCCTCTCGCAGGCGCGCATGGAGCAGCTGACGTACTTCTCGCTGATGATCCTGTTCCTCGTCACCGCGACGTTCCACGGGGTCAACGGCGTCTACAACGCCCTCGTCAACCAGGGTCTCTCTGGAACCCGGAAGACGGCGGTCAAGGCGATTCTCGGTCTCGCGAGCGTCCTGCTCATCGTGCAGGGCGTCCGCACGGCCCTCGAGTGGGCCGGAGGTGTTCCCATCTAATGAGCACGCAAGTTCCCGAAACTGTCGAGGAGGAATCGGCCACGGAGACGGCGTCCGCCGGCAAGCAGAAGCGCGACGCCAAAAAGCGCGAGCGCGCCGAGCGCGTCCAAGAGCAGCGCGAGGCCGAGGCGGCCGAGAAAGCGCGCTCCGCGGACGACACCTACCACCTCAAGGTCTTCCGCTACGACCCCGAGGTGCCGGAGAAACAGGAGCCCCGCTTCGACGACTTCCACGTCCCGTACAAACAGGGCATGACGATTCTCGACGCGCTCATGTGGGCACGGGACCACTACGACTCCTCGCTTACCTTCCGGCACTCCTGCCGGCAGGCAATCTGTGGGTCCGACGCGCTGTTCGTCAACGGGTCGCAGCGACTCGGCTGTAAGACCCAACTGTCGGACCTCTCGGAGCCGATTCGGGTCGAACCGCTCCCGCACTCCGACGTGGTCAAAGACCTCGTCGTCGACATGGAGCACTTCTACGACCAGATGGAGTCGGTCGAGCCGTACTTCCAGACGAACTCGCTTCCGGACGGCGAACTCGACGAGCAGCGCCAGACGCGCGAGAACCGCGAGAAGGTCAAGATGTCCACCCGCTGCATCTGGTGTAGCGCGTGTATGTCCTCGTGTAACATCGCCGCCGGCGACAACGAGTATCTCGGTCCCGCGGCCATCAACAAGGCCTACCGCTTCGCCATGGACGAACGCGAAGGCGAGGACATGAAGCAGCGCCGCCTCGAAATCCTCGAACAGGAACACGGCGTCTGGCGCTGTCAGACCCAGTTCTCCTGTACCGAGGTGTGCCCGAAGGACATCCCCCTCACGGAGCACATCCAGGAGCTCAAGCGCGAGGCGATTAAGAACAACCTGAAGTTCTGGTGAACTTCCCGGTGAAACCCTGAAGTTCGACCAACCCTACGACACACCCAAACACACCATGTACGAACACGACGTTATCGTAGTCGGCGCGGGCGGGGCGGGCCTGCGCGCGGCGATTGCGGCACACGAGGAAGGGGCCGACGTGGCCATCGTGTCGAAGCTCCATCCGGTCCGAAGTCACACGGGCGCGGCGGAGGGCGGCATCAACGCCGCGCTCCGCGAAGGCGACTCGTGGGAGGACCACGCGTACGACACGATGAAGGGCTCGGACTATCTGGCCGACGCGCCGGCGGCCGAGACCCTCTGTAAGGACAGCCCGAAAGAGACCATCCAGCTCGAACACTGGGGAATGGCGTTCTCCCGCGACGACGACGGTCGCGTCAGCCAGCGACCGTTCGGCGGGCTCTCGTTCCCGCGGACCACCTACGCGGGCGCGGAGACGGGCCACCAGCTGCTCCACACGATGTACGAGCAGCTCGTCAAGCGCGGCATCAAGGTGTACGACGAGTGGCACGTCACCCGACTGGCCGTCACCGACGAGGAGAAGCCGGAGGACCGAACCTGTCACGGCATCGTCGCCTACGACGTCCAGACCGGACAGGTCGAGGGCTTCCGCGCCCGCAACGGCGTCATCCTCGCCACCGGCGGTCTCGGACAGGTCTACGACCACACGACGAACGCGGTCGCCAACACCGGCGACGGCGTCGCAATGGCCTACCGCGCGGGCGCGCCGATGGAGGACATGGAGTTCATCCAGTTCCACCCGACGACGCTCCCCTCGACGGGCGTCCTCATCACCGAGGGCGTCCGCGGCGAGGGCGGTATCCTCTACAACGAAAACGGCGAGCGCTTCATGTTCGAGTACGGCTACGCGAACAACCTCGGCGAACTCGCCTCCCGCGACGTGGTCTCCCGGGCCGAACTGACGGAGGTCAACGAGGGCCGCGGCATCGAAGACGAGTACGTCCACCTCGATATGCGCCACCTCGGCGAGGAGCGCATCATCGACCGCCTCGAGAACATCGTCCACCTCTCGGAGGACTTCGAGGGCGTCAACCCCCTCGAAGCGCCGATGCCGGTCAAGCCCGGCCAGCACTACGCGATGGGCGGCATCGAGACCGACGAGAACGGCGAGACGTGCATCTCCGGCCTCTACGCGGCCGGCGAGTGCGCCTGCGCCTCCGTCCACGGCGGCAACCGCCTCGGCGGCAACGCGCTCCCCGAACTCATCGTCTTCGGCAAGCGCGCCGGCCACCACGCCGCGGGCAAGGACATGGAGGAGGCCCAAATCACGACCGGCAAGGAAGGCGAGTACGAACTCGGTGAAGTCGATTCGCCGGTCGAACTCGGTGAAGCCGGTATCGGTGAAGACGCCGTCGCGGACGGCGGGACGGCGGCGGACGCCGGCGCGTCCGTCTCCGGGGCCGACCTCGTCCAGCGCGCCGTCGAAGACGAGCGCGAGACCATCGACACCCTCCTGGAGCGCGAAGACGGCATCCAGCAGGCCGAGATTCGCGAGCGCGTCCAGAAGTCGATGACGCGAAACGTGAACGTCTTCCGCGAGGAGTCGGCCCTCAAGGACGCGCTCCGCGACATCCGCGAGGCGCGCGAACTCTACCAGCAGGTGTTCGTGGGCGACAAGTCGCGGACGTTCAACACGGACCTCCTCCAGACGCTGGAGATGCGCAACATCCTCGACATCGCGGAAGCCATCACGCTCGGCGCACTCGCGCGCAACGAGTTCCGCGGAGCCCACTGGCGCAAGGAGTACCAAGAGCGCCGCGACGAGGAGTGGCTCAAGCACACGATGCTCTCGTGGAACGACGGCCGCCCGGAACTCTGGTACAAGCCGGTCATCCTCGAAGGCGAGAACAAGACGTACGAGCCGAAGACGCGGAGCTACTGACCCGACTGCGCCCCGTCCGAGTCGCGACCAATCTCTTTCGTCGCCGCTTTCGATCGGTGCATCGCATGGAACCCAACGCCCCACAGCCGAGGGCTTCGGCCGAATCCACCAACGCCTATTTGCCCGCTCGACTCCTACGCGCGACCGGAAGGGTGGCTCAGTGGTAGAGCACACCGGCACAGGCCCTCGCGGTCGGTCCGGTGGTTTTCAATGGCTTCGCGTGGTTCGACTCCCGCCCCTTCCGTCGCTTCGGGACGGCGTCCTCCGAGAACCCGAGACGAGCGTCCTTCGACGACAGTCGAAGTTAGCGCCGTCGAACGCCGCAGCGAATCGGATATACGTTCGTGATGGATGCGACGATTCTCCAGAATTCGTGACGTTCGCGGCCTCACTCCCGACCACCGAACTTCGACGATTGTTGTAAGAGAGTTTTATTATCGTCGAAGCAAAGAGGATGACAACGACCATGCAACAGACGGTTCCGACCATCGAAGTCCCCGGCGAACTCGAATCGCCCTCGGCCAAGCTCGTGTACCTCTATCTCACCACGCACGACGGCGCGTCCATCTCCGACTTGCAGAACGGGTTGGAGATGAAGAAAATCGCCCTTTACAGCATCCTCAGCACGCTCTCGAAGCGCGGCTTCGTCCGACAGGACGCCGAACACTACCACGTCGCTCAGTGACGGCCCGGCGAGTCAGTGATTTCTCGGTGAGCGCGCCGCCCGCACCTGCGCGCCGTCGCGGACCATATCCTCGCAGTTCGGGCAAACGCGCGGGTTCTCCATGCCATCGGGAGTGAATACTCGGGCGTATGCGGGCGTCACGAACGAACCACAGTTCTGACATTCCGGCATGGTAGCTAGTATCCTCCATGAATATCACATAAGTTTTCTCCCTATACGAGTGCGAGAAGCAGGCCGGCGACGAGGAGCGCGAAGATGAGAAGCGACACGGCGAGCATGAATTGGTCGGAGCCGTTCATACCGAACATGACGTTCCCGATAAAGATAAAATTCCGTCTCGACGCCGCGGCCCGTCGCTCTCGGCGGTGTTGTCTAATTTTCGGCCGCGATAACGAGGGGGGTAGAACTAAATTCCTCGCACCCGTCGGTCCCCTAACGGTCCCCCAATGGAGTTCGTGTACGCGCTGTCTGGGTTGTTCGCCGGGCTCTTTCTCGGAGCGGTGGCAGTCGTCACTGCGCTCACGTACACGCCCTACGGCGCGTCGCTGTTCGACACCGCGATAACGGCGCTGACCGGCGTCACGCTCCAACTGGGCAATCTGCTTTTCATCTCGGCGCTCACGGCCCTCGCGTTCGAGGGGCTGGCGATGGGCGGGATTCGGTATCCGGTCGTCGTCCCCGCGGCGTTCGCGTACGTGCTGACCCACGTCACGGTCTACTACTCGTGTATCCGAATCACCGACCTCCAGTCGGAGCCGCTCGATCCCGACGTTATCATCAAGCATAACCCGTTCCGCGCGCTCGTCCTCGGCGTTCCGGGGTCGTTGCTCCTCATCCGGGTTCGGTCTCCCACTCGACGGAACTGACGACGGTCCGGAAAACGTGAGTAAACGGCGAGAGCCAGGAGTGGGATTTGAACCCACGAAGTCTCGATTACAAGTCGAGTGCATGAACCGCCCATGCTCTCCTGGCGCGTCTGTCGATTACCCGTCCTCCTTTGAGTGTGTATCGCTTCGCATCGATTTCTCCAGTTCGACGCGGTGGGGCCGATAGCCGTGTCGCCGGTAGAACCGACGGGCGGCCTCGTTGTCCGCCAGCACGTCCAACGCGACGGCGTCGACGCCGGCGTCGGCCAGCGCGTTCTCCGCCGCCGCCAGCAACCGCGTTCCGACGCCGGCGTCTCGGTACGCCGGGCGGACGAACAGATTCCGAACCATTCCGCGAGTCGCGTCCTGTTCGTACGCTCCCGCCTCGATGTCGAACATGACGAACCCGACGAGGCCGTCGGCGTCCGCGTCCTCTGCGCTGCTTCCGACCTCCGTGCCGCCATTGCTCACATCGCCCTCGCGGGCGACGAGGACGCCGTCGGCGGCGACGTGTCGAGCCAGCGCCTCCCGTATCGGTGTTCGGTTGGCCTCGGCTCGGAGGTGCGAGCCGGACGCCCGCTGGTCCGCGGCGAGTTCGACCCACAGCTCGACGAGGTCGTCGAGCTCGGAAAACGCCGCCGAACTGACGCGCATGGTCCCTGTCGGGACTCTACCCGCTTTTAAGTGTCGACGATTCGGACCGAATTCGAGTAATCGAGGTCCTGCGGGGTGTCAAGCGGGGTCAGTAAAGACGACCGATGAAGAAAGATTTATCTATGTTTATCGTCCGCACATATCATGAGGATAGTTATCAATGGGTATTGCCGAAACCTACTCCCGTGGAAGGCGGTTCGCCATCGAGCGTCCGTTCGCGCTCGTCTTGGCGGTCATCGTAGTCGTACTACTCGGTGACTTACTTCGCGGGTTAGCAACGGGGCAGACGCAGTTTGCCGACATTGGCACGCTCGTCTGGGATGGTCTGATGCGGGGGCTCGTAATCGGCCTCGCGGGCATCGGGTTGTCGATGACGTACAGCATTCTAAACTTCGCTAACTTCTCCCACGGCGACTACATCACGGCCGGGGCGTTCTCGGGGTGGGCGACGACGTACCTCATCGCCGGGTTGGGACGCGCCGATATCGGCGCGCTCCTGCTCGTCGGGGCCGGGGGGTCGGTCTACGGCGGGACGCTCGGCATCGGGATGCTCTCGACGCCGCTCGCGGTCGTCGCCGGCATCGTCGTCTCCGGCGGCTTCGCCATCGCGCTGTCGCTCGCGGTCGACCGCACCATCTTCAAACCGATTCGAAACGAGGACGGTATCACGCTTCTCATCACGAGCGTCGGCGTCGCGTTCGCGCTTCGCTACCTGATGCAGTTCGTCTTCGGCTCCGACGTGCGCGGCACGACCGCCCAACCGCCCTCGCTGTCGCTGTACTTCATCGACGGCACGGTGTTCATCAACGCCCACGACATCACGCTCCTCGTGGTCGCGTCGGCGCTGATGCTCGGCGTCCACGTGCTCTTACAGCGGACGAAACTCGGCAAGGCGATGCGCGCGATGGCCGACAACAAGGACCTCGCGCTCATCACCGGCATCTCGACCGAGCGCGTCGTCCGCGCGACGTGGATTATCGGCGGCGGACTGACCGGCGTCGCGGGCTACATGTTCATCCTCTGGAAAGGGACCCTCGGGTTCAACGACGGGTGGCTGCTGTTGCTTCTCATCTTCGCCGCGGTCATCCTCGGCGGCATCGGCTCCATCTACGGGGCCATCGCCGGCGGCCTCGTCATCGGGCTGACGGCGTCGATGTCGGTGCTGTGGATTCCCTCGGCGTTCTCGCGGGCCGCCGCCTTCGTCGTCATGATCGTCATTCTCCTCGTGAAACCGTCCGGGCTGTTCAGCGGGAGGGCGACCGCATGAGCGTCCGCGACGACTTCACCGCCCGCATCCCGGGCGGCGACGCGGGCCTCATCGTGTTGATTCTCCTCGGGACGTACCTCGCGTACGTCCTTGCGGGGCTCGTCCTCGGGTACACGCTCCGCGGACAGCTCAACTCCATCGCGACGCTGACGTTCTACATCGGCGTCTTCGCCATGCTGTCGCTCGCGCTCAACCTCCATTGGGGGTACACCGGGCTGTTCAACATCGGCATCGTCGGCTTCATGGCCGTCGGCGTCTACGTCACGGCAATCGTGACGAAGCCGACGTACGTCGCCGGCGGCGCGGCGCAGGTCGGCGGCCTCGGCCTCCCGCTTTGGGTCGGTATCCTCGCCGGGATGCTCGCGGCCGCGCTCTTGGGACTCGTGGTCGCGCTCCCGGCGCTCCGGTTGCGGGCCGACTACTTGGCCATCGTCACCATCGCCATGTCGGAAATCGTCCGGTTCAGCTTCCTCTCGGGCGAACTCCAGCAGTTCCAGCTGTTCGGCAACCGCGTCGGCTTCGGCGGCGGGTCGGGGCTCATCCTCGACTTCGCCCCGCCGCTGGAGGCGCTGCTTCGCGGCCTCGGCCTCTGGAACGCCTATCTCGGCTTCGTCGACGCCTCACAAGTGCTGATTCCGACGAACCCCAAACCCGTCGTCGACGGTCTCGTCTACGGGCTGTTGCTGCTCGGGTTCGTCGCGGCGTTCTACTGGCTGCTCAAGCGCACCGGCGAGTCGCCGTTCGGTCGCGTGCTGAAGGCCATCCGCGAGGACGAGGACGTGGCCAACGCCCTCGGCAAGAACACCGACCGGTTCAAAATCAAGTCGTTCATGCTCGGCTGCGCGCTCATGGGGCTCGCCGGCATCCTCTGGCTCGTCCCGCAGGGCGCGGTGACGCCGAACTTCTTCCGGCCGCGCGTGACGTTCTTCGTCTGGATTGCGCTCATCATCGGCGGGGCCGGCTCGAACACGGGGAGCGTCCTCGGCGGGGCCGTCTTCGCCGCGGTGCTCTACCAGGGGCCGCGGTACTTCCAGAACCTCGTGACGGCGGTGTTCCCCAACTTCGACTCGCCGTCCGGCTTCGGACAGGCCATCTCGCCGCTCATCTCGCAGTTCGACCCCGTGCCGTTCCTCCTGTACACGGTCGACAGCATCCGACAGCTCCAGTTGGTCGTGATGGGCCTCGTGCTCATCTGGCTGATGCACAACCGGCCGGAGGGGATGCTCGGCTACCGCAAGGAGACGGCGTCGGTTATCCCGCTGTCGCGGCCGCAGTCGATGGCCGCGGACGGCGGCGACGACGACTCGGTCCGCACCGACGGCGGCGTCGACGCCGCGGCCGAAGGAGGTGAGACCGATGAGTGACGCCGCCGACCAGCCCGTCGAAGACGTGGCGAACAAGGTCGACGAGGGCGCGCTCGGCGCGTTCGCCTCCGGCGTCGACACGTCGGTCGACTACCCGCTTCAGGTCGAGGGACTGGAGAAGTCCTTCGGCGGCATCACCGCCGTCGACGGCGCGACCTTCGAGGTGGAGTCCGGAACGCTCACGGGACTTATCGGGCCGAACGGGGCCGGCAAGTCGACGACGTTCAACCTCATCACGGGCATGCTCAAGCCCGACGCCGGCACGGTCACGTTCAACGGCGAGGACATCACCGGCGAGGAACCCCACCAAATCGCCAACCGCGGGATGGTCCGGACGTTCCAAATCGCCCGCGAACTGAGCGAGATGACCGTCCTCGAAAACATGATGCTCGCGCCGAAACACCAGCGCGGCGAGGCGCTGTGGCGCTCGGTCATGCCGGGCGTCCGCGACGACGTCCGCGAACAGGAAGCGGAACTGCTCGAACGCGTCTGGGAGGTGCTCGACTTCTTCGACATCGCCCACATCGCAGAGGAGTACGCGGGCAACCTCTCCGGCGGGCAGCGCAAACTGCTCGAGATGGCGCGGGCGCTCCTGACCGACCCCGACATGCTGCTGTTGGACGAGCCGTTCGCCGGGGTCAACCCGACGCTGGAGAAGAAGTTGCTCGAACACGTACACGAACTCCGCGAGCAGGGCTACACGTTCCTGCTCGTCGAACACGACATGGACCTCATCATGGACAACTGTGAACACGTCATCGTCCTCCACCAGGGCTCGGTACTCACGGAGGGGACGCCCGACGAGATTCGGAGCAACGAAGAGGTCATCGAGGCCTACCTCGGAGGCAACGTATGAGCGTCGACGCCAACACCGACGCGACGAGCGGCGCGGGCGTCGAGGGCCGCGACGACGTGCTCTTGCGCGTCCGCGACCTCGACGCCGGCTACGGCGACCTCCAGATTCTCACCGACGTCGACATGGACGTGTTCGACGGCGAGTACGTCACCATCGTCGGACCGAACGGGGCCGGCAAATCGACGACGATGAAGTCCGTCTTCGGCCTGACCGCCCACATGGGCGGCACCGTCCGGTTCAAAGACGAGGACATCACCGGCCGCCGACCCGAGGACATCATCCACGTCGGCATCGGCTACGTCCCGCAGAACGACAACATCTTCCCGACGCTGACGGTCGAAGAGAACCTCGAGATGGGCGCGTACATCCTCGACGAGGTGCCGCAGGACGCCATGGAGGCGGTCTACGAGCGGTTCCCCATCCTCAGAGAGCGGAAAGACCAGAAGGCCGGCACCATGTCCGGCGGCCAACAGCAGATGCTCGCGATGGGTCGCGCGCTCATGCTCGACCCCGACCTCCTGCTCTTAGACGAGCCGTCGGCGGGGCTCGCGCCCGACCTCGTCGAGGAGATGTTCGACAAAATCGACGAAATCAACGAGGCCGGCACGGCCATCCTGATGGTCGAACAGAACGCCAAGGAGGCGCTCCGGCGCTGTGACCGCGGCTACGTCCTCGCCAACGGACAGAACCGCTACATGGACTCCGGGACGGCGCTCCTCGACGACGAGCAGGTCCGACAGGACTTCCTCGGCGGCTAGTCCGTCTCGGCGGGCCACGCTCTTTTTCGGCGCTCATTCGCAGACGTACTGGAACGACTCGACTGAGAGACCGGAATCTCCACCGTCACCGTCGCCGCCTTCGTCCCCGTCGCCGCCACCGTCACCGCCTGAACTCCCACTGAGCGTCACCGTCGTGTTCGTGTTCCAGCAGTAGCACGCCGCGTAGGCGACTGTTTCGGACGCCGTGGCCGTTTCGATAGTGAGTTCGTACACGTCGCCGATAGGGACCCCGAATCCGACGGTCGACTCGCCGGGCGGGACAGTCCGGGCCGTCTCCGAGACGACCGCGTCACCAGAGCGAGTCCCATCCACGTCGTCACTGTCGGCGCCCGCGCCGTCGGGCCGAACGAGCGTCAGCGTCAGGTCGCGCTCCGCCTCGCTCTCGTTTTCGACGTGAACCGAGACCGTCTTGGGCCAACCGGAGCCGACCCGGAGCGAGCCATCTGCCGCGACGAGCACCGCGAGGGTCGGCCACCCCCATTTCTCCGGGATGTCCCACTCGTGGGTCGCGGTGCGGCCGTCTTCGGTCTCCACGACGACCTCGTAGGTCCCGTGGGACGCCACGAGCGGCGGCGTCGAAACCTCGCGGTCGGTCGCCGCGTCGAAGGTGCGTTCGAAAACGCGCCCCCCGTCGTGGTCGATGGCGACGGTGAGCCGAGCGTCGGCGTCGCTCCGGTTCCGAATCGTCGCCCCCGGCGGCGCGAAGATGTCCGCCGCGCCCGGAACGGTGTACGGGAGGTCGGCGTCGTCGAGTACCGGCGTCACGCGCTGCCGCGCTTCGAGGTCGGCGTCGGACGTGACGACGAGTTCGAGGCGGCGCGCCTCGTTCGTGACCGTCCACCCGTAGTCGAGCGTCGCCCCCGTTTCGAGTTCCGCGACGACGCGGTAGCTGCCGTCGCCGACGAGGTCGTTCGCGACGTTCCGGCCGTATCCGGGTCCGGCCCCGACGTCGAGCGACCCGTCGAAGTGTGTCTCGTCGCCGTCGGTCACTCGGACCGACAGCGTGTGCGGTTCGTCGTCCTCGTTGACGACTGAGAGGCCGACGCCGGGGTTCGGCTTCGGTCCCGACGTGTTCGTCTCGGTCGTCGAATCGGCCGTCGAGTCGGTCGTTGTCGTGGTCGTCCGTGGGTTCGTTGGGGTCTCGACTGACTCGTCCGAGTCGGTGAGACAGCCGGCTGCGAGCCCGAGTGCCGAACAGGCGACCGTCGAGAGGAGGGCGCGGCGCTTCATCGACGCATAGCTGTCAGCGGTCGTATGAGTGTCTTGTGTCGGCCGAGTCGTGCGCGACAGCCGAGCGCGGCCGCTCGCGTCGGCGGCGACGAAGAAAAAATCGGGTCTGTCGGGTCGGTCTTAGCTATCCGGGCCGGAGAGCGCCGTCTCGATGACGGAGGAGTACGACGACTCGCCGATGTTGAACGCGACCTGGTTGTACACTTCGCCGTCGAACGAGTCGCTGAACACGCTCGCGAAGCGCTCCGAGAGCTGCTGGCCGTAGTCGTTGTTGACGTACAGCGTCGAGACCGAACTGGCTTCGAGGCGCTCGGCCATGACCTGCGCCATGACGCGGCCCTGCAAGAAGTCCGAAGGCGCGGTCCGGAAGATGAAGTCGTTGTCGTCGAGGTTCGAGACGGACAGCGCCGTCGAGGACGGCGAGCAGCCGACGATTTCGTTCGGGATGAACGCCTGCTGCGAGACGGGGACGTTCACGCCGGACGACGCGGACCCACAGACGGACGGAACGCCCGCGGAGACGAGCGACTGCGCGGCGGAGACACCGGCGTCCGGGGACGTCTGGGTGTCTTCGATTTGGGCGTTGACCGAGAGTCCGGCCGGGTTGGCGTCGTTGACCTGCATGACCGGAATCTGACCGGCCTGAATCATCGGCGCACCGACGGCCGCGAGGTCGCCGGTCTCGGGCAGGAGGATACCGATCGACATCTCGCGGTCGGAACCGCCGGGGCCGCTGTCGGCCGCCGGTCCGGAGCCGTCAGGACTGTCGCCTTCGAAGCTCTGGACGTCCTCTTGGCTCGTCGCGTTGTTGTCGGCGTCGAACGTCCAGATGGCGTACGCGGCTTCCGCCGGGTCGCCGTTCTCGTCGAAGTTGACGGACGACGACGCGCCCTGGTAGTCGATGTCTTCGCCGTTCGCGGCGGCCTCGACGCCCTCGACGAGGTTGTCGGGGCCGACGGTCATCCCGCCGGGGTTCGCCATCCGCCGCATCTGGTCTTTGATGGCCGGCCCGGAGTTTTCCCCCGCAGCGGCGTTCGCGAGAAGCTGAATCGCGACCGAGTCGTACGTCTGCGACGTGAAGACGCCCGGCGCAGCGTCGTACTCGTCTTCGAACAGTTGATTGAACGTGTCTTGGTTCGGGCCGCCCGCTGCGGGTGCCGTCCCGGTCACGTTCGCCATGTCGTTGCCGACCTGCCCGGGCATCGACCCGGAGCGCATCCCGTCGGGAACGAGTATCTCCTCGCTCCCGTCGGACGCGCTGTAATAGTCGCGGAACAGCTGAATACCGCTTTCGGGGTAGCCGATGACGACGAGCCCTTCGGGGCCGCCGCCACCGCCACCGCCGCCACCGATGCATCCGGATAAGCCAGTCAAGCCTGCCGCGCCCGCGGCTCCCACTCCCTTGAGGAAGTCGCGGCGTACGATATCACGTACCATGTGAAAGCCAATGGCAACTCCCGCTTATAAAACTTACTTCCTGCGTTTGAAAAGCCATGATAATTGCGACCGACGGCGGCGCGAGAATCGGTTGTGTGAAACTGCCTGTCAATGTGTTTTATATACTCGTCAGTCGAAGCCGGCGAACCGCTGCGTTCAAACCCGTTCGCGGGCGTCTTTGGGACAATGACCATCCCGTCGTTCGTCATCGGTATCGCCGGGGGCAGCGGTGCCGGAAAGACGACCGTGGCTCGACTCATCACGGAGAACGTCGGTGAGTCCGTGACCCGGATTCCGATTGACAACTACTACAAAGACCAGAGTCACCTCGATATGGCCGAACGCGAGCAGTTGAACTACGACCACCCCTCCGCGTTCGAGTGGGACCTGCTGTACGAACAGCTCTCGGAGCTCATGGAGGGACGGGCGGTCGAGATGCCGCAGTACGACTTCGAGATTCACAACCGAAAGTCCGAGCGTGAGACCGTCGAGCCGACCGACGTCATCATTCTCGAAGGGATTCTCGCGCTCTACGACGAGGACGTAAACGAGATGCTCGACCTTCGGCTCTACGTCGAGACCGACGCCGACGTTCGCATCCTCCGGCGCATCCAGCGCGACGCCATCGACCGCGGGCGCGACCTCCAGGGCGTCATCGACCAGTACCTCTCGACGGTCAAGCCGATGCACGAGCAGTTCATCGAACCGACGAAGAAACACGCCGACCTCATCATCCCCGAAGGGGCAAACAGCGTCGCCGTCACGCTGCTCGAAGAGAAGGTGCAAGCCGAAGTCGAGGGCGACGAGACGCGCACCTGGGAGCGCGACGCTATCGAGCGGGAAGTCCAAGAGCGGACCTCGTTCCGCGGGTCCGGAAACTAACTCGCCGTCGCGGGTCGAACGTTCGAGCTTCGAAGACTACGCTTTCTTGCCGGTGACGAACTGGTCTGCGCCCTCGTAGAACCAGAAGTCGTTTTCGCGCATCGCCTTGCCGACGGCCTTGTGTAGTTCGACGAAGTCGCCGAACTCCTCGCCTTCGACGTGTTCGAAGATGTCCGAAAGCGAGACGACGCGCTCGGAGTCGAGTCGGATGGGGTGGTCGCCGTACTCCTCGACGAACGCCGCTTTGTTCAGCGGGAAGTCCTCGTCTTCGTCGACCTTCTTCGCGATGACCGCCTGGCCGTACTTGCGTCCGCCTTCGCTCCCCTCTTCGCCGTCCGGGTCGTGTGGCCAATCCATACCCGAGTGTTGGCAGGCCGATTCAAAGCCGTTACGCATCTGTTGATATCTGTCATGCGGAACGCCGCGTGGTCACGGTGTTTGCTACCGATGAACAAGAAATATACGCGTGGCACGCCATGGTTCTTGGAGTCATGCGAGCGACCGAGCGCCCGACGTTCGAATCCGAGGCGAGCAAGGTTATCTACGAGTACGTCGAGCGGCACGGCACCGCCAAGCGAAACGTCCTCCTCGACGTCGCGCCCGTGCCGTCCGACGAGTTCCGAACCGAACTCGACCGACTGAAATCGCGCGGCTACCTCGAAGAAGACGGCGGCACGCTCCAGTTGGCGCTCGACGTAGGCACCATCGAGGAACACGACACCGACGCCGGCATCGTCACTATCCGGCCCGGCCGTCAACGCGATTTCGAGGGCCTCATCGACGCGATTCGAGACGTGACCTCCGAGGAGACGTACGTCGTCGCCGAGACCATCGCCGAACAACTCCTCTACGACGAGGCGGTCACGCGCCACAACCGCGTCGAGTCCCGCGTGTTCTTCGTCGCGACGCTCGGCGAGGAGGTCGTCGGCTGGACGCACCTCGACCTCCCGCAGGTGTCGCGCATCCGCGAGACCGCCCAGCAGACCGTCGGCGTCAAGGAGGACTACCGCGGGGCGGGCATCGGCAGCCTCCTGTTGCGCCGCGGCCTCGACTGGGCCGAAGCCAACGGCTTCCGGAAAGTGTACAACAGCGTCCCGATGACGAACGACCGCGCGCTGGAGTTCCTCGGCGACCACGACTGGGAGACCGAAGCGATTCGCAGAGACCACTACACCATCGGTGACGAACACGTCGACGAGGTGATGATGGCGTACCGGTTCTGAACGGGTCGAGGGCTGTGGGTCGCTTTTTCGGGGTCGTTGGTGTCGCTTGGAGTGGATGCGGTGGGACTGGGATTTGAACCTCACTCGCTCCGCTCACGTCGTTCGCTCCGCTCCCTGCTTCAAATCCCAGTCCGTCTCCGATGTCCACTCACAGAGCCGCGCAGATGCCACTGCGCGGCGTAGGGTTCGTGGAAAATGCGGTGGGACTGGGATTTGAACCTCACTCGCTCCGCTCACGTCGTTCGCTCCGCTCCCTGCTTCAAATCCCAGTCCGTCTCCGATGTCCACTCACAGAGCCGCGCAGATGCCACTGCGCGGCGTAGGGTTCGTGGAAAATGCGGTGGGACTGGGATTTGAACCCAGGATTCCGTGAGGAAACCTGCTTTCAAGGCAGGCGCGTTAGGCCACTCCGCCATCCCACCTTCACACGGGGATTTTGAGTCGGATACCTAAGAGTTGTCGCTTCGCTCAGTCGCGGACGAGTTCCAGCACGCCGTCGGTCGACTCGACCCGGAGTCCCTTCTCGAAGACGAACGTCGTCGTGTGCTCGGGGACGAGCCGCTCGGATTCGACCCGCGACCGGAGCATCGGCACGACCGTGGCGAGGTCCGCGCCGGTTTCGAGGACCGGAAGCATCGGGACGTAGTCGAGGCCGTGACCCGCGTCGTCGGCGCGGCGAGCGAGCGTCTCGACTTCCGGCTCCGCGTAGGCGTCGGTGAAGTCGATGGGGTCGAGGAAGCCCGAGAAGTAGACGCGGCCCTCCGTCGAGGGGCCGAGGACGACCGGCGTGCTCCGGAGCTTCATCGCCGCGCTGTCGAGGTGCGTGCGGCCGAGCAGCGGCGCGATGGGTCGAACGACTGCCGCCGAGTGGACCTCCTCCTCGTTGAGCAGATGCGAGACGGTGTTACCCGCGCGGGCGGAGAACGTCGAGCCGACCTGCGGTTCGAACCGCGCGTCGTCGGTGCCGCCGAGGGCGTCGGCGACGACGCTCCGAATCTCGGCTTCCGAGTCGTGGTCCCCGGCGAACTCGTCGGGGAGGTCGTCCTCGGCGCGGTAGTTGACGAGGAGGTCGCCGCCCGACCGCTCGACGGCGATACAGACGTCTTTGAGCATCGCGGCGTAGAGGTCCGCGGCTTCGGCCTCCGAGAGCGGACTCGTCTCCGCGAGTTCCGAAAGCACCAGTCCCGGCCGCGGCGGTTCGGCGAGTACGGCGATGACCGTCATACCCTCCCCTCGCGCCGGGGAACCCTTGAACCCGCCGCTTGCGGGACGCGGCCCCGGACGCGACGGGAATCGTCCGCCCGACTCAGCGACTCTGCCGTCCCTTCGTCTGCCGGTAGTCCCGGCCGAACACGGACTCGCGGACGTGTTCGACGAACGCCTCGGCGTCGGCGTCGGTCAGGCGCTCCGGCTCCTTCATCGGGACGAGTTCGAAGCCGCGGCCGCGGATGGTCGTCGCGTGTTCCGCGTCGACGTCGAAGCTGTCGGCCGCGCGCGTGGTGTAATCGAACGCGAGCGCCTCCAGCGCGGCCTGTCCGACGGGGACGATGATGTGCGGGTTTATCATCCGAATCTCCGCGTTCAGGTAGGGCTCGCAGGTCGCAACCTCGTCGTCGCTCGGCCCGCGGTCGGGGTGTCGACAGCGCGTGAGATACGTGAAAAAGACGTTCTGCACGTCCGGCTCGTCGGCGTCCGGCTCGGACCGGACGAAGCCGAGGTCGCCGAGGATGCGCTGGACGCGCCGTCCGGCCTCGTCGCCGGTAAAGGGCACGCCGGTCCGCTCGGCGGCCGCGGTCGGAGCCTCGCCGACGAACAGGAACTCCGCGCCCACGTCGCCGTAGCCGTGGACGACCTGCTCGCGCGTCTCGCAGAGCGCCGAGCAGTTCGTGCAGTCGGTGTCCATCGAGAAGGGGTTCCGGAACTGGCGTTGGTGTGCGTCCACACCCTCGAATTCGGCTCCGGAACCAAAACCCGCCCGGTCCGCGCAGGTTCAGCGCTCCCCGGCTTTCAGTCCGTGGTGAAAGTGAACACGAAGTGGACTGGCAAGTGAGTCCCCGGAGACGACGCTAGCGGTCGAATCGCGGACTCGAAGAAAGCGGAAGTGAACGTCCGGAGGCGGACGCCGGGCGGAGTGTTGGAGAGACGTGGTCTCGGACGGCTCAGCGGTCGATGCCGCCCTGCGCCTTGATGTCCATGATGTGGCGGACGTTCAGGTAAATCTCCTCGGGCGAGGTGTCGCCGTCGGGGTCGTAGAGGTCGCTGACGCGGTAGAGGATGGCCGACACCTGCCGGCTCTCGGAGGACTCGCCGTAGATGTCGTCGGCGATTTCGCGGAGGAACGCGACGCGCTCGGGGTCCGCGGGGAAGTCGGCGTCGGAGTCCGGGGCCATCTCCCAGTCGACCTCCTCGGCATCGCCGTCGGTGTCCGCCCCGGCGTCAGCGTCGGTGTCCACGTCCGCGTCAGCGTCGGGTCGCCCGTCGTCGCTCATCGCTCGCTGACGGTCCGTCGCTGGACGACACCGACCATGTCGGCGATGTTCTCGGTCATCACGCGGAACGCGTCGGCCGTCTCGTCGTCGTCTTCGAGGACGATGGGCTTGCCGCCGTCGCCGCCCTCGCGGACGACCGGGTCGAGCGGGAGCGCCCCGAGGAACGGCAGGTCGTTCGAGGCGGCGAACTCGCGGCCGCCGCCCGCGCCGAAGATGTCGTGGCGGTTGCCGCAGTCGGGACACCGGAACGTGCTCATGTTCTCGACGATGCCGAGGACGTTCGTGTCGTGCTTGCCGAACATCCGGAGGCCCTTGTTGGCGTCGTCGAGGGCGACGTTCTGCGGGGTCGTGACGATGACCGCGCCCGTGAGCGGGAGCGTCTGGAGGATTGATAGCTGGGTGTCGCCCGTGCCCGGCGGCAGGTCGAGCACGAGGTAGTCGAGGCTGCCCCACTCCACGTCCTCGACGAGTTGGGTGAGCAGCTGGTGGACCATCGGGCCGCGCCAGATGACCGGGTCGTCGTCTCCGACGAGGAACGCCATCGACATGAGCTTCATCCCGTACTTCTCGGGCGGGACGATGGTCTGGTCTTGGGTCGCCTGCGGCGCTTCCTCGGCGGCGACCATCCGCGGGACGTTCGGCCCGTAGATGTCGGCGTCGAACAGGCCGACGCGCGCGCCGAGCTTCGAGAGGCCGGCCGCGAGGTTCACGGCGACCGTCGATTTGCCGACGCCGCCCTTCCCGGAGGCGACGGCGATGATGTTCTTCACGCCGGGGAGCACCTCCTCGTCGGGGTCGCGGTCGGTCGGCACTTTGGCGGTGAGGTCGACCTCCAGCCCGTCCTCGGCGAGCACCTCGCGGATTCGGCGGCCGATGTCCGTCTCCGCCGGGGAGTACGGCGCACCGAGCGCGAGCGAGATACGGACGGTGTCGCCGTCCACCTCGACGGCGTTCACCAGTCCGAGCGAGACGACGTCGTCTCCGAGGTCGGGGTCCTCGACCGCACGCAAGCGGTCGCGTACGTCGGCTTCGTCCATGTCCGTCACTCCGGCGGTGCGGCCGATAAGGGTTTTGTAAGGTCTCGTCGCGCGGTGACGGTCGCAGGCGACGACCCGACCGACACCGGCTTCGAGACGCCGAGAGCGTAACGGATTCCAGTTACCACGCCACGGTCATCGACAGCGAATTTATCAACGTACGCTCCCAGGATTCGGTATATGGTGCTGGTGGACGACTTCGGCCGCGAGGTAACCGGCGTTCGAATCTCTCTGACCGACCGGTGTAACTTCGACTGCGTCTACTGCCACAACGAGGGGCTGGGCGACACCCGCGGGCCGATGGACGCCTCGGACGAGGAGATGAGCGCCGACGACGTGGTCCGGTTTCTCGAAGTCGTCGAGGAGTACGGCGTCGAGAAGGTGAAGTTCACCGGCGGCGAGCCGATGCTCCGCGCGGACCTCGAAGAGATTATCCGGCGGACGCCGGACTCGATGGAGACCTCGCTCACCACCAACGGGACGTTCCTCGGCGACCGCGCCGAGGACCTCGTCGCGGCCGGCCTCGACCGGGTGAACGTCTCGCAGGACGCCCTCGACCCCGAGGCGTTCGCGCAAATCACGAAGTCCGGCGCGTACGACAAGGTGATGGAGGGCGTCAAGGCCGCCGTCGACGCCGGCCTCACGCCCGTGAAGCTCAACATGGTCGTGTTCACGAAGACCGCGGGCCACGTCGAGGAGATGGTCGAGTACGTCGCAGAAAACCCGGGGTTACAGCTCCAACTCATCCAGTACATGCCCGAACTGACGGGCAAGCCGGAGTGGAACATCGACATCGAGCGCGTCCACCGGTGGCTGACCGACCTCGCCGACGAGGTGGAGGTCCGCGATATGCACCACCGCCGCCGCTACTACGTCGGCGAGGGCATGGTCGAAATCGTCGACCCCGTCGAGAACCCCGAGTTCTGCGCCAACTGCCATCGCGTGCGCGTGACGCACGAAGGATACCTGAAGGGCTGTCTCAACCGCAACGACGACCTACGCCCGATGGGCGAGATGACCCGCGAGGACATCCGCGAGACGTTCGAAGCGGTCGTCGAAAACCGCGTGCCGTACTACGGCGAGTACCTCGTCCGCGACGGCGACGACGGCTGGACGATAAACGAAGAGTACATCGGGGCCTGAGAACGCCCCTCCGACGCGCGAGTTTTTCTCCTCCGACGACCTCTCGGGGCGCATGACTGTCACCGTCGAGCGAGTGGTTCTCGCGACGGACGGAAGCGCCTCCGCGGCGACCGCCGCGGCCCACGCGCTGTTTCTCGCCCGCGTCCTCGACGCGTCGCTCCACGCCGTCTCCGCGACCGGCACGCCGCAGTCCTCCGCGACCGAGACGACCGAAACCGAAACCGCCGGAGCGTCCGCCAGCGCCGCCTTCGAAGCGGAGGAAGCCGTCGGCGCGGTCACGCGTCGGGCGCTCCTCGCGGGCGTTCGTCTGACTTCGGAAGTCGTCGGCGGGCCGGCCGCGACAGCGGTCGAACGCGTCGTCGGTGACGGCGACCTCCTCGTTCTCGGCCGCCACGGCCGCTCGGGTCCCGGTCGGTTCCTCGTCGGGTCGGTCGCGGAGCGCGTCCTCGACGCGCCGCCGGTTCCGACGCTCGTCGTCCCGTCGGCATCACCCCGGCCGACGTACCGGCGGGTGGCGCTCCTCGCCGCCGACGGAGCACCGTCCGCGTCGGCCGAGACGCTGGCTCGTCGCATCGCTGCGGCGACCCGCGGGGTTCTCGAACCGCTCGCGGTCGTCGACGAGCGCGGTGCCGAAACCGCGTCGCGCGAGGCGTGCAGGACGCTCGAAACCGAGGCGAGAGCCCGCGTGAACGCCGTCGCCGCCGCGGCCGCGAGAGACGCAGTCGAGTCAGGCGGAACCGTCCGAACCGGCGTCCCCGCGACCGAGCTGCTGGCGCACGTCAAACGGACGGGAGCCGACGCGGTCGTCCTCGGCGTCGGTGGGGACGACGAGGCTCGGCTTGCGGGGTACCGTGCCGCCGGAACCGTCGCCGGTCGCGTCGTCCGCCACGCTGAGGTTCCGACACTCGTCGTCCCACCGAGCGCGGGCGACGGCGAGGCTTCCGGGCCGCGCGGGCGACGATGAAACGCCGAATCCGTTTGTAGTTCTGTTCAATTTATACGTGCGCACCACGAACCGTCGCGTGTTGCTCGGGCGTGCGGGCGGCCGCAACGGACCGCCCGAATCTCCACAAGCCGACCCGTCGAATCCGTTTACTGCTCCCCGGCCGCTGCATCGCACGCGAACTGGCTTCGGCTTCCGACCCCGACCCCGACCGCGACTCCACCGACGCTTTACGAACGGAACTCTCATGAGCGAATCCCAATCGAGTCCACGTATGTCCGCACTCACGAAACTCCGCCCCTGGCTCGCCGCGATACTCGGCCTCGTCATCACGGGTCTCGGGCATCTGTATCTACGACGCTGGCGGCGGGCCGCGTTCTGGGTGCTTCTCACGTTCGCGGTGTCCGCGCTGTTCGTTCCGGTGGAGGCGTTCGACCCGCTGACAGGCGGTGCGGTCATCCCGCCGTCGGAGTTCGCCGCGGTGCTCAGGGAACTGGTCCCCATCCTCGTGGTGAGTTTCGCGAGCGTCCTCGACGCCTTCTTCCTCGGCTTGCGGCAGGCCGCGGCGCGGGCGGACCGCTCCGCCGTCGAAGACGCCGAGGAGTCGGCGGCCACCGTCACCGACCCCGTCGCCGACCCCGACGCGGCCACCGTTACGTGCCCCGAATGCGGTCGCGAGGTCGACGCCGACATCGACTTCTGCCACTGGTGTACGACCCCTCTCGACGACCCGGCCGACCGCTGAGATGCCACCGCGGGGTCGAAAGAGTGCCCCCGTCCGAACCCCCGACGGAGTCCACGCCGAACTGACGCGACCCGACCTTACCGCTCTTTCTCGACGAAGTCGACGACCGCCTGCGCCCCTTGGAAGCCGTCGGCGAGGCGGTCGACGAGTTCGCCGTCTTCGAACAGGAGGAGCGTCGGGACGCTCCGAATCGTGTACCGCTCTGCGACCGACATATCCGTCTGCGGGTTCAGCATCGCGACGACCACGTCGGTTGCTTTCGAGACGTTGCCGAGGACGGGTTCGATGCTCTGACACAGCGTACAGCCCTTCGTGTAGATGTCGAGGAGGACGCGGTCGTGTTCGGCCACGAGGGCGTCGAGTTCCTCGACGGTGTCGATTCGAACGGGCTTCGTCGGCGCGGTCGCGGACTCTGTCGAACTCATTGATGGAAATACGTAACCAGAGTTCTTATGATTTTGGAGAGGTGGTGTACCATACCACGATTCGGCGGCGAGCGGCGGTGACTCGGGCTGTCACGCGAGGTCCCTTTCGTGATGTTTAAGTAATGCCCCCGTCTCGTAACGGATGCAATCGATGTAGGGGAATGTCGTCCCCGAGTCCGGAAGGGCGAAACTAACACGACCGAAGTGTTGCGGTAGCCAAGCCTGGCCCAAGGCGCTGGGTTGCTAACTCAGTGGCGTCAAGCCCCCGGGGTTCGAATCCCCGCCGCAACGCTCACAACACGACTTCCAAAGTCATGAGTGCAGAAGAACCACAGGACGGCTCTCCGGAGGAGGAAGAGGACCTCCGTTACTTCATCCGAATTGGTCAGACCGACCTTGACGGAACGAAGACGGTAGAGCGCAGTCTGACGGACATGAAGGGTATCGGCAAGCGCACAGCGCGCATCATCGCCGACGCCGCGGAAGTGGACCGAACGGCGCTGTTCGGTAAGCTCCCCGAAGGCGAGATCGACTCCGTTGTCGATGTCGTCGAGAACTTCGAGGACCACGCCCCCGAGTGGATGGCAAACCGACGGAAGGACTTCTTCTCCGGTGACACCGACCACATCACGGGTTCGGACCTCGAAGAGAAGCGGCGGCATGATATCAACCGCATGAAGATGATCAGCTCCTACAAGGGCGTTCGACACCAGCGCGGCCAGAAGGTTCGCGGCCAGCGGACGAAGTCCACTGGACGTACCGAAGGCACCATCGGTGTCAACGTCGAGGAGATCAAGGAGGCGCAGGCTGAAGAATGACGACGGGTAACAACACCAAGTTCTACGAGACCCCGAACCACCCGTTCCAGGGCGAGCGCATCGCACAGGAATCGGACCTCCTCTCTCGGTACGGTCTCAAGAACAAGGAAGAGCTCTGGCGCGCGCAGTCCGAACTGCGCAACCTCCGCCGCGAGGCGCGACGCCTCCTCGGCGAGGCCCAGGGCGACGTCGAAGAAGCCGAGTCGCTCGGTGCCGAGTTCATGGCGCGCATGCGCCGCTACGGCATCCTCTCTGCGGAGGACGACATCTCCCAGACGCTGCGTCTCGACGTGACCGACATCCTCGAACGTCGGTTCCAGACGGTCGCCTACCGCAAGGGGCTCGCACAGACGCCCCAGCAGGCCCGTCAGTTCATCGTCCACGGTCACGTGACCGTCGACGGTGCGCGGACGACCGTCCCCTCCCGCAAGGTCGAGGTCGACGAAGAGGACACCGTGGCGTTCGACGAGACGTCGAAGCTCGCGGACGAACTGCACCCTGAGCGCGCGGAGGCCCAAGAATGAGCGAATCCGAAACCGGTGACAAGTGGGGCATCGCCCACGTTCACGCATCGTTCAACAACACGCTCATCACGGTGACTGACATCACGGGCGCCGAGACGATCGTCAAGTCGTCCGGTGGTTCCGTCGTCAAGCAGAACCGTGACGAGGCATCTCCGTACGCGGCCATGCAGATGGCAGAGAGCGTCGCCGACCAGATCAAGGCGGCCGGTATCGCCGGTCTGCACGTCCGCGTTCGCGGTCCCGGTGGCAACGGTAACAAGAGCCCCGGACCCGGCGCACAGGCAACGATTCGCGCCCTCGCTCGCGCCGGTCTCGAGATCGGTCGCATCGAGGACGTGACGCCGATTCCGCACGACGGAACTCGCGCGCCGAAAAACAGCCGACTCTAACACACCATGGTAAACGACTTCCAGGTCGAGTTCATCGAACGCGAAGACCGACGCGCCCGTTTCGTCGCGCGCGGTCTGACCCCGGCGCTAGCCAACGGCATTCGCCGGGCGATGGTCGCCGACGTGCCGACGTTCTCCATCGACACCGTTCGGTTCGTGGAGAACACCTCGGTCATGTTCGACGAGATGATCGGGCTTCGTCTCGGTCTGGTTCCGTTGACCACGCCTCTCGACGACTTCGAACCCGGTGACACCGTCACCGTCGCGCTCGAAGTCGACGGGCCGGCAACCGCCTACTCCGGGGATATCGAATCCGCGGACGACATGGTCGTCCCGGCGGACGAGAACATCCCCATCATCGAGCTGAAGGAGGGCCAGCGCCTCGAGTTCGAGGCCGACGCCGTCCTCGGCTACGGAAAAGACCACGCCAAGAACCAAGGCGGGGTCGCCGTCGGCTACCGACACCTCCAGCGCGTGGAGGTCGTCGGCGACGCCGGCGAGTTCGATGAACAGGAGCCGAACATCCTCCGCGGCGTCATCGAAGAGGCCGCGGCGGAGCACGCCGAGGGGGACGCCGAAGACGGCGACCTCGTCGCGACGGAGACGTTCGGCAACGACCTGACGGAGCGGTACCCCGGAAAAGAGGTCGAAGTACACGACGTGCCCGGCGCGTTCGTCTTCAGTGTGGAGACGGACGGGTCGTTCGACGTCGACGAGCTCGTGACGCGCGCCGTCGCCTCCTTGGGTGACCGCGCGGCCGAACTCGAAGAGAAGGTCGCACTGTAAGAATGAACACTGCCCCGTCTCAACACCGGCGTTCGCCCGCCCCACGAGGGGTTGCAGCCACCGATAGCGTGGCGTGTGACTCCCTCACGGCGGCGGGTCGGACCGAAGGTGTTTTTACGGGGCATGAAGTACAGCGGAATGCTTGCAGGGATAGCCAAGTCTGGCCAACGGCGCAGCGTTCAGGGCGCTGTCTCATAGGAGTCCGCAGGTTCAAATCCTGCTCCCTGCACTCCGCTTTCTCTCTGGAGGTAGACAATGAGTAAGACGAACCCGAGACTCAACAGTCTCATCGCCGAGCTGAAGGCGGTCTCGCGTGAGTCCGGTGCCAACGTCTGGCAGGATGTCGCGGACCGTCTCGAAAAGCCACGGCGCACCCACGCGGAAGTCAACCTTGGTCGTATCGAACGATACGCTCAGGAAGACGAGACCGTCGTCGTGCCCGGCAAGGTGCTGGGTAGCGGTGTGCTGCAGAAGAACGTCACAGTCGCGGCCGTGGACTTCTCGTCCACCGCTCGAAAGAAGATCGAGCAGGTCGGCGACACCGTGACGCTAGAACAACTCGCTGAACAGAACCCCGACGGGTCCAACGTACGGGTGATCCGATGAGCCTCGCAGAATTCGACGCAGACGTCGTCGTCGACGCTCGAAACTGCATCGTCGGCCGCGTCGCCTCGGAGGTCGCACAGCGCGCCCTCGCAGGCGAGACGGTCGCCGTCGTCAACGCGGAAGACGCCGTCATCACGGGCTCGGAAGAGGACGTGATGGCCAAGTACAGAAAGCGCGTCGAAGTCGGTTCGGACCAGGGTCCGTACTACCCGAAGCGTCCCGACCGCATCTTCAAGCGTGCCATCCGCGGCATGCTTCCGTACAAGAAGCCCCGCGGCCGCGAGGCGCTCTCGAACGTCCGCGTCTACGTCGGCAATCCGTACGACGAAGACGGCGAGATGCTCGAAGACACCTCGCTGGACCGCCTTTCGAACATCAAGTTCATCTCGCTCGGAGAGGTCTCCGAGAAGCTGGGTGCTAACGTCACATGGTAACGAACACGTCCGGTAAGAAGAAGACCGCAATCGCCCGCGCCACCGTGCGTGAAGGCGAGGGTCGAGTCCGAATCAACTCCCAGCCGGTCGAGCTGGTCGAGCCGGAGATGGCCCGCCTCAAGATGCTGGAGCCGTTCCGCATCGCAGGCGAGGACCTCCGCTCGCAGGTCGACATCGACGTGCGCGTCAACGGCGGCGGCGTGGCCGGTCAGGCCGACGCAGTCCGCACCGCGCTCGCTCGTGGGCTGGTGCAGTACCTGAACGACGCGGAGCTTCGCGACGCGTACATGGAGTTCGACCGCTCGCTTCTGGTCAACGACGTTCGCCAGTCCGAACCCAAGAAGTGGGGCGGACCGGGCGCGCGCGCTCGTTACCAGAAGTCCTACCGCTGAGGTGATCTAACCATGATGATTCCCGTCCGGTGTTTCACCTGCGGCACAGTGATCGGCGAACACTGGGACGAGTTCAAAGCCCGTGCTCGCGAGGGAGACGAGGACCCCGCTGACGTCCTCGACGACCTCGGGGTCACGCGTGCCTGCTGCCGGCGGATGATGGTGTCGCACAAGGACCTCGTGGACGTCGTATCCCCCTACCAATGATGCAACGGTACAACCGATACGAGAAGGCACGCATCCTCGGCGCGCGAGCGCTGCAGGTCTCCTACGGGGCCCCGGTTCTCGTCGATTCGGAACAGACAGAACCGATATTAATCGCCGCTGAGGAGTACGACGCAGGTGTACTTCCGTTCACCGTCAAACGAGAGGGTAAGTGACAACATGACTCGAATCACATCCGTAGCTCTGCGCCGCGTGCTCGACTCCCGTGGAAACCCGACGGTCGAAGCCGACGTGCTCACCGAATCCGGTGGGTTCGGTCGCGCTGCGGCCCCCAGCGGGGCATCCACCGGCGAGTACGAGGCGATCGAACTGCCGCCGACCGAAGCAATCGCCGCCGCGCGGCGACACGCGGTTCCCCGACTCGTGGACGAGGTCCACGCGGGCAACCAGCGCGAGGTCGACGCGACGCTCCGCGCCGCCGACGGCTCCGAGAACTTCTCGGAAATCGGCGCGAACAGCGCGGTCGCCATCTCGATGGCGGCGGCCAAGGCCGGTGCCGACGTGCTCGGTGCGCCCCTGTACCAGCATCTCGGCGGCGCGTTCCGCGGCGACAACTTCCCGACGCCGCTCGGGAACGTCATCGGTGGCGGTGAACACGCCAAGGAAGCGACGAACATCCAGGAGTTCCTCGCCGCGCCGGTCGGCGCGCCGAGCGTCTCCGAAGCCGTCTTCGCCAACGCGAAGGTCCACGCCCGCGCGTCCGAGATTCTCGACGAGCGCGGCGTACCCGCCGCGAAGGGCGACGAGGGTGCGTGGGCACCGCCGGTCTCCGACGCCGAGGCGTTCGAAATCATGGGCGAAGCGGTCTCCGACGTCGAGGACGAACTCGGCTTCGAGATCGGCTTCGGTCTCGACATCGCCGCCTCGGAGATGTTCGAAGACGGCGTCTACCACTACGGTGACGAGACGAAGACGACCGACGAGCAGATCGACTACGTCGCCGAGATGGTCGACGAGTACGACCTCGTCTACGTCGAAGACCCCCTCGACGAGA
The DNA here is from genome assembly GCF_003665865.1 of Haloferax sp. Atlit-109R. NCBI lineage: Archaea > Methanobacteriati > Methanobacteriota > Halobacteria > Halobacteriales > Haloferacaceae > Haloferax > Haloferax sp. Atlit-109R. Next base: position 127,255 of record NZ_QPLO01000002.1, read on the forward strand.
ACGACTACGAGGGCTTCGCGGAGCTCACAGAGCGCGTGGGCGACCGCACGCTCATCTGCGGTGACGACCTGTTCGTCACCAACGTCGACCGTCTGCAGGACGGCATCGACGTGGGCGCCGCGAACTCCATCCTCATCAAGCCGAACCAGATCGGGACGCTGACCGACGCGTTCGACGCCGTCGAACTGGCCTCCCGAAACGGGATGGACGCCGTCATCTCTCACCGCTCCGGTGAGACGGAAGACGCGACCATCGCACACCTCGCCGTCGCAACCGACGCGCCGTTCATCAAGACTGGCACGGTGCAGGGCGAGCGAACCGCCAAACTGAACGAACTCATCCGCATCGCGGACGACGCAGTATGAGCGACAACGAAAACGACGCGGTGGAGGTCGCAGACGAGGAACCCGAGACGGAGACCGAAGCGGTCGCCGAGACGGAACCCGCCGAGGCCGCCACCGAAGACGAGACAGCAGAGACCGCCGAGGCGGCCGACGACGCCGCCGAGGCCGAAGAAGCAGAGCCGGAACCGGCCTTCGACGAGGACGTCATGCCCGACGAAGACGCCGACCTGCTCATCCCGGTCGAGGACTACCTGGCCGCCGGTGTCCACATCGGTACCCAGCAGAAGACCAAGGACATGGTCCGGTTCATCCACCGTGTCCGCGACGACGGGCTCTACGTGCTCGACGTCAGCCAGACTGACTCGCGAATCCGCACCGCCGCGGACTTCCTCGCGAATTACAGTCCGGAGCAGATTCTGGTCACGTCCTCCCGCCAGTACGGTCGCTTCCCGGCCGAGAAGTTCGCCGACGCCGTCGGCGCTCGCGCCCGCACGGGCCGCTTCATTCCGGGTACACTGACGAACCCGGACTACGCCGGCTACATCGAACCCGACGTGGTCGTCGTCACCGACCCGATTGGTGACGCGCAGGCCGTCAAGGAGGCCATCACGGTCGGCATCCCGGTCATCGCGATGTGCGACTCCAACAACCAGACGTCGAACGTCGACCTCGTCGTCCCGACGAACAACAAGGGTCGACGCGCGCTGTCGGTCGTCTACTGGCTGCTGGCCAACGAGACGCTCGACCGCCGCGGCTCCGACACCGTCTACGCCCTCGAAGACTTCGAGGCCGAACTGTAGTTCGGGACGACCTTCCGATTCGACTTTTCTGACGCTCGCCCGGTGAGCGGCGGCGCTGTCGCTCAGTTCGGTGCAGCCACGACGACGCCGACGCGAGTCGAGTCGACGCCACGCGAGACCGCGGCCCCGAATCCGCCACAAACGGTTTTGTGCGTCATTCCCATAGCTAAACACATGAGCAAACTCCTTCACCAGCTCACCGTGGGCGAACTCGCAGACAGGGTGGACGCGGGAGAGTCGTTCACCGTGGTCGACACGCGGCCGCCCGAGAGCTTCGAGTCGTGGCACATCGAGGGCGCGGTCAACGTCCCTTTCCACCCCGTCGACGGCCTCGGCGGCGACTGGGACTGGGACCGCGTCGGCGACCTCGTCGGTGAGGGGCCGGTCGTCGCCATCTGCGGGAAAGGGCTGTCTTCGACGTCGTTCGGGTTCGAACTGGCCGAACGCGGCTACGACGACGTGGAGGTCGTCAAAGGCGGCATGGAAGACTGGAGCAAACTGTACGAGGTAGTCGAACTCGACACCGGCGACGACGATCTGTTCGTCGCGCAGGTCCAGCGCCGCGCAAAGGGCTGTCTCGGCTACGTCGTCGGCTCGCGGTCGGCCCGCGAGGCGGTCGTCGTGGACGCCACCCGGCAGATTCACGAGTTCGAACTCGTCGCCGCCGACGCCGGGATGACGGTCGCTGGTGTGCTCGACACGCACGTCCACGCCGACCACGTCTCGGGCGGGCGAGCCCTCGCTGACCGCCTCGGCGTGCCGTACTACCTCGGGGCGGAGGCGACCGACCGCGACGTGGCCCACGAGTTCACCGCGCTGGACGACGGCGAGACGCTGGCCGTCGGCGACTACGATATCGAGGCGATGCACGCGCCGGGGCACACCTCGGACATGACGAACTACCTCGTCGACGGTCGGTTCCTCCTCACCGGCGACACGCTGTTCGTCGAATCGGTCGGCCGGACGGAACTCCAGTTCGGTGATTCGGACGCCGCGACGGGGGCGGAACTCCTCTACGAGACGCTTCACGACACGCTGTTGTCGCTGCCCGACGAGACGCGCGTCCTCCCCGGCCACGTCTCCGTCGGGGCGGACGGGCGCTACGGCGTCGCCGCGCCGGGCGAACTCGTGAGCGCGACGCTCGGCGACCTGCGCGAGGGACTCGACTTGCTGTCGATGGACGAGTCGGCGTTCGTCGCCCGCGTCACCGAGGACACGCCCGAGAAGCCCGCGAACTACGAGCGCGTCATCGACATCAACACCGGGCGGGCCTCGGTCGGCGGCGAGGAGGAGGCGACCGAACTCGAACTCGGACCGAACAACTGCGCCGCCTGAGCCGACCGTCCGGCATCGGTCGGTGATTCGAGGCTTTTCAGGACGGAATCGGTCGGTTCAGGACAGTTCGACCGCGCCTAACCGACCGTCGAACAGGTCGTGGTCGAACCACGCCATGCGCCGGTCGCTGTATCGAATCTCGGGACCGAGCGACAGCGCGGTGCGCGCGCGGTCGAGGTCGGTGACGCCGACGAGGAACGCACACGGCCCCTCTCCGACCTCGTCGATGCGCGCGTCGAGCGCGCCGTCGCCGGGTTCGCACAGGGCGAGCGGCGTGCCCGGAAGCGTGGCGAACTCGGGAAACGGGCCGTTGATATCGACCGGCGAGGGGTACCGGTGTCGCCGGGCGAACAGCGCCGCGGTCGCCTCGCGGTCGCGGGTGGCGACGACGACGGTCTGGAGGCCGCGAAGCGACGCGTTCGGCGCGGCCTCCGGGACGCGGTAGCCCCGCGGGGTGCGGTCGTGAATGAAAAAGGGGAGTCGCTGGTCCGACCCCTCGAAACACATGTCCCACTCGACGAGGCGGCCGTCCGGTCGGGCGCGAGAGGCCTCGTGGGGGCCGTCGACGGGGAGGCCGGCGTCGATGGCGGTCTTGGCGCTGGCGGCGGCGTCGTCGGTCTCCAGACACCACGCCGCGGGGCCGGCGTCGGCAGCGAGGTAGTCGGGCCAGAAGCCGGCGTCCGTGGCGTCGGTCCCGAGCGTCGGCGCGATGAGTTCGAGGTACGATCCGTCGGGGAACGGCACGACGGCCATGTGGGTCGTCCCGGTCCCGTGTTCGCCGCCGTACGTCGGCGTCAGTCCGACCTCGCTCGCGGCCGCCCGGAGTTCGTACAGTTCGGTCCCACCGAACGCGACGTGGTCGATGGTTCGGTCCATACGCCTTCCACGTTCGACTCGGTATAGTGCTTAGGGGCGGTCCTGTCTGCGAGTTAGCGAGTCGGACTCCCCCGACCGAAGCGTTTTGCGTCCGGCCCACCACGATACGGTATGAACCTCTTTCGGAGCGTCAGAGCGGTCGCGGACGCTTCGGCAACCGGCTCCGGAACCATCGACTGGGACGCCGTCGCCGAGGCCGCGAAGTCCGCGACCGACCCCGGCTCGCTCGACCTCACGGACGCCGAGCGCGCGGGCTACGCGGCAGACGTTCGCGACGCGCGCGACCGCCTCGCGGCCGTCGCCGAGGTGGAGTTCGACGTGCCCGAGGTCGTCGAAGTCCAGAACCGACACCACTGGATAGACGCGAACGTGGCGACGTTCCGCCGGGTGATGGTCCCGTTCGAGGAACACGGCCCCACCGTGCTCCCCGGGTTCACGCGCGCCGTCAACACCGGGTCGTTCGCCTTCGTCCTCTCGTTTCTCGGCAACAACGTCCTCGGCCAGTACGACCCGCTGCTCCTCGCCGACGGCGACGACGACCACGGACTGTACTTCGTCCACCCGAACATCCGCCGGGTCGCCGACAGCCTCGACGTGGACTACCCGCGGTTCCGCCGCTGGATTGCCTTCCACGAGGTGTCGCACGCCGCGGAGTTCGGCGCGGCCCCGTGGCTCTCGACGCATCTCGAATCGCGGATGCAACGCGGGGTCGACGCCCTCGTCGACGGCGACCTCGACCGCGACGCCTTCCGCGAACTCGACACGGCGATGACCGCCGTCGAGGGCTACGCGGAACTGCTGATGGACCGGGCGTTCGACGACGACTACGAGGACCTCCGCCGGAAGCTCGACGAGCGTCGGCAGGGCGGCGGCCCGGTCGCCAAACTCGCGCGTCGGCTCCTCGGACTCGGCCTCAAGCGCCGGCAGTACGAACGCGGCGCTCGCTTCTTCGAGCACGTCGCCGACGAGCGCGGCGTCGCCGCCGCGTCGCAGGTGTGGGACCATCCGGAGAACTTACCGACCGACGCGGAACTGGACGCGCCCGAGCGATGGGTCGCCCGGGTGTCGCCCTGAGGGCGGCGTCGCTACCGGCGGTTCACCGCGGTGAACTCGCGGCTCCACCGCCGCAGATACCACGTGAGGAGCCCCCCGATGACCACCCCACAGAGCAGCGCGACTGCGGCCTGAACGAGCGTCGCCCCCGCCTGCACGGCGACGAGCGCGGCCGACGCGCCGACCAGCAGGATGAAGCCGATTTTGAGTCGGTTGTTGGCGAGTCGCGTCTCCTCGTCGCTCATGCTCGAACCGACCATCGTCCCTCCGAAGTCGCGCCGTGCGGGGAGTGTCGCGACCGCCCGCCGAGCCTATCGTCCATATCCGTGTATTGGATGCCGAGGGTTTGAAACCGAGGTTCTCACTGGAAGCCGCGGTCGACGCCGTCGGACTCGATGAGGTCGTCGAGGTCCGACGAGAGCAGTTCGTCGGCGTCCGTGAACTCCTCCGTGAGGTCGTCGAGGCGGTCGGGCCGGGCGTCGAACTCGTAGTCCATCGGGCCGAACGCCGGACTGTCGAGCGCCTCCATCACGTCGGTGAAGAAGTCGTCGGCGGTGGTCGGCGCGTCGGCGTGGACCTTCACGGTCTCTTCGAGCCGCCGCGCCATCGACTCGGCCTGCGACTCGTCTTCGGGCGGGTTCTGGACGGCGAACCGGCCGGGGGTGGCCTCGCCGTCGCCGTCGTCGCGCCGACGCGGGAACAGCGGGTCGAGGTCGTCGTCGATGCGGCGGGCGACGCGAGCGCCGACGCCGCGGACCTCGTAGGGGTTCTTCGCGTACGTCTTCAGCTGGTAGACGCCGGCGTCGGGGTGGGCGAGAAAGAGGTCCTCGCCGAGGCTTCGGCGGCGATTCCCCGCGACGGCCCGCCACGCGTCGGGGTCGCGGTCGCGGTCGCGGCCCGCGTCGACGACCTCCGAGAGGATGTCCTGCCAATCTCTGACGCGCATGGATGTGCGTACCGCGCGGGAGAGAAAGAGCGTGACGGTCGCGGGGGGTTCGGGCGCGCCCCGCCCCGTCGCGGGCGCACGTCCGGTCCCCGGGTTCCACCGACGGCTATTTGCCCGCGCCTCACCGACGGTTTCGACGTGAACCTTCGCGGTCCGCTCGTCGAGGTCGGCGAGCCGCGCGACGTCGAAACGAAGTACGGCGAGCGCTCGCTGGCGGAGGTGACGCTCCGCCCCGAGCGCGGGACCGGAGAGCCAGTCACCGTCACCCTCTGGGGGAAGTGGACCCACGCCGCCGAACACGCCGAGCCGGGCATGGACATCCTCGTCACCGACGCCGAGGAGTCGGAGTACCGCGGCGAGACGACGTACTCGACGGGCTCCGAGTCGTTCGTCGTCGTCGAACCCGACTTCCTCGTCGACGTGACCGACATCCGCTCGTGGGTGCAGTGCTCGCGGATGTACTACCTGAACAAGCTCTCGGGCATCCCGCTGAACTACCCGGTGGTGAAGGGGACCATCGTCCACGACGTGTTCGGCGACCTCCTCCGCGGCCGCGACCTCGACTCGTCCATCGACGAGCGCATCGACGAGCGCGGCCTCGAACTCGGCCTGCTCGGCCGCGAGGTAGACGAAGTCGCGGACGAGGTGCGCCGCAACGCCGCCGCCATCGAGGGGTGGCTCTCGCAGGGCGTCCTCACCGACGAAGACGAGTGGCGCTCGGAGTACACCCTCATCTCACCGACGTTCGGCATCAAAGGCCGCGCCGACGCCCTCCGCCGGGGGTCGCCCGTCGAACTCAAGACCGGCAAGAACCTCAACCGCGACCCGCGGTTTCAGGACAAGATTCAGGCCGCCTCCTACGCGCTCATCCTCGACGAGCGGGGCGTCCCGGTCGACACGGGGACGCTCCTCTACACGAAGAACACGACGCTCGACCGCACCGAGGAGTCCGGCGACCTCTCGCCGGCGAAGGACTTCTCCATCGGCCGCGGCCTGCTCGAATTCGTCGTCCGCACCCGCAACGAAATCGCGGCGATGGAACACGACGCGTCGGTGCCGACCGGCTACGAGGTGAACTCGAAGTGCGAGTACTGCTTCGAGAAAGACACCTGCATGGTCGTCTCCGGCAGGCTCGACCAGGAGTCGAAAGCCGGCGCAGTCGGGAAACCGGTGCCCGAAGACGAACGCGACTACTTCGACCGGTTCTACCGCGCCGTCGAGGAGGAGCGCCGGTCGGTCCACAACGAGTACCGCAAACTCTGGGACCAGAGCGCCGAGGAGCGCGCGGACGACGACCGGGCGCTCATCGGCCTCGAACCCCTCGGCCAGACCGAGCGCGCCGACGGCACGTGGGAACTCCGGGCGAAGCAGACCGACGACGCGGTGTCGAAGCTCCGCGCCGGCGACGTGGCGCTCGCCAGCGACGGCCACCCCGTCGAGGGGCACGCCGAACTCGCGCGCATCGTCGAACTCGGCGACGAAATCGTCGTCACGACCGACGAACCCGTGCCGCTCCGCCGCCTCGACGTGTACCCGTCCGAACTCACCGTCGACCGCCTGCTCACCGCCCTCCACGACGCGGTGCTCAAGGGCTCGCCCGACCGCAAGGACGTGCTGTTCGGCCGCCGCGACCCCGACGTTTCGGACCGCTCTGCGGGCCGCACGTTCATCGACAACAACGACGCCCAGGACGACGCGGTGCGCCTCGCGGTCGACGCCGACGACCTCGCGCTCATCCACGGGCCGCCGGGGACGGGCAAGACCTACACCATCGCCCGGACCATCCGCGCGCTCGTCGAAGACGGCAACCGCGTCCTGCTGTCGGCCTTCACGAACCGCGCGGTCGACAACGCGCTCGAAGCCCTGCGCGACCAAGGATTCGAAGACATCGTCCGCGTCGGAACCGAATCGGGCGTCCGAGAGGACATGCAGGACGTGCGCCTCTCGCGGAGCGGCGACCCGAACGCGCTCGCCGCCGCCCTCCGCGACGCGCCGGTCGTCGCCGCGACCACCGCCTCCTGCGGGTCGCGCGTGATGCGCGAGCAGTCGTTCGACGCCGCGCTCGTCGACGAGGCGTCGCAGATAACCGAACCGGGGACGCTCGCCGCGGTCAACCTCGCGGACCGGTTCGTCCTCGTCGGCGACCACAAACAGCTTCCGCCGGTCGTCCGCGCCGAAAACGACCTCCAGACATCGCTCTTCCAGCGACTCATCGAGACGTACCCCGACGCCTCGGTCATGCTCGACCGCCAGTACCGCATGTCCCAGCGGATTCAGGCCTTTGCCTCGAAGGAGTTCTACGACGGCGCGCTCCGCCCGGCGACGGGCGCGGTCGCCGCCCAGCACCTCCGCGACCTCGGCGTCGACACCGCGGACCTCCCCGCCGAACTCGCGGACCAAGTCGCCTTCGTCGACCCGGGCGGCCGGCGCGTCGGCAACACCAACCCCACGGAGGCCGACCGCGTGGCCGAGGTCGTCTCCGCCTACGAGGCCGCCGGCGTCGATATCGACGACATCGGCGTCATCGCTCCGTTCCGGGCGCAGGTCGCGGAAATCTCCCGCCGAACCGACGCCACCGTCGACACGGTCGACCGATTCCAGGGCTCCTCGAAGGAGGTCATCGTCGTCTCGTTCGTCGCCACCGGCGAGTTGGACGGCCCGCTGTTCGAGGACCACCGCCGCATCAACGTCGCGCTGACGCGGGCGAAGAAGGCGCTGTGTCTCGTCGGCGACGCCGACGCGCTCGCATCCGACCCGTTCTACGACCGGATGCTCGCGTGGGCGCGGCGGTAGGCGTCTCCGCGGCGCACCGACCGTCGAACCGCTATCCTATCAGTTGTCAGTTCACGTCGATGCCGAGGTCCGCTTCGTCGTCACCGATTTCGGCCTTGACGCGCTCGTGGAACTCCCGGAGCGCCGCGCTCTCGTCTTCGGCGAGGACCACGTCGCTCGCGGTCAGCGTGGCGAGGCCGAACGCCCGCGGCGTCGGCGACGAGACCTGCTGGCCGACCACGTCCACGTCGCCCGCCCGAATCGCCGCTATCGCGTCCTCGATGGCGGCGAGGTTCAGTTTGTCTTCGAGAATCTCGCGGTAGGTCTCCTCCATCACGGCGAACTCGTCGAGGTCCTGCGCGAACGACAGCAGCATCTCGGAGGAGACCTGCTGTTGGGCGGCGGACTTCTCGTAGCCCTTGTAGCGCTTGAGAATCATGAGCGAGCGCGTCGCGTTGATGCGGAAGTAGCGCTTCAGGAGGTCGGTCCCGTCGAGGGCGGCCCGCAGGTCGGCTTCGACTGCCTCGGGGTCGAGGTCGCGGAGGACGCCCGCGAGGTCGACTTTGCGGTTGAGCGGCATCGACAGCGAGAAGCCGTTGTCGGCGACGGCGACCTGCACGTTCGCGTTCGTCCGGCGGGCGGCGTGGTACGCGAGGAGCCGCGAGAGGCCGTCGTTGAACCGCCGGCCGTAGGTGCAGTGGACGTAGAACTGTCGGCGGTAGGCCTCGCGGTCGAGTTCGGTCTCCACGACGAGCCTGTCGGGCGTCGCCACGCTCTCGGGGCCGGCGTATCTGACCTGCTCGTCGAACATCCGGGTGACGGCGCGGACGCTGTTCTCGTCGAGCGGGAACTCCCGGAGCCACGACCTGACGGCGGGCGCGCCGCCGGCGTCGAGTCGGTCGACGAGGTCGGCCTGAAACGCCGCGAGTTCGCGGCCGAGGTCGTACGAAAGCGGCAGGCGCTCGGAGAACCACGAGGGGACCGTCGGGCGCTGTGAGGTGCGGTCCACGTACACCTTCGACCCGCGGCGGTAGCGGTAGGCGAAGTGGTCGCCGCCGAGGACGAACACGTCGCCTTTCTCCAGCGTGTCGAGGTAGCCCTCGTCGAGCGTGCCGACCCACTGGTCGGCCCCGCGGACCAGCACGTCGCAGGTGAAGGAGTTGGGAATCGTGCCGATGTTGGTCATGTAGATGACGCGGGCCATCCGGCCGCGTTTGCCGATGAGGGGTTCGCCCACGGGATACTCCTCGTAGTGGTGTTCGCCGTCCGGCGGGTCGTTGGTGTCCCGCCAGATTTTCGCGTAGACGTTCTTGTCTTCGAGGCCGTCGTAGTCGGCGGTGAGATAGCGGAACAGGCGCTCGAAGTCGTCGTCCGAGAAGTTCCGGTACGGGTAGGCCCGCCGGAGCGTCTCGCGGAGTTCCGACTCGGGGCGAATCGCGTTGATTGCCATCCCGTACACCTGCTGGGCGGCCACGTCGAAGGCGTTCTCGGGGATGAACACCCGGTCGACGAACCCTGACTCGGCCTTCGAGAGCATCACCGCGCACTCGACGAGTTCGTCTCTGTCGAGAGCGATGACGCGGCCCTCGACCGTCTGGCCGAGCTGGTGCCCCGCGCGGCCGACCCGCTGGAGGAGCGCGGCGACCGACTTGGGCGAGCCGACCTGCACCACGAGGTCGATGTGGGGCATGTCGATGCCGAGTTCGAGGCTCGTGGAGGTGGTGACGACGCGTAACTCGCCCGCCTTCAGCTTCGATTCTATCTCCTGTCTGCGATCTTTCGAGAGGCTCCCGTGGTGACAGCCGGAGTTCGACTCGTCGATGTCGTCGAACCCTTCGCGGAGGTTGTGGAGGACGCGCTCCGCGCCCGACCGCGTGTTGGTGAACACGAGCGTGTTCGTGTGCGAGGCGACGAGGTCGTGCAGGCGGTCGTAAAACCGGCTCTGGACCTCGCTTCGGGGCGTCCGAATCAGGTCGTCTGTCGGACACTCCAGTCGCACGTCGAAGTCGCGGACGAACCGCGTGTCCACGAGTTCGTAGTCGCGGGGCTCGCCGTCCTCGCGGCCGACGAGGAACTCCGCGACCGTGTCGAGCGGTTCGACGGTGGCCGAACAGCCGATGCGTGTCGGCGACGACGTGGCGAGGTCCTCCAGTCGCTCCAGCGACACCGACAGGTGGGTGCCGCGTTTGTTCTCCGCGAGGCTGTGAATCTCGTCGACGACGACGTACTCGACGGTTCGGAGCTTCTCTTTGAACTTCGGTGAGTTGAGCAGAATCGCCAGCGTCTCGGGCGTCGTGTTGAGGATGTGCGGCGTCTCCGAGAGCATCTTCTGGCGGTCCGCCGAGGAGGTGTCGCCGTGCCGGATGGCGTGTCTGATGTCCACGGTCTCGCCGCGGTCGGCGGCGATGTCGGCGATGCCCGACAGCGGCTCGGTCAGGTTCCGGTGGATGTCGTTGGCGAGCGACTTCAGCGGCGAGACGTAGAGGCAGTACACCGAGTTGTCGAGGCCGTCGGGGGATTCGCGCTCCCGGCGGAACAGCTCGTTGATGATGGCCGTGAAGGAGGCGAGTGTCTTGCCCGACCCCGTCGGCGCGCAGATGAGGGCGTTGTCGCCGTCGTGGATGCGCGGGATGGCCCCACGCTGTGGCGGGGTGAAAAAGCCGCCGTTGCCGGGGACGAACTCCCCGAACCGGTCGACCCACCACTCCTGCACGGCGGGCTCCAACAGGTCGAGCACGTCCTCGTCGGCGACCGACACCGACTCGGGGTCGAACTCGTAGTCGCCGCCTCTCGACGCGAGAAGCGAGCGGCCGCGCCGGGTCATTACCTCGGGGTTAGCCTGCGCGGGTATGAGGGTTGTGCCTGTCCCCGCGGTGGTCGGACCCGCCGCCGGGAACGAGGATTGACTCGTTTATGCGAGCACAAGGACTAACGCCGCCGCCGTGGTAGCTCTGCGCATGCGAGTCACGTTCCTCGGAACCGGTAGTGCGATGCCAGTCACCGGCCGCGCCCAGACCGGGCTCCTCCTCGAATCGGACGGTAACGCCCTCCTCGTGGACTGCGGGTCGGGCGTCCTCGCCCGACTGGCCGAGACGGAAGTCGGCTACGAGGGCGTCTCGTCGGTCCTCCTCACGCACCACCACCTCGACCACGTCTCGGACCTCATGGCGCTCGTGAAAGCCCGGTGGCTCGCCGGCGCTGACAGCCTCGAAATCGTCGGCCCGGAGGGGACCGAGAAACTCGTCGAGGGGCTGTTCGACGTCCACGACTACCTCCGAGGCCGCCTCGACATCCAGATTCGGGAGGTCGGCCCGACCGAGTTCGGCATCGCCGGCTTCGACGTGATGGGGTTCGAAGTCCGCCACTCGATGCCGACGCTCGCCTACCGCTTCAGCAACGAGCGCGGCGAGGCCGACTTCGTCTTCTCGGGGGACACCGAGGCGTTCTCCGCCCTCGGCGACTTCGCCGACGGCGCGAGCGTCCTCGCGCACGACTGCTCGTTCCCGGACGACGTGGACGTGTCGAACCACCCGACGCCGTCGCAGGTGGGCGAGGCGCTCGCCGGGCGGGACATCGACTCGGTCTACCTGACGCATCTCTACCCGCACGCCGACCGCGTCACCGACGACCTCCGGGCGAGCGTGAGCGAACAGTTCGACGGCGAGGTCCGGGTCGCAGAAGACGGGCTGGTCGTCGAACTCTGAGTCTGAGTCTGAGTCTGACTCCGAGTCTGAATCCGATCCCGACTCCTCTCACTCTCCGCGGATGACGGTTCCCGGCGACTCGCCGGCGACGAACGCCGACAGTCCCTCGGGGCCGAAGACGTGCGCCGGCGCGCCGAGCGCGAGCAGTTTTCGCACCTTCGCGGCCATCCCGCCGGTCACGTCGGTTGAGTCCGACCCGCCGAGCGCGTCGGCCGCGTCCGCGAACGCCGTAATCTCGGGAATCACGTCGCCGTCGGCGTCGAGCACGCCGGGGACGGTCGAACAGAGGCCGACGCGGTCCGCGCCGAGGCCGGACGCGAGCGACACCACGAGGTCGTCGCCGCTGACGATGGTCGCGCCCTTGCCCGCGTGCGCGATGACATCTCCGTGGAGGACCGGGACGAAGCCCTCGTCGAGCATCGTCTCGGTCGCCGCGAGCGGAAGCGACAGCGAGCCGTCGGCCTCGCGCGCGCCGGCCGAAAGCGGGTGGACCGGCAGGGCCGCGACGCCGCGCTCTTCGAGGGCGTCGAGGACGGCGTCGTTGAGGCACTTCATCGCGTCGTGGATGGCGCGCACGCCGCGGGCGTCGTGGCTCCCGGACTCCGAGGAGACGCCGTGTTCGGCGGCGTGGTGGTGGCCGAAGCTCCCGCCGCCGTGGACGACGACGACGCGGCCCGATTCAGCGAGGGTCGCAACCGCGTCCGCGGCGGCCGCCAGTCCCGCCTCGTCGACCGTCTCCGGTTCGTCCTTGTCGGTGACGACGCTCCCGCCGAGTTTGAGGACGACGAGGCTCACGACGAGTCCGCCCCCGTCTCCGTCCCGTTCCCGTCGTCGGGGTCGCGCTCGCGCTCGCCCTCGCCCTCGGCGTCCGCATCCGCGTCCGGCGGCACCTCGACTCTGACGCCCTCGGTGGCGAGTTCGGCGCGGAAGGCGTCCTCGCAACCGGGGGTGAACCGGAGCGCGGTCTGCGTCTCGGGCGTCGGGTCCAAGGAGACGATACAGCCGCCGCCGCCCGCGCCGGTCAGTTTCGCGCCGTACGCGCCGGCCTCGCGGGCGGCCCACACCATCGAATCGAGCGAGCGCGAGGAGACGCCGAGGGCTTCCAAGAGGCCGTGATTGAAGTCCATGAAGCGGCCGAGTTCGGAGAGGAGTTCTTCGGGCGGGTCGTCGGCGTCGGGGTCCGCCTCGGCCAGCAGTTCCTCGCCCCGGCGGACGATGTCACCGACGGTCGAGACGGTGTCGGCGGCGAAGTCGTACTCCTCGCGGAGCGCGCGGACGCCGGAGACGAGCGCGCCGGTGTCGCCCGCGCCGCCGTCGAAGCCGATGACGAACGGGAGGGGCGGCGCGTCGATGGTCCGGCAGTCGTCGCCCTCGACGCGGACGGCCCCGCCCATCGCGGAGCAGAAGGTGTCGGCGCGGGAGGCCTGTCCGTCTTGGACCTCGTGTTCGGCCTGGTAGGCGCGTTCCGCGAGTTCGCGCGGTTCGAGTTCGACGCCGAGTTCGCGGGTCGCGGCGTCGATGCCGGCGACGACGACCGCCGCGGAGGAGCCGAGGCCGGCCCCCAGCGGGATGTCGCTTTCGACGGTGATGTCGAAGCCGGCGTCGGGCGCGTCGGCGGCGGCGCGGGCCTGGTCGACCGCGGCGTCGATGTAGCCCATCGCGGCCTCCACGAGCGGTGCCGGAACGTCCACGTCGGGCCGGTCGCCGGTCGAGCCGCGGTACTCGACGGTGAAGCCGTTGAGACTCAGGTCCTCGGCGCGGACGCGGACGTGGTCGTCGTCGCGGGCGGAGACGGTGACGGTCGCCCGGCGCTCGACCGCGCAGGGGACCGCCGGCTCGCCGTAGACGACTGCGTGCTCCCCGAACAGATACACCTTGCCGGGAGCGCTCGAAACGGTCATACCCCGGAGTTGCTACGGGATTCGCTTAAGGGTATCCGACTGCGGTCGAACCCGGCCGCGGGCGTCGAGGGGAGCAGTCGGTGGAAACGGTCGGGAGAACCGGTCAGTGGAAACGCTCGGTGGAAACGGCCGCGGAAAAACGGTGTTCGGGATGCCGGCTCAGGCGTCGACTTCGACTTCGTCGCGCTCCTCGTCGTCGGCGTCGTCGAGGTCGGCCAGTTCGTCGAGGTCGTCGTCGCCGCGGATGTAGCGGACCGCCGCCGCGATGCCGACGAGCAGAACCAGCCCGACGAGAAGCCCCAGTCCGGGGCGGCCGCCCGACTCGGCGTCGTCGGCCTCGTCGAACTCGTCGCTTTCGTCGGCGTCGAACTCGGCGTCGTAGTCGTCGCGCGATTCGTCGTCGGCGTCGGTGAGGGCGTCGACGCCCTTGGAGAGGAGCGGCGCGCTGTTGGTCGGACTGAACTCGAAGCCGTCGTGCAGGTGAACCTCGAAGAGGGTGAAGTCGGCCATACTCGTCAGTACGTTCACAAGATGGATATGCCTTGTGGCGACGGACTGATAGGGCCGTCTCGGGCCGCCGCGGGACGCTGCGAGCCACGACGCTCTGCTCGGCTTCCGGTGTGGTGTGCTGGAGTCGCTGTGTTCTTGTTTCGCCGCCCCCGAACGTCCCGTATGGACGACGACCGACGCGCCTTCCTCGAAGACCTGCTCACCACACCCAGTCCGTCCGGCTACGAGGTCGCCGGCCAGCGCGTGTGGGTGGACTACGTCTCGCAGTTCGCCGACGACGTGACGGTCGACGACTACGGCAACGCCGTCGCGGTCCACGAGGGCACCGGCGAAGGCCCCGAAATCGCCTTCACCGGCCACGCGGACCAGATCGGCTACATCGTCCGCGACATCGACGACGACGGCTTCGTCCGCATCGGCCCCATCGGCGGCGCGGACCGCACCGTCTCGAAGGGCCAGCACGTGACGGTCCACGGCGACGACGGCGACGTGGCGGGCGTCATCGGTCAGACCGCCATCCACCTCCGCGACGTGGGCAGCGAGGAGTACGACGACCTCGAAGAGCAGTTCGTCGACATCGGCGCGACGAGCAAGGGCGACGCGAAGGACCACGTCGAAGTGGGCGACCCCGTGACGGTCGAAGCGCGGGTCCGCGACCTCGCGGGCGACCGCGTCGCGGCCAACGGGATGGACAACCGCGTGGGCACGTGGTCGGCCGCCGAGGGACTGCGCGCCGCCGTCGAGGCCGACGTGGATGCGACGGTGTACGCCGTCAGCACCGTCCAGGAGGAAGTCGGCGTGCAGGGCGCGAAGATGGTCGGCTACGACCTCGACCCCGACGCGATGGTCGCCGTCGACGTGACCCACGCCACGGACAACCCCGACGTGCCCGGCAAGCGCAAAGGGCCGGTCGAACTCGGTGAGGGACCGGTCGTCTCCCGCGGGAGCGCGAACCACCCGAACGTCGTCGCGCTCGCCCGCGACGCGGCCGGAGAGGCCGACATCGGCGTGCAGTTGCAGGCCGCCGGCATCCGCACGGGCACCGACGCGGACGCCTTCTACACGAGTCGCTCCGGCATCCCCTCGCTCAACGTCGGCATCCCGAACCGCTACATGCACACGCCCGTGGAGGTCGTCTCCACGAGCGACCTCGACGACGTGGCCGAACTCCTCGGGTCGATGGCCGCGCTCGCGGGCGACGTGGAGTCGTTCGGCGTCGAACTGTGAGCGTCCCCGTCGACCCGTCGGCTGGCGGGCGGTGACTCCGCCATCTGTGCGTAGTTGTCGCACACGCCTCCGGCCGAAAGAAAACCGTTAAAAGTCGCCACACGGTGTTTCCACGTATGGCTGGAACTATCGAAGTACTCGTTCCCGGCGGGAAGGCGAACCCCGGTCCGCCGCTCGGCCCGGAACTCGGCCCGACCCCCGTCGACGTGCAGGACGTCGTCAACGACATCAACGACCAGACGGCTGCCTTCGACGGCATGGAAGTCCCCGTCACCGTCGAGTACGACGACGACGGCTCGTTCAGCATCGAAGTCGGCGTCCCGCCGACGGCGGCGCTCATCAAGGACGAAGTCGGATTCGACACCGGCAGCGGCGAACCCCAGGAGAACTTCGTCGCCGACATGTCCATCGAACAGCTGAAGAAGGTCGCAGAGCAGAAGTCCTCTGACCTGCTCTCGTACGACCTCAAGAACGCCTCGAAGGAAGTCGCCGGGACGTGTGCGTCCCTCGGCGTCACCATCGAGGGCGAAGACGCCCGCACGTTCAAACAGCGCATCGACGGCGGCGACTTCGACGACTACTTCGACGACGAGTAATCGTCTCGGAACCGTCTCGGCGGTTCGAACCGCCCTTTCCGTCGGGCCGAGTCGACTCGGCCCGCTTTCTTCTCTCCACCGACCCGATTCGACCCGGAGCGGCCCGACCGTCGACGACCTCACATCGCTCGCGTGCTCGCCAGCCCGCATGTGTGGCTGTGGCACGCGAAACCCCCGAATTCGAGGGTTTCGGCTCCCGTAGTTCGACGGACTTAAGTTGAGCCTACTCGTCCTGCCGGACGAGGCAGGCAGTAGCCTGTTTCACTGACCCGTAGGAGCAATCCTGCGTACTACGGAGGTGAATAATGGCAGACACAATAGTTGACGCAGTCTCTCGCGCTCTCGACGAGGCACCCGGGCGGAACTTCCGCGAAACGGTTGACCTCGCCGTGAACTTGCGAGACTTAGATCTTAACGACCCGTCGAAGCGTGTCGACGAGAGCATCGTGCTCCCGTCTGGCACCGGCCAGGACACCCAGATTGTGGTGTTCGCGACCGGTGAAACCGCGCTCCGCGCAGAGGATGCCGCCGACGAAGTTCTCGGGCCCGATGAGCTCGAAGACTTCGGCGACGACACCGATGCGGCGAAAGACCTTGCCGACGAGACCGACTTCTTCGTTGCCGAGGCTGGACTGATGCAGGACATCGGTCGCTACCTCGGTACCGTGCTCGGTCCCCGTGGTAAGATGCCGACCCCGCTTCAGCCCGACGACGACGTCGTCGAGACGGTGAACCGGATGAAGAACACGGTGCAGCTCCGCTCGCGTGACCGTCGGACGTTCCACACGCGCGTCGGCGCAGACGACATGACGCCCGACGAAATCGCGGAGAACATCGACGTCATCGTCCGTCGTCTCGAAGCGACGCTCGAAAAGGGCCCGCTCAACATCGATTCCGTCTACGTGAAGACGACGATGGGGCCGTCCGTGGAGGTGCCCGCATGAGCGAATCCGAGGTTCGGCAGACCGAGGTCATCCCGCAGTGGAAGCGTGAAGAGGTCGACGAGCTCGTCGACTTCATCGAATCCTACGAATCCGTCGGCGTCGTCGGCGTCGCGGGCATTCCGAGCCGCCAGCTTCAGTCCATGCGCCGCGAGCTTCACGGCTCGGCCGCCGTGCGCATGAGCCGGAACACGCTCGTGAACCGCGCGCTCGACGAAGTCAACGACGGCTTCGAGGAGCTCAAGGAGTACATCGCCGGGCAGGTCGCCCTCATCGGCACGAACGACAACCCGTTCGCCCTGTTCAAGGAGCTCGAGGCGTCGAAGACGCCCGCGCCCATCAACGCCGGTGAAGTCGCCCCGAACGACATCGTCATCCCCGAGGGTGACACCGGTGTCGACCCGGGTCCGTTCGTCGGCGAACTCCAGCAGGTCGGGGCGTCCGCCCGCATCATGGACGGCTCGATCAAGGTGACGGAAGACTCCAACGTCCTCTCCGAGGGCGAGGAAGTCTCCGAGGAACTCGCGAACGTCCTGGCGGAACTCGGCATCGAGCCCAAGGAGGTCGGTCTCGACCTCCGCGGCGTCTTCTCCGAAGGCGTCCTGTTCGAGCCCGACGAACTCGCCATCGACGTGGACGAGTACCGCGCCGACATCCAGTCGGCCGTCTCCGCCGCGACGAACCTCTCTGTCAACGCGGTCTACCCGACCGCCCAGACCGCGCCGACGCTCATCGCCAAGGCGACGAGCGAGGCCAAGGCCGTCGGTCTGTTCGCCAACATCGAGAGCCCGGACTTCATGCCCGAGCTCATCTCGAAGGCGGACGCCCAGCTTCGGGCGCTCGCGGCGAACATCGACGACGAAGAGGCGCTTCCCGAGGAACTCCGCGGCGTGTCCGCGGCTGACACGGGTGCCGCCGAGGAAGAAGAATCGACTGACGAAGAAGCAGCGGACGCCGACGAGGCAGACGCCGCCGAAGACGACGACGCCGCCGACGACGACGGCGACGACGAAGACGCTGGCGACGCCCTCGGCTCCCTGTTCTAACAACACACAAGGTACACAACAATGGAATACGTCTACGCTGCGCTCATCCTGAACGAGTCGGACGAAGAGGTCAACGAAGAGAACATCACCGCGGTCCTCGAGGCCGCCGGTGTCGATGTCGAAGAATCCCGTGTCAAGGCGCTCGTCGCCGCGCTCGAGGACGTCGACATCGAAGAGGCCATCGAGACGGCCGCCGCTGCCCCCGCGCCCGCTGCGGGCGGTTCCGCCGGTGGCGAGGTCGAGGCCGCTGACGACGACGACGAGGAAGACGCCGAAGAAGAGGCCGCTGACGAAGGCGGCGACGACGATGGCGACGACGACGAAGAAGCCGACGGCGAGGGCCTCGGCGCGCTCTTCGGCTAAACTCTCGCGAGACCCCGCCGCACCCGCGGCGACGCTCGCTTCGAAACTCCGATTTCTTTCGATGGAACCCGCAAGCGGCGGCTCCGTCCGTCTCCCGACTCGGATACTGACCGCGCCGGCAGCGCCAGCATCGCCGTCGGCGTCGGTGGCGACGAGGGCGCGCTGCGGCGCGTAGCTTCATACCCGAAGCCGCGGCCACTCCGCCTCGATGCTCCTCATCGGCGGCGCGGCCGTCACCCACCTCGGCCGAGTGGCGACGCTCGCGTCGTCCGCCGCGGCCGACCCGACGACCGCGGCCCTCCTCGGCGTGGTCGCCGGCGTCTGCCTCGGAACCTGCTCGGGGTTGGTCCCCGGTCTCCACGCCAACGCCTTTGCCCTACTTCTCGCCGGAGTCGCCTCGGAGTTCCCCGGTCCACCGGTCGCAGTCGCGGCGGCCGTCCTCGCCGCGTCGACCGTCCACACGTTCCTCGACGTGGTGCCGGCGTTGACGCTCGGCGTGCCCGACGCCGCGCTCGCGCCGGGCGCGTTGCCGGCGCACGAACTCGTCCTCGGCGGGCGCGGGCGGGAGGCGCTTCGGCTGTCGGCGCTCGGCAGCGGTGCGGCGCTCTGTCTGGCGGTGCCGGTCGCGGTGCCGCTCACGGAGGTGCTGGTCGAGGGCTACCCCGTCGTCCGCGACCACCTGTGGCTGGTTCTGGTCGGCGTCGCCGCCGCGCTCGTCTGGACCGAACCGAGCCGGCGGGCGAAGCTGGCGGCCTGCGTGACCATCGCCGCCTCGACGGGACTCGGACTCGCAGTCCTCGACCGGCCGTTCGGGGGGCCGCTCCCCGTCGGCGGCGTGTTGGCCCCGCTTTTGGCCGGGCTGTTCGGCGTCCCGGTCCTCTTGGCGGCGCGGCGGGGCTCCGGCGTGCCGCCGCAGGGTGACGCCGCGCTCGCAACGTCGCCGGGGTCGGTCGCGCGGAGCGTCGCCGCTGGGACCGGCGGCGGGGCGTTCGTCGGCTATCTGCCCGGCGTCTCCGCGGGGGTCGCCGGCACGCTCGCGTTGGCCGTTCTCCCCGGCCGCGACCCCGACGAGTCGACGCGGGCCTACGTCACCGCGACCAGCGCCGCCACGACGGCGACGACGGTGTTCGCGCTGTTCGCGCTCGCCGGCTTGGGAACGCCCAGAACGGGCGCGCTCGTCGCGCTCACCGAAGCGGAACTCTCGACGGGACTCGGTCTCGCAGTGCCGGTGACGGTGGTCTCGGGGCTCTGCGGGGCGGGGTTGGTGCCGGTCGTCGGTGACCGGGCGCTCGCGGTCGTCGGACGGCTCGACCAGCGCCGACTCGTCGCCGCCGTCTGCGCCCTGCTCGTCGCGCTCTCGTGGGCGTTCGCGGGGGGCGGCGGCGTCGCCGTCCTCGTCGTCGCCGCGGTCGTCGGGCACCTCCCCGTCCGGTTCGGCTGTCGGCGCGTCCACCTGATGTGCGTCCTCATGGGACCGTTGGCGCTCGGGTGAGCCGTGTCCACGCGGGCCACGGATTTCCCCCGCAGGAACCCGGAAAGACAACGGTTAAAAGTCGCGCGCCGGTTTATGAGCGTATGAGCGAGTCCGAACAGCGACACGCGCACCAGTGTGTGTCCTGTGGCATCAACATCGCCGGCATGAGCGCGGCGACGTTCAAGTGCCCCGACTGCGGCCAGGAGATTTCGCGTTGCTCCAAGTGCCGCAAGCAGAGCAACCTCTACGAGTGTCCCGACTGCGGCTTCATGGGTCCATAATCATGGGAAAAGTAGCTGCTAAAATCAAGGTCATGCCGAACAGCCCCGAACTCGACCTCGACAGCCTCGAGGACGCGCTCGAAGACTCCCTGCCCGAGGGTGCGAAAATCAAGGGCTTCGAACGCGACGACGTCGCGTTCGGACTCGTCGCCCTCCTGCCGACCGTCATCGTCCCCGACGACGCCGGCGGCACCGAGGCCGTCGAGGAAGCGTTCATCGAAGTCGAAGGCGTCGAGAGCGTCTCCGTCGAGAACGTCGGCCGTATCTGAACGGACGACCGACCTTTTTCGCAGGCAAGTCCCGGAGCGACCGCGTCGCCCGTCGTCAGCGGCGCTCCATGAAGTAGACGCCGAGGACGACGCCGAACGTGAGCCCGAGCATCACGCCGATGGGTAGCGAGTTGCCGATGACGCCCGCGACGCCGCCGAGGAGGAACCCGAGAGACAGCCCGATACCGAACTGCTCGGCGCTGTGGCTCGACCCCTCGTGGTCGTCGGAATCGACCGTCACGCTGTCGGTCGGTTCGGCGTAGCTCTGTCGCTGTGCGGACTCCGCGCTCAGGGAGACTGACTCCTGGGACATACCTCACTATTCATCGTGCTATTCAATAACCCTTACTCGCGTTCCCAATCTACGGCAACGACTGGTCGACCACTGGTGCGTGAGGGTGCGCGAGGGCGGGCGCGTGCGGACGAGTCGCGGGGTCCGAGCCTCAGAACGCCGCGTCGAACGCCCGCTGGAGGTCGGCCTTCATGTCGTCGATGTGCTCGATGCCGACCGAGACGCGGATGAGGCCGTCGGTGAGGCCCGCTTCGAGGCGCTCCTCGCGGGGGATGGCCGCGTGGGTCATCGCCGCGGGCTGTTCGATGAGGCTCTCGACGCCGCCGAGGCTCTCGGCGAGCGTGAACACCTCGGTCTCCTCGACGACGGTCGAGGCCTGTTCGAGCGAGCCGTCGAGTTCGAACGAGAGCATCCCGCCGAAGTCGTCCATCTGCTCGGCCGCGAGATCGTGTTGCGGGTGGGAGTCCAGTCCGGGGTAGAACACCTCGGAGACCGCCTCGTGGTCGTCGAGCCACGCGGCGAGGTCGCGGGCGTTGTCGCAGTGGCGGTCCATCCGAACCGGGAGCGTCTTCGTCCCGCGGAGGACGAGGAAGCAGTCGAACGGCGAGGGCGTCGCGCCGACGGAGTTCTGGTAGAAGCCGAGTTCCTCGTCGAGTTCCTCGTCGTCGGTGACGAGCGCGCCGCCGACGACGTCGGAGTGGCCGCCGAGGTACTTCGTCAGCGAGTGCGAGACGATGTCCGCGCCGTGGTCGAGCGGGCGCTGGAGGTACGGCGTGGCGAAGGTGTTGTCGACGGCGCAGAGCGCGTCGACCTCGTGGGCGATGTCGGCGAGCGCGCCGATGTCGTTGACGCGCATGAGGGGATTCGTCGGCGTCTCGACCCACACGAGTTCGGTCTCCTCGCTGACGGCGTCGCGGACGGCGTCGTGGTCGGTGGTGTCGACGAAGTCGAATTCGAGGTCGTACTTCTCGTACACCTGCGTGAAGATGCGGTGGGTGCCGCCGTAGACGTCGTTGCCGGCGACGACGTGGTCGCCCGCTTCGAGGAGGTTGAGCACGGTGTTTATCGAGCCCATCCCCGAGGCGAAGGCGCGGCCGTACGAGCCGTGTTCGAGCGCCGCGAGGTTCGATTCCAGGTCGGTTCGCGTCGGGTTCCCGGTGCGGGAGTACTCGTAGCTGCGGTGGTCGCCCGGCCCGTCTTGGGCGTACGTCGAGTTCGCGTAGATGGGCGTCATGAGCGCCCCCGTCTCCTCGTCGGGCTCCTGTCCCGCGTGGATGGCGCGCGTCTCGATGCGCCGCTCGTCTTCGGACATACGAGAAGCGCCGCGCCGACTCGGGTTAAGTCCGTCCCTCCCGCGCGACCACGCGGGAGACACACACGCGCGGTTCGTAACGTGCAATTTATAATGGCGACGCAAGTATTCGTTCTCACGACTATGCCGAGCTCCAACGGTCCGATGAAGGGGACGCGAGGAAAGCTCTCGAACAAGCCGCGCGAGCGCGGCACTTCGCCGCCGCAGCGCGCCATCGCGGAATTCGAGGAGGGCCAGAAGGTCCACCTCAACCTCGACCCGAGCGTTCGCGAGGGTCGCTTCCACCCGCGCTTCAACGGTCTCACCGGTGAAGTCACCGGGAAGCAGGGCCGCGCGTTCAAGGTCCAGATCAACGACGGCGGCAAAGAGAAGACGGTCATCGTCCGTCCCGCTCACCTGCGCGCCCAGCAGTAAGCGATGACCATCTTCAAAGAAAAGCTCGACGAGGAGTATCTGACGACCTCCGAGGTCAAGGAACTGCTCGCCGAGGTTGAGGCGGAACGCGCCGCCGACGAAGAGCGCGAGATGCGCTACGAACTGGCCCGTGCGATAGAACACGTCAACCGGTTCGCCCACCTCGACCCCGAGGAATCTCGCGAACTCGTCGAGGAGCTCGCCGAGCTCGAGAAGGTCGACGGTCCGACCGCCATCAAAATCGCGGACCTCCTCCCGCAGTCGCGCGACGAACTCCGCGCGGTGTTCGCCCAGCAGCGCTACGCGCTCTCGGGCGACGAACTCGACGAAATCCTCAACGTCGTCGCGAAGTACGTCTGACCGCGTGACAGCGCGGCCAACTATTTAAATATCGGCTCGCCGTAACTACTGGTATGACACGTACGGAGAGCGGTGACGCCGACGCCACGACCGAGTACGTCGTCGTACTCGACGTACTCCGCCACGGGCGTCAGGGAGACGACCGACGGCGCTTCGACGCGGCACCCATCGCGTACGCGCTCGGAGAGTCCGACTTCCGTCTCCTCGAGCTGACCCTCGTCGAAGACGCCGACGTGAGCATCGGCGACCGACTGGTCGTCTCCCCGGTCGCCGACCGCGAGCTGATTCAGTCCGTCGAAGAACTCTCGTACGGCGACCTCTCGAACACGGCGACGGCCGAAGTCGACTACGTCGTCGAGGACATCGTCGAGGCCGACGAACGGCGGTTCGTCGACTTCTACAACGACGCACAGCCCATCACGCTGCGGCTCCACCAGCTCAACTTGCTGCCCGGCATCGGTAAGAAGCTCCGCGACAAGATTCTCGAATCGCGGAAGCGACAGGGACCGTTCGAGTCGTTCGAGGACCTCGAAGCACGCGTCTCGGGGCTCCACCGCCCGAAGGAGGTCATCGTCGAGCGCATCCTCGACGAACTCCGCGACAACGACGTGAAGTACAAGACGTTCGTCGGACGCGACGGACAGTAGCGGAACGGGACTTTTACCCGCTCCCGCACGATACCTCTCCCAATGACGAGCGACGGCAGCGAACAGGTCCGCGAGGTCGCCGCGCGCGACCCGGACGCCCTCATCCGGCGGGCGGGCGCTCGCGGGAACCCGGACCACGACCAGCACTTCCTCGTCGACGACCGCGTCGTCGACCGCATCCCGACGTATCTCCCCGAGGAGGCGGACCGCTCGCACGTCCTCGAAATCGGCGGCGGGCCGGGCGTCCTCACGGACCGACTGCTCGGCGTGGCCGACCGCGTGACCGTCGTCGAACAGGACCGGACGTTCGCCGCGCACCTGCGCCGCGAGTTCGCTGACGAGGTCGAATCGGACCGGCTCACCGTCGTCGAGGGCGACGCGCTCGACGTCGACCTCCCCGAGTTCACCGCGTGCGTCTCGAACCTCCCGTACGGCATCTCCTCGGAGATTTCGTTCCGCCTGCTCCCCCGAGGCAAGCCGCTCGTGCTGATGTTCCAAAAGGAGTTCGGCGAGCGGATGGCCGCCGAGGCGGGCACCTCGGAGTACGGCCGCCTCTCGGTGAGCACCCAACACTACGGCGAAGTCGAACTCTGCGAGCACGTCCCCCGCGAGGCGTTCGACCCCAAGCCCGCGGTCCAGAGCGTCGTCGTCCGCATCACGCCGCGCGAGCCGGAGTACGAGGTCGACGACGAGGCGTTCTTCCTCGACTTCGTGAAGGCGCTGTTTACCCAGCGGCGAAAGACCATCAGAAACGGCATCCGCAACACGGCGCACATCTCCGGACTGTCGGACCCCGAAGCGGTCGTCGAGGCCGCCGACGAGGACGTGCTCCGAAAACGCGCCGGCAACATGGCACCCGCCGAGTTCGCCGAACTCGCGCAACTCGCCGCGTCGGTCGGCCGCTAATCCATGACGCTCCCCGCACTCGCCGCGGTGCTCTTCCGCCTCGCCTCGACGGCAACCCCCCTCCAGAGCGGTACGGTTCTCGACATCGCGTCGCTGTTCCCGACGTTCGAACTCCGCGTCGCCGCGAGCGTCCTCGTGACCGTCGCGGTCGTCGCCGTCTGGCGGCTCGGCGCTCGGCTCCACGACAAGGAACTCGAGGCCGTCTCGATGCCGGTGTGGCATCTCTCGGTGACCGTGCTTCGACTCGTCGTCGTCGCCGGCGGCGGGGGGTTCGTCTTCGCGCTCTGGTCGCTGTCGGGCGACATCGGCACGATTTCGGCGCAGTACGACCTCGGCAGAGAGACGTTCGTCCGCATCGCGCTGTCGGCGGCGTTCGTCGTCGGCGCGTACGTCCTCACGAGCGTCCTCGGCCGGTTCATCGGTGAAATCGCGAGCACGCGCCCGGAGATTTCGGACCACCAGCGCGAAATCATCTACCGCATCGCGCAGGTGACGACCTACCTCACCACGCTCGCGGTCATCCTCGGTATCTGGCGGGCCGACCTCGGCGGCTTCCTCGTCGGCGCTGGCTTCCTCGGAATCGTGGTCGGGATGGCCGCGAGACAGACCCTCGGGTCGCTCATCGCGGGCTTCGTCATCATGTTCTCCCGACCGTTCGAAATCGGTGACTGGGTCGAAGTCGGCGACCACGAGGGAATCGTCACCGAAATCACGGTCGTGAACACGCGTATCCAGACGTTCGACGGCGAGTTCGTGATGATTCCGAACGACGTGGTGAGTTCGGAGAGCCTCGTCAACCGGAGCCGAAAGGGGCGGCTCCGCCTCGACATCGAGGTCGGCGTCGACTACGACGCCGACATCGACCGCGCCGCAGAGGTGGCGCAGGCGGCCGTCGAAGACCTCGACGAGGTGCTGTCGGTACCGAAGCCGCAGGTCGTCGCAAAGCGGTTCGGGGACTCGGCGGTCGTCCTCGGGGTGCGCCCGTGGATAGACCGCCCGAGCGCTCGGCGGTGGTGGCGCGCGCGCACCGCGACCATCTCGGCCGTCAGCGAGGCGTTCGACGAGGAGGGAATCGCGATCCCGTTCCCGCAGCGCGCGCTGTCCGAGCGCGACCCTTCGGGTCCGATTTCGCTCACGGATCAGCGACCCGAGGCGAGCCCCGAGGCCGACGGCGGCGTCGAGGGAGGCGACGAATGACCGACCTCGCCGAGCGCCGCGGGATGAACACCTCGGTCTACCAGCCGGCGGAGGACTCGGGCCTGCTCGCGCAGGCCGCGGTCGGACGCGTCTCGGGGCGCGTCCTCGAAGTCGGGACTGGCTCGGGCTGGGTCGCAGAACAACTCGCGACGAAAACCGACGCCGACGTGGTCGCGAGCGACCTCAACCCCCACGCTTGCCGGCAGGCGGCCGAGCGCGCCGCCGCCCTCCGCGAGGAGGGCCACCGCGGGTTCGAGGTCGTCCGCGGGAGCCTCGCCGAACCGTTCCGCGACGACGCCTTCGACGCGGTGGCGTTCAACCCGCCGTACCTCCCTGAGGACCTCGAAGCCGCGCGCGACGACTGGATGGAGGTCGCGCTCACCGGCGGCGAGGACGGCCGCGAAATCATCGACCCCTTCCTCGACACCGTCGAGCGCGTGCTCAAACCCGGCGGCACCGTGTTCCTCCTCGTGAGTAGCTTCACCGGCTACGACGAGGTGCTCGCGCGCGCCGAGGCGAACGGCTTCGGCCACGAGGTCGTCGTTCAGGAGTCGTACCCCTACGAGACGCTCACGGTGCTCGCGTTGGAATAACTAATGCGCATATATTGATACAGGAAATATTATACACCGTCATTTCTTAGCGAGAGGTGATGACTGAACTCGTCTCGACGACACCGGGACTGTATCCCCTCCCGGATTGGGCGAAACAGGAGCTTTCGGACCTCAAGGGCCACCAGAAACACGACCTCATCTCCGGTAACGAGGGCGGCGACATCGTGGGCGCGTACGACCGCGCCCGCGAGGAGGTCGTCTCCGAACAGACCGACGCCGGCCTCGACCGCGTCGTCGAGGGGCAACTCCGCTGGGACGACATGCTCGCGCACCCGCTGACGGTCCACGAGAACGTCGAGACCGGCGGCATCGTCCGCTACTACGACAACAACAACTTCTACCGCGACCCGCAGGTCAGCGGCGAACTCACCTTCTCCGGCGACGTCGCGGCCGAACTCGACGCCACCGCCGACCTCCTCGGCGGCGACGAGTCGCTGCAGGCGGTCCTCCCCGGCCCGTACTCGCTTTCGGACCTCGCGACCGACGAGCACTACGGCGACGAGGCGGAGTTCCTCGACGCCGTGAGCGAGTTCCTCGCGGGCGAGGTCGACGCCTTCCCCGACCACGAGACGCTGTTCCTCCTCGAACCCTCGCTCGTGTTCTCGCCGCCGGGCGAGGACGTCGACGAGCGCGTTCCCGAGGCCATCTCGGCCGTCTCCGACGCGACCGACGCCGACGTGGTCGTCCACACCTACTGGGGTGCGCTCGACGAGAAGGTCTACGCGCACCTCATGGACGCCGACGTGGACGCCATCGGCTTCGACTTCGTCGCCGGCGACCGCGACCAGACGCTCTACAACGTCAACGAGTACGGCACGAAAGACGACATCGCCCTGGGCCTCGTCGACGGCCAGAACACGCTGGTCGAAGACCCCGAGACGGTCCGCGAGCGCGTCGAGTGGACCCTCGACAACGTCCAGAGCCAGACGTTCGACACCGCCTACGTGACCTCCAACACCGAACTGTTCTACCTGCCGGAGAACCGCGCGACGGAGAAACTCGCCGCCCTCGCGGCCGCCACCGAGGACGAACTGGAGGTGGAAGCATGAGCCGCGACGCCGAGAACCGCGAGCAGTTCCGCCCCGAAGCCCACGACACCGAGCACTTCCTGCTCACCACCGTCGTCGGCTCCTACCCCAAGCCCAAGTGGCTCAACCGCGCCAACGACCTCGCGGAGGACCCCGACTCCAAGTTCACCCAAGAGCACCTCCACGAGGCTCACGACGACGCCTGTCGCGTCATCACCCGCGAACACGAGCGCTCCGGCCTCGACACCGTCGTCGACGGCGAGATGCGCCGCGAGGAGATGGTCGAGTACTTCGCCCACCGCATCCCCGGCTACGAGTTCAACGGCCCGGTGAAGGTGTGGGGCCACAACTACTTCGACAAGCCCTCCGTCGTCGGCGAGGTCGAGTACGACGAGCCGTGGCTGGTCGACGAGTTCGAGTTCACGAGCGACGTGGCCGCCAAGCCCGTCAAGGTGCCCATCACGGGCCCGTACACGCTGGCGAGCTGGTCGTTCAACGAGCACTACGACTCCGAGGCGGACCTCGCGTACGCGCTGGCCGACCTCGTCAACGAGGAGATCGAACAGCTCGTCGAGGCGGGCGCGACCTACATCCAAATCGACGAGCCCGCGCTGGCGACGACGCCGGACGACCACGCCATCGTCGGCGAGTGTCTCGAACGCATCGTCGCGGGCGTCCCCGACGAGGTCCGCATCGGCCTCCACGTCTGTTACGGCGACTACTCGCGCATCTACCCCGAACTCAACGACTATCCCATCGACGAGTTCGACGTGGAGCTCTGCAACGGCGGCTACGAGCAGATTGACGTGTTCACCGACCCCGAGTTCGAGCCGGACCTCGCGCTCGGCGTCGTGGACGTCCACACCGCCGAAGTCGAGAGCGTCGAGGAGATAAAAGAGAACATCAAGCAGGGCCTGAAAGTCGTCCCGCCGGAGAAGCTCACCGTCTCGCCCGACTGCGGCGTGAAGCTCCTCCCCCGCGAGGTCGCCTACCAGAAGATGGAGAACATGGTCAAGGCCGCCCGCGAGGTCGAAGCCGAACTCGACGCCGGCGAAATCGACCTCGACGCGCCCGTCCCGCAGGCCGACTGAGCGACCGCCGCCGCGTTCGCGTTCGTTCTTTTTCGTCCGTCACGACCCGCGACCCCAGAGCCGCGGGCCTTCACCGCGTTCGGTCGCGCCCCAGCGGACGGCGAACACCGCCGCGAGCGCGAGGGCCACGGGTTCCATCTCGACCGTGTGACACGCGGTTCGCCGGGAGGCGAGAAAACCGTTGTTCGCCGCGCGGTGGACGGTCAGGCCGCGGTGAGGGTCGGCCTCGTCCGGCCTCGCGTGGCTGGTGGTAGTATTCCGCACACCCCGTCGCAGACGACGCGATGTCCGACGGCTGGAGCGCGGACGAGAGGGGAGACGTGGCCGTCGCTCCTCTCGGAAGAAAGCGTGAGAACCGCGAGACGAGACTTACTCGTAGAGCCAGGTCTCGTCGACGCGCTCGTAGTCGACGAGTTCGTCCTCGTCGAAGAAGAGCGCGATTTCGCGCTCGTTCGCGCCCTCGTCCTCGTGGTCGGAGCCGTGGATGACGTTCCGGCCGAGGTCGAGACCGTAGTCGCCGCGGATGGTGCCGGGGGCGGACTCTGCGGGGTCCGTCTCGCCCATCATGCGGCGGACCTGTCGCGTCGCGTCCTGTCCTTCCCAGACCATCGCGAAGACGGGA
Source organism: Haloferax sp. Atlit-109R (assembly GCF_003665865.1). Lineage (NCBI taxonomy): Archaea > Methanobacteriati > Methanobacteriota > Halobacteria > Halobacteriales > Haloferacaceae > Haloferax > Haloferax sp. Atlit-109R. Next base: position 156,176 of record NZ_QPLO01000002.1, read on the forward strand.
CCGGACGTGATGAAGTCGACGAGACCCTCGAAGAAGGGCTTGCCCTCGTGCTCGCCGTAGTGGTCGTGGGCGAGTTCCTCGTCGATTTGCATGAACTTGCCGGCGACCATCTTGAGACCGCGGTCCTCGAAGCGGGAGACGATGTCTCCGATGAGGCCGCGCTGGACGCCGTCGGGCTTGACCATCACGAAGGTGCGCTCTGCGTCGGACATCTAGTTGTCCTCCGCCTTGCCGCTCGCGCGGCGGCCGGCCTCCGTCCACTCGAGGTCGCGGGCCTCGCGGCCGAGGAAGTAGTTCTTCTCGGCCTTCGAGTCCTTGAAGTGGAGGATGGTGCCGTCGGTCTTGACGTACATCGTGCCCGTGCCGGGCTCGATTTCCTCACCGCTGTAGTCGCACGTGCGCTTTTCGACCATTGTTACTGCCCTCCGATGGAGTCGGCGTCACGCTGAGTCTCGCGGAGCTGGAGGATGTCGCCCTCGCGGACGGGACCCAGCACGTTTCGCGTGATGATACGGCCCTGGTTGGAGCCTTCGCGGATGCGGCACTTGACCTGCATGGCCTCGCCGTGCATCCCAGTCTTTCCAACGACTTCGATGACTTCGGCAGGCGTCGAGTCGCTGGCTTGTTCGTCCGCGCTCATGGTCGGTTATCGAAGGTCCTCGACCTTAGTCGCGATGTCCTCGACATCGTCGGACGCGTCGCCGGCGTCGACGATGGCGGCCGCGGCACTGCCGACTTCGAGGCCGGCGGCGTGGCCGATGTCGTCCTGCGTCTCGACGAAGATGAACGGAATGCCCTTCTCGTCGGCGAGTTCGGGCAGGTGCATGACGATTTCCTCGGGGGAAACGTCTTCCGCGATGAGGACGAGCTGGGCGTTGCCCCGCTCGATGGACTTGGTCGTTTCGTTGGTTCCTTTCTTCACGATACCAGTATCTCGGGCGACCTCGAGCGCCTCGACGGCGCTGTCAGCGAGGTCGGCCGGTACGTCGAAGTCTACGTAGACAGCCATTGTTGTTCACCTATATCCTGCTCGCGGGCTCGACTCCCTCGCCGGTATCACACCGGTCGGTCGGTCGCGACCGGTCAACGATATCCCTACGGCGAGGAGGTTCATCAACCCCGGACAGGCTGTAACCATCCTTTGCTCCGGCCCCCATAAAAGCGCTTTCAAAATCGTAGCGCCGTGCGACGCGTCCGCACGACCCGCGAATCGCCCGATTTCTCGTCGACGGGACTGTCGAAATATCCGTGTCGGTTGGTCACTCGACCCATCATGTGCTGGGCGTGACGCCCGACTGGAACCGCCGCTTCACCGACCGACGGACGAGGTCGCTCGCAGCCGACCGAAGGAGGTGAATAGCCGCGCCGACGTATCCATCCCATGACCGAACTCGGCGACGACCCCGATGTCGAGGCGCTCGCCGCCGCCCGCCGCGAGGAGGCGCTGGCGACGAACCAGCGACGCCTCCTCGTCCTCGCCGGCGACCGCGACGCCGGCATCGACGCCGCCTTCGACGCGGTCCGCGGGGCCGACGTGCCCGACGACGAGGTGACGTTCGCCACCGCCCGCGAGGGGTTTCGCTTCCACCGCGTTGAGCCGAAGCGCGCCTCGTCGCTCCTCGGGACGACCCGGACGCTCGTCGTCCTCGACGCCCACGAGGAGTTCTCGGCGAACGCGCTCGGCCGCGTCGCCGGCGCGGTCGACGGCGGCGGCCTGCTCGTTTTGCTCACCCCCTCGCTCGACGACTGGCCGACTCGCCGCGACTCGTTCGACGAGCGACTGGCCGTCCCGCCCTTTTCCGTCGCGGACGTGACCGGTCGCTTCCGCGGCCGACTCGTCTCGACGCTCCGGGACCACCCCGGCGTCGCGCTCGTCGACCTCGATTCGGGGACCGTCGAACGCGACGGCGCGTACCGACAGGGAATCAGCTTCGACGCCGCCCCGCCGCGGGTGCCGACGGAGAAAGACCGCCGATTCCCGCGGCGCGCCTACGAGGACTGCCTCACCGCCGACCAGTCCGAGGCGCTCGCCGCGCTCGAAGCCCTGACGGAACCGGGGACCGCCGTCGTCGTTGAGGCCGACCGCGGCCGCGGGAAGTCGAGCGCGGCGGGCCTCGCCGCGGGGAGCCTCGCCGCCGAGGGCAAAGACGTGGTCGTGACCGCGCCCGGCGAGCGGAACGCCGCCGAGGTGTTCGCCCGCGCCGAGCGACTTCTTTCCGAACTCGGCGCGCTCCGCGGCGGCGGCGCGGACGACTTCGACATCGCGGCCGACCGCGGCGGGCGGGTCCGTTACGTCCCGCCGACAGAGGCCGGCGACGCGGCGGCCGACGCCGACGCGCTCGTCGTGGACGAGGCCGCGGCCCTCCCCGTCGGGCTCCTCGAATCGTTCCTCGCCGCGCCCGCGGTCGCCTTCTGTACGACCGTCCGCGGCTACGAGGGCGCGGGCCGCGGCTTCGCCGTCCGCTTCCGCGACCGTCTCGACGACGCGGACCGCGAGGTGACCGACGCGCGCCTCGACGACCCGATTCGCTACGCCGCCGGCGACCCCGTCGAGTCGTGGACGTTCCGCGCGCTCCTCCTCGACGCCCGCCCGCCGGTCGACCAACTCGTCGCGGACGCGACGCCTGAGACCGTCTCCTACCGGGCGCTTTCGCCCGACGACCTACTGGCTGACGAACACCTGCTCCGCGAGGCGTTCGGCCTGCTCGTCCTCGCCCACTACCGGACCGAACCGGACGACCTCGCCCGCCTCCTCGACGCCCCGAACCTGACGCTCCGGGCGCTCACCCACGAGGGCCGGGTCGTCTCGGTCGCGCTCCTCGCCCGCGAGGGCGGCCTCGACGCCGACACCCGCCGGCAGATGTACGACGGCGGCCGCATCCGCGGGAACATGCTCCCCGACGTGTTCACGAGCCAACTCCGCGACGAGGGCGCGGGCGTCCCCGTCGGCTACCGCGTGATGCGCATCGCCACCCACCACGCGGTCCGGTCGTCCGGCCTCGGCTCGCGGCTCCTCACGGAGCTACGCGACGAGTTCGCGGACGACGCGGACTACCTCGGCGTCGGCTTCGGCGCGACCCCCGAGCTCCTCTCGTTTTGGCGCGACAACGGCTACGGCACGGTCCACCTCTCGACCACCAGAAACGACACCAGCGGCGAGTACTCGGCGCTCATGATGCGCCCGCTGTCGTCCGCCGGTCGCGACCTCCGCGACCGCCACGCGAACTGGTTCCTCGGCCGCGTCGGCGACGTGCTCGGAGACGCCCTCTCGGACCTCGACGCCGACGTGGCGCGGGCCGCCCTCGCCGCCGTCGATAGCTCCCTCTCGCCCGACCTCTCCGAGTACGAGTGGCGCGTCGTCGTGGGCGCGTCCTACGGCCCGGGGCTCTACACGACCGCGCCCGGCGCGTTCCGCCGTCTCGGACTCGCGCACCTCACGAACCCCGAACGCGCGTCGCTCACCCCCCGAGAGGAGCGACTGGTGGTCCGCAAGGTCCTCCAGACGCATCCGTGGGACGCCGTCGCGGACGAACTCGACTTCCACTCGACCGCGGGCGCGATGCGCGCGCTCGGCGACGCCTACGAACCGCTCGTGGACGAGTACGGCACCGACGCGGCACGCGAGGAACGCGAGCGATTCCGGTGAGACCCGCCCGGGGAGCGGCCGCGTCTCAGTCGCTCGCCCGCCGACACACCGATGGTCGTCGGAGCCGACGCTCTCCGTATGGCCGAGTGCAGCGAACCCGACTGCGAGAACGTCGCGGCGGTCAGGCTCTACGTGCCGTGGGACGCCGACAGGAACGTCTGTACGGCTCACGCGAGAGCGCTCGTTCAGCAGGACGGCGTCGTCGCTGAACCCCTCGACGGGGCCGAAGACGACTGGTCGTAAGCCGGTCGGGTGGTCGCGCGACCGGTCGTGGGCGGGACCCGCGAAGCCGACGCGTCGCTGGCGAGCGCGACGACGCGCAGAAAATCAGGGTCGGAGACGGAGCGAATCTGCGCTCACCGGAGCGAGACGGCCATCATCACTTCGTCGACGTAGTCGCCGTCTATCTTGTAGTGGCCGTCGCGGACGGCTTCGGTCTCCCAGCCGTGGCCTTCGAGGAACGCGATTGCCTCCTCGTTGGTCGCCGGGACGCTGTTGTAGAGCTTCTCGAAGCCGCGCTCGCGCGCCCAGTCGACGCCGCGGTCGAGGAGTTTGCTCCCGATGCCGTGGCCGCGGAACTCCGGTCGCGTACCGACGGTCAGGACGGCGGTGTGGCTCAGTTTCTCCGCCTCGGGCAGGTCGAGGTGGACCCAGCCGGCGAGTTCGTCGCCGACCGTGGCGACGAACACCATCCGGGAACTGACCTCGTTGTGTCGGAGGACGACTTCCTCGTGGTCGAGCAGGTCCGCGACCGTCTCGGCCTCGATGTACCGGCCCTCGTCCGCGACCTCGTGAATGGCGTTGACGAGGCTCTCTAAGTCGACGTTCTGGGCCATCCGAATCGTCACGTCGAGGTCACCGAGTTCGACCGTCTCCGCCTCGCCGGGCGCGTAGGCCACCTCGACGTGGTTGCCCACCTTTCGGATGTAGCCGTCGCGTCGCAGGACGGTCAGGTGCGCCCCCAGCGCCGCCGGCTCGAAGTTGAGCGCCCGCCGTACCTCGTCCTCGCGGACGGTCCCGTGACGCTCGATGTACTCGTAGATGTCTTTGCGGTCTTTGTGTCCGAAGTTGAGACTGTCAGTTACTTCCATGGTACACAATCACACCCATGATTTATAATTGTTGTTCGTGCCGGACCCGACGACAGTCGGCCCCGCCAACGGGTAGGGTGGGGGAGCTGTGGGCCCCCTCAGCGCCGCTCGGGGACGCAGGTCAGCAGTTGGGCGGTGTCGACCACGTCGTGGGTCCGGAGCAGGACTTCGGCGGCCTCGCGGACCGTGAAGTCCGCGTCGAGGTCGACGCCGTAGCACCGGGCGTACATGGCCAGCCAGTCGTTCATCGCCCGGTGGAGCAGTTCGAACTCCTCGCCGGTAAACGAGACCTGCCGGTCGCCCGTCCGCGCGCTGACGTAGAGCGACACCGCCGGGCCGACGCCGTCGCGGGCACATTCGAGCGCGCGCCGGTCCGCGGCCGACGACGGCGGCGGCTCGAACGACTCCCGGGCCTCTCGGGCCTCGGCGGCGAGGGCTCTGGCGCGCTCCCCGAACCGAACGTCTTCGGGGTGGCGCTCCGCGGCCCCGCGGCCGTCAGCGACGGGGCGGGACTCCGATTGGGTCACGTCGCGACTCATGGGCTCACCTCGGTCATCCCCACTTGAACTCGACGCCCTTGTCGCCGCGCGGGTGGCTCCAGTCGGTGTCGGCGACGACGGCGCAGGTGCCGCACTCGACGCAGGGTTGGGTGTCGAGGCTGACGACGCGCTCCTCGGAGCCGTTGGTGCGGACGACCTCCTCGCGGTAACAGCCGCCGCCGAAATCGACCGCCGAGACCGGACAGGCCGCCACCGCGGCCCCGCTCGCCTCGTAGGACTCGTCGCGAAGCGTGATGTGCGGGTTGCCGATGTCGGTGTCGTAGGTCAGCCCGCCGATGCGGGCTTCGAGGTCCGGCGGCGTCACCGAACTCGTCTCGCGCACCCGCGTCCCCAACTCCTCGGCGATGACCGTCGGGAGCGTGACGTAGGGCGTCCGCGTGTCCGGCATCAAAGCCGACAGCGTCGGGACGTTGTAGAGGCGTTCGAGCCGCCCCGAGAGCGCCCTGATGCCGGCGCGTCCGACCGCCGAGGTGAGCACGGTGTCGACCACGTCGGTCACGCCGTCGTCCTCGGCGACGCCGCGGAGCAGTTCGTAGCCGCGGGGCCGGAGCTTCTTCATCACGCCCTCGCTCCGGAGTTTGCGGGCGTATCGCGTCCCCGCCTTCTCCGGTTCGTTGCGCGACTTGGCCTGCGCGTACGACTCCGCCGCGAGCGCCCCGGCGGTGACGGCGTGGTTCATGCCCTTGATGATGGGCCCCTGCGCCTGCATCTGGCCGGCGGCGTCGCCGACGAGGAGCAGGCGGCCGAAGTGCGGTTCGCGCAGGGCGACCTTCTTGGAGTCGGGCACGAGCTTCGCGCTGTACTCCAGTTCGGTGTAGTCGTCACCGAGCCACTGCGCGAGCAACGGATGGGTCAAGAGCCCGTCCAGTAGCTCGTGCGGTTCGGCCCGTTCCGCGACGAGGCTGTCGAGGTGGAACACCGTCCCGAGCGACAGCGTGTCGCGGTTCGTGTAGAGGAAGCCGCCGCCGCGGACGCCCTCGAACAGGTCGCCCGAGAACAGGTGCGCCGCGCCCTCGTCTTCGGCCACGTCGAACCGGTCGGCGATGGCGGCTTCCGGCATGTCGACGACGGCCTTGACGCCTTGGAACCACTCGTCTGGCTCGTCCCAGTCCATCAGGCCCGCGTCGCGGGCGAGTTCGGAGTTCACCCCGTCGGCCGCGACGATGATATCGGCGGTTATCGGGTCGAGTTCGTCCAGCGTGACGCCGACGATGCGGCCCTCCTCGCGGAGCAGGCCGTTGACGTGGACGCCCGTCAGGAGGCCGCCGCCGGTCTCGCGGGTCCGCTCGTGGACACGGGCTTCGAGCCACGAGTCCATCTTCCGCCGGAGGACCGAGTCGGACCACTCGGTGTCGTGTTCGTGGAGGTCCGTGAGGTCGAACGACTCCACCTTGTCGCCGGCGATGTTGTGGATGCGGTACTTCGTGATGGGCCGCTCGGCGGCCGCCTCGCGGAACCCCGGAAAGAGGTCGTCGATGGTGTACGGCGCGGACTCCTCGGCGTAGATGAGCCCGCCCGAGACGTTCTTCGACCCGGCCTCGACGCCGCGTTCGAGGACGAGCGTCTCGATGCCGTAGTTGGCGAACGTCGCGGCCGCCGCCGCGCCGCCGGGACCCGCCCCGACGACGAGCGCCTCGTAGTGTTCGTAGTCGCTCATCGCGACTCACCCCGGTCGTCCGCGGCCGCGCCAGCGCCAGCGCCATCGTCGGGCGTTCCGGTCGGCGGCGTCGATGCCGCGCACCCCCCGTCGCTCGCCACCGCCGCCTCGAACCGGCCCTCCTTGAGCGCCGTCGTCAGCCTCGGCAACACCTCGAACAGGTCGCCCTCGATGAAGTAGTCCGAGAAGTCGCGGATGCGGGCGTCGGGGTCGGTGTTGACGGCGACGATGGTGTCCGACTCGTCCATGCCAACCTTGTGCTGAACCGCGCCGGAGATACCCGCCGCGATGTAGAGTTTCGGCGCGACGACCTGCCCCGTCTCGCCTATCTGTCTGTCCTCGTGGGTGTACTGCTCGACGTGGCCGTCGAAGTTGAACGACCCCGTGACGATGCCGCGGGTGACGCCCACCTCGGCGTCCTCGAACTGGTCGACGAGGTCCAAGGCGAGTTCGATGCCCTTCGTCGGGTCGTCACCGATGCCGCGGCCGACCGCGACGATGACCTCGTGGCCGGTCAGGTCGATACCCTCGTCCAGTCGGTCGTAGTCGGTGACGGTGACGCGGAACCAGTCGTCGTCGAGCGGGGCGTCGTGTTCGACGACGAGGCCCTCGCGCTCGGCGTCGGGTTCGGGCAGGTCGAAACTCCCCGGGATGACCGACGCGCCCTGCGGGTGGAACTCCCGCGTCGGGTTGTCGATACAGAGGATGGTCGAGTACTCGAAGCCGGAGAAGTCCGGGCGCTTCATGTGCAGGACGCGCTGGAACTCCTTTTTCTCGCCGGCGACGCCGGTCTTGACCGGGTTCGAGATGACCTCCTCTGTGATGTAGAGCCCCGAGCAGTCGCTGGCGAGGCCGGAGTCGAGTTCGGCCTGCACGAGCGCCGAGAGGTCCCGGCCGTTGTTCGTCGCCGGGAACAGCACGTACCGCGGCTTGTCGTAGTCGCGCCACGGTTCGTCGCGGCCGTCCGTGACCTCGAAGTTCTGGTGGGTGGCTCCCGCGCGGCCCATGTCGCAGAATATCTCGGTGTACGGCTTGTGCTGGAAGCGTTCGAGTCTGGCGTCCTCGCGGACGACGACCACGTCCGCGCCGTAGGCGATGACGTCCTCGACGTGCTTCGACACGTCGGCGCCGATGAGCACCGCGACGACCCGCTCGTCGGTCGTGTAGTCGTCGTTGTAGGTGTCCATCAGTTCGCGGGCCTTCCCGAGCATCTCCTTGGACACGTCCACGAGTTCGCCCGCCTGCGTCTCGCAGTAGACCCACATGTCGCGGTAGGTTCCCCCGTGGAGCGACCGGACGTGACGCTTGTCGCGGGTCGGGTGGTCGAGGTCCGGGTGGCGCTCCTCGGGTGTCCGGTCGTCCACCTCGACTTCCGTGTCCTCCTCGTCGCTTCCCTTCACGGAGTCGATGCGGTTTCTGATGAGTCGCTTCACCGGGTCGCGGTTCTCGCCCGCCTCCTCGCGTTCGAGGAGCGATTCGAGCTCCGAGACCTCTTCGACGCTCTGGAGGGCGTTTCCGACCTCCGCGGTGCTCATCGACGCGAGGTCCAGCCCGTCGGCGTCGGCCGGCTCCTCGTCCTCGGAGAACTTCTCGATGCGGCTCTCGATGAGCGCAACGGCCGGCGCGCGGTTCTGCCCGCGGTGTTCGGCCTGCAGAATCTCCTCTAACTCGCCGAGGTCGTCGATGTCTTTGATAGCCGGACCGAGCTCCGAAATCTCGTAGTCGCCGGGGTCGAAGTCGGTCACGCTCAGTCACCCCCCGTGGCCGCGGCGTCCCCGTCGCCGTCGCCCACCGCCGACTGCATCGCGGTCAGCACGTCCTGCATGGCTCCCGCGTCGTCGGGGTCGACCATCGTCGCCTCCCGCTCCGCCGGGGCCTTCGGAATCGGGTCGACCGACGAGACGATGGTCGGCGAGCCGTCGAGACCGATGTAGTCCGGGTCGACGTTGATGTCGGCGTGGTCCCGCACCGTCAGGTGCGCCTCGTAGTTCTCGGCGCGCGCTCGGGTCTCCTCGCGGAGGTCCTTCAGCGTCAGGCGCTCGCCCGCCGTTCGATACGACGGCTCGAACTCGGGGTCCGCGACGACGAACGCCGGAAGCTCCGTCTCCACGGTCTCTATCTCTTCGATGTCGCCTTCGACCAGTCGCTTGGCGCGCAGGGTCCCCGCCTCCTCGTCGATGTCGAGGGAGATGACGTGCGTGACGAGCGGCATGTCGAGACACCAGTTCGTCTGCGGGCCGGTGTGGCCCGTCTCCCCGTCCGCGGTCTTGAACCCGGCGAACACCACGTCCGGTTCGCCGAGCGTCTCGATGCCCGCGCTGAGCGTGATGGCCGTCGCCCACGTGTCGGCGGCCGCCATCTCGCGGTCCGAGACGAGGTGGAGGTCGTCGGCGTACACCGTCTCCATCGCCTCCTGTAACACCTCCTTGTACCCCGGCGGCCCCATGCTCATCACGCTCACTCGCCCGCCGTGTCGAACCCGCGTCTGGAGCGCCGCCTCCAGCGCGAAGCGGTCGTTCGGATTCATCACTGTGGGCGTCTTCCCCCGTTCGAGATGCCCGTCCTCGTCGAACGATACCTGGCCCTCCCGGAAGTCGGGCACGCCTTTGGTAAGTACCACCATGTGCATTGAGAACACTCTCCAGTTAGTGCTAGCTCATATTCATAATAATCTTTTGTGCTAGGTGATTGGAACGTCTGTGCCGCTCAGCGGCGTCGTTCTCGGCGGGGCTACCCGCAAAAAATCGGGGTTTCTTCCCTCAGATGCGTCCCGCTCGCCCGGGGTCGACGTCGATGGCGTCGACCGGGCAGACGTCGACACAGAGCATGCAGTCGATGCACTGGTCTTCGTGGGTCGGTTCGGCCTTGATGTCGGACTCCGGGTGCCCCGGCGTGTCGACCCACGTGAACACGTCCACGGGGCAGTCCTCCAGACACGCCCCGTCGGCGAGACAGATGTCGAAGTCCACCGCGACGTGCGTGCCGTGGATGCCGTGTTTCTCCGGCGGGTCGACCGGTCCCCAGACGGCCACGCCGTTTTCCTCGCCGACCTTCTCCCTGTTTGCCTCGAACTGCGGGTCGATAGCCATGACTCTTAGTGACATATTCCGGTAGAGGCAATAAACTATCCCCCGAACGGGCAGAAAGCGGGCGACTCGTCGCATGAGTCGGTACCTCGACCCCCGCCGCGGCCGCGTCGGGGCCGCCACGCGCCCACTCGGTGGGGTGAATAGCCCCCGGCCCGAACCACCCCGGTATGGACGTGTTCCTCTGGGTCGCGCTCGCCCTCTTGGTCCTCGGCGTCGTCGGGAGCGTACTCCCGCTGCTTCCCGGTGCGCTCCTGTCCGTAGTCGGCGTGGTCGTCTACTGGGTGTCGACCGGCTTCTCGGAGCCCGGTCCCATCGCGTTCGTCGGGCTCACTCTCGTCGGCCTCGTCGCGCTCGTCACCGACTACGCCGGCGGGATGGTCGCCGCGCGGTTCGGCGGCGCGTCGACCCGAACCTCGATTGTCGCCGGCGTCGTCGGCTTCCTGCTCATGTTCCTCATCGGCCCGCTCGGCATCTTCGTCGGCGTCGCTGGCACCGTCTTCGCCCTCGAATACGTCGACCATCAGGACGCGGAAGAGAGCGGTCGGCGCGCCCTCGTCGCCACCGTCGGCGTCCTCGCCACCGCGGCGGTGCAGGCGCTGTTGACGTTCTCGATGCTCGTCGGGTTCGTCCTGACCGTGGTGCTCTGAGCGCAGGCCGGTTTTCGCGTTCCCGCCGACTCACCGCTCGTCTCGCCGCCGAATCAGCCCCGTCTCCGCGTCGGCGACGACCCGCGCGGGCGCGCCGTCGGCGTCCACCCGAAGCGGCATGACGTACAGGTCGAACGTCCGGTCGGTCGGGAGCGCGTCCAACCCGCAAAGGTTCTCGACGACGAGGAGCCCCGCCCCGAGAATCGCGTGGTGGGCGGGCACGCCGTCGCCGCCGGTCGGGTCCGGACTGAGCGCGTCGATACCGACCGAGAGCCCGCGGTCCGCGCAGGCGCGCGCCGTCTCGGGCGCGAGTGCCGGGTGGTCGGCCATGCGTTCGGTCCCCCACTCGTCTTCCCAGCCGGTTCGGAACACGAGAAAATCCACGCGCGGTTCGAGGCGTTCGGGAATCGCGTCCGGGCCGATTCGACCGCGGGGTCCCGCGCCTCGACAGTCGATTGCGCGAGCGGTGAACCGGAGGTCGTCGGCCGGGAAGTCGTCGAGCGTCGCGCCGTCCGGCTCGGTGTGCGCGGGGGCATCGACGTGCGTGCCCGCGTGGGTTCCGAGTTCGAGCCGCGAGACGCGATAGCCGTCGGTCTCGAAGTCGGCGTGCGACTCGACTGCGACCGGCGGGTCGCCGGGGTACGTCGGCATCCCTGTTTCGACGCGGCGGGTGAGGTCGAGGAGGGTCATACGGCTCCTTAGGCGGGGGTGGGTAAAACGAGTGTTCGTGTCGAAAGCGACTGTCCGTCGCTCGACCTACTTGTGCGCGAAGTAGACGACCGTCTCGTCGTCGCCGCGGTCGTCCACGCGGACGAAGCCGACGCGCTCGAACTGGACGAGTGCGTCCTCGGGCACGTCACCGAAATCGGGTTCAGCGACGCCCGTCACGTCGCCGTCCATGGTGCGCATGCGGACCGGGACGCCGTCGGTCGGTGCCCAGTGAATCACGTCTACGTCGCCCTCGCGGACCACGTCGAGGGCGTCGCCGGTGGCGACGAGCGAGTCGCCCTCGCGGCGGACCGCGCCGAAGCCCTTCAGCCAGACGCGCTCGCCCTCGGCGGGCACGTCGCCCGATTCGAGGAGGACGCTGTCGCCGACGGGGATGTCGCGGGTGCCGCGCTCCTCGAAACTCGGGTGGAGCGGCGGGTGGGCGCTGTCGGGGCCGCCCTCGACGGCGAACGCTTCCCCCTCGCGGACGAGGAAGTAGCGGTCCGTGTCGTCGTCGACGAGGTCGCGGTTGTTCGCGTAGACGGTCGACATCGAGAGGTCGACGTTCGAGGTGGAGGTGCCGAGGCCGACCATCGCGTCCACGATGGCCTGCCCGCGGATGCCGCGGCGGCGGAGGCTCTTGATGGTCGGCACGCGCGGGTCGTCCCAGCCCTCGACCTCGCCCGCGTCGATGCGTTCCTTGATGCTCGACGTGGACATCTTCACGTCGTAGGCGTCGACCTGCACGTGGCCCCAGTGGACGACCTCGGGGTAGTCCCAGCCGAAGTAGTCGTAGACGAACTGCTGGCGCTTCGCGGAGTCCTGGAGGTCGATGCCGCGGATGATGTGGGTGACGCCCGTGAGGTGGTCGTCGACGCCGGACTGGAAGTCGAGCATCGGCCACGCGCGGTAGTCGGCCGCCTCCTCGCGGGGGTGCGGCGTGTCTATCATGCGGAAGGCGACCCAGTCGCGCAGCGCGGGGTTCTTGTGCTCGATGTCGGTCTTGACGCGGAGAACCATCTCGCCCGAACTGTACTCGCCTGCGACCATGTCCTCGAACTCCTCGCGGGTCGTCTCGGGGTCCTTGTCGCGGTGCGGACAGGGCTTCCCGTCGTTCTTCAGGTTCGAGAACTCCTCGCCCGAACACGAGCAGGTGTACGCGCCGCCCATCTCGATGAGTTCGCGGGCGTGGTCGTAGTACGTCTCCACCCGGTCGGAGGCGCGAATCACGTCGTCGGGCTCGAACCCGAGGTAGTCGATGTCGTCGAGGATGGCGTCGTACGCCGTCAGGTCCGGTCGCTTCGTCTCCGGGTCGGTGTCGTCGAACCGAACGATAAACGAGCCGTCGTACATCTCCTTGTACGTCCCGATGACCGCGGGCATGCGGGCGTGGCCGAGGTGCCACGGGCCGTTGGGGTTCGGCGCGGCGCGCATGCGGACCTCGTCGTACGCCTCGACGTTCGGAAGGTCGGGGAGCAGCGAGTCGTCCGCCTCTTCTTCGGCTTCCATCTCAGCGAGTTCCTCGGGCGCGAGGTCTTCGAGTCGCTCGCGCTTTTCGCCCGCCGACAGCCGGTTGACCTCGGCGACGACGGGGCCGATGAGGCCCGGAATCTCGCCGCCGTGCTGTCGGAAGTCGGGGTTTTCGCCCATCAGCGGGCCCATAATCGCGCCCACGTCGGCGTCGCTGTCGTGTTTCACCGCGTTGAGAAGCGCGTGCTTCTCGGCCTCTCGCTCGATGCGCTCTCGAAGCTCGTCGTCCATTACCGTTCGCTTCCGCGGCGCGCCTAAAAACAGGCCCGGATTGCGGGGAAGGGTCCTCGCGCGGGCAGGGGTACGGTACATGTTAGCATTTCAGAGCAGATATGAGTTGCGGCGGGGCTCGGTGGCGGACGGTCGAAAGAAAAGCCCGCACGACAGCGGTTCGCTGTGGGCTCGGGGTGCGCCGCGCGCTCAGTAGCCGCGGGTGATGAGGTAGTCCGCGATGTCGCACAGCAGGTCGCGGGCCTCGTTGTCCGGGAGGACGTCGAGCCGCGATTTGGCCTGTTCGGTGAGGTCTTCGGCCATCTCGCGGGCGTAGTCGATGCTGCCCGCCTCGTTCAGTTCGGCGACGGCGGCCTCGACGGCGTCTTCGGTGAGTTCCTCGGCCGTCTCGGCGTCGACGAGGTCGTCCACGTCGATGCCCTGCTGGCGCGCGTGAAGCGAGATGATGGTCTCTTTGTTCTCCACGAGGTCCGAGCCGCGCTGTTTGCCGAGCTGGTCGGACGGCACGGTCAGGTCGAGCACGTCGTCTTGAATCTGGAACGCGCTGCCGGACGCGATGCCGTACTGGTAGAGCGCCTCGACGACCTCGTCGTCGGCGCCCATGACGACCGCCGGAACGGCGGCCGCGGTCCCGTAGAGCACCGCCGTCTTCAGTTCGACCATCTGGAGGTACTCGTCGGGGAGCACCTCGGTGCGGCGCTCGAACTCGATGTCGAGCGCCTGCCCCTCGCAAATCTGCGTGCAGGTGGTCGCGAGCCGGCGGACGGCTTCGAGGCCGTCGGCGGGGTCCGCGCCCGTCTTCGTCAGGAGTTCGAACGCCTTGGCGTACAGCGTGTCGCCGGCGAGGATGGCGGTCGAGTTGTCGTACTCCTTGTGGACCGCCGGGACGCCGCGACGGAGGTCGTCGTCGTCCATGATGTCGTCGTGGATGAGCGTGAACGACTGGATGACCTCGATGCTCACGGCCGCGACCATCACGTCGATGGGGTCGCCCGCGAGCGTCGGGAACGCCCGGTAGTCCTCCGACATCGGTTCGACGTCCGCGAGGGACTCCGCGGTCAGGAGGGAGACGGTCGGCCGGAGGCGTTTGCCGCCGGCTTTCAGGAGGTACCGTGAGGCCTCGTAGAGCCGTTCGGGCTCGGCCATCGGTACGTCCTCGTCGAGCGCGTCGTTGACGAGTTCGCGCCGCTCGCGAATCGCCTCGAGCACCCGCTTTTCCGTCGCGTCGGGAGTCATCACTCCACCAGCTGAATCATGTTGCCGTTCCGCGTGACGTGGAGGTCGCGACCGAGGGCGTAGCCCTGACTCTCCGCGAGGTCCACGTACGGAGCGAAGCCTTTCAGGTTCTGGTGAGCCGGGATGACGTGCTGGGGCTGGAGCGCCTGGAGCATCTCGTAGTGGCCCTCCTCTCGGAGGTGGCCCGAGACGTGAATCTCGTCGTAGATGCGCGCGCCCTGCATGCGCAGGAGGCGTTCGGACTGGTAGCGCTGGCCCTCGTTCGTCGGCTCCGGGATGACCCGCGCCGAGAAGATGACCTTGTCGCCGTCGTCAATCTCGTACGGCGTCTCGCCGCGGCCCATGCGGGTGAGCATCGCGCGCGGCTCGCCCTGGTGGCCCGTGACAATGGGCAGGTAGTTCTCCTTGCCCTCCTTCATGATTCGCTTGAAGGTGCGGTCGACGGACTTGCGGTGGCCGTACATCCCGAGGTCGTCGGGGAGGTCGACGAAGCCGAGGCGCTCGGCCGTGCCGGAGTACTTCTCCATCGAGCGGCCGAGGAGGACCGGCTGGCGGCCGATATCCTTGGCGAACTCGACGAGCGAGGAGACCCGGGAGATGTGCGACGAGAACGTCGTCGCGACGATGCCGCCGTCGTAGTCCTCGACGGAGGTCATCACGTCTTTGAGGTGGCGGCGCGCGACGGACTCGGAGGGCGTGCGGCCCTTCCGGCCGGCGTTCGTACAGTCTTCGATGTACGCGAGCACGCCGTTGCCCTCGCGGCCGATTTCGCGGAAGCGCTTCATGTCGATGGGGTCTTCGAGGACCGGCGAGTGGTCCATGCGCTTGTCGAGGCCGTAGACGATTGCGCCCTCGGGCGTGTGGATGACCGGGTTGATGGCGTCGATGATGGAGTGGGTGACGTGGACGAATTCGAGTTCGACCTGTCCGGAGTCGCCGATGGACATCGTCGACCCGGCTTCCATCTTGACGAGGTCGTTGTTGACGTTGAACTTGTTCTCGCCTTCGATCTGCTGTTTCACCAGTTCGATGGTGAAGGGCGTGGCGACGACGGGGGCGTCGTAGCGGTGGGCGAGCTTGGAGATGGCCCCGATGTGGTCGAGGTGGCCGTGCGTGGGGACGATGGCCTGCACGTCTCCTTCGAGGTCGCTCATGACCCGGTCGTCCGGGATAGCGCCCATGTCGATGAGGTCGAGGCTGTGCATCTTTTCGGTCTCGACGTTGTCGTGGATGAGGACCTGCGACAGGTTGAGACCCATGTCGAAGACGACGACGTCGTCTCCGGCACGGACGGCCGTCATCTGACGGCCGACTTCTTCGTATCCGCCTATGGTTGCGATTTCGATTTCCATGGTTTGTGTGTCTCGATATTCCGAGCATCGAAAGCCACGATGTGGCGAAGGTGCTCACGGAAAGACGGGTGTCTGGGGGCCACCGGCCCCGGCGTCTTGCAGCTCGTCGGTCGAATGACCCCGCGTACGAGACGGCCCGAACCGGTCGATTTGGGCGCGCCCGCACTTACCCGCGGGTTTCTGGTACTGAGTTCTACTCGCGGGGGTACTAAAAACTACGTGGGTTCATCGCGCCCGCACGCCCGGGGTCGTGAGAGAACATCTCACGTGAGACGAGGATTCCCTCGCCCGACGACGATTTCGACCCGGACGGTCGGATTCGACGGCCATCTCGCACTGTCGGTCCGGCACATTTAAGATAACTACGAGACGGATTTGATGCATGAGCGGCCGACCTCTCGACGTCCTCGAAGCGTCACTCGACGAGCCGGTGACGGTTCTCCTCAAGGACGGAAACGCGTACTTCGGCGTCCTCGCTGGTTACGACCAGCACATGAACGTCGTACTCGAAGAAGCGCTGGACGAAGACACCGTGCCCGGGGATATCGAACTCGAGCAAGTCCAAGACACAACCATTATACGCGGCGATAACGTCGTCACCATCAAAGCATGACGGGTGCAGGAACCCCCAGCCAAGGAAAGAAGAACAAGACGACGCACGTCAAGTGCCGTCGCTGCGGCGAGAAGTCCTACCACGTGAAGAAGAAGGTCTGCTCGTCTTGCGGCTTCGGTAAGTCGAAGAAGCGTCGGAGCTACGCCTGGCAGTCGAAGTCCGGCGACAACTAACGACTCTCGACGGTCTCCGACCGTCTCTGTCTTCTCTCTCGCCGTCTGCGGCGAGAACGAACCCGCGTTCCTGACTCCCGGTTCGTCTTCGACCCCGTGACACTCGCTAGCACCGAGTACGGCGTCCCACCCCCGACCTGCGTGCAGTTCTCACCACTTTCCAGACAACCGCTACCGCCCCGAGCCGACGCTGTCGCCGCGGCCGACGAGACCAGCCCCGGGTGCGTCGCTTCCGTTCTCGTCGGGTTACGCGCCGGCTCGTAGTCGCCGCCCCGCTCCGTAAACATATGCACTAACGTGGATATTTATCGGTTGGGGACCCCGTCGTTACTGCATAAGGACGGGTTTTTTACCCCCTCGACTCTCTATCATCTTCCATGGTAACTGGGCGGGACGACTCCCACCACCACATCGGCGGACCGACCGAGAAGTGCGGTGTCGTCGGCGTCGCACTCGGCGGTCGAGACGCCGCACGGCCCCTCTACTACTCGCTGTACGCCCTCCAGCACCGGGGCCAAGAGTCCGCAGGCATCGTCACCCACGACGGGTTCCAACAGCACAGTCACGTCCAGATGGGTCTCGTCGGCGACGCGTTCGGTGCCGACGACCTCGACGGCCTGAAGGGCGAAGCCGGCATCGGCCACGTCCGCTACCCAACCGCGGGCGACGTGTCGAAGTCGTGCGCCCAGCCGTTCGCCGTCTCGTTCAAGTCGGGCTCGCTCGGTCTCGCGCACAACGGCAACCTCGTCAACGCCGACGAACTCCGCGACGAACTGGAGAACTTCGGCCACGCCTTCACCTCCACGGGCGACACCGAGGTCATCGCCCACGACCTCGCGCGCAACCTCCTCGAGGAGGACCTCGTCCGCGCCGTCAAGCGAACGATGGAGCGCATCCACGGCTCGTACGCGCTCACCATCATGCACGACGAGACGGTCCTCGGCGTGCGCGACCCCGAGGGGAATCGGCCGCTCTGCATCGGGAAAGTCGACGACGGCTACGTGCTCGCCTCCGAGTCGGCCGCCATCGACACGCTCGACGGCGAACTCGTCCGCGACGTGAAGCCGGGCGAACTCGTCGTCCTCGAACCCGACGGCTCCGGCTTCGACTCGTATCAACTGGTCGAACGCGACAACACGGCCCACTGCTTTTTCGAGCACATCTACTTCGCCCGCCCGGACTCCGTGATGAACGACACGCTCGTCTACGAGGCCCGCCGGGGACTCGGTCGGAAGCTCTGGGACGAAAACGGCGTCGACACCGACGTGGTCATGCCCGTCCCCGACTCGGGCCGCGCGTTCGCCTCCGGCTACGCCGAGGCCGCACAGGAAGACGACGCGACCGTCGAGTTCGCTGAGGGGTTGATGAAGAACCGCTACGTCGGCCGGACGTTCATCATGCCGACCCAAGACGAGCGCGAGCGCGCCGTGCGCCTGAAGCTCAACCCCATCAAGAGCACCGTCGAGGGGAAGTCCGTCACGCTCATCGACGACAGCATCGTCCGCGGGACGACCTCGAATCAGCTCGTGCAACTCTTGTACGACGCCGGCGCGACCGAGGTCCACATGCGCATCGGCGCGCCGCCCATCGTCGCGCCCTGTTACATGGGCATCAACATGGCCACCCGCGAGGAGCTCATCGCCTCGGACAAGTCAGTCGAGGAGGTCCGCGACACCATCGACGCCGACAGCCTCGGCTACCTCTCTATCGACTCCGTGGCCGAAGTGCTCGAAAAGTCCCAAAGCGACCTCTGTCTCGGCTGTGTCACCGGCGAGTACCCCTACGACATCGACGGCGAGGAAACCGACCGCGACGTGAGTCGCCCCGTCGTCGGCGCCGAAGCGCCGCTGAGCGACTGAGTCTCACCGACGCCCGTCCGACCTGCCGACCCGTCCGACCCGCCGACCTCTCGACACAGAAGACAGTCACCGAGAGCCGCGATAGCATAGTCAACGCGGCCTTTCTTTTCTCTCGCGCCCGTCGTTCGGACCGTACTCCGACTCGCCGAGAACCGGGTTGCGAGCGGAGTACGGAGTGCGAATCGACGGGGCGGACGCCGCGGGAGGGCTCGCACGCCCCGTCTCTGTGACCTGCCGGTCGCACCACGTACTACCGCCCGTCCGAACTAACGGCCCTCGGGCCGCGCGCTCCGCCGCGGGCGTCGGACGGGTACTCCCTTGGAACGCCCGAGCGACGGCGCTCGCCGTCCCTCCTCAGTAGATGACGTAGAGGAGGACGTAGACGACGTTTCCGAGGACGAACGAGACGAGCCACAGCGAGGCCGCGACGCGGCCGAACCGAGCGTGTTCGGTTCCGAAGACTTCGGTTATCGGTCGCGTCAGTGCCAACAGCAGGACGTAGTAGACGACGGGGACGCAGACGATAGCCAGAAGGATGTGAATCGCCAGCGTCGGGAGGTAGACGAACTGATAGACCGCGTCGGGGCCGGGGAACTCGGCGGTCCCCTGAACGACGACCTTGTAGAGATAGAGGACGAGGAACGTCGCAAACAGGAGGAACGAGGCGAGCATCATGCGCCGGTGGCGCTCGATGTCGCCGCGGCGGACGAACCGGACGCCGGCGAGGATGGTGACGATGGCGACGGTGCTGATGACCGCGTTGACGTGCGGAATCGCGTTCAGCGCGGCCGCCGGCGCGGTCGGAATCGCGGCGCGGGGAATCGCGCCGAGCGCCGCGCCGAAGACGAGCGCGAGCGACAGTACCGAGAGGAGAGCGGTCAGTCCGCGGACGTGGTCGCGTGCTCGGAACTCCATGGGCGTACTCCGGGGCCGCGAGGCCAAAATCGTTCGGTCGCCCGACCGCGGTACGACGCCTGCAAACGCCCGACATTGCCGAGTCGAAAGGAAAGTCATTTAAATTACCGCGGGGTAACGGAGAGTGCAGTAAGACACAGCGAGCGTGGGTAGCCAAGCCAGGCCAACGGCGCAGCGTTGAGGGCGCTGTCCTGTAGAGGTCCGCCGGTTCAAATCCGGTCCCACGCATCGCATGTGCGGACTCACAGTCCGCAATGAGGCGGCGTAGCCGCCGAATGATGCAGGTGACGTCCCTACACGGACATCACCCACGCACAATCCTTCCACGAAACTACACCCCGAGAGGCATCCTTCTCCGGGTTTTTTCGGTGTTCACCGGCCAGTGGCCGTGCAACCGTCGACCTCGGTCTCGGCCGCATCCCCGTGCCGCGAGTTTAAAAGGGTCGAACGAGTAACACGCGGCATGGCCAAGTACTCGACGAACCGGGGCGGTGGCGGCGGCGACGGCGACAGTTGCGAACTCTGCGGCCGAAGCACCGCGAAGCTCCGGCGTGCGAACGTGGCCGGCGCGGACCTGTTGGTCTGTCCGGACTGCGCGCCGCACGGCGAGAACCGCCACGCGGACCGAAAAAGCGGGTCGAGCGACGCCTCCCGGGACAGCTCATCGGGGAACCGCAAGAAGCGCGCCGCCCAGCGCACCGCCAAGCTGTACGACAGCGCGAAGGGCGACTCCAAACACTGGGAGGAAAAAGGGACGAACTACGAGAAAGACCGGCTTCCCTACCTCGTCTCCGGCTACGGCGGCGTCGTCGAGTCCGCCCGGCAGGACGCCGGGCTCCAGCTCGCTGAACTCGCGGACGAACTCGACCTCGACGAGAAGCAACTGCTCGCCATCGAGCAGGGCCGCGCCACGCGGGCGAACGTCGGGGGGTCGGCCATCCGCGCCCTCGAAGAGCGCCTCGGCGTGACCCTCGTCGACGAGTAGCACGATTTTTCTCGGTCGGGCGTCTCGACGCGCATATGTCCGACTCACTCGCACCCGACTCCCCGACGGTCCGGGCGTTCGACGCGACGGTGACGCGCGTCGACGGTCGGTCGGTCGTCCTCGACGAGACGTACTTCTATCCAGAAGGCGGCGGCCAGCCCGCCGACCGGGGCGTTCTCGGCGGCGTCGACGTCGAACACGTCCGCACGAACGCCGACGGCGCGGTCGTCCACGACCTCGCGGCCGACCCCGACTTCGCCGCTGGCGACGAGGTGACGGGCGTCGTCGACGACGACTTCCGGACGTACTGCATGCGGGCGCACACCGCGAGTCACGTTCTCTACGGCGCGGGTCGCCGCATCTTCGACGACCTCGGCTACGGCGGCTTCGACATCTCCGCGGAGAAGGTCCGCGTCGACTTCGAGACCTCGACCGAGGTCGACGACGACGCGCTCGTCGAACTGGAGCGCCTCGTCAACCGGGCGGTGTGGGACAGCCGCGAGGTGTCGTGGGAGGAGATTCCCGTCGCGGAGGCCCGCGACCGCGAGGAAATCGCGTTCAACGTCAAGACCGAGGAAGGCGTCTTCTCCGAGTCCGAAACCGTCCGAGTCGTCTCCATCGACGGCTGGGACTGGGCGGCCTGCGGCGGCACGCACGTCTCGAACACCGTCGAAATCGGGCCGGTCGAGGTGCTCGGCCGGTCGAACCCCGGCGAGGGTCTCACCCGCGTCGAGTTCGCGGTCGGGCCGTCGGCCGTCGACCGCCGCGCCGCGGTCCGCGGGTCCGCCTACGAGGCCGCCCGAGCGCTCGGGACGAACCTCGACGGCCTCGGAGAGTCAGCCGCCGCAGTCGCGGCCGCGCGCGAAGAACTGGAGTCCGAACTCGCGGACCTCAAGTCCGAGGTACTGCGCTCCCGACTCGCGGACTTCGAGACGGTCGAACGCGACGGGCTGACGTGGAACGTCGGTGCAGTCTCGGGCTTCGACGCGAACGAGGTCGGGGAGGCCGCCAAAGAGGCCCGCGACGGAGCGGCCGTAGACGTGTTCGTCGCCGTCGGCGAATCGGACGCGCCGTTCGTCGTCGTCGCCAGCGCCGGCGACGCGGCCGCCGGGGAGGTCGTCGCCGAGGTGACAGACGAGTTCGGCGGCGGTGGCGGCGGCGGGCCGACGTTCGCGCAGGGCGGCGGTCTCGGCGCGCCGGCCGACGAGGTTCTCGCGTACCTACGCGACTGAGTGGAGTCCCGCACAGCGACCGAGACTGTGGCGTGCTGACGCCCGACGGACGACCGGCGGTTCAATCATCTTTTTCAATGATGGTCTGTACTCATCACCATGGAAACCGTAGGGTCTGCCACGGGTCTGACCGACGAGCAACGGGCCATCCGCGACGTGGTCCACGAGTTCGCCGTCGAGGAGATTCGCCCGACTGCGCGCGAGGCCGACGAGACGGAGGCGTTCCCGGAGGACGTGTGGGACGGCCTCGCTGACCTCGACCTGACCGGCCTGACCGTCCCCGAGGAGTACGGCGGGTTCGGTGCCGACCGAGCCACCTACGCCGTCGTCAACGAGGAGGTCGCCTACGGCCAACTCGCCGTCGCCACCGCGCTCTCCGTGCACTGTCTCGCCACCGAGTGCATCGCCGAGTTCGCGACCGACGAACAGAAGGAAACGTGGCTCCCCGAGATGGTCCGCGGCCGACCGGTCGGCATGTTCGGCCTCTCCGAACCGGACGCCGGATCGAACCCCGCGGAGATGTCGACGGTCGCCCGGCGCGAGGGTGACGAGTACGTCATCAACGGCAAAAAGCAGTGGATAACGAACGGCCAGCGCGGCGGCGTCTGCATCCTCTTCGCCAAGACCGACCCCGACGACCCCTCGTCGGTCACGCAGTTCCTCGTCCCGGAGTCGGCCGGCTACGAGGTCGGCAAGAAAGAGGAGAAACTCGGGCTCCGCGCGTCCGACACGACGGCGCTGCTCTTCGACGACGTGCGCATTCCTGCGGAAAACCGACTCACTGAGGAGGGCAAGGGCCTCTCTGCGGCCTTCCGCATTCTGACCGGCGGTCGCATCGGCATCGCCTCGCAGGCCGTGGGACTCGCGCAGGCCGCGCTCGACGACGCCATCGACTACGCGAACGAGCGCGAGCAGTTCGACAAGCCCATCTCGAAGATTCAGGCGATTCGCCACAAAATCGCGGACATGGGCACGCAGGTCCACGCTTCGCGGATGCTCGTCCGCGAGGCCGCCCGCGTCGCCGACGCCGGCGACGACCCGCGGACCGCGGCGTCCATCGCGAAGTACTTCGCCAGCGAGGCCGCGGTCGACGTGACCAACGAGGCCGTGCAGGTCCACGGCGGCTACGGCTACACCACCGACTTCGACGTGGAGCGGTACTACCGCGACTCGAAGATTACGACCATCTACGAGGGGACCAGCGAGATTCAAAAAGAGATTATCGCGCGGTCGCTCCTCGACTGAACGGGCGAGCAGACCTCTTTTTCGGCCGGTCGAGTCGCTCACGGACTCCGGGCGAGCGTCGGCAGCCTTCGCTCGCGGACCACGTCGACGGCGGCGACGCCCGCGAGGAGGAGACAGCCGACGAGCGTCACCCACGCGCCGGCCGCCGAGACGAACGTCTCGTCCCACAGCTGGATGAACCGCAGGACCGCGACGGTCCCGACGACGCCGACGACGAGTTCCGCGCGTCGGGAGCGCCGTCCGGCGAGCGCGGCCACGGAGAGCAAAACGACGGTCGGGAGGAGGACGATACCGTGGACGAGTTCCAGCCCGTTTCCCATGCCGCCGTAGTAAACGTCTATGACCGGCCCCTCGTGGGCCGGGTCAACCTGTATCCACGGGAGGAAGACGCCGGCCGCGACGACGAGCGACGGGAGGACCGGCGCGAGGCGTTCGCGGAGCGCGGATGCCATGCGGGAAGCGACGCCGGGGTCCCGTATAGGCCTTCGCCCGAAGCGTCTTTTCCCCGCGGTGCCCTACTGCGGGCAATGACGCTCCCCGACCTCTCGGCGTTCGACGCGGTCGTCTACGACCTCGACGGGACGCTCGTCGACCTCCGCGTCGACTGGAACGACGCCGCCAGCGACGCCGCGGCCGTCCTACGGAACGCCGGCGTCGACGCCGACTCGCTGGACCTCTGGAAGATGCTCGACGCGGCCGACGACGCCGGCGTCCGCGACGACCTAGAGCGAGAGCTCGCGGCCCACGAACGGGAGGGCGCGTGGCTCTCCGACCGCCTTCCCCTCGCGGACCACCTCGCCGATGACGGCGTCCCCTCCGGCGTCTGCTCGCTCAACGCCGAGGACGCCTGCCGGGTCGCGCTCGACGTGCACGACCTTTCGGACCACGTCGACGCCGTCGTCGGCCGCGACAGCGTGGCGACGCGCAAGCCCGACCCGGAGCCGTTGCTCACGACGCTCGAACGCATGACGGTCGACCCCGACTCGGCCGTGTTCGTCGGCGACTCGGCCCGCGACGAGGTGACGGCCGACCGCGCCGGCGTCGCCTTCAGATACGTCGACGGCGGTCCCACCGGCGTTTGAGCGAGGGTCGAAGGAACTGGACTGGTCTGGACAGAGCAGAAGCTACGACGGGAGCAGACAGGCGGCACGGTCGCTCCGCCGGGCGGCGTGCCGCGCTCCCTCGTTGCGCCCGGCGGCGATGCTCAACGCACGAGGGCGCTGGCCGCGGAATACGTGATAAATCTCCGTACCGGCGCGGCCGTTAAGCCCGCGGAGTCCTACGCTCACCCATGGGATTCCCCGTCTCGTACTACTGTCCGCACTGCGGCGCGGTCGTCGAACTCGAACGCGACGGCTATCTGGCCGACAAGTCGGTGACGCCGTACCCGCTCGAAGGATGGGCGTACGCCGACCCGTTAGACGACTTCGAAGACGCCGAGGGCGTCCGGTTCGTCTGCGGCGAGGGCGCGGATGAGAACGCGGGTGCGAGTGAGGGCGACTCACCCCTGTCGTGGACCGGCGACGTGGTCGACGCCGACGACGTCGAACAGCCCGGATTGGCGTCGCCCTGCGGCCGCGAGTTCTACCTTTCGTTCGTCAGATACGAGGACGGCCGCGAGGTCGAGGCGGTGCCCGAGAGCGACTACGTCGTCATCGGCGGACGCGGCCCCTCGGGGCCGCCCGGCCCGCGAGGACCGGACGCGGGGCCGCGCGGTCCCGGCGGGTTCTGAGCCTCGTCCGCGACTCGCACACACTCGGTCGCCCGGCCATCTCGTCGCTTGACGGCGAGACCATCCACGTCGTGCGAGCAGGTCTCATCTCGTATTCAATAGCTCACGCGCCGACTATCCACCATGGTTCCCGTTCAGTCCTCGTTCGGTCTCGGCGACGCGCTGTTCTTCGCGCCGTTCGTCGCCCTCGCCGTCGTAATCTTCGCGTTCGCCGGCGCGGTTGTCTACCTCGAACACAGAAAAGAGATGGCGCTCATCGAGCGCGGCCACTACGACGAGGGCGACCGCGACTCGCGGGCGTGGACTCTCGGCGGCGGCCTGCTCGTCCTCGCCATCGGTCTCGGGAGCGTCGTCTCGGCGCTCCTCTCGGGCGGCGCGGTCGGTGACGGCGTGACCGCGGTGTTCGTCGGTCTCGCGGCGCTCGCGTACTACTTCTACAAGCGCCGCGCGGTCGGGACGACCGTCGCCTGAGCCGCGAAACGCGGTCGGGTCGGGGACTCAGCCCTTGATGTTGCAGACGGGGAACGTCCGCGCGACCTTGTCGCCGATGCCCAACTCGTCGGAGACGCGGACGACCTCGTCGACGTCCTTGTAGACGCCCGGCGCTTCTTCTGCGACCGTCGCGCCCGACTGGGCTTTCACGTATATCTTCTCCTGCTCGCGGAGTTCGTCCTGCACCGTCTCGCCCCAGTACTCCTGTTTCGCCTTCGTTCGGCTCATGAGCCGGCCCGCGCCGTGGGCCGTCGAGCCGAAGGTGAGGTCGAGCGACTGGTCGCCGCCGCGGAGGACGTAGCTCCCCGCACCCATGCTCCCGGGGATGATGACCGGCTGGCCCACGTCGGCGTAGGCGGGCGGGAGTTCGGGCCGGCCCGCGGGGAACGCCCGCGTCGCACCCTTTCGGTGGACGTAGAGTTCGCGCTCCTCGCCGTCTACCATGTGGACCTCCTTCTTGGCGATGTTGTGCGCCACGTCGTACAACAGGCGCATCTCCATGTCGCGCCAGTCGCGGTCGAACACGTCCGCGAACACCTCGCGCGTGCGGTGCATGATGAGCTGTCGGTTCACCCACGCGAAGTTGATGGCGGCGCACATCGCGCCGTAGTACTCCTCTGCGAGTTCGGAGCCGGCGGGCGCGGCCGCGAGCTCCTTGTCCGGCAGGTCGTCGAGCAGGTCGGCGTGTTCCTGCTCGATGCGCCGGAGGTAGTCGGTGCAGGTCTGGTGGCCGAGTCCGCGGGAGCCACAGTGGATGAGAACGACGATTTGGTCGGCTTCGAGGCCGAACGACTCGGCCACGTCGTCGCGGTAGACGTCCGTGACGCGCTGGACTTCGAGGAAGTGGTTTCCGGAGCCGAGACTGCCGATTTGGTTGCGGCCGCGGTCTTTCGCCTTCTGGGAGACGAACTCGGGACGGGCGTCGTCGCGGAAGCCTTCGTCCTCGCAGTGGGCGAGGTCGTCGTCCGTGGCGTAACCGGCGTCGACCGCCCAGCGCATCCCGCGGGCGAGGATGTCCTCGATGGTCTCGGCGTCGCCCTTGACGACGCCGCCGCCGCCGAGTCCCGAGGGGACGGCCTCGAACAGGGCGTCGACGAGTTCCTCCTCGTGGCCCTGGAGGTCCTCGTAGGTGAGGTTCGTCGTCATCATGCGGACGCCGCAGTTGATGTCGTAGCCGACCGCGCCGGGGGAGATACAGCCGTCCGCGGTGTCGGTCGCGCCGACGCCGCCGACGGGGAAGCCGTAGCCCTGGTGGCCGTCGGGCATGCAGATGGCGTGGTTGGTGATACCCGGCAGGTGCGTCGCGTTCCGCAGCTGTTCGAGCGTCTTGTCGTCGCCGATGTGGTCGAGCAGCGCCTCGGAGGCCAGCACCCGCGCGGGGGCGTTCATCTCGCCCTCCTGCGGAATCTCCCAGACGTGCTCGCGAACTCGTCGCAGTTCGATGTCGCCGAACTCGCGTGTTTCCATACGCGGACAATCGACGCGGCGACTCAATAGGATTCCGTCACGCCGCGAGCGCCCGCGACGAGCGGCGCGCGGCGCGACCGTCGGCGCGACGGAGACGAAGCCGACAGCTCACACGTCGAAGACGACGTACGCCTCCCAGCCGGCGTCGGTCGCTTCCAGTCGCATCTCGGAGTAGGTGACTGCTTTCACGTCGCGGGCGTCCACGTCGGAGAAGGGGACGCCCCGCGCGGACGCCTCGACGACCCACTCGTCGCCCTCCCGCCGGACGGTCGCCTCGTGGGCCGCGGGGAGGACGCCCCGCACGTCGCGCTCGTAGATGAGTTGGTCGAGGTAGTCGAACAACAACGCCTCGCGGCCCTCCGCGCGGACGGTGAACGAAAATCGGTCGCCCGTCTCGGCGGGGTCGTCGCACATGGCGGCGGTGAGTCCGTCGGCGACGGCGGCGAAGACGGCACCGAGGCTCTCGCCGTCGGCCGCGACGGCCACGTCGGCGGTGTGGTCGCGGAGCGTGAATCCCATACCGAAGGGACGGACGCGGCCGACCCTCGTCCTTTCGGTCGGCGGCGAGCGCGCGCCTCGAACCCCGTCGTCCGCGGGCGATTCGTGTCGAACGACTATCCAATCTGACGGCGGCGGCCTCAACCACGCGTTCTGACGGACGGTGGAGTTATATTCTCGCTCCGGCTACGACGGGACGTGAGCGTCAACGTGGAGATGCGGGTCGACGCCCCCGGCCAGCGCGAGTACGCCGAGGCGGCCTGGGACCTGAAAGAGCGGATTCGGGTCGAGGAGGGCCTCCTCAAGCAGCGACGGGGCTTTTTCATGGACGCCTACCGGCGGTCGAACACGTATCTCCTCTACGAGAACGACGCGCTCGTCGCGTTCGCCTCCACGCGGCGCGACGGCTACATCCTCTTTCTGGCGGTCTCGCCCGACGCCCGCGGCGAGGGCTACGGCAAGCGCCTCGTCGCCGAGGTCGCGGACGAACATCCGGTCGTGACCTGCCACGCCCGGACGACGAACACGAACGCCCTCGATTTCTACGAGCGGATGGGCTTCGAGGTCCGCCGCCGCATCGAGAACTACTACGAGGACGGCGGGGCCGCGTTCTACCTCCGACTCGGCGAGGAAGCAGGCCTCAGAGAGAAGCTCTCGGAGTTCCTCCGCCGGTAACGACCGACACCGTCGCGTTCGACGCCGATTCGAGAGCGCCAGCGCCCTCCTCGCTCCCCTTGCGCGTATCCTTAATTTTTATTCACTTCCTAGTATATGTGGTTGATATGTACATCGGAGTGCTCACCGTCCCGCTCGGAGACGAACCCCTCGACGACGCGCTCGACTATCTGTCGGGCATCGGCGTCGACGGCGTCGAACTCGCCGTCGGCGGCTGGCCCGGCGAGGATCACGTCGACCGGAGCGCCGTCCTCGCGGACGACGACGCGCAGGCCGACCTCCTCGATTCGGTCGAGAGCCGGGACCTGCAAATCAGCGCGCTCGCGACGCACAACAACCCGCTGCATCCCGTCGAGGAGACGGCCGCCGAGGCCGACACCGAACTCCGCGAGGCAATCGAACTCGCGGACGCCCTCGACGCGAACACCGTCACCTGTTTCTCGGGACTCCCCGCCGGCGGCCCGAACGACGAGGTGCCGAACTGGATTACCGCGCCGTGGCCGACCGAGCACGCCGACGCCCACGACTACCAGTGGGAGGTCGCCGTCGACTACTGGTCCGACCTCGCCGCGTTCGCGGACGACCACGGCGTCGACATCGCCATCGAGATGCACCCGAACATGCTCGTCTACGAGCCGACGGGGATGCTGAAGCTCCGCGAGGCGACCAACGACCGCATCGGCGCGAACTTCGACCCCTCGCACCTCTACTGGCAGGACATCTCCATCACCGACGCGATTCGGTTCCTCGGCGAGGCGGACGCCATCCACCACTTCCACGCGAAGGACACGAAGGTGTACGAGTCCGAGTCCCGAATCAAGGGCGTCCTCGACACGACCTCCTACGCGGACACCGCCGACCGCTCGTGGCTGTTCCGCTCTATCGGCTACGGCCACGACGAGGGCCACTGGAAGGACGTTGTCTCGACGCTTCGGATGGTCGGCTACGAGGGCGCGCTCTCCATCGAACACGAGGACGCGCTCACGTCGTCCACGGAGGGACTCGAAAAGGCCGTCGACGTGCTCTCGCGCGCCGTCTTCGAGACGCAACCCGGCGACGCCTACTGGGCGGAGTAATTCATGACTGACAAACTTTCCGTCGGCGTCCTCGGCTACCGATTCAGGCCCACCTTTTTCCGGTTCGGGGCCGCTTCGCAACCCACTCACCGCAAAAATCTGGACCAAAAAACGCCGCGAGACTCGGCCTCCGGCCTCGCTCGCGGTACTGCATCGGTCACGGAGGTGGCACAATGACTGAACCACTCACCGTCGGCGTCCTCGGCTACCGCTTCATGGGGAAGGCGCACTCCAACGCGCTCGCCCGCCTGCCGATGTTCTTCCCCGACGCGCCCGACGTGGAGCGCTCCGTCATCGTCGGCCGCGACGAGGAGGCGCTTTCCGACGCGGCGGAGCGCTTCGGCTTCGAATCGACCGCGACCGACTGGCGCGACGTGGTCGACGACGTGGACGTGTTCTACAACCTCGGCCCGAACCACCTCCACGCCGAACCCTCCATCGCCGCGCTCGAAGCCGGTGCCAGCGTCTTCTGCGAGAAGCCGCTCGCGCCGACGCTCGACGAGGCCGAGGCGATGCGCGACGCCGCCCACGCGGCCGACGGCGTCGCCGGCTGTGCGTTCAACTACCGCTTCGTGCCCGCCATCCGGTACGCCAAGCGACTCATCGAGAGCGGCGAACTCGGCGAGATTCGACACGTTCGCGGGCGCTACTTGCAGGATTGGCTCGTCGACGCCGACGCGCCGTGGACGTGGCGCATGGACGAAGACGCCGCCGGCTCCGGCGCGCTCGGTGACCTCGGCGCGCACACCATCGACCTCGTTCGGTTCCTCGTCGGTGACCGCGCCGGCGACATCGACCGCATCTCGGGGCATCTCCAGACGTTCGTCGACGAGCGGCCCGTCCCCGGCGAGGACGAGTACCGGCCCGTCACCGTCGACGACGCCTACACCGCGCAGGCCGAGTTCGAAAACGGCGCGGTCGGGAGCTTCGAGGCCTCGCGCTTCGCAGACGGCCACAAGAACGACCACACCATCGAGATTCACGGCTCCGAGGGCAGCCTTCAGTTCTCGCTCGAACGCCTCAACGAACTGGAGGTGAAAACCGGCGACGCCCGCGGCTACGAGACGGTGCTCGTCACCGACGAGGACGACCCCTACCTCGACCACTGGTGGCCGCCGGGCCACGTCCTCGGCTGGGAACACACGTTCGTCCACGAGAACTACGAGTTCCTGTCGGCGGTCGCCGGCGGCGGCGACTTCTCGCCGTCGTTCGAGGACGGCTACGAGGTCCAGTCGATTCTCGACGCCATCGAGCGCTCCGACGCGGCCGGCGAGTGGGTCAGCCTCGGCTGACGGGTCGAACGGCGAGAAGTCGAATCGGGCCGCGGGCGACGCGCCGCCCGCTCAGAACTCGATGACGCCCTCGTCGGTGATGACCTCGTCGATGAGGTCGACCGGCGTGGCGTCGTAGGCGGGGTTCTCCAGTTCGATGCCCTCGACGGGTTCGAGCATGACCTCGCTGGGCGAGCGAATCTCGTTTTCGAAGCGGAAGCCGCCGTCGACGACTTTCGCGCCCGAACCGACGACCGTGACCGGCACGCCGACCTCGTTGGCGGCGGCGACGAGCGGGAACGTCCCGATGCGGTTGTAGAGCGTCTCCTCGACGATGCAGTCCATGCCGATGATGACGCGGTCGCACCTCGGGAGGAACATCCCGGACGCGCCGTCGACCATCAGGTGCGGCTCGACGTCGTCGATGGCGGCGAGTTCGCGCGCGAACTTCCGGCCGAGGAAGCGCGGGCGGGCCTCCGTCACGTAGGCGGTGAGCTCCGCGCCGTCGGCGACGGCGAGTTCGACGGCCTCCATGACCGTCGAGGAGTAGTCGTGGGTGAGGAACGTCTGGCCGTCTTCGATGGTCGCGGCCGCCTGTTGGGCCGCGTGGCGCTTGCCCGTCTCGACGGTCTCGACCACGCGGTCGATGGTCGACAGGGTGAGCTCCCGCACCTCGTCGAGGTCGTCCGCCTCGCCTTGGACGCTGTGAAGCACGTCCTGGAGGGCGTTGTACAGCGACGCGTGCGACGGGTTCGCCCGCTTGAGCGCGCCGACGTTGCGTTCGAGGTCGCGTTCGAACTCCTCGACGGTCGCGTAGTCGCGCTCGGTCAGTTCCGCGAGCGCCCGCGTGGCCTTGACGGCGACGACCGAGGAGCTGTGCGTCTGCATCTCGCGAATCTCCTCGATGGTCTCGTCTATCATACGAGAACGTCGCCGTATCGTGTGAAAGAGTTTCCGGGAGCGAGCGCCGCCGCGGTCGCCGTCGCCACCGTGGGCGCGCCCCCGCGTTTGCCCGCAGTCGCCCGCTGCTCGGCCTCAGTCTTCCGCGTCGATGTCGGTGTCCAACTCCGCTTCGGGGGGCGTCCCGCCGTCGCCCGCGTTGGTCCGCTTGGCGTAGACGAACAGGGCGACGGCGGTCAGGAACCAGATAACTGCGCCGACGCGAACCGCGAACTCGGCTCGCGCGCCCCACGTCTGGAGGCCGGCGTTAATCGAGAGGACCGCGACGATGGGCGAGCCGACGAGAATCGTCGTGACGAACGTCATCTGCATGACCCACCCGTAATCGACGCCGTCCGGATTCGAGCGCTCGACTGGTTGCACGGGTAGCAGTATCACGGCGACGGCTAATGCGTGCCGGTTCGCGCTCGCGGCGCGCGCCCGACTCGCGACCCCGGGCGCTCAGCAGGCGGCGTTCGTCGCGGTCGGCTCGGTCGGAATCTCGTAGTCGACGAGGACGCTCGACGACCCGCCTTCGTGTTCGATGACGACGCGGTAGCGCTGGCCCGCCTCGCAGATGGGCCGGAGCGCGCTGTCGGAGCCGGCACCGTCGATGTGGGCGTACTCGCCGGCGGGACCGACCTCCTCGTCGCCGGTCCACACGTCCTCCCACGCGATGCGGTTGTTGGCGTCGTCGACGACGAACACCTGACTGCCGTCTTCGATGCTCCCGAACTCGTGGGTGATGTTGATGTACGCGCCGTTCGCGCCGTTGTCGACGCCGTCGGGGTGGTAGTCCACGTCGAACGACACCTGCGGTTGCGGCTCGGAGAGCACGTCTTCGAACCCCATCACCATCATCCCGACCATCGCGGCGAGGAGGACGACGATGACGACGAGAAGCGAGACGCCGACGACCGGGGAGATGCCGCGGGACGAGCGGCGCTCGGAGGGTGCTAAAGCGGGCATGCGTCGTTCGGACAGGCGCGCCCTCCTAAGTAAAGTGTTACTTCAATCGCAGGTCGGCGCGGACCGCCGCGACTCCCGGCGACTCGCGGTCGGCGGCGCGCAAGGGTGACGCTGATAACCCGGACGCGCGAACGGCACGCATGGTCACGGTACGGTCCATTCGGGCGAAGGCTGGTAGCGAGCCCATCACGATGCTCACGGCGTACGACGCGCCGACCGCGGGCGTCGTCGACGAAGCTGGCATCGACATCGTCCTCGTCGGCGACAGCATGGGTAACACGGCGCTCGGCTACGACTCGACGCTCCCGGTGACCGTCGAGGACGTGGCGAGCCGAACCGCCGCGGTGGCGCGCGCGACCGACGACGCCCTCGTCGTCGCTGATATGCCCTTCCTCTCGGTCGGCGTGGACGAGGCGTCGAGCGTCGAACACTGCGGCCGGATGCTCAAGGAGGCCGACGCCGACGCGGTCAAACTGGAGTGCGGTCCCCACACCGTCGAGTTGACCGAACGCCTCGTCCGACTCGGCGTCCCCGTGATGGCCCACCTCGGGCTGACGCCCCAGCGCGTCAAGGAGGTCGGCTACGGCAGGCAGGGCACCGACCGCGACGACGCACAGGAGATTCTCGACCTCGCGAAGGCCCACGCCGAGGCGGGCGCGTTCTCGCTCGTCCTCGAACACGTCCCGGCGAACCTCGCGAAACAGGTCACAGAGGCCATCGACATCCCGACAATCGGCATCGGCGCGGGCCCCGACTGCGACGGGCAGGTGCTCGTCGTCGACGACGTGGTCGGCATGAGCGACCGCACCCCGCCCTTCGCGGCGCAGTTCGGCGACGTGAAATCGGAGATGGAGAAGGCGGTCGGCGCGTACCGGGACGCCGTCGAGGCCGGCGAGTTCCCGGCGGACGAACACAGCCACGTCGAAGACGACCTCGACGAACTGTACTGAGCGCGCGACCCCGAGACCCGCGCTCGCGCCCGGTTGCGACGACTTACGCCACGCGGCGGTCGAGGAACGACTTCACGGCCTCGTTGAACGCCGCCGGCCGTTCGAGCATCGCGAGGTGCGCGGCGTCTTCGACGGTCCCGAGTTCGCCGTCGGGCATCGTCTCCGCGAGGTACTCGTGGTACGACGGCGGCGTCAGGCGGTCGTACTCGCCGACGAGCGCGAGCGTCGGCACCGAAATCTCGCTCACTTCGTCGCGCACGTCGAACGTGTGACACGACAGGAAGTCGCGGCGGGTGACCGCCTGTCCGGCGTCGTACATCGCTTCTTTGGAGCCCTCGACGAGGCGCTCGTCGTCGGCGTGGAACAGTTTGTCCTCGCCGTGGAGGAAGGAGACGGCGCGGTCGAAGTCGTTTTCGAGCCAGTCCAACAGGTCCGAGAGCACGGCGAGTTTCGCGCCCGTGCCCGCGAGGACGAGCGCGTCGAGGTCGAGGTCGCGTTCGAGCGCGAGCGTCAGCGCGACCGCGCCGCCGAGCGAGTTGCCGACGAGGACGCTCGCGTCGGTCTCCTCGGCCACGGCGACCACGTCGTCGACGTAGGCCGACAGCGTCTCGTAGCCGGCGTCGGCGTCTACGTCGTCGCTGTCGCCGTGGCCGCTCAGGTCCAGTGCGGCGACCGGGTAGTCGCTCGCGAGGCGGAACTGGCCGCGCCAGACGCCGTGTGCGCCGCCGCTGCCGTGGACGCAGAGGAGCGTCGGTCCCTCGCCCCCCGCGTCGCGGTGTCGATAGGCTGTCTCCCGTCCGTGGTGGTCCACCGAAGCCGTCTCCATACCTCGAAACTGGTCGCCGCGAGCCAATAAACCCCCACGCCGGCACCGAGTTTCGGCGGCGGAGCGAGTCGGTCGACCGGGCGGCCCGCTGCCGAGGCCACTAGTTTGACGTTACTCCGCCGCGAACTACTCGGTGAGGCGTGGCGACTGTGAACCGCAATTCAACCGAAATGCGGCATATCGGTGTCGTCACCCGATTCGTCGGAGAAAGACTTATATATTCAAAACGCTAACCTTGGGTTAGACTTACCATGAGCATGCAACAGTTCGCCGGCGGGAACGAGCGGTTCATTCGCCGGTACGAATACGAAGACAGCTGGGTCATCGCGGCCGACGTGGGTCTCTCGGAAGACGAGGTCGACGTGGACATCGTCGGGTCGACCGCCATCGTCGTGGCCGACACCGGCGACCGCGTGACCGAGACTGAGTTCGAACTCCCCGCCGGCGGCGACGCCGACGTGGCGGTTCGAAACGGCGTGCTCACCATCACCCTCACCAAGTAAATGAAACTCATCGTCAAACCCCTCAAACAGAAGGACGCCGGCCGCGGGCTCGCCGCCATCGACCGAGCCGCGGCCGCGGAACTCGACCTCGAAGGCGGGGATTTCATCCGCATCGACGGTCCGAACGACGGGACCGCCATCGCCCGCGTCTGGCCCGGCTACCCCGAAGACCAGGGGACGGGAATCATCCGCATCGACGGCCGCCTCCGCCAGCAGGCCGGCGTCGGCATCGACGAGCGCGTGGACGTGGAGAAAGCGGACGTGAAGCCCGCACAGCGCGTCACCATCGCGCTCCCGCAGAACCTCCGCATCGGCGGCAACATCGGGACCTACATCCGCGACAAGCTCTCGGGCCAGCCGGTCGCACAGGGCCACAGCGTCCAGCTCCCGCTCGGCTTCGGCTTCATGAGCGCGTCGAACCAGTCGGTCCCCATCAAAATCGCGTCGACGGACCCCGACGGGACCGTCGTCGTCACCGACAACACCGAGTTCCAGGTGAGCCAGAAGCCCGCCGAGCAGATTTCGGAGTCCGCGCCGGGCGACGACGGCGGCCCTTCCGTCACCTACGAGGACATCGGCGGCCTCGACAAGGAGCTCGAACAGGTCCGGGAGATGATAGAGCTCCCGATGCGCCACCCCGAACTGTTCAAGCGCCTCGGCATCGAGCCGCCGAAAGGCGTGCTCCTCCACGGCCCGCCGGGCACGGGGAAGACCCTCATCGCCAAGGCCGTCGCCAACGAAATCGACGCCTCGTTCCACACCATCTCCGGCCCGGAGATTATGTCGAAGTACTACGGGGAGTCCGAAGAGCAGCTCCGGGAAATCTTCGAGGAGGCGACGGAGAACTCGCCCGCCATCGTCTTCATCGACGAGATAGACTCCATCGCGCCCAAGCGCAGCGAGGCCGGCGGTGACGTGGAGCGCCGCGTCGTCGCCCAGCTGCTGTCGCTCATGGACGGCCTCGACGAGCGCGGCGAGGTCGTCGTCATCGGCGCGACGAACCGCGTGGACGCCATCGACAACGCGCTCCGCCGCGGCGGCCGCTTCGACCGCGAAATCGAAATCGGCGTCCCGGACCGCGACGGCCGCAAGGAAATCATGCAGGTCCACACGCGGAACATGCCGCTGACCGACGACGTGGACCTCAACGCCTACGCCGACAGCACCCACGGCTTCGTCGGGGCCGACCTCGAATCGCTGGCCAAGGAGTCGGCGATGCACGCCCTGCGGCGCATCCGCCCGCAGCTCGACCTCGACGCCGAGGAGATAGACGCCGAGGTGCTCGAAGGCCTCAAAGTCACGGAAGACGACTTCAAGCAGGCGCTCAAGAGCATCGAACCCTCCGCGCTCCGCGAGGTGTTCGTCGAGGTCCCCGACGTGACGTGGGAGGACGTGGGCGGACTCGAACCAACCAAAGAGCGCCTCCGCGAGACCATCCAGTGGCCCCTCGAATACCCCGAGGTGTTCCAGCAGATGGACATGGACGCCGCCAAGGGCGTCCTGATGTACGGCCCGCCGGGCACGGGGAAGACCCTGCTGGCGAAGGCCGTCGCCAACGAGGCGGAGTCGAACTTCATCTCCATCAAGGGCCCCGAACTCCTGAACAAGTTCGTCGGCGAGTCCGAAAAGGGCGTCCGCGAGGTGTTCAAGAAGGCCCGCGAGAACGCCCCGACGGTGGTGTTCTTCGACGAAATCGACTCCATCGCGACCGAGCGCGGCCGCGACTCGTCGAGTTCGGGCGTCACCGAGCGCGTCGTCTCCCAACTGCTCACCGAACTCGACGGTCTCGAAGCGCTCGAAGACGTGGTCGTCATCGCGACGACCAACCGGCCGGACCTCATCGACTCGGCGCTCCTGCGCCCCGGTCGCCTCGACCGCCACGTCCACGTGCCCGTGCCCGACGAGGACGCTCGCCGCGCCATCCTCGACGTGCACACCCGCGAAAAGCCGCTCGCGGACGACGTGGACCTCGATAAAATCGCGTCGAAGACCGACGGCTACGTCGGTGCCGACCTCGAAGCGCTCGCCCGCGAGGCGTCGATGAACGCCTCCCGCGAGTTCATCCGGAGCGTCGAGAAAGAGGAAATCGGCGAGAGCGTCGGCAACGTCCGCGTGACGATGGACCACTTCGAGGACGCCCTCGACGAAATCGGCGCGAGCGTCACCGACGACGTGCGCCGCCGCTACGAGGAAATCGAAGAGCGCTTCCAGAAGAGCGAGGTCGAACGCGACCGCGAGACGGAAGTCGGTCGCACCTTCCAGTAAGCGCCTCGTAACGCCCGCTCAGACGTATTTTTCCGAACGCGTTCCAGCCACCGAGCGATGGCGACTGTTCGCCCACCATCCGCCCGACTCAGAGGCGCGACCGTCACGTTCATATCACTCCCAACTGCTACGTAGTGGTACGCGGTTCTCGGGATACGAAATAATCAACGAGTTCTGCGTTTATTTCACCGGAAATGCGGTGTGTCTCCCGTCGTTTGTAAAGAATATACTCGGTCGGTAGTTGTCAGTTCGACGCGAGGGGGCGCGGAGTGGCCGGCCGCCCGCTCAGCCGTCGAGGTCGGCGAGGATTTCGTCGGCGTGGCCGTCGGGCGAGACGCCCTCGTAGACCCGTTCGACGGTCCCGTCGGGGCCGACGAGGTAGGAGTTGCGGAACACGCCGTCGAACGTCTTGCCGAACATGTTCTTTTCGCCGTAGGAGTCGTACGCCGCGGAGACGCTGCCGTCTTCGTCCGACAGGAGCGTAAAGGGGAGGTCGTACTTCTCGGCGAACGAATCGAGGTCAGACACGGGGTCGTCGCTGATGCCGATGACCGTCGCGTCGCGGTTTTCGAACTCGTCCCACGAGTCGCGGAAGCCGCAGGCCTCGGTGGTACAGCCCGGCGTGTCGGCGCGCGGGTAGAAGTAAACCACGACGTGTTCGCCGCGGAAGTCGGACAGTGAAACGAGGTCGCCGTGCTGGTCGGGCAGTTCGAAGTCGGGGGCGTCGTCGCCGGGTTCGAGCATGGCCACCTGTTCAGGCGGCGGAAAGAAGGGTCTTTCTCAGTCGAGTCGCTCGGCCGCGCCGCGCTCGACCAGCGGGTCGGCGTTGGCCGCCGGGAGCGTCACCACGTCCTCGGTGGCGAGGTCGTACTCGCGCTCGTCGACGCCGAGGATGGTCCCCACGTCGGCGGTGATGCGCACCGTCTCGCGCTCGTCGGCGAGGCCGGAAAGCGGGTCGTCCGCGGACGATTCCACCGTGTCGGTGTCGCCCGCCGGCGGGGCCGCGGTCTCCGGGTCGGGGTCGTCCGGGGGAATCGCGGGGTCGGAATCCGCAGAGCCGGAGTTCGCAGCGTCGGAGTCCGAAGGCCCGGACTCACCGGAGACCGCGGCGGCCTCGGTGGCCGGTCGGTCGGCGTCCGGTTGGGGCGTCGATTGCGCGTTCGAGGCGTCGCCGCCGGTTCCGCCGCCCATCGCGTCCGCGAGCACGTCGCCCGCGGCCGAGTCGCCGGTGACGGCCTCGGGAGCGCTGGCGTCGGTTCCGGGGCCGGTCGGCGCGGTCTCCGGGTCGGGTTCGTCCGGCGGAATCGCGGCCCCGGAATCCCCGGGCGCGTCCGGCTCCGCGGTCGTCACGTCGGTCGCCGCAACGTCTCCCCGCGGGGAGTCGGCGGCCGACACGTCTTCGAGCGCGGACAGCACCGTCCCGCGGTTCTCCTCGATGCGGGCGACGAGGTCGTCGAACAGCCGCTTTTCCTCGCGGGTCAGCCCGTCCGTCTCGGAGGTCATCCCCGCGGCCGCGAAGCTCGCGGCCTTGACGACCTTGCCGACGCGGCGCTCGTAGATGGAGGTGACGACCTCCTCGGCCGTCTCGATTTCGTCCGTGAGCCGCCGAATCTCCGGCGAGTAGTGGGTGCCGAGCTGTTCGGCCTTCCGTTCGCGCGTCGCCTTCTGCTCGGCGATGAACTCCGCGACGTCCTCGTAAAACGACTCGCGGAGGTGCTGTAAGCTGTCTTTCTGTCGCTCCGTCCGAAGCACGCTCCTGAGGTCGTCCACGTTCATTCTGTCACCTTCTCGGCTCGACCGCGAGTCATGAGAAACACGCCGAGGCTCTCGTCTACCGACTGCACGCCGGAGTCGAGTGTAAAGCTATCGCCGTCGAACTCGACCGCGCCGGGGTCGGTCACGTTCACGCTGATGTCGCGGCCGCGGAAGCGGTCCGGGACCGCATCGGAGAGGGGGTCGAAGCCGTCGATTTCGTCGCGGTCGAGCGGTTCGACGACGAGCCCCGACCCGCCGTGGAGGCTCTTGGGGAGGCGAATCAGCCGCTTCGTGTCGGTCGTCACGGGTTCGTCTATCGGTGAGGTCTGGTCCTCGACGGTCTCGTGTGCGAGCGCCTCGACGAGCGTCCTGACGCCGGGGCCGCCGGCCTCGACGTTGCCCTCGCGGACGGCGTCGGGGTTGTTGCGGAACGCGCCGAGAATCGTCTTCGCGCGCCCGTCGCCGATGCCGTCGAGTTCCTTCAGCCGCGAGAGCGCGGCGTCTTCTTCCATCTCCAACAGCGCGTCCACGAAGTCGAGGAGTCGCCGGTGGGTCCGCCGCCCCCATCCGCCCTCGGTTCGGAGGACGCGCTGGGTCGTCGTTCCGTGCTGTCGCGTCTCGATGAGCGCGTCGAAGTCGAGGTCGATGGCGCGGATGTAGTCCACGATTTCGCGGCGGGCCTCGCTGTCGAGGCCGCGGACCGACTCGTCGCGCACGTGGACGTGGTAGCCGCGGCCGCCGGAGAACACCGCCTGCATCTCCTCGAAGTCGAAGTCGTCTTCGAGGAGGTCGAGGAGGTCCAACAGGGCCTCCTTCCCGGCGTCGAGCATATCGGCGTAGCCCGTCGTCTCGGGGTCGATACCGGGGAGATGGTCCGCGTCGATGTCGAAGACGAGGTCCGCCTCGCGCCAGTCCTTGTCGTCCATCGACCCCGCTCCGGGGTCCGCAAACCGGGCCGACGAGAAGTAGACGTGTCGAGGGGCGCTGCGGGCGAGGTAGTCCGAGAGGTCCCCGAGGTCGAGCAGCGACTGGTGGCGGTGCATCCGCGTGCCGCCGGCCGACCACGGGATGACGCCCCACTCTCGCTCGCCCGGCGCGGGCGGGAGCGGAACGTCGGTGCTCCGGTAGTAGTCACCGAAGCGACCTTCGAGGTACTCGCGTGTGCGCCCGTCCATACACCTCGGGTTCCGGAGGCGTGGGTAAAGCGATTACGTCTCCGCGCCTCCGTGGTCGTTTCTCTCACTACCGTATTGTGAGTATGCTTATCATTGTCGTTCGTGTATGAACCGGTGTGACCGACATGGAGTACACCTACCTCGGCGACACCGGACTCGAAGTCTCGCGGCTCTGTCTGGGCTGTATGAACTTCGGTTCCAGCGCGGAGTGGATGATGAACGACAGGCAGGCGAGCCTCGACCTGCTCGACAGCGCGCTCGACGCGGGTATCAACTTCCTCGACACGGCGAACGCCTACTCCCGCGGGGAGTCGGAGGAAATCGTCGGCGAGGCCATCGCCGAGCGCGACCGCGAGGAACTCGCCATCGCGACGAAAGTCTACTTTCCGATGGGCGACGGGCCGAACAAATCGGGGCTCTCGCGCAAGCACATCATCGACCAGGCGCACGCGAGCCTCGACCGCCTCGGCACCGACTACATCGACCTCTACCAGATTCACCGCTGGGACGACGGCGTCCCCATCGAGGAGACGCTGTCGGCGCTCGACCACCTCGTCGAGGAGGGGCTGGTCCGCTACGTCGGCGCGTCCACGATGTCGTCGTACCAGTTCACGAAGGCGCTGTACACCGCCGACGTGGAGAACCTCGAACGCTTCGCCTGCATGCAACCGGAGTACAACGCGGTCGACCGCCACGAGGAGGCGAACCTGCTTCCGGTGTGCGAGGGCGAAGGCGTCGGCGTCGTCCCGTGGTCGCCGCTCGCGGGCGGCTTCCTCACGGGCAAGTACGAGCGCGACGCCGAGGTGCCGGCGGGCACGCGCGCGAACTCGGACGAGTACACGTCGAACCGCTTTACCGACGAGAACTGGGCCGTCCTCGACGCGATTCGCGCCATCGCCGACGAAAAGGGGGCGACGCCCGCGCAGGTGTCGCTCGCGTGGCTGCTCCACAAGCCCGTCGTGGACGCGCCCATCATCGGCCCGCGGCGACTCGACCACCTCGAAGAGAACGTCGGCGCGCTCGACGTGGCCCTGAGCGACGACGATATCGAGCGAATCGAGGCCCCGAAGACGCCGCGGTGGCCCGCGCCGGGAAAGGACTAAGTTTTCAGCCTACAATCATAATATACGATTGTTACAATCATTGGATTGATTGAATTTCGGGGCGCAGATACTATTATCAAGTAGTTTACTACAACACCGGTAGTGGCCAGCACCAAAACTATAAATAATCACTAATTGTAGAATACAGACTGTAATGGTTGATGCTGACTCACGCAAGGGCAAGCGTACTGGCGTCTCTCGACGTAGTTTTGTGAAGGCGGCCGGCGCATCGGGCGTCGCCGTCGGGCTGGCTGGCTGCGTCAGTACGGGTGGCGGTGACGACAACGGCGGCGGGAACGGCGAGACCGACGCCGACACCGACACGCCGATTAACACCGAGGAGACCACAGAAGAGATCACGCTTCAGTGGGCCGCCGACACCCGCGTCGCGGAAGCGGAAGCGGAAGTCGTGCAGGCCCTTCGGGACGCCGGCCTCCCGGAGAACATCTCCATCGACATCCTCGCGGGGTCGCAGGTGACGGATAACCGGCAGGCGCAGTACCAGCAGTGGCTCTCCGGCGGTCGCTCGGAGCCGACGCTGCTCATGATGGACAGCGGGTGGACGATTCCGTTCATCGCCCGCAACCAACTGCAGAACCTCTCGCAGTCGCTCCCGTCGGAACTGACCTCGACCATCGAAGAGGAGTACTTCGAGGCCAGCGTCTCGACGGCGACGGGGCCGAACGGCGACCTCTACGGACAGCCGCTGTTCCCCGACTTCCCGACGATTCAGTACCGAAAGGACCTGCTTCGAAACGCCGGCTACACCGACGACGACTTCTCGACGTGGGCGACCGAGTCGATGTCGTGGGAGGAGTTCTCGCGAATCACGCGGGAGGCGCTCGACGCCAACGAGGACATCGAGAACGGCTTTACGTTCCAGGCGGACGTCTACGAGGGCCTGTCGTGCTGTGACTTCAACGAGTTCATGACCTCGTACGGCGGCGCGTACTTCGGCGGCCGCGAGAACCTGTTCGGCCCCATCGGCGACCGCCCCATCACGGTCGAAGAAGAGCCGGTCATCAACGCGATTCGGATGGTCCGGACGCTCATTCACGGCGAGGACGACGAGTACGCCCTCGACGGCATCACGGGCGGTATCTCGCCCGAGGCGGTCCTCCAGTGGACCGAAGACCCGTCCCGCCAGCCCTTCACGACGGGCAACGCGGTCATGCACCGCAACTGGCCGTACTCCATCGTCATCAACGGCGCGGAGCCCTCGGACGAAAACGACCAGACCGGCTTCGGCGAGGACCTCGGCGTCATGCCGATTCCGTACGGCGTCACCGCCGACGAGGCCCAGTACGAGGGCACCGGCGGCCCCGTCGCCGCCCTCGGCGGCTGGCACATGACGATGAACCCCAACTCTTCGGACGAACAGAAGCAGGCCGCGGTGCAGGTGCTTCGGACGATGCAGACCGAGCAGTTCCAGCTCGATATGTTCCGCATCATCGGCTGGATTCCGCCGCGCCCGTCGCTTCTCGACTCCGACCAGGCCGCCGAGGTGCCCATCATCGGCCGCTACCTCGACGCCCTGAAGGTCGCCGGCGAGAACGCGATTCCGCGCCCGGTCTCCGTCGTCTGGCCGCAGCAGTCCGGCCGCATCGCCCAGGAGGTCAACGCCACGTTCGCCCAGGAGAAATCCCCCGAACAGGCGATGTCCGACCTCGCATCACAGCTCGAACAGATCGAGCAGAACGCGTAGAGCAACGTCTTTACCGAGACGTAACAAACATACACGTTATCATTTGACATGGCTACCGAACAACAATCAGGGGAGACACTTTCCGACACCCGGAGAAGCGGCCCGTACGCCTCGGCCGTCAACTGGATGGAGTCGCTTTCCGAGACGCAGTTCGCGTACCTGCTTTTGACGCCCGCGCTCGTCCTCTTGGGGGTTATCGCCGTCTACCCGCTGGTCTCGACGTTCAGCATGTCGCTGTTCGCAGACCAGTTGACCGGGAGTGCGCGGCTCGGCGAGTTCGTCGGACTGCAGAACTACGTCGACCTGTTCTCCGGCGCGCGCAACTACGCGCTGCCGTCGCAGTTCCTCCCGACGTTCACCTCGGAGTTCCCCTTCGTCACGAACATCTACGCCAGCGCGCTCGCGGTGACGCTCATCTTCACCGTGTTCAGCGTGCTGTTCGAAACGCTCATCGGCTTCGGTCAGGCGCTCATCTTAGACCAGGACTTCCGCGGGCGGCGGTGGGTCCGCGTCGCCATCATCATCCCGTGGGCCGTGCCCATCGTCATCCAGGGGATGATTTGGTATCTGATGTTCCAGCCGAACATCGGCTTCCTCGTCGGCACGAGCGAGAACCCGGCGCTGTTGAACCAACTCGGGCTCATCGGCACGACGCCGCTTCGGAACACCGCCGACGCGCTGTTCCTCATCATCGTGGCCGACGTGTGGAAGACCTCGGCGTTCATGGCGCTTCTCATCCTCGCGGGGATGCAGAGCATCGACCGGTCGTTGTACGACGTGGCGAAGGTCGCCGGCGCGTCGCGCTGGCAGCAGTTCAAGCTCATCACCTTCCCGCTCATCCTGCCGACGGTGCTCGTGGCGATGCTGTTCCGAACCATCGACGCGATGCGCGTCTACGGCATCATCCAGACCATGGCCGGCTGTCAGACGGTCCCGTCTTTGTCGTGTCTCGTCGTCACGACGTTCAACACGCCGCTGTACGGGACCTCCGCGACCGTGGCGTTCGTCACCGCGGGCATCATCGCCGTCGTGGTCTCGGTGTACATCGTGAACTTCGCCAGCGAGGGAATCTGAGATGGCTAGTGAAACTCCGGGAGCCGGCATCGGCTCCGACGACCCCGAGACGAAGCGCGGGCCGCTCGGCCGCTGGGTCGACTCGGCCATCAAGAACCCCGACCGGGTCTACCGCGCGATGTTCTACGTCGCGATGCTGTTCTTCCTCGTCACGACGCTGTTCCCGTTCTACTGGCTGCTCGTGCTCGCGCTCACGCCGAACAACCTCATCGCCAATATGGGGCTCGTGCCCAACGGGTTCAACCCCGAGGTGTTCATCGCGATGTTCGAACGGGTGCCGTTCCACCTCTACATGTTCAACAGCTTCGTGCTGGGCATCACGACCACCGTGCTCGTGTTGCTCATCGCCAGCCTCGCGGGGTACGTCTTCGGCCGCCTCCGCTTCCCCGGGAAGGGCGTGCTGATGCTCGGCATCCTCGCCATCAGCTACTTCCCGCCGGCGGCGTTCCTCATCCCGCTTTTCGAGCTGTTCACCGGGAACACGGCGATTAGCATCGGGATGGTGACGATATCGACGCCGGACCTGTTCAACACGCCGGCACCGATGGTGTTCCCGTTCAGCGCGCTGTTCCTGCCGCTGTCGATATTCATCCTCACGACCTTCTACGGGCAGATTCCCGACGGGTTGGAGGACGCGGCGCGGGTGGAGGGAACGACCCGACTGGGCGCGCTGTTCCGCGTCATCGTGCCGCTTTCGGCACCCGGCGTGGCGACCGCGGGCGTCCTCACGTTCATCAGCGTCTACAACGAGTTCTTCTTCTCGTTCCTGATGAACAACGGCGAGGCCGACTCGTGGGCCCCCATCGTCGCGGGTATCCTGAAGTATCAGGGGCAGTTCGACACCCCGTACAACCTGATGGCCGCCGCCTCAATCGTGGGGGTCTTACCCGTGGCAATTCTTGTCATTATCGCACAGGAACGCATCGTGAGTGGACTGACCGCAGGAGCGCTGAAGGAGTAATCATGGGAGACGTAACACTCGAACACGTAAGCAAGCACTACGACGACGTAACGGCGGTCGACGACATGAACCTCGACATCGACGACGGAGAATTCATCTGTCTCGTCGGTCCGTCGGGGTGCGGCAAGTCGACGACCATGGAGATGATAGCGGGGCTGACCATCCCCTCGGAGGGGAAGGTGTTCATCGGCGACCGCGAGGTGACGAACCTCCCGCCGAAGGACCGCGGGGTGGCGATGGTGTTCCAGAACATCGCGCTGTTCCCCCACATGGACGTCTACGACAACATCTCCTTCGGGCTCCGCCTCCGCAACTACGACAAGGAGGAAATCGAGCGCCGCGTCGAGCGCGCCGCCGAAATCGTCCAGTTGCAGGGGATGCTCGAACGCATGCCCGACGAGATGTCCGGCGGCCAGCGCCAGCGCGTCGCCATCGCCCGCGCCATCGTCCGGAACCCCGGCGTCTTCCTGATGGACGAACCGCTCGCGAACCTCGACGCGAAGCTCCGGGTCCACATGCGGACCGAACTCCAGCGCCTCCACAAGGAGTTGGACACGACCATCATCTACGTCACCCACGACCAGGCGGAGGCGATGACGATGTCCGACCGCATCGCCGTCATCGACTCCGGCCAACTCCAACAAATCGACCCGCCGCTCGTCTGTTACAACGAGCCGGCGAACCTGTTCGTCGCGGGCTTCATCGGCTCGCCGTCGATGAACTTCCTCGACGGCGAGG
Organism: Haloferax sp. Atlit-109R; assembly: GCF_003665865.1. NCBI lineage: Archaea > Methanobacteriati > Methanobacteriota > Halobacteria > Halobacteriales > Haloferacaceae > Haloferax > Haloferax sp. Atlit-109R. The sequence goes on from NZ_QPLO01000002.1 coordinate 201,119, forward strand.
TCGCGGCCGACGGCTTCTCGTCGACCAACATCGACGTGGAGTTCGACCCCGCGGACCTCGGCGTCGAACCGGGGACGGACGTCACGATGGGCATCCGCCCGGAAGACGTCTACCTCGTCGACGAGGAGTCGCTCGTATCGAACCCGAGCCACCGCATCGACGCCGTGACCGACGTGCTCGAACCGATGGGCGACGAAATATTCGTCTACCTGAAGCTCTCGGAGTCGGCCGAGACGGACCTCGAAGACACGAGCGGCGTCGCCAACGACCAACTGCTGATGAGCGTCGCCCCCGACACCGACATCGCGGAGGACGAAGACGTGACGGTCGTCCTCGACCGCTCGCGCGTCCACCTCTTCGACACGGCGACGGGCGAGGCCATCAGCCACGGCATCGAGACGCCCGTCCAGACGAGCGGCGCGCCCGGCACGGAAGCCGAAAGCGACGACTGACGCGGCCGTAACGCGGCCCGCTCCGGGGGCTCCCGGGTTCGTCGCCGTCCCGCCTCCGACTCGCACAGCCCGCACAACGCGAACCGAACCAACCCACAGCACACTCACCCACACAATGGTCAACGAACTCGGCCTGTTCTACCTCGGCGGGATGACCGTCCTGTTTTTCTTCTGGGCCTACGGCATCGTCTCGTTCCTGCTCGACCTGAAGAACAAGTTCATCCCGAAGGGCAAGCAGTACCTCCGCGGGCGACGCCGCCTCAAGGAAGAAAAACGCCGCGAGGAAGAACGCAAAGAGCGAGAAGAACAGCTCTACTGACCCGACTCGACCCGTGTTGCTCGCCTCACCCCGCCTCTATTGCGTGCCACCCGTCACAGTGAAAACGCTCTCTGACCGGGGTCTCGCGGTCGATTCTGGCAAATCAGCCCAAAGAACGTGAAACTTAACACCACCAGTAGTTAATCATCGAATCATGAGTACCGAATCATCCGTCCGGGTCGGCATCGTCGGCCTCGGCAACATCGGACACCACCACGCGGACCGCCTCGTCGACCTCGGCGCGACCCTCGTCGGCGGCCTCGACATTCAGGCGGACGCCCGTCGCCGCTTCGCGGAGAAGTACGACGTGAACACCTACGAGGAGAAGTCGGAACTGTTCGAGGAAGTCGACGCGGTCATCATCACCACGCCGAACCGCTTCCACGAGGAGTACGCCGTCGCCGCGCTCGACGCCGGCCTCGACGTGCTGCTCGAAAAGCCGCTGGCGCACTCGCTCGAATCCGCCGAGCGAATCGCCGCGGCGGCCGAAGACGCCGACGGCTTCTGCATGGTCGGCTTCAACAACCGCTTTGCCAACCCCGTCGAGGTCGTCCGCCACCACTACGAGGAGGGCCGCTTCGGGGACGTGACCCACGTCGAGGCCAACTACGTCCGCCGCCGCGGCATCCCCGGGCGCGGGTCGTGGTTCACCTCGAAGGAAATCGCCGGCGGCGGGTCGCTCATCGACATCGGCGTCCACGCCATCGACCTCGCGCTCTACTTCCTCGACTTCCCCGAGGTCGTTGAGGTCTCCGGCGTCACCCGCTCGGAGTTCGGTGACCGCGACGACTACACCTTCGTCGAGATGTGGGGCGAGGACGTGGGCCCGGAGGCCTTCGACGTGGACGACTCCGCGAGCGCCTTCATCCGCACCGACGAGGGGACGACCATCTCCCTCGAAGTCGCGTGGGCGACGAACCGCCCGACCAACGACGAGTTCTTCCTCCGCGGCACGGAGGGCGGCGTCCGCTTCGACCGCGCGAGCCACGACCTCCAGTTCTACGAGGACGGCGTCGGCGGCGGCAACCACCTCTCGACGACGGACGTGGAGACGCAGGACAACGACACCCACAAGACCGAACAGGAGGCGTTCCTCGCGGCCGTCGCCGAGGGCGAACACCCCGGCCGCAACACGGTCGAACAGGGTCTCGCCGTCCAGCGCGTCATCGACGCCATCTACCGCTCGTCGGAGACGGGCGAGGCGGTCCGCCTCGACGCGGCCGAGACCGAGACCGAGACGCCCCCGGCGAACTGACCACCGCGGACGCACACCCCTCACAGCCCCACTGTTCACACCATGTCCGTCATCGACTCACTCAGGCGACCGGAACACACCGGCGAGAACCGCTGTCTCCCGTGTACCGCCGTCAACGTCGCACTCGTCGTCGTCGTCGGTCTCGCGGTCAGCGTGCTCTCGCCGGTCGCCGGTCTCGTCGTCCTCGTCGGCGGCGCGCTGTCGGTGTACCTCCGGGGCTACGTCGTCCCCGGTACGCCCTCGTTCGCGCCGCGGTTGGTCGCGGCGGCCGGCCTCGCCGGCGTCTTCGACCACGGCGGCGAAGGGTCGACCTCGGACCGCCGCTCGGAGTCGCTCGACGCCGACGTCGACCCCGACGCGATGCTGTCGGCGCTCCTGAACGCGGGCGTCCTCGTCGAAGAAGCAGACGGGCTGTTCCTCACTGACGACGCCCGCGAGGAGTGGGAGTCGACGATGGCGACGCTCCGGAAGACCACCGACGATGAACTCGCCGAGGCGGTCGCCAACGCGGTCCCGTTCGAGGCGACCGTCGACGCCGAGTTCGACGGCATCTCGCTGGACGGCCCCTCGATGTCCGTGTGGATTTCCCGGCCGCAGGCCATCGCGGACGTGGCGACCCTCTACGCGGTCGTCGAGCGCGGGGTCGACCCGACGGTCGCGCTCGCGGCCACGGAGCCGATGCGGATGTTCGTCGAGGTCTGTCCGGACTGCGGCGGCCCGGTCGAGGAGACGACGACGCGCAACTGCTGCGGCGGCACCGCGGGGCTGTACGACTCGCCGGACCACGAGGTGCTCGGCTGTGCGGACTGCGGCGCGGTGGTCTACGAGTTCCCCGACGAGTAGCCGGTGGCCGGCGAGGCGAGGGGGCCCGAAAAGCTGCGTGCGGCGATGCGTGCGGTGACTGACGCTGCGAGTTCAGACGATTTCGTCGCGGTTCGGAACCTCGTCGCGGCCGAGCAGAATCTCCTGTCCTTCCACGTCTTCGAGCGCGGCGACCAGCCCGCCGACCTCGACGACGCCCTCCTCGGTCTCGATGTGGAGCGACGCGACCTCCTCCGTGTCCTCGAACGCCGTCTCGATGACGCGGCCTTCGACCACGATGGGGTCGCCCGTCTCGATGTCGCGGCCGGAGACGGAGGCGTAGAAGTCGCCGTCTATCTCGCGGATGTCCTTGACGGCCCGGCGGATAGAGGCGTAGCGCCGCGGGAACGGCCGGCGCTTGCCGTTGGCGACGATGGTCTCGGCGGTGCTCCAGAGGACGGTCCCGAAGAACCCGCTGACGAGGAAGCCGAGCGCGGAGCGGTTGAAGATGACGCCGTAGCGGTCGCGGTCGTCGCGGAGGGCGTCCTGGGTCGCGTAGATGGAGTACTCGCCGTCAGCGACCGCGAGGACGGGCGAGGTGATGCCGCGGCGGGCGCGGGCGATGGTCGCCACGTCGAGGTAGTTGAACTCCTCGGGGTCGGGCGCGCGGGAGGCGGGCGTCACGAGCAGGTCGATGCTGACGCCGCTGTCGATGGCCGCCGCGAGGTCGTCGCGGAAGCGACGGAGCAGGTCGGGCGTCAACGAGAGCACGAGTTCGTACTCCGCGGCCTCGATAATCTCCTCGATGTAGCGGAGGATGGTCGACCGCGACTTGACGAGCGAGACGGCCTCGGTGTCGCGGGCGGGGGCGGTGTAGCGCGCCTCCAGTTCCTCGATGAGTTCCTCCAGCGAGGTCTTGACGTTCGCGAAGGCGTCGTCGGGGTCGACGGCGACGATTTTCATCGGGCGCGACTCGCGGAGTTCGACGAGGCCGCGGTCCGACAGGCTTCGGACCGTGTCGTACACCCGCGGCTGGGGGATGCTGGTTCGGTCCGCGATTTCGCTCGCCGTCAACTGTCCGTGTTCGAGAACGGCCAGATACGCGTCTATCTCGTACTCGCCGAGGTTGAAGCGCTCACCGACTCGCTCCATGGTGAGCCGCAGTTCGTCAGCCATGCTCGTGACGTGTACGGCATCACCTAAATCATTTACTGAAATCCGAGTAGCACGAAATTCCGAAAACAAGTGGCACAACTGATGGCAGGGCGGACGGCGAGCGTCGCGGAACGGCGGGACGGCAGGGCGACGGGTGGAGCAGAGCGGAGCGGGGCGGAGCGAGTCGAATCAGGCGAAGCGGGACGAAGCGGGACAAACGGGACGAAGCGCGGCGAGGCGGGCGGTCGTCGCGTCGGCCGTGCGGATACTGCGACGGCCCGACACGTAGCCGTTCACCGCGACCGAACCCCCGGAGTAACAACCCTTTTTTCGCCGCTCCCCGTTGCGGGTTCCATGCACGGAGTCGAGGGGGTTGCCGACGCGTCGGCCGCGGTCGGCGGGGTATCGACTGCGGGGAGCCACCTCGCGGTCGCCCCGCTCCAGTCGACGGCGCTCACGCCGCCGCCGTTCGTGCCGGACTACTTCCTGTTTCCGGGGTGGCGCATCGCCGTCGCCCTCGTCATCGTCGCCCTGTCGGTCGGGCTCTCGAAGTACATCGTCCGCCTGCTCGGCCGGCCGGTCGCCCGACAGTTCCGCCGGCAGAGCGTCGCCCAGACGGTGCTCCGAATCGTCCGCCTCTCTATCGTCCTCGTCGGCGTCGGCGTCGGCGCGAACGTCCTCGGCCTCGAACTCGGCGACATCGTCCTCTCGGTGACGGTGTTTTCGGCGGTGCTCGGTATCGTTCTCGCGCCCATCGTCGGGAGCATCATCAACGGGGTGTTCGTCCTCTCGGACCAGCCGTTCGAAATCGGCGACATGATAGAACTCGACGACGGCACGAAGGGCTTCATCGACGAGATTACCCTGAGCTACACGAAGATATTCACCCTCGACAACACCTTTCTCGTGATGTCGAACTCGAACATCCGCGACCGCGACGTCATCAACTACTCCGCGGAAGACGAGCGGACCCGTCTGTCGCTCGACGTGCTCGTCACCTACGAGTCCGACATCGACGCCGCCCGCGACCTCGTCGAGCGCGCCGCCCGCGACTGCGACGCGGTGGTCGAAGGCGGCCCCGACATCCGCATCGGGAGCGCCCGCTACCCGGCGAAGCCGACCGCCTACATCAACTCCTACGCCGACAACGGCGTCCTCCTGCGCCTCCGCTACTGGGCGCTGAAACCGTACAAAATCGGCCGCATCCAGTCGGAGGTCCAGACGCGGCTCTGGACGCTCGTCGAGGAGTCCGACGCGACCGTCGAGTTCGCCTACCCGCACACGCACCTCGTCTTCGACGAGACCAGCGGGAGCCTCCACGTCACCGGCGACGAGGCCGCGAACCGGCGTCACGCCACCGCGTCGCCGGCTCCGGGAGCGCCCGTCCAGTCGGTCTCCGACGGGGAGGGCGGCGAAGCCCCGGTCGATGCGGCTGATTCGGCCGACGCGACCGACGCCCCGGACTCGGCGGACGCGGAGTCAGCGGACACCGCCGAGAACTGACGGGGAACGGCGAACGCAGTCGAAGCTGGTCGCATCGAAAACGGGGAAACCCGAACTCGAATCCGAGTCCGAACTCGAACCGAACCGGTCCGTGCGCCGCCGGCTCAGTCGTCGGCGCGGACGGTGATGACCGTGCAGTCGAGCTTTTCGCGGAGGAACACGTCGATGTCGGGGTCGTCGAGGAACCGGCGGAGCATCCGCCGCCAGCGGCTCGCCTGTTTCGACCCGATGACGACGATGTCGGCCTCCTCGGCGGCGACCTCTTCGAGAATCGTCTCCTCGACGAGGAATCCCCGACGGACGACGTAGCGCGCGCGGACAAGCGGCCCGAACTCGGCTTCGACCGCCCGCTTGAGTTCGGTCCGCGTCACGCCGCGGTTCGACTGGTAGAGGTCGACGTGGAGGACCGTCAGCTCGGCGTCGCGCTCGCGCGAGACGCGGACGGCCTCTTCGAGCGTCGCCCGGGAGTGCTTCGAGAGCGGGTACCGAACCGGGACCACGACCCGTGTCATACTCCGAGACCACTCGCCGGGCGTGCGTGAACCTTTCCCTCTCCGACGGCCGCGTCGCCGTTGCTCACGCTCTTTCCGTCTCCGTCAGTCGTCGGCGCGGCTGGCCGACCGGCGCTCGATGCGCCCCCCGACGGCGGCGTCGAAGCCGACCTCGCGGGCGTAGCGCGCCAGCGCGTCGTGTTGAATCTCGAACTCGCCGCCCCGGTGGGCCTGCGTGATGGCCGGGAACTCCTGTGTGCTGTGGAGCAGGTAGTCGCTCGTGGCGACGGTGTAGCGCGCCTCCGGGTCGAGTGGCTCGCCGCCGACGAACGCCTCGACGACCTCGTTTCGGTCGTCGTCCCAGACGATGCGCGCGCCGCTGACGTGGGCGTGCCACCAGTCCGGTTCCCCGAAGCCCATCTCGGCACCGCGGGCGGCTCCGAACGCCGCTAAGAGCTCCGTGCCGGTCACGTCGGCGACGACGAGGTGCTCCTCGAAGGGGACGAGGCTCACGAGGTCGGCGTGGGTTATCTCGGGGCCGACGGGCGGGCCGGAGCGGATGCCGCCGCTGTTCTGGAGTCCCACGTCCGCGCCGGTCGCCCAGCGGTAGGCGTCGGCGATGGCGTTGCCGACGCGGCACTCGCCGGCCGCGACGGTCTCCTCGGCGCGGTCCATCGGGCGGTCGATGCGGCAGAGCACCTCGTCGAGTCCGGCGGCGTCGACCCGGCCCTCCAGCGCCGCGACGAGTTCCGCGTCGGGCCGGTACTCGGCGGTCCGGTGACGGACCGTCTCGATTCGGTCGGCGGCGACGCGGACCTCCCAGACGACGTGGCCGTTCGCGCCGGGGCGGACGATTGGCACGCCGTCGACCACGTCGTCGCGCTCGGCGTGGACGTGGCCGCCGAGGACGAGGTCCACGTCGCACCGGGCGACCAGTTCGTCGTCGCCGCTCCCGAGGTGCGAGAGCGCGACGACGAGGTCCGCGCCGTCGTCCCTGAGGGCGTCGGCCGCGGCCGAGGCGGCCGGGTAGGGGTCCGCGAAGTCGAGGTCGGTCGCCTCGGGGTTGATGGTGCCGGTCGCGGGGTCGGTGACGCCGAAGAAGCCGAGCGTCAGCCCGTCCACCTCGCGGGTCGTTCGCGGGACGCTCCCCTCGGCGGCGGCGAACCGACCGCCGTCCTCGCCGCGGACGTTGCTCGTGACCCACGTCGGCCGGCTCGCGGCGACGAGTTCGCGGGTCCGGCTCGGCCCGTAGTCGAAGTCGTGGTTGCCGAACGTTTCGAGGTCGGCGTCCACGGCGTCGTAGAAGTCGAGCGCCTGCCCGCCGCGCTCGACGAGCGAGAGGACGCCCGGCGCGGTGTTGTCGCCGGAGCCGACCACGAGGGTGTCGTCGCCGTCGAGGGCGCGGACACAGCCCGCGAGGCGGCCGGCGCGCTCGGAGTCGTCGAAGACGTTCTCGATGTCGGAGTAGTGGAGGAGCCGAGGCATTCGCTTCTCGAATGTGGCGGCGCGGGCGGATAAGAAGCCGTCGGGACGACCCGCGGGCGGGTGAGACGGCGCGGAACCGGCGCGAACCGGGGCAGCCGCCAGCGCCTCGACGCGGGCGAGTTCGCCGCTACTCGTCGTCTTTCGCTTCGAGTTCGAACGCGACTTCGACTTCGGCTTGGTACTCTCGCGTCTCGACGGACGCGAGTTCGACGCCGAGTTCCTTTACTTCGACCCAGTGGACGCCCGCGAGCGTCTCCTCCGCGCGGTTAATCGCGTCGTCGACGGCGGCGTCGAAACTCTCTGCACTCCGACCGACGAGGGTGATTTTCTTGAACACCATCTCGTCGGACCCTTCGTCGTACTATCACAAATAATCGTCCCCGATTCGGCGGCGGTGGGCGGGCGGGTCATCTCGCATCGCGCTGTCGCGGGCTCACTCGTCGGGCCGATACGGGCGCGCGGTCTCGGCGCGCGCCGCGACGAGTCTGCGACCCCACGCCACGGCCGAGGGCTCGTAGCTCACGACTAGCGCCTCCGGAGCGCCCATGTGGTCGTAGACGACGAGCGTGACGGAGGCCGTCGTCGGTCGGTCCATGACCACGACGCCGAACGTCGGGTCCTCGTCGACCGCGGCCACGCGGACGCCGGCGTCGACCATGGCGTCGAGGTCGTCGGGATAGCGGTTCGAGAGCCAGTCGAGCGACTCCGCGGAGAGGACGAGCGTGACGCTGTCGCCGAGCCGGGTGAGCTGCTCGCGCGCCTCGGGCCAGTTACTGAACAGAAACGGGCCGTTGAAGCCGGCGAGCTCCGTCACCTCGTTGATATCGAAATCGAGCGGTGCGCGCCGTTCCATCTCCGAGAGGTCGCCGGTACAGACGACCGCCTCGCGGAACAGCGAGGGCGGCGGCTCGACCGACTCGGGGAGGTGGTCGAGCACGGGTACCGCGCCGAGCACGTTCGCCATCGCCCGAATCGCTTCGTCGTGTGTCTCCAGCGCGACTCGACCCGCGCTCGTGGCGACGAACCTGCCGTTCGACCGCTCGACGAGACCGAGCCCGACGAGTCGCTCGACGCCGCGGTCGACGGTGGACCGAGAGACCGAGAGCGTGCGGACCAGTTCGGCCTTCGAAAGTGACTCCGTCGAGAGCGCTTGGAGAATCTGCCGGCGACGGCCGACCGTCTCGAACGCGTCGGCGGCGTCCTCGTCTCCATCACCGATCCAACTCGACATCGGTGTGAACGTCTCAGTCCGTGTACAAATGTATATCGGGATTCGAGAGAAATCGCCTGCTGTCGGCTGATTCTGACGGCCTGGTCCCCGCCGGTTCGTGTCAGCGAGACGCCGTTTCGAACCGCCGCTGCAACGCGCCGACCACGTCCGAGAGGTGGGCGGTCCCCCAGACGGCGACGATGACGCCGCCGACGGCGTCGAACACGAGGTCCAAGAGCGTGTCGTCGAGACCGTACTGCGTCAGCACCGACGCGGTGCCGGCGAGCGAGGCGACCCCGGAGATGGCGAACTCGATGACCTCCCAGAAGACGCCGAACGCGAGGACGAAAAGCAGGATGAAGACGAACATGAACCGCGGCGGCAGGTAGATGTCCGCCGTGTGCTCGTCGACCGCGCGGACGGTCGCGTAGCCGGCGGCCGCGACGACCGACGACGACAGCGCGTGCGTGAGATGGTCCCACCACCAGACGCCCGCGTAGAAACTGGTCTCCGAACCGGGGAAGCCGACCGTCCCGAGCGCGTGGAGGAACGCCGCGGAGGATATCCAGAGCGTCAGCCCGGCGTCCATCGGGATGCGGTAGTCGCGTTCGAGTATCGCCGGCAGATAGGTCACGCCGAGACCGACGAGCGCGTTGACGACGATGCCGAGGTTCCCGCGGTCGAGGCCGATGAAGACGAGACCGACGAGGACGACCTGCATCGCCCGCGAGAGTTGGGACTGCCGTCGCTCGTCGATACGGAGGTGCGAGCGAATCTTCACGGCGACTCACCTCCCTCCGGCGCGCGGGAATCGCCGTCCGTCTCCGCCGCGTCCGACAGCCCGGCTACCTCCGCCGCCTCCGACTCCTCGGCCATCTCCGCCACCTCTTCGGGGAGTCGCTCGCGCGACCCGGCCCGGCGGCGGAAGTAGTACTCGAACAGCAATCCGGCGACGAGTCCGGCGACGGTGGCGGCGACGAAGTCCCACATCAGCCCCGCCTCGACGACGTGCTCGGGCCGCCCGTTCAACAGCAGGCGCGTCCCGAGGTAGAGGTCCGAGAGCCACTGGACGACCGCCCAGACGCCCGCGGCGGCCATCGTGGCGATGACGACGAAGAAGACGGCGAAGGAGTGGTTCATCCGGACCGGCGTGAACACGTCGAGTTCGACGGCGACGATGAGCGCGATGGCGGCCACCGCGAGATACGTCGACACGCGCCCGGTGAACGTCACGCCGCCGATGGTCTGGCCCCGAACGAGGACGCGGGCCACGAGCGGGAACGAGGCGAGCGCGACGACCTCCCACGGCAGCATCGCTCGCGGTTCGCGGAAGGCGACGGCCGGGACGACGGTGACCGCGGCCACGACGGCCGCGAACCCGCCCCAGACGAGGTCGCCGCCGGTGACGACGCTCCCGACGGCGACGGCGACGAGGAAGCCGACGAACAGCCACGCGAGCGCCGCGTTGAGCCGTCTGCTCCGGACGAATCGCGCCAACTCCGTCTGTGCGGCCTGCGACATGCTCGTCCGTTAGCGACGGGCTGAGAAAACGTTTGGGCGAAACCGCCCCGTTTCGATTACGTGTTCGTGCCGTGAACGACCTCGTAGTCGTTCCCACCACCGTTCGACACGCCGATGATTGCCCACTCGTATGGAAGGTCGATACCGCGAAGCCGCTCTCGAAGCGCGCTGATGTGGTCGTCCCACGTCACGAAGCAGCGGAACCGATACGGTGTCTCGGTGCCGCCGTCTGCGAGCACCGGACGGCATTCGGTCGCTTCGCGCGAACTCAGTGCGGTCACGTGGACCGTACGCCACTTGCGTTCGGCCAGCATATCGGGTCCGTCCCCCGAGACGGAGTAGCCGAGCCGGCCGAATATCGACCGAGCCTCCTGAACAGGAGGCATCGAAGCCTGGGCCATGCACGTCTACGTACACCCGCACTCCTGATAAAGATTGTCACGCTATACCATACCAATAATTGACGAACGGTCGCGCCGAGACGCCCGGCTACTCGTGAGCGGCGTCCCACTCCTCGGGTTTGCGGACGTTCCCGCAGTTGTTGCACTCGATGCGGGCCATCGTGTCCATCGCGGTGTCGAACGAGTCGCAGTTGCCGCAGAGATAGCCCCATCGGTTCTCGGCGTCCTCGGTCGAATAGACGACGTAGAACGGTCCCTTCGAGCCGCGTTCGGGCTCGTCGGTGGCGACGAAGACGGTCTTACCGCTCGATACGGTCTGGGTCTGGAGTTCGGCCATGCCACCGATTCGCGCGCGGGTGGCTTAAGAAATTGGTCCCTACGTCCGGAACGACTCGCCGCAGCCGCAGCTGCTCTCGGCGTTCGGGTTGTTGACGTGGAAGCCCGCGCCTTGCAGGCCGCCCTCGAAGTCGAGGGTCGAACCGCCGATGTAGTTCATGCTCGCGGGGTCGACGAACACGCGGAGGCCGTGCTGTTCGACGACTGTGTCGTCGTCTTCCGGTTCGTTGTCGAAGCGCATCCCGTAGGACAGTCCGGCGCAGCCGCCCTGCTGGACGAACAGCCGGAGTCCGGCCACGTCGGTGTCCATCGACTCCCCTTCGAGGAGGGAGACGGCTTCGTCCGCGGCCGCGGGCGTGACCGTGACCGCCACATCGCCGCCGCCACTCGCGGATTCCGTGCTCATACGTCCCACTATACTGTGGGAACGGATAACTGTGGCGCAGGCGGAACTTCGCGCGCCGTCCCGGTAGGCTGTGGCTACCCGGTGGAACGCCTCAGTTCACTCTTCGAACCGCTCGCGGACGCTCTGGGCGTGGGCGTCGAGGCCCTCCGCCTCCGCGAGCGTCGTAATCGTCTCGGAAAGCTCCGACAGCCCGTCGCGGTCGAGGCGCTGGACCGTCGTCGAGCGGACGAAGTGGTCCACCGAGAGGCCGCCCTGTCGCTTCGCGCCGCCGCCGGTCGGGAGGACGTGGTTCGTCCCGGAGGCGTAGTCGCCGGCCGCGACGGGCGTGTACGGCCCGAGGAAGACGCTCCCCGCGGAGTCGATGCGGTCCAACAGCGCCTCGTCGTCGTCGGCCTGAATCGTCAGGTGCTCGGCGGCGTACTCCTCGGCGAACAGCACCGCCTCGGACATCGACCGCGCGAGGAGGACGCCCGACGCGTCGCCTTCGAGCGCAGCCTCGATGGTCTCCGCGCGCTCGCGCTCGCCCGCCTGTCGCTCGACCTCCGCGACGACATCGGCGGCGAGGTCGGCGTCGTCGGTGACGGCGACGACCGACGCGTTCGGGTCGTGTTCGGCCTGCGCGACGAGGTCGGCGGCGACGAACCGCGCCTCGGCCGTCTCGTCGGCCACGACGAGTACCTCGGAGGGGCCGGCGAGGAAGTCGATGTCAACGTCGCCGCGGACCTCGGCCTTCGCCGCGGTGACCCACTTGTTGCCCGGGCCGACGACCTTCTGGACGGCTTTCACCGTCTCCGTACCGTAGGCGAGCGCGGCGATGCCCTGCGCGCCGCCGACCGAGTAGACCGCGTCCGCGCCCGCGGCGTGCATCGCGGCGAGCGTGACGGGGTTCATCGGCTCCGCGGGCGGCGTGGCGACCGCGACGTGTTCGACGCCCGCGACCTTCGCGGGGATGACGCCCATCAGGACGCTCGACGGGTAGGCGGCGGTGCCGCCGGGGGCGTAGACGCCCACCCGGTCGAGCGGCCGGTAGCGACGCCCGAGTTCGCGGGTGCCGTCGTCACCGAACTCCTCGCGCCAGTCAGCGGGGACCTGTTTTTCGTGGAACGCGCGGACGTTCGCCGCGGCGGCCTCGATGGCCTCGCGCACGTCGTCGTCGAGTTCGTCGTAGGCGCGCTCGGCGGCGTCGGTCACGTCGATGTTGCCGACCTGGACGCCGTCGAACTCGTTTGAGAACTCCCGGACCGCAACGTCGCCCTCTCGGCGGACGCGCTCGACGATGTCGCGCACGTCGGACTGGACCTCCCCGACGCCGGCGTCCCGCTCGAAGAAGGCGCGGCGGGCGTCGGTGCCGAGGTCGGCCAGTTCGCGAACCTCGATGTTCATACCCCGGCTTTGCGGCCGGCGCGAAAAGTCGTTGCGGAAGCGGTGGGGCGGGCTGTCGGCGGCCGTCCGGTCCTCCGGACAGTCGCGGAGCTAATCCGACGTTCGGCCGCCCCGCCCGGTCACCCGAGGAGCGTCGAGTACAGGAGCCAGCCGTTCAGGGCCACGATAACGGCGATGGCGACGCCGAGGACGCCGGTCGTGGTCGCCCGGTTGCGGAAGTTTCCCATCAGCGACGCCTCGTGGGTGAACCAGAGGAGCGGAATCAGGACGAACGGGAGCTCGAAGCTCAGCGCGACCTGCGAGGCGACGAGCACCGACGTGGGGTCGAAGCCCGCGGCGACGATGAGGAGACTCGGCACGAGCGTGACCGACCGCCGGAGCCAGACGTTGATGTCGAGGTCCAGAAAGCCGTCCATGACGGTCTGGCCGGCCATCGTCGCCACGAGCGACGACGAGAGCCCGGCGGCGATGAGCGCGACGCCGAACGCGAGGCTCGCGTTCGCCCCGAAGACGCCGCTGAGGGTGACGTACGCCTCTTCGAGCGTCTCGATGCCCGTCCCCTGAAGCGCGGCGGCGGCGACGATGAGCATCGCGGCGTTCACGAACATCGCGCCGAAGAGCGCGACGACGGTATCGAGGCGCTCCAGCCGGAAGTGGCGGCGGTGGACGGCCTCGGTGTCGCCGTCGGACTCGATGAGCCGGTCGCGGCGGTCCTGTACGATGTACGGGTGGAGATAGACGCTGTGCGGCATCACGGTCGCGCCGAGGATGCCGATGGCGACGTACAGCGCCGAGGCGTTCGGGACGGTCGGGACGAGGCCGGAGGCGACGGTCGAAGCGGTCGGTCTCGCCAGCGCCATCTCGAAGACGAACGCGAGGGCGATGACGCCGACGAGCGACATGATGGTGAGTTCGACCCAGCGGAACCCCCGTTTGTGTGCGGTCCGAACGCCGAGCAGGGCGAACGAGCTCACCGCCGCGAGGACGGCTCCGGCCCACAGCGGCAGGGAGAAAACGAGGCTGAACCCGATGGCGGCCCCGATGATTTCGGCCATGTCGGTGGCGACCATCGCCAGTTCCGCGGCGGCCCACAGGAGCACGACGACGGGCCCCGAAAAGCGCTCCCGGCAGAGCTGTGCCACGCCCTTCCCGGTGGCGATGCCGAGTTTGGCGGCGAGCACCTGAATCCCCATCGCCATGACGCTGGCGAGGACGATGACCCACAGCAGGGCGGGGCCGAACTTCGCGCCGCCCGAGATGTTTGTCGCCCAGTTACCGGGGTCCATGTAGGCGACGCTGATGATAAAACCGGGGCCGAGATACGAGAGCAGTTCGCGGAGCGAGGGGCGCATCCCCTACCGACACCTCAGTTCTTCACATACGCAAACGCTTGTATTTGCCATGTCTAAATAATAATTTCACCTGTCAAGTAAAACTGCTATCGGTCGTTTCAGACGCGAACCACAGTCACGGTGTCAGTCGGAAGCGTGACGGCCGGCCCACCAGTGACCGAAGACTATCGCGCGACGGGGACGGCGGGTGAGTTCGTCGCTCAGTCCCGCGCCGCGGCCTCTCCGACTACGCCACGTCGCGCTGTTCAGTGTACGTCAGCGTCCGGTTGTCCGTCTCGATGGTCGTCTGGACCGTAATCCAGCCGTCCGCCTGCTGGACCGCGAACGCCTCCGAGTACGACAGTTCGACGCGCTTCGTCGTCGTGTACGACTCGCCGGCCGCGAGGTCACCGACCGCTTGGGTCCCGCGCCAGACCTCGTCGTCCGGGTCGGTGTCGTTGCCGACGAAGATACGACTGTACACGGTGACGCCGGAGCTATCGGTGTCCTGTTGGTTCGTTATCGTGCTCGTCACGTCGCGGCAGGTCTGTCCGCACTCCTCGATGTCGTCGACGACGACGCCGAACGGCGGCCTCGATTGGGTCTCGGTCGCGTCACCGTCGCCGCTATCGCCGTCGCCATCGCTGTCGTTGCTCCCGGTGTCGTTCCCGCCGGTGTCACTGCTGTCCCCCCCGCCGCCGTCGGGCGACGCGGTCGTCTGCGTGGGGAACGCTCCGTCGGAGCCGTCGGCGGAGGTCGTGTCAGCGAACGGTCCGACTCCCGCCAGGAACGCGGCGGCGACACCGGCCGTGAGCAGGGCCAGCACTGTCGCGGCGACGAAAACTGTGCGTCTCATAACTGAGTTGGGACCTCATATTGGGCGGCTGTCATCTGCCACGTCGCTCGATAGCGTCGGGTCACACTTAGTTACGCACCCGAAACGTCGTTCGCGCGGTCGCTCAGCGAGCCCCCGAGCGACCCGTCGAGGGCCCCGCTCAGGAAGTCGCTCACGAGGTCGTGGACGCCTGAGACGAACTCGGGGACCGGGTCGGGGAGTTCGCCGGGCGGCCCCCGCTGGCCGGCCTCGGACGCGGGGGACGATTCGCGCGCGGTGTCGTTCGGTGCGGCGGCGGCGACGCCCGCGGTCGTGACGAGGACGGCGAGCAAGACGCCGACGAGGGAGAGTCTGCGTCGGTTCATGGTGAGTCGCTCCGGTCGCCACTCGCGGGTCGATGCTCATGAAAAGCGGACACCGTGGCGGGCGTTTTGCGTCGGTTTCGCTGAGTTTCGACGCGGTTCACGGCGAATTGCCGCCGGTTCGGAGCCGTTACTGGTTCAGCGCTTCGCGCATGGCGGCGAAGCCGGCTTCGGGGTCCACGTCCGCGCCCTGCGCTTCGAGCGCCTCACCGAGGGCGGTCAGGAGGAACGAGACGTTCTCCGGCCGCGCCGAGTGGCCCATGCAGCCGACGCGGAAGATGTCGCCCGCGAGCGCGCCGAGGCCGCCGGCGATTTCGAGGTCGTAGTGGTCGAGCACGTAGTCGATTGCCGCGCCGGCGTCCACGCCGTCGGGGACGAGCACCGCGTTGAGGCTCGGCAGCCAGTACTCGTCTTCGGGGTTGAGACCGAGGCCCATCGCCTCGACGCCGGCTTTCAGCGCGCCCGCGACCCGGCGGTGGCGCGCCCACCGCTCCTCGATGCCCTCCTCCGCGACCAGTCGGAGCGCCTCGCGGATGGCGTAGACGTTGGTGATGGGCGCGGTGTGGTGGTACGAGCGGTCGTCGCCCCAGTAGCCCTCCAACAGCGACAGGTCGAGATACCACGAGCGGGGCGGCTCCTCCCGCGAGAGCACCTTGTCCATCGCGCGGTCGTTGAGCGTCAGCGGGCTCGCGCCCGGCGGGCACGACAGGCACTTCTGCGGGCCGGAGTAGGCCACGTCGATGCCCCAGTCGTCGACTTCGAGTTCGACCCCGCCGAGCGAGGTGACGGTGTCGGCGACGACGAGCGCGTCGTGGTCGTGGGCGATGCTCGTCAGTTCGGGGACGCTCGGCTGTTTCACGCCCGTCGAGGTCTCGGCGTGGACGAACCCGAACACGTCCGGCTGGTGCTCGTCGAAGGCGTCCTGTACGTCCGCGGAGTCGAGCGGCTCGCCCCACGGCGCGTCGACGTGGACGACCTCGCCGCCGGCGCGCTCGGCCATCGACTCCATGCGCCCGCCGAAGTAGCCGTTCGTCGGGACGAGCATCGTGTCACCCGGTTCGACGAGGTTGCCGATGGCCGCCTCCATCGACGCCGACCCGGTCCCCGAGACCGGAATCGTCCACTTGTTGTCGGTGCGGAACGTGTAGCGCATGAGCTCCTGCACCTCGTTCATGACCTCGATAAACGACGGGTCGAGGTGGCCGACGAGCGGCGTGGACATCGCGCGGAGGACGCGCGGGTGAACGTCGCTCGGGCCGGGGCCCATCAGCGTGCGATTCGGCGGGGTGAGTTCGCCGACATCGGGTGCATCGGACATGGTCTGCCTTCACCTGCCACGCAAACCGGCAAAAGGGATGTGATTGCGGAACGCCGCGAGACGGATACCGTCCCGACCCGCGGGAACCCGACGACCGCGCCGACGCGCGCCCGCTCAGCCCGACAGCGCCTGCGCGACCTTCTCTATCGGGTGCGGGGGTCGCCGCGCCGCGTCGTCCCTGTCTTCGAGTTGCGTCCGACACGACGCGCCGGGAGCGACCACCTCGTCTCCCTGACTGTCGTCGACCTGCTCGAACAGGATGTCTCCCATTGCCTTCGAGAGGTCGTAGTGTTCGGCCTCGTAGCCGAAGCTCCCGGCCATGCCGCAGCAGCTCGAATCCAGCGGGTCGACCTCGTAGCCGACCCGCCGGAGGACGCCCACCGCGTGGTGGTCCTTGTTCATCGCCTTCTGGTTGCAGTGGCCGTGGTAGGTGAGGGACCCGAGCGTACCGCCGTCAGCGACCGCGGAGGCGACGGGTCCGGCCGCGTCGTCGCCGTCGGCCGAGCGCCCGCGAATCGGGAGGTTCTCGTCCAGCCGGTGGGCGTCGAGGAACTCCATGACGCCGGAGGCGGCCGCGGCGACCGGGGCGACCGCGTCGTCCGGCAGGAGGTCGGCGTACTCGTCTTGGAACATCACCGCGTCCGAGGGCTCGACGAAGACGACCGACCAGCCGGTTTCCACCGACGGGCGGAGCGTCTCGACGTTGTGACCCGCGCGCCGTCGAGCGAGGTCGAGGAAGCCGCCGGAGTAGGCGGCCCGGCCGCTCGGTCCGACGCCCTCCGCGAGGCGGACGTGGACGCCGGCGGCCTCCAGCACGCGAACCGCGGCCTTCCCGATTTCGGGCGTGACGTAGTTCGTGTAGGTGTCGGGAAACAGGAGGACGCGGTGGTCGGCCTCTCTCGCCGGGACGCGGGGCCGTCGCCCGTCCATCCACGATTCGAGCGTGTCGCGGGTGAACGAGGGGAGCGCCCGGTCGGCGGCGACGCCCGCGAGTCGCTCCATCGCGGCCCGCGCGCCCGGGAGTTCGGCCGCCCAGTTCGAGACGGGCGCGAGCGCGCTGCCGACGCCGGCCAGCCGGTCGATGTTGGCGAACAGGCGCTCGCGGAGCGACGCGCCCGCCTCGGCGTGGTGGGCGTGTTTCACCTCGGCTTTGAGCTTCGCCAAGTCGACGCCGGTCGGACAGTCGTTCTGACAGCCCTTACAGCCGACGCAGAGGCCGAGCACCTCCTCTTGGAAGCGGTCGGAGTGGATCTCGTCGTCCGAGAGGTCGCCTGAGATGGCCGCGCGGAGCATGTTCGCCCGCCCGCGGGTCGTCTCGGCTTCGTCCTTCGAGGCGCGGTAGGTCGGACACATCGTCTCCGACCCGGTCTGCCGGCAGGTACCGCAGCCGTTACAGAGTTCGACGAGGTGCGAGAATCCGTTCTCGTCCGAGAAGTCGAGCGTCGTCGCTGGCTCGATGGACCGGTAGGCCGCGCCGTACCGGAGGTTCTCGCGCATGTCCGCGCCGACGCCGCGGTCGCTGTCCGGCCCGAGATCGTCGGGGCCGTCGCGGTAGACGACGTTGCCGGGGTTCATGCGCCACTCGGGGTCGAAGGCGGTCTTCAGCTCCTTGAACGCGCCCCAGAGTTCCGGACCGTACATCTTGGGGTTCCACTCGGTCCGGGCCATTCCGTCGCCGTGCTCGCCCGAAAAGGCCCCGCGGTGGTCCAACACGAGGTCGGTCACGTCGTCGGTGATGGCGCGCATCGTCTCGATGCCCTCGCCGTCTTTCAGATTCAGGATGGGGCGGATGTGGAGCGTCCCCGCGCCGGCGTGGGCGAAGTACACGGCCGACGTGCCGTGGTCCTCTAACACGTCTTCGAACGACTGGACGTACTCGGCCAACTCCTCGGGCGGGACGCTCGCATCCTCGATGAACGGGTAGGGTTTCGGGTCGCCCGGCAACGACATGAGAAGCGGTATCGCCGCCTTGCGGAGCTTCCAGAGGTCGGCCTGCGCCGCGGGCGTGTACGCCTCGATGGCTTCGAACGCGCCGCCGTCGCCGCCGTCGGTGGCGTCACCCGCCGCCGATTCGTCGCCCACCGCCGACTTGTCGTCCGTCGCCGCCTCGCCGTCGCCGTCCCGCAGGAAGTGGTCGTTCGCCTCACGAATCACGGCCTCGAAGTCGTCGTGGAGTTCGGAGTCGAACTCCAGCATCAGCGTCGCCGCCGTCCCGTCGGGAATCGCCTCGACGTACTGGGCGTACTCGCTGGACTCGGCGGCCATCCGCAACACCTCGTCGTCCATGAGTTCGACCGCGCTGGCGTCGAAGTCGAGCGCGTCGGGGACCGCCGCCATCGCTTCCACGAGGTCGTCGTAGGCGTAGAGGACGAGCGCCGTCTCCTCGGGGACCGTCACGAGCGACACGGTGGCCTCGACGACGACGCCGAGAGTGCCCTCCGCGCCGACGAACAGCTTCGAGAGGTTGACGACCGTCTCGCCGTCGTCGGTCTCGGAGACGACCTTGTGGAGGTTGTAGCCCGACACCGACCGCTTGAGACTCGGATACCGCCGCTCGATTTCCTCTTCGTGGTCCTCGACGAGGCCGAGAACGGTCCGGTAGAGGTCGGCCTCGCGGTCGTCCTTGCCGACGATGCGGTCCCACTCGTCGCTCCCGACGACCACGTCGCGGGTGTGGACGACCGACCCGTCCGCGAGGACGACCCGCAACTCCTCGGTGTAAGCGTCAGTGATGCCGTAGCGGACCGAGTGCGCGCCCGTGGAGTTGTTGCCGATGCCGCCGCCCACGGTCGCTCGGTTCGAGGAGGCGGGGTCCGGCGCGAACTTCAGGCCGTGGTCCGCGAGGCGGTCGTCGAGGTCGTCCTGCACCACGCCGGGTTGGACCCGCGCCCGCCGCGCGTCGGGGTCCACGCGGACGATTTCGTCCATGTACTTCGAGCAGTCGACGACGACACAGCCGGGGCCGACGGTCTGTCCCGCCAGCGACGACCCCGCCCCGCGCGGGAGCACGGGCACGTCGTGTTCGGCCGCCGTCCGCACCGCGGCGCGCACGTCGTCTTCGTCGCGGGGGATGACCACGCCCGCCGGGCGCGCCCGGTAAATCGAGCCGTCGGTCGCGTACAACACCTGCGCGTACTCGTCGAATCGCACCTCGCCGGAGACGACGTCCCGGAGGTCGGCGGCGAGGTCGGCGTGTTCGGCCACGTCCGCCACGTCGTAGTCGCGCGACTCCTGAAATCGTTGGAAGTCCCCCCGTCTCTCGCCGTCCGTCTCCGCCGTGATTCGTGTCGCCCGTGAAGGGCCGTCACCAGACATTATCATCTATAATCGTGCAGGATAGCAAAAACCTGTGTGTGGCTCGCCACGTTTGCCCGAAGCGGTAGTCGTTCGCGGTGGGTCAGCCCGCCCGCTCAGACCGCCGCACCTCCCGCGGCGGTGCCCGCCGTCGACTCCACGTACTCGACGAAGTCGGCGGCGAACGACTCGACTTCGTCCCAGTCGGTGTACTCGTAGTCCCGCGAGGCGTCCGTGTCGCCGGTCGCGTCCGCGGCGATGCGCTTCATCACCAGCCGGGTGAGAAAGCCGTACTCGGAGTACCGAAGCGCCCCGCCGAACGCGGCCATCCGCTCGGGGTGCCAGCCGCTCTCTTCGACGAACTCGTCGATGTACGTCGCGACTTCGGCGCGGGCGTCCGCGTCGTCGAGCGCCGACGACAGCGACACCTGGAAGAAGCCGTTGGGCCGCGTCTCGATGTCGTCGCGGTGCTCGCGGACGAACCCGTACACCGACTTCGAGTGCGCGCCGAGGTGAACCGACGACCCGACGAGCACCGCGTCGGCGTCGACGAGCGCCTCGGCGGCGGCGTCGTCGGTGACCGACTCGGTCCGCACGTCGTGTCCGTGGGCCGCCAGCGCCACCGCGATGCGCCCGGCTATCTTCTCGGTCTGTCCCTCCTTGCTCCCGTACGCGACGAGTATCGTCCCCATACAGCTCACCGCGCACCTGTTGGCTCGCTCACACCATAACGGCGGTCGACAGCTCTCAGCCGCCGGGAATCCGGCCGGACGACGCCCGGAGGAGGAACTATTTTGCCCGTCGCCGCATCACTCCAAAATACAACTCATGAATACTTCGATGGGAACCTATCTGGTCACGCAGTCGGACCGCTCCGGCGGGCGGTCGACGCCGGACGTGGTGCGGGCCGCGGTCGACGGCGGCATCGATGTCGTGCAACTCAGGGAGAAGCACGCGAGCGCCCGCGACCGCTACGAGGTCGGCCGCGAGCTTCGCGCCGTGACGGCCGACGCGGGCGTCCCGCTCGTCGTCAACGACCGGGTCGACATCGCGGCCGCAATCGACGCCGACGGCGTCCACCTCGGCGACGACGACGTGCCCGTCTCGGTCGCGCGCGAACAGCTCGGCGAGGGCGCAATCGTCGGCCGGTCGGTCTCGACCGTCGCGGGTGCGAGAGCCGCCGAGGAGGCCGGCGCGGACTACCTCGGCGTCGGCGCGGTGTTCGCCACCGACACGAAGGAGACGAACCCGGAGCAGTCCGAAATCGGGACCGAGCGCGTCTCCGCCATCGCGGACGCCGTCTCGACTCCGTTCGTCGGTATCGGCGGCGTCACGCCCGACAACGCCGCCGACGTGGTCGCCGCCGGAGCCGACGGCGTCGCGGTCGTGTCGGCCATCACCGCCGCTGACGACCCCGCCGACGCGACCCGCCACCTCGCTGATTCGGTCGCAGCCGGGAGGAACCGCCGATGAGCGGACGCGACGGCTCGGACGGCGCGGGTGGGTCGGGCGGGTCGGACGACGCGACCGGTGCGGGCGGCGTCCCCGACGTGGCGCTGGACGAAGCGCTCGCCGCCGTCGCGGGCGAACAACCGCTCATCAACTCGGTCACGAACGACGTGACGGTCAACGACGTGGCGAACGTCACGCTCTACTGGGGCGGCCTGCCGGTCATGTCCGACGACGAGCGCGAGGTCGGCGACATGGTCGGAATTGCGGACGGCTGTCTGCTCAACATGGGGACCGTGAGCGAGTCGGGCGAGGCGACGATGCTGACCGCCGGCCGAGCCGCGAACGACCACGGCGTTCCCCTCGTCGTCGACCCCGTGGGCGTCGGCGCGACCCCGACGCGCGACCGGGTCGCGGACCGCCTCGTCACCGACCTCGACGTGGACGTGCTCAACGGCAACTACGGCGAAATCTCCGCGCTCGCCGGCGACGACGCCGAGGTCCGCGGCGTCGAGTCGGTCGGGGAGTACGCCGAAATCGCCGCCGCGGCCGTCGAGTGCGCCCGGAAGACCGGCGCGGTCGTCGTCGCCTCCGGCGAGACCGACATCGTCGCCACCGAGGAGGCAGCTTTCGAGGTCGACACCGGCCACTCGATGATGGGCGCGGTCGTCGGCACCGGCTGTATGCTCGGCGCGACGCTCGCCGTGTTCGGGGCCGCCCTCGACGACCCGCTTGCGGCGGTGCTCTCCGGGACCGCGGCGTACGGACTCGCGGGCGAACTCGCCGCCGAGGGCGCGTTCGGGGACTACCGCGGCCCGGCGAGCTACAAAATCGCCTTCCTCGACGCGGTCGCGGGACTCGCGGACGCCTCGACGCCAGACATCGCCGACCGAATCGACCGCATCGAGGTGCGGTAGATGCCGGGAACCGCGCCCGACCCGCAGACGCCGCCGTACGCCCTCACCATCGCCTCCAGCGACTCCGGCGGCGGCGCGGGTATCCAGGCCGACCTGAAGACGATGACCCGACTCGGCGTCTACGGCGGGTCGGTCATCGTGGCCGCGACCGCCCAGAACACCCGCGGCGTCGAGGGGTCGCACGTCCTCCCGACCGAGTCGATTCGCGCCCAGTACGAGGCCGTCGCCGACGACTTCGACATCGCCGCCGTAAAAATCGGGATGCTGGCGACGGCCTCGGCCGTCGAGACGGTCGCCGGCTGCCTCGTCGACTACGACGGCCCGGTCGTCCTCGACCCCGTGATGGTCGCCACCTCCGGCGACCGACTGCTGGCCGAGGACGCCGTCGACGCCTACGACGCCCTGTTCGCGCAGGCGACGCTCGCGACCCCGAACGCCGACGAGGCCGAGGCGCTGACGGGCGTGTTTCCCGACTCCCCGGCGGCCGTCTCGGACGCGGCCGACTGGTTCTTCGAGCGGGGTGCCGACGCCGTGCTCCTGAAGGGCGGCCACGTCGCCACCGACGGCGACACCGTGGTCGACACGCTCGTCACACCGAGTGAGACGACGACGTTCGTCAACCCGCGCATCGACGCGGCGGCGACTCACGGGTCGGGCTGTACGCTTTCGAGCGCCGTCGCCGCCCGCCTCGCCCGCGGCGACGACCTCACAGACGCGGTCCGGCACGGCATCGAGTTCACGCGTGCGACCCTCGCTGAACCCGCCGACGTGGGCGAGGGCGCGGGGAGCGTGAACCACCTCGTCGGCGTCGGCGACGGCTGGACGCCCGACGAGTCGTAAGAGACGACCGGCGACCAACGACCGGCGACGCGGCTCTCCGACGCTCGCCACGCCCCTTTTCTGGCTACGTGTCGTATCACGAACATGGTAGCGACACCATCATCGAACGCGCTCCGCGCCCGAATCGAGGCCGGCGGCGTCGCGCTCGGCGTCCTCGACAACGCCTACTGCCCGACGCTCGTGGAGTTCTACGGCGAACTCGGTCTCGACTTCGTGTGGCTCGACCTCGAACACGGCGGCCCCAGCCCGCTCGACTCGGGCGCGATGGAAGACCTCCTCCGCGCGGCGGAACGAACCGGCATCGAGCCGCTGGTTCGGCTCCCGACGACCGACCCCGAGTTCGTCCGGAAGGCCCTCGACCTCGGCGTCAGGAACGTCTTCCTCCCGCGCGTTGAGTCGGCCGAGGAGGTGCGCAAGGCGGTTCGGTCGGCCCGCTTTACCTACGGCGACGGTCCCGGCGACCGCGGCCTCGCGTCGCCGCGCGCCCGCCGCTGGGGACTCGCAGACGACTACGTCGCAGGTGAGGACCGCGAGACGCTCGTCGGCGTGACCATCGAGACCGCCGAGTCGCTTGCGGACCTCGACGCGATTCTCGACGTGCCCGAACTGGGCTTCGTCTTCATCGGGCCGTTCGACCTCTCGGTGGCGCTCGGCCACCCCGGCGAGATAGACCACCCGGACGTGCAGGAGGCGGTCGAGCGCATCCGCTCGGCCGCGGTCGATGCGGGCGTCCCCGTCGGCGGCCTCGGCTTCGGCATGGACGACGTGAACGAGAAGGCGGAAAACGGCTATCAGCTCATCAATCTCGGCAGTACCACGGGCGCGCTCAAGGGCGTCGTCGACGGCTGGTTCGACGCCGTGACGTTCGACCGCGAGGAGTAGCGGCCGCGCCTACTCTGTCGCGTCCGTCCGCGAGTCGGACAGCCGCATCGCCACGCTGTACATCTCGCCCGCGGACTCCGATTCGACCGCGTCGGCGACGCGGTCAGCCTCGCCCGCGAGCCACCCGCCCATCTCGCCGGGGACCTCCGCCGCCAGCGACTTCGCCACCGACGCGTGCGCCTCGACGTGGCTTTCGGACCACGGGACCGGGTCGAGCAGGGTCAGTTCGCGGTCGAAGCGCCAGCCGTGTCCCGAAAAGAGCGCCCCGAGCGCGTCGGCCGGATAGAACGTCAGCGCGGGTCGCCCGCGGGCCAACTGGCTCGCCGCGTTTTCGAGCGCGAACAGCTCCCGAATCGCGGCGTCGTCGGGGAGCGGTTCGTAGTCGTCGACGACGAGGTGACAGCCGGGCGCGGCGACCCGCGTCAGCTCGCGCGCGACGGCGGCGACCGACGCTGGACCGACGAGGTTGAACAGCCCGTGAGCGGTGACGATACCGATCGAATCGTCTGCGAGCGGGAGGCTTCGAACATCCGCCTCCAGCACTGCGGTCCTCGCTCGGTCCGTCGGCGACGGGGCCACGCGGTCGCGGACGATTGTCGCGTGCTCGGGGTCGTTGGTGACGGCGTAGACCTGTTTTGCGCCCGCGTCGAGGAGTCCGGCGGTGGCGTTGCCGGTCCCCGCGCCGGCCTCCAGACAGACCGCGCCCCGGACCGGCCGGTCGTCGAGGGCGGCCGTGACGGTCGTTGGAACGTCCATTTGCGGCGGATGGAATCCGAGGCGGGAGTCGTCTCGCCTCGCTAGTGGTGCAGTTGCTCCGGCACCGGGCTCTCGTCGTGGCGGAGGCGCTCGACGAGCGACCGCTGGGCCGTCTCGTCCATGCCGTTGTACCGCGTCGCGGCGTCGAGAACCATCGCAACGAGCTTCGGGTCGCCCGGCGTGACGACGCTCGTGAGGCCCTGCGCGGCCGCGAAGTCGAACCGCTCCGCGATTTCGTTCGGGGTGTCGACCGGCTCGTACCAGTTGGGGAACGGTCGGTCGGCCTCGGGCAGTTCGTCGGTGTCGGGCCACGGGCCGCGGGCGAACGCCTTGATGCCGAGCGTGCCGATGCCGGCCTCTTCGGCCGCCTCGAAGACGCCCTCGTAGTCGTGTTCGTCGTCGCCCTTGCCGACGACGACGGGGTTCAGCGGGAACATCAGGGTTTCGAGGTCGTCGATGCGGTCGATGGCATCGCGGATGAGTCCGGGATTCCCGTGGCTCGTCAGGCCGATGTGGCCGATTTTCCCCTCGTCTTTCGCCTCGCGGAAGGCCGCGAGCGCGCCGTCGTCGGCGGTGATTTCGTCCAGTTCGGACTCGTATTCGAGGCCGTGGACCTGATAGAGGTCGATGTAGTCGACGCCGAGGCGGTCGAACGAGCGGTCGAGTTTCCGTTTCGCGCCCTCGTAGCTCCGCTCTTGGGTCTTACAGCCGAGGAAGATGTCCTCGCGGTGCTGGCGGAGCTTCGGCCCCAGTTTGAGCTCCGCGTCGCCGTAGGTCGGGGCCACGTCGAAGTGGTTGACGCCCTTCGAGAGGACGTGTTCGACCATCTGGTTCGCGCCCTCCTGTTCGAGCCAGTTGAGCGCGATAGCGCCGAACGTCGCGATGGTACTCTCGTGGCCGGTGTCGCCGAGTGCGCGTGTCTGCATACGTCGAACGTCACCGTCGATGGTCAAAAACGTGTGTCTCACCGATTCGACTGCCGGGTCCGTGCGAGCGGCGATGACGCCGCCGCGACCCGGTAACACTCGCGTCAGCGGATACTCAAGTCCTTGCGGCCCGTAGGACCGCCTATGGCAAAACCCACGCCGACACCCGGCATCCACCACGTCACCTGCATCGCGGGCGACCCGCAGGAGAACCTCGACTTCTGGGTCGAGACGCTCGGACTCCGCCTCGCCAAGCGCTCCATCAATCAGGACGACCCCAGCACGTACCACTTCTTCTTCACGGACGCGGAGGGGACGCCCGGCACGAGCATGACGTTCTTCCCGTGGGAGAACCTCTCGCGCGGGAAGGTCGGCACCGGGCAGGTCTCGCGGACCGCGTTCCGCGTGCCCGAGGGGAGCCTCGACTACTGGGAGGACCGATTCGACGAGTACGGCGTCGACTACGACGACCGAGTCGAGCGATTCGGTGAAACGGTCCTCCCCTTCAGCGACCCCGACGGTCTCCCGGTCGAACTGGTCGAAGTCGAGATTCCCGGCGACGACCCGACCGTCCCGTGGACCGAGTTCGTCCCAGAAGACGTTGCGATTCGCGGCTTCCACTCCGTGACGCTCTGGCTGGCCGACCCCCAGCCCACCGAAGACCTCCTCGAAACGATGGGCTTCGAGCGCGTCGGCACCGAGGAGGCGCAGGGCGACACCCCCGGCGACGAGCGGACGCGGTTCGCCGCGACCGGGAGCGTCGGGAAGTACGTGGACGTGCTGCCGACCATCGAGAGCAGCCGACAGGGCCTCGGCACGGTCCACCACGTCGCCTTCCAGACGCCGACCGACGAGGACCAAGAGGCGATGCGCAAGGCCGTCCAGTCGAAGGGCCTGCGCCCGACCGCCCAAATCAACCGCCACTGGTTCCGGTCGGTCTACTTCCGCGAGTTCGGCGGCGTCCTGTTCGAACTCGCCACGAGCGACCCGGGCTACACCGCCGACGAACCCCTCGACGACCTCGGCGGCCGCCTCGTCCTCCCCGGCGAGTTCGAAGGTCGGCGCGAGCAGATAGAAGCCGGCCTGACCGACGTGACGGTCCCGCGGGCCGAGTCGGCCGAAGCCGACGACTGAGCGCGGACCCGCCGCGCTCCGCGGGGGTTCTCCATCCGTCCATCCGTCGTCTGCCGGCCCGTATTGTCCCGTGTTAACACCGCCTGAGCAACTGCGACGAGTGTCGCAATCACAAGTACCATCATCGCCCACGACGCAGTGACCCGTATTCAGGTGGATGACGTGACGGAAAAACGCGAATACACGGACGACTATCAGGACAAGACGCTGTACATCCCCGGTCCGACCGAGGTGCGCGAGGACGTCATCGCGGAGATGTGCCAGCCGATGTTCGGCCACCGCATGGACCGCATGACCGACCTCTATACGACCATCGTCGAGGATACGAAGGAGTTCCTCGGCACGGACAACGACGTGATGATTCTCACGGGGTCGGGCACCGAAATCTGGGAGTCGTCGACGCTCAACCTCGTCGACGAGAACATCCTCGTGCCGACCTGCGGGAGCTTCAGCGAGCGCCACGCCAACGTCGCGGAGCGCCTCGGCAAGAACGTCGACCGCATCGAGTACGAGTGGGGGCAGGCCATCAAGCCCGAGGACATCCGCGAGGCGCTGGAATCCAGCGACAAGCAGTACGACGTGGTCGCCACCGTGATGAACGAGAGTTCGACCGGCGTCCGCAACCCCATCGAGGAAATCGGTGACGTGGTCGCCGAGTACCCCGACACCTACTTCGTCGTCGACGCGGTGTCAGCCCTCGGCGGCGACTACGTCGACATCGACGAGCACAACATCGA
Organism: Haloferax sp. Atlit-109R; assembly: GCF_003665865.1. Classification (NCBI taxonomy): domain Archaea; kingdom Methanobacteriati; phylum Methanobacteriota; class Halobacteria; order Halobacteriales; family Haloferacaceae; genus Haloferax; species Haloferax sp. Atlit-109R. The sequence goes on from NZ_QPLO01000002.1 coordinate 228,618, forward strand.
CGTCATCTTCGCCTCGTCGCAGAAGGCGTTCGCCATGCCCCCGGGGCTGGCCATCTGCACCGTCAGCGACGAGGCCTACGAGCGCGAACTGTCGAAGGACTCCGCGTCGTGGTACGGCGGTTTCCAGCGCACCCTCGACTACTACGACCGCAAGGGCCAGACCCACTCGACGCCCGCGATTCCCATCATGCTCGCGTATCGCAAGCAGATGAAACACATGCTCGAAGAGGGCCACGAGGGCCGCGACAAGCGCCACCGCGAGATGGCCGAGTACACCCGCGAGTGGGCCTACGAGCACTTCGACATGTTCCCCGAGGAGGGCTACGAGTCCCAGACCGTCGCCTGCATCGAGAACACGCAGGGCATCGACGTCGCCGCCACTATCGAGAAGGTCAACGAGGAGTACGACATGGCGTTCTCGAACGGCTACGGCTCCGCGCTCGGGGAGAAGACGTTCCGCATCGGCCACATGGGCGAACACGACGTGGAGTCCATCAAGGCGCTGACCGACGCCATCGAAGACGTGGCGGACCTGTAAGCCGCGACTCGCCGCACGTCTCGACGCCTCCCACGGGGGTTCTTTTGCGCCGCGGGCGTATCGGACGCACACGCAGATGCCGCATCTCCAGTTCGACCTCGACTTCGAGGTCACGGCGCGCGAGGCGGACCAGTTCGCGACCGAGATGGCCGAGTTGTACGCCGAACGGATGGACGCCGACACCGACTACGCCGCCGTCAGCGTCCGCGAGGCCCGGGCGATTCACCTCGGCCGGGCGACCGGAGACAAGACCGTCGTCTTGCAGGCCGACATCCGGGCGGGCCGGACGGCGGACCGGAAGCGCGACCTCGCCCTCGCGGTCATCGAGGCCGTCACCGAGCGGTTCGGCGTGCCGGAGTCGAACCAGAAGGTCGTCTTCACCGAACACGAGGGGAGCCAGATGATGGGTTACGACCGCGTCGGGGACGACTGGTCCGAGTCGGACTGACCGCCGTCGACGAGTCGGAGTTCGACCGCGAAGACGGAGCCGCTGGGGTCGTTGTCCTCGACCCACACGTCGCCGCCGTACTTCTCGACGAGCGACTGCACGAGGTACAGTCCGAGTCCGGTCCCCCGACTCTCCAGCCCCTTTTCGTCCTTGGCGAAGATGGCGTCTTTCCGCTCGTCCGGGACGCCGCGGCCGTCGTCGGCGACGCGGACGACGACGCGGTCTTCGCGCTCGGCGTGCGTGACGGACACGTCGACAGTCGGCTCGTCTTCGTCGGTGTGCTGGATGGCGTTCATCAGGAGATTTCGGAAGACGGAGCCGAGCATGTCGTCGGCGAGCACCGTGACCGGGGGCACCTCGCCGTCGACCGCCACGTTCGCGTCCGGTGCCATGTCGCGGACCGACGCGAGCTCCGCGTCCAGCACCCCCCGGAGGGGAACCGGCTTGGTCTCGACCCCTCGGGTGCTCATCATCTCGGCCATGTCGCGGGCCGTCTTCGTCAGTTCGACCGCGTGGTTCGCGCGCCTCCGGACGATTTCGACGTACTCCCGCGCGTCGCCGTCGTCGACGTACTCAGCGAGCAGTTCCGCGTAGGCGGTCACTAACTGCAGGTCGTTGCGAACGTCGTGGCGGACGACCTGATTCAGGACCCCGAGCTCGTCGCGCTGCGTTTCGAGGAGGCGATTCTGTTCGCGGAGCTCCGCTTCGTAGCGCTTCCGCGTCGTGATGTCGCGGGCGACGCTCAACACGACCGTCTCCCCCCGGTAGGTCACGAGGCTCGAACTGATTTCGACGGGTATCTCTCGACCGTCTTTCGCCCGGTGGACCGTTTCGAACACCTGCGTCCCGTCGGTCGGCATCTGGGTGACGAGCGCCGACGCCTCGTCGTCGCTGAGTCCCGCGTCGATGTCGTGGACCGTCATCGAGAGGAGTTCGTCCCGCGAGTAGCCCAGCAGCTCCACCGCGGTCTCGTTCACCGCGAGGATGTGGCTGTCGATGTCGATGACCCAGACGGTGTCGTTCATCCCGTCGATGAGCTCCTGGTACTCCTCGCGGGCGCGCTTCAGTTTCTGCTCTCGCTCCTGTCGTTCGGTGACGTCCCTCGATACGCCGATGACGCCGACGACCTCACCGGCCATCCGAAGCGGCGCGAAGCGATAGCTCAGTATCCGCGATTCGCCGTCCGGCGTGACGAGTTCGGTCTCCCCTTCGAGGGAGTCTGTCTCGCCGTCCAAGAGTCGCTGATACGGGTCGCCCGGGCGTTCCTCGCGAATCGTCTCGACGAGGCGGCTCCGCTCGCCTTCGAGTTCGGCGGGCGTCGCCCCGTAGAGTCCGGCGAGGAAGTCGCTCACGAGTATGAACCGCCCATCGCGGTCGTACAGGCACGCCCCCTCGAGTATCTGTTCGAAGACGCGTTCGTAGACGAGCGACGGGTCGACCGGTCGCCGGCCGGACGCCGCGACCGCCCGCTCGACTCGGGCGGCCACCTCGTCGTACCCCTCCGGCCCTCGGACCCGGACGTAGTCGGTGACGCCGGCGTCGAGGGCGTCGCTCGCCGTCACCTCGCAGTCCCCGCCGGCGACGACGAGAAACGGCAGCGCGGCGTCTCGCTTCCGAACCGCGGCGAGGAACTCGAGCGCGTCGGTCGCTCCCACGTCGTCCGCCGAGACGACGCAGTCGAAACCGGCGTCGGCATCGGCGTCGTCGAGCAGTGCCAGCCCCGCAGCCGCGGTTCGAACCTCGTCGATGTCGACCCGTGGTAGCCGCCGACGGACGGCCTCGGTGACCGCCGCCGCGACGCCCGAGTCAGCGGCGACGAGGAGTCTCATTGTGCCGACACCATCGTTCATTACCTATGTTTGTCGCGAACATCGGATAAAACGTCGCGTGCCACCTCCCGCGACGCGGGGAATTACTCGGTTGTAACACCCAGTAACAACACTTTTGTGACGACCGCCGAGACCACGACGGCATGAACGAACCCAGACTCGACGTATCGGCGGTGACGGGCGGCGACTGGCGGGGATATCTCTCGGAGATGGGGCCGTCGTGGGTCGCCGGCGCCGTGGCGGCGGGGCCGGCGACGATGGCGACCGTGCTCACCGCGGGCGCGACGTTCGGCTACGCGATGCTGTGGGTCGTCGTGCTCTCGGCGGTGCTCGGGGCGTCGGCGCAGTATCTCTCGATGCGGCTCGGCCTGCTCACGGAGGACGGCATCGTCTCGGTCGTGGAACGCGAGTTGGGCGACGGCTGGGCGTGGGCGCTCGTCGCCGACGCGGTGCTGGCCGCGGGGCTGGCCCAGTTGGTCATCATGCAGGGCCTCGCGAACGTGAGCGCGACGATAACCGGCGTCGACGCCCGCGTCTGGGGCGTCGTGTGGGCGGTCGTCCTCGCCGCCGGCCTCGCCGGGCGCGGCTACCGCTTCGTCGAACTCCTCGCGAAGGGACTCGTGGCGGCCGTCGTCGTCGCGTTTCTCGCGTCGCTGGTGTTGGTTCCCATCGACCCGGCGGCCGCGGCCGGCGGGCTCGTCCCGCGCGTCCCGTCCGGCGTCGACGGCGCGCTCGTCGCCGCCGGCATCCTCGGCGGCGCGGTCCACATCACGCTCATCACGATGCACTCGTACACGATGCGCGCCCGCGGCTGGACGACCCGCGACTACGGGCTGGCGACGTTCGACGTGGGCGCGTCGATGCTCGTCGCCTTCGGCGTTTACAGCCTCGCCATCTTCCTCGTCGCCGCGAGCGTCCTCCACAGCCCCGAGGTGGCCGCGGGCGACCTCACGGCGGTGGCGGCCGCGCAGGCGCTCGGCCCGATTGCGGGCGCGAACGCCAAGTGGCTGTTCCTGCTCGGCCTCTTGGGCGCGGCCGTCTCCACGCTCGGCGGCAACACCGTCGTCCCGCCGTTCCTCGTCGCCGACAAACTCGGCTGGGGGACGGACCTCTCGGACGGCCGCTACCGCGCGCTCCTCGCCGGCGTGGCGCTGTTCTCCGGCGTCGGCGCGTTCCTCGGCGGGGCCTTTTTCCCGCTTCTCGTGTTGGTGCTGGCGTTCGGCCTCGTCGGCACGCCGTTCGCCATCGCCGTCGTGCTCGTCTTACTCAACGGCGACGCGGTCTCGGAGCCGAACTCGACGCCGGCGAACCTCGGCGGCGTCGTCCTGTTCGCGGTCACGACGGTTCTCGCCGCGAACTTCGTCCGCTCGCGGGCGCTTTCCGACCTCGGCGACCCGCTTTCCGTCTTCGTCGTCGTCTTCGCCGCGGCGATGGGAGCGGCGACGCTCGGCCTGCTCGGGAAGTTCGTCCGCGAGACGGTCGGGCGACCGACCGCGGCCTGACCTGAATCCGAACCGCGGGCGACCCGGCTTACTCGCTGTAACGGCCCGACGCCCGGTCGTACTTGGAGACCATCGCGACGACGGCGGTCCCGAGTCCGCCCGCCGCGGCCCAGAACTGCCACGGGAGCGATCCCGAGGACCCGCCGCTCGGGACGTAGGGATACGACAGCGACCCCGCCTCGACGATGTCTCCCGACCCGGGCATGAGACCGGACCCCGGCTCGTTCGGAATCGCGCCCTCCTCGGCCGGCCCGCCGGGGTCGCCGCAGACGACCCGACCGACCATCCCGAGCTGCTTGTGCGGGCTACAAAAGTAGTCGTAGGTGCCCTCGACTTCGAAGGTGTACGAGAAGCTCGCGCCGGTCTCCCCCAAGAGGCCGCTGTCGAAACCGGACGCGTCCGCCGGGATGCGCTGTTCGGCCTGATTCGACTCGGCGTAGGCCGTCGCGGAGTGGTCGCCGCTTTCGAGGACCCACTCGACGGTGTCGCCGGGGTCGACGTGCAGTCCGACGGGGTCGAAATAGTACTCCCCGTCTTCTGTCACCATCTGGATAGTATGGGTGGTCGAACCGCCGCCGCCCGAACCGCCGCCGGCGTCTGTACCGCCGCCGGACTCGGCGGTCGAGTTCTCGTTCGACGCCCCGGTGACGCCCGTCGACGTCCCGAGGACGGCGACTCCACCCGCGATATTTTTCATGAACGTTCGTCTGTTCATAATGGTGTTTGAGTTCGTATTACCGCTGATACTGCCTACTATCTGACCGTTCGTCTACTATCTTGTAGTTCTGTTGGTTCTCGAACATTCCGAAACAGAAAGACAAATAACCGCTCGTCTGAACGCTTACGTGGCATCGTCGCTCCCGCGAATCCGCGGTCGGCCCACAGTCGTGGGAGCGTCAATCCGGCAGTAACGATTAGGTAAGACTATTGGTACATTCATGAAATTCGTGGTGAATCCGACCCGACGTTCGGCGGTGAGAACCGATGCGGCGTGAAACCGCAGTCATCCTGCTCCTCATCGCGGTCGTACTGCTCCCGATGTGGTACGTCGCGCTGACGAGCGGGACCGAAGGCGGGGGTATCGGCGTCGGCACCGGCGCGGAGCCGGTCGCCGTCAACACCTCGTCCGACCTCCAGCCCGCGAGCGGCTACCTCCCCGGCCCGGTCGAAGTCGGCGTCAATCAGGCCGGCGTCGTCGCGTGGGTCGCGCTGCTCGGGATGGTCGGCGTGATGGTCGGGACAAAGCGGTTCCTCGACCGCATCAGCCACCTCGGCGACTCCGTCGTCGCCGACGGCGGCCACGCGACCGTCTCCGTCCCCCCGTACATGGAGACCGAGTCCCGGCGCATTCTCGACTACGTCCCGGCCGTGTCGTCGCGGACCGGACTGCTCGTCGTGGCGCTCCTCTCGTGGGTGGACGTGTCGTTCGCCGCCCTCCTCGCGCTGGAGGGACTCGGCCCGGCGCGGACGCAGTTCCTCGGCACCTACGCCGGGATGCTGTTCCTCTCGCTCGCGCTGACCGTCCTCGCGTACACGGCGTACTTCGTCCCGAGCATCACCGTCGCAGAGACCAGAGACCACTGACCACCCGCACGGATATGAGCAAACGCACCACCGACACCGACACTGAGACCGACACCGACACAGACGCCCCGGACATCCCGCAGAGCGACGACGAACTGACGCGGCGAAACATGGCGAAGCTCCTCGCCGGCATCGGCGGCGCGGCCGCCATCGGAAGCTTCGGCGTCGACTACGCGGCCGGGCTTCCCGGTAGCCTCGACACCGGAAGCGAGACGCTCTACGTCGAGGGAACCCGCCTCGTCGACAGGGACGGCAACCCCCTGACCGCCGCCGACGCGCTCTCGACCGACGAGTTCGACAAGATGGACGTCTTTCCGGAGAAGGAAGGCGGCGGCGCGCTCGTCACCAAGCGTGCGACCACGCTCCTGCTTCGCTTCCCCGAAGACGAGTACGAAGCGCCCACGAACATCGAGGGGACGGCCAAGGGCTACGTGGCCTACTCGAAGGTCTGTACCCACGAGGGCTGTCTCGTCGCCGGCGACCAGGGCTCCGAGCTTCGGTGTCCCTGTCACGGGAGCCTCTACGACCCGACGAAGGGCGCGTCCGTGACCGGCGGCCCGGCCTCGCGATCGCTCCCGCAGCTTCCCCTCGGCATCGCTGACGACGAGGACGGGACGCTCCTGCTCGCAACGGGGCCGTTCGAGGGGCCGATAGGGACGGAGGAATGAGATGACGGGGACAGCACCGAACGACGGCTCCGGCGACGACCGACCCGACGCGCGGTCGGACGGCGGCGAGGCGGGCGGCGACCTCCCGGAGACCGACCTGACGGTCCGGACCCACGAGGCGTACCCCAGAAACGCCCTGTTCGACTGGCTGGACCAGCGGCTCGAACTGGACCACACGCTCCTCGGCAAGGCGTTCCCGGAGGACGACTACGGCTCGTTCCTCCTCGGCGAAATCGCGCTTTTCACCTTCGTCATCCTCGGGCTGACGGGGACGTTCCTCGGCCTCCTGTACAATCCGGCGGTCAACAGCGTCACCTACGAGGGCAACGCGCTCCAGTACGCCGGCACGGAGGTTCCAGCGGCGTTCGCGAGCGTCCTGCACATCACCTACGACACCACCTTCGGGATGTTCGCACGCATGATGCACCACTGGGCGGCGTACCTCTTTATCGCCGCAATCGCCCTGCACATGTTCCGCGTCTTCTTCACGGGCGCGTACCGCAACCCCCACGAGCCGAACTGGTTCATCGGGAGCACCCTCCTCCTGTTCGCCCTCGTGGAGGGCTTTTTCGGCTACGCGCTCCCCTACGACAACTTCAGCAAGACCGCGACGACCATCGGCTTCCAGATGACCGGCACGATTCCCGGCGTCGGCTCGTTCTTGCAGTCGCTCGTCTTCGGCGGGGCGTTCCCGGCGGGAGCCGACCAGGTCATCCCGCGGATGTTCTTCCTCCACGTCTTTCTCATCCCGGCCGCGCTGGTCGGCGCTATCGTCCTCCACATGGCCGTGTTGATGCGGCAGAAACACACCGAACACGCGCCGAGCTCCCGCGGCGAGGGCCGCCCCGACGGCGATGACGACAGCGTCGTCGTCGGTATGCCGCTTTTCCCCCAGCAGTTCCTCGTTTCGACTATCGTCTTCCTCCTGACGGCCGCGACCGTCGCCTTCCTCGCGGGCTTCTTCCCGGTTCAGCGCATCGCCGCCATCGGCCCGGCGACGCCCACGTCGACGCCCTCGCACGTCGGCCCGGACTGGTTCTTCATGTGGGTGTTCGGCTCGCTGAAGATGATGCCCTCGTGGCTCGGCGAGTGGGGCCGGTTCGCCGGCGGCGTCGTCGTCCCCTCGCTCATCATCGGCGTGATGATGATTTGGCCGCTCCTCGATAACCCCGAACACCCGGTCCACTTCACCGCCGACCCGCTCGACCGACCGCTCCAGACGGCCCTCGGCGTCGCGGCCGTCATGCTCATCATCGTCCTCTCTATCGACGGGATGCGGGCCACCGTCGCCGCCGTGTTGGGCGTCTCCGACGCCGTCCTCTACCCGTGGCTCGTCGCGCTGACCGTGGGGATGCCGCTTTTCGACTTCGCCGTCGTCTACTGGCTCCTCAAACGTCGCAAGCGCCGACTCGGCACCGCCGGCTGACGCACAGGCTCGCGACCCGCCGACCCCGACTTCGACTATGAACGTTCCACTCTCGCCCCGCGCGTTCCGCCTCGTCGACGCCGGCTCGAAGCTCGTCGGCCTCGTGGCGATAGCCGCCGCGCTCAACGGGGCCGCGGCCCCGCACTCGCTCGCCGTCGGCCTCGCGGGCTTCGTCGTCGGCGTCGGGACCGCGTTTCTCTCGCCCCGCGAGGCCCCACCCGACGACGACCGCGGAGACGACGCCGCCCCGGCAGCCGACCCCCCCGACGACCTCCCCCGACGACCGCTCACGAGTCTCGCAAAGCGCCTGTGGCGCAGTCGGCTGGCTCGGCTGGGCGGCGCGCTCTGGCTCTCGGCGTTCGGCGTCGCGGCCGCCGGCGTCGCCCTCCGGGCCGCCGGCTCGTACCGCCTCGCGGCGACGCTGTTCGGGCTCTCCGGCCCCCTCGGACTGGTCGGCATCCTCGGCATCGTCGCCGGCGGTGGCTGGCTCGCGCTCGCCTCGCGTCGGGACTGACCGCGGTTCCGCGCGGTGGTGACTCGCGGGCGAATCAGGCGACTTATTTTCGACCTCGACAAGCGACAGAGACGCGACAGTGCCCTCCGATACACCCGACGCCGACGGTTCCGACGACCGGAGTCCCGACGCCGACATCTCCGACACCGATATCCCCGACGCCGACATCTCCGCCGCCAATATCTCTGACGCCGCGCCCGACGCCGACATCCCCGACGACGAGCGCGAGGCGCTGTTGACCATCGGGCACGGCGCGGTCGTCGCCTCCGGCGGGCAGTCGCTCCAGCGGGCGCTGACGACGGCGACCGAGTACGTGCTCGCGCAGGGCCTCGGCCCGGTCGCCTACGGCGTCTACGCGTTCGCGTGGCGCATCTCGCAACTCCTGTTTCGCCTCGTGAACTTCGGGTCGGTCGGGACGCTCCAGCGGTATCTCTCCGCGGACGACGACGACCCCGAGCGACGGGGGCGAGTGGTGGCACTGGCGTATCTCACGACTCTCGCGGTCGGGCTCGGACTCGCCGGCGGGTTGGTACTCACGAGCGGGCGGCTCAACGACGCGACGGTCTCGCACCCCGACTTCCCGCCGACGATACACCTGTTCGCGGCGCTGGTCGTCCTCGTCGGCGTGGTGCGGATTCACGCCGGCGTCCTCAGAGCCGTGCAGTCGGCCCGCGGCGAGGCGCTTTTCAATCGCGTCCTCCGCCCGGCGGTCAAGCTGGTCGGTGCCGTGGGTGCGATGGCGCTCGGGTACTCGCTGGTCGGCGTCGCCGCCGCGTTCGTCGTCGGCATGGCCGGACTCGCGGTACTCGGCTTTCCGATGGTCGTCTCGGCGAGCGGCATCCGACCGTCCGTCGGCGGCCTGCGCTCCGAGGCCCGGCGGTTCTACAACCACTCCGCGCCCATCGCGCTGAGCAGCCTCGGCAAGGTGTTCCAGAACCGCGTCGACGTGATGCTCGTCGGCTTCCTCCTGACCGCGACGGCGGCGGGCGTCTACAACGTCGTGCTCGTGTTGGTGACGCTGGCGTGGATTCCGCTCCTCTCGTTTAACATGCTCCTGCCGCCGGTCGCGTCGGGACTCTACGCGGACGACGAGATGGAGACGCTCAACGCGGTGTACACGGCGGTGACGCGGCTCATCGTCACCTGCGTCGTTCCGATTCTCGCCGTGCTCGCGGTGTACGGGCGGTCGATTCTCTCCGCGTTCGGGCCGAACTTCGCGGCGGGCTACGTCCCGCTCGTCATCTACCTCGGCGGCGTGTTAGTCGGCAGCGCCGTCGGCGCGACGGGGTGGCTGCTCATGATGACCGACCACCAGTACGCCCGGATGGCGCTCGACTGGCTTCTGGCCGTCCTCAACACGCTCCTCACGTTCGCGTTCGTCCGGGCGTTCGGCCTCGCCGGCGCGGCGCTGGGCACGGCCGTCGCCATCGCCGTCCAGAACTCGGTTCAGGTCGTCCTCCTGCGGCGCTTCGAGGGGCTGTGGCCCTTCGACGCGACGTTTCTCAAACCCCTCGGCGCGGGCGTCGCCGCGGCCGGCGTCATGTTCCTCGTCCGCGAGACGCTGGTCGGAGCCGGGACCGGCGGACTCGTCGTCGCCGGCGCGGCGCTGGGTCTGGTGACGTACGTGGGCGCGCTCGTCGCCCTCGGCGTCAACGACCGCGACCGGCTCGTGGTGACGGCGTTGGCCGCCCGCTACCGCCGGGCGATACTCGTGGCTCTCGGTGGACGGTCCGGTACGTTCGGGGACCGATAGCGGTCGCTCGCGGGGGTTCTGATTCGTCACACTCGCGGGTCGGACTGGGGACCGCCGACAATCAGCGACGCCGCTCGCCGAGTGAAGATGTCGCCCAGAACACTAACGGCCGGTCTCATCCCGAGGCGGCGTGCCGCGTCGACCGGGAAACCCTCGTGCCGGGCGGTCCGTCTTTCGGGCGCGGACGTTCCGAAGTACGCCGGCGTCAGCCGGCCAGTAGCTGTCGCGCACCCGGGTTCGCCGTGCTGTCATCGCTCCCGAAGCGGGAACACTCGGCCGGGGACTTGAGGTACGCACCCGACCCTAGCGCGCCGGGGGTAAAACGAGTTCCGACCGGCGGGCGTCGTCGCCGGCGAAGAAGACGGCCCGAAGCCGGACGACCTGCCCGTCGACGCGGACGTAGTAGAGACGGTCTTCGGACCGGTCGACCGACGGGAGCGCGTCGAGGTCCGCGCGGAGGGCGTCGTAGTCGCTCAGACAGTCGGTGACGCTGGACTCGCGCGGGTGGCCCTCGGCGGCCGCCTCGACCACCTTCAGCACCCACGGGCTGTTTGCGACCCGCGGGTCGGCGGCGTCGACGACGGTCGCCCCGTCCGGGGCGTTCCCGACCAGTTCCGCCCGGAGGAAGATTTCGGCGGACGAACAGCCTCGAAGCGACGAACAGCCCGCGAGCGCGCCGGTCAGTCCGACGCCGACGGCGACGGCTCCGCGGCGGAGCAGCTGACGCCGAGAGGGTCGACCGGCCATCGACTAACAGAGCTTCGGAGAAACCGATAACTCTTCCGTCGGCTACAACGCGTACTCGTCTTCGCGCAGTTGGACGTACTTGCCCTTGCGGTACTTCACTTTCGTTCGCTGGTACTGCGTGGCGAGTTTGGCGGCGCTGAACCCGGCGCTGAGCTTCGCGGCCCCGAACGCCTTGTAGCCCTCGTCCTTTTCGAGGAGTTTCCGGGCCGCCTTGAACGTCTTGTCCCACTGGGCGGGGCCGTAGTCGTGGACGATTTCGGCCATGGCGACGTTGCGGAGAATCTCGTCGCCGATGGCCTCCTTCCAGCGCTCGTTGTAGTCGCTCAGGTCGCCCTCGGCGGCGAGTTCGCCGGCGATGGCCCCCGTCCGGACGGCGACGTGGTCGCCGCCCTCGTGGAAGGCGGAGGTCGCGCCCATCGCGCCGCCCGTGACGGCGATGCCGGCTTCCGCGGGCGAGTCGATGGGTCGCGTCGAGGAGATGGCGTACGTCTCGGTCCCCTTCGTCTTCCCGCGGTCCTCGACGAGCGGGAAGTCCTCGTCGATGTCGTACTCGTCGCCGTACTCCTGTTCGAGGAGGCGGCGGACGTACTCGCGGCCCTGCGGGATGCGCTCGTCGTCCTCGCGGAGGAGGTTGTACGCATCGCGGTCGTCGACCTCGTCGATATCGAGGCCGATTGGCATCGTGAGACCGACCCGGCAGACGTTGTCGTCGTTCGGGAACACCCACGGGTACGCCGTGTGGCCGGGCATGTAGCCCCACCAGAACTTGATTGCGCCGTCGACCTCGTCGAACAGTTCCGGCGGGAACTCGCGGTGCTCCTGATAGGCGATGTGGTTCGCCTCGGTGGACGACAGCCGGTCCGTGATGGGGAACGGAAGCAGGTCGTCGAGCACCTTGTTCGTGACCGTCCGCTGGGGGCCGTCGGCGAGGACGACGAACTCCGCGCCCACGTCCTCGCCGTTGGCGAGGCGGACGACGTGGCGGGGGTCGTCGCCCGCGGCGTCGAGGTCGGTCTCCACGTCGCGCACGGAGGCTTTCACGCGGTACTCCGCGCCGGCGTCTTCGGCGCGACTGCGGAGCCAGTCGTCGAACTTCGCGCGGTGGAAGGTGTAGCCGAACTCGTCGTACGAGGAGTCGATACCGGTGCTTCGAAGCGTCAGCGACTCGTTCGGCCCGATGAACTCCGCGCGGTCGAGGATATCGAGCACGATGTCGTCGGGGAACTCGTCGGGGTGGATGCCCATGATGTCCACCCAGTAGTCGAGGATACCGGCCGCGTCCGTCGAATCGGGCCCGAGGCCCGGTCGGTCTGCTCGGGGGACGCCCTTTTCGAGGACCACGGCGGAGGCCCCGGCCGAGGCCGCGGCGTGTGCCGCCGACGTGCCGGCCGGACCGCCGCCGATGATGGCGACATCTACGCGTTCCATACCGTTACAGCACTTTGCTCGGGTATTAAACCCCCTGAACCGACGCGGCGTCCGACGGTTTCGAGACCGCGCGCCCGAGCGCCGCTCGCCCCGTTTTCCGGCGCGTGGCGCGACCGCGACACCGACGCGCCGCCGCTCGGCCACGCTCCGAGAACGACGCCCCGACGGCCTCCGCACCGCGCCCGACGGTACGAACAGGGATAATTTCGAGAGGACGAACATCCCGGTAGTTGCTATCGATTTTGTCGGAGAATACCAACTAAATACCGCGTCTGATAACCAGAGACGGAGGTTTATAGCGGAGACCGCGGTAGCTCCGAGTCAATGACCGCAGACGAGCCGGACGAATCGCGAGAGCCCGTCGTGTTCCGCGACGAGACGGGCGACCTCGTCTTCGTCGACGGCGGCCCCGCCCCACAGGGGTATGCGCCCGTTGCGTGGAAACTCGGTGAAGACGGTTCCCGGTTCGTCGTCGACCCGACGGTCGATGCGGTCGCGGTCACCCGAACGATTTCGAAACGTCGCCCGCGGCGGCGCGAGCCCATCGAGTGAGCGGCCCCCTCCCGCCCCGCTCTGCCCCGCCCGAATCGGACAGATTCATCACCGCCTTCGAGAATCATCGAGCATGTCCGACCCAGATATCGCGGTGCTTCGGCAGAAGATTCACGGCCTGTCTGCCGAGGCGTACGCCGAAACGCTCCGCGAGCGCCTCCCCGACCGCGAGGTCGCCCTCGCAACGACGCCCGCCGAGGAGCGCGACCTCCTCTCTCGCGTCCAAGTCGCGACCGGGTTCGACGTGAGCGAAGCCGACCTCGACGCCGCCGAGAACCTCGACCTGTTCGCCTGCGTGTTCGCCGGCACGGGCCACCTCCCCATCGAGGCGTTCGAGGCCCGCGACGTGGCCGTCACCAACGCCTCCGGCGTCCACGGCCCGAACATCGCCGAGCAGGTTCTCGGCAGCCTCCTCTACTTCGCCCGCCGCTTCCACGTCGCGGAGCGACAGAAGGAGGCGAACGTCTGGCAGTCGTACCCGACGGTCGAACTGCAAGGCTCGACGGTCGCCGTCGTCGGCCTCGGCGCGCTCGGTGAGGCCGTCGTCGACCGGCTCGACCCGTTCGGCGTCGAGACCGTCGGCGTGCGCTACTCGCCGGAGAAGGGCGGCCCGACCGACGAGGTCGTCGGCTTCGACGACGAACAGGGCCTCCACGACGCCTTCGCGCGCGCCGACTACGTCGTCATCGCGTGCCCGCTGACCGACGCCACCCGCGGCCTCGTCGACGCCGACGCGTTCGCCTCGATGGCTCCCGACACCGTCCTCGTCAACGTCGGCCGCGGTCCGGTCGTCGATACCGACGCGCTCGTCTCCCAACTCCGGAGCAACGGTATCCGCGGGGCCGCGCTCGACGTGACCGACCCCGAACCGCTCCCCGCGGACCACCCGCTTTGGGAGTTCGAGAACGTCCTCATCACGCCCCACAACGCCGGCCACACCCCGAAGTACTGGGAGCGCATGGCCGACATCATCGCCGAAAACCTCGACAAACTGGACGCCGGCGACGACGACCTGCGGAACCGCGTGGCCTAAGCCGAGTCGACCCGGCGACCCCGCGGGCGCGGAGTCGGTGACATCGCAGATGCGGAGTCGGTGACGCCGCGACCGGATTCCGCACCGAAACTGTCAACTCGATAGCTGCTGTCGACTGCGCCGTGCAGTTCTCCTCGTGGCGGTGGAACCGAATCATCGCGTTCTTCGGCGGCGCTGGACTCCTCTTTTTGGTTCCGTGGTCGGGGCTCTCGCCCGTCCTCCCGGAGTGGACGATAGACGTGCTTCGGTCCGTCCCGCTCGGCCTGTGCGTCTACGGGTTCACCGAACAGCCGCGAAACGTGATTGCGATGGTTCCGGCCGGAACCGCGCTCGGAGTCGGGATTCTCGCCCTGTACCGAGCGTTCGGATCCGGCCTGTTCTGACGGCGGACGGCGGCGTCCGCGTCGCGGCGACTCGCCGTTATTCGTCGCGCGTGAGCGCCGGGTTCGTCACCGCGCCGTTCGCGGCGGAGCCGAAGTCGCGGGCGTACTTCGCCAGCACGCCGGAGGTGTACGCCGGCGGCTTGGGTTCCCAGTCTTCCTTCCGCGCGTCGAGTTCCTCGTCAGAGAGGTCCACGGAGAGTTCGCGGTTCGGGATGTCGACGGTCACCTCGTCGCCGTCTTCGAGGAGACCGATGGGGCCGCCCTCGGCCGCCTCGGGAGCGACGTGGCCCACCATCGGGCCGCGCGTCGCGCCGGAGAACCGACCGTCGGTGAGAAGCGCCACGTCGTCCTCGTGGCCCTGTCCGACCACGGCGGCGGTGACGCCGAGCATCTCGCGCATGCCGGGGCCGCCGCGCGGTCCCTCGTTTCGGATGGCGATGACGTCGCCTTCCTCGATGTGGCCCTCCTGCACGTAGCGCATCGCGTCCTCCTCGTTCTCGAAGACGCGGGCGGGACCGGTGTGGTGGAAGGCGTCGTCGCCGGTCACCTTCAGCACCGCGCCGTCGGGCGCGAGGTTGCCGGTGAGAATCTTGATTGCGCCCTCGTCCTGATACGGCTCGTCGACCGTGTAGAGGAAGTCCGCTTCGAGGCCGTCGTCGTCCGGGAGGTCGAGGTGGTCGAGCTCCTCGGCGATGGTGCGGCCGGTGACGGTCATCGCGTCGCCGTGGAACAGGCCGGCCTCGACGAGACGGCGGATGACGACCGGGATGCCGCCGATTTCGTGGAGGTCGTTCATGACGCGCGTGCCGCCGGGCTGGAGGTTGGCGATCTTCGGCGTGCGCCGGGAAATCTCGTTGAACTCCTCGATATCGAGGTCGACGCCGGCCTCGGCGGCCAGCGCGAGCAGGTGGAGCACGGCGTTGGTCGACCCGCCGGTGGCGACCTGGAGCGTGATGGCGTTCTCGAAGGACTTCTTCGTGAGGATGTCGGAGGGGCGGCGGTCGTTTTCGACGCAGTCGAGGACGACCTCGCCGGCGCGGCGGGCGTTCTCGTAGCGCTCGTCGGACTCGGCGGGCGCGGAGGCCGACCCGAGGGGGGCCATCCCGAGCGCCTCGGAGATGGAGGCCATCGTGTTGGCGGTGAACATCCCGCCGCAGGAGCCCGCGCCGGGGCAGGCGTGGCGTTCGAGGTCGTCGAGTTCGTCGGCGCTCATGTCGCCTTCGGCGTAGGTGCCGACGCCCTCGAAGACGTTCTGGACGGTCACCTCGCGTCCCTCGTGTTGGCCGGGCATGATGGAGCCGCCGTAGAGGAAGACGGAGGGAAGGTCCGTTCGGATGGCGGCCATCATCATGCCGGGGAGGTTCTTGTCGCAGCCGGCGACGGTGACGAGCGCGTCCATGCGCTCGCCGAAGGAGACGAGTTCGACGGAGTCGGCGATGACCTCGCGGGAGATGAGCGAGGCCTTCATGCCTTCAGTCCCCATTGAGATGGCGTCGGAGATGGTGACGGTCCCGAACTCGATGGGCATCCCGCCCGCGGCGTCGATGCCCTCGATGGCGGCGTCGGCAACGTCGTCGAGGTGGACGTTACACGGGGTG
Organism: Haloferax sp. Atlit-109R; assembly: GCF_003665865.1. Lineage (NCBI taxonomy): Archaea > Methanobacteriati > Methanobacteriota > Halobacteria > Halobacteriales > Haloferacaceae > Haloferax > Haloferax sp. Atlit-109R. The sequence goes on from NZ_QPLO01000002.1 coordinate 244,621, forward strand.
ATGTCGGCGGCGGGGTTCGGCACGCCGACCATCGGCGACGAGAAGTCCTCGTCGTCGAAGCCCATGGCGCGGAACATCGCACGGTGCGGGGCCTTGTCTGGACCCTCCGTGACCTCCGTGCTGCGGAGGTTCGGGTCCTTACCGCTGGAGAACACGTCGTCCGGGTCCTCCTCGCGTGGGGACTGCTGGCTCATATCTCTTCGGAGCGCGTGCGCGAACTTAAATGGCCGCGACTGGGCAGACGTTGCAGTCGGATTCGCCCGACGACCCCCGATTCTGTGGGCGTTTTCCTACTCCGCGTCGCGCCGCGCCAGTCCGGTGAGATGCGGCGCTTCCGGGACGATTATCTCCGCGGTCCCGAGTCGGGCGGCGTTCTCGCTCCCCGGCAGACAGAACGTCGGCATCTCGTCGACGACGCCCGCGGTGGCTCGGGTGCCGACGACCTTGGTTCCGATGTCGTCGTACGAGAGCCGCCGGAACAGTTCACCGAAGCCGGGGAGCGTCTTCTCGAACAACTGCGTCGCCGCCTCGACGGTTCGGTCGTCGGGCGTGACGCCCGTTCCGCCGGTCGTGACCGTCACGTCGACGTCGCCGCGGTCGGCCATCCGCGCGACCGCGGTCTGTATCTCGTCGTAGTCGTCGTCGACGACCCGACGGACCGACACCGAGTGGCCCGCCTCGTGGAGCAGTTCCGCTATCGCGTCGCCCGCGGGGTCGTCGTCAACGTCGCGGGTCGAGGAAATCGTCAGCACCGCCGCTTCGAGGTCGTCGACGTCGTGGTGGTGATGGTCGTGGCTGTGGCCGTGGTCGTCGTCGTGGTGGTGATGGCCGTGGTCGTCGTCGCCGTCCCCCTCGCCGTGGTGCTGGTCGCGGCCGTGGTCGTCGGCCCCGTGGTGCTGGTCGTGGTCGCTCACGGCCGCGGCTTCGTCGTCTGGCGATAAAATTCCCGCGTCGCCCGGCGGTCGTCTGTCTGCGGCCGCCGGTTCACGGACACCCCGCTTCGGAGGGCGCGGCTCACCCGTCGTCTGTGACTTCGTCGAGCGAGTCGAGCGTCAGGCGGTCCGCGTTCTCGCGGAGCGCTTCGAACTGCGCTGTGGCCCACTGGACGGCGGCTTCGGTGTCGTTGCGGGCGACTCCGCCGACGCCCGTGTCGGTGTAGACGACGAGTCCCGCCTCCGCTTCGGTCACCCAGAGGCCGAACCGGAACGGGACCTCCCCGCGGTAGAGCGTCACCGAGTCGTGTCGGAGCTGGTCTGCGATGACCGCGTGCGAGTCCGGGGCGGCGGCGAGCCGGTCGAACAGCTCGTCGGCGATAACCATCTCGACGACCGTCCCGCCCTCGGTGGCGGTCTCGTAGAACGGGCGAAGTTGGCCGACGAGCGCGACCGGGGCGACGCCGTAGACTCGCTCCGCGTCCTCGACGCTCGAAAACAGCTCCTGAATCGCGCTGTCCGGGATGTCCGGCGTCGACGTGTGGACCGTCGCGCCCGTCAGGAACGCGGGGTCGAGCGGCGCGTCGGCCGGCAGCATCGACAGGAGGTCCCGCGCCGCGCGGACGCCGCGGAGCGAGTCGAGACACTCGTCGTACGCGCCGAGCGCGCACCGGCCGACGCAGGTCAGCCGATACCGACCCTCGGCGCGCTCGGCGAGGCCGGCGTCGAGCAGTTCGCGGACGACGCGGTCGACCGTCGACCGCGAGGTGTCGAGGTCGTCCGCGAGGCCGCGCTTGTCTCGCGGTCGCTCCGCGAGCGCCCGGATGAACGACGACCGCCTCACGAGGAGGTGCGAAAGCTGTGCTGAAGTCTCGTCTCCGTTCACGTACCTGATACTCCTTCCAACGAGTCGGACGGCTGTCGACCACCACCTGTACGGGTCGCCGGTGTAGATGTCGGCGCGCGTGACTGTCGAACTCGACTGTGTTGGGAACCCTGTGCCGTATATATCTTCGCACCGATATGATTTGAATCCACGAGGGTTCGTCGGTTGTCGAACAAGAGGAAAGACGATTGGCGTAAAAACACACTTTAGTTCCTGCCCATCCTCGGTCGGGTCGAGATGAAAGCGGTCCAATTCACGGAACACGGCGACCGAGGCGTCCTCGAATACGGCGACTTCCCGGAGCCGGAGGTCGACCCCGACGAGGTCCTCGTCGACGTGAAGGCGGCGTCGCTCAATCACCTCGACATCTGGACGCGACGGGGGCTTCCGGGCGTCGAGTTGGAGATGCCGCACATCCCCGGCAGCGACATGGCCGGCGTCGTCACCGAGGTCGGCGAGCGCGTGACCCGGTTCGAGGCGGGCGACCGCGTCGCACTCATCGCGGGCGTCGCCGGCGGCGGCGACGAGTTCTCCCGGAAGGGCGACCCGACGCTCGCGCCGGACTTCCACATCATCGGTGAACACGTCCGCGGCGTCCACGCCGAGTTCGCGGCGATTCCCGAGGAGAACCTCGTGCCCGTCCCCGAGGGCGTGCCGTGGGAGGTCGCCGGCTCCGCGTCGCTCGTCTTCCAGACCGCGTGGCGGATGCTCGTCGACCGCGGCGAACTCCGCCCCGGCGAGAAAGTGCTCGTCCTCGGCGCGTCCGGCGGCGTCGGCCACGCGGCCGTCCAAATCGCCGACTACGCGGGCGCTGAGGTGTACGCCACCGCCTCCACCGACGAGAAACTGGAGTACGCCGAGGAGTGCGGCGCGGACCACGTCATCAACTACGAGGAAGACGACTTCTCGAAGGAGATTCAGACGCTCACGGACGGCCGCGGCGTCGACATGGTCGTCGACCACATCGGCGAGGCCACCTACAAGCAGTCGCTCAAGAGCCTCGTCAAGGGCGGCCGCGTCGTCACCTGCGGAGCGACCACCGGCCCCGACCCGGGCGCGGGGCTCAACTACATCTTCTGGAACCAGCTTTCGGTCATCGGCTCGACGATGGCGACGCCCGGCGAGGCCGACGAGGTGCTCGACCTCGTCTGGGACGGCACCTTCGAACCCCGCATCCGCGAGACGCTCCCCATGAGCGAAATCGACCGCGCGCACGAACTCATCGAGGAGCGACAGGGCTTTGGCAAGGTGGTCGTAATCCCAGACAGTGAGCTCTGACACCACGGCTCGGGAGGACGCGACCGCCGAGTCCGACACCTACGTCCACCGGCCGGACGGCCCCGCGGTCGGCGGCGACGGCTCGGAGCCGGAAGCGACCGGCTTCGGAAGTCGCGGCTGGGTGCTCGTCGGCGTCGTCGCGCTCTGTTTCCTCGTCATCCCCGGCGCGGTGTACCTCGTGCCGTCGCTGCCGGCGATGGCCGGCCTGCCGTACCTCGCGGCCATGCTGGCCCTGCCGATGCTCCCGGCGCTCGCGCTCGGCCTCGTCGCCGTCTGGTCGATGACCGCGGCGACCCGCGGCGACGACTGAACCACCCGTAGCCGCCCCTTCGACCCGCCGAAACGGCCCCATCGACCCGCCGAAACCGCTCCCTCGAAGCGAGCGACCCGCGCGCCCGTTTTCACCACCGATTCTCCCCCTCCCGAGTCGCGCTCTCGTCTGCCGGTATCGACTCTCGTCCCCGGTTCTCGACGGTGGAATTGCGTGTCGATATAAATGGTTCCGACAAGGCTTATCACTGTTCGTGGTTGACATTCACACGCACAGATGTTCGAACGCTTCTCCAGCAGTTACTTCCTCGGTCGGTTGTACGTCGAACCGTACGACGGGGCCGAGGCGGCGATTCACCGAACGGAACACGAGCGACTCAACGAGTGCGTCTACACGGACGGCCGCGGCGTCGAGCGAGTCGATTACCCGCTCGTGATGAAACTCGACACGGCCCACTTCCCGGTCGTCGGCGACGACGGCGTTCCCTCGGGGACGCTCGCGCTCCCCCGAGACGCCGTGGACTCCGACGCGCTCCCGGACGACCGACCGGTGCTTCTCGCCGACGCCCCGCGAGCCGCCGAGTTGCTCCGGTACGCCGGCTACGACCCCGACGACCTCGCACCCGGCGGCCCCGGCGGCTCCGGCCCCGACCGACCCGACGACAGGCTGGCCTGAGTCGCTCCGCCGCCGTCGTCGCGCTGGCGGAACGCCCGCCGCGCGCCCCGTCCCCGCGTCCGAACGCTCAAGTGGTCGGCCCGCACGCGTCCGTGTATGCTGGACGAGTTGTTGGGTCGAGCCGAACTCAAAGCGCGCATCGCCGAGTTGGAAGACGAACGCGACGCGTTAGCCGGGCGTCTGGAGGGCGAGTCCGAGCGGCGAGCGGAGGCGGCCCGCGCGCGACAGGAAGCCGAGGCGGAGGTCAACCGCCTCGAAGACCGCATCACCGAACTCGAAGACCGCGTGGAGCGCCTCTCGGGCGACGACGACTCGCTGGACTTCCGCGGGACCGAGGACCTCCGCGGCGACCGCCTCCGCGAGGTGCTGTCGCGCCTCGACTCGCTTTCGACCGACGAGGAGGGCGCGCTCACCGCCGCCGTCTCCGACGACCGCTCGCTCCCCGCGGCCGCCGAGTCCGCGTTCGGCGGCCGCGCCCCGCTCGTCCGCCGGGCCGCGCCCTGCGTCGCGCTCACCGACGACGCCGGAGTAGTGAGCGTCGCGCTCTCGCCGCCCCGCCAGCCCGACGACTTCGACCGCTGGAGCGACGGATTCGACCTCGACCCGGCGTGGTTCCACCCGACCGAGACCACCGCCGTCGCGCTCGTCCGCGGCGACCTGTTCGCCCTCGGCCGCTACGAGGACGGCGACCTCGAATTCGTCGAGGGCTTCGAGAGCGACGTGAAGTCCGCCCACTCGAAAGGCGGGTTCTCGCAGGGGCGGTTCGAGCGCATCCGCGAGGGCCAAATCGACGACCACATCGACCGCTGTCACGAGGCGCTCGACGAGTTCCTCGGCGGCGGGTCCGGCGCGGGCGAGAGAGCCGGCGACGACGCCGACCTCGTCGTGCTCGGCGAGCGAACCGTCCTCGGTGAGTTCCGCGACCGAGCCGCGCTGACCGCGACCGTCGACGCCAGCGGCGACCCCGAGACGGCGCTCACGGAGGCGTCCAGAGAGTTCTGGACCACGCGGCTCTACCGGCTCTGAGCCGGCGGCGACGCCGCGGATGTTCTCCAGAGAATACCCGAAGACACGCGGACGACTCGGCGGCGCGACCCGGCAGCCGCCGCCGAATCGCCTCCCCTTTTAGGGTGGCACGTAGTGACACCCTGTATGAACGACCCACAGCGAGTCGCCGTCCTCGCACACGAGAAGTTCCCCGACCGCGCGAAGACCGCCACGGGCGTCCTGAAGTACGCCGACTACGACGTGGTGGCCGTCCTCGACCGCGACAACCCCGGCACCTCCGCCGCCGACCACCGCCGCGACCTCCCGGACGTGCCCGTCGTCGCCTCGATGGCCGACGCGCCCGACGCCGACGCCCTCCTCGTCGGCATCTCGCCCATCGGCGGCGCGTTCGACGAGACGTGGCGCGACGACGTTCGCACCGCCCTCGAACGCGGCTGTGACCTCATCTCCGGCCTCCACTACTTCCTCGCCGAAGACGAGGAGTTCGCCCGCCTCGCCGACGAACACGGCTGCGACATCAACGACGTTCGCAAGCCCCACGACGACCTCGGCGTCGCGCAGGGGAAATCCGCCGACGTGGACGCCGAAGTCGTCCTCACGGTCGGCACCGACTGCTCGGTCGGCAAGATGACCGCGACGCTCGAACTCGTCGAGGCCGCCCGCGAGCGCGGCATCGACGCGGGCTTCATCCCAACCGGCCAGACCGGCATCATGATTGCGGGCTGGGGCAACCCCGTCGACCGCGTCGTCAGCGACTTCACCGCCGGCGCGGTCGAGGAGATGATTCTGGAGAAAGGCGACGAACACGACGTGCTGTTCGTCGAGGGCCAGGGGAGCATCGTCCACCCGGCGTACTCCGCGGTCACCTGCGGCATCCTCCACGGGTCGATGGCCGACAAGCTCGTGCTCTGTCACGAGGCCACCCGCGAGGCGATTCACGGCTACGAGGAGTTCGCCCTGCCCGACCTCTCGGAGTACGTCTCGCTGTACGAGAACCTCGCGGACCCTGTCCACGAGGCCGACGTGGTCGCCGGGATGCTCAACACCTCCCACGTCGACGACGACGTGGAGGCGGCCGAGGCCGTCGACGCCTTCGCGGACGAACTCGGCGTCCCCGCGGTCGACCCCGTCCGCTTCGGCTCGGCCGACCTCATCGACGAGGTGTTCTAGATGCTCGCGACCGAGTTCGAGCGCGTCTCGATGTCGCTCGCGGAGCCGTTCGGCATCGCCCGCGGCGTCCAGACCGAGGCCGAGAACGTCGTCGTCCGCATCGAGGACGAAGGGGGCATGACGGGCGTCGGCGCGGCCGCCCCGTCGTCGCACTACGGCGAGACCGCCGACACCGTCGAGGCCGTGCTTCCCGACCTGCTCTCGGTGGTCGAGGCGGTCGGCGACGCCCACGCCATCGACCGCATCGAGCGCGAGATGGCCGAGACGGTCCGCCGCAACCCGGCCGCGCGGACCGCCGTGAGCATCGCGCTGCACGACCTCGCGGCCAAGCGCCTCGGCGTCCCGCTGTACCGCCTCTGGGGGCTCGACCCCTCGCGGACGCCCACCTCGTCGTACACCGTCGGTCTCGACGACCTCGACACGATGCGCGAGAAGACCGCGGAGGCCTACGAGGCCGGCTACGACGTGCTCAAGGTCAAACTCGGCACCGACCGCGACAGAGCTATCATCGAGGCCGTCCGCGACGAGGCTCCCGGCGTGACCATCCGCGTCGACGCCAACGAGGCGTGGACGCCCCGCGAGGCCGTCGAGATGACCGAGTTCCTCGCAGACCACGGCGTCGAGTTCGTCGAACAGCCGGTCCCCGCCGAGGACCACGAGGGCCTGAAGTTCGTCTACGACCGCGGCGCGCTCCCCATCGCGGCCGACGAGTCCTGCATCACCGCCGACGACATCCCGCGCATCGCTGACCGCGTCGATATCGCGAACCTCAAGCTGATGAAGTGCGGCGGCCTCACGGAGGCGAAACGCGCCATCCACGCCGCCCGCGCCCACGGGCTGGAGGTCATGCTCGGCTGCATGATAGAGTCGAACGCCGCCATCGCGGCGGGCTGTCACCTCGCGCCGCTGCTCGACTACGCCGACCTCGACGGCTCGCTCCTCCTCGCGGACGACCCCTACGAGGGCGTCCCGATGCCGAACGGCGAAATCGACCTCGACGCGCTCGACCGACCGGGAACCGGCGCGCAGCGTCGGTAAGGCGGGCGCGGTGACGCAGATGCGGTAACGCGGCGACACCCACCGACGCCGATTCGGGACTCGGTCCCCGTCAGGACTCCCAGTCGAGGTCGTCTTCGCGGGTCTCCGACCGGAGCACGAACGGCCCGATGGAGAGCGTCCGTTTTGCGACCGTCGAGATGCGGAGGACCGCGGACGCGAGCACCGCGAAGGGCGAAAGCGAGACGGCCACCACGAACGCCACGGTGAGAAGCAGGTTCGACACGCCGAGCGTCGCGCCCGTAATCGTCGTCGGGTCGTCGAGAAAGAGAATCGCGCCGATGCTCGCCACGAGCGCGGGGACCGCCGCGTAGAACATCGTCCGCGAGAGGTCGACCAGTTCCCACCGGAAGTAGAGCGTCTTGACGTGCTCGCGGGCGGGGCCGAACAGTTCGAGCGCGTCGCGGAGCTCCGACAGCGCGGTCTTCGTCTCCGCCGAGAGGTCGGCGTCGTGGACGCGGCGGAGCCGCGCCGCCTGATAGATTTTCCACGAGTAGTTGAGGTCCAGCGCCGCCGACAGCACCGCGAACGTCCCGAACTGCCGGCCCTCCAGCCGCCCGGCGACCGCCTCGGCGTTCGACTCGACCTCCCTTGCGAACTCGCGGACGCGGGTCGTCGGGTCGCTATCGGCGTCGCTCGCGGCCGCGTCGTCGCTCTCGCCGGCGTCCCCGTTCCCACCCGCATCGAGCGTGTCTTCGACCGCCCGCGCCCGCGACGCGATGCCCTCGGCCAGCGCGCGCAGGAACGCCGACGGCTCCGGCGGCGCGACCGGCGCGTCCAGCAGGTCGGCCACGTCCTCGCGGAAGCGCATCGACCCCTCCATCCGGTCGCGCTGGTCGCCCAGCGGGCCGAGTTCCCGCGAGAGCACGAGCTGATTGATGGTGACGACGAGCGTGACGCCAGTGATAATCGCGGTGAGAAGCCCCTGCGCGAGCGTCTCGATTGGGTCCGACGACTCGACGGCGACCCGGAGCGGGGTCGGGTCCAGTTGGCCGAGGACGACGACGCTACCAAAGACGACGACGAGCGGGGCCGCGGCGACGACGCGGCGGTCCGCGTCGAGGAGGGCGCGGAGCTTCGCGCGGCTCGTCGTCCCGCGCTCTCGCATCGTGTCGTCGGGCTCGCCGGCCGACGGCCCGCCGGTGTTCGACATGACCGAAGCTATCGCGGGGTGGGGTCAAGTGCGTACTGGCGGGCGAGTCGCGGGAGCGGGTGGGCCGCGGGGGACTGCACGGCGTCGGTTCGGGCGGGCGCGCTCAGGAGGACGAGGAGTCGTCTTCGTTCTTCAGCTCTTCGAGTTCGGCTTCGACCTCTTCGTCGGCCACGTCGGTTTCGACATCCACGTCGGCGTCGCTCGCGCTCGCGCTCTCGCTCGACGACGACCCGGAGGACTTGCCCATCTCGGCCTTGAGCGTCTCCAGTTCGGTGTCGACTTCGGCGCTGGTGCGGCCGGCTTCGAGTTCGCGCTCGATGGAGTCCTTGTCCGACAGCGCGTCGTCGAACGCGCCGGAGTCCATGAGTTCGTCCATCGCGGCCGAGCGGGCCTCCATCTCGTCGGTCTGCTCCTCGGCGCGTTCGAGCGCGCGCCCCACGTCGGCCATCTCGTCGCCGACGCCGGTCATCGCCTCGGAGACGCGGCTCGACGCCTCGGCGGCCTCGTAGCGGGCCTTCATCGTCTCCTTTTTCGTGCGGAACTCCTCGATGCGGCTCTGGAGTTCGTCCTTCTTGTTGACGAGTTGGTCCTGCGTCTCCTGCAAGCTGGCGATTTGCGTCTCCAGCTCCTCGATTTGGCTCATCTTGGCCTGCTTCTTTTCGAGCGCCTTGCGGGCGAGGTCCTCGCGGTCCTGCTGGACGGCCTCGCGGGCTTGGTCGTTGTGCTTTTCGACGTTCTCTTCGAGGCGACGCTTCTGTATCTCCAGTCGCTTCTTCTGGGTGGTCAGGTCGGCGATACCCTGTTTGACCTGTTGTAGCTCGTCGCGCATCTTCTCGTAGGAGTAGTCGAGCGTCTCCGTCGGGTCCTCCGCACGGTTGAGGAGGGAGTTTATCTTCGACCGGATGACGTACGACGTGCGAGAGAGAATTCCCATACTCCATTACTACGCGACGTTCGGCTTAAAACCTCACCAGCGCAACCTGTCCCTATGACCGAGACGATTCTCGTGCCCGGCGGCCGCGACGTGCGGGCGACCCTCGACCGCGCCCGCGGCGACGGTATCGACGACGCGGACGAGACTGGCGATACCGACGACGCGGCGGCCGGACGCGACGCGGTCGTCGTCGCCTGTCCGCCCCACCCCCAACACCAGGGCCATCGCGGCGACGCCCGCCTTGTCGCCGTCAGCGACGCGCTCACCGCCCGCGGCGTGGACTGCCTCCGCTTCGATTACGGCCCGTGGGACGAGGGCTACGGCGAGCGCGCCGACGCCCTTCGGGCGGTCGAGTGGGCCGCGGAGCGCTACGACCGCGTGGGCCTGTTCGGCTTCTCGTTCGGCGGCGCGATGGCGCTCCTCGCGGCCGCCGAGGGGGCTGACGTGGGAGCCGTCTCCGCGCTCGGCCCCGCCGGGCGACTCGCCGACGACCTCGATGCGGTCGCCGCCTTCGACCGCGTTCCCGTCCCCGTACAGGTCGTCTACGGCACCCGCGACGACGTCGCCGACTGGGAACCCGTCGTCGAGCGCGCCCGCGAGTACCACCAACCGGTCGCCGAGTTCGCGGCCGACCACTTCTTCATCGGACAGGAAGACAAAGTCGCGGCCGCCGTCGCCGACTTCCTCGTATCGAACCTCGGCGTCGAGTGAGAACGGAAGCGAGCGACCGGGTCGCCGCCGCCGTCAGCGACCTGCGACGAACCGACCTGCGACGAAACGGCCCGTGACCATTCGACCGAACGACATTTTTGGCTCGGCTCCGAAGCCGGGGTTATGGTCCCCCGCAAGCGACTCGCCGCCGTCGTCGCCCTTCTCCTCGTCGGCATCGCACTGAGTCAGTCGTTCGCCGTCGCGACCTCGACCTCGTCGCTCGAATCGACGTACGGAGCCGAGGAAGTGACCGCCGACTCGCCGCCCGGCCTCGTCGCCTCCTACGACCCCGACGTGGTCAACCTCGCCGCGACGGTGAACGAGACGCCGCAACTCCGCGAACCGGTCGCCACCGCCGCCCGGACCGGTCGGTACGACGGCGACATCGAGCCCGAGGCGTACATGACCCTCTCGGACGTGAACGAAGACGCCGAGTTCGCGGTCTACGACGGCCGTTACTATCGGTTCTCGCTGAACGTCTCAGGCGACCCGGTCCGCGCGACCATCGAACTCGAACCGACCGACTGGGAGACGGTCAGCACCGCGGTTTCGACGCCCGCCGCGAACGCCAGCGCCGACGTTCGCGAGGCCATCGACGGCGGCACCGTCACCAACAGCACGTTCGTCGTGCCCGGCGTCTACGAGCGCGGCGGCGCGCACTACCTCGTCCACCCGGCGAACGAGGGCGAGATTCTCGGGAACTTCCTCGCCCTCGTCGGCGGGTTCCTGTTCAATCCCATCGGCTGGGCGTACACCGTCGCGGGCCTCGGCCTCCTCGGCGCGTTCCGGGTTCGACGCCGCGCCCGCCCGCTGGACCGCCGAACCGCCGTCTTGGTCGTCCCCGGCACGCTCGCCGCCATGTGGCTGGGGACGACGCTCACCAACACGGGGTCGCTCGGCATGCGCTACGTCCTCATCCCCGGCATCGGCGTCGTGACCGCCTTCGGCCTGTTCGCCGGCTTCTGCATCCGTCGCGGGTCGTGGAAGTCGCTCGTCGGCTGGAGCGTCGCGCTCGCCGCCGTCGTCGTCGCGGCCGACGCCGTCGCAATCGGCCTCGTCGGCACGATTTTCGGCACGCTCGGACTCGTCGTCGGCTGGTTCGGGAGCCTGTTGCTCGTCCCCTACGGCTACGCGCTCGCGAGCGATTCGGAAGACGAGCGTGAGGAGGGGCCGGGTGCGGTGACGGCCGAGGAGTTGGGAGACGGGTGATTCGGCTCTCGGGACTTGGTTCCTGAGCGGGGGAGAAAGAGGGGTTGTCAGTCTCTCAGTTGTACTCCCGCCACCGATACCCGCACTCCTGACATTTAAAGAATCGCGTCGGCGGTTCGTCGGCCGACCCGGTCTGCTTGATGGTGTACCACGCCTTCGTGTGGCCGCACTCGTCGCAGTGAACGTCTTTCGCGGTCGGCTTGCCCTCGAACTCAGCGCCCTCTTCGGTCTCGATGAGTTCGTCGCCCGACTGCGCCTCGGTGGAGACGAACTCCGCCGCGAGTTCTTCGTCGCGCTCGGCGGTCCCCCCGCAGTCGTCGTTCGTGCAGGTCATCGCGCCGTTCTGGCTCACCATCATCGAACCGCACTCGTCGCAGAACTGCATACCCGCCGGTAGCGGACCGAGGGCAAAGAAGCTGTCACTCCGCGCCGTCGGGAGAATCAGAGCCGGCCCGCCGCGCGACCGCCGTCAGTCGTCTCGCTCGACCATCGGGCAGTTCCGCACCCGGAAGTGGTCGCTATCTTCGAGTTCGACGATAGTCGTCCCCTCGTGGTGGCACGCGAGTTCCGGCGGCGCGGCGAAGTGCTCGCAGCGCTGGCAGAACTCGGTCTTGGGGACGACGTGGTCCGCGACGCCTTCGCCGTCGTCGACCGGGGTGGCCTCGGCGCCGACGCCGACGCCCTCCGCCTCCACGTCGTCGCCGCCCTCGACGAGCGACGTCCACACGTCGTCGCGGTCGAGTTCTCCGACTTCGACCGACTCGAACAGTTCGTCCACGTCGTCGCCCTGGTCGGAGACGTGCGAGCGGGTGCGACGCTCGGCCACGCGGCCCGCGAGGTCCGAAAGCGGGGCCGAATCGTCGTCGCGGCCGTCACGGTCCTCCCCCGGGGTGTTCTCGGCGTCGGAGGCGCCGTCTGTCGGGTCGGAGCGCTCGGGACGTCCGTCGTCGCGGTCACCGAGGGTGAACGGCTCGTCTCTCGCCGCGTCGTCCGTGTCGTTGTCGTCGGTCATCGTCCTCGTGGGGTGTCAGTCGTCACCGTGTTCGCTCCCCGCCGCAGCGCCCTGCTGGGGCGACTCCTCCTCTCGGGGAGCGGCGGGTCGGTCGCGGTCGGTCGCGCCGCCGGTCGCGGGGTCGTCGTCGACCACGCCGGTGGGCGCCTCGTCGAGCAGGTCTTCGACCGCGTCGGTCGCGCGGGCCGAATCGGCCGACTCCAGCGCGGGGGGACGGCCGGTGTGGAGCGTCGCCGAGCCGAAGAAGCCGGGCGACGACGACAGGTCGCGGAAGGGGGTCCGACACGACGGACACCGGGGCTCGGAGAGCAGGTCCAGGTGGACGGTCTCGCCGCAGTCTTCGCACCGGGCTTTCTTCTCTCCGGTCGCGTTCGCAGTCCGGAGGAGTTCCGAGAGCGCCGTCCGTTCGCGCTCGGCGGCTTCGAGGTCCGCCGCCCTCGCGCGGAGGTCCAACAGCGTCCGCGCGACCGTCCGAAGGTTCTCGTCGACCGTCGCGGTCGTCTCGTCGAGATAGGTGAGAATCTCCTCGAAGTTCTCGAAGCCGGCGTCGACCCGCTCGTCGAGGTCGGCCATGCGGTTTCGGGTCGCGTGCACGTCGTCGGCCAGTCGGTCGAGTTCGGCGTCCAACTCCGGGTGCGCGTGGTCGCGCGGCGCTTTCTCGTCGGTCTCGCGTTTGACCTGCACGACGCGCGTCCGCACGTCGGATATTTTCTCGTCCAGTTCGCCTTCGAGCGCCTCGACGCGCCCTTCGACCCCGTCGAGGCGTTCGGGGACCGTCGCGTCGCCGTCGAGCGATTCGCCCGCGTCGCTCACGGCGAGCCGGTAGGTCCCGAGGGCCCGCGCGAGCACCGTCTCCGGGTCGACGCCCTCCTCGTCGGCGCGCGCTTCGACCCACGTGCGGAGGTCGTCTGGGAGCGACGCCCGGTCTTCCCCTTGCATCTTCGTCCCCTCTTTGTCCCTGTGGACTTAAGAACTATCCCCGAATTCTCGACAGTTCATCGCGTCCCCGTCGCGGCGGGTCGCTCAGCGAATCTTCCGCACGTCGCTCACGTCGAGGCCGCTTTCGTTGATTTCGGTCTCGAACTGCACGATGTTCTCGCTCTCCAGTCGGGCGAGCACGCCGCGGAACTCTTGGACGACCATCGTCCGCGCGCGCTTCGACCCGCCGGACTCCCACTCGAACAGCAGCGTCCCGCCGGTCGCGCCCTTGAGGACGCCGAGTTCGGTCTTCGAGAGCGCTTCGGTGCTCACGAGCACGAGGATGAGTCCGCCCCACTGGTAGGAGGCCTTCTCCAGCCCCTTGATGACCATGGCGATGTCCGACCACGTCATCTCGTCGGACTGGCTCGCCACGAGGTCGGTCAGGGAGTCGATGACGACGAGGTTGCCGGCGGCGTGTTCGCTCAGGGTGCTCCCCAGCGCGCCCAACACGGATTCGCGGTTGTGTCGGTGGCCGAGGTCCTCTAACTTCGTCGGCTGGCCGAGATACCACTCGCGCGGAATCGGGCTGAGCTGGAAGTACTCCGGCGAGAGGTCGTGAAACTCGATGTGTTCGACCGCGGACTCGACGACCTCGTCGTCCATCGTGTACCCCATCTCGCGGCGCAGGTACTCCTCGCCGGCGGTAAACGAGACGTAGTGAATCTCCGGCGGCGGCGTCGCGGTGTCCGCGAGCGAGCCGTAGTGGAGGTCGAACAGCTCCTCGTCGGTGTGCGAGAGGGCGTTCATCGTCGCGCTCGTGTAGAGGAACTCCCGAGCGCCCGCGCCGGACTCCCCCGCGAGGAGCACGACGTTCCCCGGGGGTGCGCCGCCGCCGATGATGCTGTCGAGGCGGGGGACGCCGAAGGGGATTTGAGACATACCGAACCCGACTCGGCCGCGTCGGTTAGGCGTTTCGGGGAGCGCGACCCGGATGCCGCCGCCCTGCCGCCTGTCGCGCCGCCCCGTCACTCGACGCTCGCGCCGCGGTTCCGCCCGCGGGCGACCGAGACGGTGCCCTCGATGTCGGCGTCGGACAGCGCGGCGCGCCCCGCCTCGACCGCCTCGTCGACGTGGTCGGCGTCGGTCACGCCGTAGACGGTCGGCCCCCACGACGACTGGCCCGCGCCGTAGACGACGGGCGACTCCGACAGCGACGAGACGAGCGCGCCGACCGGCGGCCGGTAGACGCCGCCTTGCTCGTCGGCGTACCACGTCCCGTTGAGCCGGCCGACGGACTCGACGGCCTCACCGAAACGTTCGGCGGACCCCTCGGCGAGCGCCGGGAGGAGCCGCCGGGTGACGATGCCGGCGATTCGGTCGCCGGTCTGGGCGTCCGCGCGCTCGACGACGGAGCGCATGCTCGACTCCTCGGCCGCGCCGTTGCGGCCGGGGTCGGCGTCGGGGACGACGAGCAGGAACCGCCAGCGGTCGGGCACCTCGTGTCGGGCGGCGACCGCCGGCACCGACCACGAGCCGTCTTCCGGTCTGTCGGTGGTGAAGCGCGCGGTCGGGTGGCCCGCGTCGAGGACGGCCCCGCCGGCTTCGAACGTGGCGACGCCGACTCCGGAGCGCCCGCCGCGACCCATCTCGGGGGCGAGTCGGCGTACGTCGGCCTCGCGGTCGGTGGCGGCCGCGACCGACCGCAACACCGCGAGCGCGAGCTGCGTCCCGCTGCCGAGGCCGGCGTGTCGCGGCAGGGTACGCTCGACCGACACGTCGACGCCGTCGACGCCGAGGAGGTCGACCGCCTGCTCGGCGTACTCGCGGGCGGCGGGGTGGCGACACCGAACGTCGGCGGCGGGCTCGGCGGCGACGACTACCCGCGGCTCGTCGAGCGCGACGCCGACGCCGCCGTAGAGGCGGTCGCGGGCGAGGCTCAGATTGAGGAAACCGAAGTGGATGCGCGCGCCGGTCGAGACCCGAACCATGTCACCGGCTATCGGCGGGGACGCCAAAAGGGGGTTTCGACCATGGCAACGCGGGCCGGAGTCACCCGCCGCAGTCGGGCGGTTTCGACTCTCGCGGCGGGCGGCGACCGGTATCGACTCAGCCCACGCGACAGACGTCGCCGCCGGACGGTGGCTTGGGCTTGCGAGCGGGCGAGACGGCGTCCACCACGGGCAGAACGCTGAAGCCGGGCGACCCGCCGGTGGCGAACCCGATGGCGAACACCGAGATGGTCCGGCCGCCGGGGAGCGTCGTCCCGGGGAGGTCGAGCACGACCGCCCCGTTCGACGACAGGACGACCCGGAGGTCGTACGTCCCGGCGGGCACCGTCTCGTACTGCGAAACGTCACCGAACGCCAGTCCCGAGAACAGCGTCGGGCCGTCTTTGACGACGATGTCGACCTCGGGCGCGTCGGGCGAGAAGTGCACGACGCGGACGCTGGCCTTGCCGTACGGTGCCGGGCGGTTCGTGTCCGTGAGCACGACGGGCGTGATAGCGTCGAGCACGTCCGTCGCCGCGACGGTGTAATCGCGGTTGCGCCGGAGCGTGACCTCGGCGTCGATGACCACCGTCGAGGCGTCGCCCGCGGGCGTCACCTCGACCTGATACGTCCCCGCGGGGGCGGTGAAGTAGTCGGAGAGCACGCCGAACGGGACGCCCTGCAAGCCGGGGAAGGGGTCGCCGTTCACGTACACGTCTACGGGGGGCGCGTCGGGCGAGAAGTGGCCGACTCGGAACCGCGCGTCACCCGCGGCGACGCCGCCGGGGCGTGCCGCCGCGGTCGTCGCGCCGCCTGCGAGCAGGAGGCCGGTTGCGCCGAGGCTCTTCAGCATCGTTCGTCGGGAGAGGGACGACATCTGCAACCATCATGAAGGACCGTGACGATATCAATATTTGCACAACTAGAATATTGAAAGAAAGTCTGCGCACCGAGACGGTCAGGAATCCCAGACCGTCTCAGACGAGTTCTTCGGCGACCACGTCGACCGCGAGCAGGTTCGGGTCGATGGCGAGGTCGGCCTGTCCCTTGGCGAACTCCGGAAGGGTGTCGTAGGCGTAGGTCACGACGCGCACGTCGGGGTTCTGCTCTTTGGCCACCGCGATGGCCGTCGCGTCGTCCATGTCGGTGAGCACGAGCAGGTCGGCGTCCTCGATGCCGGCCTCGCCGAGGGAGTCGGCGGAGGCGATGCCGGCGACGCGGACGACCGTCGCGCCCTCGTCTTCGAGCGCTTCACCGAGTCCGTCGGGGTCCGCCCCCGCGACGACTGCCGTCGTCATTCGTACTCGATGGTCGCCGGCGGTTTGTGGGTCACGTCGTAGACGACGCGGGCGACGTTCTCGTTCGTCCCGGTGATGCGCGACTGGATGCGCTGGAGGGTGTCCCACGGCAGTTCCTGCGCGCGGGCGGTCATGCCGTCGCGCGACTCCACGGAGCGCACGGAGACGATCCAGCCGTGGACGCGGTTGTCACCCTTGACGCCGGTGCCCTTGCCGATGACGGCGGCGAACGCCTGCCACGGGTCGTGCTTTTCGGTCTCGTCTTCGACGACGTGACACGCGTCGCGGGCGACCTGCACCTTCTCGGGCGTGACTTCGCCGAGGACGCGGACCGCCAGCCCCGGCCCCGGGAACGGCATCCGCTCGGCGATGATGGATTCGAGGCCGAGCGCGCGGGCGACCTCGCGGACCTCGTCTTTGTAGAGGTCGCGGACGGGTTCGACGATGCCCTCGAAGTCCACCACGTCCGGCAGGCCGCCGACGTTGTGGTGGGACTTGATGTTGCCCTCGGACTCGATGCGGTCGGGGTAGATGGTCCCCTGCACGAGGTACTGGGCGTCGGTCTCTTTGGCCTCGCGCTCGAACTCGCGGATGAACTGCTCGCCGATGACCTTGCGCTTTTCCTCGGGGTCGACGACGCCTTCGAGGGCGTCGAAAAAGCGGTCCCGGGCGTCGACGACGCGGAGGCTCTCCATGAAGGAGAAGGTGTCCGCAATCTGCTCGGTCTCGCCTTTGCGCATCAGGCCGGTGTCGACGTAGACCGGGGTAAGCTGCTCGCCGACGGCCTCGTAGGCGAGCGTCGCGGCGACCGAGGAGTCCACGCCGCCCGAGAGGGCGATGATGGCGTGCTCGTCGCCGATTTGGTCGCGAATCGATGCGGTCGCGTCTTCGATGAATTCGTCTACGTTTACCATTATGCTGTCACCTCTTCGTTGCCGAGTTCGCGCGCGTCGAGGTCGCCGAGGACCGCGCGGAGGAAGCCGAGGAACGGCGGGCTCGCGCGGTCGGGTCGGGAGCGGAACTCGGGGTGGAACTGCGTCCCGAAGAAGAACGGGTGGTCGGTCAGTTCGAGAATCTCCATGCGGTTTTCGGCGCGGCCGGAGAAGCGGAGCCCCTCGGATTCGAGTTCGTCGATGAGTTCGGGGTTCACCTCGTAGCGGTGGCGGTGGCGCTCCGTACAGGAGGTGTCGCCGTACACCGCCTCCGCGAGCGTTCCGGCGTCGATGTCGGTGTCGTGCGCGCCGAGGCGCATCGTGCCGCCCATCTCGTCGACCTCGTACTGCTCCGGCAGGAGGTCGATGACCGGGTAGGGCGTCTCGGGGTCGAGTTCGGCCGAGTGGGCCTCCTCGTGGCCGAGGACGTTCCGGGCCTGCTCGACGACGGCCATCTGGAAGCCCAGACACAGCCCGAGGAAGGGCACGTCGTTCTCGCGGGCGTAGCGGATGGCCTCGATTTTGCCGCCGGTTCCGCGGGAGCCGAAGCCGCCGGGGACGACGACGCCGTCGGCGTCCTTCAGGCGCTCTTCGTGCTTGTCGAGCATCTCGTCGGAGTCGACCCAGAGGATGTTCACGTCGACGCCGCACTCGATGCCCGCGTGCTTGAGCGCCTCGTGGATGGACATGTAGGCGTCTTCGAGGGCGTACTTGCCGACGAGCGCGATGTCGACCGAGCCGGTTCGGTCGGCCGTGACGAGTTCGCGCCAGCGGTTGTCGCGCTCTGCCTTCGGTAGCGCCTCGTCGGCGATGCCGAGGCGCTCCATGACGTACTCGCCGAGGCCCTCCTCTTCGACCATCAGCGGGACGTGGTAGATGTCCGGCACGTCGGGGTTGGAGAACACGGCGGCGTCCGGCACGTCGCAGAACTGCGCGATTTTGGTCTTCGTCGCCGGTTCGAGTTTGTCGTCGGCGCGGCCGACGAGGATGTCGGGCTGGAGGCCGATGCTCCGAAGCTCCTTGACGGAGTGCTGAGTGGGCTTCGTCTTCTGCTCGCCGTTCTTCGAGTAGGGGACGAGCGTGACGTGGGTGAAAAGCACGTCGCCGTCTTCCTCCTCGGAGGCGAACTGGCGGAGCGATTCGAGGAACGGCATCGACTCGATGTCACCGACGGTGCCGCCGACCTCGACGATACACACGTCGGTGCCCTCGGCAGCCTCGCGGATGCGGCGCTTGATGTCCTCCGTGACGTGCGGGATAATCTGGACCGTCTTCCCGAGGTAGTCGCCGTCGCGCTCCTTCTGGATGACGTGCTGGTAGGTCTTGCCCGTCGTGATGTTGTGGTCGGCGGTCATATCGACGCCCAGGAACCGCTCGTAGTTCCCGAGGTCGAGGTCGACTTCCGCGCCGTCTTTCAGGACGTACACCTCCCCGTGCTCGTAGGGGTTCATGGTCCCGGCGTCGACGTTCAGGTACGGGTCTATCTTGACCGCGGTGACGTCGAACCCGGCGTTCTTCAGGAGTCGGCCGGTGCTCGCGGCCGTGATACCCTTCCCGAGGCCGGACATGACACCCCCGGTTACGAAAATGAACTTGCGCCCCATCTCTGGGTCGTATTCGTCCGTCGGCATACTGACCGTGTGCGAGCGTACTTCAAAACCATTTCGGAGGGAACATCGTGTGCCAGAGCACCGCACGCACCCGAATCCGAGAGAATCGCGCGACGGCGACGCGGCGGCGACGCCGACGCGACGGCGCGCGCCCGGTCAGTCCAGCCGTTTAATGACTCGCGCCGGGTTGCCGCCGACGACCACCGAGTCGGGCACGTCCTCCGTGACGACCGCGCCCGAGGCGACCACCGCGTCGTCACCGATGGTGACGCCGGGGTTGACGACCGCGCGGCCGCCGAGCCACGCGTTGTCACCGATTGTCACCGGCTCGCCCGACTCAGGGCCTTTGATTCGCTCCGCGGCGTCGACCGGGTGGGTCGCCGTGTAGACGTGGACGCCCGGCCCGAGTTGGCAGTTGTCTCCGATGGTGATGGGACACACGTCGAGGAAGACGCAGTCGAAGTTGGCGAAGAACTCCTCGCCGACGCGGACGTTGTAGCCGTAATCGCAGCGGAACGGCGGCTCGATTTCGAACGACTCGCCGACCGCCCCGAACAGCTCCCGAATCAGCTCCTCGCGGCGCTCGATTCGGGTCTCGTCGGTGTCGTTGAACCGGCGCGTGAGCCGGCGCGCGCGCTTTCGCTCCGCGACGAGTTCCGGGTCGCTCGCGTCGTACGAGTCGCCCGCGAGCATCTTCTCCTTCTCGGAGGGCATACCCCAACCACTGGCGGGCCGGTGGTAAGTGTATCCACGGCTTCCGCAACCGCAGGATTTGACTCGTCAGCCCGCAATCGTTCGCCCATGAAGGACTTCCCGCGACTCGGCTTCGGGACGTACAAGCTCGAAGACCGCGACGAGTGCGTCGAGGCCGTCAAGACCGCCCTCGACGTTGGCTACCGCCACGTCGACACGGCCCAGATGTACCACAACGAGGAGTACGTCGGTGAGGGCCTCGCCGAATCCGACGTGGACGTCGACGACGTGTTCGTGGCGACGAAGCTCGACACCGACAACCTCGGCTACGACGACGTGCTGGAGACGGCCCGCGAGTCCGCCGACAAGCTCGGCGTCGACACCATCGACCTGCTGTACGTCCACTGGCCAATCGACAGCTACGACGAAGACGAGACGCTCGCGGCCCTCGACGAACTCGTCGAAGACGGCGTCATCGGCCACGTCGGCCTGAGCAACTTCCGACCCGACCAGCTCGAATCGGCCATCGAGACGCTCGACGCGCCGGTGTTCGCTCATCAGGTCGAGATGCACCCGATGCTCCAGCAGACCGAACTCCGCGAGGTCGCCGCCGAACACGACCACCGGCTGGTCGCCTACTCGCCCATCGCGCGCAATCAGGTCGCTGACGAGGAGGTCATCGTCGACATCGCCGGGAAGCACGACGCCTCGCCCGCGCAGGTCGCCCTCGCGTGGCTCATCGAGAAGGGCGCGACGCCCATCCCGAAGGCCGCCTCGCCCGACCACATCCGCGACAACTTCGCCGCGCTCGACCTCGACCTCGACGACGAGGACGTGGCCGCCATCGACGACCTCGATTCGACCCACCGCATCGTCGACTTCGAGGAAGCGCCGTGGAATCACGCCTGAGCTGAGCCGGTCCGCACCCGGCGGACGGCGGTGCCGACGAAACCCTCGTTTTCGCCGCGTTCGACCGCCCTGTGCCTCGTATTCGTTGCCACCGGCAGCCGCGGCTGAGTGGGACGTGCGACCCCGACACAAACAGGGTGAACATATATGATTGACTCGCCCGTACCGTCGAATATGGCAACGGTGGTGGTGGTGTGCCCACACTGCGGACAGCAAGTGGAATCGAGATACGAGGGCGACGCCGACTTCGACGGCGTCAGACAGCGGTTGAAAAGCGAGTATCGCGTCGCGCGGCAGACCTGTCCGGTCTGTTCGAATCCGTACGACCTCCGTCGGGCCTAGTCGGTCCCGGCGGCGCGGCGACGGTGACGGGGTCGACCTCGGCGGGTGGCCGAGGGCGTCGGCGTCGCGGTCGCGTTATCCCGTGTTCTTCATCCCGGCGGCGATGCCTTTGACGGTGAGCCGCAGGGTCCGTTCTTCCTCGTCGGTCCGGTGGGTCTGCGACAGCAGGTGGGTCTGCAACAGGTTCAGCGGGTCGACGTAGGGGTTGCGGCGGCGGAGGCTCTCTTCGAGCCACTCGCGCTTCAGGAGGCTGCTGCGCTCGCTGATGTCGAGCATGAGGTCCGCGGCGTCCTCGTACTCCTCGGTGAGCCGGGTGAAGAACTCCTCGCGGAGCTCCTCGTCGGCGAGGTTCGCGTACTCCGTGGCGATTTCGAGGTCGGTGCGCGCCAGCGCCATCGCGGCGTTGTCGAACGTGCTGCGGAAGAACGCCCACTCGTCGTACATCTCGCGGAGGTCGTCCATGTCGCCGCCGTCTTCGAGGAAGGCGTTGACGCCGGCGGCCAGCGAGTACCAGCCGGGGAGGATACACCGCGACTGGGTCCACGAGAACACCCACGGGATGGCCCGCAGGTCCTCGACGCTGCGCTCGTCGGACCGGGAGGCCGGCCGGGAGCCGAGGTTGAGTTCCTCGATGACGGTGATGGGCGTCGCCTGCTCGAAGTAGGAGACGAAGCCGTCGGATTCGAGGAGGTCGCGGTACTCCTCGCGCGCGGCGGCCGCCATGGTGTCCATGGCGTCGACCCAGCGGTCGGGGACTTCCTCCTCGGGCGTCCGAATCGCTTGCAGGCGGGCGCGAATCTGGGCGTTGAGCATCTGTTCGAGGTTCCGCTCCGCGATGCGCGGGTTGGCGTACTTCTCGGCGATGGCCTCGCCCTGTTCGGTGAACTTAATCTGCCCCGTGACGGTCTCGTTCGGGAGCGCGAGCATGGCCTCGTTCATCGGGCCGCCGCCGCGGGAGATGGAGCCGCCGCGGCCGTGGAACAGCCGCATCGTCACGTCGAAGTCGTCGCAGATGTCCGCGAGGCGGCGCTGGTTCTTGTAGAGGTCCCAGTTGGCCGCGAGGAAGCCGTTTTCCTTGTTGGAGTCGGAGTAGCCCAGCATGATTTCCTGGACGTCGTTGCGGGCGGCGAGCGCCGTCCCGTAGGCCTCGTTCTCGAACAGCGTGCCCATGATGCGGCGCGCGCCGTTGAGCGCCGACTCGGTTTCGAGGAGCGGGACCACGTCGATGCCGCAGTGGTCGGGCAGGGAGACGACGCCCGCCTGGTCGGCGAGGAACAGCACTTCGAGGACGTGCGACGGCTCCTCGGTCATCGAGATGCAGTAGGTGTCGATAGCGCCGACGCCGTACTCGCGCTGCCACTCGCCGAGCTTGCGGAAGCGGCGGAGGACGCGCTCGGCCGTCTCGGACACGTCGCCGGGGTCTTCGAGGTCGACGACCGGCTCCTCCTGGAGAATCGCGTCCGTGAGGAGTTCGACGCGCTCCTGTTCGGAACTGCCGTAGTAGTCGAGACCCTCGTGGGCCAGCGCCTCGTGGACGGCCTCGGTGTGGTTCTCCTGGTGGTCCCGGAGGTCGAGGCTGGCGAGGGTGAAGCCGAACGTGTCGACCTGTCGCATCAGGGGCTCGACGTACACGTCCGCGACCTGCTCCGCGCCGGTCCGCCGGAGGCTGGCGTCGACGACCTCGAGGTCGGCCATGAGTTCGCTCGCGTCGGCGTAGCCGTTCGGGCGGACGTCCTCGACGCGGCGGAGCCGCTCGCGCATCAGCTTGAGCTTCTGGCGGTACGGCTCGTTGGGGTAGCGCTCGTCGGCCTCCTCGGCGACGACGGGGAGGTGTTCGCGGTCGGCCTTCAGCGAGCGTTCGAGCTCGTGTCCGGGGTCGATTCGCGTCGCGTCCTGGCTCAGCACACCGGAGAGACGCTTGAGCGCGTCGCTGTACTTTTCGAGGGCGACGCTTCGCTGGCGTTCGAGCGTGTCTTCGGTCACCTCGGGCGTGACGAAGGGGTTGCCGTCGCGGTCGGAGCCGGCCCACGACCGGAACTCGAACAGCTTCGGCACGTCGAGGCCGGGGTACTCGGCGCGGAGCTCCTCTTCGAGTTCCTCGTACACCTCGCCGACCACGTCGAACAGCGTGTTTTCGAGGTACCACTGGACGTTTCGGGCCTCGTCGGTCGGTTCCGGGCGGCGGTCGCGGACCTGCGAGGTCTGCCAGAGGCTCGTCACCTCGGCGACGACGTGCCGCCACTCCTGGTCGTGTTCGAGGTCGGTGAGGCGGCGCTCGTCGAGCGTCTCCAGCCGGTTGGCGATGGAGCGGAGCTTCGATTTCACCGTCTTCCGGCGGGCCTCGGTCGGGTGGGCCGTAAAGGTCGGCTCGATGAGCACGTCTTCGAGGACCCGTCCCAGAAGCTCCTCGTCGACCTCCTCGTCGTCCAGCGCGTCGAGCGTGTCGAGGATGCCGTCTTCGAGCGTCCCCTCCTGTGACGCCTCGCGGATGACGCGAACGCGCTCGCGCTCCTCGGCGAGGTTGATGAGTTCGAAGTAGGTCGTGAACGCGCGGGCGACGACGCTCTCGCGCTCCGGTTCGAGGTCGCCGACCACGTCGTAGAGCCGCTCGCGCGACCCGGACTCGCCCTTCCGGTAGGCGATGGCCGCCTGTCGAAGCTCTTCGACCGTCTCGAACGACGCCGTCGACGTCTGCGCTTCGAGCACGTCCCCGAGCAGCGCCCCCAGCTCGCGAACGTCTTGCCGCACGTCTCTGGTGTGCAATCGCATCCTACTCGAATACGAGTACCACATTCTAAAAGGCCACGAGTAACGCCGAAAATTTGCCCGGAGACGATTCCTCAACGAACGTTTCTAATGGTTCGTCCAGTTTTTCACTCGGTCGCTCGGCCGGCCGCACCCCCTCGCGGGCGGCCGGTTCGTCGTGCGCACTAACACGGTTGATTCGTCACGCTTTTACTGGCTGGGTCGAAGGTGAGTGTATGAGCGATAGCGACAAGTACCCCGCCGATTCGGGTCGCCGTCGGTTCGTCAAGGGCGTCGTCGGGGGAGCGGCGCTCGCGGGCGTGGGAACGACAGGCGCGGCCGCCGTCAATAGCGCAACGTCGTCCACCGGGTCCGGTGGCGGTCCGACGCAGGCGTACGCCATCGAGAACACCGGCGGTCCCGCACCGCGCGGTATGCCACAGATTCCGATTGAAATCGACGACGAGGGCTACATCAGAGGCGTCTGGCCCGAGGTTCAGACCGTCACCCAGAACGGTGTGGAAGTCGAACTCGCCATCACCGAGGACTACCAGGGAACCGGCGTCACCTACTCGCAGGACTGGTTCCAGTACTGCGGCGTGCAGTCCTACGAGGCGCTCTCTCCGTCGTTCGAGTCTGACAACTACTTCCGCTCGGACAACGGGGCCTACGACTGGCAGTCCGAGACGTACAGCGCCGGCGACCGCCTGAACGTCAACGACTTCGACGAGTACGAGTCGTGGGGCAACGGCATCGGACAGTCCGGTCTCGGACAGCCCGCGACCGGTACCTGGCGCTCTCAGGACACCGAGGACACGATTCCGATTCAGGTGCTCCGTTCGACGCGCATCGAGGAGGCCGCACAGGACAACGAGTGGCTCGCCGCCTCGACGGACCAGGGCGTCATCGCGTGGCTCAACAAGTGTACGCACTTCTGCTGTGTCCCCGGCTACAAGCAGGCGGCCAGCTCCGCCACGTTCGGCGGCGAAGACGGCGTCTACTGCCAGTGTCACCAGTCCGTCTACGACCCCTTCTCCATCGTCGAGACGCTGTTTACGGCGCTGCCGCGCCCGAGCGAGTAACTCGGACTCGAAACTCGCCTTCCCGCTTCGCGACCGACCGCGACGCGTCTCTCCGTTCCGTTCTCTCTCGCGTTATCGCGTCCCGTCCCGCTGTTCTATCTCACCCAGTTCTCTCCCGTCCCGCTGTTCTACTCCCGCCCTTCCATCTCGTGCCGTCGTCCCCCGTCCCGCGTACTGACGGACCGGCCGCTCGCGGGTCGTCCGTCAGGCTTCGAGAACCGATGACCGTCGCCGCGTCGGGGCGACGACCGCGCGCTAGCCGCCGCTGACCGGCGGGAACAGCGCGAGTTCGTCGCCGGCGGCGGTCGCCTCGCCGAGCGCGGCCGCCTCGCCGTTCCGGAGGACGTTGATGTGGTCGTACAGTTCGCCGTCGTCACCGAACACCCGCGATTCGAGCGCCGGATGCGCCCCGACGAGGGCGTCGAGCGCGTCGCCGACGGTCGCGTCGCCGTCGACGTCGACCCGAACGGTGCGCGAGCCGGCGACTTCCGCGAGGTCGGCGAACAGCTTCCACTCCATACTCCCGTCTCGTCGCCCGGCGCTCATGAGGATTGCGCCCCGGACGACCGCGAGGCCTCGCCGTCGGACCCGCCGGTGTCGGCTCCGTCGTCGTCGCCGCCGTCGGTGCGGCCCGTGTCGGTCGTCGCCCGGCGTTCGACCTTCCGGAGCACCTCCGGCCGGCCGACGACGTAGAGCGTGTCGCCGGCCGCCAGTTCGCGTCCCCGGCCGGGAATCGCGTCCACCGGACGGTTCGAAGACCGGATGGCGACGACCGTGGTGTCCACGTCCGACACCGTCAGTCCGTCGAGGTCGGCACCGGGTGCGACGGTCGTGACCGCCATCGTCTCGTCGGCGTTCCGCAGGAGCGACGCGAACTCGCGGTCCACGTGGGGGTCCGCGGGAAGCGTCACGAGCCGGTAGGTCTCGCCGCTCGCCAGCCGGTCGGCGTCCTCCGCGTCGAGGGCGACGGTCGCCACGTCGTCGGCGACGCCGCGGAGTTCGCCGAAGGCGACGCGGGTCGGCTCGGCCGGCGCGTCGGTGTCGGTGCCGCCGTCCGACAGCGAACCGGGGTCGGGGCCGCCGCCGGCCGTCTCGGTCACGTCGGCGGCGTCGGGCGATTCGGTCGCGTCGGCCGCGCTCGCGATGGCGTCGGCTGCCGGGTCGTCGTCGGCCGCGTCCGGCTTCGGAACCGACCAGACCTGTACGGGGTCGCCGGCGGCCGCGCCGGAGCCGGGGTCGCCGCGAATCGCGACCGCGACGGTGCCGGGCGCGAGCGTCGGCCCGAGGCCGGCCGCGCGACTGCCGAGCGCGAGGTACGACACCTCGCTCCCGCCGGCCTCGAACTCCACGTCGACGTGGCCGACGCCGTGGTCGTCCTTGATGCGCGTCGCGAGTCGGTCGCGGAGTTCGGCCTCGCCGAGGCGTCGGGGGAACAGCAGCGTCTTCCCGCTCAGCTGGGTCTTGACGCTCTCGGCGACCGGGTCGTAGCCCTCGATGTCGCCGATATCATCGGGGAGCGTCACCGACGTGACGCGGCCGACGGTCCGGACGAGTCGGCTCACGTCGGCGTCGAGTTCCTTCGCGCCCGCGACGGCGAACACGTCGGTCGCGAGTCGGTCGCCGGCGACCCGGCCGACCGGGGCGATGAGCGCCCCGCCGGCGAGCGACGCGACGTTGAAAACCACGGTGTCCAGCTGAAACACCTCGGTTTCGGTGCCGGTTGTGAACGCGCCGAACAGCCCGATAGTGTTCAGGTAGAGCGCGACGACCGCGCCGCCGAACAGCACCGCCAGCGCCCGCGGGATTATCTCGCGGGTGTACCAGCGGTAGAGCAGCGAGGCGACCGCCGACACGACGAACGCGCCGACGACGAGGCCGACGAGCCGGAGCGCCTGCAAGACGAGCGAGTCGTCGGCCGGCGGAATCGACACCTGTCCGGCGGCGGCCGGCGACCCTCCGACCGCCGCGAACAGGTCGGCGGCGGGCGCGACCGAAACGGCGGTGCCCGCGCCGGCGGCCGAAGCGAACGCGGAGAGCAGCGCCGACATCACGCCACCGCCTCCTCGAAGCCGGTCAGGTCGGTTCTCGACCCGACCGCGTAGAGCGTGTCGCCGGCGGAGACCGCTTGGTCCCCTCGCGGCGCAATCGTCCAGTTTCCGCCGTTCCGGACCGCGAGGACGGCCACGCCGTAGGCGTCGCGGACGCCCGCCTCGCCGAGTGTCACGCCGTCGAGCGGGCTCTCGGACCGAACCGAGAGCCGAGAGAAGCGCTTGCCGGCGCGGCGGAGCAGTGAGACGAGTTCGAACTCCCGACGGACGCCGCGGGAGGTGACGACGAACCGCTCCACGTCGCTCGTGAGGAGCGGTTCGACCTGCCCCCGGTCGACCGCGAGCGTGACGCGACCCTCGCCGCCGACGGCCGTGGGGGCGCGCGGCGCGGCCTTCGGGGCGTCCGCGTCGTCGTCATCGTCGTCGGGTTCGCTCGGGACCTCCGCGACGGAGTCGACTCCGGCGACGGTCGCCGAGACCGTGCCGCCGTCGGTGACGACGACCACGTCGTCGCCCTGCGCGAGCCCCGTCGGCACGAGCGCCGTCACCGACACCGCGCGCTTGCCCGCCGGGAGGCGCTTCGAGAGGCCGCCGACCGGGGCCGCGGCGGTGACGGTGGCGCGGGCCCGCTCGTCGAGTCTGACCTCGACGGCTGCGAGGTCGAACTCGTTTTGCAGGCGGTCGGCGAACCGCGATTCGAGTTCCACGAGCGGGATGTCGGCGGGGAACGTCCACTCGCCGTTGCGGATGCCGGTGCGGATGTCGAGCGGAACCGGCGGGTAACCCTCGATGTCACCGACCTCGCCGGTGACGGTGACGCTGACCTGCCCGCGGCCGCCGACGAGTTCGACCACGTCGGTCGACAGCGACCGCTCTGTGAGCTTGCGCAGCGACATCTTCCGCGGGATGTCGTTGGCGAAGGCGTCGCCGCGGTTGTGGGCGTACAACGACCCCATCAGGACGACCAACAGCGCGACCGTCAGCCTGACCTGGCTCTCCGACTGCGTAATCGTCGGGTCGGCCAGCGCCATGAGGCCGCCGCTCGCGCCCGCGATGGCGACGCTGAGGACGACGACGGCGAGGCCCGGCACGGTGACGCCGGTGACGTAGCGGAAGCCGAAGCCGAGGAGCCACGCGACGGCGGCCGGGACGAGGCCCGTGAGGACGCCGAAGTACAGCCCGTAGACGACTTCGACGGGGAGTGAAGCCATGCGCCGGTACACTCACCGACGCGATAAAGACGTGACGACGCACCCGTGACGGGCCGATACCCGACCGCTTTTGGCCTCGGACGCCAGAACTGCGAGAGACATGGCTTCGGTACGCGAGTGGGTCGGTGCCCGCGCGACCATCGGGACGGTGTTCGTCGCCGCCGTCCTGTCGGTCGCCATCGGCATCCTCAACATCAGTTCCCCGGTCGCCGGCGGCGTGCTGGCACCCTACATCCCCGACGCGGTCCGCATCACCGCCGGCTTCACCGGGACGCTGACGGGCTTTCTGCTCCTCGCGAGCGTCTTCGGGCTCCGCCGCCGCTACCGCGCCGCGTGGTACTCGACCGCGGTGTTGCTCCCGGTGACCGCCGCGCAGGGGCTCATCCAGTCGCCCGAGCGGGCGGCCCCGCTCGTCGGCCTCTCGCTTATCAGCCTCGCGCTGTTGGTGTTCAATCACAGGGCGTTCGACCGCGACCTCGATCTGACGGCGACGCAGCTGTCGGCGCTGCTCGCCATCGCGGGCGCACAGACCTACACGACCGCCGGCGCGTGGGCGCTCAGAGAGCAGTTCAACGGCATCGACACGCTGTTCGACGCGTTTTATTTCGGCGTCGTCACCGGTAGCACGGTCGGCTACGGCGACATCTACCCGCAGACCGCCATCGCCAGGCTGTTCGGCATCTCGGCGCTCCTCATCACGGTGGCGACGTTCGCCGTGGCGCTCGGTGTCCTGCTCACGCCCGCAATCGAAGCGCGACTCACCAAAGCACTCGGACGCATGACCGAATCACAACTCGACATCCTGGAGAACCACGTCCTCGTCCTCGGCTACGGGGAACTGACCGAACCGATTCTCGAAGAGCTCGGCGACCGCGCCCGCGTCGTCATCGTCACGCCCGACGAGGGGCGCGCCAAGCGCCTCACCGACCGCGGCTACGACGTGGTCACCGACGACCCGAGCGACGAGGAGGCGCTCCAGCGGACCCGCGTCGACGCCGCCCGCTCGGTCGTCGTCGCCACGAACAACGACGCCGAAGACGCGCTGGCCATCCTCACGGCGCGACAGCTCAACCCCGACGTGCACATCGTCGCGGCGGCGACCCAGCGGGAAAACGAGCGGAAACTGCGCCGCGCCGGGGCCAACACCGTCATCAGCCCCGCGGCGCTCGGCGGCCACTTCCTCGCGGAGTCCGCCGTCGGCGGGAGCGGCCTCGAAACCATCGAGGAACGGCTGCTCGACGAACAGCCCACCGAGCCGGCCGAAGACGGAACGGGCGAGGCGGACGACCCCGGAACGGGCGAGGCAGACGACCCCGGAACGGGCGAGGCAGACGACCCCGGAACGGACGACCGTAACTGACGACCCCGGCGACGCCGGTCGCAACCGCGAGCCGATTCCGACGCCCGCTGCTCCGCGTCGCTCTCTCTCTCGGCGCTCAGTGCCCGCGGTCGAACACCGCCACGTCGCAGTCTATCTCGCGGATGCGCTCGAACGTCGGCGGCGAGATGAACCGCGAGGCGGGCGAGCGGTCGCCGCTGGAGCCGAGCACCACGAGGTCGTAGGAGGCGGCGTTGGAGGCGATAAACGCCGTCACCTCCGAGCGGGCGACCCGCGTCTCGATGTTCCCGTCGGCCGTCTCGACCAGATTGGCGAGCTTCGACTCCGCGGGCCGGCGTTCGACCTCCGAGGAGATGCACGTCGTGACGCTCACGCTCCCCGTCTTCCCGGCGAGGCGAGTCGCGAAGTCTATCATCGCGTGGGCGGCGTCGCCGGGGCGCGCGACGAGGACGAGAACGCGCCGCCAGCGGTAGGTCTCGCCGGTCGAGCGGAACGCCACGGTGTCGTACGAGCCGCCGAACAGGCCGCGGATGTAGTCCGAAAGCAGGCCGCGGTCCTCCTCGTAGGGCGTCACCACGAGGTCGGAGTTGGTGTTCGCCGCGGCCTCGGTGGTCGCCGTCAGCGGGTCGCCGCGCGCGACGGCGATTTCCACGGGGACGCCCAACTGGGTCCGTAGGTTGTGGGCGCAGGATTCGAGGCGCTCGACCGACGCGTCGGCGTCGGCGTCGAGTTCGCCGTCGGCCGTGGTGTCCGGGGTCGCGTCGCTCTCGTCGGCCGGCGTCGCCGGGAGCACGTCGAGGAGGACGACTTTCCCGGCGCTGTGGGCGGCGGCGAGCCGGGCGGCGAAAAAGGCCGTCTGGGTCGCCGTCTCGCCGCGCATCGGGACGAGGACGTGGTCGTCGCCGCGGACGGTTCCGTAGAGGTACTCCGCGCGGCGCTCGTAGAACTGCTCGCGCCAGACGGTAAAGGCGATGGCGATGACGACGCTGGCGAAGAAGATGCTCACCACGTACTCCTCGGGGTTCACGTTGCCCGTGACGAGCGTCAACAGCGCCGTCGAAAACGCGGACGGCGCTTCCACGTCTAACGCCCACGTCGTCGCGCCCGCGAGGAAGATGGCGAGCGCCGCCGCCGACGGGTGGACGAGCGCGGTCCCGGTCGGGCCGTACGCCCAGCCGGTGAAGCCGACCGCGACGAGGCCGCAGAGCGCGCCGACCGTGAGGGCGACGACGAACTTCACGGGCGAGGCGTACCGCCCCTCGGGGTCGGAAAACAGCGTGTACGACCCGGACGCGAGCGGCGGGAACAGCAGGAACGACAGCGTGCTGACCGAGTTGGAGATGAGCGTCACCACCGCGATGAGCACGGGGATGATGAGGAGAATCGAGAGATGCAGCAGGTTGTTCGTGTTCTCTATCCAGCGGCCGAACGCCACCATCTCGCGCCGCTCTATCCGGCGAATCCGGTCGCGGAGCGCGCCGACGCGTGCGACCGCGCGGGCCGCGAGATGGCGAGGGTCCACGGCTGTCGTCTACGCGAGGTCGGCAACGGCGTCGAGCGAGATGGAGATGGCGCGCTCGACGTTGTTCTTCGCCTTCTCGGGGAGTTCCTCGTCCGAGTCGGCTCCCTTCTGCGTGCCGGCGACGAGGTTGCCGTCGACCGTGCAGATAGCGCCGGCGCGGAGCCCCCGACGGCGGGCGAGCGAGAACACCGTCGCGGCCTCCATCTCGATGGCGAGCAGGCCGGCGTCGTTCCAGTCTTCGACGTACTCGTCGGACTCGTTGTAGAACGCGTCGTCGGAGACGATGGGGCCGACGTGGACGTCCTCGTCGTTGGCTTCGGCCGAGTCGACGAGCGACGTGAGCACGTCGTAGTCGGGGACGGCCGGGTACACCTCGGACTCGTAGCGCTTCGAGGTTCCTTCCTCCTTGGCCGCGCCCGTGGCGACGATCATATCACCGACTTCGATGTCCGCTTGCAGCGCGCCGATGGTGCCGACGCGGATGAACGTCTCCACGCCGACGCGGGCGAGTTCCTCGATGGCGATGGCGGCCGACGGGCAGCCGATGCCGGTCGAGGAGATGGTGAGCGGGACGCCCTCGTACTCGGCGTTGACGACCTTGTACTCGCGGTTCTGCGCGACTTCCTCGACGTTCTCGCACTGCTTTGCGATGCGGTCGACGCGCCCGGGGTCGCCCGGGATGAGCGCGATGTCGTTCACGTCGCCTTCTTCGACGAGGAGGTGGGGCTGTTTCGCCATGTACCGACCCACTCGGGTCGCGGGCAAAAACGACGCGGTTCGACCGGGGGGCACGGACCGCGGTCCGTCGGCCGGGCTTCCGACCGAGCCGCCGTCACGCGAACCCGGTGAAAATCGCCGGCGCGAGGACCAGTAGCGTCGCCCCGAACACGAGCGAGGAGCGGAGCCACTGCCCGCGGACCGCCGTCGCGCGCTCCTCGTAGATGCGCCGGCCGGCGCGGGGGAAGATGAACCGGGCGAACGCGACGTAGATGAACGCCACGACGACCGCGGTCGCGACGAGGTGCGAGGGGAGATCGATGCCGATGCCGGCGACGCCGAGGTCCGGCGCGACGGCGTCGGTGACGAGGTAGACGACCGCGTAGAGGACGCCGGCGAGCGCGCCGGCGGCGTGGTGGGCGACGTTCGCGTCGCCGAAGCTCACCTCGTCGGGCGTCGTTCGGCGGACGACCGCCGCGGCGACGTACGCGGGGGTAAAGCCGTCGTCCTGCCGCCACATCGGGATGGCCATCACGACGGCGGCCGCGGCGCCGACGACCGCGCCGAGAAGCAGTCGCCCGGCGACTGCGCCGAGGCTCGACACGGCGTCGAGGGCGGCGACAGCGGCCGGGAGGTGGTCAAACATCGTCCCGACGAATGGCTGGTGAGGATAAAACTGGTTGGGTCGGAGCCGAGCGGCGTGGACGCGGCGGCTCAGCCCTCGACAAGGTCGTCCAGCCGCCGCCAACTGAGTTGCGTCCGCGCGCCCGGCTCGGCCGCGGTGAGCGCCCCACAGGCGTTGGCGACCGCCAGCGCCCGCTCGTAGGTGGCTCCGTCGAGGCGGGCGGCGATGAAGCCCGAGGCGAAGGCGTCGCCCGCGCCGGTCGTGTCCACCGCGTCGATGGGATAGCCGGGGTGGACGTGTCGGTCGTCGCCGTCTCTGACCTCCGCGCCGCGCGGGCCGTGTTTGAGGACGAGCGTCGTCTGCGCGAGCGCCTCGGCCACGTCTGAGACGGGGTCTGCGGCGGCGTCTCGTCCGCGCTGAACCGCCGCTTCACCGAGCGCGGTGGCGGCCTCGCGGTCGTTGAGAAAGACGTAGTCCACCTCGCGGAGCGCGTCGGCGTAGCCCCGGTCGCCGACGCGCCGCCCGGGGTCGAAGCTGACGGTCGTCTCGACCTCGTGGGCCCGTCTGGCGAGCGTCGCGGCCGTCTCGGGCGACTGGCTCGTCAGGTGGAGGTGGTCGGCGGCCGCGAGCGGGTCGGTCGGGAGGTCGGTCGCCTCGAACGCCTCGTTGACGCCGGGCGACCCGAGGACGAACACCTCGCCCGCGGCGTCGACGACGATGTACTTGACCGTGGTCGGGCCGCCGTCGACGCTGACGACGTGGCGGCAGTCGACGCCCTTCGAGGCGAGTTCGGCGACGGCGGCGTGGCCGTGTTCGTCGTCGCCGACGCTCCCGAGGAGCGCGGCGGGCACGTCGAGGCCGACGAGGCCGCTGGCGACGTTGGCGGCGCTGCCGCCGCCCGCGCCGACCCGCGACTCGACGGTCGCCTCGCCGTCGGGCTCCGGCAGGGCGTCCACGCGGAGGGTGACGTCCCAGTTGACGTGGCCGGCGCAGATAACACGGGACATGCGTCCGCGTAGGTCGGGTCGCCGGTGGGATAACTCTCCCGGGTCGGGCGACTACGGAGCGCGGCGCAACAGCGGGCATGCGGAGGCCGGTAGGCGGGCGGCCCAAACAGGGTCGCGGCCTCAGCCGGCGATGGCGAACAACAGGAGGTTGTGGACGCCGGGGCCGAGGCCGACGGCGGCGACGAGGCCCAACAGGAGCGACCCCTCGGTCGGGTCCTCGCGGACGTAGTCGGCGAGGAGGGCGACCACGAAGCCGGCGACGGCGAGTTTCACGAGGACGAACAGCCAGCCGACGCCGATGACCTCCGCGGTCGGGAGCGCCGCGGCGGCGTCGAGGATGACGCGCGACAGCGGCGTCCGCTCGCCGAAGCCGAGCACGTCGACGCCGACGGCGGTCGACAGCGCGTCGAGGGCGTGCCCGAAGAGTGCGAGGAGGCCGAGCGACCCCGCGGCGGCCGCCTCGGGCGCGAGTCGCGTCACGACCCGCCACGTCAGCGGGGTGACGACGACCGCGGCGACGAGGGCGAGACCGGGCCAGGCGACCGAGAGCGTCCCGGCGGCGAGGCCGGCGAAGAGCGCGAAGCCGGCGAGGCCGGCGGCGACGAGCAGCCCCGGAGCCGCGAGCGTCTGCGGCGAGGCGAGGTCGGCCGCGTCGAGCGCGAGCCACGTCGCGCCGGCGACGACGGCCACGGAGAGGTAGACCGCGGGCGTGCCGGCGAGCGGTTCGACCGCGGGCGGGAGCGCGCCGACGACGTAGAGCACGTGGAGCGCCGACCCCGACACCATCCACGGGACGAGCGCGAGGACGTGCGCGGGCGTGACCGTCGGGCGCGTTCGAGTCAGTCCGACGCCGACGCCGACGAGTCCCGCGACGAGGGCGACGAGGTAGGGGAGCGGCGGGAGCGCGAACCCCTCGGGGAGGATGGCCATGCAGGAGGCGCGGCGGGGCGGCGTGAAAGCCTTACGTTCTTTAGCCTCGGGTCGCCTCGACAGGGTATGAACCGAGCCGACCTCGCCGCCCGCATCGACCACACGGTCCTCGGACCCGAGACGACGATGGCCGACGTGGAGGCCGTCCTCGACGCCGCCGCCGAGTGGGGGATGAACGCCTGCATCCCGCCGTGCTACGTCGCCGAAGCGAGCGAGTACGCCCCGGACGTGTTGCTGGCGACGGTCGTCGGCTTCCCCCACGGTCAGCACACGACGACGGCCAAGCGCGAGGAGGCCGTCGACGCGTGGCAGGCCGGCGCGGACGAACTGGACATGGTCATCAACGTCGGTCGGCTCAAAGCCGGCGACGACGAACTCGTGACCGAGGACATCTCGGAGGTCGTCGCCGCCGTCCCGGTTCCCGTGAAAGTCATCATCGAGACGGCGCTTCTCACCGAGGCAGAGAAACACCGCGCCTGCGAGGCGGCCGCCGAGGCCGACGCCGCTTTCGTCAAGACCTCCACCGGCTTCGCCGACGGCGGCGCGACCGTCGAGGACGTGGCGCTCATGGCCGAGTACCTGCCCGTCAAGGCCTCCGGCGGCGTCGGCTCCTACGACGAGGCGGTCGCCATGTTCGAAGCCGGCGCGGAGCGCATCGGCGCGTCGTCGGGCGTCGACATCGTCTCCGGCGCGCCCGAGGAGTAGGTCGGCGGTCTCGCGGTCTCGCGGTCTCGCGGTCTCGCGGTCTCGCGGTCGTCGATAGATTGTGAACGCCGCGCGCCCAACATTGATTATCCGACTCCCGGGAACTCAGTACCATGCTCAGAGGCGGACCCGTCGTTCAAATCGGCGTCATTCTCGTGTCAGTGCTCGGGCTCTGGGTCGGCGCGCGGCTGTTGGTCGACGCCGCCGTTCGGTCGGCTCGGCGGTTCGGCCTCTCGGAGCTCACCATCGGGCTGACAATCGTCGCAATCGGGACCTCGACGCCGGAGCTCTCGGTCGCGGTCGACGCCGCGTACAAGGGGTTGGGCGACATCGCGGTCGCCAACGTCCTCGGCTCGAACATCTACAACGTGGCGTTCGTGTTGGGCGTCATCTCGCTGTTCCGGGTGATTCCGGTCGCGGAGTCGCTCGTCTCCCGCGACGGCGTCGCCCTGCTGGCGAGCACGCTCCTCGGCGGACTGGTTCTGTTCGACCTCCGGGTGACGAGGCTCGAAGGCGCGCTCTTAGTCGCGGCGTTCGTCGCCTACACGGCGTACCTGCTCCGTGGCACCCAGACTGAGGCCGATGGAGCAACTGAGCAATCGGCCGACCAGTCGCTCGGAGACGGCGGCGTGACCCGCCCGATAACCGACCGAATCGACTTCCCCGGGCGGGACGCCGTGTTCCTCGCGGGCGGGTTGGCGCTGGTGGTGGTGAGCGGCGACTACATGGTGCTCGCCGCCTCGGAGCTGGCCCGCGGGGCCGGCGTCTCCGAGTGGGTCATCGGCGGCACAATCGTCGCGGCGGGGACGTCGACGCCGGAGTTCGCCGTCTCGCTCGTCGCGCTCCGACGGGGGAGTCTCGGCGTCTCGGTGGGCAACGTCGTCGGGAGCAACATCCTCAACATCACGGGTATCGTCGGCCTCGCGGCGGTCGCTCGCCCGCTCGCGGTGAGCGCCTCGGCGCTCGGGACGTTCGCGTGGCTCGTCGCGGTCACTCTCCTCATAGTCGCCGCGCTCTGGACCGGGAGAGTCCTCTCCCGCTTGGAAGGTGCCTTCTTCGCGACCTCCGAGGTCACGCGGTGGATACTGGGGCTCATCTGAGGGTCGCGGTCTCCCGAGACGACCCTGTCGAGCGCCCCCGAATCGCTCTGTTACCCGGCCCGCAACGCGACGAGTCGCCGTGGTCCGTCGTCGCCGCCGGATTCGACGACGAACAGCGCGTCGCCCGCCGGCGTCGGACCGGTCAAGGCGCGCCCCGCGAGGTCGTAGCGCCAGCGGACGCCCCCGACGCGAATGTCGTCGAGGCCGACGCCGCCCCCCGTGTCGTAGGCGACGACGCCGCCGTCGTCGCTCGTATCCGAGACGAAGACGGTGTCGCCGGCACCCGCCGGCGGGGCAAAGAAATCGTCGCCGGCCGCCCACGAGGGGGAGCCGGAACGTTTGTCGAAGGCGTCGAGGCCGGCCCCGTCGGTCGAAAAGATTCGCCGGGGGCCGACGACGAGCGAGCCGTGGGGCGAGGGGTCTTCTTGGTGCCAGGCCACCGCACCGGCGCGGAGGCCGCCGCTGAGTCGGGCGACGCCCGCGCCGAAGAAGCCCGCGAACACGTCGCCCGACCCGGCGACTGCGAGCGCCTGCACGCCGCCGGGGAGTTTGGTTCGCCACGTTCCGGTCAGGCCGCGCTTGACGCCCTCGTCGCGGAACGTGACCACCTCGCCGCCCTCCGTGCCGGCGACGACGGTGTCGTTCCGGGCCGCGAGGGACCGAACCGGGCCGAACACCTCCTCGCGCCACTCGACGCTCCCGTCGCTGGCGCGGACGCGGTAGAGGTTCCCCGCGGTGTCAGCGGTGTAGAGACAGTCGCGGTCCGGTTCGGGTCGGACGACCGGAGCCCAGACGCTCGACTCGGTCGGCGCGTGCCACGCTTCTTCGCCGTCGTGGGTGTACGCGAGCACGCCGGTTCTGGCCCCGGAATGGCCGACGTAGACGCGCTCCGAACCGACCGTCACAGACGAGCGAAAGACGCTCTGAGTGTCGCTTTCGACCGACCACAGCTCGGTGCCATCGGCGGCCGAAAACGCCCGGAGGCGCTCGCTGGTCGCGAGATACACCGTCTCGTCGAACACGACCGGGCGCGCCAGTTCGAGGCCGTTCACCTCGATGCCCCACGACTCGCTCGGCTTCGACGCCGGGCCGGTCGCACGGGGGTTGTAGCCCGTCCCTTCGGGGGAGAAGTACGGATGTTGCCAGTCGGTCCGCCCGTCGCCCGTGGAGCCCTCATCGCCGCCGACACAGCCCGCGAGACCGACGGCTGCGCCGGTTCCGAGAGTCCCGAGGAACGCCCGTCTCGATAGTCTCGCGTCGGGGTTCGTCACGACTCCGACCCGCCGGCGTCCGCGGTCGTTCCCGCGCTCGACTCGTCGGCGTCGGCGTCGGCGTCGGCGACGACAGTTATGCTCGGCAGGCCGTCGTCGCGGACGAGCGGGCAGAGCACCCGGCGGTCGGTCGCGGCCAGCGAGTGGCCGACGTTACGACCGAGCGAAATCGACCAGCGCTCGCGGTCACCGAACAGGCCACCGTCGCCGGTTCGGTTCAGGGCGACGAGGTCGCCGCGTCCCGTGCCGACGTAGACCGTGTCGCCGACGACGCTCGCGGCGGAGACGGTCTCTTCGGGGTCGTAGCGCCACCGCTCCTCGCCGGTCGCGCTGTCGAGCGCCCGGAGCGACCCGCGGACGGCGTAGAGGCGCTCGCCGTCGAACGCGAGGCGTTCGTGGACGCCGCGGTCGTCCTCCCAGACCACGTCGCCGCTGCGCCGTTCGAGCGCGGCGATGCGGTCCCAACCGGCGAGGTACACCCGCTCGTCGCCGACGACCGGCGCGACGGTTTCGACCGTCTCGGTCGGAGCCTGCCAGCGGGCACGTCCGTCAGTTCCGAGGCAGTAGAGCCGCTGGCCCTCGGTGACCACGAAAATCGAGTGGAGGTTGACCGCGAGGGGTCGCCGGACCGCGCCGAACAGCGACCGCGTCCATTTGACCTCGGCGGCGTCGATATCGACCGCGCAGACGCGCTCGTCGTCGAGGCCGAGAAACAGCGTCTCGCGGTCGTTGGAGAACGCCGGCGGCGTCCGCGGGCGGCCGGGGAGTTCGATAGTTCGGAACAGCCGACCGGTCCGGGCGCGGTAGAGCGCGAGTCGGTTCGGGCCGTGGACCGTCACACCGAGCGAGTAGGCGATTCCGTCGAGGACGACCGGCGCGGTCCACTCCTCGCCCTGTGCGGTCCACAACTCCTCGCCGGCGGCCGGGTCGAGCGCCCGTATCGGGTCGCTGGGCGTGTAAGCCACCCCGTCGGCGGCGACTGGCTCGGTCGAGCCCATCCCGAAGTCGGGTTCGTACTCGATAGTCGGCTCGGAGATGGCCGTTCCGTCGCGGAGGAACGCGGTGTTCGCGTCGTCGTGGGCGTAGGTCCGCCAGCCGTCTTCGAAGCGGACGCCCTCGGGGAAGTCGTCGTCAGTCTGTCCCTCGTCGCCGCCGAGGCATCCGGCGACCCCGGCGACCGCGCCCGCTCCGAGCAGGCGAAGCACGCCGCGGCGGGTGCTGGTGCCGGTGGCGGCCGAAGCCGACTCCCGAGCGCCGGCCGAAGCCGGGTCGTCGGTCCCGGCCGAGTCGCTGGCGGAGGGCGAATCGGGCGGTGTCCTGCGGGAACGCATCGACCGAAACGTCATAGCACAGTGACAAGTACTTTTTCGCCGGGCGCGGTGGCGAGGGTGCGAGTGGGAAGCGGGAGGTGAGAGGCGGAAAAAGCGGAGGGAAGACTGCGGATGCGGCGATGACGCTCAGGGAGCGCGCAGACGACCCCCGAGAGACGCTATCACGGGTCGCGGACGCCGGCAGTCTCGGGGGAGACCGCGGCGTTTTTGCCCGCTGACCCGGTACGTGGGATAACCGAATGGCCCGATACCACATCGAGACATACGGCTGCACCTCGAACCGCGGCGAGAGCCGCGCCATCGAGAGCGCGCTCCGCGACGCCGGCCACTACCGCGTCGACGGGCCCGAGGAGGCCGATGTCGCCATCATGAACACCTGTACGGTCGTGGAGAAGACGGAGCGGAACATGCTCCGTCGGGCCAAAGAGCTGGCGGCGGAGACGGCGGACCTCATCATCACGGGCTGTATGGCGCTCGCGCAGGGCAACGACTTCCGCGAGGAGGGCATCGACGCCCAGATTCTCCACTGGGACGACGTGCCGACCGCCGTCACCAACGGCGAGTGTCCGACCCCCGGCCCCGGCGTCGAACCCGTCTTGGACGGCGTCGTCGGCATCCTGCCCATCGCCCGCGGCTGTATGTCGAACTGCTCGTACTGCATCACGAAGTTCGCCACCGGCCGGGTGGATTCGCCCTCGGTCGACGAGAACGTCGAGAAGGCGCGGGCGCTCGTCCACGCCGGCGCGAAGGAACTCCGCATCACGGGCCAGGACACCGGCGTCTACGGCTGGGACAACGGCGACCGGAAGCTCCCCGAGCTACTGGACCGCATCTGCACCGAAATCGACGGCGAGTTCCGCGTCCGCGTCGGCATGGCCAACCCCGGCGGCGTCCACGGCATCCGCGACGAACTCGCCGCGGTGTTCGCCCGACACGACAAGCTCTACAACTTCATCCACGCGCCCGTGCAGTCGGGCTCCGACGAGGTGCTCGAACACATGCGTCGCCAGCACCGCGTCGACAAGTTCAGAGAAATCGTCGAGACGTTCGACCGCGAACTCGACTACTGGACGCTCTCGACCGACTTCATCGTCGGCTACCCGACCGAGACCGACGCGGACCACGAGCGGTCGATGGAGCTGCTCCGCGAGGTTCGCCCCGAGAAGGTCAACGTCACGCGCTTCTCGAAGCGCCCCGGCACCGACGCCGCGGACCTGAAGGGCCTCGGCGGGACGCTCAAGAAGGAGCGTTCCAAGGAGATGTCCGAGGCGAAGATGGACATCGTCGCCGCCGCGTACGACGAGATGGTCGGCACGGAGCGCGAGGTGCTCGTCGTCGAGGAGGGTACCGGCGACTCCGTGAAATGCCGCGACGAGGCCTACCGCCAGATAATCGTCCAGAACGCCACCGAACACGGCCTCGAACCCGGCGACTTCGCCCGCGTGACGGTGACCGCCCACCAGACCGTCTACGCCTTCGCCGAACCGGTCGAGGCACAGCCCGAACCGCGGGAGCCCACCGCCGCCTGAGCGGGCGGTTGCGCGCCGAAGACGCGTCGCCCCGCCGATTCACACTCCGCTCGGTTCTCAGTTCTCGTCGCGCCCGCGGACGCCGCCCTCGCCCACTCGGAGAAACATCCCTTTCGACGCCGGCGCGGTCGGTTCGAACCCCCAGCGCTCGTAGTAGCCGTCCACGTCGGCGAGGAGATTCACGAACGCCGACGGCGGGGCCTCGCGGTCGAGGTAGTCCACGAGCGCGTCCATCACGCGGGTGCCGAGCCCACGGCCCTGATGGTCGGGGTGGACCGCTACGTCGACGACCTGAAAGACGGTACCGCCGTCGCCGACGAGCCGACCCATACCGACTATCTCGTCGCCGGTCGCCCCCTCGAAGACGACGCGCACGCCGAAAATCGTGTTCGGAACGCCGCGCTCGGCGGCCGCGAGAGACCGGGGAGGCATCCCCGCGGCGTCGCGGAGGGAAACGTACGTCTCGGGGGCGGGAAACTCGGGGACGAGGTGGTAGTCGTCGTTCACGACTCGACCGTCGCGCCACCCGGCCCTAACGGTTTCTCTCACGCCGACGCCGGCAACAAGATTGATAGCGACGCGACGGCTGACAGCACCCGTGTCCGACGACAGTCAATCGGAGGCCCGAGCGTTCGCCAGAGACGCGCTCTCGACGGTCGCGGTCGTCGTCGCGGTCGGCGCGGTGCTGTTCGCGGTGAGCGGCGTGTGGCCCCCGATGGTCGCCGTCGAGAGCGGGAGCATGCAACCGACTCTCGAACGCGGCGACCTCGTCGTCGTGACCGCGGAGGGTCGCTACGGCGGCCCCGCGGCCGACGACTACGGCGTGGTCACGGCCAACGCGAGCGAGGGCTACGGCCGGCTCGGCGGCCCGGGCGATGTCGTCGTCTACGACACGCCGTCGCGCGACGGCTCGCCCATCATCCACCGCGCGGTCTTCTGGGTCGAGGACGGAGAGAACTGGTACGACCGGGCCAACGCGTCTTACGTCGACGACGCGGACTCCTGTGCGGAACTCCTGTACTGCCCCGCGCCGCACGCCGGCTACGTCACCCGCGGCGACGACAACGACTACTACGACCAGGCGCGGGGCATCGCCCCGCCCGTCCGACCCGACTGGGTGCGGGCGAAAGGCCAGTTCCACGTGCCGTATCTCGGGGAGCTACGGCTGGAAGTCCAGAAGCTGCTTTGAACCCCCAGCGGTCGTCAGCGGTCGTCAGCGTCCGTTAGTGGCAGTTAGTGGCCGTCAGCGGTCGTCGCCGCCGTCGGGCGAGAACATGGTGTAGCGCTCCGTCTCGTCGTCTTCCTTCCACTCCCCGAGTTCCTTCGGGTCGATGTGGACGAACACGTCGTCGACCTCGTCGATGTTCCGAATCGCCTGCACGACCCACGTCTCGATGTCGTGAGCCTCGGCAATCGTCATGTCGCCTTCGACCTCGATGTGGAGGCTCACGTCGATTTCGGGGCCGACGTAGTGGGCGACCACGTCGTGTGCGCCGTACACGTCGGGGTGCGACAGGGCGGTCTGGACGATGAGCGCCCGGAGATACTCCGGCGGGGCGGCCCCGACGAGGTAGTTCACGTTGTCGCGGACGATTTCGTAGCCGGTGTAGACGATGCCGATGGAGACGACCATGGCGGCCAGCGGGTCCAAGATGGGGTAGCCGAACTGCCCGCCGACCACGCCGACGAGCGCCGCGCCGGCGGTGAGGATGTCGTTTCGGTTGTCGACGCCGGCGGCGACGAGCGCCGGCGAGTTCTGCTCGCGGCCGACCGAGTAGCAGTAGCGGTAGAGGACGTACTTGGCCGCCGCCGCGACGACGAGGACGACGACGCCGAGCGTCCCCGCGTCTCCGCCGTAAGTCCCCGCGAGGATGCTGGACGTGCTCTGCCAGAGAATCGCCCCGCCGGCGGCGAAGATGCCGACCGCGACGAAAAGCGAGATGAACGGCTCGATACGCTCGTGGCCGTGGGGGTGTTCCCAGTCCGGCGGCTTCGTCGTCAGATAGAGGCCGCCGAGGATGATGGTGCTGTAAACCGCGTCCGCGAGGCTGTTGACCGCCTCGGACCCGAGGGCCAGGCTCCCGGTCGTCCACCACACGCCGGCCTTCCCGGCGACGAGAAGCACGTTCGCCGCGAGGACGACGAATCCGACCCGACGGATGGCCCG
Source organism: Haloferax sp. Atlit-109R (assembly GCF_003665865.1). Taxonomy (NCBI): domain Archaea; kingdom Methanobacteriati; phylum Methanobacteriota; class Halobacteria; order Halobacteriales; family Haloferacaceae; genus Haloferax; species Haloferax sp. Atlit-109R. The sequence continues at coordinate 286,938 of NZ_QPLO01000002.1, forward strand.
TTTCCGCTCCATTACCGTGGCTTTCGGGAGAGGGGTTCAAATGCGCTTCGGGCCGGAGCGGGCTATTAGATGCACTCGACGTGAGTTTTAGAGTCAGTCTAATTCGAAGCGAACCGCGTCGTCGTCGCCGTCGACGAGTGCCCCGTCGAGGCCGGCGAACGCTTCGTGAAGCTGGTCGTAGGAGTCGTCGAGGGCCTGCACGAGCACTTTCGTGTCGGAGATGACCGGCATGAAGTTGGTGTCGCCGTTCCACCGCGGGACGACGTGGGTGTGGAGGTGGTCGTCGATGGAGCCGCCGGCGGCCGAGCCGCCGAGGTTCTCGCCCGCGTTACAGCCGTCGGGGTCGAAGGCGGCGTCCAACGCGGCGAGCGTCTTCGATTTGAGCCGGGCGTGGTCGAGGAGTTCCGCGTCCGAGAGGGCGGCGAACTCGCCGGTGTGGCGGTGCGGGATGACCATGACGTGCCCCGGCGCGTAGGGGTAGTTGTTCAGGAGGACGAACGAGTGCGGCGAGCGGGCGACGATTTTGCTCTCTCTGTCGTCGTCGCGCTCGGGGAGCGCACAGAAGGGACAGCGGTCGTCGTCCGGGTCGTCGGCGTCGGCGTCTTGGTCGTCGTCGCGGGCGACCCAGTCGATGCGCCACGGGGCGAACAGTTGGTCCATGGCGGCTCAATGGGCCCGGATGGGCAAGCCGTTTCGGTCTCGAGGCGGTCGGTGCTGGCTCCGACCCCGGTTCCGTCCGACTATCGCGTGAGGTTCTCGTAGCCGTCTTCGGTGACGATGATGGTGTCTTCGGCCTGCCCGACCATCGCGCCGTCTTCCTCTTTCAGCACGGGGTAGCCGCGGAGGATACCCTGCTGTTCGAGCCGGCGAATCGCCATCTCTGAGCGACCGCCCTCGAACCAGCGGGCCGCGAAGGGGAGCAGTTTGTACTCCTCGCGCACCTCGTCGAGCAGTTTGCGCGACATGCGGTCGCGGACCGAGCGGTCGTTGACGAGGCTGTAAATCTCGTTTTTCGACCCCTCGGTGACCTTGCCCGTGCCGTCGGTGGCGAACGGTTCGATGGCGACCACGTCACCGACTTCGAGTTCGACGCCGCGCTCTGCGCCGCGGTTCGGGATGGTCGGGTCGGTGTGGGCGTCCCACTGCTCGACGCCGTGGCCCGAGAGATTGAGGACGGGCGTGTAGCCGTAGCCGCGAATCACGTCCTCGATTTCCGCGCCGATTTTCCCGGTGTGCGCGCCCGCTTCGACCATGTCGAGGGCGGCGTCGAGCGCCTCCTCGGCGGACTCGACGAGTTCGTCGTTGCCCGAGAGGTCGACTGTCACCGCGGAGTCTGCGATGTAGCCGTCGACGTGGACGCCGACGTCCAGACAGACCATGTCCTCGTCGAACACGGTGTCGTCGTCGCGGCCGGGGCTGGCGTGCGACGCCTCCTCGTTGATACTGATGTTGACCGGGAACGCACAGCCGTCTGCGAGTTCGCGGATGCGCGCTTCGGCGTGTTCGGCGACTTCGAGGTGGGTGACGCCGGGTTCGACCATCTCGGCCGACTCGTCCAACACCGTGCGGAGGACCTCCCCTGCCTCTCGATACTTCTCGACCGTCTCGTCGTCGAGGGGTCCGATGCTCATGGCCGCGACTTCGCGGCCGCGCCGGAAAGCGATTGCGGGATGGCCGGCGACAGAGGGCGGGTCGTCGCCGGCGGCTCGCGCGGCGTGCGTGAGACTCGCAGCCATGTCTATATAGCACAACAGTCCGAAACTAGCAACCCTTTCTTAGGTAGCCGTCTTCAGGCAGAGGAGAGAACGTTTCCAATGAGTGTCCCGTCCTTCCACCCCGACGTCGCCGAGCACCACCTTCGAGTCGACATCGACGACTGGGACGACGTGTACGTCGTCGGCGACGTACACGGCTGTCTGCCGGCGCTCGAACGCCTCGTCGACCGGCTCGACCCCTCCGAGGACGACCTCGTCGTCTTCGTCGGCGACCTCGTGCGGAAGGGCCCCGACAGCAAGGGCGTCGTGGACTACGTCCGCGAGCGCGACAACTTCCTGACCGTCCGCGGCAACAACGAAGAAAAGCTCATCCGCGGCACGAAGGAGCTAGACGCGCTGACCGACGACGACCTCGAATGGATTTCGAACCTCCCGGTCGCCATCACGTGGGAGGACGCCATCGTCGTCCACGGCGGCGTCCACCCCGAAAAGCCGCTTTCCGAACACAGCGTCGACGAACTCGAAAACACCCGGGCGATGAACCCCGGCGACAGCTACGACGGCCCGTTCTGGTTCGAGTACTACGAGGGGCCACAGCGCGTCTTCTTCGGCCACACCGTGATGGCCCACCCCGCCGTCTTCGAGCACGCGATGGGCCTCGACACGGGCGCGGTCTACGGCGGCGCGCTGACGGCCTACGACCTCCACGCCGACGAACTCGTCGCCGTCGACTCCGAGGTCACCCACGAGTCCCGCAAGGACTCGAAGATTCTCGAACCCCGCCAGCCCGCGCTGGTCTGAGCCCCCGAGGCGACGGTGGCGGCGACGACGGAGGCGGCGAACTAAAGGCGGCCGCCGAACCATCTTCTCTCAGCATATGTCCGACGACGAGCCTCGCGGCGGCGACTCGCAGGGCCGACACGCCGGTCAGTCGACCGCGCCAGTCCGCGCCCGCGAGCGCGACGGAGACGCGCCGGAGCCGGCCGACGCCGACCTCGCAGACCCCGCGCTGTATCTCAACCGCGAACTCAGCGAACTCGCCTTCCACGAGCGCGTCCTTCACGAGGCGAGAGACGACCGCAACCCGCTTTTCGAGCGCGTCAAGTTCCTCTCGATTCTCACCTCGAACCTCGACGAGTTCTTCATGAAGCGCGTCGGCGGGCTGAAACAGCAGATGGCCGCCGGCGTGAGCGAACTCTCGCCCGACGGCCGGACGCCGAGCCAGCAGTGGTCGCTCGTCCTCGACCGCGCCCGCGACCTGCTCGACCGACAGTCCGACTGCTTCCACGACCTCGTCCGCCCCGCGCTCACCGACGCCGGCATCGACATCGTCGGCTACGACGACCTCGCGCCCGACGAGCGGGCGGCCCTCCGCGACTACTTCGAGGCGTCGGTCCTGCCGACGCTGACGCCCCTGACGTTCGAGCCGGCCCATCCGTTCCCGTTCATCTCGAACCTCTCGCTGTCGCTCGCGGTCCGCACGACCGAGGGGCCAGAGGAGCCGACGAAGTTCTCGCGGGTCAAAGTCCCCGGCAACCGCCCGCGACTCGTCAACGTGGACGAGCGCGTCGGCGACGCGGGAGGGAGGGCGGACGACGACGGCCCCGCGGGACCCGTCAGGTTCGTCCCGCTCGTGGCCGTCATCGAGCGCAACATCGACCTGCTGTTCCCGAACGTCGAGGTCGTCGACACCTCCGCGTTCAGGGTGACGCGGAACGCCGAGGTCCGCCGCAACGAGGAGGTCGCAGAGGGGCTCATCGCCACGATAGAGGACGTGCTCCGCCAGCGCCGATTCGCCACGGTGGTCCGCTTGGAGGTCCAGTCGGGCGCGCCCGAGGCCGTCCGCGACCTGCTCGCAGAACAGCTCGGCGTGGACGACCGCGAGGTGTTCGAGCGCGACCTGCCGCTGGACTACGGCGCGCTCGCGTCGCTTTTCGACCTCGACCGGCCGGAACTCGAAGTCGCGCCGTGGACGCCCCAGCCCCACCCGCGGTTCGCCGGCCGCTCCGCCGACGACCCCGACTCGGTGTTCACCGAAATCGCCCGGAAGGACGTGCTCGTCCACCACCCGTACCACTCGTTTACGGGCACGGTGGGGACGTTCCTCGCGGCGGCCGCGGCCGACCCCGACGTGCTGGCCATCAAAGCCACCATCTACCGGACCGCGCCGGACTCCGAGGTCATCGAGACGCTCATCGAGGCCGCCAAGAACGGCAAGCAGGTCGCGGTGATGGTCGAACTCAAAGCGCGGTTCGACGAGGAGAACAACCTCCGGTGGGTCCGCCGGCTCGAAGAGGAAGGCATCCACGTCGCTTACGGCACTATCGGGCTGAAGACGCACACGAAGACCGCGCTCGTCGTCCGCGAGGAGGGCGACGAGGTGCGGCTGTACTCCCACGTCGCCACCGGCAACTACCACTCCCAGACCGCGAAGCTCTACACCGACCTCGGGCTGTTCACCGCCGACCCCGACATCGGCCACGACCTCGTTCGCCTGTTCAACTTCTTCACCGGCCACTCGCGGCAGGAGACGTACCGGAAACTGCTGGTCGCGCCGACGAACCTCCGCGAGGAGATGACCCGGCTCGTCCGCCGGGAGGCCGACCACGCCCGCGCCGGCCGCGACGCCCGCATCGTCGCCAAGATGAACGCGCTCGAAGACCCCGCGATGGTCCGCGAACTGTACGAGGCGTCGATGGCCGGCGTCGACATCGACCTCGTGGTCCGCGGTATCTGTCGGCTCAGACCCGGCATCGAGGGGCTCTCGGAGCACGTCTCGGTGTCGAGCGTCGTCGGCCGGTTCCTCGAACACTCGCGTATCTTCTACTTCGAGAACGGGGGCGAGCCGGACTACTACGTCGGCTCCGCCGACTGGATGACCCGCAACCTCGACCGCCGGGTCGAGGCCGTCGCGCCCGTCGAAGACCCCGAGCACCGCGCCGAACTCGACGCCGTCCTCGACGCGCTCCTGTCGGACAACCGCCGGCGCTGGGTGATGGACAGCGACGGCCGGTACGAACAGCGCCGACCCGGTGACGGCGAACCGGTCCGCGAGGCCCACCGAGAGCTGATGGACCGGGCGCTCGGCGCGGCGTACCGCGCCGGCGACGACTGAAGAAAAAAGCCCGATTCAGGCGCTCGGTTGCACCCGCGCGAGCACGTCGCCGCGGGCGAAGTCGTCGCCTTCTGCCACGACTATCTCCGTGACCGTCCCCGTCGTCGGCGCGGCCACGTCGATGCTCACCTTCTCGACCTGTATCTCGCAGAGCGTCTCGCCCGCGTCGACCGCCGAGCCCTCGCGGACGAACCAGTTGGCGAGGTAGCCCTCGGCCACGTCGTCGGCGTCGTCGGGCCACGAGTCCGCCGAGTTCACGTCCGCGGCGTCCGTCATGCGCGACCCCCGTTCGGTTCCGACTCGCCCGTCATTCGTGGAGTTCGCGGACGGCCGCCGCGATGTCGTCGGTGCCGGGGTTGACCTCGTCTTCCAGCGGGCGGGCGTAGGGAATCGGCACGTCGGGGATGGCCAGCCGCTTGACCGCCGAGAGGTCGTCCAGCGCGCCCTCGGCGGCCCGCGCGATTATCTCGCCCGTCACGCCGAACGACCGGTAGTCCTCGTCGACGACGAGGAGCTTCCCGGTCTTGCGGACCGAGTCGAGCACCGTGTCGGTGTCGAGGGGGACGAGCGTCCGGAGGTCGATGACCTCGGCGTCGATGCCGTCGTCGTCGAGCTGTTCCGCGGCCTCCATCGCCCGGTGGACGTGCAGGCCGAGGGTGACGACGGTCACGTCGTCGCCGGGGCGCTTCACGTCGGCCTCGCCGAACGGAATCGCGTAGTCCTCCTCGGGGACGCCGGTCTTCGGCCCCGAGGGCGACGGCATCCAGCCGAGACCCATGAGACGCTTGTGGAACATGTAGACGACCGGGTCGTCGTCGCGGATGGCGGTGTGCATCAACCCCTTGGCGTCGTAGGCCGTCGAGGGGACGACGACTTTCATCCCCGGCAGGTGGGCGAAGGTCCCGTAGAGCGTCTGGGAGTGCTGGCCGGCGTCGTTGTAGGTGCCGCCGACGGCCGTGGTAAGCACCATCGGGACGGAGATGGAGCCGCCGCTCATGTAGGTGTTCTTCGCCATGTTGTTGTAGATCTGGTCCATGGCGACGCCGAAGAAGTCGACGAACATCAGTTCGGCAATCGGGCGCATCCCGGCCTGTGCGGCCCCGACGGCCGCCCCGAGGTAGGCCGTCTCGCTGATGGGGACGTCCATCACGCGGTCGCGGCCGAACTCGTCCAACAGGCCGGTCGTACTGGAGAAGATGCCGCCGTAGTCGGCCACGTCCTCGCCCATGTAGAACACGTCGTCGTTCTCGCGCATCTCCCACGCGATGGCCTCGACCATCGCCCGGCTCATGGTCAGTTCGCGGTCCGTCTCGGTCGCCTCCGTGTAGTCTCGTGATTCGGTCGCCATCAGTTGTCACCTCCCGTCTCGCCGGCGTCGCCCGGCGCGTCTGCCGCGGCCCCGCCGTCTGTCGCCGCCTGCGCCGGCGGGTTCGTGAACACGTTCTCGTACGCCTCCGCCGGCTCGGGTTCGGGCTGTTCTTTCGCCCACGAAATCGCCGCCTCGACCCGCTCGTGGGCGCGCTCCCGCATCTCGTCGATGTCGTCGTCGGTCACGCCGTGCGAGCGGAGGTCCGCGGCGAGTCGCTCGATGGAGTCGCGCTGTTTCGCGCGGTCGATGTCGGCCTCGGGGCGATAGCCCTCCGCGTCGCCCATGAAGTGGCCCATCCGGCGGTGGACCTGTACCTCGATGAGCGTCGGCCCGTTGCCGTCGCGGGCGCGCATCACGGCCTCGCCCGCGGCCTCGTACACCGCCATCGCGTCGTCGGAGTCGACGCGGACGCCCGGCAGGTCGAAGCCGTCGGCGCGCTGTGCGCCGTTCTGTACGTCGGTCACGCGGTCTTTCGGCATGCTGATGGCCCAGTCGTTGTCCTCGACGACGAAGACGACCGGGAGGTCGTGGACCGCCGCGAGGTTCAGCGATTCGAGGAAGCCGCCCTGATCGATAGCGCCCTCGCCGAGGAAGGCGACGGCCACGGCGTCCGTGTTCCGCTTTTTTGCGGCCATCGCCGCGCCGACCGCCGGCGGACAGCCCTGCGCGATGATGCCCGAACACGCGAAGTTCACGTCGGGGTCGAACAGGTGCATGTGGCCGCCCTTCCCGCGGCACAGCCCCGTTTTCCGGCCGAAAATCTCGGCCGTCATGCGCTCGAGGTCGACGCCCTTCGCGATGGCGATGTGGTGCGGTCGGTGCGGCGCGGTCACCGTGTCGTCGTCGCGGAGGTGGATACACACGCCCGCGCCGGACGCCTCGTGCCCCGCCGCGAGATGTAGTTCGCCGGGTATCGGCCCCGCCGAGATGTCGAACGCCGGCTGTTTCCCGACGAGGTACTCGTCCACCAGTCGCTCCTCGTAGTGCCGAGCGGTCACCATCTGCTCGTACATCGTCCGTAGGTCGGTAACACTCACCATGGTTGGCGTTCGGGTGTACTCCCGTAGAACTATTAACATTAATTGTGTAGGTCATGACCATCAGAACGAGCGGACTGCGAATTCACGCGAATCGACGGGTCGAGACAGGCCTAAGCCGCAGTCCGACGTATCGTCTCGTATGAACGACACGACGCCGAATCTCGTCTCGATATCCGTCGGCGACGCGGTGCTGGAGGGCGACCTTCGGATTCCGGACGGCGCGTCGGGGCTCGTGGTGTTCGCCCACGGGAGCGGCAGCAGTCGGCACAGCCCGCGGAACAACTTCGTCGCGGAGGTCATCCGCGACCGCGGGGTCGGGACGCTGCTGTTCGACCTGCTCACGGAGGCGGAAGACGAGCAGTACGAGACGCGGTTCGACATCCCGCTTCTGACCGGCCGACTGCTCGGCGCGACCGAGTGGCTCCGCGGCCGCGACGACACCGCCGACCTCGACTGCGGCTACTTCGGGTCGAGCACCGGCGCGGCGGCGGCGCTTCTCGCGGCGGCCGACCTCGGCGACGAGGCGGGGGCGGTCGTCTCTCGCGGCGGGCGCGTCGACCTCGCGGAGTCGCGGCTCGGTGACGTGACCGCCCCGACGCTGTTCGTCGTCGGCGGTGCCGACGAGCCGGTGTTGAGGCTGAACCGCGACGCGTTCGCGGAACTCGACTGCGAGAAGTCGCTGGAGGTCGTCGCCGGCGCGGGCCATCTGTTCGAGGGACCGGGCGAACTGGACGCGGTGGCCGACCTCGCCGCCGACTGGTTCGAGACGCACCTCGGGTGAGCGCGTCACTCACCGGTGTCGAAACCGCGGCCGCAGAGCATAGATGACTACCCACCTCCGACGCGGCCGAACTGTTGCAGACAGCCTGAACCGGTACGTTTAGAACGGTTTGTTCGAAAACCACCGCACCAATGACAGACCCCGAGTCGACGGAGCTCGACGAATCCGTTCGCGAGGCCGTCGAACGGTCACGAAGCGGTGCGCCGGCGGTCGGTTCGGTGGTTCGCGACCGATTTTCGTCCGACGAGGTGTTCCAGCGCATCGTCGCGGCCGCGGACGAGGAGATAACCTCCGGCGCGCGGGAGCTGTTCTTCAGCGCCCTCGCCGCGGGGTTCGCGATTACGATTACGTTCCTCCTCTACGTCTCGATGAAAGCGTCCACCGGCGGCGACCCGGTGTTAAGCGCGATGCTCTACCCGCTCGGGTTCATCTACATCATCATCGGGGGCTATCAGCTCTACACCGAGAACACGCTCCCGCCGGTCGCGCTGACGCTGGAGCGGTTGGCCAGTATTCCCGCGCTCTTGCGTAACTGGGTCGTCGTCCTCGCGGGGAACCTCTTCGGCGGGACGCTCGGTGCGGCCGCCCTCGCCTTCGGCGGCGTTCTCTCGCCGGAGGCCGCGAACGCGGCGCTCGAACTCGCTCAGAAAGGCGTCGAGACGCCATGGTGGAGTCTCTTCTTCAAGGCCGCGTTCGCCGGCCTCATCGTCGCCGGCGTCGTCTGGGTCACTTTCGCCGCCCGCGACACTATCTCTCGTCTCGCCGTCGTCTACCTCGCGTTCCTCGCGGTTCCGCTGGGTGGGCTCTTCCACGTCGTCGTCTCCTACACCGAGATGGTCTACCTCGTGATGAACGGCCAGCTGGCGTTCTCCGTCGGCCTGACCGAGTTCGTCGTCCCCGTGCTCTTGGGCAACACCTTCGGCGGCGTCGTCCTCGTCACCGTCGTCAACTACTTCCAGACGACGGAAAACCGGTTAGAATCCGCACGTTTCGAGGGTGCGAAACGCCAGCTTTCGATTCGTGAGTGGGCGCTGGGCGGACTCGCCGGTCGGTCGTACGTCCCGCTCATCGAGACCGAAGAGGGAACGGACGACCACACGGACTCCTACCGGGTCGTCGTCCCCATCGCGAACCCGCGGACCGAGTCGCACGTCGTCGAACTCGCCTGTGCGCTCGCGAAGTCGAAAGAAGACGCCATCGTCGATATCGTCCACGTGGTGCAAGTTCCCTCGCGCGTCTCGCAACGCTACGGTGCCGCACAGAACCAACGGATTATCGCACACTCCAACGAACAGCTCGAAGACGCCCGCGAACGCGTCGCCGGCTACGACATCGAAGCCCGGACGTCAACGGTCGTCTCACACCGCTCGTTCGAGGAGATATTCACCGTCGCCAGCCGCAAAGACGCCGACCTCGTCGTCATGGGTTGGAGCAACGACCGAATCTGGTCGGGAGGGCGTGCAGAACGGACGATGAGCGAGTTGACGAGTCGCCTGCCCTGTGATTTCCTCGTCCTCAACGACCGGAACTACGACACCAGTCGACTCCTCTTGCCGACGGTCGATAGCCCCCACTCGGCGCTCAGCGCCGAGGTCGCGAAATCCCTCCGCTCGGTCGTCGGGTCGGAGGTGACGCTCCTCCACGTCGTCGACGGTCCGGACGAGCGCGAACGGGGCGAGGCGTTCCTCTCCGACTGGGCGACCGAACACGACCTTCAGGACGCGACGCGAATCGTCGACGACACCGGCGACATCGAACGAGCCATCGCGGACCGGGCCGACAGCCACTCGATGGTGTTGATGGGCGCGACCGAACGGGGGCTCCTCACTCGACTCCTGACCGACTCGTTGCACCTCGACGTGGTCAACGACACCGACCACTCGGTTCTCTTGGTGGAGCGCGCCACCGAACGAAGCCTCAGACAGCGTCTGTTCGGACGCTGAGTCGGTCGGATTCCCTCCTCGCGGGCGCTTCCGCCCTGCTCTCAGTCGCGACGATATCAGTCGCGACGGTATCCGAACGTGTCGCCAGCGACCGCGTCGTTTTTGTAACCGTAGAAAAGACAAATATGCATGAGTTCAGACGCCGACCAGACGATAACGGTCTACTCGGACTACGTGTGTCCCTTCTGTTATCTCGGAAGACAGTCCCTGTCGCAGTATCAGGAGACGAGAGACGAGGAGCTCGATATCGACTGGCACCCGTTCGACCTGCGGAGTCAGAAGCGTCGCCCCGATGGAAGCATCGACTTCTCGGTCGACGACGGCAAAGACGAAGACTACTACGAGCAAGCGAAGCAGGGAGTCCGTCGGTTACAAGAACGGTACGACGTCGAGATGACGCTTGACCTCGGGACCGACGTTGACTCGCTGCCGGCGCAAATCGTCTCGTACTACCTGAAGGGACACGCCGACTACGAGACGTGGCTCGCGTTCGACGAGTCGGTCTTCGAGGCGCTCTGGCAGGACGGCAAAGACATCGGCGACGAGGCGGTGCTCGTCGAACTCGCCGAATCGGTGGGCATCGACGGCGAGGAAGTCGCGTCCGCGCTCGACGACGAAACGCTTCGGGCCGAAGTGCGCGAACGATTCAGTGAGGCCCAGCAGCACGGCGTCACCGGTGTCCCAACCTTCGCGTACGAGGGCTACGCCGCGCGAGGAGCGGTGCCGCCGGAGCAGCTAGAGCGACTCGTCGAGGGAGTGTAGACACCGAACGCGCGACGAACGGGACCGACAGCGCTCGACGAGTCGTCACGCCCGCCGGCGAGTCGATTCACCCGGCGGTGGTCGTTTCGAGCATCCGGCGGAGCGCGACTTCCATCTCCTCGAACTCCGAGAGTTCGAGTTCGTCGGTGGTGACGATGACGCCGCGGTCGCCGCCCACGACGCGGCCGACGAAGCCGTCCGAGAAGACGCGCAGGGTGAACTCGTACTCGCCGAAGTCGGAGGTCGCGCCGGTCGCGCCGGCGTTGTAGGTCTCTCGCGGGCCGAATCCGGTGCGCTCGCTCTCGACGAGTCCGGCGCTCGCTGCGCGCGCCGCGGCCTCGTCGCCGTCGTGGAGGTCCCGTCGGACGTACAGCACGTCGAAGTCGTCGCGGGTGAAGTGGACGACGCTCCGCAGGGAGTCCCCGAGGGTCGTTCGGCAGGTGGAGGCGAGAGCGTCGGCGACGCTCCGGGTGATTGTCGGCGTTGATTCGGTCACGGGAGTAGATAGCACGCCGCAGTATTTGGCCGTCTCGCCTCCCGGCGCTCGTCCGAGACAGGTGGTGAATCAGGCCAGCCGGAACCGCGTGTCGGTGAGCTCCTCCGACACGTCCCAGAGCCGGGCGGCGGTCTCGGGGTCTCTGGCGCGGTCGCTCGGCTCCGCGATGCCGGGGGTGCCGCGCATGCCGAACAGCCCCTGCGGGCCGACGTACTCCCCGCTTTCGACGGCCGGCGAGGTTGCGGCGTACAGGAGCGGGAGCGCGCCCATCTCGGCCGACTGGGCGAATATCGCGTTGCCGAGCTTGCTCATCCAGTACCGGAGCGTCGACCCGGAGGCCTCGGGGCCGCGGAACTGGAGGTTCGTGGCCGCGTACCCGGGGTGCGCGCCCACGCTCAGCACGTCGTCGATGCCCGCGGCGGTCAGCCGGCGGTCGAGTTCGAACGCGAAAAGCAGGTTCGAGAGCTTGCTCTGGGCGTAGGCGTCCCACTCGTCGTAGTCGCGTTCGCCTTGCAGGTCGTCGAACTCCATCCGACCGCGCTCGTGGAGGCCGCTCGACATCGTGACGAGCCGCGTCTCGCCGGGCGTGTCGCGGAGCGTCGGGAACAGGCGGGCGCTCAGGGCGAAGTGGCCGAGGTGGTTGACGCCGAACTGCGTCTCGAAGCCCTGTGCGGTCTCTCGCCGGGGAATCGCCATCACGCCGGCGTTGTTGCAGAGGACGTGCAGCGACCCGTGTTCGGCGGCGAACTCGTCGGCGAACTGTCGGACCGAGTCGAGGTCTGCGAGGTCGAGTTCCGAGAGCGTCAGCGAGGCCGCCGGCACCGACTCGCGGATGTCGGCCATCGCGTCCGCGCCGCGGTCGAGGCTTCGGCAGGCCATGACGACGTGCGCGCCCTTCTCCGCGAAGGCGCGCGTCGCCTCGAAGCCGAGGCCGCTGTTCGCGCCGGTGACGACGACGGTCTTCCCGGAGAGGTCGGGAACGTCGGCCGCGGTCCAATCGCTCATGAGAGATTCAACGGCCTGAATCGAGTAAACCGTGGCGGCGACGGCCAGCGCGACCGGAACGCGGTCGCCGCCGGCCGCGACGACCTCAGTTCGACGCGGTGCTGGTCTGCATCCCGTCGGAGTTGTACGCCGAGCCGAAGCCCTCGTCGTCGAGGAGGATGATTCCCGCCGACGACCCGGTGAGTTCGCCGAACTCCGCGATGGCGAGGTCGGCCGCGGTCTGGGCGTCGCAGCCCCGCTCGAGGTGGCCGACGGCGCGGCGCGCGAGCGTCACGCGCGCGATGTCTTCGCCCGCTCCCGTGGTCGACGCGCCGCCGGCCGGGGAGGCGTAGAAGCCCGAGCCGATTTGCGGCACGTCGCCGACGCGACCCGCGAGAGCGAACCAGCGGCCGCCGGTCGAGGTCGCGGAGGCGAACGTCTCGCCGTCGGTGGCGACCGCCCCGACCGTGTCGTGACCGGGAAGGCGAGCGTTGCGAGCCGAGCGGTCACTGCCTGCCGAGGTCTCCTCGGAATTGTCGTGACCGGGAAGGCGAGCGTTGCGAGCCGAGCGGTCACCGCTTGCTGAGGTTCCCTCGTTCGTCGGGAGGTAGCCGTCTCCCGCCTCGGCCGTCGGGTCGCTCGTGCTACCGCCGAATCGGTCGGCCAGCCACGCGAGGTGTTCGCTGGGCGAGCCATCGGGGGCGTCCGCGTTCGCCCAGCGCTCGCGGGTCTCGTCGGTGAAGAGGTCGACGCCGGTCTCGACGCCCGCGTCGGCGGCGAACTCGACCGCCGGCTCGCCCGTCAGGAGGACGTGCGGGGTGTCTTCGAGGACCGCCCGCGCGACGGAGACGGCGTGTTCGACGCCCTCCATGCCGGCGGCCGCGCCGACTTGGCGGTCGCTCAGCATGACGCCCGCGTCGGTGCGGACGACGCCGTCGGACTGGACCGCGCCGCCGACGCCGGCGTTGAACCGGCGGTCGGATTCGAGGACGCGGACCGCGGTCTCGACCGCCGAAAGCGGGTCGGACTCGCTCGCGCCCGCGTCGGCCGCGTCGTCCAAGACGGCCTGTCTGGGCTCCGGTTCGCCGGGGATGCCGCCGGCCCCGCCGTGAAGGATAATTCGCATACGCGAGTGTCTCCCGAGCGCGGGTGTAAACGTATCGACCGCCGAATGGAGCGATATTTGCAGTTCGCCGTCGATAACGGCAGGACTTTTACACCGCACTGGAAAACCCAAAATGTTCATGAGCTACGACCAGATTGAGGTTCCGGACGACGGCGAGAAAATCACGGTCGACGAGGAGACGGGCGAGCTCTCCGTCCCCGACAATCCGATTATTCCGATCATCCACGGCGACGGAATCGGAACGGACGTCGGCCCCGCCGCACAGAAGGTCCTCGACGCCGCCGCCGAAGCGACCGGCCGCTCTGTCTCTTGGATGCGCGTCTACGCCGGTTCGTCCGCCCGCGACAAGTACGACGAGAACCTCCCGGAAGACACGGTAAGCGCCATTCGCAACCACCGCGTCGCCATCAAGGGCCCGCTCACGACGCCCGTCGGTGCGGGCTTCCGCTCGCTCAACGTCGCGCTCCGCAAGAAGCTCGACCTCTACGCGAACGTCCGCCCGACCTACCACCTCGACGGCGTCCCGTCGCCCGTCAAGAACCCCTCGGCGATGGACATGGTCACGTTCCGCGAGAACACCGAGGACGTGTACGCCGGCATCGAGTGGGAAGCCGGTACCGACGAGGTCCAGCAGGTCAAGGAGTTCGTCGAAGAGGAGATGGGCGCGGACGGCGTCATCCACGACGGCCCCGTCGGCATCGGCATCAAGCCCATCACCGAGTTCGGGACGAAGCGCCTCGTCCGCGAGGCCATCGAGTACGCCCTCGAAAACGACCGCGACTCCGTCACCCTCGTCCACAAGGGTAACATCATGAAGTTCACCGAGGGCGCGTTCCGCGACTGGGGCTACGAACTCGCAGAAGAGGAGTTCGACGACGTCACCATCACGGAAGACGAGCTCTGGGAGGAGTACGACGGCGAGAAGCCCGAGGACAAGGTCGTCGTCAAGGACCGCATCGCGGACAACATGCTCCAGCAGCTCCTGACCCGCACCGCCGACTACGACGTCATCGCCACGATGAACCTCAACGGCGACTACATGTCCGACGCCGCCGGCGCGCAGATTGGCGGCCTCGGCATCGCCCCCGGTGCGAACTTCGGTGAGGGCCTCTGTCTCGCAGAGCCCGTCCACGGCTCCGCACCCAAGTACGCCGGCGAGGACAAGGTCAACCCGACCGCGATGATTCTCTCCGGCCGTCTCATGTTCGAGTACATGGGCTGGAAGGACGCCGGTAAGCTCATCCGCGACGCCGTCGAGAAGACCATCTCGGACGGCGACGTGACCTACGACCTCGAACGCCAGATCGAGGGCGGCAACAAGCTCGCCACGAGCGAGTACGCCGACAAGGTCGTCGAGAACATCAAAGAGTTAGCTTAAGCCAACTCTTTGAGCAGCCAGAAATCTTCGATTTCTGGATACATTCACGAACTCGCGTAAGCGCTCACACAACTTCTCTCTCGCGGCACCGACGCCGCACTCGTTTCGCGCCGCTTACAGTCGATTCGGGTCCCGCCAGCGACGAATCCGGTTCCACAGCGGTCTGACGACGCCGAAGACGACCGCGCCGGCGGTGTCGGCGACGATATCGACGGCCGTGTCTTCCAGGTAGACCGAGCGGGGCCACTCGACCCAAAAGCCGGTGAAGAGCCGCTCGTACACCTCGAACCACGTCCCGATCGCGGCGACGGCCATCGGGAGGACGACGAGGAGCGCGAGCCGCGAGTGGAGCAGGCGGGGATTGAGGACGTAGAGAATCGCCGCGACGCCGAACCCGGAGGCGGCGTGGACGAGAATGTCCCACCACCAGATGCGCGTGTAGAGAAACAGCGCCATGCTCGTGAAGTGCGTCACGGTGACGACGCTCCCGAACACGGCGACGGCAGCCATCTCTCGGGGGCGTTCTTCCCAGCCGGCCAACACCGTCTCGTTCAGCGTTCGTCTCAGCATGCGCGGGTCGGTAGACGGGGCGGTAGGCGGGGCGGGTCGACTGCGGTGGCGGAGTGCCGTGCCGTATCTCCTGCGAGCGGACGCATAGACGAGAGATAGGACATCATCGATATGTACGTTATCTCGACGGAGCAACACGTTTGGGGTTAAATTAACCCCGCCGACGGGGGCATCGCGGTCGAGTCAGCGGTTCGAGCGGCGGTCGTCGTCCGGCGTCTCGCCGCCGTCCGAGCGGACGTGAGTTGAGCGCGGCGGCGAGTCGCCGCGGCGGGCGTCCGCCTGCCCCCGCGACCAGAAGATACCTTCGATGAAGGCGAAAAAGCCGAGGCCGCCGGCCACGTTGACCACGAGGTCTATCGCGGTGTCTTCGGCGTAGTAGGCCATCGACCAGCCCCACCAGAAGTCCTTGAACAGGTACTCGTACACCTCGAACCCCGCGCCGATGGCGAGGAGAGTGGCCGCGACGACCGCCGGGGCGCGAGCGCCGCGGAACGTCTGCGGGAACACGAGGAACAACACGCCCGCGACGCCGAAGCCCGAAAGGGAGTGGGTGAGCACGTCCCACCACCAGATGCGCGTGTAGATGTCGTACGCGAGCCCGCCGAAGTGGAGCGCGCTGACGACCGCGGCCCAGACGCCGACGAACGCCCACAGCCACGGCTCGCGCGCGAGCTTCGAGTGGCTCATCGTTGCCCGCTGCTCGACGTGCTGACCGGGGTGTTCGGCGCGCCGTACGCTGTCCATGGTAAGAGTACGCGTTGGGAGGGCATAGTTAGGGACTACCGTCTACTGAGTGATGACACGGGTTTGATAAATGCTTTCTCCTTACACGTCGCGGCTGAGCCGACCCAAGCCACTCGTTCGAGAGGCTCCAACTCCCCCGAAACGCACCGCACGGAGAGTTTAGTCCGGGTGGCGGTTCGCGCTCGACTCAGTCCAGCCACGGCGGGTTGGCCCGCGGCGGCGAGAACACGTCGATGCCGACGACGGTCTCGTCGCCGCGGTTCTCCGCGCCGTGGGGTTCGCCGCCCGCGAGCGAGTAGGAATCGCCGGGGTCGACGACGAGTTCCTCGCCCTCGTCCCCGACGAGGAACGTCAGTTCGCCGGCGACGATGTAGCCGACCTGCTCGTGGGGGTGGTCGTGAACCGGGACCGCCGCGCCGGGTTCGATGCGGAAGTGCTGGACGTTCAGCTCCTCGCCGCCCGCGAGAAGCGAGAGGAACACGTCGTCGGCCGCCTCGGCGGACGGCGCGTCGTCGACAGAAACTCGGTCCATGATGACACGCCACGGGGAGCGAAGATAAATCCGCCGGGGAGACGCCGCCGGGGAGACTCCGCGGGGGTCGGCACCGTGTCGGGGTCCGCGGTCGCTCGCGCTCCCGAACGTTCAAATCCGCCGCCGCGGAACACCGACGTATGTACGCGGTCGTGGGGTGTACGGACTGCGCGAACATGTGGCTGCTTTCGGACCCCGACGGGTCGAAGACGGCGACGTGTCCGCGGTGCGGCAGGCGACACCAGACGAAGAAGCTCCGGCGCTTCTTCGAGTCCGACGACAGGGACGCCGCGCGACAGGCGCGGTCGGCGCTGTTGGCGAAGAAACACGGCGACAGCGAGGCGTTCGCGCAGGTCGAACACGTCTCGGAACTCGACCGGCGAGTCGAGGAGTCGGGCGTCGACGACCGCGAGTACCTCGAAGGCTCGGGGCTCGACGCCGACGAGGTGTTCGAGGCTGGCGAGGCCGCCGCGCGGGGGCGGGACTCGTCGTCGGGGTCGCCCGACCGCCTGACGGTCGTCCGCGAGGCGATACGGGACGGCGACCGGCCGACCGAAGAGGAAATCGTCGCGGCCGCGGTCGAACGGGGCGTCCCGGCGGACCGCGCCCGCGACCTGCTCGACAAACTCCGGCGGCGCGGCGAAGTGTCCGAGTCGCGGGGGCGACACCGACTGGTCTGAGATTCGGCGCGGGCGAGCGACCGGCCAGCGGGTCCGCGAGCACCTCAGAGCGCGCCGAGGAGCTTCGCCACGGTCAGCGCGGAGGCGACGACGCCGAGCGCCAGTTTCACCAGCCTGAGCGCGAGCGCCACCCGCCGCGCGTCGTCGTACTCGTCGGGCGATTCGGGGTCGGTAGCGCGTGTGGAGACGGGCATGGGAGGGGATGGGGTGTGGACACGCCCGCGGGTGCTCCCCGACGGACGCATTTTCATCGTTTCCGCGGAAACGGAATAAACGCGACCCACGGGTGCGGAGTGAAAGTGAAAGTGAACGACGAGGTGCGAATACGCAGGTATAGTCCGAGAACGGGCTGGGAAACGCAGTTCAACTGTGTCCGGTGCCGGCGAAACTGAAACCGGATTCGAGTTACCGACCGAGTTCGGCGTGGGCGCTGGAGAGGTGCCGCGAGGCGAGCGCGGAGAGAAGGGAGAGCTCGCCCGCGAGGGAGCCGACGGCGATGCATTCCGCGAGGGCGTCGGCGTTGGAGCCGGCGGGGTCGCCGCCGCCGCTGACGCCGAGGATATCGAGGCCCTCGGACTGCGTCGGGAGTTTCGTGCCGCCGCCGACGGTGCCGACTTCGAGAGAGGCGATGGAGACCGAGACGTAGAGGTCGCCGTCCTGCACCTCGGCGGTCGTGATGGCGTTCGACCCCTCGACGACCTGCGCCTCGTCCTGCCCGGTGGCGAGGAACATCGCGGCGACGACGTTGGCGACGTGGGCGTTGAACCCGAGGCTCGCGGCCTTCGCGGAGCCGACCAGGTTCTTGCGTGTGTTGAGTTCCGCGACCGCTTCGGGCGTGGTGTGCAAGCGTTCTTCGACGACCTCGCGCGGGATTCGAACGTCGGCGGTGACGCTCCGGCCGCGCCCCTCGACGGCGTTGATGGCGGCGGGCTTCTTGTCGGAACAGAGGTTGCCCGAGAGGGCGACGAGCGAGGCGGCCGTCTCGGCTTCGACGACGCCGCAAGCGGCCTCGGTGGCGATGGTTGCCATGTTCATCCCCATCGCGTCCTTGGTGTCGTAGCGGAACCGCAGGTACACGGAGTTGCCGACGACGTACGGCGTCACGTCGAGGAGTTCGCCGTGGTTCGTCGTCTCCTCCGCGGCCTCCTTCAGCGCCGCGAAGTTGTCGCGGGTCCACGAGACGAGCGCCTCGGCCTCGGCAACGTCGGCGACGCGGAACACCGGCGCGCGGGTCATCCCGGACTTGAGGACGCGGGCGGTCGCGCCGCCGGCGCTGTTGATGACCGAGCAGCCGCGGTTGACCGACGCGAGGAGCGCGCCCTCGGTGGTCGCGAGGGGGAGGTACTTCTCGCCGGCGACGGAGCCGCCGTCGACGCTGACGGGGCCGGCGACGCCCATCGGCACCTGAATCGCGCCGACCATGTTCTCGATGGCCGACTCGGCGGCCTCCGCGGGGAAGCCGTAGTTCCCGACCGCGTCGAGCGACGCGCCGGACTGCTCTTCGACGAGCAACCGGCGCGCCTCGGCGGCGGTGTCGGCGTCGGCGTGCGCTTCGAGTTCGTGGAGGCGGAGTTCGCCCTCCCGAACGCGGTCTGCGAGGGACGCGGCGTCTGTCATGCCCCGACGTTTCCCGCGCCGGCCCTAACGCGTTCCGGTTCTTCCAACGGCCGCCACCGACCCGGCCGGCGTCACCCGCGACGACCGACCGCCGCTCGGCCACCCCGCCGCCTCCCGAACCGTTTTGCCCTCCCGCGTCGGGGTCGAACGTATGACCGCGGCAGCGGACCTCGTACTGACGAACGCGGAGGTACACACCCTCGGGTCGCCCGACGAGACGCACGAAGCCGTCGCCGTCCGCGACGGCGAGGTCGTCCGCGTCGGCCGCGCGTTCGACGTGGAACTGCTCGCCGGCGTCGAGACGCGGGTCGTCGACTGCGGCGGCCGCGTCGTCCTCCCCGGCTTCATCGACGCCCACACGCACCTCCCGATGGTCGGCCGCTCGCTCGTCCACGCCGACCTCTCCGCCGCCGACTCCCCGGCGGAGGCGGTCGAACTGCTCCGCGAGCGCGCCGCCGAGGTCGAATCCGACGACGAGACCGGCGACGAGGCCGGCTGGGTGCTCGGCTACGGCTACGACGAGAGCACGTGGGACGACTCGAGATACCTCACCCGCGACGACCTCGACGCCGTCTCCGAGTCGCGTCCCGTCGTGGCCTTCCGCGAGGACCTCCACACCGCCGGCGTCAACTCGGTCGTCCTCGACCGCCACGCCGACGAGATGCCCGATTCGGGCGTCCAGACCGCCGGAGACGGAGACGGCGGTGACGGCGCTGACGGCGGCGATGGCGACACCGCCGGCGAACCGACGGGCGTCGTCGTCGAGGGCGCGGTCGACGTGCTTCGCGAGGCGACCGAACCGGGCCGCGAGGAGATGGCGGACCTCGTCCGCGCGGCGCAGTCGTACGCGACCGCCCGCGGCGTCACCGGCGTCCACGACATGGTCCGGGGCTCCCGCGCGCCCGAGGTCTACCGCGACCTCGACGAGGCCGGCGAACTGGCGCTCCGCGTCCGCATCAACTACTGGTCCGACCACCTCGACGCGCTCCGCGAGGTCGGCCTGCGGACGAACCACGGGGGCGGGAGCCGCGGCGGCCTCGTCACCGTCGGGGCGATAAAGACGTTCACCGACGGGAGCTTCGGCGGGCGGACCGCGAAGCTCACCGAGCCCTACGCCGACGCCGCGGCGGACCCCGACGCGACCGACGAGGAGACGGGCCAGTGGGTCGTCGCCCCCGAGGACCTCCGCGACCTCGTCGCCGACGCCGACGAATCGGGCTATCAACTCACCGCACACGCCATCGGTGACGCGGCCGTCGACGCGGTGCTCGACGCGTACGCGGAGACCGACGACCCCGGCGCGGCCCGCCATCGGGTCGAACACGTCGAACTCGCGTCCGACGAGGCAATCGAGCGGTTCGCCGAGTCGGGCGTCGTCGCCTCGGTCCAGCCGAACTTCCTGAAGTGGGCCGACGAGGGCGGCCTCTACGACGCGCGCCTCGGGGAGCGGCGCCTGCGGACCAACCGCTACCGCGACCTGCTCGACGCCGGCGTGGACCTCGCGTTCGGGAGCGACTGCATGCCGCTCGGGCCGCTGCTCGGCGTCGACCTCGCCACCGACCACCCGAACCCAGACCAGTCGCTCACCGTCACCGAGGCGCTTCGGGCGTACACCGCCGGGGCGGCCTACGCCGGCTTCGACGAGGACCGACTGGGGACCGTCGCAGTCGGGAACGCCGCCGACCTCGTCGTCCTCGACGAGTCGCCGTGGGAGGCCGACTCGATTCGCGATATCGCGGTCTCGATGACCATCGTGGACGGTCGCGTCGTCTTCGAACGCGACTGAACGAGTAATCGCCACCGACGGCGGCGTATCTTTGAACAAAATTGTTCTTCGGACGGGCAACGACTGTATTCGGCTTCTAATGTCCCATCGGGCGTATTTACCACCAGCGAATCGATAGTGTAGAGAATTTTTACTGATGAGTGGCGAGTATTGAAGAAAAATATTTTTCAATAAGGCCCACTGATTGGACTGCTACCGTGGTGACCAATCGTGGTTGAATTACAGTCGGTCGGGTTCGAGTCGGAGCTCAGCCTGTTCAAATACGACACGCTCGAACAGCTACCGGAGAGCCACCGCGACCTCGACGAGGCCGCCCGCTCCCGGCGAATCGCCGCCGCCCGCGAGGCATTGGGTGACCGGGTTATCGTCCTCGGACACAACTACCAGCGCCGGGAAATCGTCGAGCACGCGGACTTCGTCGGCGACTCCTACGAACTCTCGAAGCGCGCCGCCGAGTCGGACGCCGACTACGTCGTCTTCGCCGGCGTGACGTTCATGGCCGAGAGCGCGGACATCATCACCGACGACGACCAGACGGTGATTCTCCCGTCGATGGAGGCGTCGTGTCCGATGGCCGGGATGGCCGAGGCCGTGCAGGTCGACTCCGCGTGGGAGACGCTCGTCGAAGAGAGCGGCGGCAAGGACATCGTCCCCGTGACGTACATGAACTCCTACGCCGACCTGAAGGCGTTTTGCGCCTCTCACGGCGGGCTCATCTGCACCTCCTCGAACGCCGCCGACGCCTTCGAGTGGGCGTTCGAGCGCGGCGACGCCGTGCTGTTCCTGCCCGACAAACACCTCGGGCGCAACACGGCCGACGACCTCGGCATCGACGAGGTGGTCGAGTGGGACCCGTGGGCCGGCGACGTGACCGAGTCGATGGGCGCTGCCGACGAGCTGGACCCCGACATCCCGGAGCTCGGTGACGCCGAAGTCATCCTCTGGGACGGCTACTGTCAGGTCCACGAACGCTTCCGCGTCGACCACGTCGAAGAAGCGCAGGCCGACGGCGCGAAGGTCGTCGTCCACCCCGAGTGCCGCCCGAGCGTCGTCGCGGCCGCCGACGAGGTCGGCTCCACGAGCCACATCTGCGACGTCGTCGCGAACGCCGACCCCGGCGAGACGTGGGCCATCGGCACCGAGGTCCACCTCGCGCGACACCTCGCGCGCTGGCATCCCGAGGTCGACGTGCGCCCCCTCTGCGGCGACGCCTGCATGGACTGCAACGCCATGCGACAGGTCGACCCGAATTACCTGACGTGGGTGCTCGAAGAGCTCGCCGCGGGCCGCGAACCCAACGTCGTCGAGGTCGCGCCCGAGGAGAAGGAACTCGCCGCGGTCGCGCTCGACCGCATGCTCGAACTATGAAGGCCGACGTGCTCGTCGTCGGCTCCGGCATCGCCGGCTGCGCCGCCGCCCTCGCCGCCGCCCGCGAGGGGGCCGACGTGCTCGTCGTCACGAAGGCGACCGAACCCGAGGACGCCGCGTCCGACTGGGCGCAGGGCGGCATCGCCGTCACCCAGTCCGCGCCCGCGGAGTTCGCCGCCGACATCCGCCGGGCGAGCGACGGCACCGCCGACCCCGAGGCGGTCGAGACGCTCGTCTCCGAGTCCCGCGCCGTCGTCGAGGACGTGCTGTTGGACACGCTCGGCGTCGCGTTCGACGCGGTGGGCGAGGGCACTGACGCCGACGCCGAAGCTAATGCCGACACCGACACCAACTCCTTCGACCTCGCCCGCGAAGCGGGCCACTCCAGCCGCCGCATCCTCCACGTCGACGCCAGCACCGGCGCGCACGTCCTCCGGCCGTTTCTCCAGCACCTCTCGGCCCGCGACGGCGTGCGAATCGTGGAGGACGCGACGGCGCTCGACCTCCTGACCGAGGAGGGGACCGTCCGCGGCGCGACCGTCCTCGCGGACGGCGAGGTCGAACCCGTCTTCGCCGGGGCGACGGTCCTCGCCACCGGCGGCATCGGGGACTGTTACGCCCGGTCGACCAACCCCGCGGGCGCGACCGGCGACGGCGTGGCGATGGCCGCGCTCGCCGGCGCGACCGTCTCCGACATGCAGTACGTCCAGTTCCACCCGACAGCGTACGACCCCCGAACAGACCCACGGGCCGACGACGACGCGCAACCGTTCCTCGTCAGCGAGGCCGTTCGCGGCGAGGGCGCGGTCCTGCGCGACGCCGACGGCCGCCGCTTCATGCCTGACGTGCACGAAGACGCCGAACTCGCCCCCCGAGACGTGGTCGCCCGCGCCGTCTCCCGCGCCCGCGACCGGTCCGGCCGCGTCGTCCTCGACGTGTCCGACCTCGACTTCCGCGATGAGTTCCCCGACCTCGCGGCGCTCTGCGACGACCGCGGCGTCGACCTCGACGCCGGCATCCCGGTCGCGCCGAGCGAGCACTTCCTCTGCGGCGGCGTCGCCGTCGACGACCGCGGGAGGGCCTCCCTCCCTCGGCTGTTCGCCGCCGGCGAGTGCGCCCGCACCGGCGTCCACGGCGCGAACCGACTCGCCTCGACCAGCCTGCTCGAAGGCCTCGTCTGGGGCGTCCGCGCCGGCGAAACGGCGGCCGACCGGGGTCGCGACGAGGCCGAGACCGTCGAGTACGCGCCGCCGCGCGACTCCGACCCGGCGCTCCCCGACGCCTTCGCGGACGCGAAGTTCGACCGCCTCGGGCGGACGATGGACGAGCTCGTCGGCATCGAGCGCACGCCCGACGGCCTCGACACCGCCCGAGCGCGACTCCGTCGCCTGAAGGGCGAGGTCGACGCCTACGCCCGCACCCGCGTCTCGCGGTCCGTCTACGAACTCCGGAACGCCTGCGTCTCGTCGCTCCTCGTCGCCCGCGCGGCCGCCGACGCGCCATCGGCCGGCTGTCACTCGCTCGTCGACCCGGACGGACGCGATGGGGGCGACGGAAGCGACGGAAGCGACGACGCCGGACGGGGGGTGACGCCGAGTGCTGACGACTGAGACGGTCGAGCGCTGGCTGGCCGAGGACGTCGGCCACCGCGACGTGACGAACGACGTGCCCGGCGACACCACCGGGCGACTCGTGGCCAAAGAGCCGGCGGTCGCCGCCGGTCTCGACGCCGCCGTCGCCGTCTTCGACTCCCTCGGCGTCGAGGCCGAGAAAGCGGTCGCGGCCGGCGACGCGGTCGAATCGGGCGACGAAGTCCTGCGGGTCGACGGCGACGCCCGGAACGTCCTCCGCGGCGAGCGCGTCGCCGCCAACGTCGTCGGCCACGCCTCCGGCGTCGCCACCACGACCCGCGAGGCCGTCGCCGCCGCCCGCGAGGTTTCCGATTCGGTTCGGGTCGCCGCGACCCGCAAGACCACCCCCGGCCTCCGCGGCGTCGAAAAGCGCGCCGTCGTCGCCGGCGGCGGCGACACCCACCGCCTCACGCTCTCGGGGATGGTGATGGTCAAGGACAACCACATCGCCGAACTCGGGTTGGAGGCGGCCGTCCGCCGCTTCGCCGCGCGCAAGTCGTTCGCGACGAAACTCGAAGTCGAAGTCGAGACGCCCGAGATGGGCGAGCGCGCCGCGGCAGCCGGGGCCGATATCGTCCTGTTCGACAACCTCCCGCCCGAGGCGGTCCGCGAGGGCGTCTCCCGACTCCCCGAAGGCGTCATCTCGGAGGCCAGCGGCGGCATCACGCCGGAGACGCTCCCCGCCTACGCCGACACCGGCGTCGACGTGGTGTCGATGGGGTGGCTCACCCACAGCGCGCCGAGTTCCGACTTCTCCTTCCGGACCGGGTGAACAGCGGGCGTTTCGCTCGACCCGGACACCGCCGCCGCCGGTCGAATCCACACGTTCTTTGCGTCGTGTCGAGACCATGGGACGATGACTTCGTGGCCCGTCACCGCCCGGCTGCGCTCTCCGGTCGCGAAGTACTACGCCTACAAGACGACCGAGTTCGTCTCGTTCACGACTGCCATCTGGATTCTGTTCGTCCGCTCGCGGGGCCTCTCGTTCGCTGAAGTGGGCGCGCTCAACAGCGTCTGGTGGCTCGCGCTCGTCGCGGCCGAGATACCGACCGGCTACCTCGGCGACCGACTGGGCCGCCGGAGCGCGATGGCCCTCGGCACGGCCGTCATCGCCGTCTCGACCGCGGCGATGGGCCTGTCGGAGACGTTTCTCCAACTCGCGGTCGTCTACGGCGCGTGGGCGGTCGGCCAGACGTTCCGGTCCGGCAGCGACGACGCGTGGCTCTACGACCTCTTGGCCGAGACCGACGAGACCCACGAGTTCGCCGCCGTCCGCGGGCGCGCCACCGGCGTCGGCCTCGCAATCGGCGCGGTGACGACCCTCGCCGGGGGCCTCCTCGCCGACGCGACGAACTACGCGGTCCCCTTCTTCGCCACCGCCGCGGTGACGGCGCTGGGCGTTCCGATTCTGCTGTCGGTCCCCGAGACGGGCGCGACCGGCGGCGACTTCACGCCGCGGACGGCGCTCCGGGTCATCCGCGAGAAGCTCTCGCGCCCGCCGCTCCGCGGCTTCGTCGCCTACTTCGCGCTCCTGTTCGGCGTCGCCAACATGGTGTACATCTTCGACCAGCCGATTCTCCGCGACGTGGCGCTCGACCTCGGCGTCCCCGCGACGGCGACGAACACCGCCGTCAGCGCCTCCTACGCGCTGTTCTCGCTCGTCGCGGCCGCGGCGACGTTCCGCGCCGGCTGGGTCGAATCCCGCGTCGGCGTCCGCCGGTGGTTCCTCGCCTCGCCGCTCGTGCTCGCGGTCGCCTACGCGTCGGTCCCGCTTTTCGGGCCGCTGGCCTTTCCCGCGTTCGCGGTCGCCCGCGGCGTCACGAACGTCTCGTCCGTCCTCGGGAACCAGTACGTCAACGACCGGGTGGACTCGGCCGGGCGCGCGACCGTCCTCTCGGCCGCCGGGATGCTCTACTCGCTCGCTGTCGTCCCGTTCGAACTCGCCGGCGGGGTCGTCGCCGACGCCCTCTCGCCGGCCGGCGCGCTCGCGCTCTTCGGCGGGGTGCTCGTCGTCGGTGCGGGCTTGCTCTGGACGGTCGAGCGACCCGTCTGAGGGTTCGGGGTGGGGCGGCCAGCGCGCTCGGTGCGCGGGAAGCCCGCCGCCCACGCCGAAGGGAAAACCCCTTACTGTCGGTCGTCGCACTCGCGGGCAATGGGCTTCTTCGACGACCTCCGCGACCGCATCGAGGCGACAGACAGCGTCGTCTCGGTCGGTCTCGACGCCGACATCCACCGCATCCCCGAGCATCTCCTCGACAAGGACCTGCCGCGTTGGGCGTTCAACCGCCGCATCATCGACGCGACCCACGAGCACGCTGCGGCGTTCAAGCCGAACGCGGCGTTCTACGAGGACGAAGACGGCTGGCGCTCCCTGCGGGAAACTATCGCCTACGCCCACGGGAAGGGCGTGCCGGTCCTGCTGGACGCCAAGCGCGCCGACATCGGCAACACGACCCGCAAGTACGCCGACCTGCTCGACGACGCCGACGCCATCACGGTCAACCCCTACATGGGCCGCGACTCCATCCAGCCGTTCCTCTCGCGGGAAGACAAGGGCGTGTTCGTCCTCTGTCGCACCTCGAACCCCGGCGGCTCCGACCTCCAGTCGCTCGAACTCGACACGGGCGAACCCCTCTACGAGCGCGTCGCGGCGCTCTGCGACCTCTGGAACGAACACGGGAACGTCGGCCTCGTCGTCGGCGCGACCGGTCCCGACGAACTGGAGCACCTCCGCGAACAGGTGCCCGACCTGCCGTTTCTCGTCCCCGGCGTGGGGGCGCAGGGCGGCGACGCCGAGGCCGCCGTCGAGTTCGGCCTCGCGGACGGCGTCGGTCTCGTGAACTCCTCGCGCGGCATCATCTTCGCCGGCGAGGACGACGGTGAGGACTTCGACAAGGCCGCCGGACAGGCCGCAAAGCGCCTCAAAAAGCGGCTGAACCAGTACCGCTGAGGCGACGCAAGCGGTCGATTTTCCCGGCCGAATCGTCCGGCGGTCGCCGCCCGGCGAGACGTTTACCACCGTGCGACCCTAACTGCGCCCGTGGACCGAGACCGACTCGTCATGGGGCTCGCGGCGGTGTTCGCGGGTATCACCATGCTCCTCGTCGTGTTGGCGTTCGCCTACCGACAGCTCTTGTTGCTGTTCGTCGCCGTCCCCTTCGGCGCGACGACGTACTTCATGTACGCCCACGTCAGCGGCCGCCTCCACGAGCGGTTCCGCCGGACGCGCGTCCGCGCCGACGCCGGACGCGGCGGGTTCGGTTTCCGGTCGGAGCGACGGCGAGGCGACCGCCGGGAGACCGGTGGCTTCGGCGCGGGCCCCCGCGACGACCCACAAGAGGGTCCGCGTGCCGGGCGGTTCGGCCCTAACGCCGGTCCCGACGGCGGATTCGACGGCGACCGCCGGCGGCGACAGCGAACCCGCGGTGACGGGCCGAGCGTCCGCCCGCCGCGGCGCGGCATGAGCCGACAACAAGCCCTCGACACGCTCGACCTCGACGGCGACGCCTCCGCGGACGACGTGAAAGCGGCCTACCGCGAGCGGGTCAAAGAGACCCATCCGGACTCGAAGACCGGCGACGAGGAGGCGTTCAAACAGGTCAACCGGGCCTACGAGCGCCTGACCGACTGACTTCGTCTCGGTTTCTCTCGCAGTCGACCGCCACGCGTCTCGTCGGGCGCGTCCGCGTCGCTTCCGTCTCGGTTGTGGTACAATCTCATGGCAATCGCTACCGCGGAAAGCGTTTTCACGGTCGGTTTCCTACCCGCTTCCATGAGCGCGGATCGGGCTCTCTTGGACGAGGCCCTCGAGCGCGGTGAGGAAGAAGGCGGAAACGTCGAGTTCAAAGAACGCCTCACCCGCGCCGTTCACCTGTCCGACGGCCGGATGGAGTCGCTCGCGGCTCAACTCAGACACCGAGTGCTCTCCGGCGACGGCGTGGCGACCTACGTGGTCGGCGTCACCGACGACGGCGGCATCGCCGGCATCCCACCGGACGACTTCTCCGAGACCATGGACGTGCTGTCGCTTCTGGCCGAAGAGGCCGGGGCGCACATCGAAGACGTGGAGACGTGGGGCGTCGGTGACTCGGCCGAACGCGGCCTCGTCGGCGTCGCGACCATCCGCGAGGGCGCGATGCTCGACGTCGACGACGACCACATCGTCGTCGGCACCGCGGGGCACGTCGACCACGGCAAATCGACGCTCGTCGGGTCGCTCGTGACCGGACAGGCCGACAACGGCAACGGAAGCACGCGGTCGTTCCTCGACGTCCAACCCCACGAGGTCGAACGCGGCCTGTCGGCGGACCTCTCGTACGCCGTCTACGGCTTTTCCGACGACGGGCCGGTCCACATGCGCAATCCCCACCGGAAGTCCGACCGGGCGCAAATCGTCCAGGAGGCCGACCGACTGGTCTCGTTCGTCGATACCGTGGGCCACGAGCCGTGGCTCCGGACGACGATTCGCGGCCTCGTCGGCCAGCGCCTCGACTACGGCCTGCTCGTCGTCGCCGCCGACGACGGCCCGACGCGGACGACCCGCGAACACCTCGGCATCCTGCTCGCCATGGAACTGCCGACGGTCGTCGCCATCACGAAGGTCGACGCCGTCTCCGAGGAGCGCGCTGCCGAGGTCGAACGCGAGGTCGAGCGACTCCTCCGCGACGTTGGTCGGACGCCCCTGAGCGT
Source organism: Haloferax sp. Atlit-109R (assembly GCF_003665865.1). Lineage (NCBI taxonomy): Archaea > Methanobacteriati > Methanobacteriota > Halobacteria > Halobacteriales > Haloferacaceae > Haloferax > Haloferax sp. Atlit-109R. The sequence continues at coordinate 315,264 of NZ_QPLO01000002.1, forward strand.
CGAGCGCCACGGCGTCGAGGCCGCCGTCGAGGAGATAAGCGAGTCGGTCGTCCCGCTGTTCCCGACGAGCGCGGTGACGATGGACGGTCTCGACGACCTCGACCAGTTGTTCGAGTCGCTCCCGAAGCGCAGCGCCGCCGAGGGCGACTTCAAGATGTACATCGACCGGACCTACTCGGTCACGGGCGTCGGCGCGGTCGCCTCGGGCACGGTCAACTCCGGGGCTGTCGAGGCCGGCGACGAACTCCTCTTGGGGCCGATGTCGGACGGCGAGTTCCGCGAGGTCGAGGTCCGCTCCATCGAGATGCACTACCACCGGGTCGACCGGGCCAACGCCGGCCGCATCGTCGGCATCGCGCTCAAGGGCGTCCGCGAGTCCGAAATCGAACGCGGGATGGTGCTCCTCCCGGCCGACGCGGAGCCGACGGCGGTCCGCGAGTTCGAAGCCGACGTGATGGTGCTCAACCACCCGACGCGGATTCAGGAGGGCTACGAGCCGGTCGTCCACCTCGAAACCATCTCCGAGGCGGCCGTCTTCCACCCCGACGGCGGACGACTCCTGCCGGGCGACACCGGCACGACTCGCGTGGAGTTCAAATTCCGTTCGTACTTCGTCGAGGAGGGCCAGCGATTCGTCTTCCGCGAGGGGCGGTCGAAGGGCGTCGGAACCGTGACGAAAGTCGACTAGAAACAGAGACGAGTCCCGGCGGCCGCTTCGACGCCGGCGACCGGTCAGGCCGAGTGCTCGACCGCGACGTAGCCGTCCGATGTTCTCGCCGCCGCGTCGAACAGCACCGCCCAGTCGAGGAGGCGGGCGACTCTGTCGCGCCAGCGCGACTCCCACCCCTCCGGGTCGCGGTGACGCTCCCAGTTCGGGACGGTCGGCTCGAACGCCTCGAACACCGCGTCCGCCGACTTCGGTTCGTCGTCAAGGGCGTCGAGCGCCTCGCGCGCGCCGAAGACGTTCTCCTCGAACGCGCGCCGCAGGTCGTCTGGGTCGGGGTCGTCGCGGACGCGCTCGAAGCCGCGGCTCACCTCGCGGGCGAGCCCGAGCGACTGACAGAACACGAGCCAGTCGCGTCCCTCGTCGGGCGTCACGTCGAGTCGGGTCGCCACTCGGCCGCAGCAGTCGTCTTCGGAGCCCGGAATCAGCGGAACGGCGCGGTGGGCGTCCCACAGCCGGTCGAGGGCGTCCGGCGCGGGCGGGACCGGCTTGCGCCTCACAGTCCGAACGAGTCGGCGAGCACGTCCTCGTCGGTCTCGCCGAGAGTGTACGTCGGGCCGTCGACCACGTCGACCGTGACCTGCGCCGGGCCGAACACGTCGGGGTCGACCGCGCCGAAGTCCCAGTCGGCGTCCTCGAACAGCTGTTCGAACGGGACGCCGTAGTCCGGGCCGGCCGTGGAAATCGCGCGGTCGAACTCGTCGAAGTCCTCGCTGACGGTGACGTGGACGCGCCCGCCGTAGGCGACGGCGTCGTTCGTCCGGCCCATGGCGACGCTCTCGTCGTAGCTGACGGGCGCGAGCGGGGCGGAGCCGTTGATAGAGAGGACGTTCGTCGGGTCGTAGCCCGCTTCGAAGAGGTTGAACACGGCGAGTTCGGCGGCGCGGGCCGCGCCCGTGACGCTCCCGACGAGCGAGCCGGTCGCGTAGGTCGGCAGGAAGACGGCGCTCGGTTCGAGGCCGGTCGTCTCCGCGACGTGTTCCGCGACTTCGTCGGTCGGGAGGTCGATGCTCTCGACGGCGAGGACCGTCAGGTCGAACTCGTCGTAGTAGCCGAGGTGGTGGAACTCCTCTTCCTCGCCGACCAGCGCGCGCGCCGGGCCGGAGCCGAGGCCGTCGAAGTCGTCGAAGGTGAGCTCCCAGCCGGCCTTCTGCGAACAGAGCAGGGCCAGCGCGGGGCGGTCGGTGGAGAGTTCGACGTGCGGACGGGGCGTGCCGGCGACCTCGCCCATCCGCGTCTGTACCGTGGCGAGACCCGCGGTCTGAATCTCCGCGAGGAGCATCCCCGCTTCGACACCGCCGTCGGCGTCGACGCCGAAGTCGATGACCGTCGCACCCGAGTCGAGTTCGTAGCCCTCGATGCCGAGCTCTCCGGCGAAGTCGAGTGCCTCGTCGACCAGTTCGATGGCCATCCGATTGATGCTGTCCATGCGAGGCGATTGCGCGCCTTCGGCTAAAGGGTTTGTCAGTCACCCACTGCTGCGGGTCGCGTGGACGTGTCTCGTGTCTCGAACGCCGGACCCGCGCGACGGGTCCGCGGGCCGTGACCGTGAGCCGCGACGCTACTCGCGGTCGCTTCTCGCTTCCCGTCCGAGATGGGCTTCGACGGCGTCGACCTTGTCGGCGGCCGTCTGGTCTTTCGTGCGCTTGTCGTCTATCTTCAGGAACGTGCTCACGCGGTCGCCGTCGACCGCCTTGTGGGCCGCGCCGACCGCCGCGAGCAGTTCGTCGATGTCGTCGGCCTCGATGACCGTCCCCATCGGGTTCGTCTCGTAAGACACCTCGAAGTCGTCGAGGGCCGCGACGGCCTTGGCGACCTCGCCCGACATGCTCCCTTCGACGACCGGTGCGACGCTCAACATGGCGATGACTGTCATGGCCGAACCAACGCGCCACGCGGTAGTAAAACGGGGTGACCTGTCGGCCGAATCGACGACGGAACCGACGAGGCTATCCCCTCGAACAGCCACAGATTCCGATATGTTCCAGAGCGAACTCACTCGGATGGCGCTCGTCGCGGGAGCGAACGTCGCCGGCGGGGTGACTCTCGGCTCGGCCATCGGCGGAGCGGTCGGCTACGCGGTGGAGTGGACCGTGACGGGTGCCGTGTTGGGGCTGGCGGTCGCCGTCTTCGCCGCCCGTCGGTAGCTCCCACCGCCGAGGGCCGCCACCACCGACAGCCGCCACCGCTGACCCGACCGCGCAGCGCGCTTTTCTCGTCTGCCGACGTATCAGCGCCCATGAATCCGCGCATGACGAGAGCGCTCACGCTCGGCCGGGCTATCGTGTACGAGGTGCGCACCGAGCGGCTCACCTTCATGGCGGGAAGCATCGCCTACGGGGCGTTCGTCTCGCTGTTACCGCTGTTTCTGCTCGTCCTTGCAGCCGTCTCCGCCACCGGCGACAGCGGTCTCCGCGAGGGCGTCATCGCCGTCATCCAGTCCGTCCTGACCCCCGGCGCGGGCGACGTTATCGTCGCCGAACTGGAGTCGTCGACCCAACTGGCGAGCCTCTCCGTCGTCGGGGCGCTCGTGTTGGTGTGGGGGACGCTCCGCATCTTCCGCGGTCTCGACACCGCCTTCTCGGACATCTACGAGTCGGAGGCGGCCAACACCTTCGCCGACCAGCTTTCGGACGGCATCGTCGTGCTCGTCACCGTCTCGCTCGCCGTCGTCGCCGGCGCGCTCATCGAGTCCGCGCTCCCGGCGCTCGACGGCGCGCTCGGCTGGGTCGTCTACCGCGGCCTCCTCGTCGCCGTCCTGTTCGTGACGTTCTACCCGATGTACTACATCTTCCCCGACGAGGACGTGACCTCCCTCGAAGTCGTTCCCGGAACGCTCGTCGCCGCCGTCGGGCTGACGACGTTCGAGTCGCTGTTCCGGCTCTACGTCGAGTTCAGTAGCCGCGCCCCCGAGTCGAGCGTCGTCGCCGGCATCCTCGTCCTCCTGACGTGGCTCTACTTCAGCGGGCTCGTCATCCTCCTCGGCGCGGCCGTCAACGCGGTGCTGTCGAACCGCTCGCGCGACGTGAACGTCCGCCCGCTGTTCGGCGGCGTCCCCCTCGATTCGCAGACCGATGCGGTGACTCGCGGTGAGGTGACCGCGGCCATCGAACGACTCGACCGCCTCGTTGCGGCCGCTCCCGACGAGGACCTGACGCTCCGCGTCGGCGACGAGTCCGTCACGCTCCCCCGCCCAGAGCGGGTCGTCACTGACACCGAGACCAGCCGTTTCCTCCCGGAGGGACCCGTCAGACTGGAACTCAGATGGTCCTCGTGGCCTGACAGTCACGAGGAGTGACGACGGGCGTTTATGCGACTGGCGTGCGTATGCGACACTATGGCAATAAAGACACCTGCGCGACCGACCGAGCCGGCGCAACCGCTCGACGGCGAACGAGCGCGGTGGGAGGCCGTCGAGACGACCGCCGAGACGGCGTCTCGAGCGGTTCGACCGCCGACCGTCGTCGAACATCAGCGACTGCCCGAGAAGGACTTCGGCGAGGCGCGACTCGTCTGGCGCTGCGACGACTGCGGCGAACTCGGCTCGCTGACGGCGTTCCCGTCGGCGTGTCCCGACTGCGGCGCGGGTCGCGAGGCGCTGTTCTACTTCACCGAGGACTGACTGCCCCGGTCGAGCGCGGTCCGCCACCGGCCGACCGCGACCGTTTTCCCGCCGGCCGACGACCCCCGGATATGTATCTCTCTCACCCCGTCCGCCGGATGCGCGACGACCCGCTCGACGACGCGGTCGCGGAACTCCGCGTCGAACCCGACGACGACGACGCCCGCGCCGCGCTCGAATCCCGCGTCGAGTCCCTCGGCGGCAGCCTCGAACGCGAACTTCGGTTCGGCGGCATCGTAGTCTCGCTCGCCGAGTCGGCCGTCTCCGACCTCTGCGAACTCGACGGTATCGAGCGAATCGAGACGGTCGACACGCTCGGATACTGATTCTTCGCCCACGCGTGCGGGGCCGGCGTCCCTCGAGGCGAATGGTGTCAACCCTTTAGTGTGTTCTCTGCGGAGGTGGCGTATGGTCCCTCTCCCTTCCCGCGCCGCGCCATCCGGATTCGGCGTACTGCTCGCCGGCTTCGCGACTGTGATTCCCCTCGCGGTGTTCCCGACGGAACCGTGAGCGTGCTCGCCGACTTCGGGGGCGTTCCCCTGCTCGTCGCGTACCTGTTGCTCCTCGCAGGCACGGCCATCCAGCACCGGCGCGGGAAACTCTCCGGCACGCGGGCGGTTCTCCTCGTCGGGATGTGTCTCACGTGGCTCTCGTACGCCCTCTTACAGGTGACGCAGTCCAGGACCGTGCCGACGGGAACGCCGCTCAACTACGCCCTTGACGCGCTCGCCGTCGTCGTCCTCGTCGTCGGCGTGGCCGCGATGGGCTGGTGGTGGCGGGCGCGGGACGAAGCGTGAGTTTTCGGGACGCGTCGGTGACTGAGTCGAGTTCAGAGAGAAGTGCGTCGGCTGGGAGTTCACCGAACACTGTGGGGTGAACTCAGGAGCACCGGCGAGGCCAGCGGCCGAGTCGGTGAGACGGGATTTGAACCTCAGTCGCTCTGCTCACTCCGTTCGCGTCGCTCCCTGATTCAAACCCCAGCGTCCAGCATTCACAACTCACAGTCCGAGCGACACGCACAGCGGTCGCTCGGAAGGTAGGTTCGTTGTAGAAGTGCGTCGGCTGGGATTTGAACTCCACTCGCTCACTCGCGTTCGCTCGCTAGTTCAAATCTCAGCGTCCCGCACGCAGCCTCGCAAGACCGAGAGACACAGAGGTCTCTCGGAGGTTTGTGTTCGGCAGAAGTGCGTCGGCTGGGATTTGAACCGAACCCAGACGTGCTCGCTCACTTCGTTCGCTGTGCGCGACTGGTCGGGTTCAGAATCCCTCTTGGCCGCACTTCTTCACTCCACGGAAACTCGGAGTCCGGCGACTCCTCGTTTGGTTCCGTTCAGAAAGTGCGTCGGCTGGGATTTGAACCCAGGTTGTGACCATGGCAAGGTCACGTGATACCACTACACTACCGACGCATGTGGTGGAAGTGCGCTGGCTGGGATTTGAACCCAGGTTGTGACCATGGCAAGGTCACGTGATACCACTACACTACCAGCGCAGTCCGTGTGTATCGTGGCGTGCTGCTGCGTTACTCGATAGTGTCGGGTTGATAAATAAGACTTGCGAAACGGGGGAGAAATCGGGCGACGGCGCGCCACCTGCTACCACGTGAGATTCGCCTTCGACGACCTGTCGCCGGCCGTGTAATTATGTACCACGCGACGTTCGCCAATCCCCCGCAAACTGGGTCGTGGGACGCTCTATCACCCCAGAATGGATTCGCTACTCTTTTAGGTAGGCCCCCGGTAGAAACGCCACAGTCTAGACGAGACGAGGATGAACCCGGCATGAAACTCAGCGTACTCGTGCCGTCCTCACTCGTCCGGGAAGCCGAAGACAAACGCGAGGCAACTCGCAAACTCGGCTACGTCGCCCGCGCGGCGGCGGTCTTCCGGGCGAACGAACTCGTCGTCTTCCCCGACGAAGACGGCGAGAACAACTGGGGCGGCGAGTTCGTCGAAACCGTACTTCGGTACGCCGCGACGCCCCCCTACCTCCGCAAAGAGGTCTGGGGCAAGCGCGACGAACTCCGCTACGCTGGTATCCTGCCGCCCGTTCTCGTCGCGTCTACGACCGCGGACGACTCCGACGAGTCGCCCGCGTTGCGAGAAGGAATCGTGACCGAGGTCGGACCTGACGACCGCGTTCGGGTCAATTGCGGAATGCAACACCCGATCTCCCTGTTCGTCCCTCCCGGGATGGACCTCACAGAGGGAGAGCGCGTCGCTGTCAGGATCTCTTCGCGAGAACCGGTCCGTGCGCGGATCGTCGACGAGCCCCTCCCGGGCTTCGACGTATCCCGCATGGACCTCACGGAAGCACTCGGCAGGCCGGATGCGGGCGTGCGAATCGCCACGTCTCGCTATGGCGAACCGCTGTCGGTCCCCACATTGGGCGACTTGACGGCCCGCATCACCGATGCCGGCGGCATGACCGTCGTCTTCGGGTCGCCGGGCCGTGGGCTTCCGGACATGCTCGGGATGCCTCCCGAGGATGTTGCAGACGTCGAACCTTCCGTTGGTCCGGGGTTCGACCTCTGGCTCAATACGATTCCGCGACAGGGCAGCGAGGTCGTGCGAACGGAGGAAGCGATGTTCGCCTCCCTCGCCTCCCTGACACTCACGGAGTGAATCCATGCCACAACCAAGCAGACCACGAAAAGGCTCGATGGGCTTCAGCCCGCGCAAGCGAGCAGTCAAGGAGGTTCCACGCATCAAGTCGTGGCCGTCCGACGACGGCTCCCCAGCGCTGCAGGGCTTCGCCGGTTACAAGGCCGGTATGACCCACGTGATGATGGTCAACGACGAGGCAGACTCCCCCCGCGAAGGAATGGAGGAGTCCGTCCCGGTGACCGTCGTCGAGACGCCGCCGATGCGCGCCGTCGCCCTTCGCGCCTACGAGCAGACGCCGTACGGTATGAAGCCGCAGACCGAGGTCTGGGCGGGCGAGTTCCACGACGAACTCGACCGCGTCCTCGACCTGCCGGCAGAAGACACGTTCGACTCGGACGCCGACGCGCTTCGCGAGGCCGTCGAGGCCGGCGAAGTCGATGACCTTCGCGTCATCACGCACACGGTGCCTTCCGAGCTCGCGAACGTGCCCAAGAAGAAGCCCGACGTGATGGAGACTCGCGTCGGCGGCGGCTCCATGGTGGAGCGCGCCGACTTCGCCCTCGACCTCGTTGCCGAGGGCGGCGAACACGAGATGTCCGACGTGTTCCGCGCCGGCGAGTACCTCGACGCCGCGGGTGTCACGAAGGGTAAGGGTACGCAGGGTCCCGTCAAGCGATGGGGCGTCCAGAAGCGTAAGGGCAAGCACGCCCGCCAGGGCTGGAGACGCCGTATTGGCAACCTCGGCCCCTGGAACCCGTCCCGTGTCCGCTCTACGGTTCCGCAGCTCGGTCAGACCGGTTACCACCAGCGCACCGAACTCAACAAGCGCCTCATCGACCTCGGTGAGGGCGACGACGCCTCCGTCGAAGGTGGCTTCGTCAACTACGGCGAGGTCGACGGCTCGTACGCGCTCATCAAGGGCTCGCTGCCGGGCCCCAACAAGCGCCTTCTGCGGTTCCGCCCGGCCATCCGGCCGAACGACCAGCCGCGCCTCGACCCCGAGGTGCGCTACGTCTCTACCGCATCGAACCAGGGTTAAACCATGCAGGCAACTATCCGAGACCTGAACGGCGACGACGCGGGCAGCATCGACCTGCCCGAGGTCTTCGAGACGGCTTACCGTCCGGACCTCATCAAGCGTGCCGTCATCGCCGCGCAGGCAAACCGAAAACAGCCGTACGGTGCCGACCCCTACGCCGGACTTCGAACCCCGGCAGAGTCCATGGGCAGCGGCCGTGGGATGTCCCACGACCCACGCCAGAACGGCGTCGCCCGACGCGTCCCGCACGCCGTCTCCGGCCGTCGCGCTCACCCGCCGAAGGCCGAGAAGGACCAGGGGAAGGAGATCAACACGAAGGAGCGTAAGCTCGCCGTCCGCTCGGCGCTCGCCGCCACGACGGACCCCGAACTGGTCGCCGAGCGCGGTCACCGCTTCGACGACGACGTCGAACTCCCCCTCGTCGTCTCCGACGACTTCGAGGACCTCGTCAAGACGCAGGAGGTCGTCGACCTCCTGCAGTCGCTCGGCGTCTACGACGACATCGAGCGCTCCGAGGAGAACAAGAAGGTCAAGAGCGGCCAGGGCAAACTCCGCGGTCGCAAGTACACCCGTCCGAAGTCCATCCTCTTCGTGACGGCCGACGAGCCCTCGAAGGCGGCTCGCAACCTCGCCGGCGTCGACGTCGCCACCGCGGCGAACGTCTCCGCCGAGGACCTCGCGCCCGGCACCCACGCCGGTCGCCTCACGCTGTTCACCGAGAGCGCGCTCGAGGAGGTCGCAGAACGATGAGCATCATCGAACACCCGCTGGTCACGGAAAAGGCGATGAACCAGATGGACTTCGACAACAAGCTCCAGTTCATCGTCCACATCGACTCGACGAAGTCCGACGTCAAGTCGGAAGTCGAGTCGCGCTACGACGTGACCGTCGAGAAGGTCAACACGCAGGTCACGATGAAAGGCAAAAAGAAAGCAACAGTTCGTCTCTCTGAAGACGACGACGCGCAGGAAGTCGCGTCGCGTATCGGGGTGTTCTAACCATGGGACGCCGAATTCAGGGCCAGCGTCGCGGTCGCGGTACGTCCACGTTCCGGGCGCCGTCGCACCGCTACAAGGCCGAACTGTCGCACAAGAAGTCCGAAGACAAAGACACCATCTCGGGGACGGTCGTCGGCATCGAGCACGACCCCGCACGCAGTGCGCCCATCGCCCTCGTCGAGTTCGAGGACGAACAGCGCATGATTCTCGCGCCCGAGGGCATCAGCGTCGGCGAAGAGCTTCAGATCGGCGTCTCCGCCGAGATCAAGCCCGGCAACACGCTGCCGCTCGCCGAGATTCCCGAGGGTGTTCCCGTCTGTAACGTCGAGCACCAGCCCGGCGACGGCGGGAAGTTCGCCCGCGCCTCCGGCGTGAGCGCGCAGCTGCTCTCGCACGACCGCAAGGTCGCTATCGTGAAGCTCCCGTCGGGCGAGGTCAAGCGCCTCAACCCCAACTGCCGAGCCACCATCGGCGTCGTCGCCGGTGGCGGCCGCACGGAGAAGCCGTTCGTCAAGGCAGGGAAGAAGTACCACAAGATGAAAGCGCGCGGTATCAAGTGGCCGCGCGTGCGTGGTGTTGCTATGAACGCCGTCGACCACCCGTTCGGTGGCGGCGGCCGGCAGCACCCCGGTCAGCCGAAGTCCGTCTCGCGGAACGCTCCGCCGGGCCGGAAGGTCGGTGACATCGCCTCCAAACGCACCGGTCGCGGTGGCAAGGGAGGTAAGTAACCATGAGTACGCAATACCGCACCGGCCGCGAAGGTGAGTTCACCTACCGCGGCTACACGCTCGACGAGCTGCAGGAGATGGAGCTCGACGAGGTCGCGGAACTGCTCCCCGCTCGTCAGCGGCGAACCATCACCCGAGGCCTGTCGGCCGAGCACGAGAAGCTGCTCGCGAAGGCTCAGGACAAGACGGAAGAGGAGACGGCCAACGCGCCCATTCGAACGCACCTGCGCGACATGCCGATTCTCCCCGAATTCGTCGGTCTCACCTTCGCCGTCTACACCGGTCAGGAGTTCGAACGCACCCAGATTCAGCCCGAGATGATCGGTCACTACCTGGGCGAGTTCCAGCTGACCCGTAGCTCGGTCGAGCACGGTCAGGCCGGTATCGGCGCGACCCGGTCTTCGAAGTTCGTGCCCCTCAAGTAAACCATGGGAATCAACTACAGCGTCGAGGCCGACCCGGACACCACGGCCAAGGGTATGCTCCGGGACCGGCCCATCAGCATCAAGCACAGCAAGGCCATCTCCCGCGCCATCAAGGGGATGCCCGTCGCCGACGCAGAGGAGTACCTCGAAGCCGTCATCGACGGCGAGCGGTCGGTTCCGTTCAAGCAGCACAACTCCGGCGTCGGTCACCGAAGCGACATCGACGGCTGGGACGCGGGACGGTACCCCGAGAAGGCGTCCAAGGCGTTCCTCGAACTCCTCGAAAACGTTCGCAACAACGCGACCGAACAGGGGTTCGACGGACCGGCCATGGAGATCAAGCACGTCGCCGCCCACAAGGTCGGCGAGCGTCAGGGTCGCAAGCCCCGCGCCTTCGGTCGGGCGGACCCGTGGAACACCCCAATCTGTGACGTCGAACTCATCATCGAAGAGGTCGAGGAATAATGGCTGACGAACACCAATTCATCGAGAACGGACTGCAGCGGTCCCAAATCGACGAGTTCTTCGCAGAAGAGCTCGGTCGAGCGGGCTACGGCGGCATGGACGTCGCCAAGACGCCGATGGGCACGCAGATCGTGCTCAAGGCCGAAAAGCCCGGGATGGTCATCGGGAAAGGCGGGAAGAACATCCGTAAGGTCACCCGCGAACTCGAAGAGCGGTTCAACCTCGACGACCCCCAGATCGACGTGCAGGAAGTCGACGAACCGGACCTCAACGCCCGGATCGTCGCCGACCGCCTCGCCAACGCGCTCGAGCGCGGTTGGTACTTCCGTAAGGCGGGCCACACGACCATCGACCGCATCATGGACGCCGGCGCACTCGGTGCCGAAATCGTCCTCTCCGGTAAGGTCACGGGCGCTCGCTCCCGCGTCGAGAAGTTCAACCGCGGCTACATCAAGCACAACGGCGAGCCCGCACAGGAGATCGTCGACGAGGGCCAGGGCGTCGCAGTCATGAAGCTCGGTACCATCGGCGTGACGGTCAAGATCATCCCGCCGGGTGCGCGACTCCCCGACGACTTCGAAGTCGAGGAAGACGCCAACCCCGACGCGGTCGAACAGATCGAAGAGACCGAAAGCGTCGAGGACCTCCTCGAAGAGGAGCCGGAAGAGGTTCCGGACGTCTCCGAGGACGCCGACGCCGAGACGGACGCCGTCGACGAAGACGTCGTCGAGGAAGCGGCCGTCGAAGCCGTCGAAGAGGAAGTCGTCGACGATGCCGACGACGAGGAAGCGGTCGAGGAAGTCGTCGACGACGACGAAGAACTCGACGAAGACGTCGCCGAAGAGGCGGCCGACCTCGTCGCGGAGATGGAAGACGAAGACGACGACGAAACGGAGGAAGAATAAATGGCGATCCTCTACACCGAAGAGATTCGCGACATGACGCCCGCAGAGCGCACCGCCGAGCTCGAAGAGCTCGAGACGGAGCTGCTCAACGCGAAGGCCGTGCAGGCCGCGGGTGGCGCGCCGGAGAACCCCGGTCGCGTCTCTGAACTGAAGAAGACCATCGCCCGAATCAAGACGATTCAGGGCGAAGAAGGCGACCTCGACGAAGAATAATGCCACTGACACCCGAGACCCTCACGCGACACGAACTCAACGGCCTCCACGTGGAGGTCGTCGACGCGGCGAACCCCGACCTCGTCGGAATAGCCGGTCGCATCGTCGTCGAGACGATGCACACGTTCATGGTCGACGACGGGTCTCGGGTGCGGCAGGTGCCAAAGCGAGGGGCGACCTTCGAATTTGCGATTCCGCGTACAGATGAAGCCGCCGACGCTGCGAAGGCGTCGGGGACCGCGTCCAAACTTCGGTCGGATACTACTGGCGGATTTGATGCCAGTCAGTCTGATCGGCTCGCCGACTCATCATCGGCGGCTTCCCCCTCGGGGAATTGCGAGGGCGTGGCCTACGTTACGGTGGATGGCGCACAACTGCTCTCACGACCCGCCCTGCGCACCGAAACTACTGGTGACTCGAAATGGCGATAGGACTTGACGTTCCAATGCCTCCGGAACCTGACGATTCCGAGGCTTACGACTACGAAAAATGTCCGTTCTACGGCTCGCTCTCCGTCCGGGGTCAGACCCTGGAGGGGACGGTCGTCTCGACGGACATGGCAAAGACCGTCATCGTCGAGCGGGAGTACGACGTATTCGTTCCGAAGTACGACCGCTACATGAAGCGACGTTCCCGCATCCCGGCACACGTGCCGGGCGTGCTCGACGACGTCGCTGTCGGTGACGAAGTAACGATTGCGGAGACCCGACCTCTCTCGAAGACGAAATCTCACGTCGTCGTCGAGATTATGGGAGGTGACGAGTGATGGAAGCGCTCAAAGCGGACATCACCAAGGGTGTCGCCCGTGGCTCGCTGGTCACGTGCGCCGACAACACCGGCGCTCGTGAACTGAAGATTATCAGCGTCGCGGGTTACTCCGGCACGAAGAACCGCCACCCCAAGGCAGGCATCGGGGACAAGGTGACCGTCTCGGTCACCAAAGGTACCCCCGAGATGCGCCGCCAGGTGCTCGAAGCGGTCATCGTCCGCCAGCGGAAATCCATCCGCCGGCCCGATGGCACGCGTGTGAAGTTCGAGGACAACGCCGCCGTCATCATCGACGAGATGGAAGAGCCTCGCGGGACCGAAATCAAGGGTCCCGTCGCACGCGAAGTCGCCGAGCGCTTCGGGAGTATCGCATCGACGGCTACGATGATCGTATAGTATGACTCGACAACCGCGCAAACAGCGAACCCAGATTCGCGACGCGCCGCTCCACGAGCGGCAAAAGCAGGTCCGCGCACCGCTGTCGGCCGACCTCCGCGAGGAGTACGGCAGCCGTAACGTCCGCGTCAACGCGGGCGACACGGTCGAGGTGCTCCGCGGCGACTTCGCCGGCGAAGAAAGCGAAGTCACCGAGGTCGACCTCACCGACGCCGTCATCTACGTCGACGGTGTCGTCGTTGAGAAAGCCGACGGCGAGGAGGTCCCACGCCCCCTTCAGGCCAGTAACGTCCGCGTGACGGAACTGGACCTCGAAGACGACGTGCGCGAGGCCCGACTCAAGGAGGATAACGAATGACTCGACACCAGAAGCGACTGTCCGTACCGAAGTCCTGGCCGGTCGAGCGCAAGACAGGCACGTTCACGGTCAAGGCCGGAGCGGGTCCGCACGGCGAGGCGGGGGTTCCCCTCATCATCGTCCTGCGCGACGTGCTCGGCTACGTTGACTCGAAGAAGGAGGCCCAGTACGCCCTCAACCACCAGAGCATTCTGGTCAACGGCGACGTGGCCTCCGACGTCCGCCGTCCCATCGGGATGTTCGACATCCTGGCGTTCGTCCAGCGAGAGGAGTACTACCGCGTCTTCCCCGACGAGGGAGGCCGCCTGGCGCTGACGCCCATCGACGCCGACTCGGCATCCAGCCGTCTCGGCAAGATTGTGAACAAGACGCAGGTCAGCGGTGGCGACTTCCAGCTGACGCTCCACGACGGAGCGACCCTCGTCGTCGAGGACGCCTCGGAGTACAGCGGCAAGGACTCCATCGTCGTCGACAACGAGACGAAGGATGTCGTCGCGCACTTCCCCTACGAGGAAGGCGCGCTCGTCACGGCCGTCAACGGCCAGCACGCCGGCGAAATCGGCGAGGTCACCGAGATCATCGTCACGCCCGGCAGCGGAAACAACTCCGTTGTCGTCGAGACCGAAGACGGCGAGTTCGAGACGGTCGAACAGTACGTCGTCGTCATCGACGAGAACTTCACGGGTTCGGACGACGAGTCCGAAGCACGTCAGGCTGCTGACGGCGGTGATGACGAATGAGCGAGGCTGACTTCCACGAGATGCGCGACCCGCGCATCGAGAAGGTCGTCGTCCACATGGGCGTCGGCGAAGGTGGTCGCGAACTCGCCAAGGCCGAAGACATCCTCGAAGAGATCACCGGTCAGGAGAGCGTTCGCACGATCTCCGGCCGCGCCTCCCAGGACTTCGGCGTTCGCCGCGGCGAACCCGTCGGCGCGAAGGTCACTCTTCGCGGTGACACCGCCGTCGAGTTCCTCGAAACCGCACTCCCCATCGCGGACCTCTCCGTCTCGTCGTTCGACGAGACCGGCAACTTCGGCTTCGGCGTCGAAGAGCACACGGAGTTCCCGAGCCAGGAGTACGACCCGCAGATCGGTATCTACGGGCTGGACGTGACGGTCAACCTCGTCCGCCCCGGCTACCGAGTGAAAAAGCGCGACAAGCGTTCCCGTCAGATTCCGTCGTCCCACCGGATGACCGTCGAGGACGCCGTCGCGTTCATCGAGTCCACGTTCGACGTGGAGGTTGAAGAATGAGCGATAGCGAAACAGAACAGACGGGCGAGCACGCGTCCCGCCGCACCGGCCAGGAGAACGAGTGCCGGCGCTGCGGTCGAAAGCAGGGACTTGTCAGCAAGTACGACATCAACCTGTGCCGCCAGTGCTTCCGAGAGATCGCCCGCGAGATGGGATTCAAGAAGTACCGATAAGCAATGGCTGACAACGACCCACTCAGTAGCGCGCTCTCCGGTGTGGATAACGCCGAGAGCGTCGGACACCTGTCCCACGAGATCCAGCCCGCCTCCAACATCATCGGCTCCGTCCTCGAGGTCTTCTACGACCGCGGGTACATCGACGGCTTCGAGTTCGTCGACGACGGCAAGGCCGGTCTGTTCGAGGTTGAACTGAAAGGCGCAATCAACGATTGTGGCGTCGTCAAGCCCCGGTATTCCGCCGGAGCCGACGACTTCGAGAAATGGGAGAAGCGATTCCTCCCCGCCCGTGACTACGGCGCGCTCATCGTCACGACGAGCCACGGCGTCATGAGCCACTACGAGGCCCGCGAGAAGGGCATCGGTGGCCAGATCATCGCCTACGTCTACTAGTACAATGAGCCGAATAGAAATCGAAATCCCGGACGAGGTATCCGCCGAGGTCAAGAACCTCGAGCTCACCATCGAGGGCCCCAACGGAAGCGTCACCAAGCGCCTCTGGTACCCGAACGTCTCGGTCTCCGCCGAAGACGGCGCTGTCGTCATCGAGAGCGACGTCGAGAACGCGAAGACCAACGCGACCATCGGTACCTTCGAGAGCCACGTGAACAACATGCTTCACGGCGCGACCGAGGGGTGGGAGTACAAGATGGAAGTCCACTACGCTCACTTCCCGATGCAGGTCAGCGTGGAAGGCAGCGACGTGGTCATCAAGAACTTCCTCGGCGAGAAGTCCCCGCGACGAGCGCAGATTCGCGGCGACACGGACGTACAGGTCGACGGCGAAGAACTCACCCTGACGGGCTCCAACAAGGAGGACGTCGGGCAGACCGCCGCCGACATCGAACAACTCACCCGCGTCAAGGACAAGGACACTCGCGTGTTCACCGACGGCGTGTACATCACCCAGAAACCGCAGACTGGTGATGCCTAATGTCGGAAGAAATCACCGAACTCGAAGACATCAGCGGCGTCGGCCCGTCGAAGGCCGACGCGCTCCGCGAAGCCGGCTTCGAGAGCGTCGACGACGTACAGGCCGCGAGCCAGTCCGAACTGGCCGAGGTCGACGGCATCGGGAACGCGCTCGCCGCGCGTATCAAAGCCGACGTCGGTGGCCTCGAGGTCTCCGACGAGGCCGAGGCCGAAGTCGAAGACGAGTCCGAAGCCGAGCCTGAGGAAGAGGAAGCCGAAGCAGTCGAGACGGAGCTTCAGCCCCGCGGTCACGCGGACAAGAAGCCCCAGCTCGACGACGAAACCGCGGAAGCCCTGGCGCAGAAGCGCCGCGAGGGCAAGCCGCAGTTCAACCGGCAGGACTACCACAAGAAGAAGCGCACGCCCACGTCGTGGCGTCGCCCCCGTGGTGGTCTCTCCAAACAGCGTATCGGCATCAAGGGCAAGGGCGCCAAGGTCGAGGCGGGCTACCGCACGCCGAAGGCCGCCCGCGGCCTTCACCCGTCGGGCTTCGAGGAGGTCCGCGTGTTCAACACGGACGACCTCGAAGGCATCGACGGCGATACGCAGGCAGTTCGCATCGCCTCCTCGGTCGGCGCGCGCAAGCGCGAGCGCATCGAGGAAGCGTGTGAGGACCGCGAGATTCGCGTCCTCAACCCCACCTACGTCGAAGTCGAGGTGGATAACTGATGACGGACCTCAAAGCGCAGAAGCGAATGGCGGCCGACGTCCTCGACGTCGGCAAGAGCCGAGTGTGGTTCGACCCCGAAGAACAGGCCGAAATCGCGGAGGCCATCACGCGCGAAGACATCCGTGAACTCGTCGACGAGGGCACGATTCGCGCCAAGGACGCTAAGGGCAACTCGAAAGGTCGCGCACGCGAGCGCGCCGCCAAGCGTTCCTACGGTCACCGCAAGGGTGCCGGCTCCCGCAAGGGCCGTTCCGGCGCTCGACAGAACAAGAAGGACGCATGGGTCAGCCGAATCCGCGCCCAGCGCCGTCGCCTGAAGGAGCTTCGCGAGGACGGAACGCTCGACCGTTCCCAGTACCGCACGCTCTACAACAAGGCGTCCGGTGGCGAATTCGATAGCGTGGACCGGCTCGAAGCATACATTCAGAACAACTACCAGGTGGAGATTCAATAATGGCGACCGGACCACGATACAAGGTTCCGATGCGGCGTCGCCGCGAAGTCCGGACCGATTACCATCAAAGGTTGCGCCTGCTGAAATCGGGCAAGCCCCGCCTCGTTGCTCGCGTGAGCAACAAGCACGTCAGGGCGCAGCTGGTCACTCCGGGCCCGCAGGGCGACGAGACCCACGCTGCAGCGACCTCTGCCGACCTCGACGAGTACGGCTGGGAAGCCCCCACGGGCAACCTCCCGAGCGCGTACCTCACGGGGTATCTGGCAGGTAAGCGGGCGCTGGCCGCCGGCGTCGAGGAAGCGGTCCTCGACATCGGCCTCAACACGGCCACGCCCGGAAACAAGGTCTTCGCGGTGCAGGAGGGTGCTATCGACGCTGGCCTCGAAATCCCCCACAACGATGCAGTACTCGCTGACTGGGACCGCAACCGCGGTGTCCACATCGCCGAGTACGCAGAGCAGCTCGACGAGCCGCTCTACAGTGGAGAGTTCGATGCCACGAACCTCCCCGACCACTTCGACGAAGTGCTCGGGAACCTTCAGGAGGACGAATGAGCAGCAATAACAACGGCTGGGAGCCGCGAACGCGGCTCGGCCGCATGGTGCAGAACGGCGACGTCACGTCGATGGACCAGGCGCTCGAGACGGGACTTCCGCTCAAGGAACCCCAGCTCGTCGACCAGCTCCTTCCCGGACTGGACGACGAGGTGCTCGACATCAACATGGTCCAGCGCATGACCGACTCCGGCCGCCGGGTGAAGTTCCGGTGTGTCGTCGCAGTCGGGAACCGTGACGGCTACCTCGGCTACGCTGAGGCCCGCGACGACCAGGTCGGCGGTGCCATCCAGAAAGCCATCGAGGTGGCGAAACTGAACATCATCAAGGTAGACCGCGGCTCGGGGTCGTGGGAAGACCGCGCAGGCGGCCTCAACTCCCTCTCGCGCAAGGCAGAGGGGAAGGCCGGCTCCGTGACGGTCCGTATTATCCCCGCCCCGCAGGGTCTCGGCCTCGCGGCCGCAGAGACCGTCCGGAACATCCTCGAACTCGCCGGCGTCCAGGACGCCTGGACCAAGAGCGACGGGAACACCCGGACCACGGTCAACCTCGCGAAGGCGACCTACAACGCACTCAAGAACGCGTCGCAGTCCCGTACTCCGCAGCGCGCTCGTGAAGTCCGTCAGGAGGTGCGCGAATAATGCAGGCTATCGTTCAGCTTCGCGGTGAGGTCAACATCGCACAGGACGTCCGCGACACGCTCACGATGCTCAACATCCACCGCGTGAATCACGCGACGTTCGTGCCCGAGACCGACGCCTACCGCGGGATGATTTCGAAGGTCAACGACTTCGTCGCGCACGGCGAGCCGAGCGTCGACGTCGTCGAGACCCTCATCAGCACGCGCGCCGAGCCCGAGGAGGGCGACGGCGACATCACCGACGAGTGGGTCTCCGAGAACACCGACTACGACGACGTGGCTGCGCTCGCGCAGGCCATCGTCGACGAGGAGACGACGCTGCGAGAGCAGGGCGTCTCCCCCGTGCTTCGTCTGCACCCGCCGCGCGGCGGCCACCGCGGACAGAAGCACGTCACCAAGGAAGGCGGCCAGCTCGGTAAGCACAGCACCGAACAGATCGACGAACTCCTGGAGGACATGCGATGACGTCCAAGAAGCGACGCCAACGCGGTTCCCGCACGCACAGCGGCGGTACGCACAAGAACCGACGCGGTGCCGGTCACCGCGGCGGTCGCGGCCGCGCCGGACGCGACAAACACGAGTTCCACAACTACGAGCCGCTCGGCAAGCACGGCTTCAAGCGACCGGACGTCCTGCAGGACGACGTCGCTGAAGTCAAGGTCCAGAAGCTCGACGAGGACGCGGCGCTCCTCGCGGCCGACGGAGTCGCCGAGAAGGACGGCGACACCTACGTCATCGACGCCCGCGACGTGGCCGAGGACGGCTGGGAAGCGGACGTCGTGAAGGTGCTCGGCGGCGGGCAGGTTCGCAACGAACTGCACGTCGTCGCCGACGCCTTCACGGCCGGTGCCGTCGAACTCATCGAAGAGGCCGGCGGCGACGCCGAACTCTCCGAACGCGCGGAAGAAGCGGCTGAAGCCGAGGAATCGGCCGACGCCGACGAAGACGACGAGGAATAAATCATGGGATGGAAGGACGCCGCCGAACCAGTGCTTTCGCGGATGCCCGCAGTCGCCCGACCGGAGGGACACGTTCCGTTCCGCCGGAAGCTCGGGTGGACCGGCGGCATTCTCGTCTTGTACTTCTTCCTGACGAACGTGACGCTGTTCGGCCTCGACGCCGCGACCGCGAACGACCTGTTCGGTCAGTTCCGGTCCATCTTGGCCGGCCAGCAGGGTTCGGTGCTCCAGCTGGGCATCGGTCCCATCGTCACCGCGAGCATCGTTCTACAACTGCTCGGCGGTGCTGACCTGCTCGGGCTCGACACGGACAACAACCCGCGCGATCAGGTCCTCTATCAGGGACTGCAGAAGCTGCTCGTCGGGGTCATGATCTGCCTGACGGGCCTGCCGATGGTGTTCGCCGGCAACTTCCTGCCGGCCGACCAGGCCGTAGCGACATCGCTCGGTATCGGCACGGTCGGCGTGAAGGGACTCATCTTCGCGCAGATCGCCGTCGGTGGCGTCCTCATCCTCTTCATGGACGAGATCGTCAGCAAGTGGGGCGTCGGATCCGGGGTCGGCCTGTTCATTATCGCCGGCGTCAGCCAACAGCTCGTCGGCGGGCTGTTCAGCTGGCAGGGCCTCGGCGGCACGTCGGGCTTCTTCGCGACGTGGATCGGCATCATCACCGGTGCCATCGAACTACCGGCCTCGCCGACCGACCTGCTGTCGACGGTCTTCCTCGGTCAGGGACAGCTGCTCGCGCTCATCACGACGTTGCTTATCTTCGGCATCGTCGTCTACGCCGAGAGCGTCCGCGTCGAGATTCCCCTCTCGCACGCCCGCGTGAAGGGTGCCCGCGGCCGCTTCCCGGTGAAGCTCATCTATGCGAGCGTCCTGCCGATGATCCTCGTTCGCGCCCTGCAAGCGAACATCCAGTTCCTCGGGCGCTTCCTCAACTCCTCGTGGGTCGGCATGCCAGCGTGGCTCGGCCAGTACACGAGCGGACAGGTCACAGGTGGCCTGTTCTACTATCTCGCGCCCATCCAGTCGCGGTCCGACTGGATGTGGTTCCTCGGACTCACGTCGGCCGACCCGCTCGATATCGCCATCCGCGTGCTCATCGACCTGATCTTCATGATCGTCGGTGGCGCGGTGTTCGCGATATTCTGGGTCGAGACGACGGGAATGGGTCCGGAATCGACCGCGCAGCAGATTCAGAACTCCGGGATGCAGATTCCCGGGTTCCGCCGTAACCCGCAGGTCATCGAGAAGGTCATGGAGCGGTACATCCCGCAGGTGACCGTCATCGGTGGCGCGCTCGTCGGCCTGCTCGCCGTCATGGCGAACATGCTCGGCACCATCGGCGCAGTCTCCGGGACGGGGCTGCTCCTTACGGTCTCCATCACGTACAAGCTGTACGAGGAGATCGCGGAGGAACAGCTCATGGAGATGCACCCGATGATGCGCAACATGTTCGGCTCCGAGTAGCGAGCCGAGCCCCGACGCGCTCGACTGCCGCCGCACACCCGCGGCGAACGTCACTTCCACTTCACTTCATTTCTGCCGCGCTCGACCGGATAGCGGCGCGTTCGTCTCGGACCGCCCGACTCGCCGGATAATCCGGCCACTTTTGACTCCCGCCGGCGGAACAGCGGGGTATGCACGAGGGGCGACTCGCGGTCGACATCGAGACGGCAAGCCCGAACGGTCAGCCGAGCGACTTCCGAAACACCGACGACTTCGAGTTGGTCGCCGTCGGTCTCGGCCACCGCGCCGGCGACGACGCTCCCGTCGACGTCGAGGTGCTCCTCCGCGACGGCGACTGGTCGCTCGACCACACCGCCGACCTCCTCCGGCGGGTCGTCGAGTGGTGCGAGGCCCGCGGCGCGGGCGGCGAGGGCGTCGTCACCTACAACGGCGAGTACTTCGACGAACACCACCTCCGCGCGTGGGCCGACCGCGTCGCCGACGCCGGCGTCTGGGCGGACGCGCCGCGTCGAATCGACGCGCTGTTCGCGGACCACGTCGACCTCGGGACGCTCGCGGCCGAGGCGTACCCGGAGGCGGTCCGGCCGAACCGCGACATCCCGGCGCTGTGGAAGGCGTGCAAGGAGGCGGGCGTCGACCAGCCGACCGTCTGGTACGACGACTACGACCTCCCGGCGGGCTACCTCGACCGCCTCGGCGTCGAGGCCGACCACGTCAAGGGCGCGCACGTCGGCGAGGCGCTGGGCGAGGCGTACGTCGAGGGCGTCGTCGCGGAACTCGACCACACGCGGACGCACGCCGAACTCACTCGACTCCTCGTCGACTACGCCGCCGGCGACATCGAGCCGCTGTTTTCGCTCCACGACGCGCTTCGCCGGGCCGACGCGAGCGCGGACTGACCCGGTTCGTCCCCGTCGAGCCGACGCGACGCCGTCGGTCGGACCCGCGCGTCGTTCTGTCTCGCGGCAAACGTTTAGCCGCCGGCAGTCGTATCGCGTGGTATGAACGACCTCGAACCGGCGACCGCCGTCGAGGAGGCGCTCCGCGGCAACGGCATCAGCGTCGAATCGGTCTCGCTCGACGACGCCGTCTCGCTGACGTATCTCACGGCGTTCCCGGACGTCGAACCCGATCACGGCGAAGTGGGCCGCGCGGTCACGGCCTTCCTCGAACTCGCCCGCGACGACGAGTTCGAACCGAGAACCGTCGAGGCGACGGTGCTCCGAAGCGAGGGCGACGTGCAGGCGACGTGGACGCTCGAAGCCGACTGGATTCGCGCGTACAACGATTACGCGCTCGACGACGAGGAGTTGTCCCAGCGCGTCCTCGACAGCCTCTACGAGGAGGGCGACGCGTGAGCGCGTGGCGACACCGCGGCGAGCCGCCCGCCGCGCGCGGCCCGCGTCGGCCCTCGCACTTCGAGTACTCGCGCGTCGCGCTGACGTTCGACAGCGAGGGGTCGAACTGCGCGGGCTGGCTCTACCGTCCTGACGGCGTCGAGTCGCCGCCGGTGGTCGTCATGGCCGGCGAGCTCGCGGCGGAGCGTCGCTTCGGCCTCCGCCCCTACGCCGAGCGGCTGGCCGAGGCGGGCTACGCGGCGTTCCTCTTCGACTATCGCAACACCGGCGACTCCGACGGCGAGCCCCGGAACCTCGTCGACCCCGACTCGCAGATTGCCGACTGGCACGCGGCGCTCTCCGGCCTCCGCGGGCGCGACGAAATAGACTTCCGGTCGCTCGTCCTCTGGGGCGCGGGCCTCTCCGGCGGCTACGCGCTCCGAGCGGCGGCCGAGGACGGTCGCGTCGCCGCCGTCGTCGCCCAGAACCCGATGCTCGACGGGACGGCCGTCACGCGGGGCCGCGGCGTCAAAGGCGCGCTCGCCGCACTCGCGGCCGGCGTCCGCGACAGACTCCAGTCGCGGTTCCTCGGCCCGTATCGCGTCCCGGTCGTCGGCGACGGCTCGTCGATGGCCGTCTTCGAGGACCCCGGCGTGCGAGCCGCCTACCGCGACCTCGTGCCGCCGGGGAGCGCGTGGCGCGACGAGACGCCCGCTCGGCTGTTCCTCTCGTTACTTCGCTACCGAGCGCTTCCCGACCCGGACGCGGTCACCTGCCCGACGCTCCTCGTTTCGGGAACTCGCGACGACCTCGCGCCCGCCGACGCGGTCGCCGCCCTCGCGGACGAACTTCCGGACGCGACGCTCGTCGAACTCCCCGCGGGTCACTTCGACCACTACGACCGGGCGTTCGAACAGACGTTCGGCCATCTCCTGTCGTTCCTCCGAACGGTTCGCTGACGGAAGCCGTCAATCCGTTGAACGCTCGCGCGAACCATTATGACCTCGGCAGGCCTATACCACACAGAAATGTCCACATCCACCCGTCTCGTCTCGTTGTTCCTCGCCGTCGCGCTCGTCACGGTGGCCGCGTCCGCGCCGGTGGTCGCACAGGAGTCGGAGGCGCCGAGCGACGCCGACACACAACGGCTCCTCGAAGAGGGGGTCGCGCTGTACAACGACAACGTCGAAGAGTTAGACGTCTCGTTCGCCCGGAGTCTCGTCGCGGGGCGAACGGTGAACGTCTACGTCGAAGACGGGGGCGAGACTCGGGTGTTCTCCGCGTCGGTGCGAGACGATATGCGAATCGAGGACCTGTCGACCGGCCCCGACAGCGAGGCGTCGACCCGAATCACGACGGACCGAGAGACGCTCGAAACCATCGCCGAGTCGCCCGAGCCGATGTCCGAGGTGCGAAGCGCCCTCTCCGACGACCGCATCCGCGTCAACGGCGAGCGGGGCCACCCCGTCGACCAGGTCGTCTGGACCGTCGCCAACACGTTCAAGAGCTTCTTCCTCTGAGCCCGACCCGAACTGGACGCAACTGGACGCCGACCGACCCCGGCTTTTCTCAGCGTCGCCCCGTCCGCGCGTCCGTAACCCACTTTGCCGCCTTCCCCCTCTCTCCGTCGATGACGTTCACGCGCACGGTCGAACTCGACGGCCACATCATCGACTCGGGGATGATGCAACGGGCC
Organism: Haloferax sp. Atlit-109R; assembly: GCF_003665865.1. Classification (NCBI taxonomy): domain Archaea; kingdom Methanobacteriati; phylum Methanobacteriota; class Halobacteria; order Halobacteriales; family Haloferacaceae; genus Haloferax; species Haloferax sp. Atlit-109R. The sequence continues at coordinate 338,697 of NZ_QPLO01000002.1, forward strand.
ATGGGCATCGTGATGGACCTCGGCGGCGACTTCGACGTCGAGCAGTTCGACGTCGGCCGGCAGAAAGACGAGCCCTCCTACTGCCGGATGTCGGTGTCCGCGGACGACCGCGAGACGCTCCAGGAGATACTGCACGAACTCCACCAAATCGGCGCGAACCTCACGGACCCCGTCGACGCCCGCGTCGAGGCCTCGCCGGCCGACCGGGTCGTTCCCGTGGGCTTTTACTCGACGACGAACCACCCGACCGACGTTCGGTATCAAGGCGAGTGGCTCCCGGTCGAGGACATCGAGATGGATTGTGCGATAGTCATCGAGGAGACCGACGACGGCCCGCGGGCCTCCACGAAGGTCCTCAACGGCATCGAGGAGGGCGACCTCGTCGTCACCGACGAGGCGGGGATTCGCGTCAAGCCGCCGGAGCGCCCCCGCGACGCCTCCGGTCCCTTCGGATTCATGCAGGGCGGCGTCTCCTCGGAGCGCCCCTCGGAGTCGCTCATCGGAGAGGTTGCCGAGGCGCTCCGCGAAACCAAAGCCGACGGCGGGAACGTCCTCGTCGTCGCCGGGCCGGCGCTCATCCACTCGGGCGGCGGCGACGCCCTCGCCGAACTCGTCCGCGAGGGCTACGTGGACATGATTTCGGCCGGCAACGGCTTCGCCACCCACGACATCGAACGCGGGCTGTACGGCACCTCCCTCGGGATGGACATGGAGACGATGGAACACCCCCGGAAGGGCCACAAACACCACATCTACACCATCAGCGAGGTCATCCGCGCCGGCGGCATCGCCGAGGCCGTCGAGGAGGGACTCATCGAATCGGGCGTGATGTACGAGTGCGTGAAACACGACGTGCCGTACGTCCTCGCGGGGTCGATTCGGGACGACGGCCCGCTGCCGGACACCATCACCGACACCATCGAGGCGCAAAACGCCATCCGCGAGCAGGCCCACCGCGCCGACATGGTGCTGATGCTCTCGACGCTCCTGCACTCTGTCGCCGTCGGCAACTGCCTGCCGTCGACGGCGAAGACCGTCTGCGTGGACATCAACCCCGCGACCGTCACGCAACTGCTCGACCGCGGCTCCTCGCAGGCCATCGGGATGGTCACGGACATCGGGACGTTCGTGCCGACGCTCGCCGAGAAGGTGCTCGAAGCCGACGACGACAACGACGACAACTGACCGGGTCGTCCCTGCCCGTTCCGCCGCGCCGCCGCGTCGCGCCGTCTGACGTGTCTATTATGACCCCGGGTGGTCTCTCGTGTCCTGTATGCAACCCAAAGCAGCGCGAGTGCTCCTCGCCGCGGTCATGGTTCTCCTCGCCGGGTGCGGGGGCGGCGTCGGCGGCGACGCCACGGCCGCGACCGAACCGACGACAGACGCGACAGGCGCGACAGACGCGACGACGACCGCCGACGGCGAGTCGGCCAACCAGAGCGGCAACGCCGCCGAACGCACCTCAGTCACGTTCAACGAAACGTGGGACCAGCGGTACCGGGCCGGGCAGTACTACCGCTACGATATCGAGAGTCGAAGCATCGACGGCACCGCGACCTACGAGTGGGAGGTCGTCTCCGCGACCGACGACGAGGTGACGGTTCGGACGAAACTGGTCACGCCCAACGGGACGACCGAACAGACCGTGACCGCGCCGCCGGACGAGGTGTACGGCGAACTCGCCGGGACGCCGTCGGGGTCGGTCGCCACCCTCGGATTCGACTCGCCGTACTACAACGGCGTCGACGGCGAGACCCTCAGCGTCGGCGACAGCTGGGAGTCCTCGGGCCCCAACGGGACCGTCAGCTTCGAAGTCGAAGCGCTCTCGACCTACGCCGGCTTAGAGTGTGCAGCGTTCGTCGTCCGGACGAACGGGAGCGTCTTCTGGGAGAGTTGCGTCACCCCGGAGAGCCCGCTGCCGGGCTACGTGGCGTTCTACGAGGAGGAAGGCGACGACACGCCGGCGTTCGAGATGGAACTCGTCGAGTATCGAAGCGGGAACTGAGCCGGCCGCGGCCAGTCTCGGGCGCGCCACTCAGACTTTTTCGAGCGGGACGACCGCCATCGGGATGTTCGAGTGTAACAGCACGTCCTGTGCCGTGCTCCCGAAGACGATTTTCGAGGTCGGATTGCGCTTTCGGATGCCGATGACGATTTCGTCGGCGTCGTGTTCGTCGGCGCACTGGAGGACGTCGTCGGCGGCGTCGTTGCCGCGGATGTACTGGTGGGTCTCTACGTCCACGAGGTCACCGAGTCGGGAGACGACGACGTTCAGCGCGTCTTCGCCGTCGCGGACGTCCTCGCTGTCGGTGTCGTCGCCGCCGGGGTGGGAGTTGACGACGTGGACCACGTCGCCGGCGTCGATGCGCCGCGAGAGGTAGTCGCAGACTTCGGCGCTCGTGTGGACCGAGTTCGTCCCGATAACGTATGTTGCCATGTCCCATATCGCTACGCCGTCCTATAAAAATCCACGCCCGACCGCGCTCGTCAGGCCTGCTTCATCATCGCCAGCACGTCGTCTCTCGTCATCTCTTTTCCGTGTTCGTCGTGGGCGTGTTCCTGAATCACTTTCACCACCTCGTTTCTGTTCTCGGATGTCACGCTGAACCCGCACGAACACGTCGCCTGCTGCATCGCCTTCGACATAGCGGTACAGATACGCGCTCCGAGGGCAAAGCGTGTGTTCACACTCACCATGACACTCTCGGTGGCGGGGCGGTTCCCGCGGCCGCGGCGTCTCCGTCGCGTCGCCCGCGCCGTCACCCTGTCGGGGGACAAAACATTTACCCAATCGTAAATGTCAGTCGGGTATGGAAAGAAACGCCCTCCTTACCGCCGGAGCGGTCGGCGTCGTCGTCGTGGCGCTCGTCGCCGCCGCCGTCGTTCCGGGGGTCATCGCGGACCCCACCGACGACGGGCCCGTCCGTCCCGGTCCGGTGGACGTCGCCGGCGTCTCCATCGCGGCCGGGGAGGCGACGGGGGAGACGGTCACCCTCGAAATCGAGACACGAATCGACCACCGAGGCAATCCCACGCAGAACGTGAGCGTCCTCGTCCGCGCCGTCGACGCCGAGTCGGGACTGTTGACGACGACGCAGGAACTCGACGTGGGGACGCTCTCGAAGGACGGTGAGACGGCGGCGACGACCAATCTCACGGTCCCCCGCGAGGGCGGCTACGACGTCGAAGTCGTCCTATACAGCGACGACGAGCGGGTCGACGAGGCGCGAAAAAGCGTCCGCGGCGTCTCGGCTATCAAGCCGCCGTACCTCCAGTCGACCACCTCGTTCACCGACAGCGAGGCGCTTCCGCCCGTCTCCTTCGCCATCGCGGAGACCGGCGAGGACCGGACGACGCTCGACCTGACGGCGACGCTGACGAACGCCGGCGACGACCCGGCCGAGGACCTCTCGGTGCTGTTCGTCCTCCGGCAGGCCGAGTCCAACATCGTGGCCTCTCGGACGACGGTCGACGCGGGGACCATCGAGGCCGGGCGAACCGAGACGGTGGACGCGTCGGCGAGCGTCCCGAACGACTACAACTACTACATCGACGCCGTGTTGCTACGCGACGGGGTCGTCATCGACACCGCCCGCGGCGCGGCGAACCTGAACCCAACGAGGACGATTAGCGTGAACCAGACCAGAGAAGACGTGGAACTCCGCGTCGAAGACTTCGAGAACGGCGACGGCGGCGACGCGCCGCGGGAAACCGCGTACGAACCGACTCAGACCTCCTCATCGGCACCCGGATTCGGCCCGCTCGTGGCGGTCGTGGGACTGCTCGCGGCCGTCCTCGTCGCCCGGAGGTGGTCGAAATGAGCGAGCGCGACGACTCGACGACTGCCGACGAAGCCGACATCGAGACGATGGTATCGACCGACTCGACGCCAGAGCCGACCGAGAGTACCGAGGACGCGATAGACGACGAGGAAACCGAGAACCGCGAGTTCGCGGAGCGGATGCGCCGCTTCCTCGACTACGCCGTCCTCGCGGGACTGCTGTTGCTCGCGCTTATCGCGGCGTTGCAGTTCTACCTCAACGCCAGCCAGACTATCACGACGTGGGTGAACCCCGAGTACCGCGCGCCGTTCCAGATGGCGTTTAACCTCGTGTTGCTCCTCGGGGCGGCGCTCGGCGTCTCCGTCCAACTTCGCCGGCTGACGAGCGACTGAGCGGCCCGCGCTACCTCTCACCACGCACACAGTTTTCAGGCCGCCGCCCGAGTCGAGAGATATGAACTTCCTCTTCGTGTCGGCGGACGCCGCGCTCATCACCGACCTCGCGTGGCAGGTCCGCAGAGAGGGCCACGACGTGCGGTACTACATCGAGGCCGAGCACGACAGGGAAATCGGAGACGGCTTCGTCCCGAAGACCGACGACTGGCGCGCGGAGGTCGAGTGGGCCGACGTCATCGTCTTCGACGACATCTGGGTCGGCTCGGACATCGGCACCGGCGCGCTCGCTCAGGAGCTCCGCGAGGAGGGCCACGCCGTGGTCGGCGGGACGCCGAACACCGACCGCCTCGAAGAGGACCGCGGCTACGCGATGGACGTGCTCGAAGAACACGGCGTCAACACGGTCGAACAGCGCGTCTTCCGCGACTTCGACGAGGGAATCGAGTACGTCCGGCGGAACCGCGCCCCCTACGTCATCAAGCCGCTCGGCGAGGTGCAGAACGTCAAGCGACTCCTCTACGTCGGCAACGAGGACGACGGGAGCGACGTGGTCGAGGTGCTCCGCGCGTACAAGCAGGCGTGGGGCCACCGGATGAAGGGCTTTCAGCTCCAGCGGAAGGTCGAAGGCGTCGAAATCGCCGTCTGCGGCTTCTTCGACGGGGAGACGTTCGTCGACCCGGTGAACTTCAACTTCGAGCACAAGAAGCTCTTTCCGGGCAACATCGGCCCCTCGACCGGCGAGATGGGCACGTCGATGTTCTGGGCCAGGCGGAACCGACTGTTCGAGGAGACGCTGGGCCGGCTCGAACCGTGGCTCGCCGAGAAAGGCTACGTCGGGAGCATCGACATCAACTGCATCGTCAACGAACACGGCATCTATCCGCTGGAGTTCACCCCGCGGTTCGGCTACCCGACGATTACGCTCCAAGAGGAGTCGTTCGAGTCGTCGACGGCGCAGTTCTTCTTCGATCTCGCCCACGGCAACGACCCCGAGCTTTCGGTCCACGGCGGCTACCAAATCGCGGTCCGCATCGTCCTGCCGCCGTTCCCCTTCACCGACGAGAAAACCTACGACGAGAACTCCCGCAACGCGGCGGTCGTCTTCGAGACCGACAGCCGCGAGGGCGTCCACATCGAGGACGCGAAACTCGTCGACGGGCAGTGGCGCGCCGCCGGCGAAAGCGGCATCCCGCTGGTCGTCACCGGGAAGGGCGAGACGATGCAGGAGGCGAGAAAACAGGCGTACGACCGCGTCGACGACATCGTCATCCCGAACCTGTACTACCGCGACGACATCGGCGAGCGCTGGATAGCCGGCGACGGCGACCGACTGCTCGCGTGGGGCTACCTCGGGCCGGCGAGCGAACGAGAGATTAGTTGAGCACCAGCCACGCGGCGAAGACGGCGAGGCCGCCGACGCCGGTGCTCAGCGCGGCGTGGACCCGGAGGCGGTCGAGAATCGCGTGGGCGTGGCCGTCTTCGACCGACAGCAGTTCGTGAATCTCGCTGCCGATTTCGCAGCGCGGGAGGAAGTCCATGGCGACGTGGAGGAACACACCCGAGGCGAAGCCGAAGACGACTCCGCGGAAGGCGTCGGTCGCGGGGAGCGACACCGCGCTGGAGATGATGGCGGCGATACCGAGGCCCGCCGCGGGGAGGAGCAACGGCGCGACCGATTCGCCCCGACCCGAGAGCCGCCGAGCGGCCGCGTACCCGGCCGGTCCCTTGTGCGAGACGATGGCGAGGCCGAGGCCGACGCCCACGTCGATGTTCCCGTAGACGATACCGATAATCGCGCCCGCGGAGACGGCGTGCGCCGAGAGTTCGGTCACGGTGCGGTCCACGGGGAACTCCATGTGGGCGAAGCGGTGGCCGACGGTGTGGGCGGCGAAGCCCGCGAGGATGCCGAAGGCGATGCCGAAGCCGCCGAACTGGGGGTGATGGCCGAGCGCCTGCGGGACCAGAAACACCGCGGCGCTCGTCACCATCGCGCCGCTGGCGAGGCCGTAGCCCCAGACGAGGCCCTCGGCGTGCTCGGCCCGACTCCACGCGCCGAGGGGGGCGGCGAGCGCCATCGCGCCGAAGGCGGCCCACGAGACGACGAGGAGGTTCCACGCCTCGACGCTCGCGGCGTACGCGGAGAGCGCGACGAGTGCCGCGACGCTCCCCGCGCCGATGGCCGTCGCCGTCGAACGGTTCATATTGTGAACGAACCGATTGGGATTAATAAGGGGCGCGGTTCCGGCGGAACGGGTGGGTCGAAACGGCGGGAGGCCTCAGCGCGTCGCCCGTTTCCACGCCTTGAGGTCCGCGATGTCGCCGTCGAACTCGGCGGGGTCGGCGTCGGTCGCCGCCCAGACGAACAGGTCGGCCACGTCGTCGGGGTCGCGGCCCTGCCCGCCGGTGAGGTCGGTGGCGACGAGGCCGGGGTCGACGACCGTCACGGTCCGGCCGCAGTCGGCGGCGAACTGCCGGACGAGCGCCTCGGCGGCCGCCTTGGAGACGGCGTACGCGCCCATCCCCGGTTTCGCCTCGCGGGCGATGGAGCCGGAGGGGACGAGGATGCGCCCGTCGTCGGCCATGTGCGGCAGCGCCTCTTTGACCGCCGCGAAGACGCCGCGGACGTTGGTTCTGAGGGTGTCGTCGAACGCCGCGTACGAGTCCTCGGGCGCGGGCATCTCGCCGGGCGTCCCGTGGGCGACGGCGGCGTTGGCGACGAGTACGTCGATGCGTCCGCCGGCGCGGGCCGCCGTCTCCATCAGGCGCTCCATGTCGAGTTCGTCGCGCACGTCGGCGCGGACCGCGCTGGCGCTGCCGCCGTCGCGTTCGATATCGTCGACGACCGACTGGAGGGCGTCGCCGTCGCGGGCGCAGGCGACGACCGTCGCGCCGGCGCGACCGAGGGCGCGCGCGACCGCCGCGCCGATGCCGGAACTCGCACCCGTGACCACCGCGGTGGTGTCGTTCATGCGGGGCCGTAGGGAGGGACCGAGCCTAAAGCTACCCCCCGACGGCGGTCGATTCGGTCAGTCGATTTATGCCCTCAACGTCCGTACGAACGGACATGAATTCTGTCTCGGCCCTCGACTCTCTCGCCGGCGAGTCCGTCGTCGTCGTCGGCGGCGGCTTCGGCGGCCTCTCGACGGCGTGCTATCTCGCGGACGCCGGTGCCGACGTGACGTTGTTGGAGAAGAACGAACAGCTCGGCGGCCGAGCCAGCACGCTCGAACGCGACGGCTTCCGGTTCGATATGGGGCCGTCGTGGTATCTCATGCCCGACGTGTTCGAGCGCTTCTTCGCCTACTTCGGCAAGCGGCCCGAGGACTACTACGAACTGACGCGGCTGGACCCCCACTACCGCATCTTCTTCAAGGACGGCGACCGCGTCGATATGCTCCCCGACATCGCGGCCAACAAGGCCACCTTCGAGTCCTACGAACCCGGCGCGGGCGACAGGCTCGACGACTACCTCCGGAAGGCAGAGCGGAACTACCGAATCGGGATGGAACACTTCGTCTACACCGACCGCCCGGCCCTCACCGACTACATCGACCTCGACGTGTTTCGGTACTCGTGGGGGCTGTCGCTCGTCGGCTCGATGCAGGACCACGTCGAGAACTACTTCGACCACCCGAAGCTCCAGCAGATAATGCAGTACACGCTGGTGTTCCTCGGCGGCGCGCCGAACAACACCCCGGCGCTCTACAACCTCATGAGCCACGTCGACTTCAACATGGGCGTCTACTACCCCGACGGCGGCCTCGCGGGCGTCGTCGACGCCATCGTCGACCTCGCCGGGGAGTTGGGCGTCGAGTTCCACACCGACTCGCCCGTGGCCGAAATCGCCGGTCGCCGCGGCGGGTTCGCCGTCCGCACCGAAGACGGCCGCGAGTTCCTCTGCGACCAGGTCGTCTCCGACGCCGACTACGCCCACACCGAACAGGAACTCCTCCCGGAGAAGAAGCGCCAGTACGACGCCGACTACTGGGACTCCCGAACGTACGCCCCCTCGGCGTTCCTGCTCTACCTCGGCGTCGAGGGCGACGTGGACGAACTCGCCCACCACACGCTCGTCCTCCCCACCGACTGGGACGACCACTTCGAGACGATATTCGACGACCCGGCGTGGCCCGACGACCCCGCGTACTACCTCTGTGTGCCGTCGAAGACCGACGACTCGGTCGCACCCGAGGGTCACAGCAATCTGTTCGCGCTCGTCCCCATCGCGGCCGGGTTGGAGGACACGCCGGAACGCCGCGAGCGCTACCGCGACCTCGTCCTCGACGACATCGCCGAGAACACCGGCGTCGACCTCCGCGACAGAATCGTCGTCGAGGAGACGTTCTGCGTGAACGACTTCAAGGAGCGCTACAACAGCACGCAGGGCACGGCGCTCGGCCTCGCGCACACGCTGTTCCAGACGGCGCTGCTCCGCCCGCCCCACGGCTCCGACGCGGTCGACGGCCTCTACTTCACCGGCTCGTTCACCACGCCGGGTATCGGCGTCCCGATGTGTCTCATCAGCGGCCAGCTCACCGCCGAGGAGATGGCCGACGACGCGAGGTGAGCGCCGACATGGCCGCAGGGACCGAGGCCGGTGAAGGCGGTAAGGACCGCGAGGACCGCGAGGGTGGCACACCCGGCGGTAGCGGACCCGAGAACGGCGGGCTCCGCGACCGCCTCGTCTACCTCGCGGTCCTCTCGCGACCCCGCTTCTGGCTCTACCTCGCCGGCCCCGTCGTCGTCGGCGTCGCGGCCGCCGCGAGCGCCCCCGCCGACCTGTTCGGCCGCCAGTCGGTCGCCCTGTTCGCGTACTTCCTCGTCCCCGCGAACGTCTTTCTCTACGGCGTCAACGACGTGTTCGACGCCGACGTTGACGAGGCGAACCCGAAGAAAGACGACCGCGAGGCGCGCTGGCGCGGCGACCCGGTAAACACCGCCGTCGTCGCCGCGAGCGGCCTGCTCGGACTCGGCCTGTTCGCCGTCGTCCCGCGGGTCGCGTGGCCGTGGCTCGCCGCGCACTTCTTCCTCGCCGTCGAGTACAGCGCGCCGCCGCTTCGGTTCAAGACGACGCCGCTTCTCGACTCGGTGTCGAACGGGCTGTACGTCCTGCCGGGCGTCGCCGCCTACGCGGCCGTCTCGGGGTCGAACCCCCCGATGCTCACCGTGGCGGGCGCGTGGCTGTGGACGATGGGGATGCACACGTTCTCCGCGATTCCGGACATCGAACCCGACCGCGAGGCCGGTATTCGGACGACCGCGACGGCCCTCGGCGAGCGCCGGACCTACTGGTACTGCGCCGCGACGTGGGCGCTCGCCGCCGTCGCCTTCGCCGCGGTCGACCTCCGTCTCGGCGCGCTGTTGGCGGCCTATCCGGTCGTCGTCCTCGGCATCGTCGCCGCCGGCGTCGACGTGGACCGGGCGTACTGGTGGTACCCCGTCATCAACACCGTCGTCGGCATGCTCATCACCCTCGGGGCGCTCTGGAGGCTCGTCAATGGGTAACGGCGAGTCCCCGGAGGTGCGCCCGTGAGCGCGAGCGACCTGCGAGCGCGGCTCCCTTCTAGCCGCCGCGAGGCCGAAGACGCGCTCGACCGGCTGGTGCGCGACAACCGCTTTACCATCTCGGTGTTCTTCCCGCTGAACGGCGCGGTGCTCCTCGTCGCCAGCGCGATGGGTTGGCTCCCCGACCCGCTGGCGTTCAACGCGTTTCTCATCCTCCTCGGGACGCTCGTGATGCGCTCGCCGCTCATCGTGGGCGTCCTCCCGCTCGTGACCAGACGTGCCGCACTCGGCGTCGGCGCGCTCACCACCTACGCCTACGCCATCGAGTACACCGGCGTCACCACGGGCTGGCCGTACGGCTGGTTCCACTACGGCGTCGACCTCGGGCCGACGGTCGCCGGGGTTCCAATCGGCCTGCCGGTGTTTTTCATCCCGCTCGTGATGAACGCCTACCTGCTGTGTCTGCTGTTGCTGGGCGACCGCGCCCGCAACGGGGCCGTCCGCCTCGGCGTCGTCACCGCGGCCGTCCTCGCCATGGACGTGGTGCTCGACCCCGGCGCGGTCGCGCTCGGCTTCTGGGAGTACTACCGCCTCGGCGACGACGCACTGTTGTTCTACGGCGTCCCGCTTTCGAACTACGCCGGCTGGGTCGTCAGCGCGACCGTCGCCGTCGTCGCGCTCGACCGGTCGTTCGACCGCGAGGCGCTTCTCGCCCGCCTCGACCGCACGGAGTTCATGCTCGACGACCTCGTGAGCTTCGTCATCCTCTGGGGCGGCATCAACGCGTGGTTCGGCAACTGGATTCCCGTCGCGGTCGCGGCGCTGTTCGGCGTCGGCCTGCTCAAAACGGACCGGTTCGACTCGCGGCTCCTCCGGCTCCCGCGGCGGTTGCCGTGGCGTTCCTGAGCGCCGGGAATCGCTCGCGCTCGTGCTCGTGCTCGTCTGGCGCGACTCCTGTGCTGTCCCTCAGTCAGACTCGACGCCGCGACGCCGGCCACGGTAGACGGCCCCGAGTCGTTTCCACTTGAGCAGGCCGAAGCCGAGCAGGATGAGCCCGAAGCCGAGAAGCGTGGTCGGGGTCACGGGCTCCGTGAACAGGAGCCAACTGTACACCGTCCCGAAGCCGGCGACGGCGTAGGTGACGAGGTTGAGTTCGACCGAGCCGAGCCGCGGGAGCAGCGAGAAGTACAGCAGGTAACTGACCGCGCTCGCGAAGACGCCGAGGTAGACGAGGCCGCCGATGCCAGCCAGCGACACGTCGACCTGCGCCAGCGACTCCGTCGGACTCGCGGCGCTGGCGAGGTGGGTCGCGGCGGCCCCGACGACCATCGCCCACGCGGTCTGGGCGGCGAACGGCAGGTCGGTCTCGATTCGTTGGGTGAGCACGCCGCCGAGCGCGAACGCCGCCGCGGCGAGCACCAGTATCGCCTGTCCCGTCGCGTTCGCTCCGAGGAGGTTCGCCGGCTCCGGGTCGGTGACGACGACGAGTCCGAGGAAGCCGACGGCGACGCCGAGCAGTTCGACCGGGCCGAACCGCTCGTCGGGAAGCCACAGCTTCGCGAAGCCGACGGTCAGTATCGGAATCAACCCCGCGAGCACCGACGCGACCGCGCTCGGGACGCTCTGCTGACCGATGTTTTGGAGGGCGCTATACCCCGCGAGCGACAGGAGTCCGGCCGCGGCGACGACCGCCCAATCGCGTCTCGTCCGGGGTCGCCAGTAGTCGGCGCGCCACGCCGCGTACGGCAACAGGAGCGCCGCGCCGATGTCGAGTCGGAGCGCGGCGTACAGAACCGGCGGGAACGACTCCAGCCCGAGCGTCACCGCGGGGTACGCTCCGCCCCACAGCGCCGCCAAGACGACGAACAGGGCGGCGCTCCGAGAGCGACCGGCGGGAAGCGACTCACCGACCATGGCGCGTGAAGATGGGAGACAGCGGGGTCGCGGGCGTGAGCGAGTCGGCGGTCTGTGGGTGCGTCTCTGGTGTCGGCTTCGGTCCGTCGGCGGTCGAGAGCGGTGCGTCGGCGTGTGCGCTCATCACCGAGACCTACGCCGGCGACCCCGGAGAACCGGAGGGTTAGGATGCTAACCCCCGCCGTCGGGTCGCGCGTTCGTCGAATTGGGGTCGGAGCTGGAATCGGAGTCGGGGTCGGAGCTGGAATCGGAGTCGGGGTCGGAATCGAACCCATCGAGGCCGGCGAGCGCGGAGACGGCGGCCCCGAGGAGTTTTCGCTCAGCGCGGCGGAGCGTCTTCGAGATGGCCACGTCGGAGACGCCGCAGCGGTCACCGAGAGAGGCGAGCGATTCGCTCCGCGGCGTCTCGTAGTAGCCGTGTTCGACCGCGGTTCGGAGCACTCGCGCCTCCGTGTCGGTGAGTCGGTCGCAGCCGTCGAGGAGCGTCGCGGCCTCGTGGAAGTGTCGGAAGACGTCGGTCGGAATCGAGTCGTCGAGCGGCGTCTGCTCGACGACGGCGAGTTCGTAGCGACGGTCGAGCGAGTCGAGGGTGGCTGCCGCGGCGTCGGCGTCGGCGAACCCGAGATGCCACCGCTCCCAGCCGTCTCTGTCGCGGAGCGGGCCGATGACCGCGCCGCCGTTGGCGAGGACCGTTTCGATGGCGACCGTCTCTTCGAGCACCACGTGGGCGGTCGCGTGCGAGCCGCGCTTCCGCTTGAGTTCGAAATAGCTGACGCCGTCGGCGTCTCTGAGCGCCCGGATGCCGGACTCCAACTGCGACCGCCCGGGCGACGAGGCTTCGACCCAGAGGTCACACCGACCCGTCTCGGGCGAGAGATTCCAGTACGGCGTGGTAAGCGTCACGTCGTGCGCGGCGGTCACCCGTCCCAGCGGACAGTCTAACCGGGTGTCGAGGGTGACGCGGTACATGGAGAGGACTCCGTCGGCCACCCAGTAAACCGTTTCACTCGCGGAGAAATTACGCCGTCAGTCCGAGCCCCAGCGGCTCAGCGACCGAAGCCACCCCGAGACGCGCCCGCTCCGCCGCGAGTGGTCGACCGGCGTCGAACCGGGGCCGAACTCCGCGTCGAGTTCGTCGTCGTCGGGGTACGGGACGACGCTGACGGCCTTGAACACGGCGACGGGGTCGCGCCAGACGGCCCAGTACGCCGCGGTCTTCGCGAGGAGCGTGAGCTTCCGGCCGAAGCCGAGTTCGGGCGTCGTCGTGAGGGTGTCGTAGTCGAGCTTTCGAATCGACCGGTGGTGGTCGGCGTACAGCACCGCCGACAGCAACACCGGGAACTGGCAGTCCGCCGGGAGGTACTCGATGCCGGCGACGCCGTCGCGGTACAGCGACTCCGTGCGGCGGAGTTCGTCGCGCATCACGTCGGCGACGCGCTCGTCGAAGTCGAGGTCGAGAATCTGTTCGGTGTCGACGCCGTGGCGGTCCAGCGTCGTCTGCGGGAGGTAGACCCGGCCGCGCTCGACCACGTCTTCGCCCACGTCGCGGAGGAAGTTCGACATCTGGAACGCCTGCCCGAGCGCCGTCGCGTGCGGGAGCGCCGCCTCGGGGTCGTCGGGCCGCATGACGGCGGTCATCATCCGGCCGACCGCCGAGGCCGACCCGTCCATGTACGTCTCTAACTCCGCGTACGTCTCGTAGCGGTCCTTCTCGATGTCCGACTCCATCGCGTCGATGAAGACGTTCACGTCGTCGGGGTCGATACCGTAGCGCGCTCTGAGTTCGGCAAACGCCGACAGGACGGGATCGTCGGTCTCGACCACGCCGAGCGCCTCGGCGCGGAGGCGTTCGAGCCGGTCGCGCTGTTGTGCCGGCGGCGCGGTCTCCTCGGCGTCGACGACCTCGTCGGCGACGCGGAAAAACGCGTACAGGACGTACGTGGCGTGTCTGACGCGCTCCGGAAGGAGCCGCGTCGCGAAGTAAAACGTCTTTCCCGTCCGCTGTTGGATGTCTTTTCCCGCCTCGACCTGTGATTCGTTGAGCATCGTTTCGTGTGCGTGGGCGCGTCCGACTCGGGACCAACTGAACTGACCGGGGAGGACGGCCGTTTGTTAGGCCGCCGCCGACATAACGCTTCGTGCCGTCGTGAAATCAACCCGCGAATCCCCCGACTTCGCGGCGGTTCCATCTCAGGCGGCTTCTGTCAGTTTTCGTTACCAGAACGTGTCGCTGCAATCGTAGACGACCCCGTGTTCCGGGCAGACGTACTTGCAGTGGCGGTGGTCCATCGACGTGCCGCAGAAGGGGCAGGGTCTGCCCTTCGGGGATTCGATAGCGCACGCGTTCCGTCCGGCGTCGTCGTCCATACGAGGTTTCGTAGGACGCGACCGACATATCCCTTACTGCCGTCGGCAGCGTCACTCGGAGATTTCCCCGGGCTCGTTCGATTCCGTCCAGTTCGGTCCAGTTCGGTCCGGTCCGGTTCGGCTCGGGCCGACTCGGTCCACCCCGGTGCCGGCAGCCTCGGACAGCCGACGACACCGCTGCACTCGGCGCGGCGGAGGCCCCACCCGAAGTAGTCGCTCGGACGGCGACTCTCGACCGGCGGGCGCGTCGCTCACGGGTCACAAACGGGGGTAGAGAACGAACAACCGAGGCGTGGACGCCGTCGGAAGCGAACGACCGGGGGCGGTCGTCCGGTGAAACCACGTAGCGTACCACGCGGCGAGTGCGGGGACCTCGACCGCGCGATGCTGTTGCAGCTGCGTCTACCCGTTGTCGGAGCGCGTTGAACCGCTCTGGTGGTGATGGTGGTGGTGGGGGGCATTCGGTCGGCGAGAGACCGACGCGAACGGGAGGGTCTCTGACAACGGCGATTACCAGTTCGTTATCACCTATCAAAGCTGTACCGGTGGTTCGGGAACCGCGTCACCGGAGACGAAACGAGGCGAACTCCCCCGTGAGACGGCGTGTCGCCGCTCGTGCAGTCGGTCACTCGTCGCCATCCCCGAACTTCGCGTACGGGCTCCGGTGGGTGTTCCGAATCAGGTCCTCGTCGGAGACGCGGAGGCCCAGTTCGTCTAACTCCTCGCCGATGCGGCTGAGGTCGTCGCCGTCGACGCCGATGGCCCGGACCATGACGTTCCGCTCGCCGGTCATCACCTCCTGTACTTCGACGACGCCCGGAACCGCGGCGGCGGCCTCGGCCAGTTCCTCGCGCTCCGGAATCGGTGCCGTACAGACGATAAGTGTGTACAGCTGGTAGCCCGCCCGCTCGTAGTCCACGTCGGCGTGATAGCCGCGGAGCACCCCGTCGGCTTCGAGCCGCTGGATGCGGTTCCGGACGGTGCTCGCCGAGGCGTCGAGCGAGTCTGCGATGTCGGTCGACGACGTGCGGCGCGCCTCCGCCTGCAACGTGTACAGTATCCGCCTGTCCAGCGCGTCGAGTTCTCGACTCGTCATTCACGTGGTCGTCTGTCGGCCGCGACATTAACCTTCCCGACAAGATTATCAGAACAGCAGTTTTCCTCAATTTATAACCGACTCCCGACAACTGGTTACATATATATTCGGACGACCGATGCTTTCTAACCGGTCGCGCTCGAACGGACGGGACACCGACACAGATGAACCCAACAGAGATCGGTATACGACTCGTCGCGGGGGTACTCCTCATCCTCGCGAACGGTTTCTTCGTGGCCATCGAGTTCGCGCTGACGCGCGCCCGACAGTTCACCGAGTCCGAGTTCGTCGACGGCGACTCTCGGCTCGAACGCGCCTGGGAGATGACCCAAGAGCTCGAACTGTATCTCACGACCTGTCAGGTCGGAATTACGGCGTCGAGCATCGCCGTCGGTATCGTCGCCGAGCCCGCCCTGGCGGCGCTGTTCGAGCCGCTGTTCGCCGGCACGACGCTCGCGACCATCGGGGCCGGCGCGCTCATCGCCTACCTGATTATCAACCTCCTGCACCTCACCCACGGCGAGCAGACGCCGACGTACCTCGGCGTCGAGCGCTCCCGGATGGTCTGTCGCTACGGCGCGACGCCGCTGCACTGGTTCTACGTCGCCATCTCGCCGCTCATCAAGTTCGGCGACTGGGTCGCCAAGTGGACGCTCAAGCTCTTCGGCATCGAGATGACGGGCGCGTGGCTCGAAACCGAGACCGACGTCATCGAGTCCCGCGGCCAACTCCGCGAGCGCCTGCACTCGCTGCTTCAGGAGGGCGAACTCCCCGAGGAGCGCCGCGACGAGGTGCTCAACGCGCTCGACGTGGACGAACTCTCCATCAGCGAAATCATGATTCCCAGTTCCGACATCGTCGCGCTCTCGACGACCGCGACGCCCGGCGAGAACTTCGAGCGGATTCGGAACACCCCGCACACCCGCTTCCCGCTCGTCGGTGAGTCGCTCACCGACTTCCGCGGCGTCGTCTACGCGCCCTCCATCATCGACAACTTCGAGGCGCTCCGCGCCGGCGAGCGCTCGTTCGACGAGATTGCCGCGCCGACGATGACGCTCGCCGCCGACACGAACGTCAGCGACGCGTTCGACCAGTTCCAAGCCGAGGACCAGGAACTCGCGCTCGTCCTGCGGGACGGCGAGGTCGTCGGCCTCCTCACCGCGACCGACGCCCTCGAAGCGGTCATGGGCGAACTCGACGACCCGCTCGACTAGCGCTCTCGACGCTCCCCCTCGAATTTTTTCGGCGTGCGGCCGCGCCCCGCGGACGAACCGACCGCGTGACGACTGCCCGAGTGGTTCTCGACACCGCCAGTGACGACCCGACGTTTTCGTCGACCCCCCGGGGGTTTCGGGTGAATTGAGGGTCGACGGAAACACTCTTTTGAATTCGGGTGATACACGTCATTGTACCCGTGAATTCGGGATGGTTTCAGACGAACCCTTGTGGGGTTGAAGCAAAGACGTACTCTCGCTCGGCGGTCCAGTTCGGCGACGTTTCAGACGAACCCTTGTGGGGTTGAAGCTCACTGCTCATCACCCAACTCAAGAGCCATGACTAACGGTTTCAGACGAACCCTTGTGGGGTTGAAGCCTGCGGCGACTGCGGCGCGGTAGTGTTTCCAGCTTTGTTTCAGACGAACCCTTGTGGGGTTGAAGCCATGTCCGCCTCGCTAACATTGTCGCTGTGGAAATAGTTTCAGACGAACCCTTGTGGGGTTGAAGCAACGGCGCGCGTGGGGGCGACGGAATGGGGACAGACAGTTTCAGACGAACCCTTGTGGGGTTGAAGCTCAAGCCGAGGACAACAATTCCACGGGTTTGAAGACCGTTTCAGACGAACCCTTGTGGGGTTGAAGCGGCTCCGTATGCTGGTCCGTCGCCGGAACAGTAGTTGTTTCAGACGAACCCTTGTGGGGTTGAAGCACGAAGGAAGAACTCGCAGGCATCCTGATGGCGCTGGTTTCAGACGAACCCTTGTGGGGTTGAAGCCGCCCACTCCCGGCTGCGGCTGCCTTGGCTGTCGCGGTTTCAGACGAACCCTTGTGGGGTTGAAGCACCACCTACCTCGAAGGGCAGGCAATCGACCTGGTTTCAGACGAACCCTTGTGGGGTTGAAGCCTGCGCCGTGACCGTCTTCGTCTGCATCGGTCCGTCGGGTTTCAGACGAACCCTTGTGGGGTTGAAGCTACTTATAGCTTTCCATAGAACACTATGGTTGGGAGTTGTTTCAGACGAACCCTTGTGGGGTTGAAGCGGACCCGGAAAACCTCGCGTTCTTCGAGTTGAACGGCGTTTCAGACGAACCCTTGTGGGGTTGAAGCATCCTGAAAACTTAGACTCACAAGAATAGCAAACTTGTTTCAGACGAACCCTTGTGGGGTTGAAGCGCTCGTGACATCCGCCTCGAATGGGATGTCTAATGAAGTTTCAGACGAACCCTTGTGGGGTTGAAGCGAATGTGTCGGGTGCGGCTACCAGACGCCACTTGTTTCAGACGAACCCTTGTGGGGTTGAAGCGAAGCAGGACACCGGTCACGGCTCCAAGAAATACTGCGTTTCAGACGAACCCTTGTGGGGTTGAAGCACATGGGGTTTAACGACGATCCAACCGCGGACTTTGTTTCAGACGAACCCTTGTGGGGTTGAAGCATATCCCTCGGATCGGGAGAGATGATCTGAAAATGGTTTCAGACGAACCCTTGTGGGGTTGAAGCTTCTCCGAACCACGGGTATCGATGATCGTTTCATACTTGTTTCAGACGAACCCTTGTGGGGTTGAAGCTCCCACCACCTTGTCTTTGTGAGGACCATACGTTACCAGTTTCAGACGAACCCTTGTGGGGTTGAAGCGACGAGCGGAAGGACGACGAGGAGCTCGCGCCCTAGTTTCAGACGAACCCTTGTGGGGTTGAAGCCGCGTGCTGGCCGACCGACTCGCGCCCGACGACGCGGTTTCAGACGAACCCTTGTGGGGTTGAAGCTCGGCGGTGCGGGCGGCGCGTTGCTGAACGTTCAGCAGTTTCAGACGAACCCTTGTGGGGTTGAAGCAGACACTTGCGAGACTGGAAAGAGCGGCTCGACGGGAGTTTCAGACGAACCCTTGTGGGGTTGAAGCCAGTGACCATCAGGAGGTTGGTCCCAGTCACGTCGAACGTTTCAGACGAACCCTTGTGGGGTTGAAGCGGTGGTTCGGTGGGAGTTCGTCCTCGACCCGGTGGTAAGTTTCAGACGAACCCTTGTGGGGTTGAAGCCCGCGTCGTCGATCCGGATGCGACGCACACGCTCGTTGGTTTCAGACGAACCCTTGTGGGGTTGAAGCGCGCGAGGAGTGGATTAACTGGGACCGCGGGATGATTGTTTCAGACGAACCCTTGTGGGGTTGAAGCACGCGGTGGCGCTCGCCGTTCGTCAACGCCGCGAGCGTTTCAGACGAACCCTTGTGGGGTTGAAGCTCGAACGGGCCATCGACGAAGCAAAAGTCGAGTTGTTTCAGACGAACCCTTGTGGGGTTGAAGCCTTGATGCGGTCGTTCATCCGGTTGAGACACCGCAGAGTTTCAGACGAACCCTTGTGGGGTTGAAGCTGGGAGTTGCCGCGACCGAACGCGATGCCCTCCCAGTGTTTCAGACGAACCCTTGTGGGGTTGAAGCGACCACGACCCAGAACACCAAATCAAGGAGACGCACGTTTCAGACGAACCCTTGTGGGGTTGAAGCCAGCCTGACCCGGACGTGCAAAGGCATCCTGCGATGAGAGTTTCAGACGAACCCTTGTGGGGTTGAAGCGTAGCCAACAACGCGCCGGACGAACCCCCGGATTTGCGTTTCAGACGAACCCTTGTGGGGTTGAAGCGTCCAACGTTGCTTGCTCCGTCTCGGTCGTGCTCTGAGAGTTTCAGACGAACCCGTATCGAAGTGAAGAATCAGGGGACGGCATTGCGATGCCCGTATTAGTCAATCACGTACTGAAGTCGAAGAATGCCCGGGGTGGGCTCCGAACCCACGATCTCCGCATGTCCCAGGTGCGAGGCCGGCATGACCTCGCGGGGGGCGGAGGCTTCCAAGGCGTTCCGCACCGATTGTGAAACCCTATGAGTGCGGCGCTATGTCCAGCTAAGCCACCCGGGCTCAACTTCCCGTTGTGTGCTGGTTGTATTTAAGCTTCTCATCTCCGACGACCGCGGGACGGGTCACCACGGCACTCGATTCGAGTCATCACCCGCGGATTTATGTCCCAACACCGGGTGCACACACGCATGAGCCAACCGGAGATCGTCCAGTCCGTCCTCGGAGAGGAAGACGTGGTGACCCGCGTCCACCTCGGGGGCGAGGACGAACTGTTTGTAACTCCGACGCGGACGCTCGTCTATCGGGCCGAAGGCCTCCTCTCGGACGAGTCCGTCGACGAGTTCTCGCACGCTGCCGAGCAACTGTCCGTCAAGGAGGGGCGACGAAAAGCGAAGATATCGCTGGACTACGGTCTCGACGGAAGCGAGACGTTCTCGCTGTCCGCGAAGCGACTCGACGACGCACTCCAGCCCATCGTCGAGGGCGTCCTGTCGGCCGCCGGCGTGACCGACGAAGACGGCGAGCGTCTGGTTCAGGCGTTCCGGTTCAGCGAACTCACGTTCGTTATCACCGACGCCCGCGTCGTCCGGCACATCGGGAGCGCGGTCTGGGACGAGGACTACGAGGCGTACCGCTTCGCTGACGTGACCGACCTCGAATTCGAGTCGGGAAGCGTCGCCACGACGGTCGTACTCACCGTCGACGGCCGCCAAGAGCGGTTCAAGATTCCCAACGAACAGGCGCGGCTCGTTCGCGAGAAACTCGCGCGGGCGCTGTGTGACTACCACGGCGTCGGCAGCCTCGAAGAGTTCCGCGTCCAGATGGAACAGGCACAGGCGGCCGCCGAGGGCGCCGACACGGAGCGCGACAACACCGACTTCGGTGCGGGGCCGGACCCGCTGAGCGCGAACCCCGGCGAGCTATCCGACGAGCCGGCGAACGCCACTCGCTCCGAGGACGCCGCGCCCGCCGAGCCGACCCAGCAGGCCGCTCGGAACCAGTCCACCGGGTCCGCCGAGGCTGCCGCCGCGACCGGCGCGGTGGCGGAAGCGAAGGCGGCCGAGGCCGCGACGACCCAGTCGGCCGCCGAGTCGCCGGCCGCCGAGCAGTCGTCCGGCAACGTCGCCGGCGCCGACGACCTCGGATTCGAAGGGTCGGGCTTCGAATCGGCCGCCGAGTCCGAGGCGGGCGATACCGCCACCGCGGACGCTGACTACGCCGCTCTCGCTGCCGAAGTCGAGTCGCTCCGCGAGGTCGTCGAGGCCCAAAGCGAGCAGATTCGCCACCAGCAGGAGCTGGTCGAACAGCTCATCGAAGAACTCCGCCGCGGGCGGTAACGCGGTCGCGCGACCGGCGACGACCGCGGCGACCTACTCCCGCCCGAGTACTTTTCTCACACACGACGAGCCGAACGGCCCGAGTTCGCCGGAGTCGAACCGCACGAAGTGGCCCGTCGAGATGGACGCGCCGCAGCGGCGGCAGTCGAAGTCGCCCTCGCGTTGGACGACCTGACTCTCGAACCGAACGAACGTGCCGCCGCGGTTGTGACGGATGCGGCCGCCCTCGCGCTCGATGATGCCGCGAAGCTCCGCCGCGTCGAGGATGTCGCGGGTGAGCGTCGGGTCCGTGGTGACCGTCTCGATGCGGTCGACGACCTCGGCGAGGGAGAGTTCGTCGGCTTCGAGGTGCGCGAGGAGGTCGAGCGCGAGTTCGACGCGCTCGTCGCGTGTGGGCTCGGTCACGGTTCGAGAGCCACTCGAACGGGGGCGGGCTAAAGCCCTCCGAAGCACAAAGCGTTTGGTCGCGGCGCGACGACCGACTCCAGAGCTTCCGTGCCCCGTCCGCGTCTCGCCGCCGGCCTCGCGCTCGCGGCCGTCATCGCCGGTCTCCTGTTCGCGTCGCCAGACGCCGTCATCGCACACGCGACGTGGGTCGCCGCCGACCCCGTGCGACTCGTCGTCGTCGTGAGCGCGCTCGCGCTCGTGCGCCCGCTTCTCGCGTGGCCGACGACGCTCCTCGCGCTCGTCGTCGGCTACGGGCTCGGCCCGGTCGGCGTGCCGTTCGCGCTGGCACTTATCGTCCTCACGAGCGTCCCGCCGTTCCTCTTCGCGCGGCGCTACCGCGGGGCGACCAGATTTGCCGGCGTCGGCGAGCGAACCGTCGAACAGACGGGGTCGGTGAAGGGCGTGGCCGCGAGCCGTCTGCTGCCGGTTCCCTCCGACGTGGTGTCGGTGGCGGCGGGCGTCGCCAACGTCCGACTCGGCGCGTTCGCGCTCGGGACCGCCGCCGGAGAGCTTCCGTGGGCCGTCGCGGGCGTCGTCGCCGGCGCGTCCGTCGAGACGCTCACGACGGACTCGCTCGCTGCGGCCGTCCGCCCGGAGTTCGTCGTCCTCGCCGCTATCGCAGGCGTGTCGATGCTCGTCCCGACCGCGTACCGCCGCTACTGGGGCGAGTCCGGCGCGTAGGAAAACAGCGACGGAGAAAGAAAACGCGAGAATCGGTGCGCGAGCGGCGGCGTCTTATTCTAATCTAACAGCGACTCGCCGGTCATCGCGGACGGCTGGTCGACGCCGACGAGTTCGAGGATTGTCGGCGCGATGTCGCACAGCGAGCCGCCCTCGCGGACGGTCCGGCCGCCCGAAAGCGGGTGGTCGGGGTCGACTTCGTCCTGCTCGGCCTCGGCGTCGTTCTCCGCGGCCGCCTCGTCGTCGCGGTCGGCCGCGAGGTAGACGAACGGGACGGGGTTGAACGTGTGGGCCGTGTGCGGGTCGTCTTCGGTGCCCATGTCGTCGGCGTTGCCGTGGTCGGCGGTGATACAGACGTGGCCGCCGCGGGCGCGGACGCTTTCGACGAGCCGCCCGAGCTGTTCGTCGACGGCCTCGACGGCGTCGATGGCGGCCTCGTAGTCGCCGGTGTGGCCGACCATGTCGGGGTTGGCGTAGTTGAGCACCATCACGTTCGGGTCGTCGGACTCGATGATGTCGATGGCCGTGTCGGTGAGCTCCACCGCGGACATCTCGGGCTGGAGGTCGTAGGTCGGCACGTCGGGGCTCTCGACGATGTTCCGAATCTCGCCGTCGAACTCGACCTCGCGGCCGCCGTTGAGGAAGTAGGTGACGTGGGGGTACTTCTCGGACTCCGCCATCCGAAGCTGCGTCATGTCCGCCCCGGCGAGCACCTCCCCGAGCGTGTCCTCGGGCTGTTCCGGCGGGTAGGCCACGGATACGTCGAACGTCTTGTCGTACTGCGTCATCGTCG
Organism: Haloferax sp. Atlit-109R; assembly: GCF_003665865.1. NCBI lineage: Archaea > Methanobacteriati > Methanobacteriota > Halobacteria > Halobacteriales > Haloferacaceae > Haloferax > Haloferax sp. Atlit-109R. The sequence goes on from NZ_QPLO01000002.1 coordinate 361,083, forward strand.
TCATGAGAAGCTCCGGCGGCGTCGTCTCGAACTCCCAGACGGGCTCGATGTCGCAGAGCATCCGCACGAGCTGTCGCGCGCGGTCGGCGCGGAAGTTGAAGAAGACGACCGAGTCGCCGTCTTCGAGCGCGGGCGCGTCGTCGACGACGGTCGGCTCGACGAACTCGTCGGTGTCGCCGCGGTCGTACGACTCGGTGACGGCGTCGACGGCCGTCTCGGCGGTCCACTCCGCCTCGCGCTCGACGATGGCGTCGTAGGCGCGCTTGGTGCGTTCCCAGTTCTGGTCGCGGTCCATCGCGTAGTAGCGCCCGGAGACGGTGGCGACCCCGCCGGTTCCCTGCTCGTCGGCGACGGCTTCGAGGTCGGAGAGGTATTCCTCGCCGCCGGTGGGGCTGGTGTCGCGGCCGTCGGTGAAGGCGTGGGTGACGGCCTCGACGCCGCGGTCGGCGGCGAGTTCGATGAGCGCGTGGAGGTGCTGTTGGTCGGAGTGGACGCCGCCGCCGGAGACGAGGCCCATGAGGTGGACGCGCCCGTCGTGTTCGTCGGCGTGGTCGTAGGCGGCCGTGATGGCGTCGTTCTCGTAGAACGAGCCGTCGTCGATGCTGTCGCCGATGCGGGTGTACGCCTGCTTGACGACGCGGCCGGCCCCGATGTTGAGGTGGCCGACCTCGCTGTTGCCCATCTGGCCGTCCGGGAGACCGACGCGCCGGCCGTCGACGATGAGCGTCCCGAACGCGCCCGCGTCGCGGTAGCGGTCGAAGTTCGGCGTGTCCGCCGCCTTGATTGCGTCGCGGCGGTCGTGGTCGCCGAGTCCCCACCCGTCGAGGATGATGAGTGCTGCGTCCATACGTCGCCGTTCGGCGCGCCGGGCTAACTGTCCTTTGCTCCCGACATGGGGTGACAACGTGTCGCGTACGGAGCCATCGACCCCGGGGTGTCGCCCCGACGGTCTTTTCTTTCGGCGCGCCGTCCGACTCGGCGATGGGTCTGCGCGATTTCGACCTCGACGCGGCGGTCGACGACTGGACGGAGTACTACCTCGGAAACGGCCCGAGCCTCGTCGTCTTCCTCGTCCTCAACGCCGCCGCGTTCCTCGTCGGGGTGAGCTTCTACGTCCACTCCGACCCCGCGCTGTCGGACCTGCCGACGTTTCTCTACCCGCTTTTCGGTGACTCGCCGGCCGCCCTCGCGCTGATGACGCTGTCGGCCGCGACGCTGCTTCCGAACCTCGGTCGCCGCGTCGCCGACGCACCCGTCAACCGACCGCTCGCGTACCTCCACACGCTCGCGTTCGTCTGGCTCGTCAAATACGGCGTCTGGACGGTCGTCGCGCTCAACCTCCGCCCCGACCTCTACGTCGGCTTCTCCGGGGCCGCGCTGTGGGACTACTGGGGCATCATGCTCACTCACGCGGGCTTTCTCGCGCTCGCGCTCGTCGTGCCGCGGTACGGCGCGACCACGAAGGGCGCACTCGGGTTCGCCCTCACGCTCGCGCTCGTCAACGACGTGTTCGACTACGGCCTCGGCTACTACCCGCCGCTGAAGTACGAGGCGGGGGCGCTCCTCGCGGGCATCACCGTCGCCCTCTCGTTTCTCGCGGTGTTCCTCGCGTCGCGGGCGTTCGACCGCCTCCCGGACGCCACGGAGACCGCCCGTGAACGCCCCGCGAGTCACAATCGCTAATCGCACGACGGCGCGGAGTATCACATGAGTCAGGCTTTTCCCCACCGGCAGTCTATGACCTCGTAATGGACTCCGCGGTACTGCTCGACCTACTCGGGAACGAAAACCGCCGGCGCATCCTGCGGTTGCTCTCGCACAAACCGTGCTACGTCACCGAGATAAGCGAGTACCTCGGCGTCAGCCCCAAGGCCGTCATCGACCACCTCCGAAAGCTGGAGGACGCGGGGCTCATCGAGTCGCGCACCGACGACCAACGGCGCAAGTACTTCCACATCTCGCGGAACCTCCGCTTGGAGGTGAACGTCTCGCCGTACGGCTTCGGCGCGAAGAGCGCCTACCCGCCGAGTCCGAGCCTCGACATGGCCGGGCGCTGTCCGCACGTGACGCTCGAAGTCGAGAACGCCGGCACCGACGACGTTTCCGAGTTGGCGCGCGAACTCGGGAAACTGGAGGAGCTCGACAACGAACTCTCCTTGGCTCAGCGGTGGGTGCAGGGCCGCATCACCGACGTGCTCGACCGCCTCAACGACCGCCTCGGCGTCGACGCCGACAGCCGCTTTTACGCGGAGATTCTGGCCGCGCTCGCCAACGGGTCGAACACCGTCCGCGGCATCGCAAAGGAACTCAACGCGGACCCCGCGGTCGTCGACAGCGCGCTCCACCACCTCGCCGAAGGCGGCCTCGTCGCCCACAACGGCGACCGCTGGCGAATCGACTGACGCTTACAGCTCCTGGGTCAGCCCGTTTCTGAGGTCGCGGCCGAAGTAGTGACCGACCAGCCCCGCGAGCCCGCCGCTCGCCGCGCCGACGCCCGCGATAGCGACGCCGTAGTCCGCGAGCAGTTGGACCGCGAAGGGCGCGAACACGGCGAACAGCGTCGAGAGGACGAACGCGAGGCCCGCCGCGATTGCACCGGCGAGGACGACCTCCGTGTAGTATCGCTTCGAGCCGACGACGCCGAGGACGAAGCCGGCGGCGGCGATGCCGACGAACCGGCCGATGAAGCCGACGAGGGGAATCGCGCCGCCGACGAGCAGTCCGCCGATAGAGAGCAGGAGCGCCGCGAGGAACACGCGCGGGGAGAACAGCCCGCCGAGGCGACCGCCGCCGCCGGACGAGGCGGAACGCTCCGCCTGCGTCGCCTCGTCGCGCTCGCGGTTCACCCCGGAGAGCAGGTCGTCGACGGACTGCTCAGACTCCCGTTGGTCCGACCGTTGCATGCGTACAGGGTCGCGGGCGAGCCTGATGGCTCTTGTGCCGGTGAGTCGGTCGTGGTGAGTGTTCCGGCGCGCGACGGTGCGCCGGTCGTCTCGGTCCTACGCGTTGCGGCCGAGGATGAAGTACAACACGAGTCCCAGAAGGGGCGCGAGGAAGACGACGACGGCCCAGAGGAACGCCGGGTGACTGCTGTTTTGCCGCGCGTCGCTGTACGTCCACACTACCATCCCGAGGAACAGGAGGAAAAACAGCAGGCCGATTACGAGCGCGCCTGCACCGCCCGACTGGAGGAGTATCGTGGGGAGCATACGCTGGCCGACGGACGGTCGGGTAAAATGTCTTGTGTTCGTTATGTCGTGGGAGCTAACATCACCTCTGTCACGCTCGTGGGTCGGGTATGAATCTGTGATAATCGTGGCCAGCGATCGCACCGAACGGTGAGCATAGCGAACCGTTCGGCATTTTTGGTCCAGATTTTTGCTCCGAGCGGGTCGCTACGCGACCCCGAGGAGGAAAAAGGTGGAATGGTGGGTTTGAAGTCTGCCCCCGCGGTATCCCGCGATATGAACGCAGGGGACCGCGTCCGCGTCACCCGCGCGGACGTCACGAACGAAGGCGTGCTCATGCCGTCTTCCACCGAGGACCACCTCGTCGTCAAACTCGACGGCGGGTACAACGTCGGCATCGCCCGCGAGGGGGCCGACGTGGACGTGCTCGAAACCGACGTGTACGACATCGAAGACGCGCAGTCCGAGGGCGACGGCACCTCCGAAATCGAGTTCGACGACGACCTGCCGACGATCTCGCTCATCTCGACCGGCGGGACCATCGCCTCGACGGTCGACTACCGCACGGGCGCGGTGACCGCGCAGTTCGACGCCGAGGACGTGCTTCGGGCCGTCCCCGACCTCGCGGGGCGGGCGAACTACCGCGGCCGCGTCGTCGCCAACATCCTCTCGGAGAACATGACGACCGACGTGTGGGTCGACCTCGCCGAGGCCGTCGCCGAGGAAATCGAGGCCGGAGCCGACGGCGTCGTCGTCATGCACGGCACCGACACGATGCAGTTCTCCGCGTCGGCGATGTCGTTCATGCTCGACACGCCCGTTCCCATCGTCTTCACGGGCAGTCAGCGCTCGGCGGACCGCCCCTCCTCCGACAACGTGATGAACGCCGTCTGCGCCGTCGAGGCCGCGAAGGCCGACGCCGCCGAGGTGATGGTTTGTATGCACGCCTCGGAGTCAGACGACGTCTGCGCGCTCCACGAGGGGACGCGCGTCCGCAAGAACCACACCTCCCGGCGCGACGCGTTCGAGACCGTCGGCGCGAAGCCGCTCGGGGAGGTCGACTACGAGGCCGAGGAGGTCACGTTCCGCCGCGACTACACCCCCCGCGGCGAGGCCGACCTCGCGCTCCACGCCGACATCGAGTCCGAGGTGGAACTCGTGAAGTTCACGCCGGGGATGGACCCCGCGGCGCTCGACTACCTCGACGAGAAAGCCGGCGTCGTCATCGAAGGGACGGGCCTCGGCCACGTCCACACCGACCTCATCCCGCGGTTCGAGGAACTCGTCGAGGGCGGCACGGTCGTCGCCATGACCTCGCAGTGTCTCGAAGGCCGCGTCTGCGACCGCGTCTACGACACCGGGCGCGACCTGCTCGACGCCGGCGTCGTCGAGGCGGGCGACACGCTCCCCGGCACGGCGAAGGTGAAGCTCATGTGGGCGCTCGCCAACGTCGCGGACCCGACCGACGCGATGGGTCGGAACCTCGAAGGCGAACTGACCCAGCGCTCGGTCCCGTGGGAGTGAACTGATGGAGATTCGACCCGCCCGACCCGAGGACTACGACGCGGTCGCCGCGTTCACCCGCGACACGTGGGCCGACCGCGGCGGGTCGGACTACATCCCCGACATCTACCACGACTGGATTTCCCCCGGCGAGTTAGCGCAGGCGACGCTCCTCGTCGACACGGGCGAGGAGACGCCCTCCGACGACGTGGCCGCCATCGCGCAGGTCGTCATGCTGTCGGAGTACGAGGGGTGGGCGCAGGGTATGCGCGTCGCGCCCGACTACCGCGAACAGGGTCTCGCGACCCGACTGTCGCACGCGCTTCTCGACTGGGCGCGCGAGCGCGGCGCGCGGCGTGTCCGCAACATGGTCTACTCGTGGAACGTCCCGAGCCTCGCCAACGCCCGCACGGTCGGGTTCGACCCCGGCATCGAGTTCCGCTGGGCGACGCCCGACCCGGACGCGACCGCCGACCCGGCGGCAGCCATCCGCGACGACGCCGACGCCGCGTGGACCTACTGGACCGGGAGCGAGGCGCGAACCGCGCTGTCAGGGCTCGCGCTCGACCCCGTCGAGACGTGGGCGCTCTCCGAGTTGACCCGCGACCGCCTCCACGACGCCGCGGCCGACGACCGACTGTTCGTCGTCGGGGACGACCGCGCGACCGGATTCACCTATCGCAACCGGACCTACTCGCGCGAACGCGACGACGAGGGCGAGGGCGAGGAGACGTGGGCCGAGTACGCGGTCGCCGCGTGGGACGACGCGTCGGCCTGCGAGTCGCTGTTGGACGCGATTCGACGCGACGCCGCTTCGGTCGGCGCGGACCGGACGCGCGTCCTGTTCCCCGAGCGCATCGACTGGATTACCGACGCCGCACTCGCTCGGAGCGACCTCGCCGAGGAGCCGACGTTCGTCATGGAAGCCGACCTCTCCTGACGGGCGCGCAAGTGCACGCTTTCGACGACCGTCGACCGCCGACCGTCGGTCAGTTCCAGTCGACGCCGCGGACTTCGAAGCGCGCCCCGCCGAGCTCCGAGTCGCCCACGTCGAACTGCCAGCCGTGCAGGTCAGCGATTCGCCGCGCCGTCGAGAGATGCGTGGCGTCGTAATCGACGCCGAGCAGCTGGTTCGAATCCGCGGTCACCGCCGCGAGCTCTTCCGGTGACGGGCGGGGGCCGTCGTCGTCGACGTAGAAGCCGTCGGCTGTCGTCCCGACGACGACGCTGGACGACGAACCGGACGACGCGTTCCGCTCGTAGCAGTTCGTGAGCACCGCGACCAGAAACAGGCCGAACAGGTGGGTGTCGGCCGAGAGCGACCCGTCGCCGACGACCCGGAGCGAAGCGTCGTCCGCGCCATCGGGCGACGCGAGGGCCCGTGCTTGCGCGACGTGCGGGCGGAACTCCACCGCCCCGAGGTCGAGCGTGCTCGGTTGCCCGGCGACGGCGATGCCCCACTCGACGAGCGAATCGATGCGCGAGAGGCTTTCGGAGAGCGTCACCGCGGCGTCGCCGTCGACCGCGGCGAGTCGCTCGACGGACGCGGTGGCCGACGCGAGCTGGGCTTTGAGTTCCGAGGCGAGCACGCTGACGAGCGCCGCGAGGTGCTCGTTTTTCTCGTTGACCTGCAGCTCCGCGAGCCGCCTGTCGGTGATGTCGAAGTGGGAGACGAGCGCGAAGCTCCCGTGCCTCGGCGTGTCTATCGGGACGACCCGGAGCGCGAACCACCGGTAGACTGCGGGCGAGTGACACGGATACTCGGCGGTAAAGAGGTCGCGGTCACCCCTGAGAACCGCGCGGATGCCGTCGGCGACGACGCCCGCGATTTCGTCGGTCTCGCGGGCCGCGTCGCACACTGCAAGGTAGTTGACACCCGTCGAATCGGGGTCGCCCGCGTAGTCGTTCGCGTCGGCGAACGCCCGCCACGACCGGTTCGTGTAGACGATGTCGCCGCGGCTGTCGAGGAGCGCAATCGTCGCCGGGAACTCCTCGAAGCCGCGTTCGATGAGCGATACGTCGTCCATCACAGAGCGTACGCTGGGAACCCGTTTGACAGTTTCTACCACGGCGGGGAACGACGAACCGCCCGCTCGCGGCGCGAGATATTCGAAAAGCGGTGTTCGGCCGCCGGCGGTCGTGGTGCAGTCGACCGGGCGTCTGGAATCGGGTCAGTCGCGGTTGCGATTGTGGTCGCGGTCGCAGTCGCGGCCGCGGTGGTCAGTCCGAGGCGACGGCTCGGGGCTTATGCTCGTTTCCCTCCGTACCCGCCATGGCGAGCACGTCGTCGAAGAAGCCGAGCGAGTCGTGGGGGCCGGGGTGGGCTTCGGGGTGGTACTGGCGCGTGATGACGCTCAGTTCCTCGCTGGCGAGGCCCTCGGCGGTGTCGTCGTTGACGTTGACCTGCGTCACGTCGAGTTTGTCGCCGGGGTCGGCGACGGTGTAGCCGTGATTTTGGGTCGTCATGACGACCTTGCCGGTCTGGAGGTCGCGGACGGGCTGGTTGACGCCGCGGTGGCCGAAGGCCATCTTTTCCGTGGTGCCGCCGAGCGCGCTGGCGACGATTTGCTGGCCGAGGCAGATGCCCGCCAGCGGGACCTCGCCGGCGAACTCCTCGACGAGGTCGTGCGTCGCGGTGTAGTTCTCGGGGTCGCCGGGGCCGTTCGAGATGAACAGCACGTCGGGGTCGAGCGCGGACACGTCCTCGGCGGCCGCGTCGTAGGGGAGCACGTGAACCGTCGCGCCGCGGTCGACGAGTGAGTCCACGATGGAGCCCTTCGCGCCGCAGTCGACGAGCGCGACGGTGGTGTCGCCGTCGCCCTCGAACGTGGTGAGCTCGGTCGTGGTGACCTGCGCGCCGATGTCGACGTGCTCGCTCATGCCCTTGCACTGTGCGAGTTCCTCCTTCGCGTCCTCGGGGGTCACGTCCTCGCCGACGGCGATTCCGACCTTCATCGCACCCTCCTCGCGGATGGACGTGACGAGGTCGCGCGTGTCGAGGTGGTCGACCGCCGGGACGCCCTCGTCGGCGAGCCACTCGACGACCTCCTCGGTGAACTCGCGTGCGACGGCCGCCCGAGGGTGGACCCGGTCGGACTCGAATCGCTCGGCTCGGACGCCGTAGTTCCCGATGAGGGGGTACGAGAAGGTGAGGACTTGTTCTTCGTACGAAGGGTCGGTCAGACTCTCTTCGTATCCCGTATATGCGGTTGTGAACACCAGTTCACCGCGTGTGCGCCCCGGAACACGGCCACGCGCTTCGACCACGCGTCCGTCTTCCAGCGCCAGATAGGCGTCCGACATTACGAGAAACGAACGGAACACGGGTGCATAAGTGTTACTTTCGAAGTCGAGTTACGAAATTCGTAATCGGTAAGTCGCTGGGGTGGGCACGTGGTGTATGGACGAGCTTGACCGACGCATTCTCGATATCCTTCGACGGGACGCTCGGACCCCCAACACGGAGATTGCGGCCGAGGTCGGGACCTCCGAGGGGACCGTCAGAAACCGCGTCGAGCGGTTGGTCGAGGAGGGCGTCATCGAGCGCTTTACGATTTCGACCCGCACGGGGAACCTGAAGGCGATGATAGAGGTGACCGTCGCGGTCGACGTCGACACCAACGACGTGTCCGAGCTGATGGCCGACTGGAAGGACGTGGACTTCGTCTGGCAGGTCTCCGGCGAGGAGGACATCGTCCTCGTCGTCGACGCCGCCGACACCCGCGCCGTCAACGACCTCATCACCCGCGCCCGCGAGCACGACGACGTGAAGAGCACGAAAACCCGCCTGATTCTCGACGAGCGCCTCGGCTGACGCCGCGCCGCCGCGTGGTCCGCGATTCGCATCGAAGCTTAGTTGACCCCCGACTCCGACGGAAGGCACATGAGCAACGCAGCGGCCGACGAGGCTACTGAACTCCACAAGAACGCAGCGCAGGACGTCATCGCCGTCGACTCCGACGACAACGCGGAGGGGACGGTCAACCGACTCGACGCCCACACGGGCGACGGCATCCGCCACCGCGCCTTCACCTGCCTCGTGTTCAACGAGGAGGGCCAGATTCTCCTCGCCCAGCGCGCCCCCAACAAGCGCCTGTGGGACACCTCCTGGGACGGCACCGTCGCCTCCCACCCCGTCGAGGGACAGACCCAAGAGGAAGCCACCCGAGAGCGCCTCGAAGAGGAACTCGGCATCAGCCCCGACCAGTACTCCGACCTCCGCGTCACGGACAAGTTCGAGTACAAGCGCTACTACGAGAGCGCCGGCCTCGAATGGGAGGTCTGTGCCGTCCTGAAGGTCACGCTCGAAGACACCTCCCTCGACCCCGACGAAGAGGAAATCGCGGGCATGCTCTGGGCGGACTACGAGCACCTCCACGACAACCCCGAGTGGTACCGCCAACTGCGTCTCTGCCCGTGGTTCGAAATCGCCATGCGCCGTGACTTCGAGTAGGCTCTCGCTCGCAGCCGACGCGCGAGCGGCGATGCTCTCGCACGCCCGCGAGGGTGCCGCCCGCGACCCGCCCGCGGAGGTCTGCGGCGTCCTCGCCGGCGACGGCGACGCGCGCACCGTCACCGCCGTCCACCCCGTTTCGAACGTCGCCGCCGAGCCGCGGGTCGCCTACGAACTCGACCCCGAGGAGACGGTTTCGATTCTCGAAGCGGTCGAGGCCGCCGGCGACGACGCGGTCGGCTTCTACCACTCGCATCCCGAGTCAGACCCGGTCCCGAGCGCGACCGACCGGGAACGGGCCTCGTGGCCGGGCTACGTCTATCTCATCTGCTCGCCCGACGGCCGACTGTCCGCCCACGAGTGGACCGGCGACGAGTTCCGCGAACTCTCCGTCGCCGTCGAGTGACTCGGTCCTCGGCCAGTCGCCGCCGAGTGACCTGCCGACCCTCCGACCGGTCGCCCGCGCTCGACCCGCGCCCGACACGCTTCGGTGAGAATATCCTTTCTCAGTTCGCAGACGCAGCCATGGAACCCGACCGCTACGACGACCTCGACGGACAGGTCGCGCTCGTCACCGGCGCGAACCGCGGCATCGGCCGCCAGATAGCCGCCAACCTCCGCGACCGCGGCGCGACGGTGTACGCGGGCTCCCGAAGCGTGACGAACGAGACGCCCGAGGGCACCGAACGCGTCCTCCTCGACGTGACCCAAGAGGGCGACATCGAGGAGGTCGTCGACGGCATCTTCGCCGACCAGAACCGCCTCGACGTCCTCGTCAACAACGCCGGCGTCGGCGGCGAGGGCGAGGACATCGTCGCCGAACCGACCGAGCGAATCGACCGCACGCTCGGCGTCAACCTCCGCGGGCCGATGCTCCTGTGCAAGCACGCCGTTCCCCTGCTCCTCCAGACCGACGGCGGCCGCGTCGTCAACGTCTCTTCGGGCATGGGCGCGCTCGGTGAGGAGCAGTCCGGCGGGTCGCCCGCGTATCGAATCTCGAAGACCGGCCTCAACGGCCTCACGGCCTACCTCGACGGCCAGTACGGCGACGACGGCCTCATCGCCAACTCGGTGTGTCCCGGCTGGGTCCGCACCGACATGGGCGGCGAGGAGGCCACCCGGCCGGTCGAGAAGGGCGCGGAGACGCCGACGTGGCTCGCCACGTTCAAGCCCGGCGCGCCCTCGGGGAAGTTCTGGCGCGACAAGGAAGTCATCGACTGGTAAGCGACCGACACCCCGCCGGCGCGCCCCTCACGTCACGCCGCCGCGCTGCCTCTCGAACGCCTCGTATTCCCCGTCGTCCAGAATCTCGCGGAAGTGCTCGACCGCCCGGTACACGTCCTCGAAGCCGACGTACGCCGGCGCGGGAGCCACGCGGACGACGTTGGGCCGGCGGAAGTCGACGACGACGCCGCGCTCCTTGAGCGCGAGGCTGACGCGGTAGGCCTCGGGGTGTTCGACCGCGACGTGGCCGCCGCGGGCCGCGGGGTCACGCGGCGTGCCGACCTCGAACTCGGGCAGTCGCTCGTCCACGAGGTCGATGAGGTAGTCCGTGAGCGCCAGCGACTTCTCGCGGAGCGCCCCCACGCCGCCGGCGTCCTCGACGATGTCGAGCGCGCCGTCGAGGGGGGCCGCGGACAAAACCGGGACCGTCCCGGACTGGAACGCGCCGGCCGACTGCGCCGGCTGGTAGGTCATCGCCATGTCGAACTGCGTCTCCTTGTCGTTGCCCCACCAGCCGGCGAGCGCGGGCGTGACGCCGAAGTGCCGCTCGTTGACGTAGAGGCCGGCGATGGAGCCGGGGCCGGCGTTGAGATACTTGTAGTGACACCAGACGGCGAAGTCAACGTCGACCTCGGAGAGGCTGTGGGGGACCGCGCCGACCGAGTGCGCGAGGTCGAAGCCGGCCAGCGCGCCGGCCTCGTGCGCCGCCTCGGTGAGCGTCTCGATGTCGAACAGCTGACCGCTCCGGTAGAGGACCGAGGGGAGAAACACCATCCCCACGTCGTCGTCGACGGCGTCGAGCACGTCCTCGGTCTCGATGGTCCGCCCGTCGCGGCTCTCGACCACGCGGAGCGCCTCGTCGGGGTCGCGGCCGGCCGCCCGGAGTTGCGCGCGAATCGCGTAGTGGTCCGTCGGGAAGTCGAGGTCGTCGACGACGATTTTCTCGCCGCGGGCGGGGTCGTAGAACGTCCCGACGAGCGCGTGGATGTTGACCGTCGTGGAGTTGGCGACGACGACCTCCTCGGGCTTTGCGCCGACGAGCGGGGCGAGTCGGTCGCCCAGTCGCTCGCCGTAGCTGAACCACTCGGGGTCGGCGTCGGTCCACCCGCGGATGGCGAGGTCGCGCCACTCGTCGACGACGCGGTCGAGCGCCGCCTCCGCGTCGACCGAGAGCGGGCCGAGCGAGTTGCCGTCCAGATACAGTTCGCCCTCGGGGACGAAAAAGCGGTCGCGGAGGTCCGAAAGCGAGTCCGCCGCGTCCATCTCGCGGGCGGCGTCGACGGCGGGGTCGCTGGAGTCGCTGGGGTCGTCGGGGTCGCCGGAGTCAGTCATACGCGACCTGAAGCGCCCGCGCGACAAGTAGTGCGAGGGCCGAGGCGGCGCCCCTTATTCGTCGGCGTCCGACTCGTCGGCCTCGCGGGCGAGTCGGTCGTAGGCGGCCCACGAGGGGTCCACGTCGGGGTGTTCGATGCGCTCGCCGTCGACGACGACGCCCTCGCCCGCGACGACGGTGCCGGCGACGCCGACGGGGGTGCCGCGGGCGTCGAGCGCGGCGACCACGTCGTCCGTGACCGAGGGGTCCGTGGCGACGACGAGCGACCCGGCGGTGGTCGAGCGCCACGGGTCGATGCCGAGGTACTCGCAGGTCTCGCGGACGCCGGGACGGAACGGGACGCTCGACTCGTCGATTTCGAGTTGGACGCCGGCGCTCCCGGCGACTTCGTTGAGCGCGCCGTGGACGCCGCACTCGGTGGCGTCGTGCATGGCGTGGACGCCGCGGCCGCCGGCGGCCGAGACGGTCATCGCGTCGCGGACGGCGTCGGTCTCGTCGAGTCGGTCCTGCGCCGCGGCGAGCACGTCGGCGTCGAGGTCGGAAAAGGCGTCGGGAAACAGCGTCGTCAGGAGGCCGGTGGCCTCGACGCCCGGCCCCTTCGTCACGAGCACGTCGTCGCCGGGGTTCGCGCCGTCCGGGCGGACCACGTCGTCGTGGTCACCGACGGCGAGGGCGGTCGCGCCGCCGACCCACGGGTACGAACAGTCGGCGTAGCGGGCGGTGTGGCCGGTGACGATGCTGACGCCGAGGTCGTCGGCCTCATCGTGCATCGCTTCCCAGAGTTCAGCGAACTGGTCGTCGGTCATCTCGGGCGGGAGCGTAAAGGAGACGGCGAGATGCGAGGGGTCCAGCCCGGAGACGGCGATGTCCGAGAGGACGATGTCGATGGCGAACCGGCCCGCGCGCTCGAAGCCGAGGGCGGGGAGCACGGAGACGGGGTCGGTCGCGATGGCGACCGCGGTGCCGTCGATATCGAGGAGACCGAAGTCGACGCCGTGGGTCGGGCCGAGCGCCACGTCGTCGCGGGCCGCGCCCAACCGCGGGTAGATGTACTCGTCGAAGAACTCGCGGTCGACCTTTCCGAGGTCGGTCATACGCGTCCTCCGGGGGCCGCGAGTAAGAACGTACTCATCCGTCGCCGGCGGGGCCGGGACGGATTGCGGTTTCGGTCTCGGTTTCGGTCTCGACGCGGGTCGCGCTCGCCCGGTTGGTCGGCGCGGTCGCTCGCCGGTCGAAAGGTGGGACGGTCCCCCGTCCCTGCTCATGAAGAGACGCGGAGACGGTTCGAAGGGGCATGGAAAGTCCCACCACCGGACTGCTCCCGCGTCGGTTCGACCTGAACGCCGGACGTACAAGAACCTCGCTAAGTTCCCTCGATGGACCTATATAGCTCCATCGAGGATGCGGAGAATATAGCCGCTTTAGAAACATCGCCTTCCGGCGGTCAGACCGGTCGGTGGCCCGCCTCGTCGGGGGTGTTGTTCGGGGTCCGCCACGCGTCGTCGAGGTGTTCGACGACCGCGCGGGCGACGGCGACCGGCTCCTCGTGGTGGACCCAGTGGGTCGCCTCCTCGAACGTCTTGAGGTGGCCGTCGTCGCAGAACGCGAGGCTCTCGCGCGCCATCTTCGGCCGGAGGAACCGGTCGCGGTTTCCCCAGACGACGAGCGTCGGCACCTCGACCGTCTCGGCTCGGGGGCGCGGGCGCTCGCGGACAACCGCCCGGTACCAGTCCACCATCGAACCGTAGGCCCCGGGCACCGACCACGCGGCGCGGTAGCGGTCGAGGTCGGCCGCCGAGAACGTGCCGGGGAGCGCGGAGCCGGTCATCGCCCGCTCCAAAACGGCCCAGTCGCCGACGGGGGCGACGAGCTCGGGGAGCTTCGGCAGTTGGAAGAACAGGACGTACCAGCTCCGAAGCTGTTGGCCCGGGTCGCGTCTGAGGTGTCGGGCGAGCACCGTCGGATGCGGGAGGTTCATCGCGGTGAGCGAGCGCACCCGGTCCGGGTGGTGCAGCGCGGTCCACCACGCCACCGCGCCCCCCCAGTCGTGGCCGACGACGTGGGCCGTCTCGTGACCGAGCGCGTCCGCGACGCCGACCACGTCGCCGGCGAGTTCGTCGATGCTGTACCACTCGACGCCCGGGGGACGGTCGCTCAGGTTGTAGCCGCGCTGGTCGAGCGCGACGACCCGGTAGCCCGCCTCCGAGAGCGGGCGGAGGTAGTCCGCCCACGCGTACCAACACTCCGGGAAGCCGTGGAGGAGGACGACGAGTTCGCCGTCTTCCGGCCCGGCTTCGACCGCGTGGAGCGTGACTTCGCCCGCGTCGATGCGGCGGCTCGTCGCCTCGACGGACAGCTCCACGTCGTCCCACGACAGCCCCGATTGCTTCGCCATACCCCTCGCTACGGCGGCGAGAGACAAATGTACCGCGGCGACTGGCGACCGCCGTCGTCCGCGGTCCGCGAGAAGCGAGTCGGTTCCGCGGGGCTGACGGGACGGCGAAAGGCGGTGAGAGGGGTGCGGAACGGGGCGAGTCGGATCGGGGCGCGAGCGGGTCGGAGCGGGTCGGAGCGGACTACCCGAACAGGCGCTTTCTGATACTCCGAGCGCGACTCTGTTCGGCCATGAGCACCGAACACTCCACGTCGTCGACGACGTCCATGACGACGGTTCCGCCGACGAGCCGCGAGAGGAGGCCGCGTTCCGTCGCGCCGACGACGAGCAGCGACGCGTCGGTCGCGTGGGACTCGATGGCCGCCTCGACGTCGCCGGTCTCGACGGTGAGCGTGGCGTCCCCGAGGTCGCGTTCGTCGGCCCACTCCCGGAGGAAACGCTCGCCCTCGGCCGCGTCGTCGGCGACGTGCAGGAGTTCGATTTCCGCGTCGCAGAACTCGCGGAGGACCGAGGCGATGGACGCCGAGAGGTCGGAGTCCGGGCCGCCGGCGGTCGGCACGAGTACGTGCGAGGGGTCGAAGCCGCGGTCCTTCAGCACCAACACGTCGTAGGGGAGCGCGTTGGTCATCTCCTCGACCGCGCTCTCGGCGCGGCCGGGCGACCCGTGGCTGTCGGGGCCCCAGCCCATGACGACGAGGTCGGCGTTGTACGTCTCCGCCGCGTCGAACACCTCCTCGAACGACCGGTGGGAGAGGACGGTGTGGGTCTCGATGTCCACGTCGAGTTCGTCGGCGTCGACGCGGGCCTGTTCGAGCAGGCGGTCGGCCTCGGCGAAGTCGTACTCCTCGCGGGCCGATTCGAGGGCGGTCTGGTCCGGCACTTTCACGATATGGACGCCGACGAGCGTCCCGCCGTTTGCCTTGGCGACCGCGCCGCCGAGCGACACGAGGTCGCGCTCGCTTTCGGGGTTCGAAAGCGGGACCATGACGCGGTAGCCGCCGTCGGGCTGGACCGTCGAGGCCGCCGACACCGCGGCGTCGGGCATCTCGCTCGACCGAGAGAGCACGTACCGCGAGAGGATGCCCCGCTTGTCGGTGCGCTCGCGGGCGTAGAACAGGTACCAGACGATACCGAAGACGACGAACAGCACCGACAGCCCGATTTCGATGGGGTCGAGGAAGGCGATGAGTCCGAAGGAGAACACCGCACCGAGAATCGGCGTAATCGGGTAGAGCGGAACCGTGAACTCGGGGTCGTAGTCGGGCGCGTCTGACTCGCGCATCACGATGAGCGCGAGGTTGAGAAGCCCGTAGACGATGAGGTGGAGTGCGCTCCCGGCCTTCGCCAGCACCTTGATGTCGTCGACGGCGACGAGCGAGAAGACGATGATGAAGCCCGTGACCGCGATGGAGCGGTACGGCGTCGCGAACCGCGGGTGAATCTCGTTGAGCCACGCCGTGACGAGTTTGTCGCGGCCCATGGCGAAGTTGATGCGCGACGACGCGAGGATGGAGGCGTTCGCGCTCGACGCGGTGGCGAGGAGGCCGCCGAAGATGATGAGTCCCGCCCCGAGCCCGCCGAGGCCGAGCGCGGACTCGAACGAGAGTTGCGCGACCTCGACGACGGGGTCGGCACCGGCGGCCGACAGCTCCTGCCACGGCTTGACCGACGCCATGACGATCATCAGGATGGCGTACATCGTCGTGACGATGACGACCGAGCCGACGACCGCGAGCGGGAGGTTGCGGCCGGGGTTCTTTATCTCCTCGGCGACGGTTGTGATTTTCGCGAAGCCGAGGAAGGAGACGAAGACGAGCGCCGTGCCGGGGAGCACCGCGCCGTAGCCGCCGAGTTCGCTCGGCGCGAACGGGCGGAGCGTCGTGAGGTCGGCTTCGAGGAAGCCGAGTATCGAGAAGGCGGTCAGGATGACGACGAGCGTGATGACGATGACGACCTGGAGCGCGCCGGTCTCCTTCGCGCCGACGTAGTTGACGCCGATGAACAGGAGGCCGGCGAGTATCGCGGCCACCTGCACCGCAGACAGGGAGACGACGCCGAGACTCACCGCCGGTATCGACACGACGCTGACGAGGAAGTCACCGAAGCCGATGACGTAGAACGCCGAGGCGAACGCCAGCCCCATCCAGTTTCCCATGCCCGCGATGGAGCCGAAAAGCGGGCCGAGGGCGTGGTTGACGTAGTAGTAGCTCCCGCCGGCTTTCGGCATCGCGGTGCCGAGTTCGGACGCCGACAGCGCCGTGAAAAGCGAGATGACGCCGCCGACGACGAACGAGAGCGCGACGGCCGGGCCGGCGATGCCGTACGCCTCGCGGGGGAGGACGAAGATGCCCGCACCGATCATCGTTCCGACGCCGATGGTGAGCGCGGCGACGGGTCCGAGGTCTTTGGCGAGTTCCTCGTCGGTCATGTTTCACCCCCGGCGTCGCCGTCGTCGTCCGCTCCGGCCGGCAAAACGACCACGGGGCGGTCGCTGTGCCGGACCAGTTGGTCGCGGACCGCGCCCGAAAACAGGTCCCACCACGAGCGACCGCCGCGCGGGGTGAAGACGATTGCCGTTGCGTCGGCCTCGGCGGCGGCTTCGAGGATGGCGTCGCCGACATCGGTCGCAAACCGGAGGTCGGTGTGGAGGTCGATGCCGGCGTCGTCCGCGGCGCGGCGGGCGACATCGAACAGTTCGTCGGCGACCTCCTCGCGTTGTTCGACGCTGGCTTTGTCCGGCGCGCCGCCCGCCTTCTCGATGACGTGGACGACGGAGGCCCGACCGCCGGCCGCGGCGATGCGCGGGAACGCCGCGGCGCAGGTGAGCTCGGCGTCGTCCGCGTTCGCAATCGGCAGCAGGGGACGCGAGAACAGCGGTTCGACGTGTTCAGTCATCTGTCGAACCCACGGGAGTGGTGTGACAAAAGCGGTTCCGCCCGGCGGAACGGGATTGTGCGGGGACGACTGCGCCCGATTCACAACGTGACCGTCGGGAATTCATGTGCCGGGATTGTGCGCCAATCGGTTTAGAAGTTCGCAAACCGGGGTACGGTGTCGGGCGAATCGACGCGGGAGAGACGGAGGCCTCAGACGGCGGTGACCCACGCCCGGTAGCCCTCGTCGCGGCCGTAGACCGCCTGAAAGACGCGGTCCGCGAAGCCGGCGAGGCGGTTGGCGTCCGAGCGGGCGGTGATGCGGACGTTCGTCCCCTCGGCCTCCTCGGGGCTCTCCAACTGGTCGATGCGGAACTCGGGGAACTCCGAGAGCAGTCCCTTGAGCCGGTCGAGTTCGGCTTCGGTCACGTCCATGTTGAACGTCTGGTCGGCGAACTGAATCCACGGGCCGGGCCCCTCGCCGTCGATGTCGTCGAGGCGCTCGGCTTCGATGGTGAGAAAGGCGCTGCCGCGGTCGCGGTGCGCCGACACGGCGTCGGCGAAGAGCTTCCGGCGCTCGCGGGCGGTGTCGGCCTCGAATCGAGTCATGCGGGTCGATACAGCCGCGCGGTACAAAAGCGACCCGCGTCGGGGCGGGTGCGGCGTCAGTCGGACGGCGACCGAGACGGCCGCCGGCGCATCAGAACAGCGCGAGGACAGCGGCGAGCGCGAGCGCGCTGACGGTCAGTAGTTGCACGCCGAGGACGGCGAGCGGGGCCGCGCCCGTCCGCCGCATCGCGTCGAGTCGAACGTCGAGGCCGAGGCCGACGAACGCGAGCGCGAACAGGGCGTCGCTGGCGGTGCCGACGGTCGCGAGCGTCGCGTCCGAGAGCAGCCCGAGGTTGGCGACGGCGGCGACGGCGACGAAGCCGACGAGGAACCGCGGGACCCCGTCGAAGACGGCGCGCAGGCCGGTCGCGGCCTCCTCGGCGCGCCCGGCGTAACGGACCGCGTAGGCGACGGCGACGAAGCCGAGCATGGAGTTGCGCGCGAGTTTGGTCACGGTCGCCCAGCGGCCCGCCACCTCGGAGTGGGCGAAGCCCGCCGCGGTGACGGGGCCGGTGCTGAACATGCTCAGGCCGGCCCAGATGCCGAACTGGCGGCCGGACAGCGGGAGCAGGTCGCCGGCGATGGGGAACGCGGCGAGCGTGAGCGCGTCGAACAGGAGGACCGCGGCGACGACGTGGGCGAGCGACTCGCCGTCGGCGTCGATGGTGCCGGCGATGGCGGTGGCCGCGGAGACGCCGCAGACGCTCGCGCCCGCGGCGAGGAGCGACCCGGTCTTGTCGGCGAGGCCGAACACGCGCCCGGCGACGGCCTCGACGAGGAGCACGCCCGCGGCGACGGTGACCACGACGAGCGCGACCAACACGGGGCCGGAGGCGACGAGTTCGTCGACGGCGATGCGAGCGCCGAGCAGGACGATACCCGTTTCGAGGAGGAGTTTCTGCGTGTCGACGCCGGGGCGCGCCCAGTCGGGGACGCCGACCGTGTTGGCGACGGCGGCCCCGAACAGCACGCCGAGCAGGAGCGCGTTGACGCCGGGGACGAAGCCGGCGACGAGGGTGGCCACCCCCGCGAGGGCGACGAGGACGCCGACGCCGGGAGCGAGTCGCGCGAGCCGAGCGACGCCGGCGTCCGAACCCTCCCCGGCGCTCACGGCCCGAGCGCCGCGAGGACGGTCACGACGACGAATCCGAGGGCGGTCGCGCGCCAGCCGCGTTCGAGCGTACACCACAGTCTGTACGCGCGCTCGACGGCGGTCGCGCCGAGCGCGTCGCGCATGAGGGACGAATCGCGCATTTGCCGGAGTCACGAGGGCCGCGCCGTTGAACGTGTCGCTTCCGTCTTCGAAATCGGCAACAAATACCCCGAACACTGCGGTGAGGCGGCCGAGCGAGCGATAGGACGACGAACAAGGAGCAACATTTTCTTGTTCCTCTGACCATCGTCGTCGCAGAACTCAGTACGTATCTTCAACACTATATGCTCTCGCCGGATGGGGTCAGATATGGCAAAGCGCATCCTCTTGCTCGGAGCGCCGGGCGCAGGTAAGGGCACACAGTCGAAGCGACTCGCCGAGACCTACGGCGTCGAACACGTCACCACGGGCGACGCGCTGCGCGCGAACAAGGACATGGAGACCGAGTACGGGACGCCCCGCTCGTTCATGGAGAAGGGCGAACTCGTCCCCGACGCGGTCGTCAACGAAATCGTCGAGGCCGCGCTGGAAGACGCCGACGGCTACGTCCTCGACGGCTACCCGCGGAACCTCTCGCAGGCGGAGTACCTCACCGAAATCACCGACCTCGACGCGGTCATCTACCTGAACGTCGCCGAGTCCGAACTCGTCGAGCGCCTCACCGGCCGCCGCGTCTGCGACGACTGCGGCACGAACTTCCACGTGAAGTTCAACCAGCCCGAAGAGGAGGGCGTCTGCGACGACTGCGGCGGCGAACTCGTCCAGCGCGACGACGACACCGAAGAGACCGTCCGCGAGCGCCTGTCGGTGTTCGAGGAGAACACCGAGCCGGTCATCGAGCACTACCGCGACGAGGGCGTCCTCGTCGAGGTCGACGGCGAACAGACCCCCGACGAGGTCTTCGAGGACATCCAGTCCGTCGTCGACGACGCGTAAACGCGGACTCGACGCGCGAACCGCCTCATCGACGCAGTTCGGCGCGACGTTTTTCACCGACGAAACGGGAGCGCCAGCGTCGCCGCCGACGCACTCGCTGTCGTCCGCAGAGTAAAACCTTGATAACAGCCGGTTGCTAAAGAGCCGGTAATGGCACGAATCGAATCTCGGGTGCGCGACCTCGTCGGCTCCGACGCCGACATGCGCGCCGCCGTCGAAACCGTCCTCGACCGGGCGGACGACGGAGAAGTCGAGTGGGCCGACGTCCGCGACGAGCTCACGAGCGGCCAGTGGGGTCGCCTCATCGAGAAGGGTATCCTCGTCGACGGCGACGAGGGGTTCCGGCTCGCCGACGCAGGGGAGACCCGCGCCGGCCTCGAAGACGACACGTCCGGCTCCGGCGGCTCGTCGTCCTCGTCGACCGACGTCGACACCGGCGACTCGTCGTGGTCGAAGTACGACAAGGGCGCGGCCGTCGTCACCGTCGGCCTGTTCCTCGGCTACTCCGTCTCCGAGGTTCGGAACGTCATCGGCGGCGTGATGGACGCGGCGCTCGGCCCGCTGGCCGAGATGCTCCCGTTCTACGCCGTCGTGATGGTCCTCGCGCTCGCGACCGGCCTCTACTCCACGCTCTTGCAGGCGAACCTCATGGACATGGAGAAGATGGGCAAGTACCAAGAGCGGATGAAGGACATCCAACAGCGACAGAAGGACGCCAAGGAGCGCGGCGACGACGCGGAGCTCGAAAAGATTCAAGAAGAGCAGATGGAGGCGATGGGCGACCAGATGGGCATGTTCAAAGAGCAGTTCCGCCCGATGGTCTGGATCATGTTCCTCACCATCCCGGTGTTCCTCTGGATGTACTGGGCCATCGGCGTCGGTGGCGGCTCCGACCCGCACATCGTCACCGAGAACATCGTGCTCCCGCTCGTCGGCTCCGTCGGGTGGAAGCAGGGCGTCCTCGGGCCGATGCAGGCGTGGATTGTCTGGTACTTCCTCTGCTCGATGGGCTTCACCCAGATCATCCGCAAGAGCCTGAACATCGACATGTCGCCGTCGGCGTCGTAAGCCAACTGGGCGACAGTCGACCCGGGCGATTCGAGTCGAATCGACCCGCTTCGAGGCAACCTCGTTTCTCTCTCCGTTCCGACCCTCGCCAGCCGCGCATCAGCCGCCGGATGCTCCCTCGGTGCGCCGCCGCGAGGCTCCGCCCGAACCCGTGAGAACCCTCCGCAGGGGTCGTCGGCAACGATAACACCTTTTAGCCGACCGCACCCAGCATGGATATGTTACTGACCGTCTCCGGACCACCGGGCAGCGGAAAGAGTACGACCGCCGCCGCGCTCGCCGAGGCGTTCGACCTCGAACACATAAGCGGCGGGGACATCTTCCGCGAGCTCGCCGCCGAGCGCGACATGACCGCCGTCGAGTTCAACAAACTCGCCGAGGAGGACGACCAAATCGACCGCGACCTCGACCGCCGCCTCCGCGACATCGCGCTCGACCGCGACGACGTGCTCCTCGAATCTCGCCTCGCCGGCTGGCTCGCCGGCGACGCCGCAGACCTCCGTTTCTGGCTCGACGCCCCCGTGGACGTCCGCGCCGAGCGTATCGCCGACCGCGAGGGCAAGCCCGTGGACATCGCCCGCGAGGAGACGACGACCCGCGAGGCGAGCGAGGCCAAGCGGTACGACGCCTACTACGACATCGACATCACTGACCTCTCTATCTACGATATCGCGCTCAACACCGCCCGCTGGGGTCCCGACGAAGTGACCGCCGTCTGCATCGCCGCGGTCGATTCCTACGATCCCGAGGCCGACGAGGGCAAATACCCGGTCGACGGCGTCCGCTACGACTTCTGACCATGCTCCGAGACCCGCCCGAACACCGCAGCGTCGCCGACCTGCTCTCGTTCGGCGTCGTCAACCTCGACAAGCCGCCGGGGCCGTCGGCCCACCAGGTCACCGGCTGGGTCCGCGACATGGCCGACGTCGACCGCGCCGCCCACTCGGGGACGCTCGACCCGAAGGTGACCGGCTGTCTCCCCACGCTCCTCGGCGACGCGACCCGCATGGCGCAGGTGTTCCTCGAAGGCTCGAAGGAGTACGTCTCCGTGCTCGAACTCCACGGCCCCGCGCCGGCCGACATCGACTCGACCGTCGCCGAGTTCGAATCGAAGCTCTACCAGAAGCCCCCGCGGAAGTCCGCCGTCTCGCGCCGCCTCCGCGTCCGCGAAATCCACGACCTCGACCTCCTCGAAGTGAAAGACAGGCAGGCGCTCCTGCGCATCCGCTGTGAGTCGGGCACGTACATCCGCAAGCTGTGTCACGACCTCGGCCTCGCGCTCGGCACCGGCGGCCACATGGGCCACCTGCGCCGGACCGCGACCGACCCCTTCGACGACGCGGACCTCGCGACGCTCCACGACCTCAAAGACGCCCTCGCGTTCGCCGCGGAGGGCGACGAGTCGTGGCTGCGCGACGTGGTCTCGCCCGCCGAGCGAGCGCTGTCGCACCTCCCGTCCGTGACCATCGCCAACAGCGCGGCCCGCGAGGTCGCCAACGGCGCGCCCGTCTACGCCCCCGGCGTCTTCGACGTCGACGCCGACGCCGCCCGCGGCGACCTCGTCGCCTGTTTCACCGACGACGGTTCGGCCGTCTGTCTGGGCGAACTCGTCGGCCACGCCGACGCCGACTCCGGCGAGGTCGTCTCGCTGGAAGCCGTGTTAGTCTGAAGCGAGATACTACTTTCTCCGGCGCTTTTTGTCCGCGTCCGCGAGCGTCTCCGCCTGCTCGTTGACCGACGCGACCTCCCGTTTGGCGTCCGATTTGTCGAGGTCGTAGACGTAGCGCCACGACGCCAGCGGGTAGCCGTGCGACTCCTCGGAGCGGTCCGCCGACGGTTCGGACTCGCTCCCGCGGCGTATCGACCACCACCGAACGGCCGCGACGCCCAACGCGACGAAGACGAGGAGCATCGCGACGAACGGGAGGAGTCCGAGCGGGAGGCTCTGGAGGGGCAGAGTCATACACCGTTGTTGCCCGCGGAGAGACAAAAGCGTACTCGCGGGGCAGCGTCGACGAGCCGGAGGGGTTCGAACCGCACGACGACGGTGCGATACCGTGGCACGCCAGCGCCTCGCGTCGCCGCGACGAAACGAAGGGCTTAACCGCGAGACACGCATCGGTTTGAATGCACCCCGGGACCGTGGGGTAGTGGTATCCTCTGCCGATGGGGTCGGTAGGACCTGAGTTCGACTCTCAGCGGTCCCACTTCTTACTATCGTGGGTTAAAATTACTGGTAGTACAAGCTCTGTACTTCCAAAATTCATAGAAAATCTCTACGGATATAACTCGCTCTTTAAGTCACCCCTTATCGGCATTTTCGCCGGGAGGTGGTCGGCATGATGCTGCTCGGCTCGGAGAGCCGAAAGAGCAGTTGCCTCAACTGCGGGTCACACGTCACCCGCGACTTCCGCCGCGTCTACGGTGACCGCGAGGACCGCGCGCACCGCTGTCACGAGTGCGATACGCTGGTTCGCTTACAGCGCGGTTCTGCGGGCGGTCTCGACGTTCCGATTCCGGACCCGTGGGACGGTGCTCCCGGTCGGCACGGCGGTAACCCGGAGCGGTGGCAATGACGGTTCGCTGTCCGTCCTGCAGCCGCGACAGCGACTGCATCTTCCGCTGTGAGTACTGCGGCCGCGATCTCGCGGAGGAGGACCGGCGGTGAGTTCCGTCGCAAGCGCGCCCCACGAGACGCGCGGTGATCTCCTCTACGGCGAATACGGTTCGTCACCGTACTGGGCAGTCCGCCAGCTGTACAACCACATCGACGGAGGTATCTCGAAAGTCGAAGTGGAGGTTCCCCGCCTCGAGGAGGACGGAACCGAGACGTGGGAGGTGTCGATGGGGTTTCACCAGTCGGGTCTGTCTCCGCGCGAGGCAGACACGGTAAACTCGCTTCTCGAGTACGACATCAACGCCTACGGCGAGGGTGAGCGGAAGCTTCCGGTCTGTGTACAGCCGCGACTCGCGTGGTCCGACGAGAACCGTCCTGACAGCGTCCCTGCGACGTTGGGACCCGCGACAAACGTCAAACTACAGAACGTCGTCAACCTCGAGTTAGACGAGATACCGCACGTGTTCAAGTGGGTGATGCGCCGAGTCTGCGAGAAAGTCGGCTTCGACTGGTCGCGCAAGTACTTCGCTGAAGAGCCACACAAGTTCTCGACGATAACCCAGCACGAGCGGTATCTGAGAATCGACCGCGATCAGGCGAAGAAGCTGGTCAGGCGCGACGGCGTCTTCATGCGTCTCTTCATGCTCTCGGCCGATATCGAGGGTTCGCACGTCGTCTACGATTCGAACAACGAGGACGTGGTCGGCTACAACCACCAGCTCCGGCTCGATCGGTCGGCTATTGCTGATCTCTTCCCGAACAGCCAGCACCGTCCTCGAGGGCTTCAGCTGAAGCACTACCACCCGCAGTACGTCCGTGAAAGTTCGGACGGTGACCCGCTGTACCACCCGAAACTCGGCGCGCTGTACAAGAAGAACCTGAACCGCGATCAGGCGGTCGCGTGGGACGACCGGCACGATCTGGTTGGCGACCTGGAAGAGAAATTGCTGAACGTCCTTTCGTGGGCGGACATCCCGACTCGACCGGGAATGTGGTTCGTCGCTGACGACCACTTCAGCGCGGTCGCGTCCGGTCGGACGATTGCGCTGTGGGATGACCCGACCCCACAGATCGAAGCGTCTCAGGACTCGGTCATCATGCGGACACTCTCGCGGCTCACCGACGCGGACCACGACGTGCTTGAGCACTTGGCGCTCACCGACGGCGGCACGAGAGTCGGTGAACTCGAAGACGGAACCGGTTGGTCTTCCACGACGATCTACCGCGTTCTCCAACGTCTCTCAGGACTCCTCGAGAACGACGGCGGTGTCGTGAAGTGGGTTTCTTCGAAGATCGCGCAGGAAGTGCGCGAGCTGGTGAGCATCGCGGACGACGTGGTAGACTCGGTCGCCGGTCGCATCGAGAGCGTGCTGAACGTTGACCCGCGCGACCTGGAGCGCTCCGGTCGTGCATTGCAGAACTGGCTAAATCGATACGGCGCGGAAGTTGTCGCCGGGATGGACGATCGTGACGACCGCGTTCGGATTCGCATCCGGACGGTGCTCACTCAGTCGAAGAACTCCACGGCGACCGGCGAGTACCTTCCCGACGTGCTCGAGGAGGGATACAGCGCGTGGTGTGACGCCGGGCTCGACTCGCGGCGATTCCTCAACGCGATTGTGACCTATGACCGGGCGTACGGTCCCGTGCAGAACACAGTCGCTCGGAAACACCTGTAGCCGGTGGCCGTCTGAGTGGCAACGCTCTCGGTCGGTTCCTTCGTTTATATACTACTCTCTGGTTTTGGGCTGATCCCTGTTTTCGGGTGGAGTCTCGATTCCCCGTGAGCGGTCGTGCTCGAGGAGATCGATCGGGTGCTCTCCCGCTGGATGGGAAAGCCCCCTTAGGGAGTGTGACTAACGTCACAACTGAGAAAAAATAACCCTCCGCCTCCGCTACTCCAGTTGACGCACGCGAAAGGAACCACTTATCAACCGATTTCAATCAGACGTTGTCGAATACGTATAAGCAATTACTTCATCAAGATCGGGAAGATATGCTTCTGAAAACGCGCCGACATCTACTAATCGTGTCTCAACTAGGCCCACCCCTTCCAGTTGCCTTAATATTGCCTGGAGACGGTCTGTCGGCCTAAATTCACTAAGTGTAGATGGATGATCCTCGTCTAGTGGGTATTCTTTCTCAAGTTCCTCTCGTTCAAGCTGGTCTTGTTTCCGATTGAATCTCTCTACCTCAGACCAACTGGTGTCAACTACTTCGTCCGCAATCTCACGAAGCCGAAATGCTTCGTCAGGGTGCTCTTTGAGAAAATCAATGATTTTGACTTCCAGACGAGGAGGTTCATCGCCTGACTGCCAACTGTCTGAGTCTGTATTTACTGGCATTTTACAGTTTCCTGTTGATCTCTTTTAGTGTCCTTTCCAAATCATCAACTCGACTTTCTAGCCCTCGTCTCCCATCAACTGAATCTTCTAACTCATCGACACGTTGGTCAAGAGAGTCGAACGCACGGTCTGGCTGTACAGATCTCTCTAGCTTGTCAAGTCGCCGTTCAATCTCGCTCAACCTACGCTCAATGTCATCAGACATAATCAATTCTTATTGATAGTATAGGATAAGTAATTGGTGAAGGGCGAAAGTGATATTTCAAAATATTTGACCCACGTCAATCTCGCAGTTCCTCGAGCGCCCCAACATCCGAAATTGAGTCATCACCGGGGACCGACCACCACCGGAACCCCGCCAAATCGAACCATATAGTAAGTAATTATACGCCACCAGGGGGGTGTGTGGTGGTGGCCGTTTCCTGAAGTGTACGCGGTCTAGTAATTATACGGTCTACACCGACCACGGCCTGTATTCGTGATAGGTGACTTTGGAGATAGAACTAAGTAGGATTGGGTGGCCGGTGAGGTGTCAGCAATGGTATTCCGAAAGCTCCGAAACCACGACGGCACTCCGCTTGTTGCACTCGACCGTGACGATCTCGTCCTCGACGGCGTCATCGCTGCAGACGAGGACGACCGCGAGGACCAAAACATGCACGTCCAACGACTCGGCAAAGGCGTCTACGTCGTTCGCCCGGTTCCAGAGGATGGACCGATCCAGCCACTCCACGAAACCAACCTGTTGTAGGTTCTTGTTAGCAAAGACTGCGATAACCAATCAGAATATATGTTTCTCTCTGTGCGCTTTACAATGTAAATCAGTAGATTCTGGAAAGTACGACATCAATCACGGGGTAGGTGGGCTTCTTCGTGATTCAATTGCACGAAGCATACCTTCAACATCACCTGATTGACCAACTAACTCAATGCCGTGTTTTTTCGCTTGGTAGATGAGTTCGTCGCCACCTGAGCGGGCCAAGAACTCAACATTACTTAGATCTAATCTATTAGAACCTTGCACTTTGGCCTCATCGACAATGCTTTCAGCTTGATTCCTCGTGTTAATCGAGGACTCTTGAACGACGTATTTTTGCACCATTTGCACTCACTACCGCTATCTGGAAGCAGAGTAATCATAGCGTTTGTGGTTGAAATCACACATAGTCTAAGTAATTAAAATCAGGAGAAGGTGTATTCAGCCGAGCAGCAAATACGGTACCACTCCAATTATAATTGAATAAGGTCTGGTTCATCGAGGATCCCATTCGGTTCATAGTCGCATTACGAGAAGAGAGAACTACTTGACCGTTCAACCCCTCACAGATCATATTTGTACTCGTGAACAGACCATATCCCTGCTGTCTCTCGTCATCCGGCCGTGTTGAGAGTCGCTCGGTGAATGCTTTTTTCAAAGCGTCATAATCATCGTCAAAAGAGATTGAATGATCTTCAAAGTTGCCAGGTATGGAAATACCATCATCAACGATACAGATATCTAGACAACCTTTGTTTGGATAATATTGTGACAGCAATGTTGCGTATGAATATTTAGAATGTGTTTCTATGTTTGATACGATTTCACCAATAGGATATTGAAATGAATTTATTTTCCCACCCAATTCGTTATATAAGTGCTTTTTTATCAATGTCCTTATTTTAGTGGCGACTTTTGATGGAGACTTAGTATCAGTCTCAGACTCCATTAAGTATAGTGGCAAACTGTTTGAACTGCTAGTATCTGGGTTCAGATCACCAGAGGGGAACCCGATATGATCAAGGTAGCTTTTGATACGATCGTCAGGTCTCCAGACCCACATTTTTGAATTTTGGTCCAACAATTGGTGATAGACCACCGAAATCGGTGCAAGAAATGCGGGATTGAGCCAGTCGGCATCGCGTAGATCTAGAATAACATCTTCATCAGCAGGTGTCTCTAAAAGCTCATCTTTTGTATTTAATGCAGTCCTATAGTAGGCTAATAAATTGTCACCTGTTAGTCCTGTAGGTGATATCTTCCGCATATATTGTGAGTGGAAAGACAGCTTCCAGACACCTCAAGATGTCGGTGGTCATATTGTTCACTCCTACTCAATAGTGTCAAATAACACACCTATACAAGGCTTGTCCAGAAGCGCGGCCTAACCTTGTCCGGCGGACGTGGTCGTGGAAGTGGCTGCATCAAGCTCGCGTTCACTTTACCATCAAGATACAATTCACCCCACCCAGTTATTTCGAAGAACTCAGCGTTCTCCTCATCAACAATCGGCGATGCAAGTCCTGCGTGTGCGAGTACGCGACACCGCTCACGAACACGCCGAGGAGATACATTAGCGGTGATCTCCCGACTAATCAACTCTGGCGGACTCAACCCTTCTGTCCGCAGAACCTCAAGGATACGATCATCGAGAGCACATTGCCACGTTCCAGACTTTCGTATTGTAGACATCAGGTATATTGCTACGATTCAGATTCTGCAGGCG
This sequence comes from Haloferax sp. Atlit-109R, assembly GCF_003665865.1. Taxonomy (NCBI): domain Archaea; kingdom Methanobacteriati; phylum Methanobacteriota; class Halobacteria; order Halobacteriales; family Haloferacaceae; genus Haloferax; species Haloferax sp. Atlit-109R. The sequence continues at coordinate 389,263 of NZ_QPLO01000002.1, forward strand.
TTTCTCCATTTCCGTTTTCACCGTTTTCTCCACCTGTCGCTACCGGACGATCTGCCTCAGCGTCCCACTCCCCATCTAGATATTCCTCACCTTTGCTTGAGATGACATAGACGCCATTACCCAGTCCCGTGAGCATGTCGTGCTCCGCAAGTTTCCGAAGACGGCGAGAAATTTGAGCTTTGGAAATATGGATGTAACCGCTATCTTTCAACTGTTTAGGCGATCCTGACCCTTCCGCTCGAATGTATTCGAGAATCCTATCGTCCCAAAGCGTCATCCATGTCGCCGACTGTCGCATTACCCACACATTAGTAACCTCGTGTCGTATGTGTGGCTAATATTACTTCTGTGTTAATTTGACCTCCCAAATGTATCTGCGTTACATATATGTAATATTGGTGTGTTTGTGAGTATGCGGAACTGTGAGACGTGCTGTCGGCTGGTGATGACTATTGTAGGTCCGACGGACGGTGCTGGAACCACCGCCCGTGGGAAAGTTCCGTCAGTATACCATGACGGGAATTACCAATACGGGGCTACAACCCCGCAACCAGAGCAACGCAGCACGGTTTGATAAGCGCGACGAGTACACCTGCCAGATCTGTCGCGCTGAGGAAGCAACCGGGCTAGACGCAGTCTCTCAGCTCAGCGTTTGTGAGTCCTGCGCTCAGTTCAACGAGGAGGATACCGAATGAGCGACGACCTCGAGGAGCTGTCTCCTCGTGACGCGATGGAGATGTGGCTCACTCGGCAGAGTACGGAGAAGGCCGACGAGACGGTCCAGAGCTACCACTACCGGATTAAGCAATTCGTGGAGTGGTGCGAAGAACAGGGGATTACCAACCTCAACGACCTTTCGACCCGCGATGTCTTCGCATTCGACACCGAGTGCCGATCACGGAATCTCTCACCCTCCACGCTGAAGAATCGATTCGGGACGCTGAAACGCTACCTCTCGTTCTGCTCCGATCTGAACGCAGTAGACGAAAACCTCGTTGCAGCAATCGAGATACCCAGTCCCCTCAAGGACGAGCGGGTCAACCAAGAGAAACTTGCATCGGGCCGCGCGGAGGAAATTCTCGAGGCACTTGCGACGTACAGATACAGTTCTCGTGAACATGCGATGTTCACACTCGCATGGCACACGACTGTTCGACTGGGTGCGCTTCGGGCGCTGGACGTTGGAGATTGCTTCCTCGATGACGATGACCTTGACCGGCTTCGCCACTACCCAGAAATTGGCGACGAGGAGTTTGAGGAGATCACTGATCACGTTGAAACCCCGTTCGTATACTTCCGGCATCGTGAGAACACGCCGCTAAAGAACAAGTTCGAGGGTCAGCGACCAGTCGCTATCTCTGACGAAGTTGCAGAAGTACTGGATGCGTACATTCGCGTGAATCGAGTTCCAGTCACCGATGACGAGGGACGTGCGCCGCTGTTCTCGACTGAGAAAGGCGAGAATCGAATGTCGAAGGGCGCTGTCCGGCGGGTTTTCAACATCATCACGCAGCCCTGTGAGTTCGGAAAGCCATGCCCACACGGTCGTGATGTGAACAAGTGCGAAGCTCGTCAACACGGCCGCGAAGCACGTTGTCCGTCCGCTCGATCACCCCACCGAGTCAGGACAGGTGCGATCACCGATCATCGAGATCGCGGGTGGCCGCCTGAAGTGCTATCGGAGAGAGCGAACGCGACTCCTGAGGTAATTCGCCAGCACTACGATCACCCTGACCTGCTCCGCCGGATGCAATCGCGGAGACCGTACCTCGAGGGAGACGCGGAGGTGGACGATGAATAAGAATCGCGGGGCGCAGAATGTGGGCGTCTCATCTCAGCGGTCCCACTTCTTACTATCGTGGGTTAAAATTACTGGTAGTACAAGCTCTGTACTTCCAAAATTCATAGAAAATCTCTACGGATATAACTCGCTCTTTAAGTCACCCCTTATCGGCATTTTCGCCGGGAGGTGGTCGGCATGATGCTGCTCGGCTCGGAGAGCCGAAAGAGCAGTTGCCTCAACTGCGGGTCACACGTCACCCGCGACTTCCGCCGCGTCTACGGTGACCGCGAGGACCGCGCGCACCGCTGTCACGAGTGCGATACGCTGGTTCGCTTACAGCGCGGTTCTGCGGGCGGTCTCGACGTTCCGATTCCGGACCCGTGGGACGGTGCTCCCGGTCGGCACGGCGGTAACCCGGAGCGGTGGCAATGACGGTTCGCTGTCCGTCCTGCAGCCGCGACAGCGACTGCATCTTCCGCTGTGAGTACTGCGGCCGCGATCTCGCGGAGGAGGACCGGCGGTGAGTTCCGTCGCAAGCGCGCCCCACGAGACGCGCGGTGATCTCCTCTACGGCGAATACGGTTCGTCACCGTACTGGGCAGTCCGCCAGCTGTACAACCACATCGACGGAGGTATCTCGAAAGTCGAAGTGGAGGTTCCCCGCCTCGAGGAGGACGGAACCGAGACGTGGGAGGTGTCGATGGGGTTTCACCAGTCGGGTCTGTCTCCGCGCGAGGCAGACACGGTAAACTCGCTTCTCGAGTACGACATCAACGCCTACGGCGAGGGTGAGCGGAAGCTTCCGGTCTGTGTACAGCCGCGACTCGCGTGGTCCGACGAGAACCGTCCTGACAGCGTCCCTGCGACGTTGGGACCCGCGACAAACGTCAAACTACAGAACGTCGTCAACCTCGAGTTAGACGAGATACCGCACGTGTTCAAGTGGGTGATGCGCCGAGTCTGCGAGAAAGTCGGCTTCGACTGGTCGCGCAAGTACTTCGCTGAAGAGCCACACAAGTTCTCGACGATAACCCAGCACGAGCGGTATCTGAGAATCGACCGCGATCAGGCGAAGAAGCTGGTCAGGCGCGACGGCGTCTTCATGCGTCTCTTCATGCTCTCGGCCGATATCGAGGGTTCGCACGTCGTCTACGATTCGAACAACGAGGACGTGGTCGGCTACAACCACCAGCTCCGGCTCGATCGGTCGGCTATTGCTGATCTCTTCCCGAACAGCCAGCACCGTCCTCGAGGGCTTCAGCTGAAGCACTACCACCCGCAGTACGTCCGTGAAAGTTCGGACGGTGACCCGCTGTACCACCCGAAACTCGGCGCGCTGTACAAGAAGAACCTGAACCGCGATCAGGCGGTCGCGTGGGACGACCGGCACGATCTGGTTGGCGACCTGGAAGAGAAATTGCTGAACGTCCTTTCGTGGGCGGACATCCCGACTCGACCGGGAATGTGGTTCGTCGCTGACGACCACTTCAGCGCGGTCGCGTCCGGTCGGACGATTGCGCTGTGGGATGACCCGACCCCACAGATCGAAGCGTCTCAGGACTCGGTCATCATGCGGACACTCTCGCGGCTCACCGACGCGGACCACGACGTGCTTGAGCACTTGGCGCTCACCGACGGCGGCACGAGAGTCGGTGAACTCGAAGACGGAACCGGTTGGTCTTCCACGACGATCTACCGCGTTCTCCAACGTCTCTCAGGACTCCTCGAGAACGACGGCGGTGTCGTGAAGTGGGTTTCTTCGAAGATCGCGCAGGAAGTGCGCGAGCTGGTGAGCATCGCGGACGACGTGGTAGACTCGGTCGCCGGTCGCATCGAGAGCGTGCTGAACGTTGACCCGCGCGACCTGGAGCGCTCCGGTCGTGCATTGCAGAACTGGCTAAATCGATACGGCGCGGAAGTTGTCGCCGGGATGGACGATCGTGACGACCGCGTTCGGATTCGCATCCGGACGGTGCTCACTCAGTCGAAGAACTCCACGGCGACCGGCGAGTACCTTCCCGACGTGCTCGAGGAGGGATACAGCGCGTGGTGTGACGCCGGGCTCGACTCGCGGCGATTCCTCAACGCGATTGTGACCTATGACCGGGCGTACGGTCCCGTGCAGAACACAGTCGCTCGGAAACACCTGTAGCCGGTGGCCGTCTGAGTGGCAACGCTCTCGGTCGGTTCCTTCGTTTATATACTACTCTCTGGTTTTGGGCTGATCCCTGTTTTCGGGTGGAGTCTCGATTCCCCGTGAGCGGTCGTGCTCGAGGAGATCGATCGGGTGCTCTCCCGCTGGATGGGAAAGCCCCCTTAGGGAGTGTGACTAACGTCACAACTGAGAAAAAATAACCCTCCGCCTCCGCTACTCCAGTTGACGCACGCGAAAGGAACCACTTATCAACCGATTTCAATCAGACGTTGTCGAATACGTATAAGCAATTACTTCATCAAGATCGGGAAGATATGCTTCTGAAAACGCGCCGACATCTACTAATCGTGTCTCAACTAGGCCCACCCCTTCCAGTTGCCTTAATATTGCCTGGAGACGGTCTGTCGGCCTAAATTCACTAAGTGTAGATGGATGATCCTCGTCTAGTGGGTATTCTTTCTCAAGTTCCTCTCGTTCAAGCTGGTCTTGTTTCCGATTGAATCTCTCTACCTCAGACCAACTGGTGTCAACTACTTCGTCCGCAATCTCACGAAGCCGAAATGCTTCGTCAGGGTGCTCTTTGAGAAAATCAATGATTTTGACTTCCAGACGAGGAGGTTCATCGCCTGACTGCCAACTGTCTGAGTCTGTATTTACTGGCATTTTACAGTTTCCTGTTGATCTCTTTTAGTGTCCTTTCCAAATCATCAACTCGACTTTCTAGCCCTCGTCTCCCATCAACTGAATCTTCTAACTCATCGACACGTTGGTCAAGAGAGTCGAACGCACGGTCTGGCTGTACAGATCTCTCTAGCTTGTCAAGTCGCCGTTCAATCTCGCTCAACCTACGCTCAATGTCATCAGACATAATCAATTCTTATTGATAGTATAGGATAAGTAATTGGTGAAGGGCGAAAGTGATATTTCAAAATATTTGACCCACGTCAATCTCGCAGTTCCTCGAGCGCCCCAACATCCGAAATTGAGTCATCACCGGGGACCGACCACCACCGGAACCCCGCCAAATCGAACCATATAGTAAGTAATTATACGCCACCAGGGGGGTGTGTGGTGGTGGCCGTTTCCTGAAGTGTACGCGGTCTAGTAATTATACGGTCTACACCGACCACGGCCTGTATTCGTGATAGGTGACTTTGGAGATAGAACTAAGTAGGATTGGGTGGCCGGTGAGGTGTCAGCAATGGTATTCCGAAAGCTCCGAAACCACGACGGCACTCCGCTTGTTGCACTCGACCGTGACGATCTCGTCCTCGACGGCGTCATCGCTGCAGACGAGGACGACCGCGAGGACCAAAACATGCACGTCCAACGACTCGGCAAAGGCGTCTACGTCGTTCGCCCGGTTCCAGAGGATGGACCGATCCAGCCACTCCACGAAACCAACCTGTTGTAGGTTCTTGTTAGCAAAGACTGCGATAACCAATCAGAATATATGTTTCTCTCTGTGCGCTTTACAATGTAAATCAGTAGATTCTGGAAAGTACGACATCAATCACGGGGTAGGTGGGCTTCTTCGTGATTCAATTGCACGAAGCATACCTTCAACATCACCTGATTGACCAACTAACTCAATGCCGTGTTTTTTCGCTTGGTAGATGAGTTCGTCGCCACCTGAGCGGGCCAAGAACTCAACATTACTTAGATCTAATCTATTAGAACCTTGCACTTTGGCCTCATCGACAATGCTTTCAGCTTGATTCCTCGTGTTAATCGAGGACTCTTGAACGACGTATTTTTGCACCATTTGCACTCACTACCGCTATCTGGAAGCAGAGTAATCATAGCGTTTGTGGTTGAAATCACACATAGTCTAAGTAATTAAAATCAGGAGAAGGTGTATTCAGCCGAGCAGCAAATACGGTACCACTCCAATTATAATTGAATAAGGTCTGGTTCATCGAGGATCCCATTCGGTTCATAGTCGCATTACGAGAAGAGAGAACTACTTGACCGTTCAACCCCTCACAGATCATATTTGTACTCGTGAACAGACCATATCCCTGCTGTCTCTCGTCATCCGGCCGTGTTGAGAGTCGCTCGGTGAATGCTTTTTTCAAAGCGTCATAATCATCGTCAAAAGAGATTGAATGATCTTCAAAGTTGCCAGGTATGGAAATACCATCATCAACGATACAGATATCTAGACAACCTTTGTTTGGATAATATTGTGACAGCAATGTTGCGTATGAATATTTAGAATGTGTTTCTATGTTTGATACGATTTCACCAATAGGATATTGAAATGAATTTATTTTCCCACCCAATTCGTTATATAAGTGCTTTTTTATCAATGTCCTTATTTTAGTGGCGACTTTTGATGGAGACTTAGTATCAGTCTCAGACTCCATTAAGTATAGTGGCAAACTGTTTGAACTGCTAGTATCTGGGTTCAGATCACCAGAGGGGAACCCGATATGATCAAGGTAGCTTTTGATACGATCGTCAGGTCTCCAGACCCACATTTTTGAATTTTGGTCCAACAATTGGTGATAGACCACCGAAATCGGTGCAAGAAATGCGGGATTGAGCCAGTCGGCATCGCGTAGATCTAGAATAACATCTTCATCAGCAGGTGTCTCTAAAAGCTCATCTTTTGTATTTAATGCAGTCCTATAGTAGGCTAATAAATTGTCACCTGTTAGTCCTGTAGGTGATATCTTCCGCATATATTGTGAGTGGAAAGACAGCTTCCAGACACCTCAAGATGTCGGTGGTCATATTGTTCACTCCTACTCAATAGTGTCAAATAACACACCTATACAAGGCTTGTCCAGAAGCGCGGCCTAACCTTGTCCGGCGGACGTGGTCGTGGAAGTGGCTGCATCAAGCTCGCGTTCACTTTACCATCAAGATACAATTCACCCCACCCAGTTATTTCGAAGAACTCAGCGTTCTCCTCATCAACAATCGGCGATGCAAGTCCTGCGTGTGCGAGTACGCGACACCGCTCACGAACACGCCGAGGAGATACATTAGCGGTGATCTCCCGACTAATCAACTCTGGCGGACTCAACCCTTCTGTCCGCAGAACCTCAAGGATACGATCATCGAGAGCACATTGCCACGTTCCAGACTTTCGTATTGTAGACATCAGGTATATTGCTACGATTCAGATTCTGCAGGCGTTTCTCCATTTCCGTTTTCACCGTTTTCTCCACCTGTCGCTACCGGACGATCTGCCTCAGCGTCCCACTCCCCATCTAGATATTCCTCACCTTTGCTTGAGATGACATAGACGCCATTACCCAGTCCCGTGAGCATGTCGTGCTCCGCAAGTTTCCGAAGACGGCGAGAAATTTGAGCTTTGGAAATATGGATGTAACCGCTATCTTTCAACTGTTTAGGCGATCCTGACCCTTCCGCTCGAATGTATTCGAGAATCCTATCGTCCCAAAGCGTCATCCATGTCGCCGACTGTCGCATTACCCACACATTAGTAACCTCGTGTCGTATGTGTGGCTAATATTACTTCTGTGTTAATTTGACCTCCCAAATGTATCTGCGTTACATATATGTAATATTGGTGTGTTTGTGAGTATGCGGAACTGTGAGACGTGCTGTCGGCTGGTGATGACTATTGTAGGTCCGACGGACGGTGCTGGAACCACCGCCCGTGGGAAAGTTCCGTCAGTATACCATGACGGGAATTACCAATACGGGGCTACAACCCCGCAACCAGAGCAACGCAGCACGGTTTGATAAGCGCGACGAGTACACCTGCCAGATCTGTCGCGCTGAGGAAGCAACCGGGCTAGACGCAGTCTCTCAGCTCAGCGTTTGTGAGTCCTGCGCTCAGTTCAACGAGGAGGATACCGAATGAGCGACGACCTCGAGGAGCTGTCTCCTCGTGACGCGATGGAGATGTGGCTCACTCGGCAGAGTACGGAGAAGGCCGACGAGACGGTCCAGAGCTACCACTACCGGATTAAGCAATTCGTGGAGTGGTGCGAAGAACAGGGGATTACCAACCTCAACGACCTTTCGACCCGCGATGTCTTCGCATTCGACACCGAGTGCCGATCACGGAATCTCTCACCCTCCACGCTGAAGAATCGATTCGGGACGCTGAAACGCTACCTCTCGTTCTGCTCCGATCTGAACGCAGTAGACGAAAACCTCGTTGCAGCAATCGAGATACCCAGTCTCCTCAAGGACGAGCGGGTCAACCAAGAGAAACTTGCATCGGGCCGCGCGGAGGAAATTCTCGAGGCACTTGCGACGTACAGATACAGTTCTCGTGAACATGCGATGTTCACACTCGCATGGCACACGACTGTTCGACTGGGTGCGCTTCGGGCGCTGGACGTTGGAGATTGCTTCCTCGATGACGATGACCTTGACCGGCTTCGCCACTACCCAGAAATTGGCGACGAGGAGTTTGAGGAGATCACTGATCACGTTGAAACCCCGTTCGTATACTTCCGGCATCGTGAGAACACGCCGCTAAAGAACAAGTTCGAGGGTCAGCGACCAGTCGCTATCTCTGACGAAGTTGCAGAAGTACTGGATGCGTACATTCGCGTGAATCGAGTTCCAGTCACCGATGACGAGGGACGTGCGCCGCTGTTCTCGACTGAGAAAGGCGAGAATCGAATGTCGAAGGGCGCTGTCCGGCGGGTTTTCAACATCATCACGCAGCCCTGTGAGTTCGGAAAGCCATGCCCACACGGTCGTGATGTGAACAAGTGCGAAGCTCGTCAACACGGCCGCGAAGCACGTTGTCCGTCCGCTCGATCACCCCACCGAGTCAGGACAGGTGCGATCACCGATCATCGAGATCGCGGGTGGCCGCCTGAAGTGCTATCGGAGAGAGCGAACGCGACTCCTGAGGTAATTCGCCAGCACTACGATCACCCTGACCTGCTCCGCCGGATGCAATCGCGGAGACCGTACCTCGAGGGAGACGCGGAGGTGGACGATGAATAAGAATCGCGGGGCGCAGAATGTGGGCGTCTCATCTCAGCGGTCCCATACCACCTTTTTACTTCGTCAACTGTCGCTCTCTGAGCGACAGTCTCCTCGCAAAAAGCTGGACCAAAAACGTCCCGCGAGGGCTCGCTTCGCTCGCCTCGCGGTGCAGTACCTGAGTGCGGTGGTGGTTCGTTCACGTATCGACTGAGTGGCTCGGATGGCAACGGGACGGCCGACCGCACCACCCGACGCTCCTCTCCCGTAGAACAGATACGAAAACGCCAGAAACGCCAGCACCGGCCCGACGAACACGGCGGAGACGCCGCCGCCGAGCGCCGGACCAAGGACGAGAAACGCGCTCCGTTGCCACTCCTCGACGAACTCGACCATATCCTTTTCAGCCATACAACAGCTCTCGTCGGAGAAAAACCTCGTAGCGACTACGAGACCAACAGCTCGAATCCTCGTCACTCACGGGCAACAGCCGCAAAAAATCGGTCGAGAACCGCTATTCAGGTCGAGACGGCATCGCAGGTCCAGCCGGGGTCGCTCCCCGTCCGCCGGATGAGGTCCGCGCGGCACGCCGGACAGTAGTCGGGGACCGTCGTTTCGCCCCGCGGGACATAGACGCCACCGCCGCATTCCACGCACGCATCGGCGACGACTGTGGTGCAGTCCGCACACAGATTGAAGTCGTCAACCGTGAGGTCGCGCAGCACTTCGAGCTTTTTGTCCAGGATGTACTCGTCGATAACCGCCTGACAGCTGTGGCACGGCTTCATAGCGATACAGCGTGTCAATTGAGACCATGCCACATATACCTGTCGTCGCCGGTGTCTCTTGACGCGGAATATCGGCCGAGGGGGACCGTCTCCGAGTACGGATACTGTCACGAGTACGCGCGAGCGACGCTAGCGCGCCCGGTGCGAACGTGTTTCACAGAATTCATAAGTAACTCGGTGACGAGTTAGTATTTGCTGCTGTCAGAGGCACATCGGGGTGGCGAACGGAATCAGTCACCCACCACACACCCATTCTCCCGCATCTACCGGTTCGCGTACCGCTCCGAGGACCGAAGTTCAGCTCCTCGCGCCCATGTCGGCGGGGTCGTCTCCGTACATCTCGGTGAGCATCGCGTCCGCCACCTGATGTGCCCCTACGAGAATCACGACGCTCCCGACGATGGTCGCGACCGACTGCGGCGTCGAGAGCAGGCCGAGCGAGACGATGAGCGTCGTCGCGCACGCCGGCGGGTGGACCGCGTCGAGTTCGACCATCCCCCAACTCGTCGCGGCAACCGAGATGGCACCGCTCGTGACGAGCCGCAACGTGTCCGTCGATGCGACCGACAGTGACGGGCTAATCGTCACGCCGGAGGCGATGAGCGCGTAGGCCGCGAAACCGACGACGGCACCGACGGCGTGGCCGCCGACAATGCGAGTCGAGCGGGGGCGCGTGCCGCGCCGCCGAAACGCCAGCGCGAACGCCGTGGGGCCGAGGCTCGGAAAGACGAACGGCTGGCCGGTGGCCCACGCGACGCCGCCGAGCGCGGCGACGAGCAGGCCGGCGGAGAGCCCCGTTTCGAGGCCGCGACGAGACATGCGACACGCTCTGTCGGCGTCGGGGGAAAACGCTGTCTAATTCGAGCGGGAACGGCGTCGGCGGCGACGCCGAGCGCCGGCCCGGAAGCGACGCCGACGGGCGAGGAGAGCCTAAATCCAGCCCTCTTGGGCGAGCAGTTCGCCGTTGAGGACCGACGCGCCGGCCGCGCCGCGAATCGTGTTGTGCGCGAGGCAGTTGTACTTCACGCCGTGGTCGGTCGACTGGATGCCGCCGGCCGAAATCTGCATCCCGTCGCCGCGGTCGCGGTCGAGGCGGGGCTGCGGGCGGAACTCGTCCTCGAAGACGTGGATGAGCTGTTCGGGCGCGCTCGGGAGGTCGACGCCGGGGTACTCGCGCATCGCGGCGGCGACGTCCTCGGGGGAGGCGTCGTCGGCGAGGTCCGCGAAGACGCTTTCGAGGTGGCCGTCGAGCGTCGGAATGCGGTTACACGAGGCGTTGACCTCCGCGCCGTGGAGCGCGACCTCCGCGCCGTCGAACGAGCCCAGAAGCTTGCGGGACTCCGTCTCCATCTTCTCGTCTTCGCCGCCGATGTGCGGGATGGCGTTGTCGATAATCTCCATCGAGGTGACGCCGTCGTAGCCCGCGCCGGAGACGGCTTGGAGGGTCGTGACGTCGACGCGTTCGAGGCCGAACTGGTCGAGCGCGGCGAGCGTCGGGACCATCGTGATGGTCGAGCAGTTCGGGTTCTTCACGAGCGCGCCGTCCCAGCCGCGCTCGTCGCGCTGGACCTCGATGAGGTCGAGGTGCTCCGGATTTATCTCCGGAATCGTGAGCGGCACGTCGGGGGCCATGCGGTCGTTCGAGGAGTTCGAGGAGACGACGTAGCCCGCTTCGAGGAACGCGGGTTCGACCTCGGCGGCGACCGACGACGGGAGCGACGAAAACAGGAGGTCGATGTCATCGGGCACGGCCGCGGGGTCGGTGCTGCCGACTTCCATCGCGGCCACGTCGTCCGGGATGGGCGTGTTGACGCGCCACTTCGCGGCCTCGTCGTATCGCTTGCCCGCGCTCTCTTCGCTCGCGGTCAGCGCCGCGAGTTCGAACGTCGGGTGGTCGTCGAGAAGCTGGATGAATCGCTGTCCGACTGCGCCGGTTGCACCGAGGATGCCGACTCGTACTGCCATTACCCGTGTCGTAGTGTGGCACACGCATAAGGCCGTTTGGATTTGAACCAGTATTCGCGGCGTATAGTGCCAGAGAACTGTAATCTCGGCCGTTCCTTCACGGTCGAACACGTAAATCGTCGTCTGTCGAATCGGCCACCGACGTGCGTTGGGAAAATCGATAGAATAACGTGCGGTTCCCTGAAAGACTACCGCAAATGTTCAGCAAGGTTCTCGTCGCCAACCGAGGCGAGATCGCGGTGCGCGTCATGCGCGCCTGCGAGGAGCTCGGAGTCCGAACCGTCGCCGTGTACAGCGAGGCGGACAAACACGGCGGGCACGTGCGGTACGCCGACGAGGCGTACAACATCGGTCCCGCCCGCGCGGCCGATTCCTACCTCGACCACGAGTCGGTCATCGAGGCCGCGCGAAAGGCCGACGCCGACGCCATCCACCCCGGCTACGGCTTCCTCGCGGAGAACGCCACGTTCGCCCGGAAAGTCGAGGAGTCCGAGTTCACGTGGGTCGGCCCGTCGGCCGACGCGATGGAGCGCCTCGGCGAGAAGACGAAGGCCCGCGCGCTCATGCAGGACGCCGACGTGCCGGTCGTCCCCGGGACGACCGAGCCCGCCGACTCCGCCGCGGACGTGAAGGCCGTCGCCGACGAGTTCGGCTACCCGGTCGCCATCAAGGCCGAGGGCGGCGGCGGCGGCCGCGGCCTGAAGGTCGTCCACTCCGAGGACGAGGTCGACGAGCAGTTCGAGACGGCCAAGCGCGAGGGCGAGGCGTACTTCGATAACGCCTCCGTCTACGTCGAGAAATACCTCGAAGCCCCGCGCCACATCGAGGTGCAGATTCTCGCCGACGAGCACGGCAACGTCCGCCACCTCGGCGAGCGCGACTGCTCGCTCCAGCGCCGCCACCAGAAGGTCATCGAGGAGGCCCCGTCGCCGGCGCTGTCCGACGACCTCCGCGAGCGCATCGGCGAGGCCGCCCGCCGCGGCGTCCGCGCCGCCGACTACACCAACGCCGGCACCGTGGAGTTCCTCGTCGAAGACGGCGAGTTCTACTTCATGGAGGTCAACACGCGCATCCAGGTCGAACACACCGTCACCGAGGAAGTGACGGGCCTCGACGTGGTGAAGTGGCAACTGCGCGTCGCCGCCGGCGAGGAACTCGACTTCTCGCAGGACGACGTGGACATCGAGGGCCACTCGATGGAGTTCCGCATCAACGCCGAGGCCCCCGAAAAAGAGTTCGCGCCCGCGACGGGCACGCTCGCGACCTACGACCCGCCGGGCGGCATCGGCGTCCGCATGGACGACGCCGTCCGCCAGGGCGACGAAATCGGCGGCGACTACGACTCGATGATTGCCAAGCTCATCGTCACCGCCTCGGACCGCGAGGAGGTCCTCGCCCGCGCCGAGCGCGCGCTCGCCGAGTTCGACATCGAGGGGCTCCGCACGGTCATCCCGTTCCACCGCCTGATGCTCACCGACGAGGCGTTCCGCGAGGGGAGCCACACGACGAAGTACCTCGACGAGGTGCTCGACCCCGACCGCATCCAGGCCGCCGTCGAGCGCTGGTCGCCCGAGGCCGCCGCCGACGATGACGACGACGACGAGGTCACGGAACGCACCTTCACCGTCGAGGTCAACGGCAAGCGCTTCGAGGTCAGCCTCGAAGAGCGCGGCGCGCCCGCCATCCCGGTCGGTGACGCTTCGGCGGGCGGCTCGAACTCCTCCGGCCCGCGCAAGCGCCGCGACGACGGCGACGACGACTCCCAGCAGATTATCGAGGGCGACGGCGAGTCCGTCACCGCCGAGATGCAGGGGACCATCCTCTCCGTCGAAGTCGCGGAGGGCGACGAGGTCGAACCCGGCGACACCGTCTGCATCCTCGAAGCCATGAAGATGGAAAACGACGTGGTCGCCGAGCGCGGCGGCACTGTCTCGCAGGTGCTCGTCTCCGAGGGCGACAGCGTCGACATGGGCGACGTGCTGCTCGTCCTCGAATAGTCGGCTCGGAGCGTCGAACCCAACGCTGAACCGCGAACCTCTTTTCCCGTGCGCCGGTACCGACCACCATGAGCGACACGCGACGCACCCTCCTCGACGCACTCGCTGCGGGCCCCGTCTCCGGGCCCGACCTCGCCGACCGACTGGGCGTCTCCCGCGCCGCCGTCTGGAAGCACGTCGAAGCGCTCCGCGACGAGGGGTTCGGCGTCGAGAGCGCCGGCGACGGCTACGTCGTCACCGACGTGCCGGAGTACGGCGGCCCGGCAATCGAGTACGGCCTCGACGCCGACTACGACGTGGAGTTCCACGAGACGCTCGACTCCTCGAACGACCGCGCCCGCGACCTCGCCGCCGAGGGCGCGAGCGACGTGGTCGTCGTGGCCCGCCAGCAGACCGCCAGCCGAGGCAGGAAAAATCGGGAGTGGTCCGCGCCCGACGGCGGCGTCTGGATGAGCCTGCTCGTCCGCCCGGACGAACCGCCGGCGTACGCCCCGCTGTACACGCTGGCGATGGCCGTCGCCGTCTGCGACGCGGCGCGCGAGGCCGGGGTTGACGCGAAAATCAAGTGGCCGAACGACGTTATCGTGAGCGAAGCGAGCGGAGGTTCACCGGCTCACGCCGGTGACCGTTCGACCGACGCCGACGCGCCCGCCGACCGCGGCTACCGAAAGCTCTGCGGCATCCTCACCGAGATGGAGGGCGAGGCCGACCGCGTCTCGTGGCTCGTCATCGGCCCCGGAGTCAACGTCAACCTCGACCCCGCGGAGCTCCCCGAGGGCGCGACGAGCGTCGCCGCCGAGGCCGGCCCCGTCGAGCGTCGCGTGTTCGTCCAGCGGGTGCTCGAACGCTTCGACGAACTGCGCGGCGACCTCGGCGCCGTCCTCCCCGCGTGGCGCGAGCGGGCTGACACGCTCGGCAGGCGGGTCCGCGTCCACACCGCGAGCGGCGTCATCGAGGGCGACACCGTCGATATCGAACACCCCGGCACGCTCGTCGTCAGCACCGACGCGGGCGAAAAACGAGTCCACGCCGGCGACTGCGAACACCTGCGCCCGGCCGACGACGGGCGCTGAATCCGCGACCGAACCTGCACCGCTGTTTCTGCTGTTCCGCTACTCTCCGCCGTCGGCGGTCGCCGTCGAATCGGCGGGCGCGTCCGCCTCCGCCTCTGCGGGCGAATCGACGGGCGTCTCCGGCGCAGCGTCGTCCGGCACCTCGACGGCGTGCTCGTCCGCGTCGTCGCCGCCCTCGATGCGGACGGTCAGGACGGGAACTTTCGACGCGCGGACGACCTTTTCTGCGACCGAGCCGAGGAGGAGGCGGTCGATGCCGCCGCGCCCGTGGGTCCCCATCACGATGAGGTCGCACTCGCCGCGCTCGGCGAACTCGACGATTTCGCGGCTCGGCGTCCCTTCGAGGACGTGCGTCTCGACGGGGACGCCCTGCGACTCGGCCGCGCGCTCGACTTTGTCGAGCGCCGATTCGGCGTCGGCGCGCAGCATGTCGTCGAGCCCCTCCCACGACGATTCCATCGGAAGCCCCGCGAAGCTCCCCGCGTTCACCACGTACACACCGTGGAGTTCCGCACCGTGGACGGCCGCTAACGCCGCCGCGTGGACCGCGACGCGCTCGGAGCCGGCGGAACCGTCGATGGGAACGATGATTCGGTCGTACAACACCATGACACTTGATAACATATTCTCGGGGTCGGTAATAACCCTTTGCTACGGGAGGAGTACTGCGAGAATAGGTCGGCGTTCGTGAGCGTTTCGCGGCCCAACGGCCGACGGTCGCGGGTCGGCGGTCGCGAGCCGGCGATGCGTCCGCCGCCCGACTCAGAGATACACGTCTTTCACGTCCGCCTGTCCGGCGCGGCGGACGACGGCGCGGACCACGTCCTCGACGCCCGCGAGGTTGTCCGTGTCGCCGTCGAGGACCAGCAGCTTGGCGTCGCGCCCCTCCTCGACGAGGCCGTAGTTCAGCCCGGCGATGTCGGCCCCGTTGACGGTCGCCATGCGGAGGACCTCGGCGGCGGAAACGTCCGCCAGCTTGGAGGTGAACTCCATCTCGCGGAACATCGAGGGGCTGTTGAGCATCACGTTGTCCGTGCCGAGCGCGACGGTGGTGCGGTCGACCAGTTCGCGAATCGGCGCGACGCCCGCGTCGGTGACGAGGTTCGACCGCGGGCAGATGACGATGGGAATCTCGCTGTCCTCGACGCGCTCGAGGTGGAGCGCCTCGGGGTGGACCATGTGGACGAGGAAGTCCGGGTCGAGGTCCAGCGCGGCGTTGATGTCGTGGGCGTCGCGCTCGCCCGCGTGGATGCCGAACAGCTTTCCGGCGGCCTCGGTCGCGTTCCGAAGCGCGCCGAACTCGCCGTCCCGCGCGCCCGACGCGCCGAAGCCGTCTGCGATTTCCATCGCGTCCGCCGTCTCGCGCCCGAAGACGACCGCCTCGATGTCGCGGCCGTCGAGCGCCCGCCGGATGACGTCGACGCCCTCGACGCCGCCCTCGCGGAACTCCAGACAGGCCGCCGTCCCGCCGGCCTCCATCATGCGGAGCGACCGGTGCATCGCGGCGGCTTTCTCCTCGGTGCTGGCCGCGCGGAGGAGCCGGTGTTTCAGCCCGTCCGGCGGCGCGACGAGGTCGTCGAGCGACAGCCCCTCGCCGGCCTCCTTGGCGATGGAGTCACCGAGGTGGGTGTGGGCGTTGACGAACGCGGGCAGGATGATGTCCGTCGACTCGGTCGCCGTCTCCTCGACTGCGGTTATCGTGCCCTCTTCGACGACGACCCGCCCCTCGACCGGGTCGAAGTCGCGGCCGCGGAGTATCGTACCCTCGAGTTGCATCGCTCTCGACTGCGTCTCGGCGGTGCTTGAACCTCCCGTCTCGGGACGGCGGCTACTCGAACTCGTCGAGCGTCGCGTTGAGGCCGCTTCTGACCTCGGCGACGAGCGCGCCGTCCGCGTCGAGGCCGAGCACGTCGGCGGCCGCGCGGCCGACGCGCTCCGTCTCCTCGCGCGGGGCGTAGACGCCGAGTCGCCACTGCTGTTCCTGTGCGGTCCGGAGCGCCTGCACGAGCGGCGACTCGCGCTCCAACTGCCGCATCTCGCCGTTGACCATCACCCGCGACGACGACTCGGTCATCGACGGGCGCGAGGGCACGTCGAGGATGACGGACTCGGGCGACACGTCGGCGGCGGCGGCGATGTCCCGCTCGAACGCCGCGAGCGTGTCGTGTTCGGCGTCGATAATCGAGTCGGGGACGTTCGGCAGCTCCGCCCAGACGGCCCGCTTGTAGAGGTCGCGGGTGGCCAGCCGCTCGGCGAAGGCGCTCGTCGAGTCGGTGAGGCGGAGCGCGACGAGCAGGTCGGGGTCGTCCATCCGGCGAAGCTCCTCGGCGTCGATGTCGGGCTCGTCGAGCAGTCGCTCCGACGCGCGACGGAGCATCGCCTTCGAGATGCGCGCGACGTGGTGCTGGTAGACGGTCGGGTTCATGAGCGCGCGGGCGAGAAGCAGCGACTCGGCGGTCTGAACGTTCCCCTCCGCGAGGACCAACTCGCCGTCGACGAACGTCAGCTCTCGAATCAGGCGCTCGTGGTCGATAGTGCCGTAGGGGACGCCGGTGTGGTGGGCGTCGCGGACGAGGTAGTCCATCCGGTCGACGTCCAACTCCCCGGAGACGAGTTGACCGAACTCGCCGTCGCCCTCGACCAAGGCGGCGACGCGTTCGGGGTCCAGCCCCTCGTCCTCCAGCGTCTCACCGACGGTCCCGCGGGCGACGAGTCCCTCCACGTCGTCGTGGTACTTGCCGGTGTGGCGATGGGTCACGTCCTCGATGTTGTGGCTGTACGGGCCGTGGCCGACGTCGTGGAGGAGCGCCGCGGCCTCGACGTGGGCGGCGGCGTCGCCCTCGATGCCGAGATGCGAGAGGGCGCGGGAGGCGAGGTGGTAGACGCCGAGGCTGTGTTCGAACCGCGTGTGGTTCGCGGAAGGGTAGACCAGCTGGACGGTTCCCAACTGCTTGATGTGCCGGAGGCGCTGCATCTCCGGCGTATCGAGGAGGGCTTCGGCCGCGCCCTCGACCTCGATGTGGTCGTGGACGCTGTCCTTGATGGTCGTCATTGTGGGTGAATCGGCCGCCATCGGTGAAAAAGGGTCGGTGGGGTAGAGTGGGGTGGGCTGGGGTGGGGCGGTATGCCTCCGCTCTCAGGCGGGCGTCGTCACGCGAACCGGAAGTCCGAGGGCGTCCACGGCGGCCGCGGCCACCTCGTCGCGGACTGCTTCGGGCGCGTAGACGCCGAGTCGCCACTGCGTCCGCTCGGCCGACCGGAGCGCGCCCACGAGTTCGGAGGCGTCTTCGAGGCGTCGGACGACGCCGTTGACGACGACGCGCGACCGGGACTCCTTGATTCGCGGCCGCGACGGGGCGTCCACGATGACCGACTCGGGCGGCACGTCGGCGGCGTCGGCGATATCCCGCTCGGCCGCCCGCGTCGCCTCGAAGTCGAGTTCGACCACGTCGGTCGGCACGGCGTCGATTGGTGCCCAGACGGCCCGCTTGTAGAGGTCGCGGCGCTCGATTCGGCGGCCGAGGTCGGGCACGCGCTCGCCGAGGGCGACGAGCAGGTCGTGGTCGGCCATCCGGACGAACTCCTCGATGGGCACGCCGTCGTCGACGAGGCGCTCGGAGGCGCGTTCGAGCATCGCGCCCGCGATGCGGGAGACGTGGTGGCGGTAGACGGTCGCGTTCATCAGCGCCCGGGCGAGAAGCAGGGATTCCGCCGTCTGGACGTTCCCCTCGGCCAACACGAGTTCGCCGTCCCGGTACCGGAGTTCGCGGACGAGGCGGCCGTGGTCGATAGTGCCGTAGGGGACGCCGGTGTGGTGGGCGTCGCGGACGAGGTAGTCCATCCGGTCGACGTCCAACTCCCCGGAGACCAACTGCCCGAGGCCGCCCGCGCCGTCGACCATGTCGGCGACGCGGTCCGGGTCGAGACCGTGGTCGGTCAGCACGTCTCCGACCGCGGTCCCATCGAGCAGGTGGTGAATCTCGTCGTGGTCGCGGCCGGTCCGACGGCGGATGAGGTCCTCGGTCTGGTGGCCGTAGGGGCCGTGGCCGATGTCGTGGAGGAGCGCGGCGGCGCGGACGTGGGCGGCGCGGTCGCCGTCGACGCCGAGATGCGAGAGGGCGCGGGAGGCGAGGTGGTAGACGCCGAGGCTGTGTTCGAACCGCGTGTGGCTCGCGGAGGGGTAGACGAGCCGGACCGTCGAGAGCTGTTTGATGTGTCGAAGCCGCTGGAACGCGGGCGTGTCGACCAGTTCGGCGGCCACGGGGTCGAGCGAGATGTAGTCGTGGACGCTGTCCTTGACGGCGGTCATAGCGGGTGTTGTGCGAGAGGCATCAAATAGCCGAGCATTCGCGTCGTCGGAGGGTCGAAAGGCGGGGACGACTCGGAAGCCGCTGCGCCCACAAACCGTTTCACGCGGGGGCGACGATGCGAGACTATGAGTCTCGGCTCGGCCCTCGGAAGCGCCCTCGGTTACGCTCTCCTCGGCCTCGCGTGCCTGTTCGTGGTCTTCGCGGGGTACTGGGCCGCCGTGAGCGCCCTGACCGGCGCGACCGCCGGGCGCGCGATGTTCGTCGTCTTCGGCCTCGGCGCGGCCGTGACGACCGGTTTTTTCGGCTACTTCGTCAGGAAGGCGGTCACCGGACAGGTGATGCCGTCGGAGTTCGACGTGTCGGTGGCCTATCGCGGCGGTCGCTGACGAGGGTTTCGCCGGTCTCCGCGGCCGTCCCGCGCTCGTCGTCCGCGACCGGCCGGCGTCTCCGGTGAAGGAACTTTCAAACGGACACTCGCCGTACGGCGCACCATGGTTACGTTTCTCGCCGGGGGGACGGGCACCCCCAAACTCCTCGACGGGGCCGCCGGGGTGTTCGACCCCGCCGAGACGACCGTCGTCGCCAACACCGGCGACGACGTGGAACTCGGCGGCCACCTCGTCTGTCCCGACGTGGACACCGTCCTCTTCGCCGGCGGCGGCGTCCTCGACACCGACCGCTGGTGGGGAATCGCCGGCGACACCACCGCGACCGACGACGAACTCCACCGCCTCGCCGACGCGGCCGGCCTCGAATCCGGCCCGCGATACCTCCCCGAGTCGGCCCAGATGGCCGGCCGCGACATCGCCCGCTGGCGGCGCTTCTCCGGCGTCGCGGCGTTCATGGAAATCGGCGACCGCGACCGCGCGGTCCACATCACCCGCACCTCGCTGCTCGACGAGGGGAACACACTCACCGAAGTCACTCAGACCCTCGCCGCCGCCTTCGACCTCGACGTGTCGCTCCTTCCGATGAGCGACGACCCCGTGGCCACCCTGATTCACACCGACGAGGGGACGATGCACTTCCAAGAGTACTGGGTCCACCGCCGCGCCGACCCCGCCGTCCGCGACGTGGAGTTCCGCGGCGCTGACGACGCCACAATCACCGACGCGGTCGCCGACGCCCTCGAAGAGCCCGTCGTCGTCGGCCCTTCGAACCCCGTCACGAGCATCGGGCCGATGCTCGCCATCGACGGCTTCGCGGACGCCCTCGACGACACGCCGGTCGTCGCCGTCTCGCCGTTCGTGGAGGACACCGTGTTCTCCGGCCCCGCCGCGGACCTCATGGCGGGCGTCGGCTACGAGCCGTCGACTGCGGGCGTCGCCGCGGCCTACCCCTTCGCCGACGCGTTCGTCCTCGACACGGACGACGGGACCGACCTCGACCGCCCGGTCGTCAGGACCGACACCCGAATCGACGGTCCCGACGACGCCGAGCGCGTCGCCCGCGCCGTTTCCGAGGCGCTCGCGGAGGTGTCGTGATGTTCGCCCCGCGGGTCGCCGTTGCGAGCCTCAGCGGCGAGTCCGACGCCGCGTGGGCCGACGCCGCGGTCCCCCACGTCGGCGCGGCGTTTCTCGGCGGCGTCGCCCTCGACGAGCCCGCACAGGCGGCGGCCCGCGACCTCGTCGCCCGCGGACGCTCGGAGTTCCTCGCCGACGACCCGGTCGGCTTCGTCGCCGCCCAACTGGATTCCCTCGACGAGTTCGGCGGGGAAGACCGGTTCGTCGCCGTCAACGTCAGAGCGACCTCGCCCGACCCGATTCGGGCGGTCGCCGCCGTCTGCGCCGACCGCGGCGCGGGCGTGGAGATAAACGCCCACTGCCGACAGGACGAACTCTGCGCCGTCGGCTGCGGCGAGACGCTCCTGCGAGATTCCGACCGGCTGGCCGCGTACGTCGCCGCGGCCGCCGAGTCGGGCGCATCCGTCGGCGCGAAAGTCCGCGCCGAAATCGACGGCGTTGACCTCCCGAATCTCGCGGCCACCCTCGCCGACGCGGGGGCCGACTGGCTCCACGTCGACGCGATGGACTCCGAGGCCGTGATTGCCGACGTGGCCGCCGCCGCGCCCGACCTCTTTCTCGTCGCCAACAACGGCGTCCGCGGCCGCGAGACGGCGACCGAGTACCTCGACTACGGGGCCGACGCCGTGAGCGTCGGGCGGCCGAGCGACAATCCGCGGGTCCTCTGCCGGGTCCGAACCGCCGTGGACGACTGGTTCGCCGGCCGCGAGGACGCCGCCGAGTCGGGCGACGAAAGCGAGGTGTCCGCCTGATGGTCGCGCCCGTCTCCGACCGCGGGTTCGGCCCCGCGCGGCACGCCGAACTCGCGCTCCTGCTCGAAGTCGCCGGGACGCCCAAACCGGGGAACGTCGACCGCCGACGCGACCTCTCGGACCTGCACTTCGAACAGTTCCTGACCGGGGCGGTCGGCTCCGCGGCCGGCCTCGAACTGGCCGAATCGGGCGCGCCGGTCGGCGAGGCGTTCGAGGAGGCGGTCGCCGGCATGAGCCGACAGGGCGGCGGCAACACCCAGTTCGGCTGTCTCCTGCTTCTCGTCCCGCTCGTCCGGGCGGCGGCCGACGACGACCGCGACCTCTCGCCCGCCGGCGCGACCGCCGTGGCCGAGTCGACCACCGTCGCCGACGCGGTCGGGTTCTACCGCGCGTTCGAACACGTCGACGTGGCCGTCGGCGACGTGCCCGACGACGCCCCGGACCTCGACGTTCGGCGCGGCGGCGACGCGGCGGACGCGCTCCGAGACCGCGGATGCACGCTGTACGACGTGATGGGCCTGAGCGCCGAGCGCGACGCCAACGCCCGCGAGTGGACCGGCGGCTTCGCCCGAACGTTCCGCGCGGCCGAGACCATCCTCGATGACGACGGCCCCGTCACCGACCGCGTCGCCCGCGCGTTTCTCGACCTCCTCGCGGAGGAGCCGGACACGCTCGTCGCCACGAACCACGGCGAAGCCGTCGCCCGCGACGTGATGGCCCGCGCGGCCGACGTCTCCGACCTCGACGAGGCCGAGGAGCTGGCCGAGGCGTTCGTCGCCGAGGGAATCAACCCCGGGACGACCGCCGACATCGTCTGCGCGGCGACGTTCGTCGCGCTGGAGCGGGGGGTGCCGCTGTGAGCGACGAGCGCGAGCCCGAATCCGAACCGGAATCCGCGACCGACTGGCCGGTCGAACTCCGCGGCGTCACCGAGACGGTCGTCGCCACGCTCGGGCCGAACGACCGGTGGAACTTCGCGGCGCTCGGCGTCCACGCGCCGGCGGCCGGCGGCGATGACGACGGCGCGTCTTCCGGGTCGTCCGGGTCGTCCGGGTCGCATCTCCCCGCCACCGCCACGACGTGGGGCAACACCCGAACTCGCCGGAACTTCCACCGGCAGGGCGGCGGAGTCGTCCAGTTCGTCTCCGACCCGCGGGCGTTCGTCGAGGCCGCGATGACTATCTACGAGCGTGACTCGCCGGTCCTCGACTCGGCGGACGCGTGGGCCGAAGTCGAGGCGACGCCGGTCGATTCGGGCGAGGACGGCGGGACCGAGTGGGAATCGTGGGAGCTCCGGCCCGTCGATGCCGCGGTCGAGCGGACCCGGCCGTTCACCATCAACCGCGGCTTCGGCGCGGTCATCGACGCGACGGTTGCGGCCTCGCGGCTCGACGTGCCCGCCTTCGACACCGACGACCTGTTGGCCCGACTCGACTACTTCGCCGAGACGGTCGAGAAATGCGGCGGGAAACGAGAGCGCGAGGCGTTCGCGCGAATCGACGAGTTGACGGGCTGGCGCGAGCGGGCGGCCGCGAGACGGAACGAATCGTTTTAGTGTTCGTCCGGGGAATCTTCCGACATGGCAATCAAGCCCAAGTACGTCAAGCAGCTTGGTAACATCCTGCTGGAGCGATACCCGCAGGCGTTCAACACGGACTTCGAGACGAACAAGGACAGCGTCGAGGAACTGACCACGGTCGAGTCGAAGGGCGTCCGCAACCGCATCGCCGGCTACATCACGCGCAAGAAGGGCGGCCAGGGCGCGTAAGTTCGAGTCAGTCGATTCTCTCTGCGAACACATCTTCTCCAGCCCGCGCGGAGCGGCCGCGCCGGTTCGTGCGCGACGAGCGCGTGCGACGGGCGCGCGACCCCCGCGCGGCTCGGTCCCCAGTCCACTATACCCGAACGAACCGCTCCCGAGCGCTTTCGACCGGTCCGGAGGAAGCGTTTAGGCCGCCCTCCCGCGACGTACCGACATGCGCGTCATCGGTCACCGCGGCTGTCCCGTCCTCGCCCCCGAGAACACGCTCGCCGCCTTCGACGCGGCCGCGACGCGACTCGACTGGGTCGAACTCGACGTTCGACGCTGCGGCTCCGGCGAACTCGTCGTCGTCCACGACGAGACGCTCGACCGCGTGACCGGCGCGCCCGGCCGCGTCGCCGAGGCGACTCTCGCGGAGTTGCAGGCACTCACAATCGACGACTCCGACGAGTCGATTCCGACGCTCGCCGCGGTGTTCGACGCCCTGCCGGACCGCGTTTCGGTCAACGTCGAACTGAAAGAACGCGGCCTCGTAGACGACCTCGCCGCCGTCGTCGGCGGCGCGGAACACGAGATACTCGTCTCGTCGTTCGACGCCGAGGCACTCTGCGAGGTGCGCGAGGCGACCGCGCTCCCGGTCGCGTTCCTCTTCGCGTCCGACTGGGCGGAGTCGCTGTCGGTCGCCGCCGACCTCGACTGCGCGGCCGTCCACCCGCACTACGACCTGCTCTCGTCGGCGCGGGTCGAGGAAGCGCACGACCGCGGCTTCGAGGTCAACGCGTGGACGGTCCCCGACCGCGAGATAGTTCGGCGGCTCCGGGAGTGCGGCGTCGACGGCGTCGTCGTCGACGACCCGGCGCTCGCGGAGTGAGCTACCGAGACCGAGCGCCGCCGCGGAACGCCTGAAACGCCGTCTGGTCCCGTCGCACGCCGAGTGCGAACGAGACGAGCGCAACGACGACGCAGACACCGACAACGGCGGTCGGGAGAACCCCGTCCGGGAGGTAGCCGTTCGCCGTCCCGAGTTCGACGCAGGTCCCGGCGAAGACGGCGGCCAGCGCCGCGGAGACGAAGTCGGGTTCCCCCTCGTCGGCGTAGTGTGCCGCGACAGCGACGGCGGCGAAGCCGGCGAGAACGGCGTTGAGAAACAGCCAGCCGAGCGCGGTTTGGACCATGTTGGCCCGGTTGACGTCGGACGAGAATGTGAATGTTCTGTCGTAAATCCGCAGGCCCCCGATTCAGAACCGGTCGACGCGGCCCGAGGCGGCCCACGCGTCGGTCGGCGCGCCGGAGGGGACGCGGTGGCCACAGCCCGTGACCGATTCGAGACGGCCGGCGTACCGCCAGCGCTCCTCGTTCCACGTCTCCTCGCCGTCCCCTGCGGCCGCGGCGGCCGCGGCGACCGACTGGTCGTGGAGGTGCGCGCCGACGGCGGCGGCGATGGCCGCGGCCTCCTCGGCGTCGGCGTCGTCCGGAATCGACAGCCCCGACAGCAGTTCGCCGCTCATAGCGGGATATTGCCGTGTTTCTTGTCGGGTTGGGACTTGCGCTTGGAGTTCAGCATCCGGAGGTCGGAGATGAGGCGCTCGCGGGTCTCGCCGGGTTCGATAACGTCGTCGATGAAGCCGCGGTCCGCGGCGGTGTAGGGGTTGGCGAACTCCTCGCGGTACTCCTCGATGAGTTCGTCGCGGCGGGCGTCGGGGTCGTCCGCGGCCTCGAGTTCGTCGCGGTAGAGGATGTTGACCGCGCCCTGCGGGCCCATCACGGCGATTTCGGCGGTCGGCCACGCGTAGTTCACGTCCGCGCCGAGGTGCTTCGAGGCCATCACGTCGTACGCGCCGCCGTAGGCCTTGCGCGTGATGACGGTCATGAGGGGGACCGTCGCCTCGGAGTAGGCGTACAGGAGTTTCGCGCCGTGGCGGATGATGCCGTTGTGCTCCTGGTCCGTGCCGGGCAGGAAGCCGGGCACGTCCACGAACGAGAGGATGGGGATGTTGAACGAGTCGCAAAAGCGGATGAAGCGCGCGCCCTTCTCCGATGCCTCGATGTTGAGGGTACCGGCGTTCACGCGGGGCTGGTTGGCGACGATGCCGACCGAGTGACCGTCGAGGCGACCGAAGCCGACGACGATGTTCTTGGCGAAGTCCTCCTGGACGCCGAAGAAGGAGCCCTCGTCGAGGACGCCGTCGAGCACGTCGTGGATGTCGTAGGGCTTGCGCGGCTGGTCGGGCACGACCCCGGCGAGGTCGTCATCGACGCGCTCGGGGTCGTCCCACGGCTCGACGCGCGGCGGGTCCTCGACGTTGTTCTGCGGGAGGTACGAAAGCAGGTGGCGGATGTCGTCGAGCGCCTGCTCTTCGGTGTCGGTGGCGAAGTGGGCGACCCCGCTCGTCGAGGTGTGGGTCGTCGCGCCGCCGAGTTCGTCGAAGGTGACCTCCTCGCCCGTGACCGTCTTGATGACGTCCGGGCCGGTGATGAACATGTGGCTCGTGTCGCGGACCATGAAGGTGAAGTCCGTCAGCGCGGGGGAGTACACCGCGCCGCCCGCGCAGGGGCCCATGATGGCCGAAATCTGCGGGATGACGCCCGACGCCTCGGTGTTTCGGCGGAAGATTTCGCCGAAGCCGCCGAGCGACTGGACGCCCTCCTGAATCCGCGCGCCGGCGGAGTCGTTGAGGCCGACGACGGGCGCGCCGACCTCCATCGCCTTGTCCATCACCTTACAGACCTTCTCGGCGAACACCTCACCGAGCGAGCCGCCGAAAACGGTGAAGTCGTGGGCGAAGACGAAGACGGTTCGGCCGTCGACCTCGCCGTAGCCGGTGATGACGCCGTCGCCGGGGAGCTTCGTCTCCTCCATCCCGAACTTGTGGTTGCGGTGGGTTCGGAACTGGTCGAACTCCCGGAAGGTGCCGTCGTCGAGGAAGTAGTCGATGCGCTCGCGGGCGGTCATCTTGCCCTTGTCGTGCTGCGAGGCGATTCGGTCCTCGCCGCCGCCCTTCAGGGCTTTCTCGCGCTTCTCGCGGAGTTCGTCGATCCGGTCTTCCATCGTCATGCCAGACCACCTTCGCTCATTGACTCGTCGGTCCGCAGTCCTCGGTCAAAGGAGTTCCGCAATCCGGCAACCCTTACTTCGACAGTTGTCGAATAATAGGTGGAACAATCATCATGGTTGGTGGCGCGAACGCGGGTCGCTTCTCGGAACGGGTCGGCGGAAAACGAAGGGTTCGGAGGCGAGTTATCGCCCGAATGCGGCGGGCTGGTCGCCGGTTAGACGACCGAATCGGGCTGTCGAAGGCCGAAGAAGGCGGCGGCGGACCCGACGACGGCGACGCCGACGGTCGGCCAGAAGCCGATGGTCGTGTCCACGCCGAAGTGCGTGAGGAGCGTGAAGACGAGGAACAGCGGGAGGACGACGCCGACGGCGAAGAGCCACGGCGTGCCGAGGGACTTCGAGAACTCGCCCGCGCCGGCGGCGAACTCTTCGAGCGCCTCGCGGCCCATGACCCAGCCGACGAACAGGAGGAACGCCGCGAGGCCGGCGGTCAGGAGGACGTTCACGAGCGGCCCGGCGACGAAGCCGAAGATGCCCGGGTTGAACGCGCAGACGCCCCCGGTGACGGCGACGAACGCGGTCATCCCGGAAACGGCGCGTCGGCGTGAGACGCCGTACTCGTCGACGAGGAACGCGACGGGGATTTCGAGCATGCTGATGGAGCTCGACAGCGCCGCGAGCGTCACGACGCCGAAGAACGCGGTGGCGATGAGCGTCCCCGCGGGGAGTTGCGAGAACGCCCCGGCGAGACCGACGAACAGCGCGCCCGGCCCGGTGCCGGTCTCGGTCGGGTTGATTCCCTGCGAGAACAGAAGCGGGAAGACGACGAGGCCGGTGATGACGCCGACGCTCGTGTTGAGGACCGCGATGGCGCTCCCGTCGAAGGGAAGCGAGCGGTCCTCACCGAGGTACGAGGAGTACGTTATCATCGTGCCCGCGCCGAGCGAGAGGGTAAACAGCGCCTGTCCGGCGGCGGGACCGAGAATGGCGAAGAAGTTCTCGGTGATGACCGAGGGGTCGAATCGGAGGAAGAAGGCGTAGCCCGCGGCCGCGTTGGGCTGGGTCGCGGCCCAGCCGGCGAGGCCGACGAGGAGCACGAGCACGGCGGGCATCATGACTTTCGTGCCGAGTTCGATGCCCTTGCGGACGCCCGCGAAGACGATGAGCGCGGTCAAACCGAGGAACAGGAGGTGGTAGAGCGCCGCGTCGACGCCGGCGGAGACGCCGCCGAAGTACTGCCCCGGATTCGTGAAGTACGCGGGGTTGCCGCCGGCGAGCGCGGCCGCGCTTTCGAGGAGATAGCGGATAATCCACCCGCCGACGACGCTGTAAAACGAGAGCAGCGAGATGCCGGTGACGACCGAGAACGCGCCGACGATACCCCATTTTTTCGACCCGGAGAGGTCACGGAGCGCGCCGACCGGCGACTTCTTCGCGCGGCGGCCGATGACGAACTCGCCGAGCAGTCCGGGGACGCCGACGAGAAGGACGATGCCGAGATATACGACGAGGAACGCGCTGCCGCCGTTTTCGGCGGTCTGCCACGGGAACCGCCAGATGTTCCCGAGGCCGACCGCGCTGCCGACGGCCGCGAGGATGAACCCGAGCCGTGTTGCCCATGTTTCTCGTGTCATTGCCACCCATTGACAGCCCACCGGTAAAAGGGCTTTCGAACCGACGATACGTCATCGGAGAAATTTAACGGTTTTGAGTGGTCTACGCGTGAAAATTGCCGTCGAATAGTCGAGGAAGACGCGTCGCTACCGACGATTCCTAACCGCTCGAAAAGCGGGAGCGTTCGCCGCCTCAGAGGGGCGGGACGATGGCCGGGCTCTCGCCGAGGAACAGCGTCTGGAGGCCGAGGGCGAGCGTCGCCACGACGGCGACGATGACGAGCGTGCGGGCGAGCCAGAGCCACGTCAGCCCGACGCCCTCTCCGAGTCCGCTGCCCTTCATCAGTTCGTCGATGGCGGGCGCGCCGTAGACCCACGCCGCGAAGACGAGGATGCCGAGGACCGAAAGCGGGAGGAGCAGCTGGTAGGCGAGCGTGTCGAACCAGCCGAGCCACGCGGAGTCGATAGCCGACGGGACGCCGAGCAGGAAGATGGTCCCGCCGAGGCCGATGGCCATCTGCGGGCGGGACACGTCGTAGTTGTCGATGGCCCACGAGACGACGACTTCGAGCAGGCTGATGGCCGACGAGAGCGCCGCGATGAGCACGACCGCGAAGAAGACGAAGCCGATTATCTGGCCGCCGGGGATGTCACCGAACGCGCCGGCGACGCTGATGAACACCGCGCCCGCGCCGCTCGTGTTGGGGTCGATGCCCTGCGCGAACAGGAGCGGGAGGACGACGAGGCCGGCGAGGATGCCGACGAAGCTGTTCAGGAAGACGATGGTGATGCCGTCGCCGAACAGGCTCTGGTCGCCGTCGATGTAGGAGGCGTAGGTAATCATCGCGCCCATGCCGAGCGACAGCGAGAAGAACGCCTGCCCGACGGCGAAGGGGACGATTTCAGCGAAGTTCTCCGACAGCGCGTTGAAGTCGGGCGAGAGGAAGTACGCGTAGCCCGCCGACGCGCCGGGGAGCGTGAAGGCGAAGACGGCGAGCGCGGCGAGGATGACGACGATGCTCGGCACCATGAGCTTCGTCGCCTTCTCGATGCCGTCTTCGATGCCGGCGGCGACGATGCCGACGACGAGCGTCATAAAGACGGCGTGGAGCGCGAGCGCCTCCATGCCGGCGGACACCTGACCGAAGTACTCCGCGGGGGCGGCGAAGTACGCGCCGGTCAGACTGCCGCCGATGTACCGGAGGACCCAGCCGCCGACGACGCTGTAGTACGACAGAATCCAGAAGCCGGTGAACAGGCCGATAGCGCCGACGACGCGCCACTCCTTGTAGCCGAGTTTCTCGAAGGCGCTGATGGTGTTCAGGTTGGCTTTGCGTCCGATGACGAACTCGGCGAGGATGGCCGGGAGGCCGATGCCGAGCGCCGCGACGATGTAGACGATCAGGAAGGAGGCACCGCCGAACTGGGCGGTCTTGAACGGGAACTGCCAGATGTTCCCGAGGCCGACCGCGCTGCCGACGGCCGCGAGGATGAACCCTGCCCTGGTTGCCCACGTTTCACGTTCGGTCATGTCTATCACCCTGTTGCCGATGTGGGTGTGATAAATGACGCGGTATGCCGTCGCATATCGGAGCAAAATTCGACACAATTTTCTAACTAACTATAATATATGGTTCGTTCGTCCGAATTCGCCCCCCGAATAGCCTCATTTTTCTAACGAGTGTCGTGTTCGTGAATCACTTGCGTACCGTGTAAAAATTCGTGCGCACCGAAACGAATGTCATCCCTTATCGTGGCGAATGTTGCCACGAATCAGAGAGAGGAGTCGGGTCAGGCCTCGCCGTACACCGGGACGGCCGCGCCGCTCGTCACGGGCGTCGCGTCCGAACAGAGCGCGAGGACGGTCCGGGCGATTTCCGCGGGCTTCACCCACGAGTCGAAGTCGGCGTCGGCCATCATCTCGCGGTTCATCGGCGTGTCGATGACGCTCGGCATCACCGCGTTCGCGCGCACGACCCCGCGGTTCTCCTCGGCGATGGTTTCGGTGAGCAGGCGCACGCCCGCTTTCGACGCCCGGTAGACGCCGTCGCCCTCGCCGCCCGAAAGCGACGAGCGGGCCGAGACGCTCACGACGGACCCCTCGGTCTCCCGGAGGTGCGGAACCGCGTGTTTCGACGCGAGGAACATCGTCTTGAGGTTCACGTCGAACAGGAAGTCGAAGGTGTCGGCGTCGGTCTCGTCGACCGGCGTCCCGCCGCGCCACGTCCCGGCGATGTTGGCGAGGTGGTCGAGGCGGCCGAAGTCGGAGACGACCTCGTCGACGACGCGCGCCACGTCGTCCTCGTCGGTGAAATCGCCCTCGTAGAACCGCACTCCTTCGGTCTCGAAAAAGTCGTCTTCGTCGTCGGGTTCGACCACGTCCGCGGCCGCGACCGACGCGCCCGCCTCGTGGAACGCGCGAGCGATTGCGCCGCCGAGCGCGCCGCTCGCACCGGTCACGAGAGCGACGGTTCCGTCGAAATCGAATGTCACGTCCATGTCCGTGCGGTACGTGCGCACGGGACATAATTCGGTCGCGGCTGTGCGCCCGGCGGCGACCGGGCGCGGTGATGGGCTGCGTCCTCACTTTCCGCGTCGGCGGCCGCGTCAGGGCGTGATGACCAGTTTGCCGAGGACGCTGTCTTCCATGACGGCGCGGTGGGCCTCGGCGGCCTCGTCGAGGTCGTAGGTCCGCGCCACGTCGATTTCGAACTCGCCCGCGCCCATCTGGCCGGCGAGTTCCCGCAGGGGCGCAGAGAGGTCGGGCGTGTTGAACATGCTCATCATCGTCAGCGAGAGGTCCTTCCCCCGGGCCGACGACGACAGGTCGAAGCCGACTTCGGGGTCGTTCTCGCCGATGCCGACGACGCGACCGCCGTGGGCGGCCACGTCGGCGTCGAACTGGAGGTAGTCGTCCAGCCGGTGGTCGAGCGTCAGGTCCACGCCGTCGCCAGTCGCCGCGGCAACGACGGCGTCCGCGAGGTCGTCGCGGTCGTAGTCGAGAACCACGTCCGCGCCGAGTTCGGCCACGCGGTCGTGGTAGTCGGGCGCGGCGGTGGCGATGACGCGAGCGCCGGACGCGGCGGCGAGTTGGACCGCGGCGTGGCCGACGCCGCCGGAGCCGCCGTGAATCAGCACCGTGTCTCCGAGTTGCATCCCGCCGTGGTCGACGAGGGCGCGCCACGCGGTGACACCGGCGACGCCCGCGCCGCCGGCCGCGACGAAGTCCACGTCGTCCGAGAGGACCGCGAGCCGGTCGGTCGGGACCGCCGCGAACTCGGCGTAGCCGCCGTAGTGGTCCTTGCCGATGCCGGTGCCGACGACGTGGTCGCCCTCCGCGAAGACCTCCACGTCGGCCCCGACCGCCGCGACCGTCCCGGCCACGTCGACGCCGGGAATCATCGGCATCGCGAACGGCTGGTACGACCCCTCGCGGAAGTACGTGTCCACGGGGTTGACGCCCGCGGCCGCGACTTCGACGAGGACCTCGCCCGCGGCCGGCTCGGGCGTCTTGATGTCGTCTACCTGAAGCACGTCGCGTCCGCCGTGGTCGTGGAATCTGACAGCGCGCATAGATACACAGAAGTTCTTATCCTATTACGTATTTTCCCTACACCATGGACCGAAACCTCGCGCCGTGGCAGAAACGAGACGGTCCAATGTACCTCTCTGAGAAACGACTCTTGAACCGGCTAGTAGAGCGTGGGGTTTCCACGCCCGAGGACCTCGCGGAGGACCGGTTTCGAGAGAACGTAATTCGGCTTCAATGCCGCTTGCTCGCCCGTGTAGGGGCAGTCGTGGAAGTCGCTGAAGATACATTCGAAGCGACCGCATCTGGCGAGGCCATCTTCACCGAGGAGGGTTGTTCTCCCTGGTTCTCTGGGGAAGATCTCGTCGTCGATGAGGAACTCTGTGTCTCTGACTGGCGTCTCACCGACTTTTCGAAGTTGGACCCGACAGACATCAAGCAGATTAATCTGCAGTTCTTCGAAGACCCAGAGAACGACTATCGAATCCTCGATGAGTCGCCAGCATATACCCGACGAAAGATTCTCGGAGCCACCGATTGGAAACTAAATCGCTTGCTCCGCGAGTTTCCACGGACAGAGTCACTCTCACAGCAGTGCGCGCATTGGATGCGTGCGTTCGCTGGGATTCACACGTTTCCGGATGCGAACCACCGAACAGGAATGGCTTCCTTGTACGGTTTACTGAAGCAGAACGATGTCGATTTCCCTGACGAGGAGTGGCCCGGAAATCACATCGAGCGTGCCGTACTGCATTCCAAGATAATTCGTGGCCTCCATTCGAATGTGAAATACAATTCTCTGTGGCTGAAAGACGAACTATACGTTAGTTGGCATCGCTATTTCAGAAATTTCCTCTTGGACTGCGAGAATCGACTGCCGATGAAGCCGACGCTCGAACAGCTACGAAGCGTGATCAACCACGGCCGGGAGAACGGGTTTTAGCTCAGTCTTTGTCCTCGGTGACCTCACCGGGTGAACCCATCGCCACGTATTTATCGTGGTTTCTCTCGATGTTCTTGCTGATTAGATCCAGCGTATCTGGGTTCATCTCTGTGTCCCATAGAGGGTTGCATATATCCAAAAGTGTTTTCCTATCCAGAGCGTCGAGTTCATCTGCCTCTACGTGTGCTGCTCAGACCTCATAGACCGCATATATGCAAAACGAGTGAGCTATGAGGAGAGTCTGACACCGTCGACCCTGAACGTAGATGAATGGGATTTAAGCGCGTGCCTTTCCCTCCCACGCATGGTAATGAAGCTTCACGAATACCAGGCGAAGGACATCTTCGCAGAGGCTGGGATTCCGGTGCCAGAGTCCCGTCTCGCGTCGTCGGTAGAGGAGGTCATGGAGGCGGTCGAGGAGATCGGATACCCCGCCGCCATCAAGGCGCAGGTACACGTCGGTGGGCGTGGCAAGGCCGGTGGCATCAAAATCGCCACGGACGAGGACGAGGCGCGACAGGCCGCAGAGGACATCCTCGGGATGGACCTCAAGGGCTACACGGTCGACCGAGTGCTCGTCGAGGCCGGCGTCGACTTCGAGAACGAACTGTACGTCGGCGTCACGATGGACCGAAGCGAGGGCAAGCCCGTCGCGATGGTCTCGACGGAGGGTGGCGTCAACATCGAGGAAGTCGCAGAGGAGAACCCGGACGCAATCGCCCGCGAACACATCGACCCCGCGTTCGGCCTGCACCCCTATCAGGCCCGCAAGGTCGTCTTCGAGGCGGGCATCCCCCGCGACGTGGCCTTCGACGTGGCCTCGTTCCTCACGACGCTGTACGACCTCTACGAGTCGAACGACGCCTCGGACATCGAAATCAACCCCGTCATGATCACGTCCGACCGCGACATCGTCGCCGCGGACGCCGTCATGAACATCGACGACGACGCCCTGTTCCGCCACGACGACCTCGCGGCGATGGAAGAGGACGCCTACGAGAACGACCTCGAAGCCAAGGCCGGCGAGTACGGCTTCGACTACGTCCGCCTGTCGGGTAACGTCGGCATCATCGGCAACGGTGCCGGGCTCGTCATGACGACGCTCGACCTCGTGGACTACTTCGGCGGCGAACCCGCCAACTTCCTCGACATCGGCGGCGGCGCGAAGGCCGAGCGCGTGGCGAACGCGCTGGACATGGTGTTCTCCGACGAGAACGTCGACTCCGTCGTGTTCAACATCTTCGGCGGCATCACCCGCGGCGACGAGGTCGCCAAGGGTATCAACGAGGCGCTGGAGAGCTTCGACGAGATTCCCAAGCCGGTCGTCGTCCGCCTCGCGGGCACGAACGCCGAGGAGGGGATGGAGATTCTGAACACGGACCTCGTACAGGTCGAAGGGACGCTGGAGGACGCCGTCCAGCGTGCCGTCGAGAACGCACAGGAGGTGTCCCAATGAGCATTTTCGTCGACGACGACACGCGAGTGGTTGTACAGGGTATCACGGGTGGCGAAGGCAAGTTCCACACCCGCCAGATGGTCGAATACGGGACGAACGTCGTCGCCGGGACCTCCCCCGGAAAGGGCGGTCAGGACGTCGACGGCATCCCCGTCTACGACACCGTCGAAGAGGCGGTCGACGAGGAAGACGCCAACGCCTCGGTCGTGTTCGTCCCGCCGGCGTTCGCCGGCGACGCCATCTTCGAGGCGCTCGACACGGACCTCGACCTCGTCGTCGCCATCACCGAGGGCGTCCCGACGCAGGACATGGCCAAGGTCAACAAGCGCCTGTCTGAGACCGACACGCGCCTCATCGGCCCCAACTGTCCGGGCATCATCACGCCCGGCGAGGCCAAACTCGGCATCCTCCCCGGCAACATCTTCGAGGAGGGTAACGTCGGCCTCGTCTCTCGCTCCGGCACGCTCACCTACCAAGTCGTCTCGAACCTGACCGAGCGCGGCATCGGCCAGACCACCGCCATCGGCATCGGCGGCGACCCCATCATCGGCACGTCGTTCGTCGACGCTCTCGAAGCGTTCGAGAACGACCCCGACACGCACGCCGTCGTCATGTGCGGCGAAATCGGCGGCGAAGACGAAGAGCAGGCCGCGAAGTACATCGCGGAGAACATGGACACGCCCGTCGCCGGCTTCATCGCCGGCCGCACGGCACCGCCGGGCAAGCGCATGGGTCACGCCGGCGCTATCGTCTCCGGGTCGGGCACGGGCACCGCTGAGTCCAAGATTTCCGCCCTCAACGACGCGGGCGTCCCCGTCGGTGACACTCCCAACGAGGTCGCCGACCACATCGAAGACTTCCTCTAACTTCGCCCGAAGCGGCTTTCGGTTTTGTCGTCTTTTTTGCGCTATCGCAACCCAGCCCCGCACGGCCCACAGCGCCCGCCGTCGGTCGCGGTCGGCGCGCCGCACTCCCGGCAGACCGCCGTCCGCCGACGCGACCGCTCCCCTGCGGACCGCAGGAACGCCGTCGGGTCGAGCGCCGTCCCGGTCGGCCCGTCGCCCTCGTCGACCCTGTCGAGGACGCGCTCGACGAGGGCGTCCTCGCGCATGGCGTCGAGCAGTCTGACGAAGCCGACGAACAGCAGCGACGGCGCGACGATGCAGAAGCCCGCCACGAGCAGGCGGAACTCGGTTTCCATGTAGGTTGTTAGCGCCCAACAGGCGTATGGCTGACGCTTGGTTCGGGGCGGTCTGGCCCACCCGGCCCGTGTTCTGCGCTCGTCGGTGGCTTTTCGACCGTCGCCGCGACGGCCTATTATCTCGTTTGATACTCTGACGCGCGGATTTATACATCGCATTCGGGTCGGTACGGTAATGGCCGAGAATCTCGTTTTGGAGGTCGAATCACGGCTTCCTGATGCGATTACGGAGAGCTACACGCGGCGACTCGTCGCCGCGATGCTGCTCGTTTCAGTCCTCGTCGCCGGCGTCGGAATCGTCCAGTATCAACAGACGGCGTCCACGATAGACGCGGACGCCCGCGCCGACCTGCTCACCGAGGCCGAACGCGAGGCCTTGCAGGTGAACACCTGGTTCGACGAGCGCGAACGTCTCGTGGGCATCGTCGCCGACGACCCCTCCGCCGGCAGCACCCTCGACGGGCGCTCCTCGGCGACGCTGACGGCCGCGAAAGAGGACATGCCCGCGGACGTGGCCGCGCTCCACTTCGTCAACACCGAGACGACGGCGGTCATCGGCTCGTCCGAGGAGGGCGCGGTCGGGACGACGCTGTTCGAAGACGGGTCGCTTCCGCTCCCCGCGAGCGCCGACCTCTCGGACGACGGCGTCGAACGAACGACCGTCTACGTCGAAGACGGCGTCGCCTACATGGGCTTCGTCGCGCCGCTCCCGTCCATCGAACCCCGCGCAATCGTCCTCGTCGCCGAGGCGTCCTCGCTCGGGGCCGCGCTCGACGGGAACCACATCGACGGCGGCTTCACCCAACTCGTGACGACCGACGGAAACGTCCTCTACGACGGGGGCGGCGGCCGGTCGAACGTCGCCTATCCCGCCGCCGAGGCGTCCGAACTCGACGCCGCCTTCGCCGGCGAGACGGGCGTCACCCGCCTCGCCCCCGTCGAGGGCCTCGTCTCCTCGCCGCACGTCGTCGCGCACGTCCCCGTCTCCGGCGGCGTGCTCCTCCTGCACGCCCCCGCGAGCAGCGTCTTCGCGCTCTCCCGAAGCGTCGGTCTCGGGATTGCGACGCTGCTCGCACTCTCGGTCCTCGGATTCGTCGTCTTCGCGCTCATCATCCGCGGGAACACCGCGCGCCCGCTCGTCGACCTCGCGTCGACCGTCTCCGCGCTCCGCGACGGCGACCTCGACGTGGCACTCGAAACCGACCGCACCGACGAGTTCGGACAGGTCGTCCGCGGCATCGACAACCTCCGGGACGACCTCCGCGACCAGCGCGCCGACGCTCGCGTTTACAGCGAGGCGATGACCCGCGCGGCCGACGGCGACCTGCGCGTCCGCCTCCCGACCGACTCCGAGAGCCGCGACATGGCGACCGTCGCCGCCGCGTACAACGAGATGATGGACGATATCGAACAGACCGTCGGCACGGTCAAGACCTTCGGCGAGGACGTGGCGACGCTCGCGGACCGCGTGGCCGACCGCGCCGACGACGTGTCCGCCGCGAGCGAGGAGGTGTCGGCGTCGGTCCAGCAGATTTCCGAGGGCGCGAGCGAGCAGACCGACAGTCTCGTCGCCGCCGCCGACGAGATAAACGACCTCTCGGCGTCCATCCAGCAGATTGCCTCGTCGGCCGACGAACTCGTCCGACTCACCGAGGAGGCCGAGGCCCGCTCGCTCGACGGTCAGACCGCCGCCACCGACGCCCTCGACGACATCGACGCCGTGCGCGCCGAGACGGAGGCGACCGTCAGCGAGGTCCGCGAACTCGACGACCGCCTCGCCCAAATCGAGGAAATCGTCGAGGTCATCACCGACATCGCGGAGCAGACCGACATCCTCGCGCTCAACGCGAACATCGAGGCCGCCCGCGCCGGCGAGGCCGGCGAGGGGTTCGCCGTCGTCTCCAACGAGGTCAAACAGCTCGCACAGGAGACGAAATCCTCGGCGGGCGACATCGAGTCGCTCGTCACCGAAATCGAGGCCCAGCGCGACGCCGTCGTCTCCCGCATCGAGCGCATGCAGGCGCAGGTCGAAGAGAGCGCAACCTCGGTCGACGAGGCGCTGTCCTCCTTCGACGGCATCGTCGAGCGCGTCGAGGAGACGACCGCGAGCGTCCACGAGATTTCCGACGCCACGGGCAGTCAGGCCGACTCCTCCCAAGAGGTGCTCTCGATGACCGACGAAATCGCGGGCATCTCCGAGGAAACCGCCGCGGAGGCCGAGAACGTCTCCGCGACCGCCCAAGAACAGAGCGCCGCGCTCGTCGACGTCAACGGGGACGTGCGCGAACTCTCGTCGCACGTGAGTCACCTCGACGACCTCCTCGACGCGTTCGAGGTCGACGACGGCGGCGACGTGGCCGCGACCGTCGACGACGTGCTCGGCGACGAGGCGGACGCGGAGGCGGCCACCGACGCGGACCGGGGTCGTCCCGCACCCGAGTCGAACCCCGACCGAGAACCCTCGCCCGCGGACGACTGAGATGCGCGTCGACGACATCATGACCGAGGAGGTGGCGACCGTCGAACTGGGGTCGAGCGTCGCGGACTGCGCGCAGACCATGCTCCGCGAGGGCGCGGGGAGCGTCGTCGTGATGGCCGACGGCGGTCCGGCGGGCATCGTCACCGAATCGGACGCGCTCCGCGCCGGCGTGGCGAGCGGGAAGCCGCTTTCTGCGGTCCCGACCCGCGCGGTCATGTCGAGTCCCATCAAGTGGATTCGGCCGGACTCCACGACGCGCGTGGCCGCCGAGCAGATGCGCGAAAACAGGGTGAAAAAGCTCGTCGTCGTCGACGGCTCGGAGATGGTCGGCATCGTGACCGCCACGGACATCGCCTTCCACCTCTCGGACGTGGCCCGCGGCGTCGGCCAGATGATAGAACTCAAGGACAAGTGGGAGTCGGACCGCCGATTCCGCTGACCGCCGCCCGTCGCCCGCCGGTATCCGGTCGCCGGTCGCCGGTCGTCCCACGGCAACCGCTATTACTACCCATCCCCGGCGAAGCGTTGATAACGCCGTCTCGCATCTAGTCACGTCGAGTGTACGACCGTCTCGCGTCGATTCGTCCCCGCGTCAGGTCCGGCCTCGAACGAGCGTTCGCGGCGGACCACACACCTCACGAGGTGGCCGCCAGCTTCGCGTTCGGCGTCTTCTTCGTGGCCATGCCGACCGCAGGGACCGCCCTCGCGCTGTTCGCCCTCATCGGCTACTTCGTCGAGCGGGCGAGCCGACTCGCGCTCGTCGCCACGCTCGTCGTGTTCAACCCGCCCGTCAAGTGGGCGGTCTACGGCGCGAGCTTCTGGCTCGGCTCGCATCTGCTCGGGCCGGTTTCGGGAGCCTCGGTCGCAGACGTGTCGCTCAGTTCCGGCCTCGATATCCTCCTCCGACAGCTCGTCGGCAACACGATTCTCGCCGCCGTCCTCGCCGTCGTCGGCTACGCGGTGACGCTCCAACTGGCGCGTCTGCACCACCGGCGACAGCGGTCGGCGTCGCCGGCGGGAGCCGCCGAGAGTCGAAGCGACGACGCCCGACCCGACGTGCCGTCGTGACTACCGCTGTGACTGTTCCTCTCTGCCCTCCTCGAACGCCCGGAGCGACTGGACGAGCTTGTAGCCCAGATAGACGAGCGCGAGCGGGATGAGGAGCAACAGCGCCAAGATAACGAGTTCGGGGCCGCCGGGAATTTGCAGGAGGGCCATGGGCGGGGTTCGCGGGCGGACGGCATAGTGGTTGGTGGTGCGGGAGGCCGTCTGTTCGGGTGGATGCTGTGGTGTGCTGTGTCGGGTGACACGCTCGCTTCGCTCGCGTGAACCACACTCGCTCACTGCG
Source organism: Haloferax sp. Atlit-109R (assembly GCF_003665865.1). Lineage (NCBI taxonomy): Archaea > Methanobacteriati > Methanobacteriota > Halobacteria > Halobacteriales > Haloferacaceae > Haloferax > Haloferax sp. Atlit-109R. The sequence continues at coordinate 427,921 of NZ_QPLO01000002.1, forward strand.
TTCGCTCGCTGGTTCAAATCTGCCCGGAACCACGTACACGACGCCGACGCGAGAGACACAGAGGTCTCTCGCGGCCGTGGCGTCGGAGAGAAGTGGGTTGGGGCAGATTTGAACTGCCGGCCTCCTCCATGTCAAGGAGGTGTCATAACCAGACTAGACCACCAACCCGGTGTGTTGCGAACATCGTCGAACGTCGAAACGCGGGAAGAGGAGTGGGTTGGGGCAGATTTGAACTGCCGGCCTCCTCCATGTCAAGGAGGTGTCATAACCAGACTAGACCACCAACCCGGTTACGGTGCTTCCCGCGTCCGTTCGGACGCATCTCTCCGTTGTCCGGGGTTACAATTTAAGCTTTCGAATCGGACTACGTGCGGCGATTCGGGTCACAGCGCGGTCCCGCCGTCCGAGGCGGTCGATTCGACCCGCGCGCCGACCGGCCGATGCCGGCGATTTTCGCCAGCCCGACACGCTTAAGCCGATGTACGAATTTGTACATCGTAACCCGAAGAAGTACATCGGTGATTACCAATGCAGGATTATATCGAACGTGTGACCGGCGGTGCGGACCTGACTGTCGAGGAGGCGCGCGACGCCGCGCGGGCGGTCTTCGAGGACGCGACCGAGGCGCAAATCGGCGCGCTCCTCGCCGCGCTCCGGGCGAAAGGTGAGACCGAGGCCGAAATCGCGGGGTTCGCGCAGGGGATGCGCGACGCCGCCCTGACCATCGAGCCCGACCGCGGCCCGCTCGTCGACACCTGCGGCACCGGCGGCGACGACTACAACACCATCAACGTCTCGACCACGAGCGCGCTCGTCGCGGCCGGCGCGGGCGCGGCAGTGGCCAAGCACGGCAACTACTCCGTCTCTTCGTCTTCTGGGAGCGCCGACGTGCTGGAGGTCGCCGGCGTGAACGTCGAGGCCGAACCCGAGTCCGTCGAGGCGTGCATCGAGGACAACGGCGTCGGCTTCATGCTCGCACCCGTGTTCCACCCCGCGATGAAGGCCGTCATCGGCCCGCGGAAGGAACTCGGCATGCGGACGGTCTTCAACGTCCTCGGCCCGTTGACGAACCCCGCCGGGGCCGACGCGCAGGTCCTCGGCGTCTACGACGCCGACCTCGTCCCCGTCATCGCCGAGTCGCTGTCGCACATGCCCGTCGAGCGCGCCCTCGTCGTCCACGGCTCCGGCATGGACGAAATCGCGCTCCACGACGCGACCACGGTCGCCGAAATCGACGGCGACGAAATCACCGAGTACACCCTCACGCCCGCCGACCTCGGCCTCGAACGGGCCCCCATCGAGGCGGTCGCCGGCGGCACGCCGCAGGAGAACGCCGACGACCTCGAAGGCATCCTCACCGGCGACGTGACCGGACCCAAGCGCGACCTCATCCTCGCCAACGCCGGCGCGGCAATCTACGTCGCCGGCCTCGCGGACTCGCTGGAGGGGGGCGTCGAAGTCGCCCGCGACGCCATCGACTCCGGTGCCGCGAAAGCCAAACTCGACGCGCTTCGGGAGGCGTGAGATGACCCGCGTCAAAGTGTGCGGCGTCACCGACGAAACCGACCTCGCCGCCGTCGACGCGGCCGGTGCCGACGCGGTCGGTGCCATCTGCGACGTGCCCGTGGACACGCCCCGCGAGATTCCCCGCGAGCGCGCCCGCGAACTGTTCGCCGCCGCGCCGCCGTTCCTCACGACCACCCTCGTGACGATGCCCGACTCCATCAACCACGCCCGCGACCTCGCCCGCGAGGTCGGCCCGGACGTGCTCCAACTCCACGGCGACTTCGCGGCCGACGACCTCGACTCGCTCCGCGCGACGGGCGTCGGCGTCGTCCCGGTCGTCGACGCGACCGACCTCGCCAGCGCACGCGACCTCGCGCCCGTCGTCGATGCTATCCTCGTCGACACGCCCTCCGACTCGGGCGCGGGCGGCACCGGCGAGACTCACGACTGGGACGCCTCGCGCGACCTCGTCGCGGCGGTCGACGCGCCCGTGATTCTCGCTGGCGGCCTGACGCCAGACAACGTCGTCGAGGCGGTTCGAACCGTCGAACCTTACGGCGTCGACGTCGCGAGCGGCGTCGAGGCCTCCGGCGGCGTCAAGGACCACGACGCGGTCCGCGCGTTCGTCGCCGCGGCGAAGACGGCTCGCGGAGCGGTCGACGACCACGAGGGGGTCGTCGCGTGACGGCCCCCGACACCGACCGCGAGGAGTTCGTCTCCCTCGCCGGCGACGCGGACGGACCGGTCGTGACCCACCTCGTGGCCGACCTCGACGTGTCCGTGGACCCGCTGGCCGCGTACACGACGCTCGCGGACCGCAGCGACTACGGCTTCCTCTTGGAGAGCGCCGAGAAGGTCTCCTCGAGCAACCCGCAGGGCGCGTTCTCCGCGCCCGCGACGGCGGCCGACTCCCACGCGCGCTTCTCGTTCGTCGGCTACGACCCCGAAGCGGTCGTGACGGTCGGCCCCGACGGCGTCGACGTGACCGACCTCGGCGGCCCCGCCGCGGAGTTCGTCGGCGCGGGCGACGGCGACGTGCTCGACTCCCTGCGCGGCGCGCTCCCCGACCTCCCGCGCGTCAACTTCCCCGAGACGGACCGCCAGACGCTCACCGGCGGGCTGGTCGGCTTCCTCGCCTACGAGGCCGTCTACGACCTCTGGCTCGACGAGGTCGGCCGCGAGCGCCCCGACACGGACGACCCGGACGCCGAGTTCGTCCTCACGACCCGGACCCTCTCGTTCGACCACCGCGAGGACGCCGTCCGCCTCGTCTGTACCCCCGTCGTCTCGCCCGACGACGACCCCGGCGAAGTGTACGACGGCGTCGTCGCCGAGGCCGAGCGCGTCGCGGAAAAGCTCCGCGCGGCGGACGACCCCGCCCCCGGCGGCTTCGAGCGGACCGGCGAGGACGCCGGTTCGCGCGAGGACTACGAGGCCGCGGTCAGGCAGACGAAAGAACACGTCCGCGACGGCGACATCTATCAGGGCGTCATCTCGCGTACCCGGAAACTCCGCGGGCAGGTCGACCCCGTCGGCCTGTACGCCTCGCTGCGCGAGGTGAACCCCTCGCCGTACATGTACCTGCTCCGGCACGGCGACCGGCGCGTCGTCGGTGCGAGCCCCGAAACGCTCGTCTCCGTCAGGGGCGACCGCGTCGTCGTCAACCCCATCGCGGGGACGTGCCAGCGCGGGTCCGGCCCGGTCGAGGACCGCCGCCTCGCCGGCGAACTCCTCGCGGACGCGAAAGAGCGCGCCGAGCACACGATGCTCGTCGACCTCGGCCGCAACGACGTGCGCCGGGTCTCGACGCCCGGGAGCGTCCGCGTCGAGGACTTCATGAGCATCATCAAGTACAGCCACGTCCAGCACATCGAATCGACCGTCTCGGGGACGCTCGACCCCGACGCCGACGCTTTCGACGCCACGCGAGCGACGTTCCCCGCGGGGACGCTCACCGGCGCGCCGAAGGTCCGCGCGATGGAGATTATCGACGACCTCGAAGCCGAGCCCCGTGGCGTCTACGGCGGCGGCGTCGGCTACTACTCGTGGACCGGCGACGCCGACATGGCCATCGTCATCCGAACCGCGACGGTCGACTCCGGCGGCGCGGACGACGCCATCACCGTCCGCGCGGGTGCCGGCATCGTCGCAGACTCCGACCCGACCGCGGAGTACGAGGAGACGGAACAGAAGATGGGCGGGGTGCTCGACGCCGTCCGCCGCATCGAGTACGGGACCGAGGAGGCGTCGCAATGATTCGGCTTGTCGTCGTCGACAACTTCGATTCGTTCACGTACAACCTCGTGGAGTACTTCTCCGAGCAGACCGTCGAGGGCGAACCGCTCGACATCGAGGTGCGCAAGAACACCGCGTCGCTCGACGAGATACGCGACCTCGACCCCGACGCCATCGTCATCTCGCCGGGGCCGGGCCACCCGAAAAACGACCGCGACGTGGGCGTGACCAACGACGTGCTCACGGAGCTGTCGACCGAGATTCCGACCCTCGGCGTCTGTCTCGGCCTCGAAGCCGCGGTGTACGCCTACGGCGGCACCATCGGCCACGCGCCGGAGCCGATTCACGGGAAGGCGTTCCCCGTCGACCACGACGGCGCGGGCGTCTTCGCCGGCCTCGAAGACGGCTTCCCGGCCGGGCGCTACCACTCGCTCGTCGCCACGGACGTCCCCGACTGCTTCGACGTCTCGGCGACGACCGACCACGACGGCGAGGCGCTGGTGATGGGCGTCCGCCACCGCGACTACCCCATCGAGTGCGTCCAGTTCCACCCCGAGAGCGTGCTCACGGGGTCGGGACACGGCGTCGTCAGAAACTTCCTCACGGCGGTCGCCGGCTTCGACGTGGCCTGAGACGAAGGCGCGTCAGCCACGTCGGTTCGGCCGCGACCGCGGCCTTCGCGGCTTTCGCGTGGTCGCGGACCGGAGCCTGTTCTCCCGCGGTTACAGGACGTTGATGCCGAAAAACGAGAGCAACAGCAGCGCGCCCACGACGATGGCGGCGATAGTGACCAGTCGCCACGCGATTTTGAGGAACAGCCGGCCGACGAGGATGACGACGGCGACGGCCGCGAGCACCACGAGCATCTGACCGAGCGGCCCGGACAGCAGGCCGCCGAGCTGTAACGGGGTGAGCGCGAGGGGAGTCAGTACCATACCCCGATATGACACCCGTAGAGCGGATAAGCTTGTGGGCGGTCTCGTCGCGCGGTTCCGGTGTGATTTTCCCGCCGAAACGACCGATTTCGGAACCCCTGAGTGACTGCGAAATTCGAACATACGAATTCTGATAGTTATGTGGCTGTCGACTGTCCGGGATTCCTTTATATCCTCTCCGGTGATGCGGGACAGTTCACCATGTGACGGGTTCAGACGCCCTGGCTCCCCCCTCACGTTCTACTGGATATCACCGCTACGTCTTGCGATTTTTGGCGTCACAATTTCACTTCCACTCCGCTCTACCTACGGTTATGTGGTTTCCGTCCGTCGTATGAATCCGTGCAGTTCGGACCCGGTCGTCGGCCGTCGTCGTAATTGAACTAATTATGATACGTTCGGCGGTCGAACCTCCGAGTTCGAAGCCCTTAACCAACCACGCAACACACACCAATATCGTCACCAATGAGCGGAATTTCCGGACACTATCGACGCGACCTCGCTCGAACGCGGCTCGGGCGGGAGGGACAGTAAGATGAGCGACGCGAACCTCTCGACGGACGAACTCGTGCTGCCGGTCAAGCGGACCGAAGGCGAGACCCTCGAAGCGCGGATGACGGGCAACGCCTACAACAACATTCTCCCCGCCCGCTACCTCCGCAAGGACGCCGACGGCGACCTCGTCGAGACGCAGGAGGACCTGTTCCCCCGCGTCGCGAAGAACATCGCGCTCGCGGAAGCCGTCTTCGAGGCCGAAAAACGCGACATCGAACTCACGGTCACGCCCGACCTCATCAAGCCGGATCACCCGCGCCGCGACGAACTCGCCGCGGAGGTCTTCGGCAAGGGCGTCACGGCCGACGACGACGAGGCCGAGACGACGCTTTCGGTCTACAACGTCAACAAGTTCGCCTACGACACCCTCGTCCCCGAACTCCCCGAGGAGGTACGCGAGGTCGTCGTCGAGAAGCGCGAGACGTTCGAGGAGCTGATGGAACAGCTCTCCTTCATGCCGAACTCGCCGACGCTCATGAACGCCGGCGACGAACTCCAGCAGCTCTCGGCCTGTTTCGTCGACTCACCCGCCGACGACATCACGGACATCCACCAGACGGCCAAGGAGGCCGCCGAGGTGTTCCAGTCCGGCGGCGGCATGGGCTACGCCTTCTGGAAGCTCCGCCCCTACGGCGACGCGGTCGGCTCGACCGGCGGCATCGCCTCCGGCCCCATCACGTTCATGCGGACGTTCGACCAGATGTGCGAGACCATCGCGCAGGGCGGCGCGCGCCGCGGCGCGCAGATGGGCGTCATGCGCGTCAGCCACCCCGACGTCATCCAGTTCCTCCACGCGAAGAACAAGGACGTGTCGCTCGCGCACACGCTCCGCCTGAACGACCCCGACGACTTCACCCACACCAAGTTCGTCGACGCGCTCGACGAGGCGCGCGAACTCATCGACGAGGACGGCCGCGTCCCCAAGCACCTCCGCAACGCCGTCGAGGGCCACCTCTCGAACTTCAACATCTCCGTCGGCATCACCGACGGCTTCATGGAGGCGCTGTACAACGACGAGGAGTTCGTCTTCACGAACCCCCGCACCGAAGAGCCGCACGTCGCCACGCCCCAGACGAAGGAAATCTACGACATGTTCGGTCTCGGCGAGTACGTCGAGGTCGGCGAGGTGCTTTCGGTCCCCGCGAAGGAACTCTGGGACCAGATTATCGAGGGCGCGTGGGAGAACGGCGAACCCGGCGTCGTCTACCTCGAACGCGCGAACAAGGAGCACTCCTTCGACGTCGAGAAACACCCCGACCACCAGATTCTCGCCACCAACCCCTGCGGCGAACAGCCGCTGGAGGAGTACGAGGCGTGTAACCTCGGCCACATCAACCTCTCGACACTCGTCGCGGAGGATTCGCCCGACTGGCGCGTCTGGTACGACGCCCACGGCGACGAGTACGACTCGCTGGAGGCCGCGACGGAGGCGTTCCTCGAAGACGCCGTCGACTGGGAGGAGTTCAACCACCGCATCGAAAGCGGCACGCGCTTCCTCGAAAACGTCGTCACGATGTCGGACTTCCCGGTCGAGAAAATCGAGGAGAAGGTCCGCGAACTCCGCAAAATCGGGCTCGGCATCATGGGTCTCGCTCAGCTGTACATCCAGCTCGGCGTCCGCTACGGCTCCGACGAGGGCAACGAAATCGCCCAGCAGCTCATGACCCACATCAACCACGGGTCCAAGCGGGCGTCCCACGAACTCGCCGAAGAACGCGGCCCGTTCGAGGCGTGGGAGGACTCGAAGTACGCGAACCCGACCGAGTACCGCGAGTGGTTCGAACACCACACCGGCGAGTCCGCCGACGACTGGGAAGACGGCTACCCCATCCGCAACCACAACACGACGACCATCGCCCCGACGGGCACCACGTCGATGGTGTCGAACACCACTGGCGGCTGTGAGCCCATCTACAACGTCGCCTACTACAAGAACGTCTCCGACGACGTGCAGGGCGACGAGATGCTCGTCGAGTTCGACGACTACTTCCTCCGCGTGCTGGAGGCCAACGACATCGACGTTGAGGCCGTAAAGGAGGAGGCACAAGAGCAGATGGCGAGCAACCAGTTCGACGGCCTCTCCTCGCTGTCGACGGTTCCGGACGCCATCTCCGAACTGTTCGTCGTGACCTCGGACCTCGCGGGTATCGAGCACGCGGGCGTCCAGTGCGCCCTCCAGAGCGGCGTCGACTCCGCCATCTCGAAGACCTGTAACTTCCCGAACAGCGCCTCGAAAGAGGACATGGACGAGGTCTACCGCTACATCTACGACCACGGCGGCAAGGGCGTCACCGTCTACCGCGACGGCACCCGCTCGAAGCAGGTGCTCACCACGCGCGCGAAGAACACCGAGTTCTCCGACGACGAGGAGGCCGCCGAGGCCATCGTCTCGCAGATTCGCGACGTGTTCGGCGACGTGGAGGCGTTCCTCGACTCCGAGGAGGTCTCGGACCTCATCGGCAGCGAACTCGAACTCGCCTTCGCCGACTCCCCGAGCGACGTGGGCAAGAAGCGCCCCCGTCCGGACGTGCTGTACGGCGTCACCCAGCGCATCGACACCGGCTACGGGAAGCTCTACGTCAACATCAACGAGGACGAACACGGCGAGCCGTTCGAGCTGTTCGCCAACATCGGCAACTCCGGCGGCTTCACCGCCTCCTTCACCGAGGCGCTCGCCAAGACCGTCTCGACGTCGCTCCGCTCGGGCGTCGACCCCGAGGAGATTGCGAACGAACTCAAGGGTATCCGGAGCCCGAAGGTCGCCTGGGACAAAGGAGAGCAGATTAACTCCATCCCGGACGCCATCGGGACCGCGATGCGGCGGTATCTCGACGGCGACATCGACAAGGGCTACCCGCAACAGCAGAACCTGACCGAGGTCGAAGCCGAGGCCGCCGCGGCCGAGGACGCCAACGCGGACACCGACGGCGGCGTCGCCGTCGACGACGGGTCCGACGACGACGCCGTCGCGGACCTGCTCGCGGCGGGCGAGAGCCCCGAGTGTCCCGAGTGCGGCGAGATGGACCTCTACTACTCCGAAGGCTGTAAGACCTGCCAGAACTGCGGCTGGTCCGAGTGCTGAACGCGAGGTAGTACCCCGTCGCAGTCGCGGTCTCGTCACGTTCGTTCCGCGTTTTTCTTTTGTGTCTCCGCTCCGCGAGTTCGTACTATCTCGTCTCTCGTCGCCGTGTTCGACGCGGTCGTGAACGGGGACAGCCGGGGTCGTGACCGACCGGTAAGCACGGCGACGAACACGGGATAGAAAAGAAACCTCCGAGAACGTGTCAGATGTTCTTTAAAATTCTCTCTCGAAGGGAGTGGTTAGGGACTTAAACACAATATAAACACTATATTAATGCCCGAATTCGAGGGCGAAATTGACCATTAATCTGGTACGTAGATTTAAGTTATCCCGCGGATACGAGTCGGGTGGACACACCGCGACGGGTGCCGGGCAGGGATGCTGGTCGCGCAGCGACGACCGCGCCACCGGCGTCTTCGGCGAGCGATACCGTCCGGGTGTCGGACATAACGCATGCAACTCAAACATCTCTTCACGGAAGACCGTGCAGTCAGTCCCGTCATCGGGGTTATCCTGATGGTGGCGATTACAGTGATTCTCGCGGCCGTCATCGGGACGTTCGTCCTCGGCCTCGGGGACCAAGTCAGCGAAACGTCGCCGCAGGCGAGCTTTAGCTTCGATTACAACGGAGAAGGAAATCTGACCATCACCCACGAGAGTGGCGAACAGATTGCCGCAAATCAGGTGACAGTGACTGGTGATTTCGACGACTCCGGTAGTAACTGGACCGATCTCGGTGGTTCCGACCCGATCACAGCAGGAGGGTCCGCCATTGCAAACAAGTCTGGTGGATTCGCTGACGGCGACACCGTTCGCGTCGTCTGGAACTCGCAGAGTGGCAGTACGTCCTCTACGCTCCAGCAGTGGACCTACAACGGATAGATGAATTTCAAACACCTCCTCGCGGAAGACGACGCGGTGTCGCCGGTCATCGGCGTCATCCTCATGGTCGCGATTACCGTCATCCTCGCGGCCGTCATCGGGACGTTCGTCCTCGGCCTCGGGGACCAGGTCGGCGACACTGCTCCGCAGGCGAGCTTCGGCTTCGACTACAACGGCACCGCCCTCACGGTCACCCACGAGAGCGGGACGTCAATCGACGCCGCGCAGGTCAACATCACCTCCTCGGTTGCCCTGAACGACTCCGCGGGTCAACTCGCAGGGGCGAGCGGGACGACCGAGACCTGGGAATCGATAACCTCGGATTCGGAGATTACCGCCGGGAGCCAAGCGACGGTTGTCGAGCAGAACGCCGACGACCTCTCGACCGCGACTGTTCGAGTCATCTGGACCTCCGAGAGTGGCAGTAACTCCGCCACCCTCCAGAGCTGGTCCGGCCCCGACGCCTGAACGCGACACAGCCTTCGCGGCATCGTTTTCTTCCGACTGGCCGACCCACCGAGCCGCGGCTGATTCGACTCCTGCGGCGCGCGTCCGGCCGCGTCGCTGACACCCGATCAGACGGACAAACTACGTCGTCGCGAGAACAGCCGATTCTTCGCCGTTACAACGGGGAACGCGCCGGTCTCAGACCGGGCGGCCGTCCTCGGACGTGCCGACCATCCACGTTCCGAGGGTGAGCGCGCCGGCACCGACGACGAGTGCGTAGGACATCACCTGCGCGGAGTTCGGCAGCATTCCCGGCAGCATAGCGAGCGTCCCGACGATCATCAGCACCATCCCGATGACGGCTTTCTTCGAACTGAGCAGTCCCATGTCGGTCTCTCCGGAAGCGTCCGATATGGAACTTGCGCTTTTGATTCGCCGGGTTACTCGTAGTCCCGTTCGCCAGCAGGAACGACCACGTCGAGCCAGTTCTCCTCCGGCGGAAGCGGACATTCGAAGGTCTCGGTGAACGCGCAAAACGGGTTGTACGCGAGGTTGAAGTCGACGACGACCTCCTCCAACTCGTCGAGGGGCGCGTCGGGCGTGAGTTCCATGTACCGACCGCCGTTGTAGGTCTGCTGTCCCGTCGTCTTGTCGCGGAAGGGGACGAACAGCGTCGGCGAGTCGTCGTGTTCCTGACGGTACGCGCCGAGGGTGAGGTCGGTGTCGCGGAGTTCGAAGTGGAACGTGGCGACGCGGAGATACCGGACCTCGCCGTCGGTCGAGGTGTCCATCGTCACCGGTTCGGGGTCGGCGTGCGTCTCGACTGACGCGGTCACGCGGTAGTCGGGGTCGGGGTCGAAGTAGTCGAGGCCGTCGAAGTCGTCCCGTTCCTCCGGCGGAATCGGTGACTGCGGGTGCGACCCGAAGAAGTCGTCTTTCTCCTCGCGCTTCGCCCGGAGCTCGGAGACGTAGGCGTCGGCGTCGAACGCGTCGTCGGTCATGCGCGCCGATACCCGCCGACGACACCTACACCTGACGGTTCGGGGCCGCTTCCGAAGCTGTTACGCGGACAAGTGACGCTTGGCGACCGAGATGCGTTCGAACTGGTCGGGCGTGAGGTCGATGTCCGCGGCCACGACGTTCTCGCCGAGCTGGTCGACCGTTCGCGCGCCGACAATCGGCGCGGTGACCTGCGGGTGATGCATGAGCCACGCGAGGCTGACCTGCGCGGGCGACGCGCCGACCGCCTCGGCGACCTCCTCGACCTGTTCGAGCGCGTCGAAGTTCGCCGGCGTGAGATACGAGTCGGCGAATCGCTGGTCGTTCGCCGCTCGGGAGTCCGCGGGCGGGCGCTCGTCGCGGGCGTACTTGCCCGTGAGGAAGCCGCCGGCCAGCGGCGACCACGGGACGATGCCGATGTCGTAGTCGGCGCACATATCGAGGTAGTTCCCCTCTATCTCGCGGTTGACGGCGTTGTACCGCGGCTGGGCGACTTTGAACGGCTCGTAGCCGCGCTTGTCGGCGAGTTCGTTCGCCTTGACGACCTTCCAGGCGTTGGGTTCGAGCGTCGAGGTGCCGAGGTAGTTCACCTTCCCGTCGCGGACGAACCCGTCGAGCGTCCGCATGAACTCCTCGACCGGCGTCTCGTCGTCCCACCGATGGATGTACAGCAGGTCGACGTAGTCGGTGCCGAGCCGGTCGAGAATGCGGTCTATCTGGCGGCGGAGATGCTTCCGGTTGAGCCCGCGGCCGTTGGCGTCCTCGCGGGTGGGCCAGAAAACCTTGGACGCGACGACGAACTCCTCGCGGTCGCGCTCGGCCAGCCACTCGCCGATGTACGTCTCGCTGGCACCGTCGCCGTACATATCGGCGGTGTCGATGAAGTTCCCGCCGGCGGCGGCGTAGGCGTCGAGCAGCTCGTGGGCGCGGTCGCGTCCGACCTCGACCGCGCCGTCGTCGTTCTGCCGACCGAACCGCCACGTCCCGAACGCGAGCTCGGAGACCGTCGTTCCGGTCCGTCCCAGTGGAACCATCGAAAGCGACATACTGACTCCGAAGACCGGACCGCGGTAAAGCGACTCGGTTCCCGATGGTCGAACGTGAGGGACATCCGGCAGTGGCCGGATGGCCGCACAGAGCCCGAGAGACGGGAAACGAGAGGACGGCCGCGGAGATGGAGGGAAAACGCAGTTCGTTGTCGCAAACCACGACCCGCGCCGGTGTACGACCGCGTCTACGAACGGGCGTAGTTGTGGCCGATGACGAGCGCGAGCGCGTTGACTGCGAGAAGCGCTCCGAAGACGGTGAACTCGCTGGCTTCGAGGCCGCCGAACAGCAAGGGAAGATACAGGAACGGGAGGGCGACTGCGGCCCAGAAGCCGACGAACCGAAGCGGTGCGGCGACGAGTTCGAAGCCGAGGCGGAGCGGCCGTTCTTCCGTTACGACCTCGCGGAGTTGGGAGAGGCGTTCACGGGGGACCGTGGATGGGGAGTTCGACATTGGTTGGGGGGCACCTACGACTACAACATGGAGCGGAGGGGTCATAATTAGGTGCGAGAATTCGACTCGTTTCATACTCGTTTACCCACGACTATCCGGTAAATGTGAAGTTTCATCGATAGACGAGCGGCCGCCTAATACTTCATAACCTCGCCTAACTCTTTTATTCACGGAATAGTCACGCGTTCTTGAACGGTCGTCGAACCCTGAATTTCCGCGGGTTTTCTCCGGTTCGAACGCGGCGCTCGATACGGTCGGGAGCCCGACACGTCGCCCGCGGTCCGACGGATGGTTCGGTCGGCGTCGCTCCCGCAGGGATTTAGCCCGCGGGCGCAACTGTCGGGGTATGCCCGACCTCAATCGCGTCGCAAAGCGCATGTACAACATCCACCCGAACGCTATGCGCCTCGTCGTCGGCGAGGAGATAGACGGCACGTTCACGCTGGAGAGCGCGGAATTCTTCCAGACCGACTTTCAGGCCGAAGGCGGACTCGACGGCGACGACGCAGTCTATCGGTTCGCGACGACGGAGCACAACGACGCGGTCGTCGTCGGTCGACAGCGTCCCGGCGAAGACGGCTGGACGATGATCGGAGAAGTGGAGACGGTCGAGCGGGTTGACGCGACGGACGCGACGGACGCGTAGCCGCGCGCCCACTCAGTCGGTCGCGCGGGCACCGTCACCGAATCGATAGCGGAGTTCGCGCCGAATCGCCCCGCGCTTCAGGAGGACGAACCCGAGGAAGATGAGGGCGAACCCGCCGACCGTGGACGGTGTCGGAACCTCGCTCAGGAACGCCCAGCCGGAGAGCGCCGCGAAGACGGGGGCGACGTACGAGACGAGGTTGATTTCGATGGGACCGAGGCGGGCGAGCAGGTCGAAGTAGATGAGGAAGCCGAGCGCGCTCGCCGCGAGTGAGAGATACGCGAGCGCCGCGACCGACTGGACGTTAAGGACGACCGCCCCGGGGCGCTCGCCGAGGCCGAGGGACGCGACGTGCATCAGACCCGCGCCGAGGAGCATCGACCACGCCTCCATCGTCTCGATAGGCAGCTCCGAGTCGACCCGACGTGTCAGGACGGAGCCGAGGGCGAAGGCCGCGGCCGCGCCGAAGATGAGGAGTTTCGCGACCGTACCGCCGGCGAGGAGGTTGCTCGGGTCGAGTTCCGAGAGGACCGCGACGCCGACGAGTCCGAGGAGGAGGCCGACGACGCCGAGGGGGGTGAGTCGCTCGCTCGGAAGCAGGAGTCGCGCGAATCCGGTCGTGAGCACCGGACTGAGGCTCACGATGACGGCGGCGGCGGCGCTCGTCACGGTGGGGTCGGTCTCGCCGATAAACAGGAGCGCGTGGTACGCGGCGATAAGGAACACCGCGCCGATGGCGACTTCGGTCCACTCGGCTCTGCCGCGCGGGAGCGGCGAGTCGGTGGCGTACAGCGCGTAGGCGAGCATCACGACCCCCGCCACGTCGTACCGGAGCGCCGCGAACAGCACCGGCGGGAAGAACTCCAGCCCGGCTTTGATCGCCATGAACGCGGACCCCCAGACGGCGGCGAGGACGACGAACAGACCGACGTTTCGATACCGTGTCACAGCGATGGTGCGCCCGGTAGGGGCCTGAACGTTTCGTTACGGGGCGGTTTCGCCGGTGCCGCGAGGGCGGCGTCGGCCGAGGCCAGCACTCGTCGCCCGCTGGATCCGAGTCAGTCGTCGGCCTCGGCGGCCGTGCCGGCGTTCGTCTCGACGACTATCACCTCGTCCGAACCCTCGTAGAGGTGGCAGGCCGCGGGATGCGGCACGTCACCGACGCCGGGGCGTCGCGTCTCACAGGGGCTCTCGAAGCGGTCCCGAAGCGTCTCGCTGGCGCGGTCGACCTCGCCCTCCGCGAGGTGGCCGAGCGCCGTGTCGACGACGCTCGCGACCTCGTCGTGGAGCTCGTCGTCGACGTGTCGCGCGCGCGCCTCCTCGATGAACGCCTCCGTGTCCTCCCGGTCGGGGTCGGCAGCGTCCCAGATATGGTCTTGGTTCACGTCACCGACCGCGAGAGCGTCCCGAAGGTCCATCACGGCGCGGTAACTCCCCTGTTCGATGGCGAGGTCGTCAGGGGGGATGACCTCCGGACACCGAGTCCGGAAGCGACAGCCGGACGGCGGGTTTCGCGGCGACGGCACGTCACCCGGCAGCGCCTCGACCCGTCGGCCGTGTTCGGCCGTGGAGGGTCGGGGAACGCTCTCCAACAGCGCCTTCGTGTAGGGGTGTTTCGGAGACTCGAACAGGTCGTCGGTCGGACCGAGTTCGACGATGTTGCCGAGGTACATCACGGCGACGCGGTCGCAGATATGGCGGACGACCGAGAGGTCGTGCGCGATAAACAGATACGTCAGCCCGAACTCCTCCTGCAAATCGTCGAGCAGGTTCAACACCTGCGCCTGCACGGACACGTCGAGCGCCGACACCGGTTCGTCGAGGACGATGAACTCCGGTTCGAGCGCGAGCGCGCGAGCGATGCCGACGCGCTGGCGCTGGCCGCCGGAGAACTCGTGGGGGTAGCGGTCGAAGTGGTTCGCGGAGAGGCCGACCCGCTCTAACAGGTCCGTGACCCTGTCGCGCCGCCACTCGCGTTTGGACTCGCCGTCGGCGGACTCGGGAATCCCGTGAATCTTCAGCGGTTCGGCGACGATGTCGCCGACGGTCATCCGCGGATCGAGACTCGAAAACGGGTCCTGGAAGACGATTTGGGCGTCCCGGCGGAACGCCTTGAGTTCGTCGTCGTCCATCTCGAAGACGTTCTTTCCGTCGAACGTGACCGCGCCGCCGGTCGCCTCGCGGAGTCGGAGCAGCGTCTCTCCGGTCGTGGACTTCCCACAGCCGGATTCGCCGACGAGGCCGAGCGTCTCGCCGCGTTCGACCTCGAAGGAGATGCCGTCGACGGCCTTGACGCTCGTCGGGTCGCGCCCGAGGAGGCTGTCGACGAACGAGTCCTGTTCGAAGTAGTACTTCTGGAGGTCCCGAACCGCGAGGAGCGACTCAGTCATCGGCGCTCACCTCCCCGGCCGCCTCGCCCCCGTCGACCGAATCGACGGCGTCGGCGGGGTCGTACTCCTGTTCGGCGAGGACGCACCGGACGCTGTGTCGGCCGTCCAGTTCGTACTCTGGGATGCGGGTCAGGCAGTCGGTCATGGCTTTGGGACACCGGTCGGCGAAGTAACACGCGTCGGGCATCTCCGAGTCGAGCAGGCTCGGCACGTTGCCCGAGATGGGTTCGAGGCGGCCCGAGGGGTCGTCCACGTCCGGAATCGACCCCAACAGTCCCTGCGTGTACGGGTGGACGGGGTCGTCGAAGATGTCGGCGAGCGGGCCGCGCTCGACGACCTCGCCGGCGTACATGACGCCGACACGATCGCACATCCGGGCGATGACGCCCAAGTCGTGGGTTATCATCAGGATGCTCATCCCCTCCTGTTCCTGCAAGTCGCGCAGGAGGTTGAGAATCTGCGCCTGAATTGTCACGTCGAGCGCGGTGGTCGGCTCGTCGGCGATGAGTACGTCCGGTTCGCCGGCGAGCGCCTGCGCAATCATCGCGCGCTGGAGCATCCCGCCGGAGAACTGGTGGGGGTACTCCTCGGCGCGGTCCTCGGGGTCGGGGATGCCGACTTGGTCGAGCAGTTCGACCGCGCGGTCCATGCTCTCGTCGTCGACGTAGCTCTTCGAGGGGAGAAGCGAGTCCACGAGGAGCGAGCCGAGGCCGTAGCCCTGCGTCCGCGAGCGCGTGCTGCGCGGGTTCGACCGGGCGCGGCGCTGGACCTCGACCGCCTCGGCTATCTGCTCGCCGACGGTTATCGAGGGGTTGAAGCTGCTCATCGGGTCCTGAAACACCATGCTGAACGACGGGCCGCGGAGCGACCGGCGGACGCCCTCCGGGAGCCGTCGGATGTCCACGAGGTCGCCGTCGACGGCGTCCGGTTTCGACTCGCGGAACTCCTCGGCGAGGTCGGCGTTGCGGTACCATATCTCGCCTTGCGTCACGCGGCCGGGCGACTCGATGAGGTCGATGACCGACAGCGCGGTCACGGACTTGCCGGAGCCGGACTCGCCGACGATGCCGAATATCTCGCCGTCTTCGACGTCGAACGAGACGTGTTCGACCGCGTTGACCTGCCCCTCCTCGGTGAAAAAGCGGGTGGAGAGGTCGCGGACGCTGAGAATCGTGTCGGCCATCTCAGACGCCCCCCTCCCCTTCGATGCCGGGGTCGAGCGCGTCTCTGAGCCAGTCGCCGACGAGGTTCAGCCCGATGACCGTCACGACGATGGCGAGGCCGGGCATCGTCGAAATCCACCACGCGGTGGACTGGTACTGCCGGCCGAGGGCGATGTCGAAGCCCCACGACACGTCGGCCCCGGAGAAGCCGAGGAACGACAGCGCCGATTCGAGCAGGATGATGGCGGCCACCTGAATCGTCGCCAACACGAGGATTGGCGTGATGGCGTTCGGGAGGACGTGTCTGAGCACCGTCCGCCCGTCGCTCGCGCCGAGCGCCTTCGCGGCCTTCACGTACTCCTCCTCGCGGATGGAGAGCGCCTCGCCGCGGGCGACGCGGGCGAACCACACCCAGTTGACGAGCGCGACGACGACGATGACCGTCCCCGGGAGGACGACCGTCTCCGGCATGCCCGTCGGTAACCCGACCGCCGAGCGGAACACCGGGGCGATTCCGGTGGCGACGAACGGGTCGGGGATTGGCGCTTGCGCCTGCCCCCAGACGCCGACGAGGGCGATTGCGAGGACGAGCGAGGGGAACGCGAGCATGATGTCCGCGCTCCGCATCAGCACGTCGTCAACGCGCCCGCGATAGAACCCCGCCGACAGCCCGACGAGGACGCCGATGAGCGCCGCGAGCGACGTGCCGAACAGGCCGACGAGGATGGACGTTCTCGCGCCGTAGATGATGCGCGAGAGGATGTCTCGCCCGTTGCCGTCGGTGCCGAGCGGGTGGGCGAGCGTCGCGTTCGTGTAGACGGTCTGCGTCTCGGTGACGACCTGCCCGTCTTCGATGACGACGCTCCCGTTTTCCATCTGCGTCACCTCTCTGGTCTCCGTCGTGCTGAAGCCGAGCGGCGGTTGCCGGGCGTTGTCGAGGTCCTGTTGAGACGGGCTATACGGCGAGATAAACGGGGCAAAGATGGCCATCGCCACCATGAGGACGACGACGACGATGCCGAGTTTCGCGAGGAGACTCCGTCTGAGTTCCCGGCGAAGGTTTCTGCGTGTGCGTTCCGATATCATAGAGCGTTAATCGTAGGCCACCTGCGGGTTGACGTAGGCGTACAGGGCGTCAACGAGGATGTTCACGAGGACGAACCCGACCGCGACGACGATGAGCGAGCCCTGTAAGACCGGCCAGTCGCGGGCGTTGATGCTGTTGATGATGAGCGACCCGAGTCCCGGCCACGCGAAGACGGCCTCCGTGATGACGGCCCCACCGATGAGGGTGCCGAGTTGGAGTCCGATGACGGTGATGACCGGGATGAGCGTGTTCCGAAGCGCGTGCTTGTAGCGGACCAGCGTCTCCGGGAGCCCCTTCGCTCGCGTCGCGCGGACGTAGGTCTGTCCGAGTTGGTCGAGCATTCCGCTGCGGGTGAGCCGCGTGATGAGCGCGGTGAAGTACGTCCCGAGCGTGATTGCGGGAAGCGTGATATGCCACAGCCACGTCCCGAAGCCGCGTATCGCCGCGCCCACGTCGCCGCCGGCGAGAAGCACCGCGATGCCGTCGAGGCCGATGGGGCGCTGACTGGTCGGGAACGCGTCCAACTGCACCGCGAGCACGAGGATGAGCATCACGCCCAGCCAGAAGTTCGGCGTGCTGATGCCGACCAGCGAGAACACGGTCGCGCCGTAGTCCGCCGGCTCGTGACGCCGCGTGGCAGAGAGGACGCCGAGCGGAATCGCGATGACGACGGCGACGACTGTCGCCGCGATGGCGAGTTCCAGCGTCGCCGGGAGTCTCGCCACGACGCGGGCCGAGACCGGCGTCCGGGTGACGAGCGACAGGCCGAGGTCACCGAACGGGATGCCCGAGATGAACTCCCAGTACTGCACGTACAGGGGCTCGTTCAGCCCGAGTTCGGCGATGACCTGCGCTCTGACCTCCGGGTCAACGTCGGGCGGCAACAGCACGTTCGCCGGGTCCCCCGGCGAGATGAACCGGAGGCCGAAGACGACCGTGATGACCCCCCAGATGACGAACAGCCCCTGGAGCGAGCGTTTGATGAGGAACCTCGACAGCGACATCGACTACTGCTGGCTCATCGCGTACGCGTCGATGCGCTCGTCGGAGCGGGCCTCCCACGCGATGGCGTCGTTGACGCCGTAGACGCTGTACTGCTGGTTCAGGAATATCCACGGGCACTGCTCGTGGGCCATCGCGTTCGCCTCTTGGAGCGTCGCTTCGCGCTCCTCGCCGGACTGGTTGCCGGCCTGTTCGAGCAGCGCGTCGAACTCCTCGTTTTGCCACGTCGTGAGCGTCCCGTCGGAGGAGAGAAGCGCCTCCATGACGAGGCCGCCGTCGAACGTCGCCTCGCCCCAGCCGATGAGGAACCACGGCGGGCGGGCCTCGATACTGCCCGCGAGCAGTTCGTCGACGAGCGACCCGAAGTCGCGCTGGCGGACCGTCGCCGTGACGTTCGGGAGTTCGTCGATGTAGCCCGCGACCGCCTGCGCGACTTCGAGGTCCTTCAGGTAGCGACCGACCGGCGTGTGAAGCTCGATTTCCGCGCCGGCGTAGCCGGAGTCTTCGACCAACTGCTCGGCTTGGTCCGGGTCGTACGGGTAGGGGTCGAGGTCGGGGTTGTGCCCGACGAACTCGGGGAGGGTTGGCTGGCCTGTCTGCGTGCCGAAGCCCTCAAGCACGTTCTGGACGATACTTTCGAGGTCGATTGCGTAGTTCATCGCCTGCCGGAACTCCATCGAGTCGAACGGTTCGACGTCGTAGCGCATCCCGTTGTAGATGATGCGGGTCGACGGGGACGCGGCGACGCGGGCGTTGTCGGAGTTAGTGACGCGCTGGACCTCCTGCGGCGGGACGTTGACGATGAGGTCCGTCTCGCCCTGCAAGAGTTGGTTGACGCGCGTGCTGGCCTCGGACGCGGCGCGGAAGGTGAGCGTGTCGACCGCCGCGGGCTCCCGCCAGTAGTCCTCGTACGCCGTGAGGACGACCTCCTCGTCTTCGGTGTACGAGTCGAGTTGGAACGGCCCCGTACCGTTCATGTGCTGACTGATGTACGCCTTGTCGTTCTCCTCGACCCACGACCGCTGCATCACGTCGAGGTAGGTCGCGAACTCGGAGAACACGATGGGGTTGAGAGACGCGTTGTTGACCCTGACGGCGTTCTCGCCCTCGATGACCTCCGCGCCGGAGACGCCGGCGAGTTGGTCGCTCTGCGGGCTGGCGAAGCCGACCTCCTCGTCGACGACGCGGTTGATGCTGTACGCGACGTCCTCGGGGGTGAGTTCGTCGCCGTTGTGGAACGTGACGCCCTCGCGGAGGTCGAAGCGGACCGCGTTCTCCCCGTCGATGCGCTCGTAGTTCGTCGCGAGCGCGGTCTGAATCGACCCCGCCGCGTCGCGGGTCAACACGCCCTCGTACGCGTGGAGGACGACGATATCCGTCGACGTCTCGCGGTGGTCCTGGGGGTCGAGGCCGGAGGGCATCTGACCCTGCGTGATAGTCACGTCGAACGAACCGCTGTCCTCGGTCGTCGTCGTCTCGGCGGTCTCCGTCTCGTCTCCGCCGGTCGTCGTCTCCGTGGTCTCCGATTCCTCCCCGCCGTTACCGGTACAGCCCGCGAGCGCCGCTGCCGCCGCCGCGCTGCCTGCCAACTTAATGTATGAACGTCGACTAGTATGCGAAGTGTTGTCAGCCATCGAAGGCACATTGAGTTGACCGTTCTTATATCCATTGCCTGTGCCCCGACTTCGTATAGCGTTCTGAGAATATATTACAGATAGTTATCCCACTGAGGAATCGACTTCTGACACGGGCGCATCGCACCTCAGATACGGGGTACGTTTATTACGCCCCATCTCCGAAACGTTCGTATGGCCGTGACCGGCCGTCCCACACTTCGGGACTTGTTCGACGAGTCGCCGACGCCTCACATCGCACACCCGCCGCGCACGCATCAACGGCACTTCTACGTCGCGACGGACGGGTCGTATCGCCCGAACGGCGGTGGACTCGGTGCGGTGATAGAGACCCGCGACGGCGAGCGAGTCGCCCGTATCGCACTCCCTGACGTGCCGCCGGACAACAACGTCTCGGAGTATCGCGCACTTCACCTCGGACTGGACGTGCTCGCCCATCGCGCGCCCCCCGGCGCTCGGGTCGGCGTCCTCGTCGACCACGACGACCTCGCCGCGAACGTCAACAACGCCGTCCTCGCCGGCGACCACCCCGACTGGAAGTCACCGAAGCGAATCGTCGTCCCCGCCGGCAGCGAACACCACTGGCGGGGGATTCAGGCCCGTATCGCCGGCTTCGGAGAGCTTCGCGCCGCGCGAATCGACAGCCGAGAGAACCCCGCGCACCCGCTGGCGAACGCGCCGAACGAGTACGAACACGTCAACCGGCGGGCAGACCGCTGCGTGCTCCCCGACCCCCCGGAGTTCGAAGCCGACTCCGGCACCGACGTGAGCTACCTCCCGCCCTCGCGGTTCGAAGGGCGCGCGAGCGACTGAACGCAGGTCGTCGACGACCCCACGTTCGCCCCGTCCATCGAGTGGGCCGCCGAGCGCGAGCAGTCCCACCGGGGCGGCGCCGTTCCGGGCCGCCACCGTCGGGCGACCGTCCCCTCTCCGGCCGGTCACTCCTCCATCAAAAAGTTGACAACACGGAGCGACGACGCCGGACGTATGGACCCCGCGGAGACCGTCGGCGCGTTCGACCCTCGGAGACGCGGGCTCTCGCCGCTCGGTGCGACCGCGCGCCGCCACGCGCGCCGACTGGTCATCACCTCACTCTTGACGGCCGTCGTCGTCGTCGTCGCCGTCCGCGACCCGGGGCTCCTCTCACCGACCGCCGGTGTTTCGACAACTGTCGTCGGCGTCGGCGGCCCGACCTTCCTCGTCCGGCTCGAACTGGGCGCGCTCGCCGGCGCTCTCGCCGCCGGCGTCTCGCTCGTCGCCCTCGTCGACCGCGACCCGGCGGTCGACCTCCGCGCCGCCTCGGGGTGGCTCGCGCTCGCCGCCGCGGGCTTCCTCGTCGGAACCGTCGCCGCGCGGCAGCTCGCGCCGGGCCTCGTCGACGTACTGGTCGAGTGGGGCCGCGTAGCCGCCGATTCCCGACAGTCGACGCTCGAACTCGAACTGTTCTTCCCGGTCGCGGTCGGCGGCGGCGCGGCCGTCGCCCCGCTTCTGCTCGGATTACGCCGCGCCGGCGCGCTCTCGCGGCGACTCGCCGGGCGGACGAGAGGGCTGTCGCTCCTCTGTCTCGTCGCCTTCGCCGCGTGCTTCTCGCCGCCGGATTCGACGACGTTCGCGCTCTACGCGGCCCCGCCGGCGGTCGGGCTGGGCGTCGCCGTCGCGTGGGCCGAGTTCGGGTGAGCGTTTCGCTGAAAAAAAAAGCAGAACCGGAGTCGTCAGCTACTCTTCTTCCTGCGCGTCCACGACTGCCGTCATCGGCAGGTCGCACGACCACCTTTTTTTCGGTTCGGGTTCGCTCCGCTCACCCTCTCCGCAAAAAGCTGGACCAAAAAGGCCCTCGCTCCGCTCGGGAACTTACTCCTCTTCCTGCGCGTCCACGACCGCCGTCGCCGCCAAGTTCACGATGTCTTTGACCTCGTCGCCGCGCTGGAGGACGTGGACGGGTTTGTCCATGCCGACGAGCATCGGGCCGATGGCCTCCGCGCCGCCGAGGCGCTGGAGCAGTTTGTAGCCGATGTTGCCCGCTTCGAGGTTCGGGAACACGAGGACGTTCGCGGGGCCGTCGAGCTCAGCGAAGTCGTAGGTTCCTTCGAGGATGTCCTCGACGAGGGCGGTGTCGGCCTGCATCTCGCCGTCGACCGGGAAGTCGACCTCGGGGTCGTCCTGCAGGAGCGCCGCGGCGTCGCGGGGCTTGCGCGTCCCCTCGTTCGTGACGCTGCCGAAGTTGGAGTACGAGAGGAGCGCCGCGCGGGGTTCGACGTTGAACTGACGGGCGAGGTCCGCGGTGTGCTTCGTAATCTCCGCGAGAACCTCCTCGTCGGGGTCGAGGTTGACCGTCGTGTCGGCGCAGAAGACGACGCGGTTCTTGAACGTCATCATGTAGACGCCGGCGGCGTAGTCGGCGTCGTCGGCCGTGCCGATAATCTGGAGCGGCGGGCGCAGCGCCGACGGGTAGTGGTGCGTGAGACCCGTCAGCATCGCGTCCGCGTCACCGACTTCGACCATCACGCTGGCGAAGTAGTTCGAGTCGCGGCGGACGAGCTCCTCGGCCTCGGAGTTCGTGACGCCCTTCCGCTGTCGAAGCTCGTAGAGACGGTCGACGTAGTGGTCCCACTCGCCGTCGCGGGGGTTGGCGATAGTCGGGTCGAAGTCGAGACCCAGCTCTTCGGCCTTGCGCAGAATCGTCGTCGTCTCTCCGACGAGGATGGGTTCGGCGATACCCTCCTCCTGCATCTGGTAGGCGGCGCGAATCATCTTCTCGTCTTCGCCCTCCGCGAGGGCGACCCGCTTTGGGTTCGACTTCGCCTTGTTGAGGACGACGCGCATCATCTCGCGGGACTTCCCGAGGCGGGCTTCGAGGCGCTCGCGGTACGCGTTCATGTCGAGGCGCTCGCGGGCCGCGCCGGAGGTCATCGCCGCCTGCGCGACCGCGGGGGCGACTTCGAACAGCACGCGGGGGTCCAGCGGCTTGGGGATGACGTAGTCGGCACCGAACTGGAGCGGGTGGTCGCCGTAGGCCTTGACGACCGCGTCGGGCACGTCCTGGCGGGCGAGTTCGGCGAGCGCCTCGGCGGCGGCGCGCTTCATCGCCTCGTTAATCTCGGTCGCGCGCACGTCGAGCGCGCCGCGGAAGATGAAGGGGAACCCGAGAACGTTGTTCACCTGATTCGGGTAGTCGGAGCGCCCGGTGGCCATGATAACCGTGTCGTCGCGGGCCTCCTTCGCGTCCTCGTAGGTGATTTCGGGGTCCGGGTTCGCCATGGCGAAGATGACCGGGTTGTCGGCCATCGACCGCACCATCTCCTGACTGACGATGCCGCCGACCGAGAGCCCCGCGAGCACGTCCGCACCCTCCATCGCGTCCGACAGCGAGCCCTCGTCGACCGGCTTGGCGAACTCGGCTTTGTACTTGTTCACGTCGCCGTCCTCGACGCGCGACTCGGTGATGATGCCCGAGGAGTCGCACATCGTGATGTTCTCCTTTTTCGCGCCGAGGGAGACGTAGAACCGCGCCGTCGCGAGCGCGGACGCGCCCGCCCCCGAAAAGACGATGTCGAGTTCGTCGAGGTCCTTGTCCACGATGTCGGCGGCGTTCAAAAGCGCCGCCCCGGAGATGATGGCCGTGCCGTGTTGGTCGTCGTGGAACACGGGGATATCCATCTGTTCCCGGAGCTGTCGTTCGATTTCGAAACACTCCGGGGCCTTGATGTCCTCTAAGTTGATGCCGCCGAACGTCGGCTCCATCGCCTTCGTCGCCGCCACGAAGTCGTCCACGTCGGCGATGTCGAGTTCGACGTCGAACACGTCGATGTCGGCGAAGCGCTTGAACAGCACGCCCTTGCCCTCCATCACCGGCTTCGACGCCTGCGCCCCGATGTCCCCCAGCCCGAGGACGGCGGAGCCGTTGGAGACGACGCCGACGAGGTTGCCCTTCGCGGTGTACTCGTAGGCGGCGTCTTCGTCCTCCGCGATGTCGAGACACGGCGCGGCCACGCCCGGCGAGTACGCCAGACTCAGGTCGCGCTGTGTGTTCGTCGGCTTCGTCGTCGCTATCTCGATTTTTCCGGGCGGGTCCTGTCTGTGATATTCCCGTGAGTCGTCGTCCAGTCCCATGACCCACACGTCCTCACGCAGGGGGCAAAAAGCTATTCAACAACGTCGAATTTTGACTTCGACAATAGTCGAACCTCCGGCGGACGGCGGCGAGGTCGCGGCGACGAATCGACGCCGCTCCGCTCGAAAAATTACTCCGGTTCGATGTGAAGAATTTCCGGCCGTTCGAGTTCGACGGTCTCGTCGGCGTCGGTCACGGTCCGTGTCGGCCAGCGGCCGGTCATGGTCAGCGGCTCGACGCCCTCGTCAGTGACGAGCGCGGTTCCCTCGCTCTTTGCGCCCTGAATGGTCGGGTTGTAGGCGTAGCCCATCGGCGCGTGGACCTCGTCGTCGGCGTCGGGCGTGGCGAACCACTCGCGGCCGGCGAACCCGGCCGCGCCGCCTTGATGGTGGTTCAGCCACTCTTCGGACTCGCCAACCGAGTCGTAGGCGTCGCGAATGGCGTCGAACACGTCGCCCGCAGTACCGCCCTCCGCGGCCGCTTTTCGGGTCGCCGCCAGCGCCTCCGTCTCGACCTGCATCGCCCCCTCGTGGCGGGTTTCGAGCCACTCGGGCGCGTCGAACGCGACGGTCCGCGTGCAACTCGCGTAGAGGCCGCCGCGCTGAGCCGTCACCGAGACGAGCGCGTAGTCACCGAGTACCTCCTGTTTGGGCGTGTAGTGGCGGTAGTTCTGGGCGCGTCGTCCGCCCCCGACGAGCACGACCGGCGCTTCGATGCCCATCGCGCTGAGCGTGACCTTCAGACCGGAGGCGACCTCGTGTTCGGTGTCGCCCGGCGCGAGTTCGCGGCAGACCCGCTCGACCGCGCTCGCCGCGTCGCGGCCGAGTTCGCGGTAGGCCTCGATGTCGGCGTCCGAAAGCGGCTGGCGGACGGCCGCGGCGTCGACGTCCTCGAAGCCGGGCACGTCGAAGTCGGCGGCGGCGGGGGTCGGCGAGACCGCCTCGACGCCGGACGCCAGCGAGCCCTCGTACCACTGGAAGCGGTGGACGCGGACGTCCTCGTGGGGCAGTTCCTCGTGGAGCAGGCGGGTCGCTTCGATGTTGTCCGTCACGACGTGGAACTCTTCGCCATCGTAGCCGGCGGCGGCGACGCCCAACGGCGAGTCGCGGTCGACGACGTTGTCGCCGCCGAGGAGCCACGCGAAGGAGTTCGGTCGGGCGAACCAGACCGCTTCGAGGTCACGGTCTGCGAGATACGCGTCGAGTCGGTCCGCTCGGGAGTCGAGTCGCTCGTCCATGTTCGCGCGTCCAACCGAACCGACTTGAATGGGACGGCTCGGACAAGTGGGACGAACCCCCTCAGAGCCGTTCGGAGCCGACCGGTGCCGGCCGCGGGACTGCGTTCCGGGATGACATCTTCGAGGACCATACCGACGAAATATAAGTTCGCGCGGTCCCGACCCACGCGTATGACACCTCGGCTTCGCCGCCTCCTCGCGGGGGCCGCCGCGATGACCGGCGTCCTGATGGTCCTCGGCGTGTACACCGCCGCCGCGGGCGCGGGTCTCACCTGCGCCGGGCGCTGGCCGTTCTGCGACGGCTTCCTCGGCCTGTTCCCGGCCAACTGGGGCAGCTTCCTCGAATGGTTCCACCGCCTCGTCGCCATGCTCACCGGCTTTCTCATCCTCGGGACGACCGTGCAGGCGTGGCGCGAAGGCGTCGCAAAAGGGGTCCGCTACGCGCTCGTCGTCGCCACGGTCATCCTCCCGTTCCAAATCGTCCTCGGGGCGCTCACCGTCACCGAGTACGAGTGGGTCATCCTCACCGCCCACTACGTGGTCGCGACCTCCATCTTCACCGCCGTCGTCGCCGCCGCCGCGTGGGGACTCGTCGACCGCGGCGTCCCCCGCATCGCCGACGCGGTCAGGCTCGCGCTCGTCGGCGCGCCCGTCATGCTCGTCCTCGCGCCCCACGCGTTCGTCTCCTTCGGCCCGACGACGCAGGCCGTCTACTACGTCGTCGGCCTCGCCACCTACGCCGCGCTCCTCGCCGTCACGCTCTGGGCGAACGCCGCCCACGGCCCGCGGGCGGACGCCTACGGCCGGCTCAGGTTCGTCACCGCGCCCGCGAGCGTCGTGGTCGTCGCGCTCCTCATCGCCGGCCGGCAGGTGTACGGCCCGGTGCTCGAACTCGCCCACCTCGGCGGAACCGTCCTCGCGCTCGTCCTCGTCGTCGGCGCGGCGGTCCTCGTCCGCGGCGGCCTCCCCGTGCCGCAGGCTGGCGAGCTGAACGACGCCGACTGACGACGGGCATCGGCGCGGCTCACTGCTCCTCGCAGTCACTCTTTGGGCAGCTCGGTTGGTTCCGTCGGCAACGATTCCGCCGTCTACCCCAGCAGAGACAACATCTCACGTGATAGTTGTAGATTAATCCGAGAAGACGATAGTGTGGTGAAGATGTTTCAGTTAGACATATATCTCACCCATCCACACAATTTCCGGATATTTTTCGTCAATATCGACACGAATTGAGGAGCGGACCGAAGAAGTGTTATATGGTGCTGTGCTACCTGAGGGCTGTTATGGAACGTCGCACCTTTCTGAAGGGCTCCGCCGGAGCCGCGGCCGCGTTCACGCTGGCCGGCTGTCTCGGCGGCGGCGAAGGCGAGAGCGAATCGACCGAGACGACCTCGACGACCGAGGCCGAAACCACCGACTCGACCGACTCGACCGAAACTACCGAATCCGGCGAGGCGAGCGAGCTGCCCGAGACGATTACTATCGGTTCGGACATTCCGTACCGTCCGTTCGAGTACGAGACGACCGAAGGCGACCTCACCGGGTTCGACGTCGACATCGCAGAGGCCGTCTTCGATGGTCAACTCGGCATCGACTACGAGTTCAAGCCGACGAGCTTCGACTCCATCATCCCCTCGCTGAACAACAACAACTTCCGCATCATCATGTCCGCGATGACCATCAACGACCAACGCGCGCAGGAGGTCGACTTCTCGGACCCCTACTTCACCGCGTACCAGACGGTCATCGTCCGGCAGGACAGCGACATCCAGTCCAGAGAGGACCTCCGCGGGACGACCGTCGGCGTCCAGAAGGGCACCACCGGCGCCGACGCCGCCCTGGAGTTACAGGAGGAGTTCGACGGCGAACTGGAACTCAACCAGTACGACCAGGTCACCGGCGCGTTCCAGGCCCTCGTCAACGGGCAGGTCGTCGCCGTCATCAACGACAACACCGTCAACGCGGAGTTCGTCAACAACCAAGGCGAAGGGGAGGTCCGCTTCCTTCAGGGCGAGGGCGCGGCCGCCGAGTCCGGCGAGAACGCCCCCGATTACCTCACGCTCACCGTCGAGAACTACGGCATCGCGTTCCGTCAGGACGACGACGAGTTCCGCCAGCGGGTGAACGAGGCGCTCGCCGCTATCAAGGAGAACGGGACGTACGACGAGATATACGCCGAGTACTTCGAGGGCTGAACGCGGCCCCCCTTTTTATCGACTGACAGAGACACTCGAACTCATGGCAGACACATACTCAGGGGCGACCGCCGAGGACGGTGACCACGGGAGCGGCGGGTTCATCGACGACACGAGCCTGAAGTGGCTCGGCGTGGGGCTGTCGAGTCTGTTCGCGCTCGCCGTCTTGGCGCTCGTCGCTTACATCGTCGCCACGCAGGTCGACTTCGCGCTGATGCGGACCATCCTTCCGCAGTTCGTTGATGCGTACCTCTTGGTGCTCCAAATCGTCGTCATCGGCGGTATCCTCTCGGTGACCGCCGGCGTGTTCGTCGGCCTCGCGCGCGTCTCGAAGACGGCGATAACGAACGGCATCGCGACGGCGTACGTCCAGTTCTTCCGCGGGACGCCGCTTCTGTTCCAGATATTCGTCATCTACTTCGGCATCCCGACGCTGTGGCCGGGGACGTTCCCGGTACAGAACTGGGGGTTCCCGACGGCCATCATCGCGCTGACGCTGAACCACGCCGCCTACGTCGGCGAGGCGGTCCGCGGCGGTATCGGGGCCGTCCCCGACGGGCAGATGGAGGCGGCCCGGTCGCTCGGCATGGGCTACATCCAGGGGATGCGCGAGGTGGTCGTCCCGCAGGCGTGGCGCAACGCCCTCGCGGCCATCGGTAACGACCAGGTCATCCTCGTGAAGGACACCTCACTGCTCACCATCATCGCCATCCCCGAACTGATGCAGGCGTTCCGGAGCGTCAACAGCGCGACGTTCGACCCGTGGACGCCGCTCGTCCTCGTCGCCATCGCGTACCTCTCGATAACGCTGCCGCTGATGCGACTCGTGACCTACTTGGAGGAGCGCTCGGATTGGGGAGGTGACCGCCGATGAGTCTGCTTGAATTCGACGAGGTGAACAAGTACTTCGGCGACACGCACGTCCTGAAAGACGTCGACCTGAACGTCGAAGAGGGCGAAGTGTGCGTCGTCATCGGCCCCTCGGGGTCCGGAAAGTCGACGCTGCTTCGCTGTGCGAACCGCCTCGAAGAGATTCAGGGCGGCGAGATTCGCCTCGAAGGCCAGTCCATCTCCGCGGCCGACGCTGACATCAACCGCCTGCGCCAGCGCATCGGCATGGTGTTCCAGAGCTTCAACCTCTTTCCCCACAAGACGGCGCGGGAGAACGTGACGCTCGCACCCACGAAGGTGAAAGGGCTCAAGAAAGGAGACGCCGAGCGCCGCGCCGACGAACTGCTCGACCGCGTCGGCCTCGGCGCGCAGTCGAACTCCTACCCGAACCAACTGTCCGGCGGCCAGCAACAGCGCGTCGCCATCGCCCGCGCGCTCGCCATGGACCCCCACGTGATGCTGTTCGACGAGGTCACGAGCGCGCTCGACCCCGAACTCGTCGGGGAGGTGCTCGACGTGATGCACGACCTCGCCGACGAGGGCATGACGATGCTCGTCGTCACCCACGAGATGGGCTTCGCCCGCGAGGTGGGCGACCGCATCGTCCTCATGGCCGACGGCGAAGTCGTCGAGGACTCGCCGCCCGAGGTGTTCTTCGAGAACCCGAAGACCGACCGCGGCAAGCAGTTCCTCTCGAAACTGCTCTGAGCCGAGGTAGCCGGGCACACACCCGGAATCTTCCAACAAGCTTATCCCCCGAAACGCCGCTTCCTGCGGCATGAACTACGCTCCCCGCGAATTCAGTCACGAACCGCCCGATTGCGAACACACCAAGGCCGTTCTCTTCTGTCAGACCTGCGGTCGCGCCGCCGATATCGACGAGTGGCCCGAACAGACGCACGACGGCCGGACGGTCCGACTCGACTGCCCGGACTGCGGCGAGGTCGTCTGGCGCGGGCTAGATGATGAGGCCTCTGAAGAGCGTCGAGCGCCGACGCCGACGCCCTGACCCGGTACCGAGCCGAGTCAACGAGCGCGAACCGCCCAACCCCGATTTTACGGAACCATCACTTCGACGCCGACGGTGTCGTAGTCGGTCATCGCGGCCAGTCGCTCGGGCACCTCGTCGAGCGAGACGGTCTTCGTCACGAGCGACCCGGGGTCGACAGCGTCCGAAGCGAGCAGCGAGAGCAGGTCGTCGGCGTTCGTCGGCGGCATCCCGCGCGCGCCGAGGAACGACACCTCGTGTCGCGTCATCCAGTCGGTCGGCAGCGACACGTTCCCCTTTTCGGCCTCGGTCGTCAGCCCGACCTGTACGTGCGAGCCCCACGGCCGGACCGAACGAACCGAGTTCCGGCAGGTCTCCGCGACGCCGAGCGCGTCGAGCGAGACGTGCGCCCCGCCGTCGGTCAGTCCGCGGATGGCGTCAACCGGGTCCTCCGCGGAGCCGTCGACGACGGCGTCAGCGCCGAGGTCGGCCGCGGCGTCGAGCGCGGACTCGCGCACGTCGACCGCGACGACGCGCGCGCCGAGGACGTTCGCCACCTGAATCGTCGAGAGGCCGACGCCGCCGCAGCCGTGGACGGCGACCCACTGGCCGGCGCGGAGGCCGGCGCGGGCGTCGAGGGCGTTGTACGCCGTCATGAATCGGCAGCCGAGCGCGGCCACGTCGGTCGGAGAGACGCTCTCGGGGAGTCGAATCGCGTTGTAATCGGCGGACGGGAGATGTACTAACTCCGCGAACGCGCCCTGCGCGGCGGGTTCGAAGCCGAGGGCGTGGGGGTGGTCGCCCGTACAGACGTTGCCGTGGCCGGTCTGGCAGTAGCCGCACGAACCGCAGGCGAGATTGAAGGGTAAGGCGACGCGGTCGCCCTCCCGAATCGTCTCGACGCGGTCGCCGGCCTCGACGACGCGGCCGGCGGGCTCGTGGCCGAGAATCTGCCCGGACGGGACCGCGTCGTCGGCCCACTCGCCGTGCCCCATCCACGAGTGCCAGTCGCTCCGGCAGATACCGCAGGCCTCGACTTCGACGACGACGCCGTCGGCGTCGCACGTCGGGTCGGGTACTTCCGTCACGTCGAGCGGTTCACCGTGTTCGCGGAGGACTGCGGCTCTCATACGCGCGGTTCGTCGGGCGGCCCCAAAAAGCTCCGCGTGGCGTCAATCCCGCCTGTCGTGCAGCGGACAAAATGCGGCGCAGTCCCGTTCAGAAGAAGTCGTCGAGGCCGGACTGCCCGTCGTCGGTCGAGGCGTCGGTGTCGTCGCTTTCGGCCGACTCGTCGGCGTCGGCGTCGCGGTCGAGTACGTCGTCCGTTCCGTCGTCTGCTCCGTTACCATCGTCGCCGTCGGCCGCGGCGTCGTCGTCGACGGATACGCCTTCCATGCCGGCGAACGCGCCGGCGGCGTGTTCCTCGACCAGTTCCTCGCGGAGTTCGCCGGCATCCTCGACGATTGACTGGACCTTGTTCGTCGTCTCGCCGCTCCCGGTGACGAAGGAGACGTGCGACTCGTCGAACTCGTAGTAGGCGGCCATGGCGACGGTCAGTTCGCGGGGCTTGCAGTGGTGGGTGATGGCCGAGAGGTACGGCAGGACCTCGCGGCGGGCGGTCGCCATGCTGAAGCCGCCCTGTGCCGCGATTTTCCGGACGACGGTGTCGCGGGTCTTGTCGCGGGTCGAGCGGTAGGGCGCGCCGCCGTAGCGGGTCCACCCGCCGCGGGTTCGGTCGCGGGAGGCCGCGACGCCGGCGGCGAGGTTGTCGGTCGCGTAGCGCCAATAAGAGTAGTTCTGCGTGGCGCGCACGCGGCCGAGCCAGCGGTCGGCGTTGGCGAGGAAGTCGTAGGCGCGGGCGAGTTCGTCGGGTTCGTAGACGAGCGACACCTTGTCCTCGACCCACTTCGTGAGGTCGTCGGGCGTCTCGTCCACGTCGTAGGCGGTGTACAGCGCGTCCTGCGCGGACTCCTCTTTGAGGACGGCGTCGAGGAACTCGAACAGGCCGACAGAGCGGTCGCGGTCGCCCATGACCACGTCCTCTTCGGTGATTTTCTCGCGCCCCTCGGCGATGGCTTGGAGGTCGTTGACGGCCGAGCGCAGGTCACCGCTGTTCATCTCGGCGATGCGGTCGAGCGCGTCGGACTCGAACTCCAGTCCCTCCTTGCGGCAGATGTCGCGGAGGACGGGGACGATAGAGCGGGCGGACACGTCGCGGAACTCGATTTCCTGACAGGCGTTCCGGAGCCCGCGGCTCATGTCGTAGAACTCGTTGGCGATGAGGACGATGGGCTGGCTCGACGACTTGACGAGGCGGGTGACGGCGCTGGCCCCGCCGCGGTCGTAGTTGCCGTGGATGTTGTCGGCCTCGTCGAGGATGACCAACTGCCGGGTGGACGTGCCCGCGGAGGAACCGGCGAGCGTCGCGTTCTTCGCGGCGCGGCCGGCGAAGCGTTCGATGACGTCGCCGGTCCGCTGGTCCGACGCGTTCAACTCGACCGTCTCCCAGCCCATGTCGGCGGCGAGCGCGTGGGCCGCGGAGGTCTTTCCGATGCCCGGGCTCCCGTGGACGACGACGGCCTCCCGGTGGTCGTCCCACGTCTTGGCCCACTCCGCGAGGGCGTCGCGGGCCTTGTTGTTGCCGCGGACCTCGGAGAGCGTCGATGGGCGGTACTTCTCCGTCCAGTCTACCATTACCGGAAGGAGGACCGAGGCGCGTTTAGTGGTTGCGGAGCGCCGCGCGCCGGCCGGACGCCCACCGGAAGCGCCCGAACTACCGGGGCGGCTCACCGGCTCAGACGCCCCACCGTGCCGTCTTACCGCGCCGTCTCACCACGCCGACCGCCGCGCCCGGTTCCGGGCGTCGACGAGCGACCAACCGAGCGCCGCCAGCGTGGCGAGGCAGACGACGAAAAGCGCCACGACGACGCCGACCCGCCCGACGCCGGCGTAGTAGCCGGCGCTGTCGATGACGCCGGCGAAAAGCAGGCCGAAGGCGACGAGACTGAGCGGCCGCGCCCACAACTGTCTCCGAACGAGACCCATGCCCGTCGCCAGAAGCGACACCCCGGTCAGCCCCCCCAACACGAGCGACGCGAACAGCGAAAACGGGTCGGTCCGCGGTTCCATCACCGGACCGCCGTCGACGGTCAACACCCAGATGGCCAGCGTCACGGCTCCCGTGACGAGCGCGTAGCCGCCCACCGTTCGCTCCCAGTCCATCTCGTTGCACTCCGTTCCCGTCCTCGCTAGACGCGCTCCCGCCACAAATACGCATCTCCGGGTTCTCGCGCGGGAGAACGTGTGTGCGCTCGGAACGTGTTCGAATCCGACGGGTTCGAGAGCGGCGACCGTCCCGGGCGTGTTCCACGCAATCATATGTCAATGTTCAGAAAACTTATTAGCGCCCTCCGAGTGGACTCCGTTCCATGTTCCCCGACGAAATCGTCACCCCGCGGCTCAGGCTCCGCGCCCTGTCGCGGGCGGTCGTCGACCCGTTGGACGCCTACGACCACTTCGCCGCCTCGCGGTCGGACACCATCGAAGAGGAGACGAAGTTCGTCACGTGGGGCCCCCACGAGACGCCCAAGGAGACGCTGGAGTTCCTCGAACGGGCCGAAGAAGGCCACGAGTCCGCGGAAAACGCCGTCTACGCCGTCATCCCCCGCGACGGCGAGGACGGCGCGGGCGAGTTCGCCGGCACCGCCGGGTTCAACCCCGAGTGGGACAAGCGCCGGGCCGTCTTCGGGATGTGGCTCCGCAAGGAGTTCTGGGGCCGCGGCTACTCCGGCGAGCGGGCGGCCGCGTTCTTCGCCGCGGTCTTCGACGTGCTCGACCTCGACGTGGCGCTCGCGTACGCCATGCCCGAAAACGAGGCGTCGTGTCGAGCAATCGAGAAGTACACCGACCGCTTCGGCGGGGGAGAAGACGGCCTGTTTCCCAACGAGACCGTCGACGCCGGCGGCACCCCGCGCGACGTTCGCGGCTGGTCCGTGACCCGCGAACAGTGGGAGGCCGCCACCGGCGGCGACTACGACGCCGAGTTCCGCTGGGAGGGCCGCGAGTGAGCGACCTCTACCCCGCGGTCGTCGAGACGCCGCGGCTTCGATTGGTCGCCCGCCGCCCGAAACACATCGGCGTCCACGAGGCGTACGAACTCTGTTCGGCCCCCGAGATGGACGACGTGACGCGGCACATGCCGTGGTCGCGCCACGAGACGCCAAAGGTGACGAAGGAGTTTCTCGACCGCGGGGAGTCGAGTTGGACCGACGCCGAGAGCGCCGACTACGCGATTATCCCGCGCGAGAGCGAGGACGGCGCGGGCGAGATTGCTGGGTTCGGCGGACTCCACACGGAGTGGGACCGCCGCGTCGGAGAACTCGGCTTGTGGCTCCGCCCGCGCGACTGGGGCCGCGGTTACTCGGGCGAGCGCGCCGCGGCGCTGGCGGCGCTCGCGTTCGACGTACTCGACCTCGACGTCGTCTCGGTGTCGCACGTCGCGGACAACGAGAAATCGAAACGCGCTATCGAGAAGTACATGGCGGCGCTCGGCGGCGACCGCGACGGCCGCGAGCGAAACAGCATCGTCATCGACGGCGAGCCGGCCGACGAACTCCGATACAGCGTCGCCCGCGAGGACTGGCTGGCGACGACCGGCGGCGACTACGACGCCGAGTTCCGCTGGAGCCTCGACCCCGACGACGTTCGCTGAGCCGACTCGATTCGCCGCCGGGGACTGCACCGAGGACCGCGCCGGCGACGACGCGGCCGCCCTCCAGACCGCCGTGAGCGCGGGTCGCGGTGTGGACGCCTCGTCTCGTCACATCGTACCGCGAGACGACCACTCACGGCGGCCACGAGACATTTACGGGAGAACGACAATCGGTTCCGACACGATGTCAACGACACCTGAATCGACGCCCGGTTCCACACCATCGACGCTTCGGTCGGTCGGCAGCGGCGGCGTCGCCGGTCTCGGGGCGGCCCTGTTCGGCTACCTCGTGACCTACCTTTTGACCTCCTCGACTATCGAGAACTCGACGGCCAGTCAGGTGCTCGAAGCCCTCGGCTCCGACGTCTCGACGTGGAAGGTCGTCGGTTGGGTGTTCATGAGCGCCCACGGCGTGACGACCCGGTTCCCCGGCCTGTTCGGAACGACCTCCAGCGCGAACCTCATCGAAGGCGTCGAGGCGTTCTCGCCGGTGCTCTACGTCGTGCCCGTGGTCGCGCTGCTCGCTGCGGGCGCGCTCGCGGCCGTCGTCGGCGGCGCGTCCTCGCCGCGGGAGGGCGCGCTGGCCGGCGCGGGAACCACGGTCGGCTACCTCGTCTTCGCGCTCGCCGGTATCGCACTTTTCACCGTCTCCGTCGGCGACGCGGCCGTCAGCCCCGACCCGGTCACGTCAGCGCTCCTCGCGGGCGTCGCATACCCCGCCGTTCTCGGCACCGTCGGCGGCGTCGCGGCCACGGCGCTCCGGTAGTCACGGACGCCCGCCCGTTCGGTTCTCCGTTCTCCGGTCCCGCACGTGTTCCGGCTCAGAGGTCGCGCGCGACCAGTTCGCCCCAGTGGTCGAAGCCGTAGCGCTCGTAGAACGCTCGCGCCCGACCGTTCGCCTCGTCCACGTCGAGGACGATTCGGTCCAAGGGGAGGTCCTGCGAGCGCGCGTGGGCCAACACAGCGTCCATGAGTTCGTCGGCGGCGCCCGAGCCGCGGTAGTCGGCGTCGAGAAACAGTTCGTTGAGGACGGCGGCGTCCCAGATGAACGTCATCTCCTCGGGGAGCGCGAAGGCGTAGCCGACGAGCGTCGCGTCCTCGCTCTTGCCGCTCTGTTCGCCGTCCGACACCGCTTCGGCGACGACGACGCAGCCGGGGTCGTCGGTCGCACAGCGCTCGACCCACGAGAGATATCGCTCGCGGTAGTCGTCCGTGAGTTTCGCCTCGTACGTGGAAAGCTTGTCGTCGCCGCCGGTCCCCGCGCCGAGACCGAGTTCGAATCCGCGTTTCAGTTCCCAGAACGCGGCCGCATCGCCCGGTTCGTACGGCCGCACCTCGACGCCGTCCGGTGTCTCGCTCATGCACGCGGATGGGTCGCCGTCGGTTATGAACGCTCGGAGTCGCGGCCGCGTTCCCGGCTCGCCCCAATTCGGTCGTCGGCTCGCCCCGTCACTCAGCCGGTTCGCCCGCCGGCCCGCGAAGCCGCTCCGACAGGAGCCGTCCGCCGACCACGCCCGCGCCGAGCACGACGAGCATCAGTTCCGTCCCCGACGAGGCGAGGGGGGCCACCCGCTCGACGGTTTCGGGCTCCGCGCCCGGCGACGGGTCGACCACGGTGCTGTAATGGAGCGTCTCCGTCGTCGGCGGCGGCGACGCGGGCCGTAGCTCGACGAACGTCTGGACGAACCCGCGCGTGCTCGACCACTCGGCGCGCCCGCTAATCGAGTAGAACGCGTCGTGAAGCGGGTAGAAGGCGTTGACGCCGTTGGTGAACAGGTCGGGGAAGATGCCGCCGCAGAGGAGCGCGGCGACGCCGACCCACGCGACTGCGACCCCCCGAGCGCCCCAGCGACCGCGAATC
Organism: Haloferax sp. Atlit-109R; assembly: GCF_003665865.1. Lineage (NCBI taxonomy): Archaea > Methanobacteriati > Methanobacteriota > Halobacteria > Halobacteriales > Haloferacaceae > Haloferax > Haloferax sp. Atlit-109R. Next base: position 463,979 of record NZ_QPLO01000002.1, read on the forward strand.
GCGGAGCGTTCGGGGTCCCGCATCCGCGTGTCGTAGGCCACGAGCGCGGCGAGGACGAGCGGGAGCAACAGCGTGTGGAGGAGCGCGCGGTGACTGCCGGGCAGGAGCGTGCTGGTGAACGAGTCGAGGTCGGGGACCGCGGCGGCGACGAGCGCGACGCCGACCGACCGGGCGTCGAACCAGCGACCGAGGAGGCCGGCACCGACGAGTCCGCCGACGGCGACGTGGACGAGGGTCGATGGCATACCGCGTAGTGGTCGGCCGACGACCTTCAGAGTTCCCACGGGGTTCGTCACGCGACGACTACCACTTTCGACATCCTTTTGCGGGATACTCACGCAGGTTGTCCCATGACTCACTCGTCGGACGGGCCGAGGTGTTCGCGATGACCGCGGCACCGCGCGACGACCTCGCCCGCCGCATCGCGGGCGAGATTACCCTCTCGGACGACCCCGGCGCGACGCTCCGGAAGTGGCGGACCGACTTCGACATCTCCCAGACGGCGCTCGCCGAGCAGTTGGACGTGTCGTCGTCGGTCGTCTCCGACTACGAGAGCGGCCGCCGCGAGAGCCCCGGTATCGGCGTCATCCGCCGGATGGTCGAAGCGCTCCTCGACATCGACGAGGCCCGCGGCGGCAGTCGCATCCGGCAGTACGCCCGCGTCCTCTCGGCCGGCTTCGAGAGCGACATCGTCCAGGACCTCCGGGAGTACCCCACGTCGATTCCGCTCGATAGCTTCTACGACGCCATCGGCGCGACCCCCATCGTCGACGGCGACCAAGACCGCATCAGCGGCCACACCGTCATCAACAGCATTCAGGCAATCACGCGGCTCTCCTCCGAGGAGTTCTACCGGCTCTACGGGCAGTCGACGAGTCGGGCGCTCGTGTTCACCGGCGTCACCCGCGGCGAGTCGCCGCTCGTCGCCATGCGCGTCGTCACACCGACGCCGAACGCCGTCGTCCTCCACGGCCTCTCGGAGGACGACCTCTGGGAGCACGCGCCCGCGCTCGCCACCATCGACGGCTTCGCCCTCGCCGTGACCGACCGCGATTTAGACGAGATGCTCGAAGACCTGCGGAAGCTCCCCTGAGAACGCCGTAGTACCCGTACCCGTTTTCGGTCCGTCTGACCCGATTCGTTCGATTCGTTTCGCTCCCTTCGGTTCGCATTTCCAGAGTGTCCGCCTGAGGGCGAAAAAAGCCGAAGGGCGGCCGCGACGATGTCCGACCATGGACATTCGCGCCCTCCAATCGTACCTCGAAACGGCGTTCGAGTACCCGGTCACGACCGAGCGCGTGCTGGAACGCGCCGGCGACGTCGAGGTGACCGCGCCGAACGTCGACGACGCGGAGACCGTCGAGACCATCCTCGCCCCGCTCGGCACCGAGACCTACGAGTCGGCCGCCGACCTGTACAACACGATACTCGGGAGCGTGAGCGACGACTACATCGGCAGAAAGTTCTACGACGACCGAGGGGCGGACCCGGCGGATTCGTGGTCGATACTGCCCGACCAGGCGCGGTCGTTCTGACGACCCAGCGCGAACGCGGGCGCTCGCCCGTCGCTCGGCCGTGCGGTCGGTCTGTTATTCGACGTATTCGTAGCGGCGCTCGTTCATCCGCCCCCAGCCCGTGAAGACGAACTCGGCTTCGGGTTGGGTGAACTCCTCGACCTCGATTTCCTTTTCGTGGTTGTGCACGTCGTGGATGAGCTCGTAGTCGTCGAAGGAAATCTCGGTACGGGCCGCGAGCTGGTCGTCCACGTCCACGGCCTCGATTTCGTCGAGCCACGTCTCTTGGACCCGCTCGGCGTGAATCTCGGCCTGCGCGCCGGAGCCGTACGAGCCGACGAGCAGCTGCTTGCCGGTCATATCTTTACCTTCGTCCGCGGCGGCCTTCAGGGCAGACAGTCGGGCGATGTGGACCGAGCCGGTGTACCAGTTGCCGACGCGGCTGGAGATGTCGAGCGTCGGCTCGATGACGCGACCGTACCAGTCGCGGTACTGCTCGGTCGTCTTCAGTTCGTCCATGTAGCCGCGGATGGCCTCCTCGTAGTCGTCCCACGTCTCGAAGTCCTCCTCGCGGGGCTGGCGGCCGATTTCGCTTTCGAGGTCGTCTTCGATGTCGGTGTCGCGGGTCATGTGGCGGAAGCCCAGAAGCGCCGCCTTCCGGACCATGCCGGGGAACGGCGTGTGGAACGGGATGTACTCGAACAGGTCGGGGTGGGTGCGACCCGCGACGCTCTCGTAGTCCTCGAGCGCCTCGCGCATCCGAGCGAGATACACCTGCATGGAGCGCTTGCCGTCCACCGAGGGGAACTGCTGGTTCGGCTTGAGGAAGTCCGTCTCGTCCATGCTGCCGTAGCCCTGTTCGGTCGAGAGTTCGACGAGGTCCGGGTCCTCGTCGATGAGCATCGCGACCGCGCCCGCGCCCTGCGTCGCCTCGCCGGGGTCGCCGCGCTCGTAGAGGGCGGTGTCGGTGGCGATGACGAGCGCCGCGCGCCCGCGGTTGCGACCCGCCTTAATCCAGTTGTAGGCGTCGTCGAGGCTCTGGGTGCCGGCGATGCAGGCGAACTTGCGCTCGCCCTTGTTGGCGTGGCGGAAGTCGCCGTCGTACACCTGTTCGAGACAGCCGGCGATGTACGTCGACACCGGTTTGGAGTTGTCGAACGCCGACTCGGTCGCCACGTCGATGCGGCCGATGTCCGCGGGCGTGAGGCCCTTTCGGTCCATCAGTTTCTTGGCGGCGTTCGCCCCCATCGTGACGATGTCCTCGTACACGTCCGGGAACGACGACGTGTGGAGACCCAGCCCCTTCGTGTACTTCTCCGGGTCTTCGCCCTTCACCGGCGCGAAGGTGTTGGGGAGGTCTAACACGAGTTTGCCCGTCCAAATCTCCATGGCGTCGATGCCGACGGAAGTCATGGTCGATGTTACAGAACCGAGGGATAAGGTTTTGTCGATGGGGAGTTACGTCGGTTGTCGAACTACGGGCCGTTCCCGTCCGCGACGTCGTCGACGGTCTGGATATCGACGACGGCACCGGTGTCGTCGTACACCAGTATTCCGACCCGATAGTCGGTCTGTGCGCCGTCCCGCCGCTCGATGATGTCGACGTTGTTACGGCTTCGGTCGGTACGTTGGGTCGTGGTCGTCGCCCCGTTGCCGTTGAGATTGAGCGCCACCAGTTCGACCCGGCTGAAGTCGCCGGACGACACGTCGTAGTCGGCGCGGTACCAGACCTCGTTTCTCCTGGTGTTTGTCCGGTCTTCGACGTCGAACGCGTCGATGGACGCGCTACTTCCGAGCGACAGGTCGGCGTTGCCGTTCCGGTTCCGCGCGTCGGCCACGTCGGTCACGGTCCGTGAGCTCTCGACGTATTCGCCGTTCGGCCCGTCGTAAATCACGTCAATCGTGACCTCGAACGTCTGTCTGACTCCGTATCCGGGCTGGAACCGAACGCTGCCGCGCGATGTCGACTGCTGTGCGAAGCCCGAAGCGGAGCCCTCCGTCGAATCGGCCCTGACCTCGACGCGCTCGAACGACGCGTTCGTGTCCCCGATGTCGTAGGAGACGACGAAGTCGGGGTTGTTCGTTTGGATGTCGGTGAGGTCGTCGACACGCATCGAGACGGACGGAGACGGCGTGCCGTCCGTGTCCGTGACGGTCACGGTCGTCGTTCTCCTACTCGTCGCCCCGTCGTCGTCGGTCACCGTTAGTTCGACGGTCACGTCGGTGTCGCCCGAGACGCTGTCGGGCGCGTTGAACGTCGGCCGCGCGGAACTGGGGTTCGACAGGCTCGCCTGCCCCGTCGGGTCGTCGGTGATGGACCAACTGTAACTGGTAATCGACCCGTCGCTGTCCGAACTCCCGGAGCCGTCGAGCTGTATCGACTCGCCTTCGGGGACGCTGTACGGCCCCGTCGTCCGAGGGGTCGGCGGGGCGTTCACGCCGCCTTCCGGCTGAGCGTTGGCTTCGAACGAGAACGTCTTGGCATCGACGAGGCCCGACGGGAGGCGGTAGGTCACGCGAACGGAGAGCCACTCGCCGGTCATGTCGACGTTCGTGCCGCCGAAGCCACCTGTATCGTAAAACTCGTACACGTAGAACCGCGCGGACTCGCCGCTGCCGACGACGGGGTTCGACCCGCCGATGTCACCGCTCTCGTCGATGTCGATTGCGAGCCCGTCTTCGGGCACGTCGACGAACTCGTTCTGGGTAATCTGGTAGTCGACGAGGGCGTCGCCGCTCGGTGACTCGACGTACAACTCCGTCTCGCCGGGGTCGTCGTCCCCGCCGTCGACCCGGTCTGAGAGTCCATCGATGCTGTCGTCGTGCGGGTTCACCACGACGCTCAGGAGTTCGACGGAGTCGGAGCCGACGTTCCGTAGCGAGAACTCGACGCCACCCGGCGTCGAGAAGCTATCGTCGCCGTCGCGGGCGACCGCGTCGTTCTCGTAGAGCAGGCCGCCGACGCCGCCGCTCTCGGCGGCCTCCCCGCTCGACACGCTGACTTCGACACCCGCGTCCTGTCGCGTGCTCGGAGTGAACGTCGCGTCGTCGAAGCTGCCGAGCACCTCGGCGGTTCCCGCCGACTCACCCGTCACCGTCACGCGGATTCGACCCTCGGAATCGGTCGTCGGTCCCTCCGGGTCGATTGAGACCGAACCACCGCTCGCAGAGAAGTTCACCGAGACCCCGGAGACGGGGTTGTTGTATCGGTCCCGAACTTCGAAGGTGAGCGTCTCGGTGTCTCCCGACCCGATGCTTCGAGGCGAGGCTCCGTCGACGACCGTCAGGTAATACGCGGCCGGTTCGTCGACGCCCGACCCCACTTCGACCGCTCCGACGCGGAGGTCGTACGTCACGCTGTCGCCACCTTCCTCCCCTTGCATCTCGATTTCGACCCTGTCGCCGGAACGGTCCACGCTGTGGACGTAGTCGTCGTTCCCCTCTGCGAGAAGCTCACGCCACGCGTCCTCGGACAGCTCCGTCGGCACGGAGATGGTCACGTTCCCCGACGCGTCCCTAGTCACCGGAACGGTCCGCGTCGCGGGGCTGACCGCCTGCGCGTCGACGGTCGCGGAGCCGACGCCGTTTTCGGAGTAGTCGCCTTGGAGGAGAACGAGCGAAATCGTCCGGCCGTTGATGAGTGATTGTCCGTCGTTGAGCGTCCCCTCGTACCCGGTGTCGAACCGATTGTACGAGACGGTGTTTTCGTACACGGTCGTCGGGGCCGACTGCAAAACGTTGTAGTCCGGCCGGTATTCGAGCGATTTGGTCTCGTACGAGAGGCCGCCGTTAACGTAGTCGCTCGTCTCGGCTTCCGTCGTCTCGACGTTCGTGACGGTGAGACTGCCGAGTTCACGCGTCTGCAACGTCCCCGAGACGGGGCCGGGGTTGACGAACAGCGTCCGACTCGGATACCGCGTTCCGAGAGAGACCGTCGACGGACGGGGGGTCGTCTCCGACGAGCTTTCGATGATGGCACCGCGAAGCGATTCGAACTGGTCGTGAACCTCCTGGTTGTGTAGGAACTCGACCTGTTCGTTCTGATTCGGGACGACGGTCGCTTGGTACATCGACATCGAGATGATGATGATACCGAACAGCAGCACTGCGCCGATTTGGACAGTGACCGCTCTCTCGTCCCCCCGAAAGTCCATATGACGTGAAGATATCCGAAACGGGAAAAAGACTCCTACAAAAGCGAGAGGCCGGATTCAGTCTTCTTCTTCGACGACTTCGGGCTCCGAGAGGCCGCTCTGGAGGCTGTCGAGACCGTTGACCCACTCGGTGACGAGCCCGAATTCGAGTTCGTCGAGCACCTCGATGTCGAGGTCCTCGCCGTCGATGACGCGGGTGCCGACCTGGACGATGTAGCCGAGCGCGCTGTCGAGATCGTCGGCGGCCTCGGCGTCCGCGGCGGCGCGGATGTAGGCGTCCATGTCGTCTTCGAGTTCGGCGGGGCCGGCGACGATGAACTCCTCGGCGGCGAAGAAGGCGCACGAGAGGCTCGTCTGGACGCTCCCGACGAGGATTTCGGCCTCCTCGTTCTCCGTCTCGAACTCGGGTTCGGCCATGACGATGTCGTGGACGGTCGACAGCTCGTCGAGCGCCTCTTCTTCGCCCAGCGTGTCGTCGTCGTAGGCGGTCAGAATCTTGGCGATGGCGATGGCCGCGTCGTTCTGGATGTTCATCAGGAGACGGCCGGTCTCCTCGCTTTCGAGGTCCAGGTCCTCTTCTTCGACGCGCGTCAACCAGTTCTGCCAGCGTTCCGGCGAGTAGTATCGTTCCTCGGCCTCGGTCATACCTACAACCTCCCGTGCCGGACTCAAATGCCTTTCTTATCCTGCCTGTAACCGTGTGAGACGACGACGTGGAAGGAGACGGCGCGATTCGGCTCGTGCGTCGGTCTCGGCGGTCGTCCCGCCTCCCGCGTCAGTCGGTCCGCCTCACCCGCCTCTCGTTCTCCCTCCGGCTATCGGTCGAGCGTCGCTTCGGTGTCGATGCCGTAGACCGACGCGGGCGTCTCGACGTGCGCGTTCCTGACGGCGTCGTCGCGGCCCGCGTCGAGGAGCCAGTCGACGCGCCGGGGGACGGTCTTCGGACCCATCACCGCGCCGGGGCGGTCGGGGTCGTCGATGAAGTCGGTCTCCATGAAAAACGGGTCGCCCCGCTCGGCGGCGTCTTCGAGGCGGTCCTTGTCGCTCATGACGCTCGGCGTGCCGCCGGTCAGGTGGCCCTGCGCGTAGTGTTTGACCACGCGCTCGCCGGGGACGCCGCGCTCGTCGGCCCACTCGGCCACGTCCGAGAGGTCGGTGGTCGACTCGGTGTGGAGCTGGAGCGCGCAGTCGCAGTCGGCGGCGAGGTCGAGGCCGTGTCTGAGGACGGCGTTCGAGGCCTCCCAGACGGCGTCGGTGACCTCGTAGTGCGGGCGGCCGGACTTGAGCGCGAGCGCGTCGCCCTCGCGGACGAACTCGGCGGCGGTGTCGAGACCGGCGCACATCAGGTCGCGGGCGGCCTCGGGGTCGTAGCCGCGGTCGTCGACGAGCTTCGAGACGAGACCGGGGTGGACGCCGAGGACCGGCCACGCGCGCCCGGGGAGAAGCTCGGAGGCCTCGCGGACGACCTCGACCGTCGTCTCGAAGACCGGTCGGAAGTCCTCGCCGGTCTCGACCTCGTGGCCGAGGAGCCACGAGGGCTTGTTGACGACGAGGAGGTGCGTGCCGCCGCTCCGGGCGAAATCCTTCACCGCCTCCAGCCCGCGCCCGTGGTCCGGGTCGAGGTGGAGATGGTTGTCCACGACCGGCGTGTCGAACTCCTGCATGGACGTGTGGTCGGCCGGGGGAGGAAAAAGCGAACCGTTCGCGGTCGGTGCGGCGTCGGGTTGGGTCGGAGAGGGCAGGTCGCCGCCGACTCAGTCGTCTCCCGACTCAGTTGTCGTCGGCGGCGGACTCGTCGAGCGTCATCGCGTGGGTCGCCGCGTTCTGAAGCGCGTCCGAGCGGCCGTAGCTCCCCGGCGCGATGGCGACCGTCCGCAGGCCGTAGGCGTTGGCCGTCTCCAAGGCGGGCTTGAAGTCGGTGTCCCGCGAGGCGACCGCGATGACGTCGGCGCGGTCCTCGACGGCGTAGCGCGTGAGGTCGACCGCGAGCTTCACGTCCACGTCGCCGCTCGTGATGACGACCTCGAACCCGCGCGCTTCCGCGGCCTGAATCAGCCCCGGCGTGGCGTGCTCGTCGAGGTAGAGCCGCGCCGCGCTCAACTGCCCGCCGAGCGAGCGACCCGCCGCCCGGATGTCGTCTAAGTCCACGTCGAACTCGTCGCGGAGGACGTTCGGCCCGTCCACGAAGAGCGCCACTCGGCCCGAGGGAAGCCCGTCGGGGCCGACCAATCGCCGCAGGAGGTCCATACACCACCTCGCCCGGTTTCGGGTTTATAAATTTCGAGGGAGCCTCGCGGGCCAACCCCGTCGCGTCGGCGGCGCGGGCCACTAATGAGGCCGGATATATCAAGCCATTCGGTTAATTGGCTCCACCGCCTAGAGTGACTGCGCCCCGTCCCCGATTCGAGAGGCCGTACTTACGCGATGCATTCGTTTCGACGACCCAGCCGCGCTCGACAGCGTGGCCGCGTCGCGTCACGTCCCACGCCGGTCGCAACCCAACCGCCGGCGCACGGCGCGTCGAATCGACCACCGGACGCGGGCCATTCTCGGAAAACCGATAGACGGCGAGCGGACAGTCCCGCCCGAGCGACAATCCTGAGACGGTTTATAATGATTTACTAAACGCTATGGCAGTTTTTATGTGTCTCATTAACATATACTCGAGTATGTCTCAGACAGCGTCCAAAAATAGCCCGGATACATTTACAATCGTAAATGAGGTAAACGACCACGGTGCGGCGACGCTCCGCGGCGACAACGGCTCGACGTACCACGTCACTTCCTACGAGAACAGCAGCTTCCGCGACTACCTCGCGAACCACCACGCCGGCGACCGCGTCCGGATGGATATCGTCAGGGCGGGCGTCCGCGCGAACGTCTGGCGGGTGTCGGCGCTCTACCCCGGCGCTGACGAGTGACGCCGGACACGACGAACGCTCGCGCGCCGCGTGCGACCGTCGGTCGCGCCGACCGTCCCCGAGGACGGCGCGGTCGCTGTCGCGGCGGCGACGCGGAAAATCCGAGGTCGGGACCGGGCGCTACTCGTTGACTTCGAGCACTTTACCGGCCGCGATTGTCTGTCCCATGTCGCGGATGGCGAAGCTCCCGAGTTCGGCGATTTCTGAGGACGGCTCGATGCTGAGCGGCTTCTGCGGACGTAGCGTGACGACGGCGGCGTCGCCGGCCTTGATGAAGTCCGGCTCCTCTTCTGCGACCTCGCCCGACGCGGGGTCGAGCTTCTGGTCAAGCGACTCGAACGTGCAGGCGACCTGCGCGGTGTGCGCGTGGATGACCGGCGTGTAGCCCGCCGTGATGACCGAGGGGTGTTGCATCACGACGATTTGCGCCGTGAACGTCTTTGCGACCGACGGCGGGTCGTCGGCCGGGCCGCAGACGTCGCCGCGGCGGATGTCGTCTTTGCCGACGCCGCGGACGTTGAAGCCGACGTTGTCGCCGGGGCCGGCCTCCGGGACCTCCTCGTGGTGCATCTCGATGGTCTTCACTTCGCCACCCGCATCAGAGGGCATGAACCGGACGTTGTCGCCGGTCCTAAGCATCCCTGTCTCGACGCGACCGACCGGGACCGTCCCGATGCCGGAGATGGTGTACACGTCCTGAATCGGGACGCGAAGCGGGGCGTCGGTCGGCGGCGACGGCTCCGGGAGGTTGTTCAGCGACTCCAGGACGGTCGGCCCGCCGAACCACGTCATGTTCTCCGAGGGTTCGGCGATGTTGTCGCCCTCGAACGCCGAGATGGGGATGAAGCCCGCGTCGTCGGAGTTGAACCGCACCTGCTGGAGGAGCTGTTGGACCTCCTCTTTGACCTGTTTGTAGGAGTCTTCGCTGTAATCGACGACGTCCATCTTGTTGACCGCGATGATGAGTTCCTCGATGCCGAGGGTCCGGGCGAGGAAGACGTGCTCGCGGGTCTGCGGCGCGACACCGTCGTCGGCGGCGACGACGAGAATCGCGTGGTCGGCCTGCGACGCGCCCGTAATCATGTTCTTCACGAAGTCGCGGTGACCGGGCGTGTCGACGATGGTGAAGTAGTACTTCTCCGTGTCGAAGCGCTGGTGGGCGATGTCGATGGTGACGCCGCGTTCGCGCTCCTCGGCGAGATTGTCCATCACGTAGGCGAACTCGAAACCCGACTTCCCCTTGGACGCCGCCTCCTCGCGGTGCTGTTCGATGATGTGTTCCGGGACGCTACCTGTCTCGAACAGGAGCCGGCCGACGAGCGTGGATTTCCCGTGGTCGACGTGTCCGATGATGGCTAAGTTCTGGTGTGGTTTGTCTGCCATGGCTATCAGGGCGGTGTCGCCCAGTTTGGTAGAATATGACACCCAAAGGTAAATCCGTTTTCCCGGCGAGAAACGCGTCTCGCGCCGGTTCGAACGGGTCGCTGAAACGGGTTGTCAGGAAACACGAAAACTCAGGAACGCCGTCACGTTACGACGCCGTCGGGCGAACCGAGCGGAGAATCGAAGCGGTAGCAGACGGCTCAGAACCCGCGCATCGTCGCGGCCATGTCGGCGAAGGTGGCCGTGCGGCGAACGGACTGCTCGTGAGCGTCGGACGTACCGGCGTTAGAGTTTACAACAATCATAGTAACTAATTCTATCGTTTGGGTAATAAATCTGCCGCCGAGGGCGAGTCGCGAGCGGTGTCGCGCGATATCAAAGGCTAAAGTGTCCTCCTCGCGGAGGGAGTGGTATGTCCGGCGAGGATATCGACGACGTCGACAGGGCGATTCTGTACGCACTTCAGGAGGACGCCCGGAACATGTCGTCCGGCGACATCGCAAAGCGAACGGGAACCTCGGACAGCACCGTCCGCAAGCGCATCCAGCGGCTCGAATCCGAGGGCGTGGTCAAGGGATACAGCGCGAGCGTCGACTATCAGAAGTCGGGCTATCCGCTCCGAATGCTGCTGTACTGCACCGCTTCGATTCCCAAGCGGGGCGAACTCGTCCCCGAGATTCTGAAGATGGATGGCGTCGTGGCGGTCCAGGAGTTAGTCACCGGCGAACAGAACCTCCTCGTGACCGCCGTCTGCGAGACGGACGATGACATCACGGCCATCGCACAGGAACTCCTCGACATGGGCGTCACCGTCGCCGACGAGGTTCTCGTCCGCACGCACGAGACGACGCCGTTCGGCGAGTTCGATGCCGAGAGGCACGCCGAGAACGACTCCTGAACGGGCGCGCGCTCGATATCCTCCGACGAACGAAGCGTTCACGAACCGCTCGCTGAGACCGACGAGCGACCGCAGTCGCCGGTCGCCGCGGCGAGGCGACACCGACCGGGCCGGCGCACGGATTCGGTTGCTCACGCCGCGTTATCGTGCTTCAGGCCGCGAACAAGCTGTTCTACGCGGGTTTAGCTCGTCAGAGTCGACAGTCTTTGACGCTCCGCACCCGCGAAACCATAATGTTCTATAATGGCTAATTTGCGAACGATTTGTGAATGTAGGTAGATTTAATAGACAATCTGTTCTCGGATGGGCGTAAGGACGACCAATATCGGACGCCGAGTGCGTTTCGGTGACCGGTCTGGTCAACGACGAACCGAACGATGTCAGGACACAGCCCGAAACCGACGGTCGGAGCACTCCCGGACGCGACGGCGGATTCGCCGTTCGCGCCCGTCGCACTAACGCGGCTCGTGTGGGCGCTGTTCGCCGCGAGCGTCGCCGTGCTCTTCGCCCGACTCCGACTCGGCGGCGCGTGGGAGGTCCCCGGCGTCGTCGCCGTCGACGGCCTGACCGTGCTGCTGTGGGTGGTCGTGACGTTCTTCAGCGGTATCGTCCACAGCTACTCGCGCCGCTACATGGCAGGCTCCGTCCACGAGACGAAGTTCTTCGCCGCCGTGTTCGGCTTCACGGTCGCCGTGATGGCCCTCGTCGCGGCCGACCACGTCGCGCTGTTCTGGCTGTGCTGGCTGGCGATGGGACTCCTCATGGCGAAACTCATCGGCATCATCGACGGCTGGCCGCAGGCGCGGGCCGCCTCGAGCGTCGCCCGCAGGTACTTCCTCGCCAGTAGCGCGTTCCTCGGCGTCGCGCTCGCGGCGCTGTGGCAGGCGACCGGCGCGACGACGGTCTCCGGCATCGCCGCGAACGCCGACGGACTCGGCGGCCCGGTGTGGCTCGTCGCCTGTGTCGCGCTCGTGCTCGCGGCGATGATGCAGTCCGCGCTCGTCCCGTTCCACGGCTGGCTCCTCTCGTCGATGACCGCGCCGACGCCCGCCTCGGCGCTGATGCACGCCGGGTTCGTCAACGCCGGCGGCATCCTGCTGCTCCGGTTCGCGCCGGTCGTGACCCTCGACGCCACGCTCATGCTCGGAATCGTGACTGTCGGCGCGACGAGCGCCCTCGTCGGAAAACTGCTCAAGAACGTCCAGTCGGACGTCAAGAGCGAACTCGGCTGCTCGACCATCGGCCAGATGGGCTTCATGATTATGCAGGCCGGGCTCGGCTTCTTCGGGGCCGCCATCACCCACCTCATCCTGCACGGCTTCTACAAGGCGTACCACTTCCTCAGCGCGGGCGGCGCGGTCGAACGGACCGCCCCGACCGACCACGAGGACCACGAGACCGGGGCCGTTGGTTCCGCGGTCATCGTGGCGACCGGACTGGCCGGCGGCGCGCTGTTCGCGGCGCTCACCGGGAAGGGCACGCACCTCGACAGCGGGCTCCTGCTCGTGGCGTTCGTCGTCCTCACCACGCTGCACGCGGCTCGCAACGTCGTCGCACACGCCGCGCTCCCGGCGACGGCCCGCTACGGCGCGGTGCCGCTGGTCTTCCTGCCGGCCATCGCCGTGTACGCCCTCGTCTATCAGGGAATTTCGAGCGTGCTGTCCGGGCTGCCGGTCGTCGAGGCCCCCGCCGAGCTGAGCGCGCTCCACGCGCTCGTCGCCGGCGTCTTCCTCGTGACTTACGTCGCGATAGAACTCGGCGTCCACGAACGCAGCCGGCGTCTCTACGTCGCGCTGTTGAACGCGAGCCAGCCCGCGTCCAGCACCATGCTGACCGCCACGGAGGACTACAATGAGTACTGAACACGCCATCGAAGACAGCATCGACAAAGCCGCGACGACCGTCGGCTCGGTCTGGCCGGTTCACTCGTTCGTCACGGCCAACCCGCTTTCGGGGTTCGAAGATATGCCGTTCAGCGAGGCGGTCACGCAGGCCGCGGACCTCGTCGGCGGCCGCGGCTACCCGAGTCCCGAGACGTTCGAAGCGGCCCTCGAAGGGGGGCAAATCGACCCCGCGGCGCTCGACGCGGAACTGGCCGACCGCGGCTACGACGGCGACCCCGAAGCCCTACTGGAGCGCATGGACGCCGGCGTCGAGTCCGCGGGCGCGGGCGACGACGCCGAGACTGACGCCGCCGACACGGACGCCGCGCGGGTCGACCGCGTGCTGACGAAGTGGCTGTCGGCGTTCCTCGACGAGGGTCAAGCCCACTGGCCGATGCCGGACCGCGAAGACGGGTTCTACAACGCCTTCCGGTCGATGGCCGCGTACGACGGCCAAATCCCCGACGACGGCATCGTCTCCGACCTGCCCGAGTCGCCGGTCGAGACCATCGAGGCCGCGGTCGCGTCGTATCCCGAAAGCCAATGGGTGCCGATATTCGAGGAGCAGCTCGCCGCGCTCCCCGGCTGGACCGGCTTCATCAAGCAACGCGCCGCCGACGGCGGCGAGTGGCAGTCCGCGCACCCGATTTCGCTCGACGGCTACCTCGCGGCCCGCCTCGCGCTCCTCGACGCGTTCGGCGTCGACATCGCGCCGTCGACCGGGTCGAAGAGCGACGAGGCCGAGGCGGCCGACGAACTCGCCGATGCGTTCCTGAGCGCGTGGGAGGCGAGCTACCGCGACGAGGTTGTCGACCGCGTCGCCGCCGAGAGCGAGGCGCTCGACACCAGCGACGCCACGGGCCGCCCGGACGCGCAACTGGTGTTCTGTATCGACACGCGCTCGGAGGTCATCCGCCGGCACATCGAGGCGACCGGCGACTACGAGACCCACGGTTACGCCGGCTTCTTCGGCATCCCGATGGAGTACCGGGGGTACGACGCCGAGGTAGCGGTCGACGCCTGCCCGCCGATTGTCGACCCGCAGCACCGCGTCACCGAGGTCCCGACCGACAGGGACACCGAGGCGACCCGCGACCGTTGGTCGCGCCTCCGCGAGGCCGCGGGCGAGGCCATCGAGTCGCTGAAGACCAACCCCGCCACCGCCTTCGGCTTCGTCGAGAGCGCGGGGAGCGGATACGGGCTGGCTCTCGCGGCCCGCACGCTCGTCCCCGGTCGCGTCTCCGACCTGCTCGGAACCGCCGACGATGCGGTCCCCGACAACCACGAGTTCTGCGACCAAGTGGTCCACCACCAGCACTCGTACGCGGGCGACCTCCCGGTGGGGCTGACCGACGACGAGAAAGTCGAGTACGCCGCGAACGCCTTCGGGCTGATGGGCTGGGAGGAGTTCGGTCGCCTCGTCGTGTTCGCCGGTCACGCCAGCGAGACGGCCAACAACCCCTACGATTCGAGTCTGGACTGCGGGGCCTGCGCCGGCAACCCCGGCGGCCCGAACGCTCGCGTCCTCGCGGCCATCTGTAACGACGAGACGGTCAAAGCCGAACTCCGCGACCGCGGGTTCGACATCCCCGAGGATACGGTGTTCGTCGCCGGCGAGCACAACACGACGACCGACGAAATCGAACTGTACGACGGCGACGTGCCCGAGAGCCACGCCGAGGACCTCGACCAGTTGCGCGCGGACCTCGCGGTCGCCCGCGAGCACGCGGCCGCCGAACGCGCCGAGACGATGGGAGCCGGCGGCTCCGCGGCCGTCAGCGAGACGGAGCGCCGCGCGGCCGACTGGGCCGAGACGCGTCCCGAATGGGGGCTGGCCGGCAACGCCGGCTTCGTCATCGGCCCCCGCGAACTGACGAGCGACCTCGACCTCGACGGCCGCGCGTTCCTCCACTCCTACGACCACGCGACGGACCCCGACGGCGACGCGCTCGAAGCGATTCTCACGGGGCCGATGGTCGTCACCCAGTGGATTAACGCGCAGTACTACTTCTCGACGGTCGACAACGCCGTCTACGGCAGCGGGTCGAAAGTGACCCAAAACCCCGTCGGCAACGTCGGCGTCTATCAGGGCAACGGCGGCGACCTGATGACCGGCCTCCCGCTCCAGTCGCTGATGGCCGCCGACGACAGACCGTACCACCAGCCGCTCCGCCTCTCGACGATTATCCACGCGCCGGTCGACCGCGTCACCGACGTGCTGGCCGACCACGCGGAACTGACCGAACTGCTCGACAACGACTGGCTCTCGCTGACGGTCGTCGACCCGACGCAGGACCACCGCGCGTTCCACTACGAAGAAGAACTGACGTGGACGCCGGCGTCCGAACGGGTCGAATCGAACCCCGAACCGGAGGCGCCGGACACGCCGGCGGCGACCGCCGTCGCGGACGACTAAGCGCTCCGAACTCGTCCCGAACGCGCTCTCGGTCGGGCGCTGTGGCTGTCACCCGAAGTTCCTTGGAAGGCCGTCAAAAATCGCTCACGGCTCGTCCGCTACCGGTCCGCTTCGACGACGGCGAGTTTGACCTGGTGGACGCCCTTCAGCGGCCGAATCCGCGAGAGCAACTCCTCGATTCGCTCGCCCGTCCCGTCGACGGCGATGGATTCCAGACAGAGGTGGTCGCCGAGATGGACGTGATGGACCGCGATGATGGTCTCGGTGAAGTCGTGTTGCAGTTCGGTCATCTCGTCGCTCACGCCGCTGTGGTCGTGCTCGTAGAGGACGACTACGGTTCCGCTGAGACTCCCGGAGAGCCCCGTCTGCTGATTGAACTCCGTGACGAACGCGCGAAGCGCGTCTCTGGTCGCTTCCGAGCGGCTGTCGTACTCGCCGGCGGCGACCACGTCGTCGAGTTCGGAGAGCAGACTCGGCGGGAGCGTGACGCTCATCCGGTCGACGTCCTGGCTCATAATCTCGACTTTTCCCAGCAGCCGTTTAGTCGTTGGCAGTAACGCTTTCGAATCGACACCATATCGGCCAGTATTACGATTTGGAAGAAAAGTATTATTGCTTGACCGAATCACACGTGTGATACGAATGCACATTCCGGACGGCTTCCTCGACCCCTGGGTGGCGGGTCTCTTCTGGCTCGGCTCCGGCATCGTAATCGGTATCGCGGTCAGACGCGCCCGCGGCGAACTCGGTGACGAACGGACGCCGCTTCTCGGCGTCGTTGCGGCAGGTATCTTCGCCGCGCAGATGCTGAACTGGCCGATTCCGGGCGGGACGAGCGCTCATTTCGTCGGCGGGGCGTTCGCGGGTATCCTCCTCGGACCGTATCTCGGCGTCCTCGCGATGAGTGCCGTCGTGACGATACAGGCGCTCGTGTTCGGTGACGGCGGCATCATCGCGCTCGGTGCGAACCTCTTTGCGATGGCCGTCGTCGACGTCCTCGTCGGGTACGCCCTCTTCCGGGCGCTCCGAGGGGTTCACGAAACCGGCGCTGCGTTCGTCGCCGGGTGGGGAGCGATTACCGTCTCGGCGCTGGTCGTCGGCGTCGGCATCGGCCTCTCGTCGGCGTTCGCCTACGAACTGAGCGTGACCGTGCTGATAATGGTCGTCGGCCACGCGCTCTTGGGGCTCGTCGAGGGCGCGATTACGGCCGCGGTCTACGGCTACGTCGCGGACGCTCGGCCGGACCTCGTCCTCGGGCGACTCGACGACGACTCGCTTTCCCCGGAGGTGGGCCTGTGAACGCGCTCGTGTCTGACTCCTGGGGTCGGCGGGCGCTCATCGGGCTGCTCGTGCTCGTCGTCTTGGCTCCCGTGTTCGGCTGGGCGTCCGGCGCAGTCGGGTACGCCGAACCGCTCGAAAACGCCGCCGAAGAGACCGGGGCGGCCGACGCGGCCGACCCCGTCAGTCCCGGACTACTGCCGGACTACTCCGTCCCGGGGCTCAGTTCGCCGCTCGGAACGCTCGTCTCGGCGGTCGTCGGGACGGGGCTCACGCTGGCGGTCGGAGTCGGAGTCGGTCGCCTCCTCGAACAGTGACCGGCGTCGTCGGCCGCTCGGTCGAATCCATCACGGGGGCGCTTCGGTCCGTGTTCACGGCCGAGCAGGTGGCCTCGTCCGACGGGTTCCTCCAGCGACGGGACCCTCGCGTCTCCCTGTGTTCGGTCGCTGGCCTCGCGCTGGCGGTGATGATTACGCGAACCGTCGCGGTCACCCTCTGTTTCGGCGTCGTGACCGCCCTCTTGGCGCGGCTGTCGGCGGTTCCGCTCCGACAGTTGCTCGCGCGCTCGGCGGTCGTGCCGCTCGTCTCCGCCGGTATCGTCGTTCCCCAAGCCGTACTGCTCCCCGGGGACGCGCTCGTGCGGGCGTTCGGGTTCGCCGTCACTGACGCCGGCGTCGCGTACGTCGTGCTGTTCACGCTCCGCGTCGGCGTCGGCGTCGCGCTCCTGTCGCTCATCGTGATGACGACGCCGTTCTCGTCGGTGGTCGCGGCCATGCGGGAACTGCGCGTCCCGGTCGCGCTCGTCTGGGTCGTCGCCGTCACCTATCGCTACCTGTTCCTGTTTTTCGACGAGTTACAGCGACTCGTGCTCGCGCGGAACAGTCGCACGACCGGACAGTCGAGCCTCCGCGACGGGTGGCGCGATGCGAAGCGGCTCGTCGGGACGTTCCTGTTGCGGACGCTCGACCGCGGCGAACGGGTCGGCCGCGGGATGCGGGCCCGCGGCGGTTCCCGACCGCCGTCACCGTACAGCCGGTCGCGGGACGTCGACGAGGGCGACTACGCGCTGGTCGCGCTCGCCGTCGTGGCCGTCGCCGGCTCGGGGGTGATTCGATGGGGCCTGTAATCGAAGCCCGGGGACTGACACACGAGTACCCGGACGGAACGACGGCGCTCCGAGACGTGACGGTCACAATCGAGGCGGGAGAGCGAGTTGCCGTCATCGGTGCGAACGGGTCGGGAAAGAGCACGCTGCAACTCGTGCTCGGCGGCCTCGTCGAGCCGACGGCCGGAACGGTCGAGTACTTCGGTGAGACGGCGGACGCCGAAGCCGTCAGGGACCGCCTCGGCGTGCTCCTGCAAGACCCCGACGACTACCTGTTCAATACGACCGTCCGCGAGGACATCGAATACGGGCCGGCCCAGCTCGGGATGTCGCGGCAGGCGGCGACACAGCGGGTCGCACACCTCGCGGCCGAACTCGGGTTAGAGAGCCTGTTGGACCGCCCCCCGTTCCGTCTGTCGGGGGGCGAGAAACAGCGGGCGGCGGTCGCGAGCGTCCTCGCGTTCGAG
The DNA here is from genome assembly GCF_003665865.1 of Haloferax sp. Atlit-109R. Lineage (NCBI taxonomy): Archaea > Methanobacteriati > Methanobacteriota > Halobacteria > Halobacteriales > Haloferacaceae > Haloferax > Haloferax sp. Atlit-109R. Next base: position 481,998 of record NZ_QPLO01000002.1, read on the forward strand.
CCGGCGGTGCTCCTTCTCGACGAGCCGTTCGGCGCTGTCGACGCCGGCTACCGAGAACGCATTTTGGAACTGGTGACCGGCCACGAGGGGACCGTGGTGCTGTTCACGCCGTCTGTGGACGCCGTGCCCGAGATTGCTGACCGAGTACTCGTCGTCGGGAAGGAGGGGTCGATAGCGGCGGACGGCCCCGTTCGAGACGTTTTGACAGACACCCCCCTGCTGAGAGACAACGGTCTCCGGCCGCCGGCGACGGTGCAGTTGTTCGAGGGGATACTCGACGTTGACGACGTTCCGCTGACCGTCTCGGAGGCACGAGCCCACCTGCTGGACCAAACGCGGTAGCGAACTGTCCCCCGACGCACGCGCAGCGCGCCGAATTCGGTATCGCACTAATCGGTTTATCACGTCCACCGCGGTCCCGATCAGCGCCGCGTTCGGGCGGCAGATTTCGCCATGTGGTTGCGGGTTCGTGGTGTTTTACCCCGATTTGTCCCCCGTATTCATACAAGATACTGAACAGACCGAGCGAACAGATACCAAAGCATTACTTATCGCAGTTCGCAGGGGCGTGTATGGGCCTTCGCAAGCCGCCGTTGTACGACGTCCACGCGGACGCCGGGGCGACGTTCACCGAGTTCGGCGGATGGGACATGCCTGTGGAGTACGACTCCATCAAGGCCGAACACGCGGCCGTCCGCGAGTCGGTCGGCATCTTCGACGTTTCGCACATGAGCGAAATCGAGGTGTCCGGCCCGGACGCGACCGCGCTGATGCAACGCCTGACGACGAACGACGTGACGGCCCTCGAACCGGGTGACTCGCAGTACTCGGCCATCGTGAACGACGAGGGCGTCATCGTCGACGACACCGTCGTCTACCGACTCCCCGACCGCGACGAGCGGGTCTATCTCTTCGTCCCGAACGCCGGGCACGACGAGGAGATGTACGACCGATGGACCTCGTTCCGCGACGACTGGGACCTCGACGCCACCGTCGAGGACGTGACGGAGGACTGGGCGATGTTCGCGGTACAGGGCCCCGACGCCCTCGATTCGGTCACCGACGCCGCGCCCGACGCGGCCCTCGGGGACCTCTCGAAGTTCCAGGCGACGTTCGCCGACGTGGCGGGCGTCGAGTGCTGGGTGGCCCGGACGGGCTACACCGGCGAGGACGGCTTCGAGCTCCTCTGTCCGTGGGCCGACGCCGAGACCGTCTGGGCGGCGCTCGAGGCGACCCCCTGCGGGCTCGGCTCCCGCGACACGCTCCGACTGGAGATGGGCTACCTGCTTTCGGGACAGGACTTCGATCCCGAGACGGAGCCCCGGACCCCCTACGAGGCCGGCATCGGCTTCGTCGTCGACCTCGACACCGAGTTCGTGGGGCGCGACGCCCTCGAACGACAGTGCGAGGCCGGCGTCGACGAGACGTTCGTCGGCTTCGCCCTCCTCGACCGCGGCGTCCCGCGCCACGGCTACGACATCGCCAATTCGGACGGCGAGGTCATCGGCGTCGTGACGAGCGGGACGATGAGCCCGACGCTGTCGGAGCCCATCGGTCTCGGCTACGTCCCCGTCGAGTACGCCGACGACGAGACCGAGGTTTCGGTGCTCGTCCGCGGCCGCGAGAAGCGCGCAGTGATCGTGACACCCCCCTTCATCAACTGACAATGTTCGAAATCCCTGACGACCGGAAGTATCTGGAATCGCACGAATGGACCACCACCGAGGGCGACGCCGTCCGCATCGGCATCTCCGACTTCGCACAGGACGAACTGGGCGACGTCGTCTTCGTCGAACTCCCCGCCGAGGGCGACGAACTCGCCGCGGGCGAGGAGTTCGGCGTGGTCGAGAGCATCAAGGCCGTCTCGGACCTCTACGCCCCCATCTCGGGCACGGTCACGGCCGTCAACGAGGAACTGTTCGACGCCCCGGAACTCCTCAACGACGACCCCTACGGCGACGGCTGGATGCTCGAAGTCGAGCCGGCCGACGAAAGCGAGTTCGACGACCTCCTCGCCCCCGAGGAGTACCGCGAGCAGACGGAGTGAGATGACGGCTGGAAACGGACGGCGGGCCGGAAGCCCGTACGCCCCACACACCGACGCCGACGAGGAAGCGATGCTGGACGCCGTCGGCGTCGACAGCGTCGAAGCGCTCTTCGACATCCCCGAGGAAATCCGATTCGACGGCGAGTTCGGCGTCTCCGGCGCCGACGAACGCGAACTCAGGAACGCCATGGCCGACCTGTTTTCGCGCAACGAGGAGCTGACGGAGTTCCTCGGCCGCGGCCACCACGCCCACTACGTGCCGGCGCTGGTCGACGACCTCTCGCGGCGCTCGGAGTTCCTCACCTCCTACACGCAGTACCAGCCCGAAATCGCGCAGGGCTTCTTGCAGGTGCTGTTCGAGTACCAGTCGATGCTGGTCGAACTGACCGGCCTCCCGGTCGCCAACTGCTCGATGTACGACGCCGCGACGGCGCTCGCCGAGGCCGCGCTCCTCGCGAACCGCCTCCGCCGCGGCGCGAGCGGCCACCGCGTGCTCGTTCCCGAGCACCTCCACGAGGGTCGCCTCGGCGTCCTCGAGAACTACCTCGACGGCGCTGAGATGGAAATCGGCGAGTACCCGATGGCCGACGGCGCGGTCGACGTGGAGGCGCTCGCGGACCTCGTCGACGACGAGACCGCGATGGTGTACGCCGAGACCCCGACGGTCCGCGGCGTCATCGAGGAGCGACTCACCGACATCGGCGACCTCGCCCACGACAACGACGCGCTGTTCTGTCTCGGCAGCGACCTCGTGGCGCTCGCGCTGCTCGAAGAGCCCGCGAGCGTCGGTGCCGACGTGGTCGTCGGCGAGGCCGGCGCGCTCGGCATCGGCACGGCCTACGGCATGGGCCTCGGCATCTTCGCCACCCGCGAGGAGTACCTCCGGCAGGTCCCGGGCCGCCTCGTCGGCGTCTCCGAGGACAGCGCGGATATGCGGGCGTTCACGCTGACGCTCCAGACCCGCGAACAGCACATCCGCAAGGAGCGCGCGACCTCGAACATCTGTACGAATCAGGCGTGGGTCGCGCTCCGAACGGCCATGCACATGGCGTGGCTCGGCCCCGACCGCCTCGTCGACCTCGCGACGCAGGCCGTCACCGACGCGCGCGACCTCGCCGCCCGGCTGGACGACCTCTCGGGCGTCAAAGCGCCGCTGTACGACCGCCACCACTTCCGCGAGTTCGTCGTCCGGACGGACCAACCCGCGCCCGCCATCACGAACGACCTCGCGGGCCGCGGCTTCGCGGTCCACGCCCTCGACGACCACCACTTGCAGGTCTGTATCACCGACGCGAACGCCGACGCCGCGGACGGACTGGTCGCGGCCTTCGAGGAGGTCATCTGATGAACTTCGACCAAGCCCGATTCAGCCGCGACGACGAGTACGAACCGCTCCTGTCCGAAAAGGACAGCACCACCGTCGAGGTCGATTCGGAGGGCGTCCTCCCCGACGACCTGACCCGCGACGAACTGACGCTGCCGGCGCTGTCGGAGCCGCAACTGGCGCGGCACTACACGCGCCTGTCGCAGATGAACTACAGCGTCGAACTCGGGCCGTACCCGCTCGGGTCGTGTACGATGAAGTACAACCCCTCGTTCACGGAGGACGTGGCGGCGGACCCCAACGCCGGGGTTCACCCCGACCGCTCCGACCGGACGATTCAGGGAACGCTCGGCCTCCTGCACGGCCTCCAGGAGTACCTCGCCGATATCGGCGGGATGGACGCCGTGACGCTCCAGCCCCCGGCGGGTGCCGCGGGCGAGTTCACGGGCATCCTCGTCGCCAAGGCGTACCACGAGTCGCGCGGCGACGACCGCTCGGAGATTATCATCCCCTCGTCGGCCCACGGGACGAACTTCGCGTCGGCCGCGATGGCCGGCTACGACGTGGTCGAACTCCCCTCCGACGACGACGGCCGCGTCGACATGGAGGCGTTGGACGCCGCCGTCTCCTCGGAGACGGCCGCGCTCATGCTCACCAACCCCAACACGCTGGGGCTGTTCGAGCGCGACATCGTCGATATCGCTGAGCTGGTCCACGACGCGGGCGGCCTGCTGTACTACGACGGCGCGAACCTCAACGCGCTGCTCGGCCGCGCCCGCCCCGGCGACATGGGCTTCGACATCATGCACTACAACGTCCACAAGACGTTCGCCACGCCGCACGGCGGCGGCGGTCCCGGTGCCGGCCCGGTCGGCGTGGTCGACGAACTCGCGGAGTTCCTCCCGAGTCCGATGGTCCGCGAGACGGCCGCCGGCTACGAGCAGTACGAACCCGAGTCCTCTATCGGCAAGGTCCACGGCTTCGCCGGCAACTGGCTCGTGCTCGTGAAGGCGTACGCCTACATCGCCCGCCTCGGTGACGCGGGCCTCGCGGACGCCAGCGCGAAGGCCGTCCTCAACGCCAACTACCTCGCCTCACAGCTAGACCTCGACGTGCCGTACGGGCCGTTCCACCACGAGTTCGCGGCGACCTCGGGCGACCGCGACGCCGCCGACGTGGCGAAGCGCATGCTCGACTACGGCGTCCACCCGCCGACGACGAAGTGGCCCGAACTCGTCTCGCAGGCGATGCTCACGGAGCCGACGGAAGTCGAAGACAAGGCGTCGCTCGACGACCTCGCGCACGCCTTCAACGCGGCGTACGCCGACTCCGACGAGGCGCTCGAAACCGCGCCCTCGAAGACCAGCGCCCGCCGCATCGACCAGGTGTCGGCCGCGCGGAACCCGCGGCTCTCGTGGCGGGCGCTCGGCGACGACGAATAACGAGAAAAGCCTTTTTTCGCGGTTACGCTTCGGCCTTCGCGTACGTCTCGATGTCGTCCGTGATGTGGATGTAACCGTAGTCGCACTCCGTGCAGTGCCACTTCGTCTTCGTGCCGAGGTGAATCTCCATGCTGGCGGCGAGGTAGAACGTGTCGTTGCCGCAGGCCGGGCACTCGCGTTCGATTTCGAGGTCGCTCATGGGGTCGAATCCGTGGTAGTCGTTGTTGAAGATATTGGTTCGCGGACGCTGTGGAAGAGGAAATAAATCGAATATCGCGATAGCAAATCGGGATTGTGGTCGAATTCCACGTCAGTCCGCGTGCGACGACCGTCTACCGAGCGCAGACAGGAGAGAGTGCAGTCGAGTCCCGCGGCTACGCCTCGCGGGAGTCGATGCTCCCCAGTTCGGGGGTCGCGTCCGCTCCGGCGCGCGCCTGTACCTTGCCGATGGCGACGGCGACGACGTAGATGCCGACCGCGACGAGGACGATGACGCCGCCGGCGGTCGCCTCGCCGTAGTAGGACGCGCCGATGCCGAGGAGCACGGCGAGTTCGGCCAACACGACGGAGACGAGAAGCGACTCCGAGAAGCTCCGGGAGACCTGCGCCGCGCCCGCGACGGGGACGACGAGCATGGCGGCGACGAGGATGACGCCCATGATTTGCATCGCGCCGACGACGACCAGCGCGGTCAGCATGACCATCACGCGGTTGTACCACGTGACCGAGATACCCGAGACGGCGGCGGCCGTCTCGTCGAACGTCACGTAGAGCAGTTGGTTGCGCGTGAGCGCGACGGTGCCGACGATGACGGCGAACAGCACGAGCAGGATGGCGGCGTTCTCCGCCGAGACGGTCGAGAGGTTGCCGAAGAGGTACTGGTTGATGCCGACCGCGAGGCCGCCCGCGTTGAGGCTGATGAGGACGGTCCCCAGCGCGAACCCCGTCGAGAGCACGATAGCCATCGACACGTCGTTGTAGGCGTCGGTCGCCTCCGAGATGAGTTCGATGAGGAGCGCCGCGATGACGGCGACGACGACGGCGGTCAGATACGGCGAGACGCCGAGGCTGAACACGCCGTTGAGAAAGAGGCCGACGGCGACCCCGGCGAAGGCGGTGTGGGCGAGCGCGTCGCCGATGAGCGCGAGCTGTCTGTGGACGAGGAACGTCCCGATGAGGGGGGCCATCACGCCGATACAGAGGCCGACGAGGATGGCGCGGTGCATGAACCGGTAGTCGAGGAAGCCGAGGCCGGTCGCGTCGCCGACGGCGAAAAGCAGGTCGGACCACAGCGCGAGAAGCCAGTAGAGAGGCGCGAGGGCAGCGTCTAACGGCCCCGCCTGCAACGCGGCGACCAGTTCGACGGGTATCACGGGCGACCACCGCCCGAACCGCCTGTACCGCTCGAACTGCCCGAACCGCCTGTACCGCTCGAACTGCCCGAACCGCCCGCGAAGGAGGCCGCCGTCCCGAACGCCCGCGCGAGCGCGTCGCTGTCGACGAACTCGTCGGTCGGGCCGTCGAAGTAGACCTCGCGGTTGAGACAGACGACGCGCCGGGCGTGGTCGGTGACCGCGCCGAGGTCGTGTTCGATGAGGAGAATCGTGATGCCCTCCTCGTTGAGCGATTCGAGCAGGTCGTAGAAGGCGTCGACCGACTCGGCGTCGACGCCGACGGTCGGCTCGTCCAAGACGAGCAGGTCGGCCTCGCCGGCGAGCGCGCGGGCGATGAAGGCGCGCTGGCGCTGGCCGCCCGAGAGCTTCGTCACCCGGCGGTCCGCGAAGTCGGACATCCCGACCGTGGCGAGCGCCTCGTCGACGATGCGGTGGTCTTCGGCCGAGAGCCGGCCGAAGCCGACGTGGGGGAACCGACCCATCTTCACGACCTCGCGGACGGTGATGGGCATCTCCTTGGAGGCGCTGGCGTGCTGGGCGACGTAGCCGATGCGCGCGCCGTCGTCGAAGGCGTGGGCGGGCTCGCCGAACAGCCGCGCGGCCCCCTCGTCGGGCCGGAGCAGGCCGAGGATGAGCTTCATCAGCGTCGATTTGCCCGACCCGTTCGGCCCGACGATGGCGACGTACTCGCCGGGGTCGATGCGGAGCGAGATGTCTTCCACGACGGGCGTCGCGGTGTAGCCGAACTCGACGTCTGCGAGTTCGACGAGGGGGTCGGACGAGCCGCCGGCGTCTCGGCTCGCGTCGTCGGAGACGCCGGCGTCGGTGGACTCGGCAGACTCCGCGGATTCGCCGTTGCGGAGGGCGCTCATTCGAAGTTCCTCCATTCGTCGGCCCAGCCGTCGCCGCCGACCTCCTCGGGCGACTTGTTGCCGAGGACGACCTCGAACGTCGGCATGTTGATGTTGTCGGCGATTTCCTCGTAGCCCCAGTCGTTTGCGACCCAGTCCTCGCGGACGCCCGCGTACGGGGTGACGGGGAAGTACGCCTCGACGGGGGTCTCGGCGATGAGCTGTTTCGCCGGGCGGCGCGTCTCGAAGACGCCCGCGCCGATGTACCGGATGTCGTTGTCCTCGATGACGCGCTTCGCCTCGGTGATGTCCGAGGGCTTCACGTCGCCGCTGGCGGCGAGGTTGACGACGAGCGGGCGCATCTCGACGCCGTAGCGGACGCCGATGTACTGGAAGGCGTTGTGGGCCGCCAACTGGACGACCTTGCGCGACGCCCGGTCGAAGATGTCCTGGTAGTCCCGGTCGATGCGGTCGAGTACGTCGGTTTTGTACGCGTCGGCGTTGTCGCGGAGCGTCTCTTCGTGTTCGGGGGCGAGTTCGACCAGCCCCTCGGTGATGTTGTCGACGGCGGTCTTGGCGCGCCGCGGGTCGAGCCAGAAGTGGGGGTCCTTCCCGCGACCCTCGCCGACGCCCTCCTCGTCGCGGTCGAGACTCGCCGCGAGTTCCACGAGTTCGACGCCCTCGCGGACGTTGATGAGTTGAGTGTCCACGTCGTCGTCTTTCAGCGTCTGGATGGCGCGGTCGGCCCACGGCTGGAAGTCCTTCCCGACGTGGACGAACGCGTCGGCCTCGATGATGTCGCGCGTGACGCTCGCGTCCGGTTCCCAGCCGTGGCCGTGGAGCCCCGTCGGGATGAGGTTCTTGAGCGTGACTGGCGTGTCGGCCGCGACCTCCCGCGCGAAGTCGTAGAAGCTGAAGAACGAGGCGACCACGACAGGGCCGTCTTCGGACTCGGACCCGCCGGAGGCGTCGTTCGAGTCGGTGTTCGAGCCGTCGCTTCCGCTTCCCGCGCCGCCACCGCCGCCGAGACAGCCCGCGAGACCGGCCGTCAACAGACCGGAACCGGCCGCGACGACCGACCGCCGAGAGAGTTTGGGGTCGGACGAATCTGCGTTCGTGTTCATCACTATGTGAAATAGATACAAGCCACCATATAGATTTGTTGCTCTAAGGTTGAATTTTGATGTGTCTAAAACATTCGAGTGGCGAGCCGTAACGGCTCACAGGGCACCGACGGCACGACGGTCGAGGCGCGGCGGTCGGACCGACCGGCGTGCAAATCTCTTTGGGTCGGCGCGTCCAACGGCGGGACATGGGAATCGAACTCTACGCGCTCGACGGCTGTCCGTACTGCGAGAAAGTCCACGACGCGCTCTCGGAGGCGGGCGTCGACTACGAGACGCAGTGGGTCGACGCGCTGCACTCGGAGCGAAACGAGGTCAAGCGCGTGAGCGGCCAGCGCGGCGTCCCGGTGCTCGTCGACGGCGACCGCGGCGTGACGATGTCCGAGAGCGAGAACATCCTCCGGTACGTCGACCAGACGCTGGCATGAAGATATACACCGGCCGCGGCGACGAGGGGATGACCGACCTGCGGGACATGACCCGCGTGTCGAAGACGAGCCACCGAATCGAGGCGTACGGAACGGTCGACGAGGTGAACGCGCTCATCGGGACGGTCCGTCCGACCGGCCACGACGACGTGGACGACGTACTCGAAGCCGTCCAGAACCACCTCCACATCGTGCAGGCCGACCTCGCGAACCCCGACCCCGACGAGGGCGACCCGCAGATAGCCGCCGACCACGTGGACGAACTCGAAGCGTGGATCGACGAGGCCGACGAGGAACTCGACCCGCTCACGTCGTTTATCCTCCCCGGCGGGAGCGAGACGGGGGCCAAACTCCACCACGCCCGCGCGGTGTCGCGGCGGGCCGAGCGCCGCGCCGTCTCGCTGGCGGCCGAAGAACCCGTCAACGAGGAAGTCGTCGCGTACCTCAACCGCCTCTCCGACGCGCTGTTCGTCTTCGCGCGACTGGTCAACAAGCGCGACGGGGTACCCGAGGAGTCACCGACGTACTGAGTCCGAGCGGCCGCCGCACCGGCCGGTGTCGGCGCGGTCGCTCGCGAGGATAATGGGACCAGGACGGACGAATCGTGCCCACGGTATCGCCGTCCCGGAAGGGGCCAGACGCTAACTGGGACCGACCACGAAGCGTGGCCTGCGTTCCCAGTTTTAGGTATGCCTAAGAATCACTAAAGTGTATCGCTCTTTCCCAGACATATGACTCTCGGTATCGTGTAACATAATCGTTTTCTCGTCGGCGGGACTATCCGGAGGTATGAACCGACATTTCACCGACGCGCGGTACTACTTCCGACGGGGGTTCGAGCACCTGTACGCCGGACTCGACGAAGAGACGGCACCGCTCCGTCGCCGCCTCATGGCGGCGCTCGGGCGCGAAGTCGAAGACGAGGAAGAACCTGCGCCGCAGACGCCGCGGGAACGCGTCGAGTACGGGGCGCGCCGGGCGGCGACGCGGAGTCGGCGGGTCGCCGGGCGGGTTCGGCGTCGCGTGCGGCGACCCGAGTAGGTGTGTCTGCGCCCCGAATCGGGGCACAACGTAAGTCTTAATTGGCGGCGCGGGAAATCGAAATCGTAGCCGGGTTGGTGGTCTAGCCAGGTTATGACGGCTCCTTCACACGGAGCAGGCCGGCGGTTCGAATCCGCCCCAACCCACTTTCTGGTACCTCGCAACGACGAGCGACAGCGAGGAGTCCGTGGTACCGAAAGTGGTGACGGCGGATTCGAAGCAGGGAGCGAACGGAGTGAGCGACCGAGGTTCGAATCCGCCCTGACCGATCACTCACTGTGTTCGTGCCGAGTACCCCAGGCGGCGGTATCGTGGTGTTCTCCCTTGTTCCCAACACACCAAGCAGGCGGTCGGTGCTGTCCTACTTGCCTCAACGATGCGAGAAGTGGAGGTGCTGCCCGACCACAAAGAACTATCCGTGTAAATCGAAACGGAATCGATGTCCTCGCGCCAGACTCCGCGCCCAGGAGACGAGTGACGACGGAGACGGCCACTGCGTCATCGAGCACGTTGCCAACCAGATGGGATTCTCCGAGGAAGGTTTGGTTTCTTGCTACCAGATAGTTCTGTCCCGACTCCGGAAATGCCTCGACACCGACGATATCGAAGACTTGCTTAAAATTGGGGGGGAATAGACAGCTTCTCGTATTATAATAAGTAGCGGGCTACCCGGTGAGATACTCCGCGATACACATCGAGTTCGACTGTAAGCGGTTTACCGCATCAAGGGGTTGGAACACAACCGAGTGAGACAGAAAAAACAGAAACGTGATGCAGTAAAGCGCAGAGAGCAACACAGCAGAGTAAAATACGGCCAAGAGTTTCGCTTCTCAATCATTACGAGATATGGGTGAACTGAGATAAGATGCTGTCGACGGAGCAGTCTGACGATTGTAGCGCGACTAAGTCGGTCGATATAGACACAAATTGATGGACAACGAACGTGGCGTCTTTGTTGAAATCAGCAGTAACACCTTTCTCTTGTAATCCTGAACAGACTGCTGCGTCCCATTCACCTTCACCCAGAACAGACTGGATATACAATACTATCCTATATTTCTATTCATTCAGCCACCGATTCAACCTCCATGTCCTCAAGATTCAATTGGAGCTGAGCTATCCGGGCAGAATATCGAAGTCCGTCATCTTCATCATACGCTTTCTCAAGAAGGTTTGCCGATACTAACGTCTCTAACGATTTATATATCGACTCACGCCGGTACGTCTCAAACTTTCGTTGGTATATTTCGTGCGCCTGTTTACTACTCATCGGCCCTCTTGCAATTACTAATGACATAAGCCGTCGTCGGGTTGGGTTGGAGAGAGCAGAACAAACGTCCTCGATGTTCACAACCGGGTGTTGCGTTTAACGGGAAAATATGTTCGTTGCTCACTTAGGCAACTAGTTTCCAAAATTAGAAACATACCCGTTTCAACCAAGAGTGGAAACGAACAAAGGAATGTACGACCGAGATGAGCTTGGCAGTATTCTTGAGGGTATAAAAACTGACTTTGAGTCTGCTATCAGAGATCCGGACGAGAATCCAAGCTATTCTTTGATACGGAGTGAAAAGCTTATTGGACGTATTCATTCTTACATAATTGACCAGCTGGTGGATAACGGAGTGAATCCACAATATATCCACGAAGATTCCCATCCTAGTGACACATCTGCCACCGTATATGGATTTCCGAAGACAAAAAGCCAGGATATACTAGTTCATAGCTATGAGGAGGATGGCCCTGTTGTTGGTCCGCGAATGGCAATTAACGTTCGTAGCCAACTGAGCTCAATTGGCAAAAATTTTGACACGATTTTTGAGCGAATCTATGCCGAGTCACTTAATCTCCATAACCGATTCCCATATCTCCCTCTCGGGTACTTTTTCCTACTCCCAAAAAGGGGGTACGACTCATCAGCAAAACAGAAAAATATTGTCGAGCGTTCGGAGAATTTTGATATTCAAAAATTTATAAGCAGTTACTCGTCTCTTAGCGGTCGTGAAACTCCAGAGGATGAAAAGTGGAAATACGAAGCGATGTGCCTACTTATTGTTGATTTCGAGCAATCACCTCCCCGAATCATGGACGACATTGATGAGTTTGTTGAACAGGGACTTGTCACGCCGGAATTTGCTGAAATATATGGTTCTAATGTAATCTCTGTCGAGAACTTCTTCGAGAAGCTACTAAGCGATTATAAAAGACGGTACTCACAAATTCACGACTTTGACAAGAAAGCCGATACAGACGACTCGAAATCTTCAATTACTGACTTCTAAACTCAGACCATATTTTTTGATAAGGTACTGATCAATCTCCTTTTGGTCTGATAGGGATATCAGTTCATCTTTCTCCGATGAGGAGAATTCGGGAACAGAAAACTTCCTAATGAAATTCTTTTGATAGCATTGAAAGTCGCCTTGAATCTCTTTACTCGTGTTGCGGATATAGTAATCCATCACTTTCGAATTCAGAATTCGCTCAAGTATCTCAATATCAACCGTTTTTGGGAAAACAGCATAGCCATTCGCGAACAACGAATACTCCGTCTCATGATGGAGGAATTTCGGTCCACTGCTATATGTTGGTGTATAAAGCCTCTCACCGATATACTCTAACCCCTGTTCCCGACCATATTTATACCATGGCTCGTAATCGACACCATCGCCTTTCTCACGAGTTGCGAGTTCGTCGCGGGCTGCCTCAAGATACTCGTACGTCCCCGGGAATTCCTCTTTCAATTCATCTTCAGGGATTATAGTTGTCTCCACCTGCTTGCCGTCCCCAGCAAGTGTCCGTTGAATTTGCTTTTTATAGGGGACGATAATCCGTTTTGCGTTGTGTTTCAAGTCAGAGGAAGCTTCAATTGTAGATATTTTCACGAGTTCTTCTGTAATCTCTTTCTCGATTCTATATGTTTCTCCTTCGTATGTTATCGTGAAATACTCACTATCAAGGTCGACCGCATCTACGATGTACACGCTATCTTTGAGCGTTGCAATTCCCGTATGGATTCCAGAGACTTCATCCAGAGGCCGGAAGGACTCTATCTTCCGAATATTTCCAAACTCATCTTCATCTAACAACCTCCACTTTTCCGAATCAATAGAAGAATATTTTATATCGATGAAATCTCGGTCGGGGAGATTGTTGAGGTCATCAACGGAGTCAACCTTAATATAATCAAAGCTACTTTTGCTGCTTTTGGAGAATATGGAAATCGCAGTGTATGTTAATGCGTCATCAAATAACAAGGTGTCTCCGAAATCGACTATTTCGGACACATATTTGCCAGTTTGTAAATACTCTCGGAGGTCTTCTCCCGTCAGTGTTGTAAAGTAATTCAGTGGAAGTATATATCCGACTTTTCCTCCTTCATTAATCAGCTCAATACCTAACTCGATGAAGGGAATATATGTGTTGAAATTCCCTGATTGGACTGTGTCATATTGGTCTAAAACATGTTCTTTTGTTTTTTTATCCATCGTTTGGATATTAATATATGGCGGGTTTCCAACTATAACGTCAAATCCGCCATCATTAGCAATCTCAGGGAAGGCATCATTCCAATCCTGTCGGAGCGCATCGGCTTGGATAATATTGAAGTCATTATTATCCACAAGTTCCCCGTTCTCTGCTGCTAAGAGCGATAACGCAATTTTAGTTTCTCGAACGTTATTCTCCAGAATATCGGAGCCATACACGTTCTCACGTATGATGGTTTTAATTGACTTCTCGGTTATCTGGCGAAGACGAGTGGTAGCCTGAACCAAGAATGCACCTGCACCACAGGCACAGTCACAGACTGTGTCGTCGCCATGAATTGTTTGCTCAAGGATATAGTTTATAACCTTCTCAGGTGTGTAATATACACCGTTAATCTCGCGTTCTTCCTCCTCAACAGCTAGTTCGAATACTCTCAATACCGAATTGAGCGAAATACTCTCGGGCGTCCTACCGAATAGAATATGAACGATCTTGGAAATATCTTGGTCAGTGGCCAATGATGTGACATTATTGAGGAACTCTGAGCGGGAATAATCCACACCAACATTATCAAGATAAAACGTCACCAAATTTGCCTCCAGTTCCTCAAGCGCATACTGCTCCAAAACCCTCAACACATCATCTTTATCCATCGAATTCACATTTTGAGCTTCTGCCGACATAGACAAAGGTACCTTGGCTATGATTTACGAAGTAATCGTATTAACCCTCTGGTCGAAAGCGGTCAGCAGATGCCAAACGCCATACTCGTTAGTTTCCGTTCTTTGAGATACCGTTCGTCGGCGGCTTCGGGTTTCATTCGTCGGCTCATTGATTGCCTCTGAAGCGGACTCACGTCAGGAGGTACTGCCGAGGATGGCCACGTCTTCACCACTTCGTGCCGCGCCGTCCTACGACCCATTGTGGGCCATAATCGCTGAACTGCGCGGGCAGGAGTATGTTCGAACCCGCCCCACTGATCGTCTCATATCTCGCATGCTTAGCGAGCGAGACACCCGTGGAGTTGAAGGACACGATAGTCAAACCTCAAAAAACAAAAACGGAAAACCGTCGCCAGCCGAGCGCCTACGCGATATCGTCCAGTGAGACGGCGCTGCCGCGGTCGACCGTAATCCACGACGTGGTCAACTCCTCCGATTTCGGGGAGAACACGGTCAGTTCGGTCGGGTTCTCCGGGTCGTCGTAGATGCATTCGAGGTCGAACACGGGCGCATCCGCCAATTCGTCGGAACTGTGAGGTGCGGCCGTGCTCATCAGATGGAGACGTCCGTCTTGCAGCTCGCACACAGCGCGTCGCCGACCGCCTCCTTCGGGACCGAGGTCCCGCATCGGGGACACCGCGAACGGGTGCGCGAGTACTCCGTGTACGGTGCAATCCGCGAATTCTCGGTGGATTCGCTCATACACAGCCCAATACGGTACAGATACAAGAAGTTTTGGATATAATGTATGCAATATCTCTGATTCGACCCCGAATGTAACGCCAACTGTACCTACGGTTCGTACTACTCAACGTAACTGGACAATCGGTACCCGTATGAGAAGTCGACCCTAGAGCTCCCGAGTAGTTCAGAGACAGCCAGCGATTCGACACCGTCCCGGTTTCGAAACGCTCAGTCGGCCGCGTCACTCAAACTGTCAGGACGTTCGAATAAACGAGAAGCTACCCCGTTAGCATTGGCGACAAACTCGATTTTCTGACAGTTAACGCGTAGCGTCTCGCGTGAAACATCGTGTTTCGTGAACTGTTGCGGAAAAATCGGTCGAGAGGCCACCAGTATCGGAATCAGAGGCGGACTAACCGTCTACACCGTCAGGTAAGTTGACAGCCAACGCGCGAAACTATTGAAACTATCTCGTCAGCTTTTGCCGGCGGCGTCGGTAGATTGTCATCGCAGACACATGAGCACACGAACACGTATCGCCGGCGTCCTCGTCGTCGTCGCCCTCGTCGCGGCGGCGTCGGGGACCGGTCTGGCGGCGGTCGATACACAGCAGGCACAGGTACAAGAACAGACGCAGACGCAGACACAGTACTGCACGTATCCGAGCAACGGTACGTATGAGTCGTTCGGGGTGAGCAATCTCTCCGCGCCGTCCGGCGTCGAAGCCGGTGAGCCGGTGACGGTGTCGGCCGATATCACCAATCCGAACGACGTGCCGATGATTCAGTGCGTCGAGTTCCGACTCGAAGGTGACGTGGTTGAACGGACCGGCTGGGCGCTGAACCCCAACGAGACCGAGACCATCGAGTTCGACGTCAACACGACGGACCTCGAAGACGGGACGTACATCCACGGCGTCGAGACGCGCGACTTCGGCGAGCTGGCGACGCTCACCGTGGGCGAACAGCCCGAGCCCGAACCCGAGGAGCCGACCGCGACGCTCCGGTTCGACGACCAAGAGTCCGACGGCACGAACGTGACCGTCGCGAGCGCCAACCTCTCCGACGGCGGCTACATCGCCATCCTCGATGAGAACGGTTCCGTGGTCGGCGCGACCGACTACCTCGACTCCGGCCCGCAGGAGAACGTCACCGTATCCCTCCTCGAACCGCTGAACGAGAGTGCCAACTTGACCGCGCAGGCGCACCTCGATACCAACGGCAACCAGACGCTCGACTTCCTCACCTCCAACGGGACCGAGGACGGTCCGTACACGATGAACGACACGCCCGTCACCGACGACGCAGTCGTGACCGTCAGCGAGGAGCCGACGAACGGAACCGACGAGCCGACCGCGACGCTCCAGTTCGACGACCAGGAGTCCGACGGCAGTAACGTGACCGTCACGAGCGCGAACCTCTCCGACGGTGGCTACATCGCCATCCTCGACGAGAATGGCTCGGTCGTCGGCGCGACCGACTACCTCGACTCCGGCCCACAGGAGAACGTTACCGTGCCGCTCCTCGAACCGCTGAGCGAGAACGAGAGCGTGAACCTCACGGCGCAGGCGCATCTCGACACCAACGACAACCAGACGCTCGACTTCCTCACCTCCAACGGAACTGAAGACGGCCCGTACACGGTCAACGGCACGCCCGTCACCGACGACGCAGTCGTGACTATCGGTGAGGAACCGACGACGGAGGAACCAACGACGACTGACGAACCGGAGACAACGACGACTGACGAACCGGAGACAACGACCACTGACGACGATACGGAGACAACGACCACTGACGACGACACGGAGACAGCACCGCCGACCGAGACACCCATCCATAACGAAACGGAGAGCTGAACCGCCGACTACCGGCCGACTCGGACCCACCACCGGGTCGGCTCGGAGCTATTTTCACACGGCGAGCGCCGGCCCGACCGAAGTCAGCGACCGAGCGCCGCGAGCAGGCCGTCGGGAACGCTGAGGAACCCGAGCCAGACCAACAGCACCACGAGTACGGTGTAGCCGACCGAGATGGCGAAATCCTTGGTGAACCGTCGGGCGGTGTACGGATGTGCCTCCGCCGAGACTGCGTCGACCGCGCCCTTGTGAAGCAGGACGAACCCGATGACGTTCGTCAGCCAGTAGCCCGCGACGACGCCCGGAAGGAACCAGCTTCTGGAGATGAGGCTCACCGCGACGCCGAACGCGTAGGCCAGCGGGAGGTTGACCACGAGGTCGTTCCACCACGAAAGCGGAGATAGAACGAACCCGATAGCGGCCAGAATGCCGCCTTTCACGCGCCGCCGTTCCATCCGGATAGATGGACGGCCAACGCAATCAGTATTGTGAACGTATAGCATAGCGCCCAGAGTTCGGGCGGGAACGCGGCGTCAGTCCGTCGTGTCGCGCCCGTCGCCGACGAGCGCATCGACGAGCGTCGTGAGGTCGGGGACGGTGAGGTCGGGTTCGGGGCCGAACGGCTCCCACGGCGAGTCCTTGCGGTCGACCCAGACGCCCTGCATTCCGGCGTGGTGCGCCCCCATCACGTCGAACCAGCCGGCGGTCGCGTGGGCGATTTCGTCGATGGGCGTCCCGGTTCGGGCGGCCGCGTGGCGGTAAATCTCCGCGTCGGGTTTGAACACCCCGACCTCGTCGGCGCTGACGACGCCGTCGAGGAGGTCGCGGATGTCGGCGTGGTCGACCATCGAATCGAGCATCTCGGGGTTCCCGTTGGAGACGACGTAGCAGTCGTAGCCGGCGTCGCGGAGGCGACCGACCGCGTCGCGCACGTCGTCGAACACGTCGAGTTCGTGGTACACCGAGAGAATCGCGTCGCGCTCGCTCGCGGAGACGGACACGTCGTGGGCCTCCAGCGCGTACTGGAGCGCCGCGCGGTTGACCTCGTAGAAGGGTTCGTACTCGTCGACGTGGTTGCCGACGAACGTGTATTCGAGCGACCGCGACCGCCACAGCTTCGAGACGGGTTCGGGGTCGTCGACGCGCTCGGCGAGCGCTTTCTCGGCGGCGTCGACATCCACGAGCGTGCTGTACGAGTCGAACGTGACCGTCGAGACGCGGTCGGGGTCGAACGACATACGCGACCCTACGGCGACGCGGATGTTAACGATACGGCGGTCGCGCGGACGCGACGAGAAAAAAGACCGAAGAATGGGTTGGCGCGCCTGACGAGCGCGACGGGCGGGTGGCGGCCGACTCAGTCGCCTCCCCCCCCGTCCTCCCAGAGGGTCACGAGGATGACCACGTCCTGCATATCGAACGCGGGACTGTGCGTGTCGGTCGTTCCGAGTTCGAACAGGAAGATGGCCTGGTTGCTGTCGAGTTCCATCGTCTTCCCGTCGTCGCTGATGTAGGGTGCGACGAACTCGGCGGCGTCGTCCTGTCCGTTGTAGCCCCGTATCCTCGGGACCCGGTCGCCGTCGCGGAGGACCGCGACCTGTCGGTGGTCGACCGACGAGTCGGCGGTGACGTAGCCGTCGGTGGCGGCGATGATGGCGAGCGAGTCACCGGCGTCGCCAGCCACGCTGAACGAGTGCGACCGACGGTCGTTCACGTCGTCCCAGTCCGCGGAGTGGTGCTGCTCGCCGTCGACGACGAAGGTGACGGAGACGGGAACGGGACCCCGCCCGTCCGTGATGGCGCTGCCGAGCAGTTCGAAATCGCCCGTGAAGGCGTCCGACGGGACGACCTCGCCGTCGTCGATGTCGAAGTCGTCTTCGGGCTCCGGCGTCGACGCGGTGGTGTTTCGGACCTCGTAGCTCTCGCCCATCCCGCGGACTTCCAGCGGGATGGTGACCGTCGCGCCGGGGCCGGACGCCCCGTCGAGGGTGACGGTGACGGTGTCGCCTTCGATTTCGGTCACGTCGTCGGGCGCGGTGTACGTGAAGCTCGCGCGGCCGGACTCGTCGGTGACGGCGGTCGCCCCGGCGGTCGGGGCGACGGTGCCGCCGAGCGGGGTCGACGGGCTGACGGTCAGCGTCGCGCCCGCGGCGGGCGCGCCGTAGCGGTCGAACGCGCGGACGACGAGCGTCTCGCGGCCGCCCGAGGGGACCGCGGCGTCCTCGCCTTCGACCGCGACCGCGTAGGCGGCGGGGTCGGGTTCGACGGCCTCGCCGACGCCGAGACGGGCGACGCGGAAGTCGTAGCGGACGCCCGCGTCGAGTTCGATAGTGACGACCGCGTGGTCGCCGCTGGCGACGTGGGAGACGACTCGCGCGTGGGGTTCCTCGGCCATGAGGTCGACCCACGTGTCCTCAGAGAGGTAGGTCGGCACCGAGATGCGCACCGGGTCGGTGGCGCTGTACACCGGCAGCGACTCGGAGCGCACGGAGACGGGAGCGAGCGCCACGGTGTCGCCGGCGGTCGTGTGACCGTCGAGGTCGCCCTCGAAGAACACGAGCGTGACGGTCGTGCCGCGGACGAGCGACTGGCGGTGGACGACGGGGGTCCCGTCGGTTTCGAGGTACGAGACGCCGCTTTCGAGCACCATCCGCGCCTCGTCGCGCTCGGCGTAGTCGGCCTCGTAGACGATGGCTCCGGTCTCGTAGGTGCGGGTCGTGCCGTCCCAGAACACCGCTTCGGGACCGACCGCGGAGACGCCCGTGACCGTCACGGCATCCGCGCCGTCGACCCGGAACGTCCCGACGCTGTCGGGCGGCGAGACCACGAGATACCGCTCGGGGTACGACACGTCCGAGTCGACCGCGACGCGGCTGCCGGCCTCGACGCCGGAGGCGCGGAACACCTGCGAGTCGAGCGACGCGAGGTCCGTCGAGACGCTGGCGCTGTGGTCGGCTTCGTCGCCGGCGGTCCAGACGGGCGTGCCCGCGAGTTGGACCACCGCGATGACCGACACGACCAGCCCGAACGCGAAGACTAACCCGAGGATTTCCGAGACGCCGCGGGAGTCGAGAGAGAGGCGAGACATGGCTCAGACCTCCACTTCGGGCGCGTTCAGTTCTGGCGTGTCCTCGTCTTCGATAGAGGAGTCGGGCAGGTAGATGCGGACCGCCGCGGTGATGACCACGTCGTCCTCGGCTGAGATGGCGGCCTCGCGGCCGCTGACCATCCCGCCGTCGGAGGTTATCACCACGTCCGTCTTGGTCGAGGCGATGTTCGCGCCGACGACGAAGACGTTGCCCTCGGCGTCGACGACGATGTCGCCGTCGCCGAGCATGACCACGCCGTTGAGATTGACCCCGCCGCGCGCGGAGACGACGTCGAGCGCGCCGTTGTCCTTGACCCCCGAGAGGCCGGCCCCGGCGAGGTCGACGCCGTCCGTGCCGTCGATTCGGATGTCGCCCTTCCCGCTGATGTCGGCGCTCCGGGCGCTGACGAAGCCGTTCGTCGAGACGATACGGAGGCTGTTGCTGTCCTGTGCGACCGTCACCCCGGCGTTGTCGAGGTCGATGTCGCCGCCGGCCTCGATGGAGAGGCTGGCTTTGCTTCCCTGCGTGACCGACGCGCCGGAGAGGTCGATTTCGTCGCCCGCAACTACGGTGATGTCCTGGCCCGACACCGAGGTGACGCTCACGCCGACCGCGGCCAGCGAGCCGCTTCCGGCGTCGATGTCGATTCGGCTGTTCGAGCCGGTGGCGACGGTGTCGACGTGGAGCGAGACTCCGTCGCCCGCGAAGGTGATGTCGCGGTCGGAGACGATGGTCCCGGTGCTCGGCGGGACGACGAGCCGGTCGGTTCCGGCGTCGTATGTCACGTCGCCGCCCGTGCCGGTGTCGTTGACGCGGTAGTCAGCGCCGTCGAACTCGCCGTTTCCGTCGACATCGGCGTAGACGAATCCGGGGTCGTCGACGGCGGCCACGAGCCCGCGGAGCGGGTCGGTGACGCCGCCCTCGCGGAGCTGTACGTCGAAGGTCACGCGGTCGACGGTCGCGCCCGCGGCGTCCTCG
Source organism: Haloferax sp. Atlit-109R (assembly GCF_003665865.1). NCBI lineage: Archaea > Methanobacteriati > Methanobacteriota > Halobacteria > Halobacteriales > Haloferacaceae > Haloferax > Haloferax sp. Atlit-109R. The sequence goes on from NZ_QPLO01000002.1 coordinate 502,469, forward strand.
ACGACCACGTCGAACGCGTCGTTGACGACGCCGTCGACGCTTCCGGTCGCGGTGTAGACGAACGTCGCGCGGCCGTCCGAATCGGTGACGGTCGAGACGGTGCCGGAGTCACGTGCGACGATGCGCCCGCTTTCGGCGGTCAGGCCGGGGCTGGCCGTGACGACCGCGTTGGGGACGGGGTTGTTCTGCGCGTCGCGGACCTCGACGACGGCCCGGTGGCTCGCACCCGGCGGGACGACGGCGTTGTCGCCCTCGACGTCGACGATGTAGGCGGGCGCTTGGAGCGCGCCGGGGGTGTCGATGCCGACCCGCGAGAGCCGCAGGTCGTAGGTCTTGCCGGGTTCGAGTTCGACCGTCAGGGTGTTGGAATCGGTGCCGGTCGCGTAGGCGATAGAGCGGACGTTCGGCTCGTCCGCCAGCAGGTCGCGCCACGCGTCTTCGGAGAGCCGGGTGGGGACCGAGATGGTGATGGGCGCGCCCGCGTCGGTGACGGTGATGTAGTCGGTGCCGGCGCTCAGGGGGACGACGCCGAAGGTGGTCGCCTCGCTCGTCGCGGTGTCGATGTCGCCTTCGAGGAAGACGAGCGACACCTTGGTGCCGTCGACGAGCGACTGGGTCGCTCCGACCTCGCTACCCGCGTAGGCGGTGTACTGCGCGGTCCCCTCGTGGACGAGCGACGGTTCGCTCTGGAGGTACCGGTAGTCGGGGCGGTAGACGAACTGCTGGGTGTCGAACGCGTGCTCGGAGCCGTCCCAGTAGCTGCCGGTCTCGCCGGTCGCGACCGCGCCGGAGATGCGGGCCGTCGCGGGGTCGGTCGTCCGGAGGCTGCCGGAGCCGGCGGCGGGCGAGACGAACAGCGCGCGGGTCGGGTAGTCGACGCCGGCGTCGAGGGTCGCGCGGGTCTGCCGGCCGTCGACCGCCTTCGAGACGCTCTCGTCGAACGCGGCGAAGTCGGTCTCGGCGGCCGTGAGGTGTTCGAACTCGGTCTGTTGGTTCCACGCGGGGACCGCCGAGACCTGCACCATCGCGACGAGCGAGACGACGAGCGCGAACGCGAGCATCGTGCCGAGGATGGCCGAGGCTCCGCGGCGGTCACCGCGGAGGTGCGAGCCGCGGCGGGCCGCGCCCGCGACGAACCCGCGCAGTGCGTGCCTGCGGGGCGAGTGTGTGTATTGGGTGTTGTTGGGGGTGTTGTGAGTCATGGCCTTACACCAGTGCGAAGGCGACGAGCGCCAGCGCGGACAGTCCGAGGGCGTACTTCAGCCCGCTGAGGGCGCTGTTGTCGGCCAGTTTTCCGGCGAGGAGCCCACTGCCGACCGCCTGAATCAGCGCGGAGTGGAAGAACACCACGTGGAAGTTCGCCAGCGGCACCGACGAGATGCCGATGGGGAGCGACTGTCCGTTCGACGCCGTCGTGGGCACGGACATCTCGGCGAGGGGGCCGAGGTAGCTCGCGCCGAGCATCAGGATGACGAACAGGTAGACGAAGTACCCGATGACGACGATGGCGATGTACGAGCCCATCGCGCGACGGCGGGACTTCTCCAGTTTGTAGCGGTTGCGGGTGTCCTCCGCGGCGACGCTGAGGACGCGCGAGAGGTCGCCGCTGGTGCGGCCGCCGCTGGCGATGAGCCGGATGACCCGCGAGAGCTGCGGGACGTTGAGCCGGGTGGCGAACGCCATGAGCGCCGCGTGGGCGTCGTGGTTCCAGCGGATGTCGTTGCGGAGCGCGCGGAGTTCGTCCGCGAGCGCGCCGGTCGACCAGCGGGAGACGAGCGCGAGCGACTCGACCAGCGAGATACCCATCTGGTTGGCGCTCGACAGCAGGTTCAGCGTGTCGGGGAAGCGCCGTTCGAGCGTGCGCTCGCGGCGGGTCCGAAGCTCGTGGAACACCGTCAGGGGGACCGCCACGATGGCGAACGGGAGGACGACGTACCAGACCGTCGTGTTGTACGGGTTCGCGAGCATGGCGTCGAGGGTCGGCGTCGCGAGGCCGAGCGCGTAGACGGCGACGACCGACAGGAGCGCGAGGGGAACCGTGGCGACCGCCGAGAGGTACGGCTGGCGGCGCATGATGTCCAGCGGGTCACCGATGAGCGTCCGAAGCTCGTACACCGCGTTTTCGAGGCGGTAGTCGTCGAGTCGCTCGTCGACGAAGCCGCCGTCGGAGGCGATGTCGTCGCTCCCCCAGCGGGCTTCGCGGGCGCGCTGGATTTCGCGGCGCATCGCGCCGAGGAAGTCGACCGCGACCGTCCGAAGCTCTTCGAGGACGGTCACGTCGTGTTTCGTCCGGACCGTGTCCTGCGTGTACGGCGAGGAGAGCACGTCCACGAGGAGCAGGAACAGCCCCATCCCCAGCGGGAAGATGAGGTAGTTCAGCGCGTACAGCTGGACGAGCGTGTCGCCGCCGAGGAAGCTGATGACCATCAGGGTGACGATGAGCAGGAGCGGCGCGGCGACGAACGCGGCGACGAACACCTCCGAGAGCATCGACAGCGTCTCGATGAAGTCCTCCTGTTCGTCGCGGGCCTCTTCGAGGTACGTCGCGGACTCGCGGTCGAGGAAGGCGGTCACGTCGCCGCCGGAGTCGAGGACCGAAAGCAGGTCGTCGAGGAACTGCTCGAAGTTAATCGAGGGCGTCAGGTTCCGCGAGTTGCGGAGCGCCGTGAACAGGTCGTTACCGAACAGGTCCATGTCGCGGGCGATCATCTCGAACTCGCGGGACACCTCGCCGTAGTCGGGCGCGTCGGCGACGGAGCGGATGACTTCGAGGAAGCTCATCCCGCCGTGGCTGAGCGCGTACATGTAGACGATGGCGTGCGGGAGCAGGATGTCGATGCTGCGGCCGCGCATCTCGGCGCGGCTCTTGGGGAGGTAGTACCGGGCGTAGTAGGTCCCGGCGGCCGCTACCCCGCCGACGAGGGCGACGAGGGCCGCGCCGAGGATGGGAACCTTGTAGGGGGCAAGCGGGGCGACGTACCCCGCCGCGACGCCGAGGCTCACGGGGCTCGACGCGTTCGCCAGCACGCCCGTGCGGGCGAGGACGAACGTGAGCGCGAGGCCGACGAGCGAGCCGAACGCCGCGGTGACGAGCGCCAGCTTCATCGACTGGGTGAGATACAGGTCGTAGGTCGTGCCCACGCGGGTCTGGTTCAGCCAGCGCTGGAGGTCGCGGTGGCCCGCCGGGTGGCGCTTGAAGTACGTGCGGACGTAGCCGTAGCGCTGGCGCAGTCGTTCGACCTCCTCGGGCGACTCGTCGAAGTGTTCGCGCGGGAAGTACTGCTCGACCTCGTAGTCGGGCAGGGGGACCGAAGTCGACGAGTCAGCGGGCATCGTCGGCCTCCCGGTCGTCGTCGGTCACGGTCTCGTCAGCGTCGTCGGGGTCGTCGGGCGACGCGTCCGAGGCGTCCGCGACGACAGCGGAATCGGCTTCCGCGTCGTCTGCGCCGGCGTCGGCGTCGTCACCGACGACTTCCCAGTCGGTCCCGACATCGTCGGGGTCATCGGATTCGTCGGCGGCGTCGGGGGTGGCGGCTTCGCTTTCGTCGGCGGCGGGGGCGGCCTCCGCCTCGGCGGCGTCAGCCACCTCATCGTCGTCGGCATCGTCGTCCGAGTCGCCTTCCGCGTCGTCGTCTAACTCGATGTCGAACAGGTCCGCGAGCAGACGTTCGGTTTCGGGCGAGACCTCGATTTCGTCGTCGAAGTCGTCGGCCGCGGCGTCGTTTTCGCCCGCCGCGGGGTCGTCGCTCTCGTCGGCCTCGCCGTTTTCGTCGACAGAGACCAGTGAGGTCTCGGCGTAGACGTGCGCGAGGAGGCCTTCGCGGTCGCGCTCGAAGCGGCGAATCACGGCCGAGACGGTCAGGTAGTCGTCGACGCCCGAGGCGGCGATGTACCGGAGCACGTCGGCGCGAACGTCGAGTTCGTATTTGAGGTCGGCTTTCGTCCAGCCGCGCTCGGCGGCGATTTCGTCGAGGACGACCGAGTCACCGACGCGCTCGTGAGCGTCGTTCTCGGGGTTGCGCTTGAACACGTCGCGGAGTTCGACCTCGCCGTCGTCGTGGACGCCGGCGATTTCGGTGACGGCGATGTTCCGGCGGGTCCGGTCGCCGTCGAGGTGAATCTGCTTTTGGACCGAGATGATGTCGAGGTCCGACAGCATCTGGGCGGGCACGCCGAGCGGTTCATTGCGCATGCGGTGGACCACGCCCTCCGAGGAGTCGGCGTGGAACGTCGTGTACGCGGTGTGGCCCGTGGCGATGGAGTGGAAGAACGTCAGGGCGACGCGCTCTTCCGTGCGAATCTCACCGACCAGCAGGTACTCGGGGCGCTGTCGGAGCGCGGCCTGCAAGAGCGCGTACATCGACACCTCGCCGCGGCCGTCCGCCGTGAACGTGTCGCGGGTGACGGACTGAATCCAGTTGTCGTGCGGGAGGGTGATTTCGCGGGTGTCCTCGATGGAGACGACCTTCGCGTGGCCGGGAACGAAGAAGGACACCGCGTTCATCGAGGTGGTCTTCCCGGAGCCCGTGCCGCCCGCGAAGATGAGCGACCGGTTGTTCTCGATGGCGAGCCAGAAGTACGCCATCTGCTCGACGCTGAAGGTGTTCCAGCGCACGAGGTCGACCGGCGACAGCGGCACGTCCGAGAACTTCCGGATGGTGAAGTTCGACCCGCGGGTGGCCACGTCGGAGCCGAGAGTCAACTGGACGCGGGAGCCGTCCGGGAGGCTCGCGTCCACGAGCGGGTCGGAGACGGTCACTTGCTTGCCCGCGCGTTGCGCGAGGCGGATGGTGAACGACGAGAGGTCGCCGTCGTCGAAGACGACGTTCGTCGGCACGTCCCGGTAGACGCTGTGGAAGACGTAGACGGGCACGTCGTCGCCGTCACAGGAGATGTCTTCGATGCCGGGGTCGCGCATCACGGGGTCGATGCGGCCGAAGTGGATGAAGTCCCGAAGCAGGAAGTAAAACAGCTTCCAGAGCGACCCGTCTTCGACCGTCGCCGCGTGTTCGGAGATGATGTCGCGGGCCTCGTCGTCGAACACGTCCTCGCGGTCGCCGTCGGCGTCGAGGTCGCGGTACAGCAGGCTGTTGCGCAGAATCTTCGTCAGGTCGTCGCGCACGAAGTCCTCGAAGTCGTCGAGGCGCGGTTCGCTCACGTGGTACCGGTGTTCGCGCTTCTCGTGGTCGTACAGGATGGAGACGAACGCGAAGGGCTTGTTCACCCAGTAGTGTTCGACGGTCTCGACGCCCTCGAGGAACGAGAAGTCGAAGAACTGGTCTTCGATGAACGCTTCGGAGGGAGCCGGCGCGAACGCCGTCTCGTCGACTTCAGCGAAGAACGCCTTCACTTCGCGGAGGACGGCCTCCCGGAGCGTCTCCGGGCGGTCGTCGTCCGCCGATTCGTCGACAGCGAGGTCTTCGACGGGGCCGTATTCGATGCGGTCCGACGCGGGGACCGGGAGTTCACTCGCGCGGGCGGCCATCGCCTCCGGCCCGGTCGTGGGGACCAGTTCGGCGGTGCCGGCACCGTCTGCTCGGAACGATTCTTCGCCATCGAGGCGGTCAGTTTGGGAGTTCTTGTCAGGAGACGCCATTCTCTGGAAATACTGAACGGTAGGAACGGCTGTAAGTATGGAGCGACTAGATGTCCGAATTCGGCCGGTTAGGCCGGGACTACCGTTGAATTCGGGGAACTAACTGGTTCGATTTCGGCGGGGCGAGACCGGCTGTCGCCCCCGAGATGACCCGACGACGGCTGGCAATCGAATGACAGTACTGCTCCTCGCGGCCGACAGCACCGGCCGACGCGTCGGCAAGAAACGGTGATATTCATCGAGAGAGGTGTTACCAATGGTCATAGGCCGTCTGCCGGCGGAATTCGCTCCTTCAGCCCCGTCGTGGCCTTGCGATTTCGGTCCTTCCTAGCGGATGGAAACGGGACGAACCTTCAAGAGACGAGGCGTTGTATGTAAGGATGTATTATGGATATTGCTGATATCGCCACTCCTGATTTCATCGAGGTCGACGTTAACGAGCGATTAGGCAAAGTCCGCTCCATCTTCGAGCGGGAAAACCCTAAGGGCATCATCGTTCAGGACGACGGCGAGTACGCGGGCGTCATCGGTGAGAAGCAGCTCATCAACTCGCACGTCGAAGACAACACCAAAGCGGCCGCGCTGACGAAGGCCGTCCCCAAGATAGACCGTCACGAGAACGTGCGCGAGGTCGCGCGCATGCTCGTCGAGGGCGACACGAAGGTCGCGCCGGTCTACGAGGGCGAAAAACAGTACGGCATCATCACGCAGGACGCCATCCTCGAAGCCGTGCTCGACAACCTCGACGCGCTGACCGTCGAGCAGATTTACACCGACGACGTGGTCACCGTCGGCGAGCGCGACCACCTCGGGCAGGCCATCAACCGCCTCCGCGAACACGGCGTCTCGCGGCTGCCGGTCGTCAACGACGAGGGCCGCCTCGAAGGTATCCTGACCACCTACGACCTCGTCGAGTTCATGGTGCGCGACGAGGGTCGGCAGGGAAAACAGGACCGCCGCGGCGACACCGACCGGATGCTTGACCTCCCGGTCTACGACCTGATGACCAGCCCGGCGCGCACGGCGACGCCCGACGAGAGCGTCCGCGACGCGGTCGCGCGCATGCTGGAACACGACATCGCCGGGCTGGTCGTCACGCCCGCCGACGACGACGGCGAGGTGCTCGGCGTCGTGACGAAGACCGACGTGCTCCGCGCGCTCACCTACACCGAAGAAGAGCAGATGGACGTGCAGGTCACGAACATCGGCCTCATCGAGACGCTGAGCCGCGCCGACATCAACTCGGCTATCACCGAGGTCGCGGACAAGTACCAGCGGATGAGCGTGCTCCACGCCCACGTCCGCTTCCACGAGCACAAAGAGAAGCTCCGCGGCACGCCGCTCATCCAGTGCCAGATTCGGCTCCGCACGAGCCACGGCCAACTGGCTGGCAGCGGCGAGGGCTACGGCGCAGAACACGCGTTCCACGTCGCGCTCGACAAGCTCGAACGCAACGTGCTCGAAGTCAAGGGCTTCGAGGCCGACGAGCGCTACCGCGGCCAGCTGCTCCGCAAGCTCAACGAGCTGTAAGCCGTAGCCTCACCGGCACTCACCGGCGCGCCCGAACGGGAACGAGAACGGGAACGGAAATCGAAGACAGGAGCGGGATTCGGCCGGGTCGTCTCCCCGGCCGCGTCGACCCTTTTTCTACACGTCAGTCGCGGAGAGCCCGCGGTCAGTTATCTTGAATGTCGCCGTCTCCCCGGCGGGTTTCGCGCGGTGTTTCTCCAGCGTCGCCCGGCGGTTGCCGCCGCGGAAGCGGTCGAGGCGGACGACGGTCCCCGTCCAGTGTTCGAGGGTGTGGCCGCCGAGCGCGCGCGTCCGGTCGGAGTCGGGGTCGGCGTACACCTGGTTCGTCAGGACGACCGCGAGGTCGTGTTTGCGCGCGAGCGACAGCAGGTGGGTGACCTGCCGGGCCACCCGGCGCAGCGCCTCGCCGCCGTCGCCCTCGGCGGTTCGTTCGAGCCGGTAGAACCCGGTCGCGGAGTCGAGGACGATGAGGTCGGCGCTGGCGGCGAACTCCTCGGCGTCGCGGACGGCCTGCTCTTGGTCCTCGAAGTCGTACGCCTCGCTTATCATCAGCCGCGAGGTCACAGACTCCACGTCCTCGGGGGCGACCGCCTCCGCGAGCTGTTGGAAGCGGTCGACCGACAGGCCCTCGGTGTCGATGTAGACGACGGTGCCGCCCGCGGCGGCGACCCGGACCGCCGCCGAGAGCGCGACGTTCGTCTTGCCGGCCGCGGAGGGACCGTACACCTGCGTGACGGTGCCGCGTTCGAACCCGCCGTCGAGGAGGTCGTCGAGCGCGTCACAGCCGGTGGAGACTGACTCTGTCACGTCAGGAGGTGAGTGCCACCGGCCGAAAAAGACCCCGGTCCACCCCGGTCGTCGCCGGGCCGCCGCCGGCGCGTTCCGGCATCGCGCGGTCACCGAGTCGACGCCGGCTCCCGACCGCCGCGAGCACCTCGCGCACAACGCTTTATTCGTCGCCGTCGCCAAGAGGCCCCCGTGATAGTCGTCGCCACCGCGGACTTCGACCTCTACCACGAGGCCGTGTCCGAACTCCGGAGCCGAGGTGTCACGTTTACGACCGTCGAGCCGGGCGACTCGCTTCCCGAGCGGGCGCGCGTCCTCCTCACCGGCCCGGACGACGACCTCGACGGCACGGGCTCCGACGGGAACGTGACCCGCGTGACCGCCACGGGCGACGACGTGCGCCGGGCCGTCGACGAGGCGCTTGCCAGCCTCCGCGGCGACGGCGGACAGACCGTCGTCGGCGTCGACCCCGGAACGAGACCGGGCATCGCGGTCCTCTCGGGCGAGACGGTCGTCGCCGCGTTCCACGTCCCGCTTGCGGACGCCGTCGACGTCATCCGAGAGGAGACCGACGACGCGGTCGACCCCGTGGTCCGCATCGGCGACGGCGCGCGCTTACAGGGCGCGAAGCTCATCAACGAACTCGACGGCGTCGCGGTCGAACTCGTCGACGAGACCGGGACGACGCCGTACCTCGGCAGCGGCGCGCGCGGCATGGGCGACGTGCTCGCCGCGGTGAACATCGCCCGCCGGGACGGCGAGCGCATCGAATCCCGCGAGATAGAGCCGACCGAGGGCGAACTGACGCGCATCAAGGCGCGCTCCCGGGAGGCATCCGAAGACAACCGCACCATCGACGAGGACCTCGCGCGGCGCGTCGCCGGCGGCGAACTGAGCATCGACGAGGCGCTGGACGAACACCGCTCGCGCGAGGAATGAGCGTCCGCGGCGGCGGTTTCGACGCCGTTAACGGCCGCCTAACGGTCCGCTACGAGACCCAGAGAGTCCCCTGAGAGTTCGAGTGGTCGGCGGAAAAGAACGCTGTTAACCCGACTCTCGGTTTATGAGGCGCGCCGCGTCGGGTTCATAGCTACGTTCCACCGGCTTCTGACGCCACCGCGTCGACGGCGCGGCGCATGATTTCACGGACGGGAACCCCGGTCTCGTTCGCCACCGCGAGCGCGTCGTCGTACTCGGCGCTTCGGTCGTAGACGACGCCGTCGGCGTCGCTGGCGACCTTCACGCTCACCTCGTAGTCGTCGCCGTCGATGTCGAGCGTCGCCGTCTCGAACTCGCGGCGGGCGGTCCAGCGGTGGCCCGCGCCGTGCTCGCGGATGCCGAGCGTGCCGGTCTCGACCGCGAGGCGGTACGCGACGCGCTCGGCGTCTTCCGGCTTGACGACGACCTTGACGAGGTGGCCGGGGCGGGACTTCTTCATCGTCGTCGGGACGATGGTCACGTCGCGCGCGCCGGCGTCTTTCAGGGTCGCTTGGAGGCCGCCGAGGACTTCGGGCGGCGCGTCGTCGAGGTTCGTTTCGAGGACGGTAATCTCGTCGCGGACGAGCCGCGAGCCGCCGTCGCCGACGACCGCGCGGAGGACGTTCGGGTGGTCGGGGAACTCCCAGCCGCCGGCCCCGTAGCCCGACGACTCGACCGACATCGACGGGAGCGTCTCGACGCCCTCGGCGAGGTGCGCGAGGATGGCCGCGCCCGTGGGGGTGAGCAGTTCGGCCTCGACGGGGCCGCCGCGGACCGACCAGTCGGCCGCCGCGGTGATGTTGACCACGGCGGGCGCGGGGACCGGGTAGGTTCCGTGGCTCATCTCGGTTTCGCCGCCGCCGACGGCGACCGGACCGGTGACGACGCGGTCGACGCCGAGGTCGTCGAGGAGGAGACAGACCCCGACCACGTCGGCGACGGCGTCGTCCGCGCCGACCTCGTGGAAGTGCGTCGCGTCGAGGTTCGTGCCGTGGACCTCGGCCTCGGCCTCGCCGAGCACGCGGAAGATGGCCGTCGCGTCCGCGACGACGCCCGGCGGGAGATTCATCGACTCGACGAGGTCGACGACCTCGGGGTAGATCCGGTGCGGGCCGTGACCCTCGGCGTGGGCGTGGTCGTCGTGGGAGTGGTGGTGTTTGTGGTCGTCGTGAGAATGCGGGTGACTGTGGTCGTGGCCCTGCGACTGTCCGTGGCTGTCGTCGCCGTCGTGGTGAGTCTGCTCCTCGTCGTGAGCGTGGTCGTGGTGGTGGTACTGGTGCTGATGGCTGTGTTCGGCGTCGTCGCCGTCGCCACCGTCGTCGGAGTCTGCTCCGTCGTCGCCGTCGGCGCGCAGGCGTCGGTGGTCGTCGCCGTGACCCTCGCCGCGGGGGTCGCCCCCGTCGGCCTCCGCGAGGAGCACGTCCACCTTGGTCGCGAGGATACCGTTTTTGTCGACCTCGTGGACGCGGTAGGTCACGTCGAGGGCGTCTTCGACGGGCGAGAGGACCGACGGGTCAGCGCCGGCGGCGACGAGCGCGCCGAGGAGCATATCGCCGCTGGCACCCATCCGGCCGTCGAACGCGAGGAGTCGCATGCGTAAACCGTGGTGTTCGAGCGTAAAAACGCCAGCCATCGACGCGCCGTTCCCTGTCCAGTCGGCAGGGATTAGTAGCCGCCCGCCCTACGGTGTGCTAGGCTGTAACCACGAGAGGACGCTGCCTCGGGCCGACCGGGGAAGGACTTATCCGATGGCCTCTCACAGGTATCAGCATCCCCGCGAGGTAATCATGAACGAAGTCCAACTCGAAGTGGCGAAAGCGTACCCGAACGACTCGGGGCGCGGTATCGCCCGTCTTGATCCGGACACCTTGCTCCATCTCAAGCTCTCGCCGGGAGACATCATCGAGATCGAGGGAGGAAAAACGACCGCCGCGAAGGTGTGGCGGGCAGACCGGCAGGACTGGAACACGGATACGGTCCGCATCGACGGGTTCACGCGGCAGAACGCCGACGTGGGCATCGGTGAACGGGTCACTATCCGCAAAGCAGAGGCTACGAAGGCCGACAAACTCGTGCTCGCGCCGCCGGAGGAGGCGAGCGTGCAGTTCGGGTCCGACGCGGCCGGCATGGTCAAACGGCAGATTCTCAAGCGACCCGTGGTCGAACGCGACATCGTCCCGGTGATGTCGAGTACGAACCATCCGTTTATGCGGTCGCCCGGACAGGCGATTCCGCTCATCGCCGTCGAGACGAAACCCGAGGGCGTCGTCCTCGTCACCGAGGACACCGACGTGGAGCTCCGCGAGGAGCCCATCTCCGGCTTCGAGAAGGCCGGCGGCGGCATCACCTACGAGGACATCGGCGGGCTGACCAACGAGATTCAGCGCGTCCGCGAGATGGTCGAACTGCCGATGAAGCACCCCCAGATATTCAAGAAGCTGGGCATCGAGCCCCCGCAGGGGGTGTTGCTCCACGGGCCGCCGGGCACCGGGAAGACGCTTCTCGCCCGCGCGGTCGCCAACGAGACCTCGGCGAGTTTCTTCTCTATCGCAGGGCCGGAAATCATCTCGAAGTACTACGGCGAGTCCGAACAACAGCTCCGCGAGATATTCGAGGACGCCAAAGAGGAGTCCCCGAGCATCATCTTCATCGACGAGCTCGACTCCATCGCGCCCAAGCGCGAGGACGTGACCGGCGAGGTCGAACGCCGGGTCGTCGCCCAACTACTGACGATGATGGACGGGCTGGAAGCCCGCGGACAGGTCATCGTCATCGCGGCGACGAACCGCGTCGACTCGGTGGACCCCGCGCTCCGCCGTCCCGGTCGGTTCGACCGCGAAATCGAAATCGGCGTTCCGGACGAGGAGGGTCGCAAGGAAATCCTCCAGATTCACACCCGCGGGATGCCGCTTTCGGACGACGTGGACCTCGACGACCTCGCCGACGACACCCACGGCTTCGTCGGCGCGGACATCGAGGCGCTGACCAAGGAGGCCGCGATGAAGGCGCTGCGGCGCTACCTCCCCGAAATCGACCTCGACAGGGAGGACATCCCCCCGAGTCTCATCGACCGCATGGTCGTCAAGAACGACGACTTCGGCGGCGCGCTCGGTGAGGTCGAACCCTCGGCGATGCGCGAGGTGCTCGTCGAGATTCCGAAGGTGACGTGGAACGACGTGGGCGGGCTCGAAGGGCCCAAACAGAAGGTCCAAGAGAGCGTCGAGTGGCCGCTGACGACCCCCGAGAAGTTCCAGCGGATGGGTATCGAGGCTCCGAAAGGCGTGCTCCTCTACGGGCCGCCCGGCACGGGCAAGACCCTGATAGCGAAGGCCGTCGCCAACGAGACGAACGCGAACTTCATCTCGGTGCGTGGCCCGCAGCTGCTGTCGAAGTGGGTCGGTGAGTCGGAGAAGGCGATTCGGCAGACGTTCCGCAAGGCGCGGCAGGTCTCCCCGACCATCATCTTCTTCGACGAGCTCGACGCGCTCGCCCCGGCCCGCGGCAACGACATGGGCAACAACGTCTCCGAGCGCGTCGTCAACCAGCTCCTGACGGAGTTAGACGGCCTCGAAGACGCGGGCAACGTCATGGTCATCGCGGCGACCAACCGCCCGGACATGATCGACCCCGCGCTCATCCGCTCGGGCCGGTTCGACCGCCTCGTGCTCATCGGCCAGCCCGAAGAGGAGGGCCGCGAGCAGATTCTCGACATCCACACGCAGCAGAGTCCGCTCGCGCCGGACGTGAGCCTCCGCGAAATCGCGGAGATAACCGACGGCTACGTCGGCTCCGACCTCGAATCCATCTGCCGCGAGGCGGCCATCGAGGCGCTCCGCGAGGACTCCGACGCCGAGGAAATCGAGATGCGCCACTTCCGCAAGGCGATGGAGTCGGTCCGCCCGACCATCACCGAGGAACTGATGCGCTACTACGAGGACATCCAAGACCAGTTCAAAGGCGGCTCCCGCGAGGGGCTGTCGCCCGACACCCGCGACGGCGGCCGCATCGGCTTCCAGTAAGCCCGACGGCCGGCGTTCTGCGGTCGTGTTGTTCTCGCAATTTTCGAAGAAGACGGTGAAGACAGCGACGCGTCGGCGTGAGACGCCCGCTCAGAACAGCAGCGAGTCGTCGTTGTCTATCATGTAGAGCGTCCGCGCCGCGACGTTGACGGCGTGGTCGCCGATGCGTTCGAGGTCGCGCACCGTCAGCAGGAGTCGGCGCACGTCGACGAGGGCGGTCTCGGGGTCGAGGTCGCCGTCGCCCTCGAAGTCGTCGCCGCTCATGAGGTCGCGGACGATGCTCTGGGAGGCGGTGTCGCACATCGCGTCGAGGTCGTCGTCGCGCTCCGCCACGGAGCGACAGAGGTCGGTGTCCTCGGACTCGTAGGCGTCCAGCGCCTGGTCGACCATGTCGAGGGCGGCGTCGCCGATGCGGCGGATGTCGACTTCCGCGTACACGTCGTTTTCGGCGTCGATGGCGTACTGCGCGAGGTTGGTCGCGAGGTCCCCGATGCGTTCGAGGTCGGTGATGATTTTGAACGACGCCGCGATGAACCGCAGGTCGCCCGCGACCGGCTGTTGGAGCGCGAGCAGGTCGATGCAGTCCTGTTCCAAGTCGAGGTAGATGCGGTTGATTTCGTGGTCGCCCTCGATGACTTCCTGTGCCTTCCGCTCGTCTTTGTCTTCGAGCGCGTCGAGGGCGTACCGGACCCGTTCGGCGGCGAGTTCGCTGAGGTACAACACGTCCTCTTCGAGCTGATTGAGGCGAGATTGGTACGTGTTTCTGGCCATACGTGACGTTCCGACAGGCGAAGTGAAATTCCTTGTGATGGTTTCGGTGGCCGCGCCGCCGATACCACCCGAACGACCGTGTCGGATGCGCGGCGGCGGGACGCGGCCGTCGCTCCGCGGGTACGAATCGAACGTCGCACAGAAGCGACCCGAGGGTCGGGCGAGCGCCGGTGAGCGCCGGTGAGCGCCGGCGACGGAGTTATCCGAACTTGCCGGTGATGTAGTCTTCGACGCGCTGGCTCTCGGGGTTCTCGAAGATTTTCTGGGTGTCGTCGAACTCGACGAGTTCGCCGCCGGTGAGGAAGACGGCGGTCTTGTCGGAGATGCGCGCCGCCTGCTGCATGTTGTGGGTGACGATGACGACCGTGTAGTCCTCGGCGAGCTCCTCGACGAGGTCTTCGATTTGCGAGGTCGCCACGGGGTCGAGCGCCGACGCGGGCTCGTCCATGAGCAGCACCTCGGGGTCGGTCGCGATGGCGCGGGCGATACAGAGGCGCTGTTGTTGGCCGCCGGAGAGGTCGAGTCCGGACTCGTGGAGGCGGTCTTTCACCTCGTCCCAGAGGGCGGCGCGCTTGAGCGACTCCTCGACGACCGCGTCGTAGTCGGCGTCGATGCCCTGAATCTTCAGGCCGTAGACGACGTTCTCGTAGATGCTCTTGGGGAACGGGTTCGGCTTCTGGAACACCATGCCGACGCGGCGGCGGAGGGCGACGGGGTCGACGTCGTCGTCGTAGACGTTCTTCCCGCGGAGCGTGAGTCGGCCCTCGACGCGGGCGACGTCGATGAGGTCGTTCATGCGGTTGATACAGCGGAGGAACGTGGACTTCCCGCAGCCGGAGGGTCCAATCATGGCGGTCACGCTGTTTTCGGGGATGTCCATCGTGATGTCGGTGAGCGCGTGGTCGTCGCCGTACCAGACGTTGATGTCCTCGGAGCTGATGACCGTCTCGACCCCTTGGCTCACCGAGTTCCCCGACGCAGAGAGCCCGTCGCTCACGTCGGTTTCGACGAGCATCTCGTCGTTCGTCGGGTCCTCTGTTCCGTTCATGGCTTGCTGTTCTCCCTCGGGTGCTTTGTCTCTTTGGCTCATTGGTGGTGTTCAGGATTCACTTTCGAACTTGTTGCGCAGGACGATGGCGATGGAGTTCATGGCGAGGAGGACCGCCAGGAGGACCACGACGCCCGCCGGGACGGCTTTCGTGTAGAAGTCCTCGCTGGCGAACAGGCTGGACCACGCGTACACCTGCAGGGGCATCGCGCTCACCTTCGAGGTGAGCTCCGTCGGCAGGTTGAAAAGCACGTTCGGCGCGCCGATCATGATGAGCGGCGCGGTCTCGCCGATGGCTCGGCCGAGCGCGAGGATGGTCCCGGTCAGGATGCCGGGGAACGCCTCCGGGAGGACGACGTTCTTCACGGTCTGCCAGCGCGTCGCGCCCATGCCGTAGGACGCCTGCCGCATATCGCTGGGGACCGCGCGAATCGCCTCGCGCGAGGAGATGATGACGATGGGCAGGATGAGGAGTGCGAGCGTCGCGCCGCCGATGAGGACCGTCCCCGTCGGCTGGCCGAGGTAGGTGACGAACACGCCGAGCCCGAGCAGGCCGTAGACGACCGAGGGGACGCCGGCGAGGTTCGAGATGTTCACGTCGATGAATCGGGTGAAGGCGTTGTCGGGGGCGTACTCTTCGAGGTACACCGCCGCGCCGACGCCGAGCGGGAACGAGAGGGCGGCGACCGTCGCCATCAGCAGGATGGAGCCGCCGATGGCCGGGTAGAGACCCGCGTTCTCGGCGGTTCCGCTGTGGGCGCTCGTGAGGAACTGCCAGTCGACCCACGACTGCGGGCCGGCGAAGCCGAGCACGTCGACCGCGACCGCGCCGACGAGCGAGCCGCCGACGACGACGGCCGCGAGCAGGAGGCCGATTCGCTCCCGTTCGCGGGTGACCGCCGCGCCGCCGGCGTACGCCAGCGTGGGAACGAACGCGACCGACGTGACGACGGCGGCGGCGTTGGCGTCGACGCCGAGCGTCGGGCCGACGACGGCCGCGAGGCCGGTCAAGAGGAGCGCGGACGCGCCCGCGGCGAGGCCCGCGGTGGTGTCCTCACGGATGCGGGCGACGTACTGGCCGACGGCGACCGCGGCCACGCCGCCGAGGACGAGCGTCAGAATCACCCAGTCGGCGGGGACCACGGGAAGTTGGCGGACGATTTCGGGAATACTGTGGAAGTAGCCCGGCACGCCGACGAGCGAGAGGACGAACGCGGCCCCGGTCGCGGCGACGCGGAGGGTGAAGGAAATCCGCTGTTCGTACTTCGTCAGGACGACGACGAGCGCCGCCGGGACGAGGAGGCCGACGACGTACGAGAGGCCGGTCAGCGGCGGAACGATGTCGACGAAGACGATGGCGACGCCCCCGCTGAACAGCAGGAACACCGCGAGCATCCCGACGACCATGCCGCCGAGTTTGAGCGCCGGCACGTTCCGGCGCGCGAGATAGCCGCCGACGACCGCGGCGGGGACGACGAGCGTCAGGAAGAAGGTGAGATGCCAGCCGGGGTCGGCGGTGAGCGGGCGAATCGCGTCGTTGGCGACGTAGACGAGGAGGACCGCGAGCGTGACGATGCCGAACATCGTCGCGGCCAACAGCAGATACCGGAAGACGGTCCCGGTGGTTCGGCTGACCTGTCCGAAGCCGTCGATGTAGCCGGAGTCGGTGTCGGTCGCCATCTCAGTATGCCTCCCGGTAGCGCCGCGAGACGTAGTCGCTGATGACGTTCATGACGAGCGTGATGACGAACAGCACGAGGCCGATGGCGAACAGGCTGCGGTAGGCCAGCCCGCCGCCGGTGATGTCACCGGTGAGAAGCTGGACCATGGCGGCGGTCATCGGCAGCGCGCCTTCGAGATACGACGCGGGGTTGAGCGGGTTGAGGAACTTCGCCTGCGCGCCCGCGGCGACGGTGACGGCCATCGTCTCGCCGATGGCGCGAGAGAGCGCGAGGATGAACGAGGAGAAGATGCCGGACAGCGCGGCGGGGACGACGATGCCGGTGGACACGTCGAACTTCGTCGCGCCCATGCCGTAGCCCGCCTGCCGGAGTTCGTCGGGGACGGCGGACATCGCGTCCTCGCTGATAGAGGCGACCATCGGGATAATCATGATGCCGACGACGATGCTCGCAGACAGCATGTTGAACGTCCCGATGCTGGGGAAGACGACTTCCAGCGCCGGGGTGATGTAGATGAGCGCGAAGAAGCCGTAGACGACGGTCGGGACGCCGGCGAGGATCTCCAGTGCCGGCTTGAGGACCGACCGAGCCTGCGCGCTCGCGTACTCGCTGAGGTAGATGGCGGTGGCGACGCCGAGCGGGAGCGCGATGATGGCCGACCCGATAGTGACCATCAGCGTCGAAGACACGAGCGCCAGCACGCCGAACTCTTGGCTGTGTATCTGCCACGTGGTTCCGGTGAGGAAGTCGACGATAGAGGCCGTCTCCCCCGCGACACCCATCAGCGGGGCCGTCAGCGTGAAGAACTTGGCCGCCTCCGTGATGAGGAGTCCGACGATACTGAGGGTCGTCACGACGGACAACGCCGCGCACAGGAAGAAGAACGACCGCGTCAGTAGCTCACGCGGCGCGTTCTCCGTGTTCCGCGTGAGGTCGGTTTCGAGGTCATCTGTGCTCATTGGTTGGATTGAATCGTGGTGTATGAAAAAGCGCTTCGTTAGCTGATTCTGTCGAGAAAGCGGCTAGTTGGCTTCCTCGATGGCCGCGTTGAGGGTGTCGAGCATCTCCTGTTGCTCGTCTTCGCCCAGCGGGACGTAGCCGACCTCGTCGGCGACGATTTCGCGACTGGTGGAGTTCTCCATCCAGTAGCGGGCGAACTCGGCGACGTGGTCCTCCGCGAGCGACTCGCGGGCGGGGTAGGTAAACAGCGGGCGGGAGAGGGGGTTGTACTCGCCGGACAGCGCCGTGTCGAGCGACGGCTCGACGAACTCGCCGGCGTCGTTCTCGATGGCGACCGCCTGCACGGCGTCGGTGTTCTCGCTGTAATACGCGAAGCCGAGGTAGCCAATCGCGTATTCGGAGCCTTCGACGCCCTGGATGATAGTGCGGTCCTGCTCGGTCGCGGAGTAGTCCTGACGGTGGCCCGGGCCCTCCTCCCCGATGATGGCCTCGATGAAGTAGTCGTAGGTACCGGAGGCGTCGGTGGGACCGTAAATCTCGATTTCCTCGTCGGGCCACTCGGAGTTGACGTCCGACCACGTCGTCGGCGTCGACTCGGCCGAGAAGATGGTTTGGAGCTGTTCGACGGTGAGCCCCTCGCCGAGGAAGTCGTTGTCGTTGTTGACGATGACGGTCAGCGCGTCGGTTGCGACCTTGAGTTCGACGGGCGTCACGTCGTTGTCCTCGCACTGCGTCTCTTCTTCGCCCTTGATGGGGCGCGAGGCGTTGTTGAAGTCGGTCTGCCCCGTACAGAAGTAGTTCGCGAAGCCGCCACCGGAGCCGGTGGACTGGAGGTTGATGTTGACCTCCGAATGCTCACTCTGGAAGCGCTCGCCCATCGCGGTTGCGAGCGGGAACACCGTCGAGGAACCGGCGATGTCGATGGTTCCGGAGAGCTCGTTGCTCCCGTCGCCCGACGAGTCCGTTCCCTCGGAGTCGCCGCCGGAGCCACCGTCGGAGCTCCCGCCCTCGCCGCCGGTGTTGTTCTCGGTACATCCGGCGAGTCCCGCGAGACCGGTCGCGCCCGAGGCAATCAGGAACTTACGCCGCGAAAGAACGCTGTCCGAGTTACGCGTCATCGATTTTGAGGAGCCGATTTTTCCGTAAATACCCTGCTATGACGACTATATAGTGGTACGTTCCGGTATGTCCCCAATGAATGCTAACGTGTGACAAGAACGGAGTGAAATCGGCAGAAACAGCCGATTGCCCCATTCATGGCCGTCTCGTGCGCGAACTTTCTCCGATGTGTCAGAAAAATCGGGGCGTTCAGGGCGACGGACGCGGCGCAAAATGACTACTGAGTGAGCGGCAGTTCGCGCTCGAATCGGCACGAGTCACGTTCGGTTGCGCTCATCACATAAGAACGAACTTCGATATATAGATATAGACAGTTTTATTGTGGATTGAGAACCACCCACGGACATGGTCGAAACCCGAAAGGTGCAGGTGACGGGCGGTTCCACCTACACCGTCTCGATTCCCAAAGACTGGGCGACGGACAACGGCGTCTCGGCGGGGAGCGAAGTCGAGTTCTATCCGGAGGGCGACTCGCTGTTCTTGACGCCCCGTTCCGAGGAGGAACGCACCGAGGGAACCCTCGATATCGCGACCCTCGAAGGCGACGAACTCACGCGCGCCGTCATGACGATGTACGTGAGCGGGTTCGACATCATCGCGCTGGAGAGTTCGCGCATCACGACCGACCAGCGCCGGACCATCCGCGAGGCGACCCAGAGTCTCGTCGGGCTCGAAGTGCTCGAAGAGACGCGCGACCGGGTCGTCATCCGCGACCTGCTCGACTCCTCCGAGCTTTCCATCCACAACGCGGTCACTCGGATGCGACTCATCGCGCTTTCGATGCTCGAAGACGCCATCGCGGCCATCGCCGAGCAGGACGACGACATGGCCCGCGACGTCATCCAGCGCGACGACGACGTCGACCGCCTCTGGATGGTCGTCTCCCGCATCTTCCGGGCGACGCTCCGGACCCCGAAGGCCGCAGAAGAGCTCGGCCTCCCCCGCGAAATCTGCTTCGACTACCAGTCCGCCGCCCGGCAACTGGAGCGCATCGGTGACCACGCGACCAAAATCGCCCACCTCTCGTTGAACTTCGAGGAGCCCGTCGACGGCGAAATCGTCGAGGCGATTCAGGAGCTGTTCAAGGACACCGAGAGCGTCGTCAACGGCGGGATGGACGCGCTGTTCGCCGAGGAGAGCGACGAGGCGAGCCGCCTCGCCAACGAGTCCCGCGAGGCCGTCCAGGCCATCGACGCCAGCGCCCGCGGCATCGACGAACTCCTCCGTGACCTCGACCCGGCGCGCGCGCAACTGCTCGGCCTCATCGTCGACTCCGTCTCGCGGAGCGCCGACTACGGCGGCAACATCGCCGAAACGGCGCTCCAGAAGGCCGCGCCGACGCCCTGACCGGCCGACCCGCCGCGTCGGCCCGCCGGTCGGTTCGTCGCACGATTCGATTCGGTACCGTCCAGTTCCGTGTTCGACTTCGACCAATCGCGCCCGCGAGCGACGGCCGCGCGGCTCGCGGGAGTAAAACAGTCGAGCCGCGCCGAAACGACGACGCGGGGAGAGAGAGTTACTCGTCGTCGACGACGACGGCGTTGACCTGTCCGTCCTGACCGGGGCGGGAGGTGACGCGGGCGCGACCGGCGCTCGTGTCGATGATGGAGCCCTTCGTGATGATGTTCCGGCGGGCGTAGTTGACGTTCGACGGGTTGTCGACGACGCCTTCGATGTCGGCCTGCGTCACGTCGGCACCGTCTGCGACCTGCGCGACGTTCGTCGAGAGCGCGCGGAGCTTCTCGTTGTTGCCGCGGGAGTCGATAATCTGGAACCGGGGCTCGCCGACCGTCGTGGCGGCGGGTTCGCGGCCCAGCTGGTATCGCTTCTTGTTTCGGGACGGCTTGCGCCGACCGCCGGTCCGCTTCCGCTTGGAGCGTCCTTGGTCCTTCATACGGGGTAAAAACCTCGGTGACTACTTGAATCGCTCGAATCGGTGCTCGGCGGAGACGGGTGCCACCACGTCGCTCGGGGGCGGAGGCAACACAAACCGTTTAGTTCGCCCGCGCCCGCCGTCGAAGCGATGAGTCTCGACGTCACCGTCGCCGTCCCCTTCCAGCAACACGGCTCGACCCGCCTCGGCGAGGGCGAGTTCGTCGTCGCCCTGTCGCTCGACCGCGACTGGTTCTCCCCGGACCAGGCCAAGCGCCTCATCGACCTCGCGGCGGGCCGCGGCCTCGTCGAACGCGACGACGGCGAGGTCGTCGCGACGTTCGACCCCGCCGACGTACAGATTCCCGAGGAGTTCGAACCCGACGCCGCCGTCCTCCGCGAGCAGTCGGCGTTCGAGCAGATTCTCGACGCCTGCGTCGCCGCCGGCGTCGAAAAGCAGGCCGCCGTCGCCGGCATCAACGAGCGGCAGTCGCGCCTCGGCATCACCGCCGAGGCCGCCGCGGTCCTCTTCGCGCGCTCGAACGACGTGAACGTCGACGACGCAGCCGCGAAAGCAAAGCGCTCGCTGGCGGAGTAGGTCACATTTTCCGCGCTCGTCTTCCCCCGCCGCGAAGCGACACCCCGAAACCGCCCGGGCGCGAACGACCGGCATGGTCGTCGATTCGCTCTCCGACGGGACACGCATCGCCCAACTGCTCGCCTCGGAGGTCACGGGCCACGAGGACGCCTTCTCGGTTCTCTCCGTCGTCGATTCCGACCCCGACGTGGAACCGACCGACGACGGCGCGCTCGCCTACGCGGTCGCCGCCGACGACGAACGCGTCGCCGAGGTGTACGTCCAACCGGACCGCGCCCGCGTCGAGTTCCTCGCCCACCCCGACGTGACCGCCGAGGCCGCCTCCGAGGCGGGGCTTCGCGTGCGCCCGAAGGCGGTCCGCCCGCCGCGAACGCTTGTGTTCGTCGAGGACGGCGCGCAGGTGAAGTGGACGCTCCCGGCGTTCCGCGCGCTGGTCGCGGCGCTCGACGCCGGGGAACGAGAGGAAGACGAAGGATAGACGCTCTCGCGCGACCGGTTCAGAGGTCCGCGAGGAGCTTCGGAAGCTCGGCCGGCAAGTCGTCGTGGTGGATATGTGCGATTGCTCGCGGGTCGGGGTCGTCACAGCCGTCGCCGAGCACCTGCACCGGACGCAGCCCGGCGTCGTGCGCGCCGGCGATGTCGTGGTGGACGCTGTCACCGACGTAGACGGTCTCGTCGGGGGCGGTTCCGAGGTCGTCGAGCAGGGCTTCGAACGCCCGCTCGTCCGGCTTGCCGGCGGGGAGCGCGCCCGTCACGAGCGCCGTGTCGAAGTGGTCGCGCCAGCCGAGTTTGTCGATTTTCGCTTCCTGGGCGACGACCGGCCCGTTGGTGAGGAGGCCGACGCGGTAGGTCGTCCGCAGGCCGGCGAGCATCGCCTCTACGCCCTCGACGGGGACGACCGCGTCGGTGATTCGCTCTCTGTACGCCGTCGCGACGCGCTCCGGGTCGACGGGAGAGCCGTGCTCGTCGAGGAGCGTCTCGAAGATGGGCGCGCGGGTCTCGCGCGTGAGATTCTCTTGGTGTGCCCGGAGATACGCCTCTCGGGTCAGCGGGGGCGCGCCCGCCGCCGCCGCCGCCTCCGAGAGAATCGTCTCGCGGTCCCGCGTCGGCACCGCGAGTGTGTAGTCGAGGTCGAACCCGACCGCGCTGACAGACATCGTCGGTGAAGCGTTGGCAACGGAGCGGTATGAGCGTGCCGGGACCTGTCGAGGGGACGAGTCGTCGCGCGCCGGCTCGCACCGGCCCCGTCGCGGCGACACCCACCGACGACGACAACCACTATACTCGTCGGCGACGACGCCGAGATATGACCCTCGACCCCGTCCACGTGGACGACATCGCGTCCATGGCGAGTTCCATCGCTGACTCGGTCGACGACGCCGACTACGACGACCTCGCGCGGACGGTCTGGGAGTCGTGGCTCGACCCCCTCGAATCGCCCGACGGGGGACTCCCAATCGTCGAGCCGCTCGGCGAAAAACAGCTCCACGCCGCCGATATCGACGACGTGGCGCTCACGGAGTCGCCGTTTCCGACCGTCCACGGCCTCGACTCGGGGACCATCAACCCGACGACGTTCAAAAACGGGCTCGTCCTCGACGTGGCCCACGCCGCGATGGCCGCCGAGCCGTCGAACCTCGACCTCCACCGCCACCGCTCTATCGTCATGGCGGCGCACACCCACGACCCGGTCCAGTTTTTCGACACCGACGAGTGGCTCCACTCCGACGAGGGCTACGGCCGCCGGCGCGTCCTGAGCGTCCCGCGGGTCAACCGCTACGCCGAGGGGGTCGTCCACGCGCTCGCGCTCTACCTCGCCGAGAGCGCCCACGCGCTCGAACACGCCGACGCCGTCTCCGACTTGCTCATCCTCGACGGGCCGGTGTATCCGAAGGAACTCCTGAACTGGCGCGACCGCGACGCCGAACTGAAGGACCTCGCGCGGGACGCCAAACCGAAGGCCGTCGTGGAGAACTACGTCCGCCTCGTCGAGCGCTTCGTCGAGCGCGACGTGCCCCTCGCCGGCTTCGTGAAAAATCCGGGCGCGAAACACGTCGTCCGCACGGTCAGGAAACAGCTCGACGGGAGCGACGCCGGCCGGCGGCCGTGGGTGGACGACGCCGCCTTCTTCGTCAGCCTGCTCGAACGCCGCGAGGGAGCCGACGGCGACGAGCGCCGCACCGACGAACTCACGTTCACGAGCTGGTTCGTCTCCCGCGGCGGCTCGGACCGCCAGCTGAGCGCCGAGGGCGAGGCGTTCGGCATCGAGCGGAAGCTCGACCCCGAGGCGTACGCGGTGACGTTCTTCGTGCTGTACGACCCCCGAACCGACGTGTGCTACCGGGTCGAAGCGCCCTACGCGTTCACGAAGGACCCCGACCGCCGCGCCGACCTGATGCACCACGTCGTCCGCGACGTGGCCGCCACGCGCGGGCCGCCGCTTGCGGTCGAGAAGGCGGACGAACTCGCGCGGGTGAGCGTCGGTGAGAAGGCGGCGCTCAGGCGCAAACTCTCCGATAAGCTCGATTCGGACCAGATGAAAAGCTACGATAACATCCGCTGGGTCGACGCCGACGAGTGAGTCTCGGGGCGTCGCCCGCGCGGCAGACCGGAATCGCATCGGGGCGCGCGCCCGACTCAGCGCGCCCTAGTGCGACGCGTCGCCCTCGGGAGAGCCTTCGTCGGCGGAGCGGTCCGTCGGGACCGGCTGTTCGGCCTCCGGCGTCCCCTCCTCTTCGGGCCTGACGACCTCGACCCGCACCTCGTCGGCCGGGACGCCGACCCGCGCGAACTGCGTCCTGACGTGTTCTTTCGCGGCCGACAGCGCCTGCTCGCGGGTGTCGAAGCCGCGGGGAAGCGGCGTGTCGAAGGCGACGCGAATCGTCCGCCCGTCGATTTCGGTCTCCGAGCCGCCGCTTTCGACCTCGTAGAACTCGTCGCAGACCCAGACGTAGGGCGCGTCCTCGTCCGGCGCGCCGCGGTAGGTCGGCGCTTGCTCCCCCCGTTCGAATATCGTCCCGGTGAGTGCCGTGCCGCCGCCGTGACCGCGGACCAATAACATAGCCGGGCTAGGTTCGCGAGACGGAAAAGTCGCACGCGACGCCCCGACTCCGCATCAGGCGGCACCCCGAGGCCGCCAGACCGCGCGCCGCCGCCGACGCGTGGCTTTTTACTCGCCGCCCGCAAGCGTTGGAACATGACCGACTTGGGGGATTTCAGCGACTTCGACGGCGACGACCCCGACAGTTCGTCCGATGCGGGTGGCGACGAGCAGGCGGGGTCCGCCGCCGGGAACGGGCGCTCGGCGCGGGCCGACCCCGTCTCGGAAACCGAGAGCGCGACCGCCGCGAGTTCGGCCGACGGCGACGGCGTCGATGCCGACCGCGACGACGACAGTTCGACGGGTGTGACCGGTGGGGCCGGCGCGACCGACGACGGGGACGATCTCCAGTTCGACGACTACGACGCCGACCCCGTCGGCGACGAGCGGGGCCTCGGTGCGATTGCGGTCTCGCAGGGCCTCCGCGTGTCGGAGGACTCGGACCGGACGGCGCTCCGGGCGTTCGTGACCGCGGGCAACCGCGAGCGCGTCCGCCTCGGGAAGTATCTGGTCGTCCCCTACCCCGACGACGAACTGCTGTTCTGCCGCATCGTCGGGCTGGAGTACGCCCAGGAGTTCCAGGCCGACGACGCGACGGAGATTCACGCCCGCCGGGCGATGCGCCGCCCCGCAGACGAGTTCGAGGAGCGCGATTTCAAATTCATGGCCGAACTCGAACCCATCGCCGTGCTGTTTTCCGACGACGGCGACCTCAAGCGCCGGATGGTCGACCGCGTGCCGAAACCGCAGGCGACGGTCGGTGAGGCCACCGACGCGACCCAGATTAAGACCGGCCTGAAGATTCCCGAGGCGGGCGTCTTCCTCGGCCACCTCTCGGTCGGCGGCGAGAAGGTCCGGACCGCGGCCCGGCCGCCGACTATCGACTACCGGCTGAAAGACGACTACACCGACGGCGACCCGCTCGTGTTCCGCCACACGCTCGTCGCCGGCGGCACCGGGTCGGGGAAGACCCACGCCTCGAAGAACATCCTGCGGCAGTATCTCTCCGAAGAGCGGAGCTACGAGATGGACGACGGCCGCGAGGTCCAGACCGCAGTCGTCCAGTTCGACCCGCAGGACGAGTACGCCCAGATGCACGACGACAACCCCGACATGGACGACGAGACGGCCCGGCGCTACGAGCGCGAGGGCGTCGCCCACGGCGGCCACGACGACACCGTCGCGCTCGTCCCCAAGATGGCCGGGTCGTCGTACCCGGGCGCGAACCACCGCGCCGAGCAGTTGGAGTTCACCGTCCCCTTCTCGATGGCGCGGGACCTCCCGTGGCTCGTCGCCGGCAGCAGCCTCAACGACAACCAGTACTCGGCGCTCACCGAGCTCCTGAACCGCTTTTTCCGGGACTACGGCGACGCGGGGACGTACAAGCAGTTCCTCCAGTACCTCGACGACCCGGCGCTGAAAGAGGAGCTTCACGAGTCGGGGCGGGTCCACGAGGCCACCTTCGACGCGGTGAAGCGCCGAGTTCGCGGCGTCCCCAGCGGCGTGTTCGACCAGGACGCCCGGCCGATAACCGAACTCGACCACCAGCTCGTCCGCCCCGGCGGGCTGACGGTCGTGCCGACCTACCACCTCTCGTCGAGTCGGGCGAAAGAACTGTTCGTCCTCGCGGTGTCGGCGCTGCTCATCGACGATAAGCTCTCGAACGACCCGTCGAGCGACCGCATCAAGGAGACGCCGGTCGTCCTCGGGATGGACGAGGCGCACAACTTCCTCACCGACGCCGATTCGGTGCAGGCGCAGAAAGTCATCCAGAAGTTCACCGAGGCGGCCAAGCAGGGCCGCAAGGAGCGCCTCGGCCTGTTTCTCATCACGCAGGACCCACAGGACATCGCCGACCCGGTGTTCAAGCAGGTGAACACGAAAGTCGTGCTCAACCTCGGCGACGAGGACGCCATCAAGAGCGTCAACATCCCGCCGAACCTCGAAGACAAGGTGCCGTACATGGAGAAGGGCCAGATGGTCGTCTACTCGCCCGACAACTCCGACCCCGTCGAACTGACGGGGCTTTCGACCTGCGTGACGCGACACGGCGACTGAGCGCCCGCAGCGCGGCGCGGCGGGCGGATTTTTAGCCCGCGCCCGAGTAGGCCGCGACATGGCCGAACACGTGCTCGTCCCAATCGACGGGTCGCCGCAGTCAGTCGCCGCGGTCCGCTTTGCCGCCTCGGAGTGGCCCGACGCCGAACTCACGCTGTTGAACGTCATCAACCCCGCCGACGCCGATTACAAAGAGCGGGCGCTCAGCGGCTCCGAGGAGTGGTTCCAAGCGGAGAAACGAAAGGCGAGAGAGACGTTCGCCGAGGTGAAAGCCGAAGTGGGACTCGTCGACGCCGACAGGCCGGTCACCGACCGCATCGAGGTCGGCAGCCCCCAGAAGCTCATCGTCGAGGTGCTGGCGGACGACGACGCCGGCTACGACCACGTCGTGATGGGCAGCCACGGTCGGACGGGCGTCTCGCGCATCCTGCTCGGCAGCGTCGCCGAGGAGGTCCTCCGGCGGTCGCCGGTGCCCGTGACCATCGTGCGGTGAGTCACGGCGCGCGACACGCCGCAACGGGACCGCGTATCCGACCCTTCGGTAACACCGGCGTCACCTAATGAGGCGATGTTATGAGTCCTGCGAGCACACCGGAATCGGCCGGTTCGACCGGATTGCAACGCCCTATTTCCGTGCCGTCCCTGGCGGCAACCGATGGAATTCACAGAGGTCGTGACGACCCGCCGCTCTATCCACGAGTACGCCGACGAGTCGCTCGATGACGAGACGCTCCGGACGATATTCGAAAACGCCGTGCAGGCCCCGTCGAGCTACAACCTCCAGCCGTGGGAGTTCGTCGTGCTGCGCGAAGACGAGACACAGCAGCTGCTCCGCGAGGCGGCCTACGACCAAGACCACGTCACCGGTGCCGCCGCGTCGGTCATCGTGCTCGGCAACAAGGACCCCGAAGCGCACGCCGAGACCGTCACCGACGACATGCTGGAGAAAGGCTACCTGCCGAGCGAAGAGGTCCGCGACGGCATCCTCGACAACATCGCCGGCATGGCCGACCTCCCCGAACAGGAGCGCCGCGTCTGGACCGTCCGCTCGACGTCGCTCGTCGCGATGTCGCTCATGTACGCCGCGTGGGACGAGGGCGTCGCCTCCTGTCCCGTCGGCGGCTTCGACGCCGACGCCGTCCTCGACGCGTTCGACATCGACGGCGAGCGGTACGAACCCGTGATGCTCCTGACGATGGGGTACCCCGCCGAGGACGCCGACGAACTGCAAGCGGAACGCAAGTACCGCCGCCCGGTCGACGAGGTCGTCCACTTCGAGAGCTTCGAGTCCGAGCAGTCGGCCGACCCTGCGACCGCCGACGACTGAGGTCTCGACGGCAACGCCGCCGCTCCCGGCGACGCTTTTTTGCCGCGGAGGCGCGCCCTTCAGCGGCCGACGCCACCGGAACACGGAACACGGAGCACGGAACACGGAACACGAAACGCGGAACGCCGGACGCGGACTCAGAAAATATTCGCCTGCTGGTAGACGCTGATGCCCTCATTCGTGAGTTCGTACGGTTTGGTCTCCCGGGAGTGGTTGGCGTCGCGTATCTTCTGAATCTCGATTGCGAGCCGGGTCTCCCGGAAGTCGTCGCCGCGGACGTACTGGAGGACGAACACGGCGTCCGAGAGGTACTCGACGATGCCGTGGCGGGAGACGTACGGCGTCGACTGGTCCGCCTCGGAGGTGAGCATCGTCGTCACGCCGGCGTCCTTCAGCGACCGCGTGAAGTTGAACACCTCGCTGCGGCGCTTCGAGGGGTGGTCGTACATCATCTCCAGAAGCGAGACGGAGTCGAGGACGAGTCGGTCTGCGCCGAACTCCTCGACCAGCCGCGGGAGGTCGTTGCGGATGCTCGACAGGCTGTTGGCCATCTCCACGGGGTCGAGGTCGACGACGGCCAATCGGCCGTCGGCCTCGTACGTCGAGAACTCCCAGCCCTTCTCGTCGGCCGTATCGAGGATGCGCTCGCGGCTCTCTTCGAGCGTGATGTAGACGCCGCTGCCGCCGTCTTCGAGGGCTTTCCGGAGGAATTGTAGCCCGAACGTCGTCTTGCCGGTCCCGGCGCTCCCGATGGCCACCATCAGCGACCGTTTGGGGACGCCGCCGAGAATCATGTCGTCGAGCCCCTCGATGCCGATGTCGATGCGGTCGATGTCGGAGTCGAACTCCTCGTCGTCGAACGTCGGGGAGTCAGACCCCTCGGGACCGGAGCCGGGAGCGGGACCGAATCCGAAATCGTCGTCCGACGAGTCGCCGCCGAACCCGCCGCCCGCGTCGGGCATCGGCGCGTTGTTGAACGCCGTGGCGAAGTCGGTCGAAAACGGGTCGTCGTCGCCGTCGAGTGGGTCGTCGTCGCGTGAGTCGTCGCCCGTACTGTCCCCGAACGGGCCGTCACCGAACGACAGCGGCTCGTCGCGCTCGTCGGCGGCGTCGGCCCCTTCGCTTTCGGTCCCGAACTCGGCTCCCCCCGTCACCGACGAGTCCAGCGCGTCCGACTCCGCGGCCGAACCGCTGTCCGCGTCGCCCGCGTCGGTCCCGCCGTCGTCGGTCTCGCCGTCGTCACGCTGCTCGCTTTCCTCGGGGTCCGCGTCGTCTGCGTCGGTCTCGCCGTCGTCCGTCTCGCGGAGTGCCCGTTCGAACCAGTCGTCGTCACTCACGGGAGCCACCACCGAACGACAGCGCGGCCGGCGTCCGTGCCTGCCATCATCACATGGTGTGTCGGCGTCGTGATGAACGTTTCCCGTGCGCAGAGCTACCACGCAGCGTCACCGAGGGCGGCGAGCCGAGACTCGCCGGGACGAACCGAGCGAGCCGGGACCGGACGACGTGACGGTGGGCTTTTGCCCGGGGGCGTCAAATCGCGGGGCATGAAGGTCGGCATCGTCGCACAGAAGGGCAACAGCCGGGCCGCGTACCTCGCCGCGGAGACGTGCGAGGCGCTCGCCGGGGTCGACGCCGAGGCCGTCGTCGACGCGGCGACCGCCGAGGAGTTGGGCGTCGAGGGCACGCCCGTCGAGTCGTTCGACGACTGCGACCTCGTGGTGAGCATCGGCGGCGACGGAACGTTTCTCTACGCCGCCCGCGGTGCCGACGGCGTCCCCATTCTCGGCGTCAACCTCGGCGAGGTCGGCTTCCTGAACGCCGTCTCGCCCGCCGACGCCATCGACGAGGTGCTGGCCGAAGTCGCCGCGTTCCGGGAGGGGGACCAGTCGGTTCGAGAGGTCCCTCGCATCGTTGCCAGCGGCGACGGCTGGGAGATGGACCCGTCGATGAACGAGGTCGTCGTCCACGGGCCTCGGCGGGGTCACGGCGGCGGCGCGGACCTGGAAGTCCGCGTGGACGGCTCGCTGTACTCCGGGAGCCACGCCGACGGCGTACTCGTCACGACGCCCGCGGGGAGTTCCGCCTACAACCTCAGCGAGGGCGGCCCGCTCGTCCACCCCGGCGTCGAGGGACTCGTCGTCACCGAGATGGCGGCCGACGAGGGGATGCCGCCGCTGGTCGTCCCTCAGGGTGCCGCCGTGAGCGTCACCGTCACCGGCGCGGCGTCGGCGGTCGTCGTCGGCGACGGGCGGACCCGGCGGACGGTGTCGCCGCCGACGGAGGTTCGCATCGAGCGGTCCGACTCGCCGGTCCGACTCGCCGGTCCGACCTCCGACTTCTTCGAAGCGCTCGGCAAACTCGACTGACTGCGCCGCCGCCGACTACTCCGCGAGTTCTCGCTCTCGCTCTCGTTCGCTCTCGTCGCCCGCCGCCTCGGCCCGGGGCAGCGGCGTCCAATCGATATCGACCACGTTGTCGGCCCGCTTGCGGAGTCCGGGGCGAGAGACGACCTCGAACGTCCGGTTTTCCGTCTCGCGGGTGAAAAGCGAGTGCGCGAGGACGTTCGCCACGTCGGCGCGGGGGATGCTCCCGCGGACGGAGTCGCCGCCCTCCCCGACGACCACGTCGCCGGTCGCGGGGCCGTCGGTGAGCGCGCCGGGCCTGATAATCGTGTGGTCGAGCGGCGCGTCTCGGAGCCGGTTCTCGCTTCGTTCCTTCGCCGAGAGGACGCCCGCCGCCGTGAGAAGCGCGCGGAGCGACAGCGGGAGGCCGCCCTTCGAGTCGCCGACGCCGATAGAGGACGTGAGGACGAACCGCTGTGCGCCCGAAGCGGTCGCGGCGTCAACGAGGTTGACGACGCCCGCGCCGTCGACGAGGTCGCCGCGGATGGTTTCGAGCCCCGCCGAGACGCCGACCGCGGAGACGACGGCGTCGGCGTCGAGGACCGCCTGACGGGCGTCGTCGGGGTCGAGGAGGTCGCCGACGACGACCTCGTCCGCGCCGCGCGCTCTGAGCTCCGACTCGGCGTCGGCGTCGCGGGTCAGCGCCCTGACGACGAGGGGCGTCTCGGCCAGCGCGTCGAGGACGTGTCGGCCCGTCCGACCCGTCGCACCGGCGAGGAGGACGCGACCGCGATTGCGTGCCATACCCGCGCATGGGGGCGCGGCTCAATAACCTTCGGGAACGCGTCAAAAGTCCGGACCGGCGGCGGTCAGCGACCGCGAGAAAACACGGTCGAGTCGGCGGCAAGTCGAGGAATCGAGTCGGGTGGGTCGCGGGTCGCGCGCCGTACTGGCTCTTACTGGCCCCAGTTGGCGACGACGCGCGGGCGCTCGCCGACCGGGAGCACGTCGATGTCCTCGTCGGCCGCGCCGCGGGCTTCGAGCGCCGCCTTCGCGGAGGCGTACGTCGAGAAGTAGCTGACCTCCTCTTCGACGCAGTCGATGAGCGTGTCGCGGTCGCGGGAGACGACGAAGTCGAAGTCGCCCTCGCGGAGCATCGTGAGGAAGTCGTCGACGTCCTCGGGCGTGAGCACCTCGTAGTACTCGTTGAAGGCGTCGAGCAGTTCCTGTCCGGCCTCGCTGTCGGCGTCGGGGAACTCGGGGTCGGCGAGGTCCACGTAGACGGTGCCGTCGGCCGGAATCGGGTCGTTGGCTGCCGACTGGGCCTTCTCGTAGGCCTTGCCGAACGAGGTCGCGGTGCCCATGACCTCGCCCGTGGACTTCATCTCCGGGCCGAGACGCGGGTCCGAACCCGGCAGGCGGTCGAACGGGAGGACGACCTCCTTGACCGACACCTGCTCGGGAATCTGCTCGCTCACGTCGAGGTCGGCAAGCGAGTTGCCGGCCATGACCTTCGCCGCGAGTTTGGCGATTGGGACGCCCGTCGCCTTCGAGACGAACGGGACGGTGCGCGAGGAACGGGGGTTGGCTTCGAGGACGTACACGTCGTTCGAGCCGTCCTCGTTTTGCTTGACCGCGAGTTGGACGTTCATCAGGCCGACCGTGTCGAGGGCGCTGGCGATGTCCTCCGTGACCTCGCGGACGCGGGCCATCGTCTCGTCGTCGAGCGAGCGCGGCGGAATCATACAGGCGGAGTCGCCGGAGTGGACGCCGGCGGCTTCGACGTGTTCCATCACGCC
Organism: Haloferax sp. Atlit-109R; assembly: GCF_003665865.1. Lineage (NCBI taxonomy): Archaea > Methanobacteriati > Methanobacteriota > Halobacteria > Halobacteriales > Haloferacaceae > Haloferax > Haloferax sp. Atlit-109R. The sequence continues at coordinate 534,057 of NZ_QPLO01000002.1, forward strand.
GCCGATGAGGACATCTTCGCCGTCGGAGACGGCGTCCACGTCGAGTTCGACGCCGTCGGCGAGGAACTCGTCGATGAGGATGGGCTTGTCGGGGGAGACGCGAACGGCCTCCTCGATGTACTCCTTGAGGTCCGCGTCGGAGTGGACGATTTCCATCGCGCGGCCGCCGAGGACGTACGACGGGCGAACGAGCACGGGGTAGCCGAGGTCGTTGGCGAGGTCGAGCGCCTCTGCCTCGCTGGTCGCGGAGCCGCCTTCGGGCTGGAGGATGCCGAGGTCGTCCATCAGGCGGTTGAAGCGGTCGCGGTCCTCGGCGAGGTCCATCGCGTCGATGGTCGTGCCGAGAATCTCGCAGTCGACGCCGCGGCGGTCGAGTTCGGATTCGAGCGGGTGGCCGATGTTGACCGAGGTCTGCCCGCCGAACTGGAGCATGACGCCGTCGGCGTCGATGGCCTCGATGACGTCGGCGACCTCTTCTGCCGTGATGGGCTCGAAAAAGAGGCCGTCGGAGGTGTCGTAGTCGGTCGACACCGTCTCGGGGTTGTTGTTGACGACGTGCGCGTCGATGCCCATGTCGCGGAGCGCCTGCACCGCGTGGACCGAACAGTAGTCGAACTCGACGCCCTGCCCGATGCGGATGGGACCGCCGCCGACGACGACGACGCTCTCCATGTCGCGGTCGACGCGGAGTTCGTTACCCGCCGAGTCGCCCTCGAAGGGGCCGCGGAAGAACTCGGGCTTGCGCGCGGAGTAGTAGTACGGCGTCTGCGCGGCGAACTCGCCGGCGCAGGTGTCGACCTGCTTGTAGGTGCGGCCGGGGACGTTCTGTTCGACCTCGCCGACGCTCGTGCCGGTCGCCGCGGCGATGCTGGCGTTGGTGTGGCCGGCGGAGGCGGCGGCGGCGAAGTCGCCCTCGGCGGCGGCCTCGACCGCCTCGACGACGCGGCCGAAGCGCTCGACGTACCACTCGTGGATGTCCGTGAGTTCGACCACGTCCTCCGTGGTGTAGCCGCGCTCGAACGCCTCGAAGATGGCGTACGGGCGGTCGGGAGTCGGTTTTTCGAGGTACTCGGCTTCGAGTTCCTCGTCGGACACCTCGTCCCAGTCGGCGGCGGGGTCGTACTCGGACGACCGAAGCGCCTTCAGAAGCGACTCCTCGAAGGTGCGCCCGATGGACATCGCCTCGCCGGTGGACTTCATGGCCGTCGAGAGCTCGAAGTCCACGTCGGTGAACTTGTCCTTGGGCCACCGCGGCACCTTCGTGACCACGTAGTCGATTGCCGGCTCGAAGGCGGCGGTGGTCTCGCCGGTGATTTCGTTGGTAATCTCGTGGAGGCGCTTGCCGAGTGCGACCTTCGCCGTGACGCGGGCGATGGGGTAACCGGTCGCCTTGGATGCGAGCGCGGAGGACCGCGAGACGCGCGGGTTCACCTCGACGACGCGGTACTCGCCGCCGGGCGTGCCGTCGTCGTGCCACGCGAACTGGATGTTACAGCCGCCCTGAATGCCGAGTTCGCGGATGACCTGGAGCGCGGCGTCGCGCATCTCTTGGTGGCCCTCGTCGGGGATGACCTGCGAGGGCGTGACGACGGTGGACTCGCCGGTGTGAATCCCCATCGGGTCGATGTTCTCCATGTTGCAGATGATGATACACGAGTCGTCGGCGTCGCGCATCACCTCGTATTCGAGTTCGACCCAGCCGGAGATGGACTCCGTGATGAGGACTTCGCTGTTGCGCGAGAGGCGAAGCCCCTTGCGGACGCGGGAGACGAGTTCGTCCATCTCGTGGACGACGCCGGAGCCGGAGCCGCCGAGCGTGTAGGTCGTCCGCGAGATGACCGGGAGACCGCCGACGGCGTCGACGGAGTCTTCGACGCGCTCTACGAGGGCCTCCTCGGTGATGTTCTCGACCGCCTCGCCTTCCTCCAGCGAGATGGTCGTCGACTTCGGGACGGGCTGGCCGATTTTCTCCATGCGCTGGCGGAACAGGTCGCGGTCCTCCGTCGCGTAGATGGTGTCGAGCGGCGTGCCCATGATGTCCACGTCGAACTCCTCTAAGACGCCCTCCTCCGCGAGTTCGGCCGTGACGTTGAGTCCGGTCTGGCCGCCGAGTCCGGCGATGACGCCGTCGGGGCGCTCGCGCTCGATAATCTCGGAGATGGCCTCGGTCGTGATGGGTTCGATGTAGACCTTGTCGGCCATCTCGGGGTCGGTCATGATGGTCGCGGGGTTCGAGTTGACGAGGACAACTCGCGCGCCTTCCTCTCGGAGCGCGCGGCAGGCCTGCGCGCCGGAGTAGTCGAATTCCGCCGCCTGTCCGATCTGGATTGGGCCGCTTCCGATGAGCAAAATCGTCCGGTCCTCCGTGCCTTCCTGAGGGCCGGTCGAGGTGTCCTCGTCAGTCATCGTCGGAATCCAATCCGCACATCGTAATAAGTCCGGCGAAAAATTACGAGGTCCGAAACTCGATTGCGAATTTCGAAAATGTTGCCGAACGCCGCTGTCGCGGCCGGGGAAGGCTTTTGACGGGTATCCGAGTACCGGCTACGCATGCCCGCGGTATTCACGACGCCGCCGCCGCTCGACGCCGGAGACCGGGTCGCGGTCGTCGCGCCGTCGCGCCCCATCGACGAGTCACAGTTGGACCGTGCGTGCGCGCGGCTCCGCGACGTGTTCTCGCTCGACCCCGTCGTCTTCGAGTCGGCCCGACGCGACTGGGAGTGGCTCCGGGACAACCCGGCGGCGCGCGCGGAGGACGTGATGGCGGCCTTCGAGGACCCGTCGATACGCGGCGTCATCGCTGTCACCGGCGGCGACGACCAGCTTCGAATCCTCCCGCATCTCGACCCGGCGCGGCTGACCGCGTCGCCGACGCGCTTCTTCGGCTTCAGCGACAACGACAATCTCCGGCTGTTCCTCTGGACCCACGGCGTCGTGAGCTACGGCGCGACGCTCCACCCGACGCTCACCGTGGACCCCGAAATCCACCCGTACGTCGAGCGATACCTCCGGCGGGCGTTCTTCGAGCGCTCTCTCGGCGTCGTCGAGCCCGCCTCGGAGTGGACCGACGACTGGTTCGACTTCGACACCGAAGAGCCCCGAGAGTGGCGCGATAACCCGGGTCGGACGTGGCGGGGCGACGAACGAGTGACCGGGCGACTCTGGGGCGGTAACTTCAGCGTCGTGAAGTGGCATCTCCAGACCGGCCGGTACCTCCCGAACCCCGACGAACTCGACGGGGCGGTGCTCGCGCTCGAAACCTCGGAGGACGTGCCGCTCCCCCGCGAGGTCCGGTACACGTTGCGGTCGATGGGCGAACGCGGCTTGTTAGAACGATTCGACGGCGTCGTGGTCGGTCAGCCGCGGACGTACTCGCCCGAACTGGAGTGGGAACCGCCGGCCGACTACGGCGCGCACCTCCGCGCGGAGCTGCTGTCGGTCCTCGACGCGTACAACCCCGACGCCACGGCGGTGTTCGACGTGGAGTTCGGCCACGCCGACCCGACGGTGCCGCTCCCGCTCGGCGCGAAGGCGACGCTGGACCCGGCGGTCGAGCGGCTTCGAATCGACTGAAAAGCGGGGCGTCCCCGCCCGAGCGCTACATGTACGGCTCGGGGTCGAGGTCGCGCTGGGCGCGGTACTGGTCGACGAACTCGCCCACGTCGAACTGGAGCATCTTCGACTCGAACTCCGAGACGACGTCGTCGTCGTCGGCGTGGCTGACGGCGTGTTCCATCAGCTCCACGACGAGTTCGACGATTATCTCGTGGAGCCTTCGAGAATCGAAATCGGTCACCCAGACGATGCCCGCGCCGAGTTCGCCGTCCTCGGACACGTCCTCGGAGACGACGGCCTCGGGGAACTCCTCCAAGACGATGCCCATGAGGTGGGCCGTCCCGAACTCGGGCATGTCGTCGCTCGTGGTCTCGATGGTCTCCTGAAGGATGTCGACGAGGAACTCCGGGAGGAAGCGGTCGGGCGGGTGGACGTCCATGACGACTGCGTGGCTGTCGCCGCACGGACAGTCGAACTCCCGTTTGCCCAAGTCGAGTTCCCGGACGCGCTTCGTCTCGCCGCAGGGGAGGTCCAAGACGGCCCCGCGGCCGCCGGGAACGCTCGGTTCAGACATACCCGTGGGTTGCGGTTCTCGCCGTTTAAACGTCGCGTTCTTCGGAATCGGCGCGAGCGAAAAACGAGGCGCGGACCGTCGGTTGCGGTCGGTCGGTCCGTCGGACTGTCGCGAAAAACGGCGGTGAGTCGGGCGAAACCGCCCGTCGGCGTCCCCTCAGCGACGGCCCGAGACGTAGACGATGGGGCCGACGACGAGGAGCGTGATGCCGAGGAACATGTAGTGGGGCTTGGCCAGCGTCACCGGGGTCAGAAGGAAGATGAGCCCGAACAGCGTGGCGTTGATGCCGAGGATGTGCCGGGACTTCAGCGGCAGCGTTCCGACCGTCGACAGGACGAACACGAGCAACAGCGCCTGCCCGATGTTGTAGTCGAGCAGGAAGGTGTCTACGAGCTGAAGGGGAAGCATTCTTGTTTTCTCGGTCGGTTCGAATCGACTATCAAAGTTCCGTTATTCTCGTTGGAAACCGGCGGTCGAACCCCCCGATATTGGGGCGACCGGGCGGTCGGTGCGGTCCCGGGAGTCGGTGAACACCGCTGTCGGTGCGGGTGACGCCCGACGGACGGGGGCGCGCTACTCGGCCGGACCGGTGATGTCGAGCGGGCGAATCCACCCGTACCAGACGATAACGACCATGCCCGCGTAGCCGAGCGTGAACACGACCATCCCGAGGTCGTTGTAGCCGGCCTCGCCGAGGAGGCGTCGCGCCACGCCCGGGAGGACGATGCCGAGCGTCACGACCGCCGCGAGGAGGAGGTTCCCCCGCGACAGAAACGACTTCTTCGTCTCGCTCATGAGCGGGACTCGGGACCGAGGCGACGTGAATCGCACGGTTCCGAGAGCGACCCCGAACTCCGGTCCCGACGCGCCCGAATCGCTGGACTGCGCGCCCGCGGCACCGAAAACCTATATCGTCCCCCGACGCACCGCGGGTATGCACCTCCGTCCCCTCCCCGAGGAGCACCGCGAGACGTACCGCGAGTTCCTCAACTACGCCTTCCGGCCCGAGAACGGCCCCGACTGGTCGGACGAGCGACTGCCCGACCCGGAGAGCTACCGCCCGCGGGGGTTCTACGACGCCCCGCCCGACGCGCCCGTCGAGGACCTCGACGCGGCCGACCTGCGGACGGTGTGTGCCTTCTACGACTTCACGGCCCGCGTCCGCGGCGAGTGGCACCCGCTCCCCGGTATCTCGGCGGTCGCCTCACCTCCGGAGGCGCGCCGACAGGGCCACGTCGCCGCGATGCTCGACGCCCTCCTCGCGGAGTTCCGCGACACCGGCCGGTATCTCTCGGCGCTCTGGCCGTTCGAGTACGCTTTCTACCGCCGGTTCGGCTGGGCGACGGCGAGCAACTACGCGAAGACGACGGTGCCGCCCGACGAACTCGGGGCGGTCGCCGCCGACCCGGCCGGGGAGTTCGTCCGACTCGACGCCGACGACTGGGGGCGGGTCAAAGACGTATCCGCGGCCGCGGCGACCGAAGACCTCGCGGTGGACCGAAGCGAGGGCTGGATTCGCCACCGGCTGTTCCGCGGGTGGGACGACGACCCGTTCGTCTACGGCTGGGAGCGAGACGGCGACCTCCGCGGCTACGTCGTCTACGACGTGACCGGCGACTGGGAGTCGCGGACGCTGTCCGTGGACGAACTCGTCGCCGCCGACGCCGAGGCCCGCGCCCACCTGTTTCGGTTCCTCCGGGACCACGACTCGCAGGTCGACGAGGTCGTCCTCTCGTCGGAACACGAATCCTCCCGGCTCATCGACGACCTGACCGACCCGCGGGCGGCGACGGTCGAACTCAAGCCCGGCCCGATGGTCCGCATCGTGGACGTGCCGGCCGCCCTCGAAGCCGTCTCGTTCCCCGCCGACGCCGCCTGCGACCTCGTCCTCGCGGTCGAAGACGGCCGGTGCGACTGGAACGACGGCCCGTTCAGCCTCATCGTCGCCGACGGCGCGGCGAGCGTCGAATCGGTTGGCCGCGACGCCGACCCCGACGCGACCGTCGAAATCGGGGTGCTCTCGCAACTCCTCGTCGGCGCGCGGGCCGTCGAGGCGCTCGCTCGCACCGACCGCCTCTCGGTCGCTGATGCGGAGGCGGCCGACGCCCTCGCCTCGGTGTTCACAGAGCGGGACCGCTACCTGCGCGAGGGGTTCTGAGCGAGCGGAGCGTCGAATCCGACACCCGGCCGGGTCGGGTTTTTTCTCACCGGCCGCCGAAATCCGGGCGTGGCATCAGTTCCGATTCTCGTCGGGTTCACAGTCGTCGGGGCGATTCTCGCGTGGAAGGGCGGCGACATGCTCGTGCAGGCCTCGGACCGGTTGGGCGCGTACTACGGACTCCCCGCCATCGTGCAGGGGGCTATCATCGCCGCCGTGGGGTCGAGCTTCCCCGAGCTATCGAGTATCGTCATCGCCACGCTCCGGTACCAGTCGTTCGACATCGGGGTCGGTGCGGTCGTCGGGTCGGCCGTCTACAACATCCTCATCATCCCGGCCGTGTCGGCGCTGGTCGGTGAGGGCCAGCGGCTCGCCTCGAACCGCGACTTAGTCTACAAGGAAGCGCAGTTCTACTTGCTTTCTATCGCCGTCCTCGTGCTCACGTTCTCGCTTGCGGTCATCTACCGCCCCGCCGCCGACACCGCGGGCCTCGACGGGTTCGTCACGCGCCCGCTGGCGTGCATCCCGCTCGGGCTGTACGGGCTGTATCTGTTCATGCAGTACCACGACACGCTGGAGCACCGCGCCGGACTCACCGCCGTCGTCGACGACGTGAACCCGAAACGCGAGTGGCTCGCGCTCGGCGGGTCGCTCGCGGTCATCCTCGTCGGAGCCGAACTGCTCGTCCGCGCGGCGGTCGGTCTCGGCGACGCCTTCGGCACGTCGCCGTTCCTCTGGGGGCTGACGGTCGTCGCCGCCGGCACGAGCCTGCCGGACACCTTCGTCAGCGTCGGAGCCGCTCGGCAGGGCAACGCGCCGATGAGCCTCGCCAACGTCTTCGGGAGCAACGTCTTCGCGCTCCTCGTCGCCCTCCCCGTCGGCATCCTCGTCGCCGGGGGCGCGGTCATCGCGTTCGAGGAGGTCGTTCCGATGATGAGTTTCCTCACGGGCGCGTCGGTCGTCTTCTTCGCCGTCCTCCGGACCGAGATGGCGCTGACGCGCGGCGAGGCGTACGTCCTCCTCGGAACCTACGCGCTGTTCGTCGCGTGGCTGGTCGCAGAGAGCCTCGGCGTGACGGGCGTTCTCGGCTGAGGCGACGCTCGGGAGCAACCACTCAGAAAACGGAAAACGGACTCGCCGCAGGAAGGGCAGTCGCGGCGAGCGAGGTTGATGATGACTGCACGCGCAGTCGGGGGTCGAGGGTCGGTCCGAACCCTGTTAGTCGCCGGGCGTGTTACCACGCTGGTACCGGCCGACCATCTTCCACATCGCCGCGTCGAGATCCTCGCCGTCGGCGGCGGACTCAATCTGGCGGTACAGGTGTTCGGAGACGTCGATGGTTGGCATCACCAACACGTATGGCGTGTACGGATTTAATACTACTGGGATACAGAACTGAGTAAATTTGTTCGGGAGGGACGGACGCGTAGCCACGAGACCGGGCGACAGCGCCGCCGTTCGGAGGTGTGAAACGGTTGGTGCCGAGAGAAACTCGGAGTGGAAGACGTGACAGAAGCCAGAGTGTTGCTACTGCCGCGCCTGCCGGAGCGACGCGCCGTCGAAGCGCTTCAACGCGAGTTCGCCCGCTTCGAGCGGGTCGACGGGCGTGTCGTGTTCGTCGTCCATGTGTTCCATCGCGAGAACGCCGACGCTCTCGCGGGAGTCGGCCGTGGAGGTGTGGCCGCACCCGTACAGACAGGTGAGTTCGTATTCCATGTTATTCAGTACCACAATCTATTGCGTGATATATCTTTCTCCGTATTCGTCCGTTCGACCAACCAGATGCCGATAAATGCGAACGAATCTGCGTAAAGAGACGTGAGTTTGTGCGAAACAATCGGATATCTGAGTCAAACATTAGTGATTCTCTGTATCGGGTCGTCGTCGGTCGGATGGGGGAGTCGAGACTCCGTCGCTGATTCGTCCCGACGACACGAACGATAGACCGAGCGTTCTCTCGGTCGGTGATATTCGCAGAAGTTGGGTGGCCGGGGAGTTTCAGCCCCTGACTCGCATCGGCAACGAAACGTTATCGATGGGAGTGGGCCAACGCGGATTTGAACCGCGGGCCTCCCGGTTATCAGCCGAGCGCTCAACCTGACTGAGCTATTGGCCCAGGTAAGCGCATTCACTCGTTGTGCGCTGTTGATTTTAAGACTTTCTTTTCGGAGGCGCGTTGGTGCGTGTTAGTGAATGTCGTCGCCGTCGGTCGATTGCGGGACTCGAAACGCCGGCCAATCGCGTGGCTGCGCGGGTGAAACACTCGGAACAACCGACACGAGAGCGGCGAAAACGGTTACGTGGAGTCGTTGCTGTCGCGGTCGAACCGATACGAGTCGGGGTCGGCGTCGTAGACGCCGTCACCGCCGCTGCTACTGCCGGAACTGCCGCTGCCGCTGGAACCGCTTCCGCCGCTCGGGCCGGGCGAGCCACCGGGACCGCCGGGACCGAAGTCGCCCTGCGGGAAGCCGGTCGTCCAGACGTTGCCGGTGACGAAGCCGTCGGCGCGCTTGTCGAGGTACGGCTTGACGACGAAGCGCTTGAGCACCTCGCGGATGGGGTACCGCGTCACCGGGATGGCGAGCAGGAAGCCGATGGTGTCGGTGACGAGCCCCGGCGTGAGGAGGAACGCGCCCGCGGCGATGAGCAGGCCGCCGTCCATGACCTCGTTCGTCGGGAGGTCGCCGCCGGCGAACTTCGACTGGAGGCTTCTGAGGGTGTGTCGCCCCTCGGCGCGGACGATGAGCATCCCGACGAGCCCGGTCAGGACGACGAGCGCGACGGTCGGCACGAGGTCGATGTACTGCGCGACGACCACGAGCAGCAACGCGTCGGAGAGGGGGATGAGGAGCAAGAGCGCCATCAGCGTGCGCGTTCGCATGGGCGACACTACCGGGCCGCGGCCCATAGCCCTTTTGTCCCGCCCGCGGCGCGCCGGGTTCTCGAATCGGTCCGCGACGGTCGTCGAGGGGTTCGCGCGACCCGCGGACGGCGACCGGTCGTGCCACGAGGGCTCGAAGCGCTTACCCGCGTCCACCGCGGATGGGTGGACATGACCGACGAGACGCGCGTCGAATGGCGAGAGTGGGGTCCCGACGCGTTCGCCGAGGCGCGAGCGGCGGACAAGCCAATCTTGCTTTCGCTGTCGGCGACGTGGTGCGAGGACTGTCACGAGATGGACGCCGAGACGTACGCCGAACCGCGCATCGCGGCGAACCTCAACGACGGCTTCGTCCCGATTCGGGTGAACGTGGACCGCCAACCGCGCATCCGCGAGCGGTACAACATGGGCGGCTTCCCCTCGACCGTCTTCCTCGCGCCCGACGGCCACCCCATCACGGGCGCGACGTTCATCGGCCCCGACGGCATGCGGCAGGTTATCGACCGCGTACGCGAGGTGTGGGACAAGAAGGGCGCAGAGGCCGGCCGCCTCCCGCGGGCGCTCAGGGGCGACCTCCCGCCCGCGGGCGAGGTGTCGCCGCAGATCGAATCGCACCTCGCCGGCCAGTTGGAAGTCGCCTTCGACGAGGCCCACGGCGGCTGGGGCGACGCCGCGAAGTTCCCGCTCCCGCGGACCGTCGAGTTCGCGCTGAAGCGCGACCGAAGCCGGGCGCTCCGGTCCCTCGACGCGATTCGCGACGGGCTGTACGACCCCGTCGAGGGCGGCTTCTTCCGCTACGCCGACGACGCCGCGTGGTCGAAGCCGAACCGCGAGAAGACGCTCGAATCGAACGCCGCGCTCCTGCGGGCGTTCGCCAACGGCTACCGCTACACCGGCGAGGACGCCTACCTCGACCCCGCGTCGGGGACCGCCGACTTCCTCGTCGACTCGCTGTGGACCGGGACCGGCTTCGCCGGGAGCATGGGCCCCGCGGCGGGGACGGACTACTACCTCCTCGGGAAGGAGGGCCGCGACAACGCGCCCGGCCCGCGAACCGACCTCACGGTGTACGCCGGCGGCAACGCCCTCGCCGCGGACGCGCTGTTGGTGCTGGCGGGGCTCACCGACGACGAGCGGGCCCGCGAGTTCGGTTCGCGCGCGCTCTCGCGGGTCGCAGAGGACCTCGTCGACGACGGCGTCGTGACGCACTTCCGGTCCGGCGGCGACGCGGGCGAGGACCTCCTGCTCGAAGACCAGGCGCGCGTGGTCGCCGCGGCCTGCCGCGCCCGGCAGGTGCTCGGCGACGAAACGGTGGCGGGCGACCCGCTTCTGGACTTCGCCGCCGAGGTTGCCGACGCCGCCATCGACGAACTGTTCGACGAGGGCTCGTTCCTCGACGGCCCCGCGAGCGGCGAGGCGCTCCTGTCGTCGCCGCTGCGCCCGCTCGACGGGAACGTGGAGATGGCGAACGCGCTCGTCGACCTCGCGGCGCTCACCGGCGACGAGCGCTACCGCGAGGTCGCACAGGAGACCATCGCCGCGTTCGCTGGCGCGTGGGACCGCATCGGCGTGCAGGTCGCCGCCTACGGAACCGCGGCGGCGCGGCTGCTCCGCGACCCGCTTCTCGTCGAACTCAACGACGGCGTCGGCTCCGACCTCCACCGGGCGGCGCTCCGCGTCGCGGACCACGAGGCGCTCGTGGTTCCGGATGCCGATGCCGACGGTCTCCCGGCGGGGACCGCGCGCGTCAGCGCCGGCGAGACGGCGGTGGAGGCAACCACTCCCGAGGAGTTGATGGAGGCGGTCTCCACGGTGACGCCCGACGCCTGACCGCGACCCGCGGCAACCGCAGACGGGTGTAAACATCCGGTTTGTTTATCAGGGAGAAACGAGACGGACGGTGCATGACCAGTTTGCGAGACCTCGGGCTGTCCGAGTACGAGGCCCGAGCCTATCGCGCCCTCCTGCGGACGGGCGCGACGACGGCCAAGGAGTTATCCCGCGCCAGCGACGTGCCGATGGGCCGCGTCTACGACGTGCTGAACAGCCTCGAACAGTACCACCTCATCCGGAGTCAGGCGGCCAGCCGGCCGAAGAAGTACGTCGCCGTCGAGCCCGACACGGCGCTCGACCGCCTACTCGAATCGAAGCGCCAAGAGCTGGCCGAGAAGGCCGAGCAGTACGAGAACGTCGTCGCCGAGCTGACCGACGAACTCGACGCCGCCGAGCCGGTTCACGACCAGTTCTGGACGGCCGCGGTCGGCGCTGACGAGACCATCGACCTGCTCGTGGAGCGACTCGCGGCGGCCGACGACTCGCTCGTGATGGTCGCCGGGACGCCCTCGCCGCAGTTCGACCTCGACGCCGTCGGCGACCTCGTCGTGGACGAACTGGAGGCGGCGCTCGACCGCGGGGTCGACGTGTCGATGCTCATGTCGCCGGGGCTCGTCGACAGCCTGCCCGAGAGCGTCGGCCAGAGCTACATGGACCGGCTGTCGAGCAGGTCGAACTTCCGCGCGCGCACCGCGGAGAACGTCACGGGCGTGTTCAACCTCATCGACGACGTGGAGGTCTGTATCGAGGTGCCGAACCCCCTCAACCCCGGACAGGCGTTCGCCATGATAGACCTGAAAGACCCCGAGTTCGCCGCCGACCTCCGAGCGACGTTCGACCCGCGCTGGGAGGAAGCGGCACCGCTCCCGTTGTAGCGGTTCGCGGCGGTACAGAATCGAGGTTCGAAAAACGAGCGTCTCGGGCGTCGAGGGCGTTCAGGCGTCGAGTTCGTCGCGGAGCTGTCCCAGCGTCACCTCGCGCTCGGCGTGGGCGTTGTGCTGGTGAATCGACTCGTCGTTCGACTGTTTCATGTGGACCACCGCGTCGTCCCCGAGGTGGTCGAGCGCCTCGAGGGACAGCTCGGCCATCGAGCGGACGCAGTCCTCGACGAACTTCGCGTTGGCGTGGGCGTGGTAGGTCATGTGGTCCTCGTCGGGGCGCTTGGCGAGGTTGTAGATGCGCGCCGACATCGAGTCGCGGGCGATGTCGATGAGGTCCATGAGGTCGACCTCCGGCGAACCCTCTGTTTCGACGGTGAGCGTGGCGTGGCCGCGCTGGGAGTGACCCGGCTGGGGGACCTTGTCGAGGAACTCCTCGATGGTGTCGTCGTCGACGGCGAGATCCTGCAACACGTCGCGGGCGCGGGAGGCGGACATGCCCTGCGAGCAGGGACAGACGGTCATGCCGACCACTTCCGCGCCGATTTCCTCGCGAGTGCCCTCGTCGGTCGCGGTGGCGCTGGCGATGATTTCGGCGGTGCTCTGGGTGGAGAGGCCGCTTGCGGGGGTGTCCTCGCGGACGACGAGTTCGGCGGTCATGCTGACCTCGGCGGTCGTCGTGTACTCGTGTTTGGCGAGGAGGCGCTCGGCGGCGTCGCCGCACATGTCCTCGACGCGGTAGGCCGGCTCGGAGACGGCGGCTTCGAGGACCTCGTCGATGACCTGCATATTTCGGCTCATGTCGATGCCCTTGCGGCCGCCGGGGAGGTCGACGAACACTTCGAACTCCGCCATCAAGACGAGGGGTCGCTTCCCGTCGCGGGCGATCTTGACGAGCTTCTCGACGCCCGTGACGCCGACCTGGCTCAGCCCGACGGTCACGTCCGGCTGGGAGGCCTGTACGTCAGGCAACTGGTGACTCATCGAGGAGTAAAAAGTGCCGTTGCTGATTAGTGCTTTCGATAGGGGAACGGAATCGCGGGCGAACGCGCCGCTGTGTTCCGACTAGGGCCAGTCGTCGCGCCCCTCGGCCTCGAAGGGGTCGGCGGGGGCGTCGTCGTCGCCGGCGAGCACCCACTCGGCGGCCTCGGCGGCGTCCTCGACCGGGAGGTACTCCCAGCCGGTTTCTTCGGCCACCGCGCGGTCCTCGTCGGACGTGCCGATGAAGACGTGCCGGTCGGTGTCGAACTGGCGCATCACGTTTTCGAGGCTCTCCTCGACGCCGCGCGGTCCGGAGAAGAAGTCCTGCCGGATGCGCTCTTTCCGGGTGAAGTTCGTCACGACGTAGGTCGGCTTCTCGCTCACCACGCCGATGTACTTCGTCCACGTTCGCGCGTCCGAAAACGCCGCGTTCGGGTCGCCGAGCTGTTTGAGCGCGGAGAGTTCGAACGCGAGCGTCATCGTTCCTTGGCCGCCACCTGTTGCCATACCCGGCGATAGGCGGCGACGCGTGGAAAACGACTTCGGTCCCGGCCGTCCGCGAGCGGGGGACCGCCGGCTCGGCGGCGACCGGGACGGGCGGCGAACGCGAGCAACGGGGCGGCGCAGAGAACTTACTTGACGCGAACGTAGTCGGTGAACACCACGATATCGCCCCGCGAGAGCCGCGAGGTGGTCGTGTCGATGTCGAGCGTGCCGGCGGGGGTCGCGGTCGCGAGCGCGCGCTGGGTCCGCTCGCTCAGCTCGTCGAAGTGATGGACGCGCACGCCGGGCGGTACGTCAGAGACGGGTGCGACGGTCGGCGGTGCGGTGGCGTCTGGAGAAGACGGCGGCTGTCCGTCTTTAGATGACATGTGGTAACACACTACACAGACAGAGATAAATGTTTGGCCGTTGGGGCGTCGGACGACGAGGGACGAGACGAGACGGGACGGTGAGTGCGCCGGACGAAAGAGAGCCAAAACGGGAGCGAGCGAACCGCGAGCCGCGGGCGGCGCGCGAGCCCGGACCGGCGGACACGCGCAGACGCGGCTGGCCGGGTGAAAACAGCGGGAACGGGTCCCGAGTTACTGTTCGGCCGCCGCGCCTTCGAGGTCGTCGAGTTGGAAGTCCTGTTTCACGAGGATTTCCTTTTGGCCGCTCACGTCGACCTGTTCGCGCATGAGCTTCTTGTACTTCGTCTGCGGCGAGAGGTCGCCGATGAGGACGCCGCCGACGATTTTGCCGTCCTTGATGGCGAGCCGCCGCCACTCGGTGTCGGAGTACTTGGCCTCGACGTGGTCGTCGCCGAGCGTCGGGTGGCCGAACGAGAGGAACGGGAAGTCGAAGTGAGTGATGGAGTACGACGAGACCCAGCGGAACTCCTCGGAGCCGTAGTCGACCATGTTCTTGGCCGCGATGGTCCCCTGTTCCTTGGCGGAGCCCCACGCGCCGTTCTGGGCGCGGTCACCGAGGATGAGGTCGTGGAACTCGGTGATGTCACCGGCCGCGAAGATGTCATCGTGGTTCGTCCGCATGAACTCGTCCGTGTAGATGCCGTTGTCGTACTCGATGTCGGTGCCGCCGAGAATCTCCGTGTTGAAGTTCAGGCCGATGGCGATGCCGACGAAGTCGGCGTCGTAGCGGTCGCCGTTGGGGTCGACGGCGGTCGTGACGCGGTCGTTCTCGTCGACCTCGAAGTGGTCGACGCCGGAGTCGAAGACGGGTTCGACGTTGCGCTCGCGGAGCGCCTCGTGGATGATTTCCGCGCCCTCCTCGGAGAGGGCGTAGCGCCACCACGCCTTGCCGCGCATGAGGTACTTGCCCTCGACCTCTTGGGCGGCCGTGATGGCCGCGAGGTCGATGCCGAGCAGGCCCGCACCGATGACGACGGAGTTGTCCGCGCCCTCGATGTGCTCTTTGATGTCCCGGGCGTCCTGGAACGTCCAGAAGTGGTGGATGCCCTCCGCGTCGGAGTTCTCGACGGGGAGCTGGGTCGGCGTGCCGCCGACGGCGAGGAGGAGTTTGTCGTAGTCGTACTCGGTGCCGTCGTGGGCGGTGACGGTGTGGCCCTCGGGGTCGATGTCCGTGACGAGCGTGTCGAGTTCGAGGTCCACGTCGCGGTCGTCGTACCACGACTCGTCGTGGATGGAGATGGGGGCCTCGGGCAGTTTGCCCTTGGCGAATTCCTTGATGAGAATGCGGTTGTACAGCGGTTCGCCCTCGTCCGTGATGATAGTGATGTCGGCGTCGGGTTCCTCTTCGCGGAGTGTCTCAGCCGCTGAGGCCCCGGCGATACCGTCGCCGACGATCACGTACGATTGGCTCATGACCCGACGTTTGTATTCGGGGTTAATGTGGATTGCTATCTCCCTCATGATTGTTTTGCAGGCGGAACTCGGGGCGAGATGGCGAGACGGGAGCCGAATCGCGGGCGTTGCTGCGGCTCACCGAGTCACTCGGTGAAGCCGCCGTCGGCGGCAGCGGGGCACTCCGACGGTCCCGACGCCGCGTCGTCGTCGCCGCGAGCGAGTGCGTCGCGGGCGAGGCCGCGAACGCGGCCGGGAACGCCGCTGGCAGCGACGACACCGACGGCCCCGCGAACGACGGCGATGCCGACCGCGAGGCCGAGCGGCCAGCCCAAGAACAGCGCCACGAGACCGAGACCGGCTACGAGCGGGGCGACGAGCGTCGCGACGGCAGTGGCCGCGAAGACGCCGACGACCGCCGCGACCGCGGCGAGAGCGGTCTCCGAAAGCGTCCTGAACCGCTGCGGGAGCGTCGCTCGCACGTCGTCGCGGCCGAGATGAGTATCGTCGAACATGGTCGTTCTCCTCGTGTGGAGAGACGACCGTCGACACCAAAATAGTAATCTGAATTACATTTCTGTAAGCGGGTTTACCGTAGCGAGCTTATGAAATTCGCTCGATAGGTTCGACCGCGGAGTCGACGACCGACAGGTCGCCGTCGAGTTCGACGACGAGATGCTCGTCGTCCGCGTCGATGCGGACGCGGATGCGCCACGGCTCCTCGGAGACGACGGTGAGCGCCTCGTCTCCGACGACCCACGGGAACCGCCAGAACGGCGTCCCGCACACGTCTTCGCCCCGCGAGGAGAGGAAGCCGAGGACCGTCGACTCGTCGAGGAGCACCAGTCCCACGGGCGAGACGGCCTCGTAGGCGCACTGGGCGCAGCGGTGAGTGACGACTACCTCGAGGTCGAACGGGTCGGCGTCGCGGGACAGCGCGGTGCTCGTCGTCCCGCCGCACTCGGGGCAGACGCCGTCGGCGGCGAGGCAGTGGAGGTGTCGCACGCGCTGGTCGAACGCCGACAGGAGCGCCTCCGACGAGCGGCCTTCGAGACCGCCGGGCGGGAACTCCTCGTGGGCGTGGACCCGAGCGCAGTCGGCACAGGAGATGGTGAGTTTCTCGTCGCCGTAGTCGGCTTCGAGCGAGCCGCCGCAGGCGACACAGGAGCCGGGGGCCGGAAAGGCGGGGAGGACGGGGTCCTCGTTGAACGTCCCCGCGAGCACGGCGCGGACGACCTTCTCGCCGGCGTGGCGGAAGTCGTAGCCCTCGTCGGTCTTGCGGACGAACTGACCGCGGAGCTTTCCGAGGTGGTAGTTGAACCGTGCGCTGTCGTCGACGCCGACCCGTCGGCGGAGCTCGGAGAAGGGGATGGGGCGGTCGGGTGACTCCCAGAGCGCTTCGAGGATGGTGAGTCGAGTCTCGTCGGCGACGATGCCGAACGCTTCGGCCGGCGAGATGCAGTCGTCGCAGTCGAGGACCGAGTCCTCGCGGACGGATGCGGAGTCGCTCATACCCCCCTCATTCGGGCGAGTCGCATTAAATCACCTCGTCAAATCTCGTTCGGGAGCTTCGCGGGCCGCGACGGGGTCGGTCCGTCTCGCTCGGGGCGAACGCGCGTCGTCGTCCCCGGAGACGTGGTCTTTACGTGTATTCGACCCGAAGCGAACGACGAAATGAAGATTCGCCAGAATATCCGCCACTTCGCGACGAAAAAGGCGCTCACCATGCCGGTCATCGGCGACATCGCCACCGAGAAGATGGTGGACCTCCACGTTCGCATCTTCAGCGAGCGCGCGGACCCCGACCGCCGAGACGAGCGCGAGGACCACATGGCGGCGTTCTTCGAGTGCACCTTCGACACCTACCTCGCGGCGCTCGACGTCGGCTTCCCCGAGGCCGAGGCCCGCGAGATAACCCACGTGCAGGCCAACTTCGACTTCTACAACCACGGCTGGACCGAGATGATGGAGATTCCGGTCGACGAAATCGAGGCCCACTACGAGCGCTACAAGGAGTTCTTCGAGCGCCACGGCATCGACATCGCGGAGCCGCTCGGCGAGTTCCGCACCATCGATATCCCCGACGCGCCCGCGACGCTGGACAAACTCGACGACCCCGACCACCCCCACGCTGAGGGCGGCTTCGCCGACGACGTGTACGTCGAAGACGACTCGGGCGAGGTCGGAGTCGGCGGGGCCGACGAGCCCGAGGACGTGGACGTGTCGGCCGCGCCGGGGATGCAGGACGTCGACCGCACCGACGAGAAGACCGCTTAAAAGGGACCGCGCGGAGTCGTTTCTCGCTTAGTCGTCGGTCGGCACGGCGGGGCCGACGTCGACGACGCTGTTTTTCCACGTGCCGCGGGTGAACCACGCGAAGGCGAGCAGCGCCACCCCGACGTTCGAGAAGGCGATGCCGTACCAGATGCCGGTCGGGCCCATCGAGAAGAACTCCACGAGGACGAACGCCGCGGGGATGCGAAGCACCCACAGCGAGATGAGCGAGAACACCATCGCCGTCCGGGTCGAGCCGCTGCCGCGGAACCCGCCGTTGACGACGTTGAACGCCCCGAGGAACAGGAACGTCGGGCCGATGATTCGCAGGTAGTCCACGCCGATGGCGATGACCGCCGGCTCGCCGGGGATGAACACCGCGACGATGGGTTCGGCGAACAGGTAGGCGGCGGCGGAGACGAACACCAGCGCGGTGACGATGATGCCGACGCCCCAGAACACGGCGTGTTCGGCGCGCTCGGCCTGGTCAGCGCCGAGGTTCTGGCCGACGACCGTCGAGGTCCCCTGCGCGAGGCCGATTGCCGGCAGGAACACCAGCGAGTTGAGGCGGTTGCCGATACCGAACGCGGCGACCGCGGTCTCGGTGCTGGCTCCGCCGGCGTTGACCGCGGCGTAGGCGACGAGCGCCGTGAGGGCGGTCACGCCGAGCGCGCGGGTCGACTGTTCGATGCTCGACGGCGCGCCGATGCGGACGATGCGCTCGACCATCTCGCGCTCCGGAATCAGGTCGCGCGGCGAGAGGCTGATGCCGACCCGGCCCGACAGCAGGAGCCAGAAGCCGACGAGCGCGCCGACGCCGCGGGAGAACACCGTGGCGATGGCCGCGCCCTGCACGCCGAAGCCGGTGAAGCCGGTCGCGGCGAACAGCGACTGTCCGAGGCTTTCGAGCCCGAGGAGGCCGAATATCGGGTTCGCGTTGAACCCGAGGATGAGAAACGGGTCGAGAAAGACGTTGATGACGACGCCGAGCCCCATCAGGTACATCGGCGTCTTGGTGTCGCCCCACCCGCGGAGCAGCGCCTGGAAGATGAAGAAGCCGAACATGAACGCGACGCCGAGGAAGATGGTGCGCGTGTACTCGACCGCCAACTGGTGGACTTCGGTGCCGGGCGTCGTCCCGATGAGCGGGAGCAGTATCGGCGTCAACAGATAGCCGATGACCGCGAACCCGGCCGAAAGCAGGATGACGAACCCGAGGGTCTGGCCGGCGGCGTGGTCGACTTCGTCGTGGTTGCCCGCGCCCTTGTTCTGGGCGACGAGGACCGTCCCGGCGACGGTGAACCCGCCGCCGAACGAAATCATGAGGAAGACGAGCGGCCACGAAAACGACAGCGCCGAGACGGCCTCGGAGCCGACGCGCCCGACCCAGAAGGTGTCGGCGAGGTTGTACGCGACCTGCATAATCTGCGAGAAGACGAGCGGGAGCGACAGCACCAACATCGGCTTGACGAGGTCGCCGTCGACGAGGTTGACGTCCTTGGCCTTCGCGCTCATTCGTCACCTCCCTCGCGAACGAGGTTCTCGACGACGAACTCGTCGAGCGCGGCGCGGACCTCGGTCGGCGCGTCGAAGGCGGACTGACTCGCCGTCTCGGTTCCCGAGGGGTCGGTCACGGCGACGCGCTGGAGGCGCGCGCCGTCGAGCGCGGCGAAGAGGAGCGACGCCGTTCGGTCGGCGTCGACCTCGCGGAAATCCCCCTTCTCGACGCCCTCGCGGATGATGTCGGCGAGGCGGCGGCGGATGACCGCCTCGTTGCGGGCGACCCGCTCGCGGTAGGTCTCGACGTAGGGGGCCTGCGTCCGCAGTTCGTTGAGGGCCAGTCCGAAGCGGTCGTAGTCGCCGTCGTAGTCGCCGTCCGGGACCATCTTGTCGAGGAGGACCCGGAGCCGCGTCTCGGGGGCGTCGCCCTCCGTCGCGGCGACCCGCGCCTCGAAGCGGTCGAACAGGTAGTCGAGAAAGGCGACGAGCAGTTCCTGTTTCGTTCCGTAGTGGTAGTGGAGGAGGGACTTGCTCTTTCCGGCCTCGTCTGCGATTCGTTGCATCGTCAGGTCCGCGTAGCCGTGGGCGCACAGCGCCCGGTAGGTCGCGGCCATCAGTTCCTCGTGGACCTCGTCGGGGACCGACTGGTCCGGCGTCTCGTCTGCACTCACTAACTGACTAGTCAGTCAGCAGCTTAAAAAGCAGTTGCGAACGGGAAACCGATTGCCGGTAAGCGTGCGACTAAGCGGCACGAGAGACCGTTGCACGCCACGACGACGAACCGCGCTGAAACGGCTTCGAAAGCGGCGCTGTGACGGCTACTGGCTGCGGTCGATGCGGTCCGCGACCTCGTAGCCGGCCACGATACCGCCGTTCAGCGACCGCTCGGGGTACTGCGCCTCCGACGCCATCCCCGCGTAGTAGACGCCCTCGGCCACGTCGTCGCCGAGGTCGTACGGGACCACGAGGTCGAGATAGCCGCGTTCGTACACCGGGCCGGCGCGGGGGTTACGAGCGATTTTGAACTCCTCGACCGCCGACCGGTCGAAGTCGGGGAACATCTCCTCGATTTCGTCGAACCACGCGTCTTCGACCTCCTCGTCGCTCATCTGCCAGAGCTCTTCGTGCGGTCCCTGCACGTAACTGGCGACGTACAGCAGGTGGTCGCCGCCGTAGCGCTCTTTCGGCACGAAGTTCGTGTGCTCGATGAGCGACCCGAACGGCGCGTCGTGGGCGATGTTGAGCCAGTAGGTGTCCATCAGCGACTCCGACATGGTCGCCAGCCCGCAGACCGCCCCTTGGAAGTCGATGTCGCAGGGGAAACCCGTGAGGTCTTCGAGCACGTTCGGCATCGTCGCCACGACGACCGACTCGACCTCGTGGGTCTCGGTCCCGTCGTCCGTCTCGACGGTCAGCGTCGAGACCGCCTCGCCGTCGGTGTCGAGTTCGGTCACGCGCGCGCCGGTCTCGATGTGCTCGCGGCCGACCGCCTCGACCAGCGCGTCGATGAAGGGCGCGAAGCCGCCGTCGAAGTAGCCGAGTTTCTCGCCGCGCAGCAGGTCGCGCTCGCCGCGGAAGCGCACGCGCCCGAGGAACCACGACGCCGACACGTCGCGTTTGCGCTCACCGAACTTGCCGTCGAGAAGCGGGTCGACGAAGTTGTCGTAGACGCCGCGGGTCGTGTGCTCGACGACGAACTCCTCGATTGGGGTGTGTTCGTACTCCGCGAGTTCCTCGTAGGCGTCGAAGTCGGGGATACCCCCGCGCACGTCGACGCCGAGGGTGAGCATGCCGAGGCGGAACTTGTCGTAGAGGCTCATGTGGGGGTACGCGGCGATTTGCCACGCGGTGTCCAGCGGGTGGACGACGCCGTCGACGTAGTAGGCGTTCTTGCCGATGCGCCACTCCAAGTCGTCTTCGAGGCCGAGTTCCGCGGCGAGTTCGACGATGGTTTCTTCGGACTTCGAGAGGTGGTGGTAGAACTTCTCGATGTCGTCGCCGTTCGTCTCGTAGGTCGCTGCGAGGCCGCCGAGGGAGTCGGCCGCCTCGAAGACTCGAACGTCGTGACCCCGGTTCTGGAGTCGGTACGCCGCGGCGAGGCCCGCGATGCCGCCGCCGACGATGCCTATCATGCCCCGAGGTTCGGCGTGGGGTGGAAAGTCCTTTCTGATTGGCCGGTTCCGGCGCCGACGGTGGGAGTTTTAACCCCTGTCGATAGAAAGCGGGGCATGCACGGCGCTCCGTACTGGCAAACGACGCCGTACACGATTCCCATCGGAATCGGTGCGCTCCTCTTTGTCGTCCTCGCCGCCTTCCTCTTCCGCCGCCGGACGGAGCGCCGCCTCGTGCCCGGCGCGACCCTCGGCGCGCTCCTGTTGGTCGCGTCCGGCCTCTGGATGGGGACGTACGCGCTCGAACTCTCCGTGACCGACTTCTCGACGAAGGTGCTGTTGAACCAGCTCGGCTACGTCGGCATCGCGCCGCTGCCTCTCCTGTGGTTCGCGTACGTGTTGCGCCACGCCGGCGTGAAACTGAACTCGCGGGCCGCGTGGGTCGCACTCGGGTCCGTGCCGGTCGCCGTCGTCGCGCTCGTGGTGACGAACCCGTGGCACGGGCTCATCTGGACCGACCTCTGGGTCGACGCCGACCACGGCTACGCCGTCCTCGTCAACGAACACGGCGTCGCGTTCGACGGCTTCATCGCCTACGCCTACGCGCTCATCCTGCTCGGGTGCGGCGTCCTCGGCCGGACGCTCCTGCGGGCCGACGGCATCTACCGGGAGCAGACGCTCGCGCTCCTCGGCGGCGGTCTGGTCCCAGCCGTCGGCGGCGTCGTCTGCGTCGCCGGACTGAGTCCGGTCCCCGGTCTCGACCTCCCCGTGTTGGCCTTCTCCGTCACCTCGGCCGCCGTCGCGTGGAGCGTCTTCCACCACCGGCTGTTCACGCTCGTCCCCGTCGCGTGGGAATCGGCCGTCGAGTCGATGCACGACGCCGCGCTCGTCCTCGACGGCGACGGGCGCGTCATCGACGTCAACCCCGCGGGCGAGCGGTTCCTCTCGCTCCCCCTCTCGGACGCCTACGGGCAGTCCGTCGCGCGCGTCCTCCCCACGGAACTGGTCGACGCGTTGGGCGGCGTCCCGACCGCTGGGTCGGAGGCGGAGGCGACCCTCACGACGGAGGACGGCGAGCGCGCCCTCCTCGTCGAGACGACGCCGCTGGGCGACGAGTCCGACATGTCGGGGTCGCTCGTGCTCGTCCGCGACGTGACCGAACGGGTCGAACGCGAGCGACGGCTCGAACGCCAAAACGAGCGGCTCGACGAGTTCGCGTCGGTCGTCTCCCACGACCTTCGGAACCCGCTCACCGTCGCCCGCGGCTATCTCGAACTGGCGGCCGAGACCGGCGACGCGGAGTACTTCGAGCGAATCGAGAACGCCCACGACCGGATGGAGACCATCATCGAGGACCTCCTCACGCTGGCGCGGCAGGGCGAGACGCTCACGGACGTGACGCCGGTCGCCCTCCGAACCGTCGCACAGGAGGCGTGGGACGGCACGGTCGTCGGCGACGCGACCCTCGACGTTCGGGTCGACCGGACTATCGCGGCCGACCGCGGCCGCCTCCGACAACTGCTCGAAAACCTGTTTCGGAACGCCGTCGAGCACGGCTCGACGGGCAGTCGGGATACTCCCGACGACGCCGTCGAACATGGTTCCACGGGCAACCTGACTGCGTCTGGTGACGCCGTCGAGCACGGCTCCGACGGCGGCTCGCTCACCGTCGTCGTCGCGGGAGTCGACGGCGGCTTCACCGTCGAAGACGACGGCTCCGGCATCTCCGAGGCGGAGCGCGCCGACGTGTTCGAGCGGGGGTACACGACCCACGAAAACGGGACGGGCTTCGGCCTGCCCATCGTCAAGACGGTCGCGGACGCCCACGGCTGGTCGGTCGAACTCACCGAGTCGGACGCCGGCGGCGCGCGGTTCGAGTTCACCGGCGTCGAGACCGAACCGGAGTCGGTGAACGCGGAGCAGCCGACGAGCGACTGAACCGGGACCGTTGCGACGTTCGCCACATTTTTATCTGCGATAAGGCAACAGCGGGGCATGGTTACGGTCCGCGCACCCGCCACGAGCGCCAACCTCGGAAGTGGGTTCGATGTTTTCGGCGTGGCTCTCGACCGCCCCGCCGACATCGTGCACGTCGAACGGGCGGACCGGACGACAATCGAAGTGACCGGCGTCGGCAGCCAGTACATCCCGACCGACCCCGACCGGAACGTCGTCGGTGCGGTCGCGGAGGCGCTCGACGCCCCCGCGCGCATCCGCATCGACAAGGGCGTCCGCCCGTCGTCCGGCCTCGGGTCGTCGGCGGCGAGCTCGGCCGCCGCCGCGGTCGCGCTGAACGAACTGTACGACCGCGGCCTCTCCCGGGAGGAACTCGTCCCCGTCGCCGCCGAGGGCGAAGCGGTCGTCTCCGGCGAGGCCCACGCCGACAACGTCGCGCCCGCGCTCCTCGGCGGGTTCACCGTCGCGACCGACGAGGGCGTCACGACCGTCGACGCCGACATCCCGCTCGTCGCCTGCCTCCCCGAAATCGCCGTCTCGACCCGCGACGCCCGCCGCGTCGTCCCGAGCGACGCCAGCATCGAGGACATGGTCCACACGGTCGGCCGGGCGGCGACCCTCGCGGTCGGGATGTGCCGCCGCGACGCCGACCTCGTCGGCGCGGGGATGGACGACCGCGTCGTCACGCCCGCGCGGGCGGAACTCATCAACGGCTACCACGACGTCCGCGAGGCCGCCCTCGCTGCGGGCGCGACCGGCGTCACCGTCTCCGGTGCCGGCCCGTCGGTCCTCGGCGTCTGCCAAGCCGCCGACCGCACCCGCGTCGCCGGCGCGATGCTCGAAGCGTTCGACGAGGCCGACGTGGCCGCCCGCGCCTACAAGACGCGGGTCGGTCGCGGGGCCGAAGTATTCGAATCCTGAGTGGTACAGAGAGAACCACTCGCACACTCGTATCTCGCCTTTTCTCGCGCCTGAGTCACTGTAACGCGTTGTCGCGGCCGGTGGTAACACGATTCCGAGAAGACTTTTCTCATTATCACGATATATTCGAATCATGGAACGAGCACTCGTCGTCGTCTCCCCCGAAGAACGGTCGCAGCGAATCCTCCGCGAGGCGGGCGAACTCGCCGCCGGCAGCGGCGCGGAACTCGTCGTCCTCACGGTTCTCCCGGACGAGGAGTTCGAGCGAACCCGCTCGGCGCTCGCCAGCGTCGGCTCCTCGGACGTGGTGTACGGCATCGACCAGGCCATCGAGTCGGCCACCCGCCGCGCCAAGCGCGTCGCCCGCGAGGCGTTCGAGGGGCTGGACCTCGACTACCGCATCGTCGCGGACATCGGCCCCGAGGCCGACACCATCTTAGAGACGGCTCGCTGGGAAGGCTGTGACCACCTCTTTATCGCCGGTCGCCGCCGCTCGCCCGCCGGAAAGCTAATCTCCCGAGACATGACGCAGTCGGTCATGCTCAACTTCGACGGCCCGGTCACCGTCCTCCTCGGCGAGGCGTCGTCCGACGACGCGAAGGGGAACGAAAAGGGGAAGTCGGGACTCCTCGCCTGAGAGCGGAGCGCCGAGACCGAAGAAAAGCGGAACCGGAAGGAATCGAAAACCGAGACGGTGAGTCAGTCGGCGGCCGCCGGATACCGCCGCGTTAGACGCCGCGGCCCTGAAGTTTGTCCTCGTCGGCCATGCCGACGTTCGCCTCGCCCTTCATGCCCTTGCCGATGCCGGCGGCGATGTCGGCGAGCGTGTCCGGGTCGTCCCAGTTGTTGACGGCCTCGACGATGGCCTCGCCCATCCGTTCTGGGTCCTCCGCGCCGAAGATACCGGAGCCCACGAAGATGCCGTCGCACTCGTGGTACATCATGAGCGCGGCGTCCGCGGGCGTGGCGATGCCGCCGGCCGCGAAGTTGACGACCGGCAGGCGTCCCATCTCCGCCGTCTCGTGGACGAGTTCGGCGGGCGCTTCGTGCTCGCGGGCCCACTTCTCGCGCTCGTCGAAGTTGAGGCCGGTCAGGCTGCGAATCTGGTGTTTGATGGTGCGCTGGTGGGTGACGGCCTGGTTCACGTCGCCCGTGCCGGCCTCGCCCTTGGTGCGAATCATCGCCGCGCCCTCGTTGATGCGGCGGAGCGCCTCGGGGAGGTTGCGCGCGCCGCAGACGAACGGCGAGGTGAACTCGCGCTTGTCGATGTGGTAGTCGTTGTCCGCCGGGGTGAGCACCTCGCTCTCGTCTATCATGTCCACGCCGATGGATTCGAGAATCTGCGCCTCGGTGTGGTGGCCGATGCGGGCCTTCCCCATCACCGGGATGGAGACGGCGTCGATAATCTCCGTGACCGTCTCGGGGTCGGCCATCCGGGAGACCCCGCCGCGCTTGCGGATGTCGGCCGGGACGGCTTCGAGCGCCATGACGGCGACCGCGCCGGCTTCCTCCGCGATTTTCGCTTGCTCTGCGTTCACGACGTCCATGATGACGCCGCCCTTCTGCATCTGGGCGAACCCGCGCTTGACGAGTTCGGTCCCGCGCCGAAGCTCCTCTAGGTCGGTCTCCTCTGGCATATCCGTCGCTTGCGACCGGGTTCACTTAAGCGGTCGCTTCCACACGCCAACCGTTCGCATTCCGCACAGGTCGTGTTTCGCGGTCGACGACACCGGCCGCAGTCACCGAGACCGGCATCACTTTTTCGTCCCCCCGCTTCGGCGTGGGTATGGACGCGGCGACCCGACTGCGCCGACTGCTCGATGACCCCCGCCAGCTCTTTCAGGACGACGGCCTCCCGGCGGGAACCGACCTCCCGCGGTGGCTCGCGCCTCTGCCGGAGTGGTTGGAGAACTTCGGCCTCAACATCGCGTGGCTCGTGGTCGTCATCAACCTCGTCGGGACCGCCTTCGGCTTCTGGTACTACGGCTACCAGTTCGGCATCGAACCGACCGCGATGTGGCCGCTCGTCCCCGACAGCCCGGTCGCCACGCTGTTTATCGCGCTGTCGCTCGCGCTCTGGAAACTCGGGCGCTCGAACGAGTACGTCAACGCCCTCGCCTTCTTCGGCTGTCTCAAACTCGGGCTGTGGACGCCGTACGTCCTCCTCGCCTTCAAAAGCGACTTCTCGTACCTCCACTGGGCGATGTACAACTTCCTCTTCTGGAGCCACCTCGCCATGGTCGTCGAGGCCTTCCTCATCCAGCGGTACGCCGAGTTCCCGTCTCTCGCCGTCCTCGTCGCGGTCGGCTGGTACGCCCTCAACGACCTCGTGGACTACTTCGTTCCCATCGTGGGCACGCCGCACCACACCCTCATCCCGGCCGAGCCGGTCGTCGACGGCGTCGTCCAGCACGTCTCGCCCGCCCACGAGTACGCCGCGGCGGGCGCGGTCCTCCTGACCGTCGCGGCGACGTTCCTCGCGCTCGCGACGCGTGTCGCAAAGCTCGAACGGGGCGTCGTGGATTGAATCGGACGTAGCCTTTTGCCTCGCCCCGCCCAACCGACACGCCATGAGCCTCTTCGACCGCGTGGCCGACCTGCCGGTGACCGTCGAGTCCGTCTCCCGCGACCGCTTCGAGAGCGACACGTCGAGCGGCTTTCTCCGCAAGACGACGGTGTTCTCGCTCGCCGGCGACGGCGCGGTCGGCCGCGGCGAGGACGTGACGTACGACGCCGAGGACCACGACGCTCTCGCTGACGCCCCCGAAGACGCTTTCGACCTTGCCGGGAGCTACGATTCCTTCGCCGCCTTCTCCGCGGCGCTCGACGGCGTGGACCTGTTTCCGACGAAAGCCCCCGAGCGCGAGACGGCCGAACACTACCGGCGCTGGGCGCTCGAATCCGCCGGCCTCGACCTCGCGCTCCGGCAGGCCGACACCGACCTCGCGTCCGCCGTCTCCCGCGAGCGCGACCCGCTCCGGTTCGTCGTCAGCACCCGTCTCGGGAACCCGCCGTCGGCCGACCGCGTCGAACTGCTCCTCGACCGCGACCCCGACTGCGAGTTCAAACTCGACCCGACAACTGACTGGGACGATGAGCTTGTGGCGTCGCTCGCCGCCCGCGACGGCGTCCGCATCCTCGACCTCAAAGGCTACTACGAGGGGACCGACGTGGACCAAGCCCCCGACCCGGAACTGTACGAGCGCATCCTGTCGGGGTTCCCGGACGCCGTCGTCGAGGACCCGGCGTTCACCGACGAGACGCGCCCGCTGTTCGACGGCCGCGAGGGTCGCGTCTCGTGGGACGCCCCGATTACCGGCGTCGAATCCGTCGAGCGCCTCCCCTTCGAGCCGTCGTGGCTGAACATCAAACCCTCGCGGTTCGGCACGGTCGAGTCGCTGTTCGACACCATCGAGTACGCCGACGAGCGCGGGATGTCGCTGTACGGCGGCGGCCAGTTCGAACTCGACGCGGGGCGCGACCACATCCAACTGCTCGCGTCGGTGTTCTATCCCGACGGCCCGAACGACGTGGCCCCCCGCGAGTACAACCTCCCCGACCCGCCGGCGGACCTGCCGACGAGCCCGCTCGTGCCGTCGGCTGACCCGTCCGGCCTGGAGTTCTGACGCCGCGACTCGGTCGGAGAAAAAACGACGACCGCCCGCCGCCTACTCGTCGCTGTCGGCGTGGGCGCGGACCCACAGTTCACCGATGCGGGAGAGGCGCGTCCGGTAGGACTTCCCGCGTTCTTCCTGTTCGATGTAGCCCTTGCCGCCGGGGCCGAGGCGGTCGACGTTGTAGATGACCTTCGACCGGAAGGAGTCGGTGTACTCCTCGTTCATCTCGCGGGCGAGCGCCTCCGCGAGTTCGGAGACCGACCCGAACTCGCCGTGCTCACCGAGTTTGAACAGGATGACCTCCTCGAACGGCTTGACGTTGGAGAAGGAGGCCACCGGGAGTTCGACGATGTGGCGGCCGTCTATCTGCTTCGCGCCGATGGTCGTCCCGCGCTCGTCGAACTCCGACAGCAGGTCGGAGGTGGCGTCGAGGCGCTCGCGGATGCGGTCGGCGTCGATTTCGCCGGAGTCGAGGAGGTCCTGGAGAAGGGCGCGCTCGGTCCGCAACTCCTCTGCGAGTTCGGTTTCGAGGTACTTCTCGGGGGCTGTGTAGTAGGTGTGGATGCGCTCGCGGTCGGCCTGTCGCTCGACCATGATGGAGTGGGCGGCGGTGGCGAAGGCGAAGGAGACCGGCCGGGGCATCGCGCTCACGTTGACCCACACCTCGCCGGGTTCGTCGTCGTCGCCGCGGAGTTCGTCGTCGGCGTCGAGTTCGGCGTTGATGAGGTCGTACGCCTGCTCGAACGCCGCGTCGTAGTCGTACACGTCGTCGACGATGACGCGTTCGGTCTCCGCGCCGAGGAGGTTCTCGAAGTCCTTTTCGAGCTTTCCCGAGAGGTTCCGCGAGTACTCGACGTTCGCCTCGCTCCCGACGGCCCCTTCGAGGAGGATGACGCGGTCCACGTCCAACTGATCGCGGATGAGCGGCGCGATGAGTCGGTCGTAGTCGAACCCGACGGGAACGATGTGCGTCTGCATACGCTATACTCCGTGGGGACGTTTATTAATCTCTTCAAGTGGTGTATTGTTCACGTTCTCCGACACAGAAGTTCGTCGTTCAGTATAGACTCATGAAGTTTCATCACCGGCTTTGGGGGGTGAGATATTTACCGAATGTGTTCAAAGAACTAATAATGACAAGTGATGGCATAATTGCAGCAGACGCCACAAAAAATGAGTTCCACAAGCAGCATCCACACGGAGTAAATGTGGTATCTGTTGCAATTGCGGTTGAAGACCATCAAAAATTCAACGAGAGATATTTCGAGATAATGGAAGAGAAGATTGAAAAGTATGACATTAAACTCCCCCATCCCATTCTCAAGAGTAAGGACATCTCACGCCATGTGCCCACTTGGCAGACCGAGGAAGCAAGGAAGGATATTGTATTTGAACTCCTGTCCATTGACGTTCTGGACACCATCTATGTGACAGAAACATACCTAAAACCCAGATGGATCAAACTGTATAGCGATGAGGAAGATGAGTTTCGTAGAATGACATCATATGATTTCGTTAAGGATATTTTATTTCAGTACTACGATATAGTCTCAATTTGGAAGTACTTAGAACGATATCAAGGAGGAGATGGAACGCATTACAACGTAATGACGGACTATTTCTCGGGACAGATTTGTCGTGCCTATCAAGAACTTGGCGAATGGTCAGATAATTTTCTTATCGTTCCCCAGGGTGACCAAACGTATCCTGTGCTATCGATGGCCGATTTGGTTACAGGGCTGCTAAAACAAGAGGTCTACCCACTTAGGAAAGATGAGATTGAAGAGTATATCAAAGACGAGACTCCAGGTTACGTCGTTACAGATTCAGTATACGATGGCGAAGATCTCGAACGACTAGTTCCCCACGTGACAGACGGAATCCGAACAGATCTTAATTTGCCTGACCCAACAGTATACATAGCCCGTGGAGACGTTCCAAAAGACCGCATCACCTCACTTGATATGTTTCACCATGCTTGTATGTATGCTCAGATAAAGGGAGGGTCAGTGAAATTCTTTGAAGAAAATAATGACCGGCACCATTTCTCAGGTGAGGATATACTTGTTTGTGTAGATGGGAATACAGAGATGTACGCTGATTATAAGCGCTTGAACACACGGTATTCAATTACAACACTGGATGCAGAATCAGCTATCAACCATTTTCTAGACGAGATACCATCAGAATTGGTGCTATAACCACTAATTATAGGCTACACTATAACGATAGCAAATGAGTCTCCTGTGGGAGACCCTAAGAATTTGTCTTCTCTCGAAGACGTACGTGAACGTAGAATCTGGAGGTTGAAAAACATTTTGCTGTCGGGACGGAGAGTTTCTATTCGACACGTGAATTCTCAAAGAAGCCCCGGTGTAGGTCGAATTACCGATCACCACAGACTTCTCGGCACTCAGTAGCCGAATGCGATGTGCTAATCTGTTTGTTATAACCCAGAACCACTCTCCTCCTCACAATCTCTTCAGCCAACCCGAATTACCCCATCGTTCCCACGCGAACCACACCACGATCCCTACAACAAATGCGACGCCCAGATTCACCGCGACGCCGACGACGCCGATGGCGACCACGAGGGGGTAGCCGTCCGCGCGGGACAGACTGGTCAGACTCGTCCGCGCCAGTTGCAGGCCGATAATCGCCAGGATGACGCCGAGCATGGCGACCGGGTAGGCGGCGACCACGTCCGCGGCGAACAGGGCGACGACGACGTAGCCGACGCCGAGAATCACGTTCGCGCCGGCGGTCCGCGCGCCGAAGGCGTACTTGCCGGCGACGCCGCCGCTGCCGTGGCACATCGGAAAGCCGCCGAGAGGGACCGCAAGAAGGTTCATCGCCCCCATGCTGGTGGCGAGTTCGTCGGCGGAGACGTCGCGGTCGAAGTAGTCCGCGAGCAGGACCGACGTGGCGAGCGCGGCGTTGCCGACGGTCATCGCCAACTGGGCGACCGCGGCCTCAACGACGGCGAACGAGAGGTTCCCGAGCGAGAACAGACCGGCGTCCCGGACCGGCGGAACGGCGAGCGACAGGTGGCCCACGTCGGAAAAAGCGACCGCGCCGCCGACCGCGAGGACCGCGAGGGCGCTCACGTTCGAGCGTCTGGTGAGGAGGGCGACGGCGGCGACGGCGACCGCGAGGCCGGCGAGCGGGAGGTCGCCCGCGCCGAGTTCGAGACCCGTCGAGAGGAGGACGAGCGCGACGCCGAACTGGACGCCGCGGACGACCGGCGCGCCGATGTAGCGACTCACGCGGCCGAGCGAGCGCGTCCGGCCGATAGCGAGGAGGACGACGCCGAGGCCGAACCCGGCGAGGAGCGCTTCGCCGGTCGTGACCGTCTCCGCGAGGACGAGCGCGGCCAGCGCCTTCATCGGTTCGACCGACAGCGGGGCCGCGTAGTACAGCCCCCAGACGACCTGAAACACGCCGAACCAAACGAGCACGACCGCCAGCGAGAGGTCCGTCAGGCGGGCGACGGCGACGACGATAGGGAGGACCGTAACCGAATCACCCACCGCGCCGGTGAACTCGTGCCACTCGAAGTCCACCGCGAGCTCGTCGCCGTACGGGAAGGAAACGCCCATCGAGATGGGGATTCCGCGTCGACGGGCAAATGCATTTGCGTAATCGAGAGACGGAACGACGGTCGGTCAGAGAAACCGGATTAGGTTACGCGCATCCGCGGTCGAACCCCGCGCTCATTCGAACGTCGAGAGGTCGAAGTGGACGCCGCCGCGGAGGTAATCGACGCCCATGAACAGCATCACGGGGGCGAGCAGGAGCGCGAACAGCCCGCCGAAATACGGGTCGCCGCGGGCGTCGAGGACGGACGAGAGGCCGTTTGCGAGCACGGCCAGCCCGAAGCAGACGTAGCCCGCGCCCGCGACGACGTGCCACCGGAGCGTCGTCGACCCGAGGCCGACCGACTCGCGGACGCCGGCGACGACCAACAGCACGCCGGCGGCGGTGAACAGCGCGAACCGGGCGAACGAAATCGGGTGGGCGGGCGGCCCGAGAAACGCGAGGCCGCCCGCGATAAGGAGGTCGAACACCCCGACGACGGCGAGAAATCGACGGTCCATGTGCGCCGGTCTCGACGCGGAGATGTAAAACTAGCTACAACCCAGCGGCCGCCCGGCGGCGACGGCAGCCCGCCGACCGCTCACCGCGTCGTCGACAGGTCGGCCGACTCGACGACTGTCGCGAACTCCCGGTTCAGATGTGCCAGCGCGGTTCGGTGCATCTCGTCGGCCGAAAAGCGCTCGCCGTCGTGGCCCTCGCGGTCGAACGTCGCGGTCGCGTCCGCGGGGAGGTACACGTCGAAGCCGAGGTTCTCGGCCATCCGCGTCGTCGTCGAGACGCAGTGGTCGGTCGTGAGGCCGCAGACGACGAGCGTCGAGTGGTCGCGCTCGCGGAGCCACGCTTCGAGGTCGGTCCCGATGAAGCCGCTGTTGACGCGCTTCGTGAACACCGGTTCGCCGTCGACGGGTTCGGCCTCGGGCTTCCACGCGAAGCCTTCCCCGTCACTTCGGAGCGGCGAGTCGGGCTCGGCGGAGTCGTGGCGGACGTGGACGACGGGGCGGTCGGCCGCGCGCCACGCCGCGAGCAGGTCGGCGACGCGCGCCTCCATCTCGGGGTTGTTGCGGTCGCCCCACGCGGGGTCGTCGAAGCCGACCTGCATGTCGATGCAGACGAGCACGGCGGCGGCCGGGAGGTCGGCGGCGGTCATCGCTCACCCTTCGAATCGGACCCCGACATCAGTCGTCCGCCGGGGCCGTCGGCACCTTCGGGTGTTCGCGGGTGATGCGAATCGGGCACTCGTCGGGCGCTTGCGACTCGTCGGCGGAGAACATGTACTGCGGCCACTCGCGGTCGCCCTCGACGCCCCAGTCACCGAGGTCGGCGTGGGGGCAGACGCCGTCGTACTCCTCGATGCGGTTCTGGATGACCGCGCGGGCCTGCTGGCCGGCCTCGGTGTCGGCGGTGATGCCGTCGAACAGCGCCCGCGGCTGGAAGGTGATTTCGAGGCCCCACGGGCAGTAGCGACTGATGCGCTCGTCGTAGAACGGCGCGCGGGTCGTCGGGAACATGGGTTCGCCGCCGAAGGAGAACTCCCACGTCGGGTCGTCGGGGTCGGTCGGGATGTCTGCGGGCCACGGCTCCGGGTCGTTGACGTGGAGGAACTGGAGGATGTGCCAGAGGCGTTCGTGGTAGTCGGCCTCGGTGAGGTCCGCCGCCGGCGGCTTGAAGAACGTGACGAGCGAGCACGCCTCGGAGTAGTCCGGGTACACGTCGAGGTATTCGAGGAGGGTGTCGCGGAGCGCCAACAGCGCGTCCTTGTCGGTCATCGAATCGACGAACGTGTAGAGGGCGTCGCCGTTTCGCTCCGACTCGATGCCGAAGTAACACGGGAACGGCGCGCCGTCGCGGTCGCCGAGCATCGTCTCGCGGAACGTCTCGTAGTGCTTTCTCGCCCAGTCGGGGAGGTCGCCGTCGTCGAGGCGGCGGCGGAGCACGTCCTGCTCCACGAGCACTTGGTGACCCGACTCGTTCATGCGCGTCAATTGGATTCAGCGGCTTTGAGAGTTCGGGTTCGCGGGGCGAACACGACCCTCGAAGCGGCGGGCGACGACACCCGATTCGGCAGTCGGAGTCGCCGTCGGCCCCAGCTTCAGAGTAGGCGGTCGAGTTTCACAGCGGGCGGTCGAGTTTCAGATAGCGCGTCTCGTACCCCATCGACTCGTAACACGACCGGGCGGCGTCGTTGTCGGCGTGGACGCTCAGCGCGGCGCGCTCGCAGCCGCGGTCGCGGCCCCACTCGTGGGCTCGTTCGAGGAGTTCCGTGCCGACGCCCTCGCCCCGCGCCGCGGGCGCGACGTAGAGGTCTTTCACCTTGGCGACCGGCCCGCGGGCGAACACCGGCGGCGACTCGGACGCGGCGACGGTGACGTAGCCGCGGAGGTCGTCGATGGCGTCAGCTTCCGCACCCGCGTCCGCGACGGCGACGAACGTCTGAACGCCCTCGGCGTCCACCTGCTCGCCCCGGTAGTCGAGCGCCTCGGCGCGGGCATCGACGTCCTCGGCCAGCGCGTCGTAGTCGTCGACCTCGCCCATCTCCGCGGCGAACGGGAGCCACAGGTCGTCTACCAGCGCGTCCACCTCGTCGGCCTGAAGCGGTCGAATTCCCATGAGTCACCGACGACTCGCGGCGGTGTCAAAAGAGTAACTGTATTCGGCGGTCGCCGGCGGCGAGTGTCGGCCGCCTCACTCGATTTCGAGGCCGCCCGCGTCGGCACCGTCGTCAGCGCCCTCGTCCCACTCCAGTTCGAACTCGATGCTCAGTTCGTAGGGGCCGCCGGCGGGGCCCTCGCGCTCGGCTTTCACCTCGAACGTCGGTGATGCGGGCGGCTCCATCGTGACGGTCTGGTCGCCGGCTTTCAGCGTAATCGGCTCGCCCGCGTCGAGTTTGTCTGCGACGGTGCGGAGGTACGACGCGATTTCGGCGCGGGCCTGTCGGTTCTCGGACTCGAACAGCACTTCTTCGGGCATGGAGTGGAGGTTACTCGCGCAGGCAGATAAGGTTCGTTGCGGAGCAGAGCGGACCGGCGCGACCCGGCGTCAGTCGGCCCGGAGGCCGTCGGTGAACCGGGACTGGTTTTCCTCGGGCGCGGCGGCGGTCATCGCGGAGACGCCGACGGTCAGAAGCGCCGACAGCGCCATCCCCCAGAGGGCGTAGTCCCACGTGAGGTAGGTCGCGCCGAACAGCGTCACGGAGCCGACTTCGACCGCGGGGACGAACACGTGCGCGAGGTAGAACGCCTGCGAGCCGAGGATGCCGGCGAACATGCCCGTCCGCGTCGTCTTCGCCCAGTAGAGCGCGACGATGACCGGCAGGGCCATCTGGGCGAACCCGCCGAACGCGGTGTCGCCGACGGAGACGAGCGTGCCGGGCCGGAACAGGCTGGCGACGAACGTGAGCGTGGCGAACAGGGCGACGCCGATGCGGGCCAGCCACGCCTCGCGGGCGTCGCTCGCGTCGGGGTTGACGAACGGCCGGTAGAGGTCGCGGGTGAAGTACGACGACCCCGAGAGAAGCATCGAGTCCGACGAGGACATCATCGCGGCCATCGCGCCGGCGACGACGAGCGCGGCGAACCACACCGGCGTGTACTCGTTGAGGAGCACCGGAAGGACGTTCGCGCCCTCGGGGACGGCGACGCCGAGGCCGGCGGCCCACGTACCGAGGATGAACGCGGGGACGAACAGCAGGACGACGAGGACGGGCCACAGCGCGAACGAGCGCTTGAGGACCGCGCCCGACTTGGCGACGAAGAAGCGCTGGTTTATCTGCGGGAACATCGCCACGCCGAAGGCGATGGTGACGGCCGACGCGATGATGTACTGCGGCGAGTAGAGGCCGCCGCCGAGCGCGAGGAACTCGGGTTTGTTGGTCGCGAGGGCGTTCGACAGCGCCGTGGGGCCGCCGGCCGCGGCGGCGACCCAGCCGACCGCAATCCAGACGACGCCGAGCATGAACAGCCCTTGGAGGGTGTCGGTCCACGCGACCCCGCGGAGGCCCGCGATGACGACGTAGGCAATCATGAACACGGTGATGCCGGCCGCGCCGGCCCAGTAGGGAACCATCCCGTTCGTCAGCCCGACGATGGCCTCGCCCGCGCCCATCTGCTGGAGCATCACGTACGGGAACAGCCAAAACAGGCTGATGCCGGCGACGACGGCGCGCAGGCGGGTCGAGCCGAAGCGGTCGCCGAGCATCTCGCCGAGGGTGACGTAGCCGTGGGCGCGGCCGACGAGCCACTGCTTGTAGCCGACGACGTACCAGAGGATGGCGAACAGCACGCCGTCCATGACACCCATCACGAGAATCCACTCGGGGCCGGCCCGGTAGGCGAGGTCGGGGCCGCCGAAGAACGTGAACGCAGAGAGGAGCGTCGCAAACGTGGTGAACAGGAGGACGACGGTCCCGATGGAGCGACCGGCGAGGTAGTAGTCCTCCGCGTCGCGGCTGGTCAGGCGGTAGGCGAGCAGGCCGACCGCGAGCGCGACCACGAGGTACGCGCCGACGACGCCGAGTTGGATACCGAGCGCCGAGACCATCAGCGACCCTCCCCGACGATGCCGCGGTCCCACGCCGTCCGGGTGAACAGGTGGAAGACGACGGCGGTCAGCCCCATCCAGCCGATGTGCCACCAGAGCCACAGCGGCAGACCGGCGAAGACCCGGCTGTCGCCCCAGAGGAACCACGGAACGGCGAACGTCACGAGGATTGCGAAGACGGCAACCCAGCGGTAGTCGATGCGCACTCGCGTCATTCGTAGGAACGATAATCGATAATGATGCGTAAATTTTACTCTATCGACCTACGTTGCCCCTGATTGAAGAACTATTTTCTTCAACAACGGGTGTCGAACGACAGTGTTCTCCCCGTGTCGCGGTCGCGTCGCGGGTGGCGGAGCGGCGGTCCCGTCGGTCGGCCGCGACGGACCGAGCGCCGAAACAGTTTCCAGCGGCGCGGACGAGCGGACGCACATGAACTTCGGCATCCAGCTCTACTCGCTTCGAGACCTCGACGAGTCGACCGCGGCGCTCGTGCGCCGGGCCGCGGACGCCGGCTTCGACGGCGTGGAGTTCGCGGGCGTCGACGACGCGGCGGCGGTCCGCGCGGCCCTCGACGACACCGGGGTCGGCGCACCCGCCGCCCACGTCCCCATCGAGGACCTCGAAGCCGACCTCGACGCCGTCTGCGAGCGCTACGGCGCGCTCGGCGTCGAGACGCTCGTCGTTCCGTTCCTGCCCCCGAAGGCGTTCGCCGACGCCGACGCGGTCGACGAGACCGCACACCGGCTGGACGACCTGACCGCGAAGTGCGACGACCGAGGCGTCAGACTGCTCTACCACAACCACGACCACGAACTCGTCACGGTCGAGGGCGAACCCGCGCTCGACCGGCTCGCCGAGGAGTCGGGAATCGGCTTCGAACTCGACCTCGCGTGGATTCTCGCCGCCGGTTACGACCCCGTCGCGTACATCGACCGCTACGCCGACCGAACCCCGGTCGTCCACCTGAAAGACGTGGTACTCGACGCCGACGCGAAACGCGGCGGGCGACCCGTCCCGCTCGGCGAGGGCGAACTGGACATCGACCGCTGTCTCGCGACCGCCGGCGACACCCCCGTCGAGTGGGCCGTCGTCGAACACGACTTCCCCGACGAGCCCGCGGCGTTCTGCCGGGACGCCGGCGAGTTCGTCGCGGCGTACCGAACTGACGAGGAGGCGTAACGAATCGGGCGGTCGGCGGCGGTCGCTGGCGGCGGACGGAACGCGGGGATTCGCCGGCGACGGAGCGGATTTCGGGGACGAGACGAACGACTAACTGACGTTCGAACCGTCGGCCACGATAGATATTTCCCTCGGGCGCAACTTATATAATGACGTTCGTGGGTTCCGCCCATGACGCCATCACAATCATCACATCACCACCCCCAGCGGGGTGACTTCACCAATGGACGACACTTCAAAATATCTCATTCACGCTTCCATCTCCGCCGACGGGGTCGTCGAACGGAGCGACGTCGTCGGGGCCGTCTTCGGGCAGACCGAGGGCCTCCTCGGCGACGAACTCGACCTCCGCGACCTCCAACAGTCCTCCAAGGTCGGTCGGATAGACGTACA
Source organism: Haloferax sp. Atlit-109R (assembly GCF_003665865.1). Taxonomy (NCBI): domain Archaea; kingdom Methanobacteriati; phylum Methanobacteriota; class Halobacteria; order Halobacteriales; family Haloferacaceae; genus Haloferax; species Haloferax sp. Atlit-109R. The sequence goes on from NZ_QPLO01000002.1 coordinate 571,310, forward strand.
GATAGACTCGGAAAACGGCCACTCGTTCGGCCAGATGACCATCGCCAGCAGCCTCGACAAGGCCGAGACGGCCATCCTCGCGGCCTCGCTGGAGACGCTGACCCGCGTCGGTCCCTGCCAGGCCGTCATCGAGGTCACGAACATCGAGGACGTGCGCGAGGCCAAGCGCCGGATGGTCGTCGAGCGCGCCAAGGAACTGCTCGCGGAGTCGTTCGACGACACCGTGATGTCTTCGACGGAAATCCTCGAAGCGGTCAAAGAGAGCGTCCGCGTCGAGGATATCACCGAGTACCAGGGCCTCCCGGCGGGCCCCCGCGTCGCCGATTCCGACGCCATCATCGTCGTCGAGGGACGCGCCGACGTGCTCACCCTCCTCCGCTACGGCATCAAAAACGCCGTCGCCGTCGAGGGAACGAACGTCCCCGACGCGGTCGCCGGCCTCACCCAAGAGCGGACCGTCACGGCGTTCCTCGACGGCGACCGCGGCGGCGAACTCATCCTGCGTGAACTCTCGCAGGTCGGCGACGTTGATTACGTCGCGTTCGCGCCCGACGGCCGGTCGGTCGAGGACCTCGACCGCGCGTCGGTCGTCCGCGCCCTCCGGAACAAGGTCGCGCTCTCGTCGCTTCCGGACGACGGCGACGGGGACTTCCGGGCCGCCGTCGCCGCCGCCAACGGGACGGGGGCGGGGGAGGCTCCGACGGACCCTCACACGGAGTCGCCGACGACTGAGGCGTCGTCGACTCCACCCGCAGACGGCCCCATCAACGGGTCGGCCGACGCGGTCACCGACACCACCGCCGAGGGCGGTAACGGTGGCACCGTCGCGGTCGAGCGGCCCGCGGACGCCGCGAGCGAGAACGCGGCGGCCGACGGCGACGCCGCCGACGCGGAGGTGTTCACCGAGTCCGAGGTCGATGCCGTCACCGAGGCGGTCGACCCCGCCGACGAGCGACCCTCGCTCACCGACCACGTGCAGGCGGTCATCGCCGACGAGAGCGGCATGGCACGCCTCCTGAACGACGGCCTCGACATCGACGACGAGGTCGCGGTCGAGAAGGTCTACGACACCGTCGAGTACGCCGACCCCGCCCCGGCAATCGTCGTCGTCGACGGCGAGGCGAGTCAGAAACTCGTCGACATCGCGGCCCAGCGCGGCGTCGGGCACGTCGTGGCGCGCTCGGCCGGCGAGTACGTCAAAAAGCCCGTCAGCGTCCGCGTCAGAACCGCGGACCAGCTCCTCGACTGAAGCGACTGAAGACCCGACGGGACAAGCCACACCGCGACATCGACCGAGGCGACCGGCCGCAATCAGTCGAGGACGAGCCGAAGCCCGTCGTCGCCGTCGAACGCGTCGGGGACGCGGGCGTCCCGCCGGAACCCGAGCGCCTCGTAGCAGGCGCGCGCGCCGTCGTTCTCCGGATGGACCAACAACGTGAGCGGCGCGTCAGCCGCGTCAGCGCCCGAGCGGTGCGCGTCGCGGAAGGCTTCCACGAGCGCGGTGGCGCGCCCCTCGCGCCGGTGGTCCGGCGAGACGGCGAGTTCGGTCAGGTGCGCGCCGACGCCGAGCAGGTAGCCGACCGGCCGGTCGTCGGCGCCGACGGCGACGAGCAGCGTACCGACGGCGGGCCACGCGTCCAAGAGGCCGGGCGACGGATGAGAGACGAATCGCTGGAGCGACTCGACGGCCGGCAGGTCGGTGTCGCGGGCGGGTCGAACGCCCGCCACGTCGGCGTCGCCCCCGTCACGGCCGTGTCCCCCCGTCACAGCGGAATCCAGACGATGACCGCGCCCAGCGCGCCGGCGAACGTGGCGAGGAAGTTGACCGCCTGATTGCCGAGGCCGGCCCCTTCGACCGTCGCGCCGAGGAGGCTATCGACGGTCATGCCGACGAGGCCGCCGGCGAGAATCGCGATGGCGGCCGTCTGAGCCGGGATGGGGAGCACCAGCACGCTCACGCCGGCCACGAAGGCAGCGCCCACCGCGCCGGCGACCTCGCCCTGCCACGTCACCGCGCCGTCGGTCCCCGCCGGGACGGGCTTGAGCGAGGTGATGAGCCGCGGCTGGTCGAACAGCCCGCCGATTTCGCTGGAGAGGGTGTCGCTCATCGCGGCGGCGGCCGACCCGGCGAACGCGAGGACGAGCAGGTCGCTGACGAACGGATAGCCGAGGGTTTGCGCCGCGGCGTAGCCGACGACGGAGACGAGCGAGACCCCCGAGTTGCCGAGGACGTTGCCGGTGCCGCGAGCGCCGTCGTTGTCCTCGGCGACGCCGCGTTCGGCCTTGCTGTCGTACCGGAACTTGGTGGCGAGCGCGCCGACGCCGAAGAAGGAGACGAGCACGAGCGCCCAGCCGAAGCCGCCGAAGACGACCGCGAAGAGGAGGAGGAGCACGCCGGTTATCATGCCGGCGACGGAGGCCGTTCCGAGGGCGTAGGCGGCGTAGCCGAGCGCGACCGTGAGAGCGAGCGCGACGCCGGTCTGCGTCGGTGATACCGGCCCCGCGAGCACCTCGACGCCCCAGAGGACGAGCCCGATAGAGAGCATGACGAGCGGGTCGTCGCGCTCGTAGAGGGCCGTCCGGAGCACCGCGCCGACGAGGCCGCCGACGGCCGCGAGCAGGGTGAATCGGGCGAAGAGCATCGCCTCGCCCGTCAGCGACGCGATTGCCGCCTGTCCCGCGGTCCCTGCGAGGACCGCGGCCGCGACGAAGCCCGCCGCGCGAAGCGACTCGTCGGACGTTCTCGAATCCACCAGTCGCGCGCCGAGGTTGCCGTAGGCGAGTATCAACACCGCGGCGGCGAACACCGAAAGCGGCATCGTGACGCGCGGGACCGTCGCCAAGAGGGCGAGGCCGGTCGCGGCCAGCGCGAACCCGGCGAGCCCGTTGAGCCGGCCGTCCTGCCGGTCGCCGGGGCGCGCGAACAGCTCGAACAGCGGGCCGTCGTCGACGACGAACGCCGCCAAGAGCGCGACTGCGGCGAAGGGCGCGAACGCGGCCGCGCCGAGACTGGGGGCCGCGAGGGCCAACGTCCCGACGACCGCGAACCCGCCCGCTCGCCGTACCGTGGAAGTCACACCATTCGGTATCCCCGACGCGCACTTAACCCTCCCGACATCACCGACGACCGCACAACCGCGGGTCTGCGGGCCGGTGCCGAGGGGCGGAATCTCGGGCCGACGCCGAACCCGAAGCGTTAGGAGAATCGCCGCGAGAACGATTCCCGTGGGACTGTACGACTCCTATCTCGCCCTCCGGTTCCGCCTCGACGACGCCGACGCCCCCGAGCACGTCGCGCTCGTCATCACCGAGCGCGACCTGCTGGAACAGGGCGCGTACGACACGCTGGAAGCGTTCGTCGGCTGGGCGTTCGAGTTCGGGAGCGACCGCGTCACCATCTCCGTGAGCGTCCTCGACGAGGCGGTCGTCCCGACGCTCGCCCGCGAACTCCGCGACCTCGACGTTCCGCACCGAGTCGAGCTTCGCGAGCCGGGCGACACCGAGCGCGCCGACGCCCCCGTGCAGGTCAGCATCGGCCTCGGCGGAAAACGCGAGTTCGCCTCGGTGGTGCAGTCGCTGGCCGAGGGGGTCGACGAGGGCGCGCTCGACCCCGACGACATCGACGCCGCGGACATCGAACAGCGACTCGTGTTCCCCGACGAACCCGACTTCGTGGTCAAGACGGGCGCGGAGCGCCTGTCGGACTTCATGATTTGGCAGTCGGTGTACGCGGAACTCTACTTCACCGACGTGAACTGGCGGGACTTCAGGAAGCGGGACTACCTGCGGGCGTTGCGGGACTATCAGGACCGCCAGCGGAGGTTTGGCCGATGAGCGTCAGCGAATCGGCCAACCGTTGTCGCGCTCGAAGAGTGCGACAGAAGTTCGGCCGCTAGGGCGAATCGCGTGGCGGCGTTGCCGACGCGTCCTCCTCGACCGCACACATATGTTGATTGAATGGCAACACGTCCCTAATGCCCTCCACCTCGACCGACAGAACGGACCTTCTCCCGCCGCCACCGCCGGCCAGCGAGTGGCTCGAAGACGGACACGTCATGTTCGCGCTCACAGTGCCGCTCGTTCTCTGGCTCAATCAGCCCGCCCAGCCGGACTGGCCGTGGGCGCTCGTCGGCGTCGCTGTCGTCCCGCCGTGGCTGTTCCTCGAATCGCGTTACGAGGGCTGGCGCTCGTGGGTTCCGACCGTCACCTACGGCGGGGCGATACTGTTGTTGGGGCCGCGGTACGAAGCCCGGGTCGTCGCCGTCGTGCTCGGGCAGAGCGCCGCGTTGCTGGCATGGTTCTGCTGGCGGACGTTCCGGCGGCGGATTCAACCGCTGACGTGACCCGGTGCCGTCTCTCAAAGAGCCGTTTGTGCGTACAGAAGACATATTGTTAGACAGTTGAACGCTCCAACATGAACCGCCGCGAGATGCTGGCGCTGTCGGGGGCGCTCGCCGCCGCGACGATAGCCGGCTGTACGGGCGACGGGCAGTCGTCCGCGGAGACCGAGACCGAGACGACGACCACCGCGACTGCGACCACGGACGCGCCGACAGAGACCCCGAACGACGAACCGCCGACCGGCGAACCGAGCGTGGACGACGAGCGACTCGCCGCGCTCGCGGCCGGCAACGCCGAGTTCGCCCTCGACCTGCACAAACAGGTCGCGTCCGAACAGGGCGGCAACCAGTTCCTCTCGCCGTACAGCATCTCCGTCGCGTTGGCGATGACCTACGCGGGCGCTCGCGGGAAGACCCGCGAACAGATGGAAGCGACGCTCCGCTACACGCTCGGCGAGGACGTTCACCCGGCGTTCGCAGACCTACGGGCGGCGCTCGAAGAGCGAGAGACGGCTCGGGCCCCAATCGACGGCGGCGAAGCCGACGCCTTCCGATTGGCCGTGGCGAACGCCCTGTGGGGGCGCGAGGGGTTCGCGTTCTCGGACGCGTTCCTCGACAGCCTCGAATCGAACTACGGGGCCGGGCTTCGACGGGCCGACTTCGCCGGCGAGCCGGACGGCGAGCGGGAACGAATCAACGAGTGGGTCGCCGACCAGACCGAGGGCCGAATCGAGGACTTGCTTCCGGCTGGCTCCGTCACGCCCGACACGGCGCTCGTGCTCACCAACGCCATCTACTTCATGGCGCAGTGGGCGCACACGTTCGACTCCGAGGACACCGAGGACGGGACGTTCACCGCGCTGGACGGGTCCGAGTCGACGGTGCCGCTCATGCGGCAGGAACTCAAGGCGAACTACGCCGACTTCCCGAGCGCGCAGGCCGTCGAACTCCCGTACGTCGGCCGGGACGTGTCGATGGTGCTTTTGCTCCCGGACGAAGGCGAGTTCGAGTCGTTCGAACAAAGTCTGACCGCGAGCCGACTGTTCGGCGTCTTCGAGGAGATGCGAGAGCGAATCGGGGACGTCGTGCTCCCGCGGTTCGAGTTCGAGACCGAGGTCCAACTCTCGGAGGCGCTGTCGGATCTCGGGATGCCCGCCGCGTTCGGCCCGGATGCCGACTTCGGCGGCATGACCGAGGGTGACGGGTCAGGTCTCGCCATCGACGAGGTGTTCCACAAGTCGTTCGTCTCCGTGGACGAGGAGGGGACCGAGGCCGCGGCGGCCACGGGCGTCGTCGTCGAATCGTCGCTGCCGCCGAGCTGGGGCGAACTCCGGTTCGACCGACCGTTCCTGTTCTGCATCCGCGACAGGCCGACGGACGCGATACTGTTCTACGGCCGCGTCGTCGACGCCGGGGCTGCGCAGGGCGACGAATAGCCGCGAAAACAGTTCGGACGGCCGACTCAGTCGGCCGTCTCGTCGGTCCGCTTCGCCAACTCGGCGGACACCTCGTCGGCCCCGGACGAGGGGAGTTGCTCGCGGAGGCGACCCGCGACCGTGCGGGCGTCCTCTAACTCGACTTCGGCGACGGCCCGGACGAGCGTGACGGCGCGCTCGGTCCGGGTGCGCTGCCACGACTGCTCTCTGGACTCGTAGGTGCGGATGCCGCGCAGGAAGTCGACCTTCGAGAACTCCGGCCAGTAGGGCGCACAGAAGTAGACCGCGGCCTCGTTGCCGTTGGCGTGCCACGGCAGGAAGTTCGAGGTGCGCTCGTCGCCGCCGGGGCGGATGATGAGGTCCACGTCGCGGACGGGTTTTCTGGACAGGCGGCGGTCGACCGCCGACACGTCCACCTCGTCGGGCGAGAGGTCGCCGCGCTCGACCGCCCGGCAGACGTCGCGGGCGGCCCCGAGGAGTTCCGCCCGGCCGCCGTACGCGAGGGCGATGTTGAGGGTGAAGCCGTCGTAGTCGGCGGTCCGGGACTCCGCGTACTCGACGGCGTCGCGGACGCGGTCGGGGAGCAGGTGGACCTCACCGATGGCGCGGACGGCGACCTCGCGGTCGTGGACGCGCTCGGAGTCGGCGAACTCGTAGAGCTTGTCCTCGATGAGGTCGAAGAGGGGTTCGCGCTCGTGTTCCGGGCGGTCGAAGTTCTCGGTCGAGAAGGTGTACAGCGTCAGCTCCTCGATGCCGAGTTCCTCGCACCACGTCAGCACGTCCTCGGTCGTCTGCGCGCCGGCCTTGTGGCCGTCGGGGGCGTCGTCGCCGTTCTTCCGGGCGTACCGGCGGTTGCCGTCCTGAATGATGGCGACGTGGGTCGGTCCGTCGTCTATCTCCCGGTCGAGCACCCGCTCGTAGGCGCGTCGAAAGCCGCGTCGGACCCACCCGAACATATACCGCCGGTCGTCTCCCGGGGCAATGTGTCTTGTGGGTTACACCGTCGCACGGTGCGGCGGGCGACGAATCGCCACCCGTTTGTACCTCCCCGAGAAGACTCGGACATGAGCGAGACCATCGACGAGGACCTCTACCAGCGGACCCTCGCGCTGCTCGAACCCGGCGATATCGAACTCGTCGGGGCCATCGTCCACACCGACCTCACCAGTCGCGAGGACCTGGAGATGCAGGAGCTGACCGTCGAAATCAACGATGTCATCGCGGAGCACGCGGGGAAGGGCGACGCGTGGATTTACGCCGGCAACGACGACACCGACTTCTCGTCGAACCAGTTCCAGGGACTCTCGGTCGAGGACGACGAGTTCGTCTGGGAGTGCCAACAGCTCGTCCGCGACGGCACGTTCGACCTCGTGTTCTACTACGAGGCCATCGCCGACCAGGACGCCATCGTCGAGGGACTCGAAGCGCTCGACGACATCGACCGCGTCACGCCGGTTCCCTAAGTCGGCCCCCTGAGGCGGGCCGCGACCCCTCGACGCTCGAACGTCCTTTTTTACCCACGGGCCGGGCGCTCGCGCCGCCCGCGTCGAGCGTTCACGGACGGCTCGCCGGGCGTTCGGGTCTGTTCGCCGCGGTGAGAACAAGCGAGGCGTTTATCCGCCTCGCATCCCGAGTGACGCCCATGATACAGGCGGACGCGGACCTCTCTCGTCTCGACCGCGCCATCGTCAACGCCTTCCAGGGCGGCTTCCCCGTCGTCGAACGTCCCTTCGAGCCAGCGGCGGCCGCGCTCCGCGAGCGCGGGGTGGACGTGTCGGCGGCCGACCTCTGCGAGCGGGTGCGGACGCTCGACGAGGAGGGCGTTCTCTCGCGGTTCGGCGCGCTCGTCAACGCCGAGGAAATCGGCGGCACGGCGACGCTCGTCGCCATGCACGCGCCGCCCGAGCGATTCGACGAGGTGGCCGAGCAGGTGAACGACCACCGCGAGGTCGCGCACAACTACGAGCGCGAGCATCCCCACCTGAACATGTGGTTCGTCGTCTCGGTCGCCGACGAGTCGCGGGTCGAGGAGGTGCTCGGTGACATCGAGGACGAGACGGGCCAAGCGACGTACAACATGCCCAAGCGCCACGAGTTCCACGTCGGCGCGAAGTTCCTCCTCGACGGTCCCATCTCGGACGGCGACCTCGACCTCTCACAGCTCGGCCCCGACGTGGAGCCGACGGACGCGCGCACCCTGACGCCCGACGAGCGCGACCTCGTCATGGAGATTCAGGGCGGCCTGCCGATTACGGAGACGCCCTACGCCGACGTGGCGGCGGCCATCGGACAGGAGCCGGCGTGGGTCGTCGAGACCATCAAGCGGTTCAATCTGGAGGGGAAGGTCCGCCGCGTCGGCGTCATCCCGAACCACTACGCGCTCGGCTACTCGGAAAACGGGATGACGGTCTGGAACGTCCCCGACGACCTCGTGATGGAGGTCGGCCCCGAAATCGCCTCGCTGGACTTCGTCACCCACTGCTACCGCCGGCCGCGACACGAGGGCGTCTGGCCGTACAACTTCTTCGCCATGACCCACGGCCGCTCCGAGGCGGAAAGCGAAGCCCGCATCGAGCAGGTGCGCGAGGTCATGAGCGACTACTGGGACGTGGGCGACGACGACTGGGACACCCTGTTTTCGACGCGCATCCTGAAGAAGACGGGAATCAGACTGGACGAACGAGCCGAGGCGAACACGGAGTGAGATGATTCCGCTGGTCCACGACCTCTCCGACGAGACGGTCGTCGTCTTCGGCGGGGGGCCCGTCGGCGCGCGGAAGGCCCGCCGGTTCGCCCGCGAGGCGCGGACCGTCGTCGTCAGCCCCGCGTTCGCTGACCGCGACTTCGGCGACGCGGAACGCGTCCGGGCGGCCCCCGCGCCCGACGAGGTTTCCGACTGGGTCGAACGGTTCGCCCCGGCGCTCGTCGTCGCGGCGACCGACGACGACGACGTGAACGACGCGGTCGTCGCAGCCGCCCGAGACGCCGGCGCACTCGTCAACCGGGCCGACCGGAGCGGCGAGCGCGACGCGGGGAGCGTGGTCGTCCCGGCCACCGTCGAGGACGGCGACGTGTCGGTCGCGATTACGACCGGCGGGGCGAGCCCGGCGCTCTCGAAGCACCTCCGAGAGCGCGTCGAAGCCGAGTTGGCGGGAGCCGGCGAGATGGCCGCGTTGACCGCGGAGCTTCGGGCGGAGCTCAAGGCGTCCGACCGGTCGCCGGCCGAGCGCCGTGATGCGATTCGCGCGGTCGTGCGAGACCCGTCGGTTTGGAAGGCTTTACGTACCGGCGATGCAAATCCCCGCCAAGAGGCAGCGCGCGTGATACGAGACACACAGCGAGGTGATTCATGAGAGATTCGGGCGTCATCTCCGGTGTGAGCGTCGCCCACGACCGGGCCAGCGTTCGCGAGATAGAAGCCGCGTCGAGCGACGACGTTCAGACCGTCGTCGAGCGACTCCTCGCCCGCGACGGCGTCTCCGAGGCGTTCTCGCTCCAGACGTGTAACCGCGCCGAGGCGTACGTCGTCACCGACGACGCGGCCGACGGCCGCCGCGCGCTCGACGATTTCGCTCCCGACGTTCGAGACGGGAGCGTCCGCCACATGGACCACGAAGAGACCCTGCGCCACCTCATGCGCGTGGCGTCGGGGCTCGAATCGCTCGTCCTCGGCGAGGACCAGATTCTCGGACAGGTCAAAGCCGGCATCGAGGCCGCCCGCGAACAGGACGCCATCGGTCCGATGCTCGAAGACGCGCTCATGAAGGCCGTCCACGTCGGCGAGCGCGCCCGCGACGAGACGGCCATCAACGAGGGGGCCGTCTCCCTCGGGAGCGCCGCCGTCAGGCTCGCGCGGGCCGAACTCGACGCCCCCATCGGGGAGGTCGAAGCCCTCGTCGTCGGGGCCGGCGAGATGGGCACGCTCGCGACGAAGGCGCTCGCGTCGGTCGACGTGGGCGACCTCGTCGTCGCGAACCGGACGGTCGCCAACGCCCGCCACCTCGCCCGCGAGGTGCCGGGCGTCTCGAAGGCCGTCGGACTGGGCGACCTCGGCGGTCGCCTCCGCGACGCCGACCTCGTCATCACGGCCACGAGCAGCCCCGACTACGTCGTCACCCCGAACCAGTTGGACGACGCCGGCGAGACGATGCTCATCGACATCGCCCAGCCGCGGGACATCGACCCCGACGCCAGCGACCTCGCCGGCGTCCGCGTCCGCGACATCGACGATTTGGAGACGGTGACCGACCGGACCGCGGAGCGCCGCGAGCGCGCCGCCAGCGAGGTCGAGGCGATGATAGACGAGGAGTTCGACCGCCTGCTCGCCGCCTACAAGCGCAAGCGCGCCGACGAGGCCATCAGTTCGATGTACGAGGCCGCAGAGCACGTCAAGCGCCGCGAGGTGTCGACGGCGCTGTCGAAGCTCGAATCGCAGGGCGACCTCACCGACGAGCAACGCGAGACGGTCGAGTCGCTCGCGGACGCGCTCGTCGGCCAAATCCTCGCCGCGCCGACCAAGAGCCTCCGCGACGCCGCCGGCGACGACGACTGGACGACCATCCAGACCGCCATGCAGCTGTTCAATCCCGACTTCGGCGACCTCGGGGCGTCGGAGTCGGCCGGGCCGTCCGAGCCGTCCATCGAGTTTTCGGGTGAGCCGCCGGAGGACCTCGACCGCGAGGCGCTCGAAGGCGAGGTCCCGCGGCGCGTTCTCGAACAGCTCTCCGACGACTGACGGCGGCCGAAGCGGCCGACGACCGAACCTTCTTATCCGAACGCGGGACCACTCCGCGACGATGTTACCACGCCGACCGAAAGCGACGAGCCTCGTGTGTGGCTCCCGTTTCGACGCCGACCACCGAGGAGCCGCGGCCAGCGCGTTCCCAGCCGTCGGCCGGCGTCTCGTGAACCGCCTCCGGGCGCGAGCGCGTCGCCGCCTCGTCGGGGCGACCCCGGAACGACGAGTTCACGACCTCGACGGCGTCGCTCGGGCGACCGTCGTCGGCACGGTCGCGGGCGTCGCGGGCGACGGGCCGGCGGTCGAGGTCTGGCGGGGCAAGGCGAGCGCCGGCGACGGCCGACGAGGGGACGGCGGTCGGCCGGTCGTCGGCCGTGCGACGCGCCCGTTCGTCCTCCGCGACGCGACCGGCGAGGTTCGGGTTCGCGTCCCGCCGGGCGGGCACGTCGCGTTCGGCGGCGAGGAAGTGACGGGGGTCGTCGCCCGCGGCGACGAGGTCTCGGTGACGGGACGCGTCGTCCGCGGCCGCGACCGCGAGCGACGACGGCTCCTGACGGGGCCGCGGTTCGTCGTCCGCGCGGGCGACACCTGACAATCCGGCAGAATCCTTATCGGGGTGCCACCCGACGGGTTCGGCATGGCAGAGCTGCTCTCGGACGACGAAATCGACGCACAGCTCGGGTCGGATTGGGAACGCGACGGCGACGAAATCGTCCGCGTCTACGAGTTCGACGACTACCTCGACGGCGTGGCGTTCGCCGCCAGCGTGGGCGAGGTGGCCGAAGAGGAGTTCCACCACCCCGAGATAACGATTCGGTACCAGGAGGTCGAAGTCCGCCTCACGAGCCACGAGGAAGGCGGCATCACGGATAAGGACCTCCGACTCGCTGACCTGTTCGACGACGAGCTGTGAGCGACGGGGAGACCGCGGAACTCACCTACGTCTTCCGGGTTCGCTTCCGCCTCGACGCCGCCGCCGGTGTCGAGACCGACCCGCGGGAGTTCGAGACGACGGTCCGCATCACGCCGCCGCCGCCCGGCGAGGAGGGCTGGCTGTTGTTCCGCGACGCGCTGTGGCGCGGCGAGGTGAACGACGAGCGGCACGCCCGCGACCTCGCGTCGTCGTGGCTCGACGCCCCCGTCGTCTCGTGTTCGTTCTCCGAGGTCCGGGCCGACGAGGCGTCGCTGGACGCGTTCCGCGAGGCCGTCGCCGCGGACCTCGACGCGTTCAACGCCGACTCGGTCCGCGAGGTGCTCCACAAGTACTTCGGGAGCGCGATTCGCGTCGAATCGAGCGATTCGTGACGCGGGGCAAGACATTTATCCACGCCTGACGTACTGTATTGTCCGAATGGTCGCCGATGACTACGATTTCTGGCTGTTCGACCTCGACGGAACCCTCGTCGACGCCGAGTGGTCGTACACGCGCGACGTGTTCGACCGCGTCGGTGACCGACTGGGTCGTCAGTTCACGGACCGCGAAGCCGAGACCGTCTGGCACGGACTCGGCGGCGCGCGCGACCCGATGCTCCGCGAGTGGGGCATCGACCCCGCCGAGTTCTGGCCCGCGTTCCACCGCGAGGAAGACCCCGTAAAGCGAGCCGAAGTGACGTACCTCCACGACGACGCCGAGCGCCTCATCGAGGAGATTCACGCCGCCGGCCGGCCGGTCGGCATCGTCACGCACTGTCAGCAGTTCCTGACCGACCCCGTGTTGGACCATCTCGACGTGCGCGACTGGTTCGACACCGTCGTCTGCTGCACCGAGGAGACGGGGTGGAAACCCGACGCCGCGCCGGTGCGGCGGGCTATCGGCGGGCTGGGGTTGGACGACCGGCTCCTGACCGACGGCGGCACCGCGGGCGTGCTCGCCGGCGACGGCGAAAGCGACATCGGGGCCGCGTGGAACGCCGGTTTGGACGGCATCCACGTCGAGCGCCACGGTCCGGAACACCGCGGGCGCTGCGTGCTCGGGGAGTACCGCGTCGAGAGCTTCGACGACCTCGTTCGCTCCGGATAGGTCGGCCGATTCCGCTCACAGAGACAGAGTCCACGGGAATCGCGGGGGCAGCGGCCGAGAAGAGTCGACGCTCAGGACAGCGTGTGTTCGGGCGTCGGGCGGGCGAAGATGTCGCCGGTGCTCGTGACGGCGACCTGAACGTCTTCGTACGGGAACCGGACCTCGATGCCGGGGCGCTCTTCGTCCTCGACGACGGGTCGGAGCAGTTCTTCGAGCGCGTCGGTGTCGATGTACTCGTACAGCGGCGTCTCGATGGCCGAGAGTCCGCCGTAAGACTCGACGGCTTCCACGATGACGATGCCGAGTTCCTCGTCACCGAACCATTGCCCGACGAGTTCCCAGTTATCGTCGAGGCCGAACGTGGCCTCGGCGGCCGCGTCGGCGTGGTCTTCGAGGGCCTGCGTGACCGCGGAGGCGCCGACGGCGAGCGCGGAGTCAGCGCTGTCGTCGTCGACGATGCCGCGCACGCGCTGGAGGACCGTCGCGAGGTCGCCGGGGCCGGCCTTCTGGACGTACTCGGTGACGCCGGCGGTCGAGGCGACATCGGCAACCTCTGGCCATTCTTTCGCCGTGAACAGGAGGATGGGGATGTCCGCGTGCTCCTGTCGGACGGCCTTGACGAGCGGCACTCCGTTGGGGAGGACGAGCGAGTCGCTCACGACGCAGTCGACCGACTCGGCGGCGATGACGTCGAGCGCCTCCGTCGCCGTCTCGGCGGTGAGAAAGGAGACGGCGTCGAGTTGGCGGAACGCGGCGGCCGAGAGGGCGAGCATCTCGGGGTCGTCGTCGACGTGTAGGACCTTTAGCGGGCGGTTCATATACCAGTTATACACGCTACGTGGATAAAAACGTTCCACTTAGTTTATACTTCAGCGGAACGCGACTATCTGAACCGCTCGCGGCGACTTTCTAAAGGGTTACCGGGGTGTTTGGCCCCTCTCGAACCCTGCGAGGTCGGCAAAGGCATCGTCGCTCGCCGCGAGCGCGTCGCGGAGCGAGTCGACGCCGGGTTTCTCGATCCGGGCCGGATTCGCGAGGACGGCGACCGGCTGTGTCCCGAGCGAGACGAAGTCGAGTCCGAGCAAGTCGGCGGTCGCGCGGAGGCCGAGTCCCGCGTCGGCGCGGCCGGCGGCGACCGTCCGCGCCGGGCTCTCGAACGCCTTCGTCCCGCGGTCGAACCCTTCGATTGACTCCACGAGTTCGTGGCGGGTCGTCCCGCGCTCGTCGGCGAGGGCGGCGACCGCGTTGCCGAGGTCGGTCCGCAGGCCGGAGTTCGAATCCCGGTTGATAAAGCGGAGGTCGTCGTCCACGAGGTCCGCGAGGCCGGACACGCCGTCGGGGTTGCCGGCGGGGACGACGAGGCCCCACTCGCGGGTCCACGAGCCGAGTTCGACCGCGTCGATGTCGTCGATGGCGTCGCCCCGGTCGCCCGCGACGACGGCCACGTCCGAGATACCGTCTCGGAGCCGTCGCAGGCCCTCGCGGGAGCCGAACGGGAGATACCGCGGCGACGACACGCGGTCGAGGACGCGCGAGAGCGCGGGGTCGTCCTCGCCGACGCCGAGCAGGTCCGGCGCGCGAACGTCGGGCGAGAACAGGTGGACCGTCACCGACTCGCCTTCCGCGAGGTACTCCACGTCGGCCGGGACCTCGACGACGCCGTCGGCCTCGACGAGGCTCGTCGTCGCGCCGGACCCCTTGTCGACGGGGTAGACGAGCGTGTTGCCGTCGCCGTCGGCGACGAGTCCGACGGGCATGAGCCGCGTCCGGCCCTCTGCGTACCGCTCGCGGGCGGCCATCGTCCCCTCGACCGTCGCGGTCCGGGGTTCCGGAAGGCCCGCGGCGTCGCGGACCGCCGGCGCGACGAACGTCCGGAAGATGGTGAGCGCCGACACCGGGTAGCCCGGCAGGCCGATGTAGGCGCTCCCCTCCCCGAGCGTGCCGACGAGCATGGGTTTGCCGGGCTTGACGGAGACGCCGTGCAGCAGGAGTTCGCCGCGCTCTTCGACCACGCGGTAGATGACGTCGACCGCGCTCGCGGACGTGGAGCCGGACGAGAGCACGAGGTCGCACTCGTCGGCCGCCCGCCGAAGCAGGCGCTCCATCTCCTCGTAGTCGTCGCCCGCGTGGGGGTAGAGCTTCGGCACGCCGCCGGCCTCCTCGACCCCCGCGGCGATGGTGTAGGAGTTCACGTCGTAGATTTCGCCCGCCTCGGGGCGTAGTTCGTCGCCCGGCCGGACGAGTTCGTCGCCGGTCGAGACGATGCCCACGGTGGGCTTCCCGCGGACCGGAACCTCGTCGACGCCGAGCGCCGACAGCAGGCCGATTTCGCGGGGCGTCAGGCGCGTCCCGGGGCCGAGGGCGCGCGCGCCGGCGGCGATGTCGGTCCCGGCGGGCATCACGCTGTCGCCGGGGGCGACCGACGAGTAGACGACGAGCGAGCCGTCTCGCTCCTCGGTTCGTTCCACGATGACGACGGCGTCCGCGCCCGGCGGCATCACCGCGCCGGTGGAGATTTCGACGGCGGTTCCGGAGTCGACCGCCACGTCCGGTTCGGTGCCGGCGTGGACCGCTCCGGCGAGGTCGAGTTCGACCGGGTCGGACTCGTCCGCGCCGAAGGTGTCGCGGGCGCGGACCGCGTAGCCGTCCATGCTCGCGCGGTCGAAGCCGGGCACGTCGAGTTCGGCGTCGATGCGCTCGGCGAGGACGCGGCCGCGGGCGTCGTCGAGCGCCACGGTCTCGGCGTCGGGCGTCAGGTCGAGCGACGCGATGGCCTCGCGGGCGTCCTCGGGGGAGGCGAGGTCGCGGAACTGCTTTCTCATGCGGACCACTCCCAGCCCTCGACGGCGACCGTGTCGCCCTCGTCGTAGCCCTCTATCTCCTCGGGGACGACGACCCAGCCGTCCGCGAGCGCGACGCTGGAGAGGATGCCCGACCCGCTCGTCCGGGTCGGCTCGGCGGTCGGCTCGTCGCCCGACGCGTCGAGTTTGACGCGGGCGAACGTCCGCGTGCCGGGGGAACTCGGGAGTTTTCTGGTGAGCGTCGCCTCCTGCGTCGGCAGGGGGCGCTCGGGGAGCGAGCCGACGTGCTTCAGCACCGGTCGGAGGAACTGGAAGGCGTTGACGACGCAGGCGACCGGGTAGCCGGGAAGCATCACGACGGGCGTGCCCTCGACCACGCCGACCGCGACGGGGTGGCCGGGTTTGAGGGCGACGCCGTGGACCAACACCTCACCGATATCGTCGATGACCTCGGGGATGAGGTCGCGTTCACCGACCGACGACCCGCCGGTGGTGACGACAACGTCGTGGTCGAGGTCGGACTCGACGGCCTCGCGGAGCAGGTCGGCGTCGTCGACGACGATGTCGCGGTAGCTCGCTTCGCCGCCCCAGCGTTCGACCAGCCGGGAGACGGTCAGGCCGTTGGTCTCGATGACCTCGCCGGGGCCGGGGTCGGACTCGACGAGCTCCTCGCCGGTCGGGATGACGGAGACGCGGGGGCGCTCGAACAGCGTCACCTCCTCGACGCCGACGGAGCGAAGCAGGCCGATGTCCGACGGGCGAAGCTCGTGACCGGCCTCGAACAGCGGGGTTCCCTCGCGGACGTCTTCGCCGCGCTCCCCGACGTTCTCGCCCTCCGCGAGCGCGTCGAACACTTCGAGTTCGTCGCCGAGGCGCTCGGTGTGTTCGACCATCACGACGGCGTCGGCCCCGTCGGGCACGTCGCTGCCGGTGTGGACGCGGGCGGCGGTCCCCGGTTCGACCGGGCCGTCGACGATTCGGAGGACGTTCGGTGAGCGGCCGCTCGCGCCGAAAGTGTCCGACGCGCGGACGGCGTAGCCGTCCATGGCGGCGCGGTCGTAGCCGGGCACGTCGGCGGGGGCGACCGCGTCCTCGGCCAGCGCCCGGCCGTCGGCCTCGGCGAGCGGTCGGCGCACGGTTCGGTCGTGCGGCGTCGCCGCCGCGAGAAGTTCCTCGCGGGCGTCCGACAGCCGCGTTCGTTGCTTGAACCCGGCCGTGCGTCGGTCGTCGTGGTTCATACCGACCCTTCGGTTCGGGGGGCAAAAAGCGTCGGCCTCGGGCGCGGCGGCTGGCGATTCCAGAACCGGACGATGGTGTCTCGCGCTCGCGCGAGCGCGCGAGACCGCCGGGTTTTTCGACCCCGGCTCCCTATGAGCGTTCATGTCAGCACTGCGCGACGCGCTGTCCGACCTCCCGGACGCGGTGTTCGCCGACCTGTTGGAGTCCGAGACGGCCTACCTCTTGGTCCTCGACCTCCCGGGCGTGACCGCCGAGACGGCGGAGCTTCGGGTCGAGAAAGGCCGATTGGTCGTCGAAGCGCGACGCGACAAACAGCTTCCCGCCGAGTTCGACTACGTCCGCGAGGAACGACCGCTGTTCCTCGACGCCGAAGTTCCCCTCCCGCCTGACGCCGTGGCCGACGAGGCCGAGGCGTCGATGGAACGCGGGACGCTGGAAATCCGGCTCCCCAAGCGCGAGGCCGCCTCCGAGCGGACCATCCCCATTACCACCGGCGACGAAGACGCCTGACGAGGCGGGTGGTCACGCTGGTCAACCTCCGCGCCTACTGGCGGTTCCTCGTCGTCCTGTATCAGTTCTTTCCGCTCATCGTCGCGTACACCCGTGACAAGCGGAAGTACCTCCTGTTCGGCGGCGGCCGACGCGTCACGACCGAGATGCGCGTCGAGCGCGCCGACGTCCTCCTGGAGTCGCTACTGACGCTCGGGCCGACGTTCATCAAGCTCGGACAGCTCCTGTCGACGCGCCCCGACATCCTCCCGCCGGAGTACATCGAGGTGCTCGGCAGCCTCCAAGACGACGTGCCGGCCGCGCCGTGGGACGAGTCGAAGGCCGTCCTCGAAGCCGAACTCGGCCCGGTCGAAGAAGCGTTCGACGCGTTCGACAGCGACCCGATAAGCGGCGCGAGCCTCGGTCAGGTGTACGTCGCGGAGTACGAAGGCGAGAAGGTCGCCGTCAAGGTCCGTCGCCCCGGCATCGAAGACCTCGTCGAGGCCGACCTCCGGGTGATTCGGTGGTCGATGCCGCTTCTCATGCGCTTTATCGGTGAGGGGCGGGCGTTCTCGCTTGAGAACCTCGCCGACGAGTTCGCCAAGACCATCCGCGAGGAGATGGACTACGCCGAGGAGGCCGAGACGCTCGTCGAGATTCAGGAGAACTTCGCGGACGACGACACGCTCGTCATCCCCGAGCCGATTCCCGAGCGCTCCGGCGACCGGGTGCTCACGATGGAGTACCTCCCCGGAACCAAGATAAACGACATCGACGCGCTGGACGACCGCGGCATCGACCGCACGGAGTTGGCGACGAACCTCCAGCGAATCTACCTCCAGATGATCGTCGACGACGGCGTCTTCCACGCCGACCCCCACCCGGGGAACCTCTCCGTGACCGACGACGGCCGCATCATCTTCTACGACTTCGGGATGCACGGCGAGGTCGACCCGTTCATCCAGGAGAAAATCGTGGAGTTCTACATCGCCGTCGCCAACCAGGACGTCGACGGCATCCTCGACACGCTCATCGAGATGGGGACGCTCAGCCCGAACGTCGACCGGCAGGTGATGGGCGACGTGATGGAACTCGCCATCGCCGACGCCCGCGGCGACGACATCGAGCAGTACCGCGTCAACCAAATCCTCGAACAGGTCGAATCGACCATCTACGAGTTCCCGCTTCGGCTCCCGCGGAACCTCGCGCTCGTGCTCCGGGTCGCCGGCGTCGTCGAGGGCGTCTGCGTCACGCTCGACCCCGAGTTCGACTTCATCTCGGTGGCGACCGACTACCTGACCGAGGAGGGCTACCGCGAGGAGAGCGTCCAGAAAATCATCGAGGGCGTCGGCCAGCAGGGCCAAAAGACCGCCCAGTCGCTGTTCCGCGTGCCGCCCAAGCTCGAACGCGTCCTCGACCGGGCGGACCGCGACAACCTGACGCTCAACGTCCGGCTGGAGGACAACCGCGGCGTCCTCGACAAGCTGGCGAAGCGACTCATCTACGGCATCTTCCTGTCGTTCGGCTTCGTCTCGACAGTCATCATCTACGCGCTGAACCCGGAGAACCTCGTCGCGGTCGGCGCGGCGGGCGTACCGACGGGCGTCGTCGCCCTGCTCCTGTGGCGGTCGTTCCGCTCGCGGAGGGGCATCCGGACGACGCCGCAGTTCACCCGGCAGAACCTCAAAGAGCGCCGCAGAGAGTAATCAAAGCTGAGAATCGGGCGCGTAAGTTTATCGGCTCTCGCGGACACACTCTCGGTCATGACGGAGTGGCGAGCGGTGTCCGTGGGGGTGTGTCTCGCCGCGTGCACCGAATCGCTCGTCTACGCGATGACGGGGCAGTTCACGCTCGTCGGCGGGGTCACGGGGAGCGCGCTCGCCGGCTACGTCGTCGGCACCGACCCCGCCGACGGCGGCTGGCACGGCCTCATGGCCGGCGTCGTCTGGGGCTGTCTGCTCATGCCGCTGTCGGTGCTTTTGACGTTTCTCGAACGGACGCCGATTCTCTTTCCGTTCCAGTACGTCATCCCGCTTGTCGAGACGCCCGGCGAGCTGACGACCGCCATCATGCTCGCGCTCGCACTGCCGAACGTCGCGTCCGGGGCGCTCGGGAGCCGCGCCAGACGCGACGCGACGGGGACGTGGTTCGACCCGGAGATGGCCGAGGTCGACGCGGTCGAAGACGCCTGACCGAACCGGCCGACGGCCGCGCATTCCACGGCAGAGATTCGCGTGCGAAGACGGTTCCAAACCGTTTATACCCTCCATCCGATAACGGAGAGACATGGCGAAAGAGCAGAAGCAGGTGCGCGAGCTCCAAGAAGGAAGCTACGTCATGATGGAAGAAAAGCCGTGCAAAATCAACGCTTACAGTACCGCCAAGCCGGGCAAGCACGGCAGCGCGAAGGCGCGCGTCGAAGCCCGCGGCGTCTTCGACAGCAAGAAGCGCTCGCTCTCCCAGCCTGTCGACGCGAAGGTGTGGGTGCCCATCATCGAGCGGAAGCAGGGTCAGGTCGTCTCCGTCACCGGTGAGGACGCCCAGATTATGGACCTCGAGACGTACCAGACGTTCACGATGCGCATCCCCGAGGAGGAAGACCTCAACCCCGAAGACGAGATCGAGTACCTCGAGTACGAAGGCCAGCGAAAGATCGTCTAAACGGGGGCCACAGAGATGTTCCCCGGAGCAACCGCAGACCGCGAGGTCGCTGACTACGTCCTTCTCGGCGCTCCGCTCGACATCTCGACGTCCTTCGAACCCGGAACCCGTTTCGGACCGAATCGAATCCGTCGGTTCGCCGGGTCGTTCGACGACTACGACCGGCGCACCGACCAGTTTTTCACCGACTTGCGCGTCCACGACGCGGGTGATGTCCGCGCGTGGGACGACGCACCTGAGTACGTCGAATGGCTCGCCGGGAGCGTCCGCGACGCCGTCTGGGACGACGCCGTCCCCGTCGTCCTCGGCGGCGAACACACCGTCACCGCCGCCGGCGTCACCGGCGTCGACCCCGACGTGTTCGTCTGCCTCGACGCCCACCTCGACCTCCGCCGCGCGTACGACGGCAACGAGTGGAGCCACGCCACCGTCACCCGCCGCGTCCTCGACGAACTCGGCGTCGACGAGGCCGTGATTCTCGGCGCGCGAACCGGCTCGCCAGACGAGTGGGAGCGCGCCGCGGCCGACGACGTGACGGTGGTCGAACCCGAGGCCGTCCCCGACTGGGAGCCGGCGTTCGACGGCGACCAGTCCGTCTATCTGAGCGTCGATATCGACGCCGCGGACCCGGCGTTCGCGCCCGGCACGGGCACCAAAGAGCCGTTCGGCCTCACCTCCCGGGAGATGCGAGACGTGGTCCGAGCGGTCGCACCTCACGCCGACGGTTTCGACGTGGTGGAAGTCAACGACCGCGACGACGGACAGGCCGCGTCGCTGGCGGCGAAGCTCCTCCGGGAGTTCGTCTTCTCGCACGCCGCCGGGCGGTCGTAAGCGACTGACGGTCGGGCGGAGCGCCGACCGCTGGACGGTCGCCACGAACCGCCGAGTCGCGCGCGTCGCCGCCGACATCGCGAACCACCGAACCGCGCACCGTCCCGTTCCTTACAAGTCCCCGAGCCACCACTCCCCGGTATGCAGCTCTCCGACATCGTCGCCCGACTCGACGAGACGCTCGCGACCGACGACTTCGCCGACGTGGACGCCAGCGCCAACGGCTTGCAGGTCGGCCCCGACGAGAAATCGGTCGAGAAAGTCGCCTTCGCCGTCGACGCCGCGGAGGCGACCATCGACGCCGCGCTCGACGCCGACGCCGACCTGCTCGTCGTCCACCACGGCCTCGTCTGGGGCGGCCTCGACCGAGTGACCGGCCGCGACTTCGACCGCATCGAGCCGCTGGTTCGCGGCGACCTCGCGCTCTACGTCTCGCACCTCCCGCTTGACGGCCATCAGGAACTCGGCAACGCCGCCGGCGTCGCGGACCACCTCGACCTCGGGGACACCGAGCCGTTCGGCTCGCTCGGCCCGATTCACATCGGGCAGACGGGGAGCTTCGAGTCGCCGCAGACGGCCGACGAGATTCGGGCGGCGCTCGACGAACTCGACGGGAGCGCGGGGACGACCGTCCTCGACTTCGGCCCCGACGAGCTTTCGTCGGTCGGAGTCGTCACCGGCTCCGGCGTCGACTGGCTGGACGAAGCCATCGACCGCGGCGTCGACGCGCTCGTCACCGGCGAGGGCAAACAGAAGGTGTACCACGAGGCGCGCGAGGCCGGCGTCTCGGTGTTCCTCGCGGGCCACTACGCGACCGAGACGTTCGGGGTGCGAAGCCTGCGCGACCTCGCAGACGAGTGGGGGCTCGAAACCGAGTACGTCAGCCATCCGACCGGGCTGTAAGGCCGAGCGAACGCCTGCCAACCCGCGGCACGGCCTCGTCGGACCGGGGCGTTCAAACGCTCGGCCGACGCACTCCCTCGCATGAGCGACCACGACGATGACGGCTACGAGATGCCGGACCGCGAGGAGTTCCAACACGACCCGCTGGGCCACGCCGAGGTCCGCGGCGGCATGACCGTCGGCGAGTTGGTCGAGCAGTACGGCCACGCGGGCATCGGCGCGGCCGACGTACACGAGGCCGCCGACATCTACGCCGAGATGCTGGCCGACGACGACTGCACGGTGTTCATGTCGCTGGCCGGCGCGATGGTCCCGACCGGGATGCGCAAGGTCGTCTCCGACCTCATCCGCGACGGCCACGTCGACGCGCTGGTGACGACGGGCGCGAACCTCACCCACGACGCCATCGAGGCCATCGGTGGCAAGCACCACCACGGACGGGCCCATCCGGACCCGTCCAGCTCCCCCTCGCACGGCTCGCGGGAACACGGAGCCGAGCACCACGGCGAGAAGACCGAACGCGAGCACGACGAGACGCTCCGCGACGAGGAGGTCGACCGCATCTACAACGTCTACCTCCCGCAGGAGCACTTCGCGCTGTTCGAGTCGCACCTTCGCGACGAGGTGTTCCCGGCGCTGGAAGCGGAGGGGACCGTCAGCATCGCCGCCCTCTGCCGCGAACTCGGTCGCGCCAACAGCGAGGTCAACGACCGCGAGGGAATCGAGGAGGACGCCGGCGTCGCCGCCGCGGCCTACGAGGCCGACGTGCCCATCTACTGTCCGGCGGTGCAGGACTCCGTCCTCGGCTTGCAGGCGTGGATGTACTCGCAGACCTCGTCGTTCTCGCTGGACGCGCTGGCCGACATGACGCCGCTGACCGACCTCGCGTACGACGCCGACACGGCCGGCTGTCTCCTCGTCGGCGGCGGCGTCCCGAAGAACTTCACGCTCCAGACGATGCTCGTCACGCCCGGCGCGTACGACTACGGCGTCCAGATTACGATGGACCCCGCCGCGACCGGCGGGCTCTCGGGCGCGACGCTCGACGAGGCGCGCTCGTGGGGCAAACTGGAGAAGGACGCCCGCAACACGACGGTCCTCGGCGACGCGACCATCATGCTCCCGCTGCTCGTCGCCGCGGCGCGCGAGCGAATCGAGTAACGCCGCGAGGTACCACGACCGGCCGCAGACGGGCGCGACTGCCGCGGCCGTCCGCCCTCTCGGCCGTCGCGGCCCGTCGCGTCAGGTGGGATACCTTTTTGCCCGGCGAGCACCCTTCCATGCCAACGAATGGCACGAGAGGGTGCGCAGGGCGTTCGCGTCTGTCTCGACATCTGGCACCCCGACTGCTGGACGCTCCAAGTGACCGCGGAGACGAGCGGCGGCCTGCTCGGTTACGGCGTCCACGAGATAGACGGCCTCGCCAACGGGCGTTTCACCGCCTACGCCGACACGGTCGAGGAGGTGGACGACCTGCTCGCAGCCGTCCGCGAGTCCCCACTGACCGAGTCGGTGTGGGAGACCGACGACCACGACGGCGACGCCGGGGTGCCGGGGAGCGCGGCCCGCGGTATCGTCGTCCGCTACGACCTCGGGAACTCCATCAACGACGCCCTCGTCTCCCGCGGGTTCATCCCCGACGAGCCGGTTCGGATGGAGGGCGGCCGCGAGCGCTGGACCGTGCTCGTCCACGAGACGCGCCAGACGGTCCACGAGCGGCTAGAGGAGATTCGAGCGGAGCGAAACGCCGACATCGACGTGGAACTCATCACCGCACCCGAAGACGGCGGCGGCATGTTCCGCACCGACGCGCTCTCCGAACGCCAGCGCGAGGTGTACGAGTTGGGCCGCCGCCGCGACTACTACACGTGGCCCCGCGAGGTGAGCGCGGCGTCGCTGGCGGCGGAGTTGGACATCTCGAAGGCGACGCTCCTCGAACACCTCCGGAAAGCCGAATCGAAACTGCTCGGAGACTACTGACGCCGCGTTTCGGTTCTCCGGGCCGAAAGCCGACGGGTCGGCGCTCACCCCACTCATGAGAGGGAGGGGTACTTTACGCGACAACTGACCCATGTGATAGCATGTCATCGATAGACGTGAACGACGGACGGAGCCTCTCGCGGGACATCGGGTTGTTCGGCGCGGTGAGCACCGTGGCGCGGGCACCCTCGGCGCGGGGCTGTTCGTCACCCTCGGCACGGCGAGTTCGACGACGGGACCGAGCGTCATCCTCGTCGTCGTCCTCTCGGGGCTGCTGGCGATGAGTATCGCGCTCAACTATGGCTGGATGACGACGATTTTCCCCGGCGCGGCGGGGTCGTACGCCTACGTCTCGGGGGCGTTCGACAGCCGCCTCCCCGGGTTCGTGGTGACGTGGTCGAAGTGGCTCGGCTACATGGCCGCCGACGCCGCCGTCCGATTCCTCGGCTGAGGCGGCGTCCGTGCCCGCTCCCGAGGCCGCGCGTTCTCAACGCCGAGAACCGGGCGCAAACACCTAACAGCCTCGCCCGGCACCTCGGACGCAATGACAGCTCCCCGTCTCACGTCGGTCGTTTCGGACCGCACCGACGTCGAACTCGCCGCCGTCTTCGAGCGCGTCTGGAGGGCGCGGGGCTACCAGACGCGCGTCCGCTTCCGCGGTCCTGACGTGCACGTGGACGCTGTCGGGAAGACGCCCGAGGGCGCGAAACGCGAGCTCCGAATCTGGATGACGTCGACGGGAACTGTCACCGCGGACAAGGCGAGCGCGTTCGTCCGGCGGTGCGAGCGCGCCGGTATCGAACCCTACGTGGCGGCGGTCGGCGGCGGCCGCGTCGCACCCGACGCCCACCGCCCCGGGCTCGTCGTCCTCGACGCGCCGGCCATCGCCGTCGAAATCCGCGAGACGGGCGTCGAGTCGTTCGTCCGCGACCTCGCCGCCGAGGGAGACGGTGCGAGCGACGGCGAGGGCGGGGGTCTCGGCTCCGAGGGCGACGACGACGCCGAAGACCCAGAAGACGATGAGGCCGACGAGAACGACGCGGCCGACCGACTCACCCGCCGCGAGGCACTCACGAAGGTCGGCACCTACGTCGCCGGCGGCCTCGTCACCTACCTCGCCGTCGAGCGCGTCTCCGATTTCGTCCAGCGGTCCCCGAAACTCCGCGCCGCGGTCGCCCGCCGTGTGGCATGGCTCGACGCCCGCCTCCCGGACGTGCGCCTCCCGCCCGTCGAGTGGTCGGTCCCGACGCCACAGCCGCTCTCGGAGGTGTCGACCCTGCCGAACCGAACGACTGCGGTCTCGACGCCGGCGAACGCGACGACGATTCCCTACGCCGACCTCCGGGAGCGCCCCGAGACGTACACGGGGACGGCCGTCACCTACGCCGGCCGCGTCGAGGAGACGATGGAACGCGACGAGGTCCGACTGGCGCTCGTCGCCGTCGAGGACGACCGGGGACGACTCAGCGGCGACGTGGTCGCTCGCTGGCCGACCGGCCGGTTTTTCGACGACGACATCGGCTTTCGACTGCTCGCCGACGAGCGCGTCCGGCTCTGGGGCGTCGTCGCCGGCGAAAGCTCGATTTCGGGCGGCGTGCAGTATCCCCGCATCGACGTGTCCGTGTTAGAGAAGTCGTGAGTGAGTCGGTTGCGGGGCGGGCGAGACCGATGGTGATTACTCGGTTGCGAGGCGAGAGCGAGGTGGCCGATGACGACGGCACCGTTCCGAACCGAACTAGGCACTCGGTGATGCGGAGCCCTATGAGTGCCGAGGCCGGCTTTCTATCCACACATTTGCGAGGAGAAGTGCACGAACGTCATAGAATCGCGTCTGCTACCCTCTGAGAAAGGACAGTCGTCATTAAAAGCGAATAGAGTACACTCTGAGAGGTCACATAGGGGAGTCGAATACCGACTTTGAATATAATTTCGCCACTTCCCTGTTCTCCATTTATGACACTACCGCAAGAGGAATCGAGTACGCTCTGTAAAAGTAAACAAGTATACTAGTCTCGGAGAAGTATCAGATATCGGAAATTATAGGGGTGTAGTCTGCGCAATCGACAATGAGCGCGGGTCGCTACCGAAGGAGGTGGACACGTGCTATGGGCACGTGCCCGCGCTTACCCACAAGGTGAGCAAGCAATGCATATCGACTGTTCGACGGTTATTCAAGCCATCGACGACCAGACAGCAAGTAGTGGAAGAGAAAGGACCCGCTGGACTAGCGAAGGTCTATATTCGAAAACGGAACAACCCGATAATGAACGCTACGGACACCATCTCGTTCACAACTAATCAGTTAATACATGAGATCTGACTACAGACACATTCGGCTGGAAGACCGCGACTGTCCTGAGTGCCAATCCGATATCGTGACGATCTGCAAGGGGAACGGACAGGACGAAGAATACTGGTTCAATTGCGCTGCGCCCAACGAGGAGTGCGGCTGGGGCCGAGACACGGTGACGCACAAGTCGGACGACCGACGCGTCTCCTCTGAGGAGGCTCGCGCACGATTCGATCAGCAGTTCGAGTAGACGGTCGACGACTGCCGCGGATCAGTCGTCGTCCATCTGGCTCGACTGAGCCTGCGAGGCCGGCACGTCGTCCGTCTCCTCCTCGATGATCTCGTCGATCGAGAGTTCGCCGGTGACGGCCTTGTCGAGCTGGCCGCGGAGGTCGTTCAGCTCGTTCTCGGCCTTCTCGATCTGCTCCTGCCGCTGGGCGAACTCGGCGGCGATCTTCCGTTGCTCCTCGATCTCGGGGATGAAAATCTCGAGGTCTTCGAAGTCGTCCTGTTGCGTCCGTCGACGGTTCGAGTGACCGGTGACGATGGCTCGGATCGCTTTCTGGAAGTACTCGCTGCGGAGGAGGAGCTTTAGGTAGTGCGGGTCTAGCTCGTCCTCGTCCACGACCCGGTAGACCGGGAACTCGGTGGTGCAGATGGCGCCGTCGAAGTCCTCGCCGACCGTGCTGATGGCCCCCTTCCAGAGGTCGATCTGCGAGTAGACGATGTCGCCTTCGTACATGTAGTGCCACCGCGACGAGCCGGTGAAGTACTGGCCCTTCCACATCACGGGGTTCCGGCCCTTGCCGGCCTCTCGCTCCTCCATGTCCCCGTCGTGGGTCACGGTAGGGACTTTGAACGTCGTGTCGGGGTGACTCGTCGGGTCGACGCGTTCGTCGCGCTCGTTCAGCACGTCGCCGAGACGGAGCTTCTTCATCCCGTCCGGAGCGTCCTCGTGGGCCTGTTGCTGGAATAGGTGGTACTTGGGGTCGATCCGGCCGTCGTCGCGACGGCCGAACATCTCGGAGGCCATGATCGACATGGACTCCGGCTCGTCAGCCCCCTCGTAGCCCGTGGGGTCGTCGAGGAAATCGTGGTACTGGGCGATGATGGTCTCATCGTCATCGAGGTCGAGGTTGCCGTCCTCGTCTAGCGTGTACAGGTCGTTCCGGTCGACGCTCTCTCCGGTCGGCGCGTACCCGATCTCCTCAGCCTCGGCGAGGAACACGGGGTAGTCGTTCGCGTCGACCACGTCGGTCATCACGTCCCACTTCTCGCTCCCGGTCAGGTCTTCGAAGTCGTCGATCTCCTGTTCCTCGAGTACGCGGTCGAAGGCCTCGTCGAACTCCTTCTTCTCCTCCTTGGTGTACTTCTCGAAGAAGAGGATGGAGGTCTTGTTCTGGGCGCCTGCCTTCGTGAAGGTGTGTTCAGGGAGCGACGTGACTCCCTTGATCTTCCCTTTCCGGATGAGGTGACGACGGAGTTGGGGGCAGTTCGACCGCTCGGAGTAGTTGTTCAGTAGCCCGTCGGGAACGACGAACGCGAGCGTCCCGCCGGGTTTCAGGAACTCGATCCCCCGCTCTATGACGGCGATCTCTGTCTTGATTTTCGACCCCTTCTTCAGGTCGAACCTGTTCAGCTTGTTCGACCCCAGCCGGTCGCGGTCTCCGGACTCGACCGAGTCGCCGAAGGGCGGGTTGCCGATGACGACATCGAAGCTCTCTCCGTTGAGACGATCCAGGTCAAACTCAGTGTCGAGGCACGACCGATCCCCCTCGATGTTCTTCGGGGACATCTTGTGGAGGATCATGTTGGTCTTCGCGATCCGCGACAGCGTCTCGTGGATTTCGATCCCGTACAGGTGACTCTGACCGAAGTTGATCGCCTCCTCGACCTTCTGGCGCGAGGCGTCGTCGCCCGACAGCACGTCGTGGTAGAGCTGGAAGTACGCCTCGATCAGGAACCCGGCGCTCCCGACCGTCGGGTCGAGGATGAAGTCCGTTCCGCTCGGGTCGACTGTCGCCACCATGTACCGGGTCAGCTCCCGGCGCGTGAAGTACTGGCCCAGCTGACCGCGGAAGATCTGGCCGAAGAACTCCTCGAACGCCCGGCCGATCCCGTCGAGGTCGTGGCTGGTGATGGCCTCCTCCTGCAGAATGTCCACGATGTCGGCCACCTTCTCCGCCGGCAGTTCGATCGTGGCGTCGTCGGGGAACACGGTCGGGTGTTCTTCTTTCGCCTCCTCGAACAGGTCGTGGACGTTATTGGCGACCTGCGAGTCGGACATCCCGATACCACGCTGGAACATCCGGGGCTCCCCGTCCTTCGGCCCCTCGTCGTACACCTTGGCGAACAGGAGCTTCGACCACTCATCGAACGAGGTCAGCGGGTCGCGCTTCCCACCGCTCCAGATCTCTGCGTGCGTGCGCCGAATCTTCTTCTCCAGCTCGCCGACAGGTGAGGGCGAGATGTCGTTGTCAGACCCGGCGATCAGCTTCCAGTCCGGCTCCTCGTCGTACCCGGCCGGGAGCTTCTCTTCCTTGCTTCCCAGCCGGTTCTCCTCGCGCTGCATTCCGCCGAATCCGCCGACCTTGTAGACGACTGATTCGTCCCACTTGTCTATCAGCAGGAACTCAGCCCCGAGCGAGTTAGCGTAGCCGTACCCCTGCTCGATGGCCTGCTCGAAGTCAGACTCCGAAGTTTCGACGGGTTTGTTTTCCGCCGCGATGTAGGGCTCGGTCATGTCCTCCCCCTCGAAGACGACGATGTCGACGAACTTCGTCGGCACGCGGTCAGGCACGTTGAACTCGACCGCGATACACTCGGCTGCGTACTCCATCTCGATGATCAGCCACGAGTAGGTGACCGCCCGTACCTTCTCCTCTGGGTCGCTGTAGTCATCCTCGTACGGATCACCACAATGGTATTCGATCCGGTCGTTCTCCTCGTCTACGGTCAGATAGCCCCGCTCCTCCGCCTTTTGGACGATGGGGCTGTAGTGATAGTCCGTCTCGCTCATCTTCCGTTCGAGACGACAGGACCCAGGTCCTTAAGAGTATCTATGGGAGTAGGCACTCCCAAGATCGAAATTTCCCATTCTAACCTTCATCGTTCACCCCAACAAAGAGTGTTTGACTTAAAGGATGCAGATTTTGATGGTTCATCGGCTTTCTGGGAGTGCTCACTCGAACCCTCGTGAACTAGATAGACCGTTTAAAGAACAGCCCTCTCGGACTAGACCCCATGTGGAAGTTCCTCTGCGACCCGGGCACGGAGAAGGAGTGTCTCTCCCGGCAGCTCTTCGGTAACCACGAGATGGTCGACGACATCCATGAAGGCGACACCCTCTTCCTCCACAACCACAAGACCGATATCCTAATGGGACCGTTCGAGGCCGCTACCGATGGAACAATGAACATCGTCGAACATGCGTGGGGTGGTCGCTTCCCTTATCAGGTATATGTAACCTGGGAAGATCCCGTCTACGAACTTCCGCTTGACGAGGTGGCTGATCCAGAGCAGACGGACGATCCGGTTCGACTACCCATTCGGCGTGGGTTCCAAGCCCTTTCAGAGAATAATACTGAGCAACTCTTAGATGCACTCCATAACCATGAGAAAAGCATGCAAATAATCACCAAGCGTTGACTCCAATTCGGTAGTACTAGCGCCAGAACAGGCTTACTCTGGCAATCCCCTACGACCGCATACCAGTACGAATTTGTAACATGACAGACAAACATTACCGCACGAGACGTCACTAAGCCTAGAATGGTCCAAATCGTCAACGTGGTCGGATCGGGGTCACTGGACGCCGAGTTTGATTTGGAGAGGGTCGCTGCCGATATCGGTCCCATCGCTGAGTACGACCCCGACAAGTATCCCGGCATGTATCTGCGATTTGAGGAAGACGCTCCACTCATCACCGTCTACCGAACTGGAAAATACATCGTAACCGGGGCAGATTCAGAGGATGAGGCACATGCGATACGGGAACGCTTTCTCAACCTACTTGCCGACAACGGGATGATTACAGCGCCCGATGACGAGTGGTTCCGAATTCAGAATCTCGTCTGCACCGCAGAACTGGGAGAATCGTTGAATCTCAATGCGCTCGCAATCGGACTTGGCCTCGAAAAGACCGAATACGAGCCTGAGCAGTTCCCCGGATTGATTTACCGGCCATCTGGTGCTGATAGCGTAGTTCTACTCTTCGCTTCTGGTCGTGTCGTGATTACAGGCAGCCCGAACCTCGATGCAGCAGAGCAGACGTTTGCAGCGTTGCAGGACGAAGTGACGGACCTCCTCACCGTCGACTAACGGACAGACCGAGAGACTTCGACGAGACGCGGTATTGTGGCGAGGGGCTGAGGGATACATCGGATTGTATCTCGAACCGCAGAGCCCCCGCGTCTCTTGACGAGATGATGGACTAGTCGTAGAGCCGGGCTCGCTCTGAAAACAGGAATCTCCAATGCCTACGAATTTCGATTTTCGGAATAGAAGGGTTTGCTGTGCGATTAGTCCTGTTCTACGTCGTGCACCGGCAGGTCGGCAAGAGCCTCCGTGTCACAGTCGAACGGACCGGGGAGTTCGTCAACGAACGCCCGCACAAACCCCCTGCTTCCCGGCTCAACCAGCACCTCCGCGTCGGCATGAACTGTCTCACCGTCCTCGTTCTCGTAGGTCGTGGGGACCAGTACGGGGACGCCCTCCTCAAGATACTCCTGTGAGACGCTTCTGAGCGCCTCACTCTCCGTGTCGAGGTTCCCGTCCGTGTCTATCGTCCCGACGACTTCGCCCCGCTTGTGATTGATAATCTCAACCTCGACAACCTCCTGCTCGTCTTCACCGCTCGCGTTCTCGACTCCGTCAGCCACGGCTCGCCCGAAATCGTCCTCCATCCACTCCGCTATCTCGGAGGCGTCAGCGTCGGGACCGGGACGTTCGGGGTCGTCCATGCGTTGTAAATTGCTGTTTTCGGTATTTAGTCGGTGGTGACAGTCAATTGTTAATGTCGAGCGCCCACAGCGCCATGTCGAGTGTTCGGAGACTCACGTCGTACTCGTTGGCAAGCGCCCAGCAAGCACCGAGGTACAGTAGGTACTCCTCAATCGTCGGGTCATCTGAAAGGTCCTGTGAGAGGTATCCCGTCTCTTGTAGCACGTTCCATGCACGCTCATCAATCACAGTGAACCGATTCGGGTTGATGAATAGAAGAATCGCTGAGGCGACCGGGATGCCGATACCAGTCAACGAGGTGAGAGCCTCAACCTTGGACCGAATACTCGCCTCGTGAACTGCTTCCTCGATGCGCGCTCGAATCTCTTCATCGCCATTCTTGCGGAGGTGCTTCAACGTTGGTTTCGTGAAGACGCCGACCTTCCACTCGATTATCCACTCCAAATCCTCACGCGACCATTCACCCTCCTCGAAAGCGGTTGGTAACGATTCGAGCCGGGCGACCTCTTCCTCGTACAGGTCTTCCTCTTCAGCATACCGAGACTCCTGCTGTTCGAGTACGCGCCGGCCCAAGTCCATTAGCTCGACAGAACATCCCCACCAACTTAGCATTAACCACAAGAAACTGTGGCTAAAGAACTAGATTTCGATGCTGCCAACCACGTTTTGACACCCTCTGAAGCAGTCAAACCCTGTATTCTAGTCACTAAATGCGACCACGGGTTGACTGGATGACGCAGGCGGACGAACGAGTACTGGAGTTTCTACACGAGAAGGACATAATCGCATCTCCCAGCGTTATCGCCGCGAATATCGATTACACGCAGGAGTACATATCTCGGCGGTGTCGGAAGCTAACAGATGCAGGACTGCTACAACGGGCTGATGCCTCAAACTACCGTCTCACTGACCTTGGAGAGCGATTTCTTGCTGGCGAAGTTGATGCAGATAGCCTCACTCTCGACAAATCAGATTAACGAACGGCTGTCTCTCATCGCAGACCGAAGAGACTCGCACGAGAAGCAGGGGCAACGGGATGCCCCGAGGGATACATCAGAACGAGCGAGGAACCGCAGAGACCCCTAGCGTCTTCGGTTGCTGCAATAGGCGACTTAGCGCATCGAATTACGGTACATCTCCTCTCGGGCTCGTTGGCTATCTCGTTCCTCTTTCATCTCCTGTTCATACTCTTCCTGTTTGGCCAGCATCTTCGAGACGTACCCTTCTCTGTCGCATTTGAATGGTGTGTCGTGTCCTTCGGCTCTAGCCTCGCGTTTCAGCTTGGCCTTGTTTTCGTTATACGTGAGCTCCGGGTCAACGTAATCCAGCCACCCGTCGATATCCCCAGTATCGGCAATTCGTTCTAGATGCCTCAGCAGACGGTCAACAACCATCGGGCGATACGCTCCCACCGCATCACCTTCTTCCTTGCACGACTCGACGGACGACTGCCGTGCAAACTGCTCATACAGTTCCAGACTCATTCTGAGTCAGGGTAAGTGACCAGCACGGAAGTAGTTTGCTCAAATATCTGATAGTTTTGATAGCGGATTTTCCCGTAGTCGATTGTAAGTCTCTTGGTTGAGACAGTTCACGAATGATTTCCGTCTATGTCGTGCGGTTCCAAACTGCGACCTCTGTAGATGCGAAGCTGAAAGAATCCTCGAACAACACGTACCTGTGACGACTAAACCCTACATTCGGGGTTGCAGACTGGTCGATTGACGATTCCGGCGCGTCAAGCGTGGGTACTCTAAAATATTTTCAGCTTCACGAGACTGGAGTCGAGAAAATACAGAGCCGTGAGTCGCTAGAACTCGGGGAACGGGACTCCGTCAGGCCAGCGGAACTCCGAATTTACCTCGACCGCCTTCGTGGTCCCACCGCGTCCGGTTGCCTCAACGACTTCCCCGAAGCCGAGAGCCACCACGTCGTCAATACGGTCGCGGGCGGTCGGCCGGCTCACGTCCAGAATCGTCTCCACATCGCTGGCGGTGAGTGGGGCGTCCCTGTTCGGGTCGAGAAGCGCTCGGACGATTTCCCGGCGCTTCGATGGCATCGTACTCAGAGCGACTCTGCCACACACTTCGACATCTCCGAGCTCGAGTCGGGTGCGGCCGTGGATGAGCGCGTGACCACGGGCGAGGTCGTGGAGTAGCTGCCCGATTCGCTTCGGGGCCTCGCGTTGCGGCTCTCCATTCGTGATTGAAGCGCGAGCGTAGATGACGACTTTGGCGAGATATTCAATCACCTCCATGACTTCATTCGGACGCTCGTCGTCCCATGCAACGCTTGATGAGCCGCCATGGTATTCCCAGAGGTCGTTTAGGAACTGTTGGACGACTTCTCGGCCACGTTCGATAGGCTGTCGCTCACCCCCGTCAACTACAGAGGTGAGCCACCCGTCCTCGTAGTCCTCCTCGGGCCACTCGACGAAGAGCAGACGTTGCCCCACATTGCCCATCACGTTCCAGGCACGCGGGTCAAGCGGAGTCGTCGCACCGATGAAATTGAATCGGATGTCGTCGTACCCGACTTTGCCGTGAGTCGCGGTATGGCGGTAGTACCCGTCGCCGTCCATAATCCGCGCCAACTTCCCCCATCGACTCCGGACGGTCTGCTCACTGCCCGTGAATAGAGTTTGCGCGTCCCTTACGGCGAGCGTCCGACCTTCAAGTTGCGGGAGCAAGTCGTCGTTGTCGGGGTCATCTTTGGACTTCGACGGTCCCGCGCTCACGAACGAGGCGGGAGTGATGCCGGAGCGGCGACAGAATTGCTTGTCGAGCCCTCCGAACGTCTTGAGCAGCATCGTCTTACCCACGCCCGACTGACCCTCAATCATCATCGCTCGGGATGACTCGATATCGTCGAACAGGAGCGCTGCGTGGGTCGCTAAGAGCGGCTTCATCACGGCCCAGCCCTCCTCGCCGAACTCCTCGGAGATGACCTTCCGCACGTCGTAGTACGTCAGGGAAGGCGGAGCTACCAGTTCGTCGGGTGCTGCAACCAGATTCACTTCTTCGGGTCTGACCGGCCCGCCCCGCACTCGATTGTAGCGCCGAGCGAACTCTTCGTCTGCGTGACCTCGTAGGGCTCGTTCTCGCGCCCGGTCCGCCTCGTCGCCGGCGCACCTCGTTCTCGCCGATTCCCGCATTTCCGCAAGTTCGCCGTTAGAACGGCGTAGCGACTGCTTTCGCATCTCCTCTATCTCGTCGTCTGAATACGTTGACTTCGCCGACTCGTACATTTCCGCGAGTTCGTCGTCGGAGCACTGCGAGAGATTCACGGAGAGGACGTTAGAGGGGATAGCACGGTTGCGCTCCCCGAGGTCGCGGCTGAACGGAGCGTCCGTCTCGGAGGTTGTTTGTTGTTCGTTTCGTCCGTCGTGGGATTGGGTTTTGGACATTTTCGATACCCTCTGTGTCCGTGAAGCCTTCCAGCGAACCGACCGCAACCCGACTGAATCTCGTGACTTCACGCCTAAGAGTGAGAGACCACCTCGGATTACACGTACGAGCCAAAAATGCCCCCGTGCTTAGGAAGAAGCCTTGACATGCTAGAAGATAGCACGCCGTATTCTCCACCTCATCGATACTCGGTCGAATCGAGTTTTTTACTAGCTACTTACGTAGCTAGCTTTTTTAGCTGTAAACGAAGGCCAATAGTGACCGATTAGCTCATGGAGTTGAACAACATATTTTCTCTGGCACCTGTCTTCCCCTACGCCGTTAAATAGCTCAAACCTAGTCTAACGCAGATGCTTACAGTCTAAGCAATAGCAGAGCGGAGGCGATGGAACACGGGGACCACAGGTAACGAACGCAAGCGCACCACCTTGCTCTTCGGTCTCCACGAAGTGAACACAGAGACAACGACTCGGACTAGTGGAGAGACGAGTCACACAGTAAGAAGGAGAATGTCTATATCAGCGATTTGTAGGATTTCGGAATAGAAAATTCGCCACCACACCTACCAACGTCTTCTCCGAGCGCCGTGGCATGCCTGACTACTGCCAACGGTGTGGTTCAGAGCTTGCCGACGACGCTTCGTACTGTCCCGAGTGTGGTGCCGCAGTCGGAGACAACCATGAGCCAGACACGACCGACAGGGAGACCTCGATGGACGGCGACTCGTGGGATTGGTCTTCTCCTCGTGGTCCGTTCGAGTCACCTCGTCGCGCCGTTGGCTTCCTGAACGTCCTCGGGTTCGTTTCGTTCCTGCTCGCCATCGGGCTCAACGCAGTGGGCCTGCCAATCACTGCGCTCCCGCATCCTCTCGACATAGCCCTCTTCATCTACTGGTTCGGGGTGCTCGTCGTCGGACTACCGCTGTGGGACTCTTGCATGTCACCGATAACGTCCTCGAATTCCTCAAACCGGGTTGAGAAACGATTCCTGTGAGACGAAGCAGACACCTCGCTCTGACAGAGGACGTTCCATCTGTTACATCGTAGGGGCCGGGGTCACGAACAGGGAGAGCGTTGCGCGTCTTGTCGGAGACGCGAAGGCAGGCATAGCGACGAGCGTGGATATCGCAGACGAGCAGGTGTCGGGAGTAGCACATCACGCAGAATTTTGCCGAACGTTCGTCCCGTCAACATCTCGTATCCTCTCAGACACAAGACGCCGTCGTCTCTTGGGTTTCAGTAGATGTCCGAAGGAACACAGGGACTCATGCCGTCGACCGTCAGACGAACGAGCTTCTTCGCGTCTCCGCGTATTCCTCTACGAAGGGAGGGCTACAGGTCGAGTGACTCGATGCACTCGAGGTACTCGCGCTTCGCCTCGTCACGAGAGACACGAGTATACACGTCGATTGTTCGGTTATTGCTGTCTCCCCGGATATACTGGAGGATGTGGTCTTTCATCCCCTGGTTGCGCATCAGGGTGGTGAAGACGGTTCGGAATGTATGCGGGGTGAACTTCCTGTGGAAACGGGTTTCGCCCTCGTCCATCACTCCTGCTCTGACCGCAGCGTCACGGACAGCCCGCTGCACCTGCGTCGTCTGGACGCGGTTGCCTTGGATGCTCAGGAACAGGTACTCGGAGTCATTGTCTGGGCGAACAAGTCGATACCGCTTGATGGCGTGCTTCACCTCCTCGTCCACCGGGACGACCGTCTGACTACCGCCCTTGCGTTCTCGCAGGCGAATGAATCCGTCGTCGAGCATCAGGTCGTCCTGTTCGATTTCGAGCGCCTCTCGAATCCGGCAACCTGTCTTTGCGAGAATGACGGCAATCGCCTTGTTCCGCGGGTCGGCGATATTGTGGACGATTTTCTTCGCACTCTCCCACGTCGCGCAGTCAGGGCGCTCGCGGTACTTCTGCGGGATTTCTTCGAGGACGACCGCCGCCGGGTTCCCCGTGATGTCCTCGAAGCGCGGGCGCTTCATCGTCCACCCGTAGAACGACGACAGCGATTCGAGGTAGCGCCGCTTCGTGTTCTGCGACAGGTCGCGGGCGGCAAGCGTGCTGACGTAGTCCTCGATATGTTCCGGCGTTACGTCTTCGGGCGCGAGGTTGGGGAACTCCTCGTGGAAGAACGATTTCAGGGTTCGGGAGTAGGCGTTGAGCGTCCTCCGACTACGACCCATGGCCTCCTTACGCTGGATGAAGTCGTTGACCGCATCGTGCTTGTTCTCGTAAATCTTCTCGCGGGTCTTCCCCGTCATGCTTCGACCGCCTCCGTGTCAGCGTCGTCGTGAGCGAGCCGCCACCCATACCCCTGTTTGTATTCGACCTTGTCCTCTTCCGCGAGGTCGAACAGTTGCTCCTCGACCGCGTCTTTGACGATGCCAGTGAGGACGCCGCTTCCCGTCACGTCCTTGAGGATACTTTCGAACTCCTGGTAGCGGTCGGTGAGGAACGCAGTGACGAACTCCTCGTGTTCGATATCGATTTCGCCGGGTTCAGAGTTACGAGCGTCTTCGAGTTCATCCTGCAACTGCTCGACTTGCAGTTGTAGTTCTTCGACCTTCGACTCGTTCTGACTGTACGCGAGGAACCCTTCTTGACGGGCAGCGCGTGCCTCTTGTATCAGTTCGTAGAGATACTTCGACCGACTTCCGTAACCCTGCTCCTCCGCTTCCTCCATCCACTGTTCTGCGTGCTTGCGACTGGGGTAAATCGCAACATAGGTCGTCTCTTCGGACAACCCAACCTCCGTCTCCCACTCGGTCTGCTGTGGCTCTTCGTCACTCATTCGTGTCTCACAACAGACAATTATGACTGGAGGCACCTAGGCATATGGATAGTAACGATGGATGTGACGACTGAAAGACCCGCAATCGCTGTTTGATGGTCTGATTGGGCTAAGAGCTGTTGTCTAAGTCGAGGAACTCATCCGTTGTCAGCAACGTCAAATCTGAGGCTCCAGTAATGGCATCCAATGTGTCAGATATCTCTTCGCGGTTAGATATCATATCATCATGGTCGGCGGCTACTACTGTCCCTGTCCCGCCGTTACTGGCCCAATCAACTGCCTCACAGAGAATTTGGCTATCATTCTCGTGATTAACTGTGGACCGTATGTTGGCTAATATCGTGGGGGCACGTTCACACTGCCATACTAAGTCAATATACTCATCAGGGGATTCAAATAGAGTTTGCCACCCTCTTATGATGCGCCGTTCCTCGATTTTGAGCCGTTTTCGAAGTTTGTTGGAATTTAACGAGTGTAGTTCTTCCATCAGGCTAATCATGTAGTCTAAATCATGTCCTCCCAAATTGATATGAGAGGGAGGCTCCCAGTCGTCGAATTCACCCCGTCCCTGAGCTTTGAGCATCGATTTTACGATGCTCTTTCGACGGTCACGAACGTTCTTGTACTCATCTCGAACTGAAGAACTTACTATATCGTCGCAATCGTGGTCGAAGAGAAGCTCCTTAGCTTCGCCATCATCTTGGTCGAAAGTGTAATTGAAGAGAACCGATGTATCCGAAAACGCCTCTGAGAAATCGATTTGTGAGGCCTCAAGTGAACTACTCATTATCTCGTCCATCAACAACCGTCATAAGCTCGTCAAACTTCTCTTCAAATTCGTCTGTCTCATCGTCTGAACTAGTACCGAAGTCAGGATACTCATCCACCGATGGGAGGAGATTCATAGCGTCACATCGCCGTCTGTTTTGCGTGAGTTCTTCATCGAACTGAGAGCGCAGCCTCGTCAAGTTATTATTCGAATCTTCTCGTATTGTATCTGCGTTTGGGCCCACTACCGTATGAAGCGAAATTTTATGTGCAACCATGAGCCAGACGTGGTCACGATAGAAATTCTTAAGCTCAGAAATCACGGTGTTATGA
This sequence comes from Haloferax sp. Atlit-109R, assembly GCF_003665865.1. Lineage (NCBI taxonomy): Archaea > Methanobacteriati > Methanobacteriota > Halobacteria > Halobacteriales > Haloferacaceae > Haloferax > Haloferax sp. Atlit-109R. The sequence continues at coordinate 609,302 of NZ_QPLO01000002.1, forward strand.
CCTCTTTCCAAGTCTTGACCTTCCAACTCAACAAGCATCATAACGACATCTTCGAACAGATTCGTGAAGTCGGAAGTGTACCGATAACGGTCTTCCAAATGGTCGACAGCGAGTATCTCCTGATTCAAATCACTCGTTCTCTCAATTACTTCTTCATATGTCTCTGTTCTCGCAGGGTCTCGACGGTTGTAGACAGCGGCTGAAATGTCATCGATGATACGGAGCAAATCGAGATTTGCTAAATACAACTGGCGATATTCATCCGGCGCGTGGTGGGTATAGAACTGCTCAAGAAAATCAAAGAAGTCAGCCACCCACCATTCCTGAAGCTGAAGATGTTCAATACCATCCCTGAGGAAGTCCTCAAGCTCGGGCAACTGTGCTTCGAGAAGCGGATACGCAAGTGTAGGGTCAGTCCATAGCGTTTGTCCAGGACCGTTGCTACCTGGCCCGCCTTTACAACTCACACCCCACTTGAACCAACTATAGGTAATGGGGTTGTCGTCATCCTCTGTGAAATCGTCGATTGTGAGGTAGAGATACTTCTGCCGCTTTACGTGGGCTTCCTCTTGTCGAGGTAGGCCCATGTCGTCAAGAACGTTGTCTAACGCGGTCTCAATTTTAGACAGAATTGCGTCCTCTGTCGGAGCGTCCGCGCTGTGTCGGATGCTTGGAGTCATGGTTACCTCCCGTAGTGCTAGAGCCAACGGAGGCACTCTGGGAATTGCTTGTTAAAACAGTCCAGCCCGAACGACATAAATCTCCTCCTCTCGCTAAAATCTGGTTAAACCGTGAGAAAGCCTGAGATAGCAGAATCGACCGATAACTTTTGAAATAGGTGTCTGTATGTCGTTGCATGCCAAATCCACTCTTCTCGACGTACACGCAAGGCGAGAACCGGGTTACATCAACGGTCATCGCAGTCCTTGAGCACGTCAACAATCAGTTAGCAGAGGATATTTTGGAAGCACTGACGGACGAATCCGACCTGTCGCTCGTCTCGTTCGATAATCAGGTGACAGGCGTTGACTCGGTGCCGGATGCTGCAATCAAGAGTTCGACCGCGCTCTGGTTCGAGACGAAAACGAGTCGGGATGCTGTGGACAAGGAACAACTCGAAAACCATCTTCATGCGCTCGACGAGGATGAAGCGGAACTACAGCGTCTCATCGTTCTGACCCCTGATGCTCGACTCCCTGACGAGGTGGCCGCAATCAATGACGAGCGCATCGTGTGGGCCAACTTCGACTCGCTCATTGATACCATAGAGACGGTGCTCGAACGAGACGTAGGGAACGCCGAGGCGAGTATGTCCGTCCCCACAGAACGTGAAGCGTTCCTACTCCGCGAACTCAGTCGCTTCCTCTACGACGAAGACCTCGTGAGCGGCAAGGAGGACCGTGTGTTGGTCGTCGCGGCTCGCAAGGCATGGCCCGAGTATCAGGAGCAAGGGCTATACTTCTGCCAGGCGAATCGGTCGTTCAAGCCCGTTGACCATCTCGCGTTCTACACTGACGGCGAAATCAAAACGGCAGTCCCATCAGTGACAGATGCTATCGAGAGCATCGAACTCACCGAGGAGACGGTACGAAATCACCCCGACCTCTCGCAGTCACAGCGAGAGCAACTGCTTGACGCAGTAACGCAGTTTCGCAGGGAGGAATCCGAACGGCACGGTGAGACGGAGAAAGTCATCTTCCTACAGTACGGTATCGAACTCAACCGCCCGGTGAAGAACGACAAGACTGCGAGTGATTCTGACCGGACGGTTGCTTTCGTCCAAGGGCATCGCTACGTCTCGTTCTCAAAGCTGCGGGAGAACCCCGAGCACACGACCGAATTGGAAGAAGCAAACTGAAACCCTGTTATGAAGTTAGAGCACTCCCAATAACCACCCTCACAGGAATTAGACATGGGATTCGAATTACAACTATGACCAATCAACTTCACCTTACACTCGTAGGTCAAGACACGGACCAAGCACCCTTTTCGAGTGTTGAATTTCACGAGTGGACTGATGTTGCCTTATCGAGTGGCGAAGCGGTTCAAGTTAAGAAACGGACTGGAGCACAAACACCTCCGTTTAGTGCTGACCTGATAATCCAATTCGGAAGCGGTGTTACCGCAGGAATCTTAGCAAACTGGCTGTACCAAGAAATATCAGGTTCAGAGGATACTGGGATGGAAATCAGCATCCAAATAGACTCATTTGAGTTTGAGGATTCAGGGAATTCGAGCATCAACTATATCGATTCTGTGCAACTAAACCAGTTGAGCAAGGAAGAAATTAGGAAGATTGTCGAGGCCGTGATTGAAGACCAAAACGAGGTTCAAGAAGAAGAGGAATCGAACTAATGAGTAATCACAACCGTTCCGTCTGGCGTGAGTGCCCAGAGTGTGAGGAGAAGCAGAAGGTGAAACAGGGAGGATGGGCTACGTGCCGAAGTTGCGGCGAGAACTTCCGTGCATAATCACCACCTGCCAGTCTCACGAAGTCTGGTTGTGACTCCTATGAATGGCGGTCTAGGCACTTATCGATAGATAGCAATCGGTGAGATTGAGATTGCGGGATAGCTCACCTTGAAGCCAAAATCAGAGGCTATCGCATCCGCAAAATGGTGGAATGTCCCGAACTGAATCCCCTCTCCCTCTTCATTTTCGTCGTCTTCATCGTCTGGGTTCTCCGTGATTGTCTCTACTCTGGCAACCACTGTGCAGTTCGGTATCTCACTTGTCTCGTATTTCGATAGCAATTCGACTGGGTCGGTATCCAAATTGTCGTCTTGAACTAACGCCCAGAACCAGAGCGGAGATTCGTCTTCGAATGGATGAATACGTGCTGCCAGCATCTCCTCGTACTGGCTTGGGATGACCTCATGGAATAGCTCGAACATCACTTCAATCGCACTCAGGTCCTCTTGGTTGACTCCGACTACGTCATTTGCAGTGAGATTTTCAACGGGAGATTCCTCGTCCTCAGTCAGACCCTCGCGCATGATGTCTGATTCTGCCGCTGGTGCCTCGTCACTAGTTGTGTCCTCAGAATCATCTAACACTTCCTCGAGCCTGTTGACTGCACTCAGCATCCCATCAACGAACTCCATGCTAGTCGAGAAATTCAGCAATTCAACGCTTCCACTGACTCGAATGATATCGCCTTCCGAGACTTCCGAAGCTACCGAACTTCGGGCTGCACGCTCGGTGTAATCTCCCTCGATATCGTCAATAATGTCGTCTACGTCGTGGAACCACTCTCCCTCAAAGTCCTCTAACCAGCCTTCGAGTAACGGGTAGTAGTAGTGATGTAGTGCTCGAGACTCTTCTGTTCTGGAAGTCGACCCGGTACGACCTTCGACAGTCCCACTCACCGAACTGGAACCGACACCCAAAATATACGCTTTGATGCTGCCAGTCAGACTCGCGGCGAGTTCGCTACTTTCCTCTTCTTCCTCCACCTTCTCTTCGATATAACCTTCATCGATACGGGACGATATGGATTTTACTCGGTCCATGTCCAGATAGACGAACCCAGGAACCCGGTCCTGCCGGTCGTTGGTGCTCATGAACACCTAATTGTGATGAGTGGGTGAAAGTTCTTGCTGAGGATATGGCTCGAAATCAAATCTCTCCGTTCTGGTTGTTAGGGTCTCAGCGGGCTCTATAGATGCGCTAAACACATTCACTATGGATAGATTGTGAGTCGTGAGTGCCGAGGCCACTTTCTCACTCGAAGTCCATCAGCCCGTAGCCTGTGTCACGCGACCCGGTGACTTTGTCGCTCGACTCTCTTAAGCCTGCTTTCGGTTCGACGGGACAGAGAACGGTGCGCGTACTACAACAAACTCGGTCACAAACACACAGAAAGACACAATGACTTCAGTCGTGATTTTGGCACTCGCGGCGAGCGTCCCAATCGTCGTCGCGTTCGTCCTCCTCGCCGGGCTTCGGTGGTCGGCGGCGCGGTCGATGGGGGTCGGGTGGGTGTTGGCGACGGCGCTGGCGTTCGCAGTGTGGGGTATGGAGCCGACAGCGTGGGCGGGAGCCGCGGTGTACGGCGCGCTTGAGGGGCTCAACATCGTCCTCATCGTCTTCGGGGCGATTCTGCTCATGAACTACTTGGAGGTCAGCGGCTCCATCGAGACGATTCGGTGGTACTTCCGCCGGCTGGAGCGCGACCGCCGCATCCAGTTGCTCCTCATCGGCCTCGGCTTCGAGACGATTATCGAGGGCGTCGCGGGCTTCGGGACGCCGGGAGCGCTGGCCGCGCCGCTGTTTATCGGCCTCGGCTTCCCGCCGCTGGCGGCGGCGGTGTTCGGGCTGTTTTTCAACGCGCCGAACCCGCAGTTCGGGGCCGCGGGGACGCCGATTATCGGCGGCGTCAGCCAAATCGAGTCGATTCTCCCGGCGGCGATGGCGGGCGGGCCGTTCCGGCAGTTAGTCTCGGCGTGGACCGGCGTCATGACCGGGCTGACGTTCGCGTTCTGGGGGCTCCTCGGCGTGTTCCTGCTGGTCTACTGGTTCGGTGACGACGACGAGCGGTCGGTTCGCGGGGCCGCGCGAGCCGCCGCGCCCATCGCGCCGTTCGCGCTCGTCCTCGGCGGGCTGACCGGCGCGGTGCAGCTCGCCGTCGCGTGGTTCATCGGCCCGGCGCTCCCCGATATCGCCGCCGGGTTCGCCGTCCTCGCCGTCGGCGTCGTGATGGCCGACCGGGGCGTGCTCGTCCCGTCCGAGCGATGGACGTTCCCCGACCGGCGGGGCTGGCTCGACGAGTGGTTAGGCGGCCTCGACCCGTCGTCGCTCGACACCGAAGAACCGCGAAAGCGGATGCCGGTCTGGATGGCGTGGGCACCGTACGTCGCCGTCGCGCTCGTGTTACTGGTCACGCGCTGGCCGACGCTCGACCTCGTGTCCGTCTTACAGGGGTTCACGGTCGGCCCCTACCGGATATTCGGGTACGAGACGATGGAGTGGTCGCTGGCGTATCTCTACCTCCCGGGGACGGTGCCGTTTCTCCCCGTCGCCGTCCTGACCGGCCTGTTCTACCGGATGGACGCCGGCGAGATGGCCGACGCCTGGGTCGAGTCCGGGCGGCAGGTCGCGACGGCGGCGGTGACGCTCGTCGTCGCCGTCTCGCTCACGCAGGTCATGATTCAGTCGAGCATCAACCCCACCGACACCGTCGGGATGATGAACGTCCTCTCGTTGGTGTTAGCCGAAGGGGCGGGGGCGGCGCTTCCAGTCGTCGCCCCGTGGATCGGCGCGCTCGGGACGTTCGTCACCGGGAGCAACACCACGTCGGACATCCTGTTCAACGCCCTGCAGTACAACGCGGCCGCCGACGTCGGTATCTCCCGCGCGCTCGTCGTCGCTATTCAGAACGTCGGCGGCGGCGTCGGCAACATGATATCGGTCCTCAACATCGCCGCCATCTCCGGCGTCATCGGCATCGCGGGCCGCGAGGGCGACATCCTCCGGAAGGTGGTCGTACCGACCGTCGTCTTCGCGCTGTTCGTCGGTGTCGTCGGGTCGCTTCTGGTCTACGTCGTCGCCCCCGGCGTGTTCTAGGCGGCGGTGGGGCGACGCCGGTCCCCGAGAGAGCGAACCACTTTTGGGCCGATTCGTGAAACGGACCCCATGCAGCGACTCGAGGAGTCCCTACACGAAGCGCCCATCATCGACAAGGACGGCTACTCCTACCTCGTCCATCCCATCAGCAACGGCGTGCCGATGCTCGACCCGCAACTCCTGCGCGAGGTCGTCGTCGGCATCACCCGCGCCGCCGACCTCGACGTGGACAAAATCGTCGCCCCGGAGGCGATGGGAATCCACATCGCCACCGCGCTCTCCCTCCAGACGGACGTGCCGCTCGTCGTCATCCGCAAGCGCGAGTACGGCCTCGACGGCGAAGTCGCGCTCCACCAGACGACCGGCTACTCCGAGTCGGAGATGTTCATCAACGACATCGAAGACGGGGACCGCGTGCTCATCGTGGACGACCTGCTTTCGACCGGCGGAACGCTCGCGGCCATCTGCGGCGCGCTCGACGACATCGGCGCGGAGGTCTCCGACATCGTCGTCGCCATCCGGAAGGTCGGCGAGACCGCCCTCGACGACACCGACTACGAGGCGACGAGCCTCGTGGACATCAGCGTCGACGAAGAGGGCGTCGAGATTCACTGAGCGGAGCCAGTTGCGGTCGGTGCAGTCGGTGCAGTCGGTGCGATGTCAGTTCCCCCACTCGCCCGTCAAGTATGCACGTCTGTGTTCAATACATCGCACCAAGTGCAGTGAAATACACTCGAACGCGAAACTATTATTGAACGGGAGTCGCTCGTGGCGAGTACAGATGTCAGACGAGAGCGGTGAACTCGGCCTCGAATACGAAATCGACGACCGGCCGCCGTTGCTGGAGTCGATTCTCCTCGGGATACAGCACGTCTCGGTGATGATCGTCCCGGCGACCGCCGTGGCGTTCATCGTCGCGGGCGCGGTCGGTCTCGGCGTCGCCGACACGGCCTACGTGGTCCAGATGGTGCTCCTGTTTTCGGGGCTCGCCACCGTGGTCCAGGCGTACGCCGTCGGGCCGGTCGGCTCGCGGCTCCCCATCGTGATGGGGACGAGCTTCACCTTCGTCGGCGCGGCGACGACCATCGGCGTCGACTACGGCCTGAGCGCGGTGTTCGGTGCGATTCTCGTCACCGGCTTCGTCGTCGAGGGGCTCATCGGCTGGCAGTTCGACCGCATCAAACCGTTCTTCCCGCCGCTGGTGACGGGGCTCGTCGTCGTCATCATCGGTCTCTACCTCGTCCCGGTCGGCATGGACTACGCCGCCGGCGGGGTCGGTGCCGCCGACTACGGCGCGACCCACAACATCGGCCTCGCGGCGCTCGTCCTCGGGGTCGCCATCGCGCTCAACCTCTTTACCGACGGCATCACGCGACTCCTGAGCACGCTCGTCGGCATCGCCGTCGGCTACGCCGTCGCCATCCCGCTCGGCGTGGTGGACTTCACGCCCGTCGCCGACGCGGCGTGGTTCGCGATTCCCCGCCCCGGGGCGTTCGGCGTCACCTTCGAACCCGTCCCCATCGTCACCTTCGCGTTCCTGTTTCTCGTCTCCGCGATGGAGACCGTCGGCGACATGTCCGGCATCACCGCCGCCGAGGGACGCAACCCGACCGACGAGGAGTTCCGCGGCGGCCTCTTTACCGATGGTCTCATGAGCTCCGTCGCCTCGGTGTTCGGCGCGTTCCCCGTCACCTCGTTCTCGCAGAACGTGGGCATCGTCAACTTCACCGGCGTGATGAGCCGGTACGTCGTCGGCATCGCGGGCGTCGTCCTCGCCGTCCTCGGCCTCAGCCCGAAAGTCGGCGCGGCGGTCGCGACCATCCCGAGCGCCGTCTTCGGCGGCGCGGTCCTGCTCATGGCCGGCATGGTCGCCGCCAGCGGCGTCCGCCTCGTCTTCCTCCACACGAACCTCGACCGCCGCAACATGGTCGTCGTCGCCGCCTCGCTCGGCCTCGGACTCGGCGTCGCCACGCGACCCGACGCGCTCTCGGGGCTCCCGCAGGCCGCCGCGACGTTCTTCGGCGAGCCGGTCATCGTGACCGCGCTGACGGCGCTCGTGCTCAACACGCTCGCGCCGGGCGACCAGAGCCCGCTTTTCGACGCGGCCGACGAGTCGGTCGCCGCGGACGCCGCCGACGGCGCGGACGGTCGCGCGTCAACCGACGACTGACACGCATCGAACAGATGGTAACTGGTTCCGGTTTCAATGGGTGGGTTATCGTTCGTGTCTCACGACTGTCGGGAAAGAGTCCGGATTACCGACGAGTTCATTTCTGTCCGCAGCCTTACCGGTGTACGAGATGAGCGAGCAGCGGGTCACATTCAACGGGGATACGCGGGTGCTGTACCGGCAGGCAGTCAGAACGCCGCTGCCGAACGAGGACGCCGAGCGGCTGTTTCACGAGAACATGATGAACATCGCGGACGCCCAAGAGCGGAAGGCGGATATGCTCGCCGACCCCGACATCTCCCTGCTCGAAGCCTACGAGACGCAACTCGAAGGGATTGCCAAGAGCTACAAGCGACGCTGTCGACACATCGCCGGCGACGACTACGAGGAGATTGCGATGGCGTACAACCGCGGGGAGCGCGACGACCGCGTCGGCGCGCTCACGGCCTACTACTTCGAGGGGCTCTGGCGGATGCAACAGCGAATCACCGTCACCGATATGCTGTTTTTCCCCATCATCCTGCGGTATCCCGACTGCTTCACCGTCAACATCCGCTTCGCCAGCGGCCACACGACCACGGAGTCCGTCCTCTACGAGTCGCCGGAACACTCCACCGAGGAACTCGACGACGAGTACGCCGAGCGCTACTACAACGAGAGCCTCTACTCGCAGAAGGAGGCCGCCGAGTACATCAGAGACACCGCAGAAATTATCCGCGAGGAGTTCCCCAGCCCCGACGAGTCGACGTTCGAGGAGCGACAGTACGGCGGTATCACCTCCGCCGGCGGCCGGAAGGGGCCGGTGTTCTCGTCGATGCTCAAGCGGGTCGAACCGGACCCGAACCGGTTTTCGGAGCCGGTCGACCAGCCGACGCTCGTCGAGGAGGGCAAGGAGGCCCGGCGGACCGAGCGTGAGCTACTCCCCGAGGGCGCTATCGTCCTCTGAGGCGGTCGCCGCCGGGTCCCCCCGCCGTCGGGCCATCACCCCGCGGACGACTGTATAAGTAGCCCAGCCCCGAAGACGGTGTATGGACGGTCACGCGCGGAGGTCGCGCCGCGAGACGCCGCGGGACGTGGTCAGGTTCTATCTCCTCGACCATCGAACCGCGGTCGGCAAGGCCATCGACATCGCGCTCCTCGGGCTCAACTTGCTTTTCGTCGGGGTGTTCGTCGCCGAGACCTACCCGCTTTCGGCGTCGGTCCAGTCGACGCTCTGGTCCGTCGAGGCCGCCGTCTCCATCGTGTTCCTCGCGGAGTACCTCCTCCGACTCTACGGCGCGCGGGACCGGACCGCCGAACTGCTCAACGTCTACTCGTTCGTCGACCTGCTGGCTATCCTGCCGACGCTGGCGGTGCTCGTGCTTCCCGTCTCGTCGGTCGCCGCCAACATCGGCTTCCTGCGGGCGATTCGCGTGGTCCGCGTCCTCCGGTTTTATCGCTTTACGCGCGACGAGGAGTTCTTCTTCGGCACCGTCTCGGTCGGGACGCTCCGCGTCATGAAACTGCTGTTGACGGTGCTCACCATCTTCTTCGTCGCCGCGGGGATGTTCTACTCGTTCGAACACCGGGTGAATCCCAACATCGGGTCGTTCGGCGACGCCTTCTACTTCGTCGTCGTCGCGCTCTCGACGGTCGGCTTCGGTGACATCGTCCCGGTGACCGAGGCGGGGCGGTGGGTGACGGTCGCCGCCATCCTCGCGGGCGTCATCCTCATCCCGTGGCAGGCGAGCAAAATCGTCAAGGAGTGGGGCCACCGCGACAAGGTCAACGTCACCTGCCAGAACTGCGGGCTGGCCTACCACGACGCCGACGCCTCGCACTGCAAGTCCTGCGGCCACGTCATCTATCAGGAGTACGACTCGCGGGAGTGAAGGCGAGGCTCCGGCCGGGCAGACGGTTCGCGGGCCGAGAACGCGCCCGCTGTTTGAACATGAATATTTATTATAGATTAGTCTGTACTGCCGGGTACAACAATGTCGGTCGTACGCGTACGTCGCTAACTCTTCTCGTCGCCGCACAGCCGTCCGACCGACCCGAACCCATCCCGAAATCGTGAGCACACACGCCACCCCGACCTACGAACCGACCCTGCGAACCGACCCTGCGAACCGACCGCGAACGGTCCGCCGAACGCGAGACCACCACCCCCGACCGTGCCGCCCCTGTCGACCCCGCCGACTCCGCGTCGGGCGTCGCTCGGTGTCAGCGCCAGTTCGAATCGACGCGCACCGAGCGCATCCACAACCTCGTCGACCGCGAGAACCGGTCGATGCCCCGGATGAATCGGGCGTCCACGTCCGACTGAGTCGCGGCGGCGGCCCGCGCGTCCGGTTCTCTCGTACCCGCTTGCGGAGACACGTCGCTTGAAGTGAGTGGCCGACGCAGGGGCGAGTAATGCGATTGGCACGGATTCGAACCGACGACGGAGTGGTCTCGGGCCGATACGACGACGGCGTCGTGACGGCCGACGGCGAGGAGTACGAAGTCGGCGTCGACGCCGAGTTGCTCGCGCCCTGCGACCCGACCGCGCTCTACTGCGTGGGCCGGAACTACGCGGCGACGGTCGACCAGATGGACTACGATATCCCCGACCAGCCCGACTGGTTCATCAAGCCGCCGGTGTCGGTGCTCGACCCCGGCGCGGACATCGAGTACCCCGACTGGACCGACGAGCTGACGTACGCCGGCGAACTGGCCGCCGTCATCGACCGCGAGTGCTCTGACGTGGCCGAAGAAGACGTGGACGAGGTGGTCCGCGGCTACACGATTCTCAACGACCTCGACGCGCTCGACCAGCCCGGCCGAACGGCTCGAAAAGCGTTCGACGGCTCCGGGCCGCTCGGCCCGTGGATTGAGACCGACGTGGAGCCGTCGAACATCGACATGACGACCCACGTCGGCGGCGAACTCCGGCAGGAGGCCAACACCGAGCGGATGCTCTTTTCGCCCGCCGAAGTGGTCTCGTTCCTCTCGGAGCGCTACACCTTCCAGCCGGGCGACGTGATTTCGTTCGGCAGCCCCGCGAATCCCGGTCTGGTCGAACCCGGCGACGACGTGGAAATCTGGTACGAGGGCGTCGGTACGCTCACGAACCGCGTCGTCGACGGCGAGTGAGGTGGCTGCCGGCGACCGATTGCGGGCGGTGGCGGTGGCCGGCGGCCGTCAGTCGCCCGGCTCAGTTCAGCGCCTCGACCTCGTCACCGAGGTCGGCCGGTTCGTCCACGGGGCCGTTGACGAACAGGCCGTGCGCCATCACGACCGCGGCGAGGGCGCTGAAGCCGACGAGCGTCGTCTGCGGCTCCATCGGCGTGAGTTGGCCGACGACGACGCCGGCGAGGAGGCTCCCGAGGATGCCGAGAAGTACGAGGTCGTAGTACTGCCACGTGTAGCCCATGACGAGTCGTTCGAGGGCCAGCGCCGAAGGCGTGGCGTTCGGTTCCGTCGTCGGAGATGCTGAAACGAAGTCGGCGCGTCGGTGCCGCGGCAAAGACGGTCACGGAACGGCTATACGTCGCCAGACACTCGAACCCCTATGGAGTATCAGACTGCGCTCGACCGAGCGCTCAACGTCCTACCGGAACGAAACGTCGAACAGGAACGCCTCACGGTGCCGGATCCGTCCGGCGAAACCGACGGCGCGTTCACCCGCCTCACCAACCTCGGGGAAATCGCGGACGCGCTCTCGCGGACGCCCGCGCACCTCCACAGCGCCATCCAGCGCACGCTCGGGACCAGCGGCCAGTTGGAAGGCGACCGCGCCCGATACAGCGGGTCGTTCTCCATCAACGACTTCGAGGAGGCCATCGACGGCTACGTCGAGGAGTACGTCATCTGCTCGGAGTGCGGCCTGCCGGACACTCGCCTCGTCACCGAGGACGGCGTCGACATGCTTCGCTGTGAGGCCTGCGGTGCCTTCCGCCCGGTCCAGAAGCGCTCCAGCGTGAGCAACAAGCGCCAGCGCGAGGCCGTCGAAGAGGGTCGCACCTACGAGGTCGAAATCACCGGGACCGGCCGCAAGGGCGACGGCGTCGCCCAGCGCGGGAAGTACACCATCTTCGTGCCCGGCGCGCAGGAAGGTCAGACCGTCCGCGTCTACATCAAGAACACGAGCGGGTCGCTCGCGTTCGCGCGACTCGCCTGAATCGGTCGCACGCGTCGCGCCGACGCGCCGACGCGCCGGACCACGAGTCGCTCGGCGACCGACTTCCGCGCACAGTCTCATATTCTCTCGCCGCGGTCGCTTCTTTCGCGGGCCGGATTACCGGCGTCGCGACGCCCGCGAGACGCAGTTATGCGTCGTCGCCTTCGCTGTCGTCGCCGTCACCGCCGCACCGACCGCGGAGGCCGACGAGCGCGACCAACAGGAGCACCGCTCCCTCGACGCGCGCCGCCGTCGTCACCCACGGTTTCGCCGTCATCTCGCCGCCGTCCTCGTAGGCGAGGCGCGTCATCACGGCGACGAGTTTATCCGGAACGAGCAGTTCCACCAGACCGAACGCCGCCAACAGGGCTCGGAGCATACCCGAATATCGGCGCGGAATCGGTGAAAAACCGCCGTTCGTTCTCACACAACGGGAGCGGCAACACTCATTCTGCCCTGAAGCCAATGATTGATTATGAAAGTGTATCTCACAGACGGAACCAGCTTCGAGTGCGGCGGCTACAAGGCGCTCGACTCCGGCGGGGTCGTCCTCACCGCAGACAGGAAGCGCAAACAGGTCGTCGGCTACGTGCCGGCGGACGCGCTGGTCTACGTCCTCCCCGACGACGTGGCACCGGGCGATTCGCTCGCCGATGCGGACGACGCGTCCGAAGATGACGAAGACGAAAACGAGGGCGAAGCCGACGATGCCGGAGACGAACACGAGGCCGGCGACGGCGAGACAGACGACAGCGGTAGCGACGACTCCGACCGGACCACCGTCGAAGCCGGGGTCGACCCGGACGTGGCCGGCGTGACCGGCGTCGCCGACGGGGAGACCGAACACACTCACGACGACCTCGCGGCGCGCATCGACGAAATCGACGGCCGAGTTGACGGTCTCGACGGCCGGGTGGACGCGATGACCGAACAGCTCGCAGCGGTCGTCTCGGCGGGCGGCGTCGATGCCGAGGAGGCCAAAGAAGCACGCGACCCCGAGGACCCGCGGAACATCCGCGGCATCGGCGAGGCGTACGCGACCCGGCTCCGGGCGGCGGGCATCCACACCGTGACGGCGCTCCGCGAGGCGTCGGACGAGGAACTCGCCGCCGCCGCGGACGTGTCGGCGCGGCGGGTCACCGACTGGAAACGGCGGGCCGAGCGGTACGCCGAGCGACCGGCGTCGGAACGCGAGGCCGAACCGGAAAGCGACGCGGCAACCAAGTCCGAAACTGACGCGGCCAGCGACCCCGAGACAGACGCCGACGACGCGACCGATGACGGGTAGCCGCCTGCACCGCACCCGTCTCCGGAATCGCGTCTCCCCGGTCGAGACTCGTCCCGCGTAGTTCCCATCGCGCGGGAACTGGCGAAGAGGGTGATACTGTCCCCGCCTAAGCCCCAGTTGATGTACGACACAATCCTCGTGCCGATAGACGGGAGCGACTCGATGCAGCCGGTCGTCGAAGACGCCGCGGAACTCGCCGCAGAGCGCGACGCCGCCGTCTCCCTGCTCTACGTCGTCGACGAACGAGCCTTCTTGACGCTCGCCGACGAGCGCGTCGACGAGGTGTACGAGGAACTCAGGTCGCAGGGCGAGGCCGCGCTCACCGAGGCCGCCGAGACGATGGCCGAGTACGGCGTCGACGCCGCCACCGAACTCCGCCGCGGCGACCCGGCCGAGGAGATTCTCGCGTTCGCCGAGGAGATAGACGCGGCGCTCATCTCGATGGGCACCCACGCCCGGTTCGAGGACAACATCCTCGGAAGCGTCTCGCGGTCGGTCGTCGTCCAGTCGAAGATACCCGTGCTCGCCACCCCCATCGAACGACAGTAATCCGGCCGCGCCGGGTGGGCGAACACGTCGCACCACCGAAGCGGGTTCCGAGGTCCCGCGTCTCGCGTACTCTTCTGCGGTTTCCCGAGTTCGACCGACCTTCGAGTCTCGCCGCGTGCCCCGGGGTCAAACCGCGATTCAGAGCCGAAGGAGCAACAGGAGGACGCCGAAGAACGTCGAGGCGGCGCTGATGAGCAGCAGGCCGCCGCTGAGGACCAGCGTGCCGCCGTCGAACGCCGGGGTCGCCCCGCTGACGGCGACGTTCATCACCGTCAGGCCCGCCGAGAGGTCGGCGACGGGAGCGAGGACGGCGATACAGAACGTCACGAGACCGGCGACGACGAGGGCGTACGGCGTGAACGGCGGGCCCCGCCGTGTCGGGTGACGACTGGCCGGGTAGCTGCGAGACATACAGCACGTACGTCGCCACCCTAGTTTGGTACGTGTCGACTACCCACAAGGCGTGTGCGTTAGACCCGTCCTACCGCCGCGAAAGCGGGCTTCTCGATGCGTCGTGCGCGCCGGCAGTTCGTCCGCGCCGGGCGAGCGGTTTTCGGCGTAATTTGGGCCTAACCCCGGGCGGATTCACGACCGACTCGTGTTCGAGTTCGGAAAATCCTCTTTTAACCCCCCAACGACCGGACAGACGAGGAACGAATCATGAACAGACTCACAACGCTCGGGGTGGCGTTCGTCGTCGCCTCGCTCGTCTTCGCGGGGACGGTCGCCGCCGCCGGCGGCCTCGCGGCCCAGACCCACGCCTCGGAGACCGTCTACGCGACCGACGGGACCGCCGTCCGAGCCGCCGGCGGCTGGCACGGCCCGTTCAACGGGTCCGCGAACGAAACCCGATACGCCCCGGGCGACCGCCTGCAAGACCGCTACGACCTGACCGACGAGCAGACCGACGAGGTTTGGACGCTCGTCGCCGACATGCGCGACGACGGCGCGACGGCCGAGGAGATTCGGACCGCCGTCGACGAGCAACTCACCGAGTTCGGCGTCGACACGTCGACGCTCGCCTGCGACGGCGGTGGCGGCCCACGACAACACGCGGGCGGCCCCGGCGCACCCGGCGGCTTCGGGCCGCGCGGTAACTAACCCCCGTGTCCCTCGCTGACGCCCCTGTGTCCCTCGCTGACGACTGCCCCCCAACGCGACCGGCGCACTCCCTCAGTCCCCATGCCGAACACACCCACTCGCCCGACTCCCGCCACACACGACTCCACTGCGGGCCGCCGAAGACGCGGAGCCGAGGCCTGCCGTTTTATTACGTCCGGATTTGACGAGTTAGCCGGATGCGACGTGTGCTGTGGTGGCTTATCGGCGGGTCGCGCGGGGGACGAAACCGTCTGCGAATTATCCGCGCGCTCGACGACATGCCGATGAACGCCAACCAACTCTCGAACGAACTCGACCTCGACTACAAGACCACACAGCACCACTTGGAACTCCTCGTCGAGAACAACGTGTTGATGACTATGGGTGACAACTACGGAAAGACGTACTTTCTGACCGACCAGATGGAAGCCAACCTCGACGTACTCGACGAGGTGGCTCGAAAGGCCGACTTAGACGACGTGACGGTCGGAGGTGACGACGCGTGAGCGACACGTCCAACCGCGACCCGGTTCGGCGGACCGCGGTCGTCGTGGGCGTCTCGCTCGCCATCGCGGCGCTCGTGACGTGGTTCACGCCCGACCTCGTGGCGTGGTTCGCCCCCGACCTGTTCGGCCCGCACAAGCCGGGCGGCCACGGCGGTCCGCCCATCCCGGACCTGTTCATCCAGTTGAAGCTGTTCGTCTCGACGTACAACCTCGTCGCGCTCGGCTTCCTCGCGGGAACCTACGCGATGCTCTACCGGGAGCTGCCGAACCGCTTTACGCTGAGCTTACTCCTCTTTACGGCGGCGCTGCTCCTGTACGCACTCACGTCGAACCCGCTGGCGTCGCTGTTCCTCGGGTTCAGAGGCAGCGGGCTGGGACCCTTCACGTTCCTGCCCGACCTGTTTGCGGCCGTCGCCGTGACGTTCCTCACGTACCAGAGTTCGGCGTGAGGAAGGCGGGGTGGTGTTCGATGGTTGGGCGTTCTGGTTCTGTCGACGCTTAGTTCTCGTCCGCCTCGAAGTCGAGCGCGACCGAGTTGATACAGAAGCGCTTGCCGGTCGGCTCCGGTCCGTCGTCGAAGACGTGCCCGAGGTGGCCGTCGCAGGTCGAACAGACGACTTCGGTGCGGTCCATGCCGTGGCTCAGGTCGCGCCGAAGCTCGATGTTCGAGTCCTCGGCGGCGTAGAAGCTCGGCCACCCGCAGTTCGAGTCGTACTTCGTCTCCGAGTCGAACAGCTCGGCCCCGCAGCCGGCGCATCGGTAGACGCCGTCGTCGCTCCGGTCGACGTGCTCGCCGGAGAACCGCGGCTCGGTCCCCTGTTCGCGGAGGACGCGATAGGCGTCCTCAGAGAGTCGCTCGCGCCACTCGGACTCGGAGAGGCTGAATTCGCTGTCGCTCATGCGTCGAGAGAGGGTTCGGACGCCCAAAGGTTCGTCGGCTACCCGCGTCGGCCGTGTGGCCGGCTACCCGCGTCGGAGGAACTCCGGCAGCCGAATCCGAGAGAAGTCGTCGCCGCCGCCGTCGAGGGCGGACGCCCGACCGACGGCGTCGGGGATGCCCTGTTTGTCCGTCGGCTTCTGCATCGTCACGTCGGCGCGACCCGTCGTGGCGGGCGTCGTCTCCTCGTCGACGAGCGCCTCCCACACGTCCTGTTTCGAGTCGTACTCCGACTCGTTGCGGGCGACGCGCTGTTTGCCCTCCTCGAAGGCGAGCTGGAGGACGCTCCGACCGTAGGCGGTGCCGGCCTGCCGGCGGATACGCTCGAACTCCCCGCGGTTCGGGTGGCCGAGCGCGCTGGAGACGCCGAGGGCGTACATCCGGCGGATGGCCTCCTCGTCCGAAATCGTCCGCCAGTCCGTTCCGAAGACCCGTTCGTACATTGTTGTTACCTCAGAGGTCGACCTTCGACCGGGGGTCGACGACCAGTCCGTTGTCGGTGAACTCGAGCGACCGGATGTCGCAGTCGATGTTCGTTCCGCGCATCTTGATGACCTGAATGCCGCGTGTCATCCCCGTCGCCTCCAGATAGTTGTGGAAGAACACCACGCCGTGGGCGAGGAAGTGCTCGTCGGAGTACGACGAGGGGTCCGTCATCTCGGAGATGAGAAGCGTCGTGGCGTCGCCCTGCTTGAGCGCCGTCAGAAACCGCGTCATCTCCTCGGAGCCGTTGGCGAAAAACAGCCGAAGCAGCATCGTCGAGTCGATGACGAGGCGGTCGACCTGCCGGGAGTTGACGAACGCGACGATTTTGTCGGTGAGGCTCTGGACGCTCGACGACCCCCCGGTCTGTGAGAACTGATTGAGGATGTGTTTCCCCTTCGGGCTCACGAGGTTGATGAAGCGAAAGCCCTCGGAACTGGCGAGCGTCTCGAAGCCGAAGTCGAAACTCGACATGTCGTTGACGAGTTCGTCTTCGGTCTCGTGCATGGTGATGTACATACACTTCTCGCCGTTGCGAAGTCCCTCGGCCATGAACTGCGCCGTGAACGTCGTCTTTCCGCTCCCCGGCGGTCCGCTCAGGACGTACAGTCGGCGCGGAAGGAAGCCACCCTGAATGAGCTCGTCGAACCCGCTTACCCCACTCGGAATCCGCATGGTCGGACACTCGCCCGCCGTGTTATAATCGTTCCGGGACCGGTATCGAAATTGAGACTTCGAGACGGCACCGAGCGGCTGAACCGTCACTCGGGAAACAGTTCGACTTCAGATTCGATACTATCGATGGCCGCCACGTCGGCCGCGTCGAGTTCCAGCGAGACGGCGTCGAGGTTCGCCCGGAGGTGGCGCTCGCTCGACGCCTTCGGGATGGGACACAGCCCCTTCGCGGCCAGCCACGCGAGGCTCACCGCCTCGGGCGTCGCGTCGTGTTTCTCCGCGACCGCGACGACTTCGTCCACGTCGCGGACGCGGCCCCCCGAAAGCGGCGAGTACGCGACCACGTCGTAGCCGCGTTCCTCGGCGTGGTCGAGGAGTTCGGAGCGCTGGAACAGCGGGTGGTACTCCGTCTGGTGAGCGACGAGCGGCGCGTCGAGCAGGTCGAGCGCCTCGTCCAACTCGGCGGCGGTGAAGTTGCTCACGCCGACCCCGCGGGCGAGGCCGTCGTCGACGAGTTCGTCGAAGGCCGCAAGCGTCGCCTCGGGGTCGTAAGTGTCGATGGGGCGGTGGACGTACAGGAGGTCGACGGAGTCGGTTCCGAGCTTTTCGAGGCTCTCGCGGGTCGTCCGGCGCACGTCGGCGGGCGCGAGGCTGTCCGCCCAGACCTTGGTGGCGAGCGTCACGTCCTCACGGGGGACGTCGGCGGCCGCGAGCGCGTCGCCGACGACCGCCTCGTTCCCGTAAATCTGCGCGGTGTCGACGTGTCGGTAACCCAACTCCAGCGCCGTCGTCACGGCGGCGGCCTCGTCGGGCGTGTCGAGGCCCATCGTCCCGAGACCGATGCGGGGGAGCGAGGCGGTCATCGGGACGACGCACCGCCCTCGCGGCCGCCGTCGGCCGCGGGGTCGGACGGTGCGGACGCGCCCGCCTCGCCGGCCGCGACCGGGACGCCGTCGAGTTCGAGCAGGTCGTCGAGGCCGGCGATTTCGTGGGTCGGGTCGGGCGTCGGCGTGTGGTCGGCGCGGTGGCCCCGACGGATGAACGCGGAATCGACGCCCGCGGCCTCGGCGGCGGCGATGTCGCTGTCGCTGTCGCCGACGAACAGCGGCGACTCGACGCCGAGGTCGGCCATGGCGCGTTCGAGGTAGTAGGGTTCGGGCTTCTTGCGGTGGAGGCTCGTCATCGAGGGCTCGCGGCCGTAGGCGGTGC
Organism: Haloferax sp. Atlit-109R; assembly: GCF_003665865.1. Classification (NCBI taxonomy): domain Archaea; kingdom Methanobacteriati; phylum Methanobacteriota; class Halobacteria; order Halobacteriales; family Haloferacaceae; genus Haloferax; species Haloferax sp. Atlit-109R. Next base: position 627,926 of record NZ_QPLO01000002.1, read on the forward strand.
CGAACAGGTCCGCGGCGTCGAGGTGGTCGACGACGAAGTCGATGGTCGCCTGCTGGTTGCTGGAGACGATGCCCATCGGGGCGTCGATGCGGCGGAGCGCGTCGAAGTCGTCGTAGGGGACTTTCCGGCCGTCGGCGATGGCCCGCCGTTGGGCGGCCGACTGGCGTTCGTCGCGGACGCGGAACAGCGCCTCGGGGTCGAGGCCGTAGGGCTCGGCGGCGGCGCGCACGTCCTCGGGCGTGACGTGGATGACCACCTGCTCGACGTGGTCCGGGTCGGGGTCCGAAACGCCGAGTTCGTCGAAGGCGTCCCACGTCGCGTCGCGGAGGGGAGAGAGTTCGACGAGCGTCGTCAACACGCCGTCGTGGTCGAAGATGACCGAGTCGTACATACACGGACTCCGGCGGCGCGACGTGAATCGTTTTCGCCTCCGGGCGCGGTCGCGGGCGCGAACACGGTCACCAATCCCGCCGCGTTGCGAGTCTTTTAGCGCCTCGAAGCCTCACGTCTGACCGATGCTGGCTGGACTCACACGCGGGGTGGCGAGATGACTCGCGACGTGTGCATCGTCGGAGCCGGGGCCGCTGGGGCTGGCGCGGCCTACGCGCTCCGCGAGGCGAACGCGAACGTCACGATTCTCGAGAAGAGCCGCGGGGTGTGCGGGCGCGCCGCGACGCGCCGCCGACACGGCTGTCGGTACGACCACGGCGCGAACTACGTGAAAGACTACGACCGCCGCACCGAACGGCTCGTCCGCGGACTGGGAACAGAGGGGCTGGTCGACATCGAAGAGCCGGTCTGGACGTTCGACGGCGACGGCGTCGTCTCCGAGGGCGACGACCGCGACCAACACAAGTGGACGTGGACCGAGGGCATCACCCAACTGGCGAAGCGCCTGCTCGCGGAGACCGACGCGACCGTCGAGCGGGAGACGCGCGTCGCCGCAATCGACCACAACCCCGACAGCGGCTACTGGTCCGTCGTCGACGAGGCGGGGACGCGCCACGGCCCGTTCGACTCGGTGCTCCTGACGCCGCCGGCCCCGCAGACGGCCGGGATTCTCACCGAGATGGGCTGGGGCGACCAGTGCATGGTCGCGCTCCGCGAGGCCATCGGAAGCGTCGAGTACCGGACGATTCGAACCGTCGTCCTCCACTACCCCTTCGAGCGCGAGGAGCCGTGGTACGCGCTCGTCAACACCGACAAGACCCACCCGGTCGGCTGGGTCGCCCGCGAGGAGTGCAAGGAGGGCCACGTCCCCGACGGCGAGAGCCTGCTCGTCGTCCAACCGAGCCCCGAGTGGTCCGAGGCGCACTACGACGACCCGCTCTCTGACGCGGCCGACGAGGTCGCGGGGATGGTCGCTGGACTCCTCGACGACGAGCGCCTGCGCGACCCCGACTGGGTGGACGACCAGGGCTGGCGGTACGCGCTGCCCGACGGCGTCGCCGACCGCGAGATACTCCGCCGCGGGGAGTCTCACGGCCTCTACTTCGCTGGCGACTGGACGGTCGGTGAGGGCCGGGTCCACGCCGCGCTCTGGAGCGGCGTCGACGCGGGCGAGCGAATCGCCGAGCAGTAGCGCCCGCGGACACAGTTCGACGTTTCCGCCGCCGGAGTACCGTGTCTGCCCCGACTGAGACGCCGTCCGCTAGGGATGCCGCGAGCTAGCACGATTCGGGCGTGTCTTTTTCGTTGCCGAAGCCTAACGAGGAGTCGTGTCCGCGCTGACCGTCCGCATCGACCCCCACGTACACTCGGAAGGCTCGTACGACGCGCACGACCCGGTGGAGCTCATCTTGGAGCAGGCCGCCGAAATCGGGTTGGACGCCGTCGTCGTCACCGACCACGACGTCATCGACGAGTCGCTCCGAGCGGCGCAACTCGCCCCCATGTACGGTCTCGTCGGCATCCCCGGCGTGGAAGTCTCGACGGCCGACGGCCACCTCCTCGCGCTCGGCGTGGAGGAGCTACCGCCGCGGCGTCGCCCGCTGGACGAGACGGCGCGCTGGGTGCGCGAGCGCGGCGGCGTCGCCATCGTCCCCCACCCGTTCCAGCGGAGCCGACACGGCATCGGTCGCCGTCGGCTCGGCCGGTATCACGACGCCGCGGGCGGCGACGCCTTCGACGCCATCGAGACGTACAACTCGTGGCTGTTCACGGGCTACAAGAACCGCCGCGCCCGCCGGTTCGCGGCGAAGCGCCAGTACCCCGGCGTCGCCGGCAGCGACGCCCACCGGGTCGGGTACGTCGGCCGCGCCTACACGGAAATCGACATCCCCGACGTGTCGCGCGCTTCGCTCACGGCCGACGACATCCTGACCGCCATCCGCAGCGGCTCGACCGAGGTACAGGGCCGCCGGACGCCGATTCCGACGAGCACGAAACACTACGCCGGCGCGGCCGGCCGGAAGTCCGCGTACTACGCCAAACGCGGGGCGCTCGGGAGCGCGCTCCTCGCCAAGAAGGGCGCGTTCAAGTCCGGCTACTACGCGAAACTCGGCGCGCTCAAAAGCGGGTCGATAGCGAAGACCGGCGTCGCGCAGGCCGCTCGGATGCTCTACCGGCTGTCGCCGCTCTCGCGGTAGCGCCCTGATTCGGCGCGGACGGCGGCGCGGCGGCGCGGGCGTCGAAACGCGAATTTTGTTCTGTCCTCAGTCGTCAGAACCCACGAGTTTCTCGTACTGCGCGCCGGTCTGCTTGAGTTTCGCCGTCGAGTACAGTCGCTCGTGGTCGAACGGCAGGTGGTCGGCGGCGAGTTCGTCTATCTTCTCGTCGACGGCGTCGGCGTCCCGGCCGTGAATCATGGTAAACAGGTTGTACTCCCAGCCCTGCTCGGGGCGGCGCGGCCGGTGGTAACAGAGCGTGACGTACGGGAGGCTGCCGACGGCCTCGCCGCGGGCGTCGAGTTCGTCGTCGGGGACGTTCCAGACGACCATGCAGTTGTTCCGAAAGCCGGTGACGATGTGGTTGACGACGCAGCCGATGCGCTTGATACAGCCGTCCGCGAGCAGGCGCTCGACGGCGACGAGCACGTCGTCGACCGCGGCGTCGAGGGCGTCGGCCACGTCGCGGTAGGGCGTCTTCGTAAGCGGGAAACCGCCCTGAATCTCCACGAGCAGGCGGGCTTCGAGGTCCGAGAGGTCGCCGGTCGCGTCCTCGGAGATGCGGGTGGCGCTCACGTCGGTCGCGCCGAGGCTCTCGCGGGCGAAGCGGTCGTCGTTGACGATGGGGAATTCGAGGTCGATGTAGTAGTCGGTGAGCATCGGGAGGTTCAGCACCTCGCAGCCCGTGCGCTCCTCGATTTCGTCGAGGATGCGGTCGCGCGTCTCGCGGGAACCGGCGGTGACGACGAACCACATGTTCCAGTCGTGGGCGCGGCGGTAGTTGTGGTTCACCTGCCGGTAGCCGTTGATAATCTCCGCGACCTCGTCGAAGCGTTCCTCGGGCGCGGCGACGGCCGCGAGCGTCGAACTCCCGATGACCGGCGGGTTGAGCACCGGCCCGAACCGCCGGAAGACGCCGTCGTCGCGGAGCCGGCGGACGCGGTCGAGGGCGTCGTCCTCGTCGATACCTAGCTCCGCGGCGACGACGCGGAACGGCCGTCGCTCGACCGGAAAGCCGCTCTGGTAGCCGTCGATAAGCGCCGCATCGACCTCGTCGATGGCGTCCCGCCAATCATCCGACAACGCGCTCATTATCCGGCGTTAGGAGTCGGGAAGCCTATCGCTTTCGGACGGTGTCGACGCTCCCGGGCGACGGGACCGAACGGGACGTTTTTTGACCGCTCGCCCGAACACAGGGGCATGGCAGTAGTCGAAAGCGAGTTCGGGGAATGGCCGCTGAAGCGTCTGATGACGGAAGTCGTCGGCACGGGCACGAAGTCCGCCGAGGACATGACCCGCGAGCAGGCGTCCGAGGCGATGCGCCGCATCCTCGCCGGCGAACCGGACCACACGACGCTCGGCGCGTTCTGGCTCGCCAACCGCTGGAAGCACAACAACGCCGAGGAACTCGCCGCCTACGCCGACGTGATGGCCGAGCACGTCGAGTACGCCGAACCTGACGCCGACCCCGTCGACTGCGGCGCGAACTACGACGGCAAGGGCACGACCGCCATCCTCGGCGTCGCCGCCGGCGTCGTCGCCGCCGCGGCCGGCACGCCCGTCGTCGTCCACTCCGGCGACCGCGTCCCGACCCAGAAGCAGGACGCCTACAAGCACGTCCTCGACGAACTCGGCGTCCGCACGGAACTCGACCCCGAGGAGTCCGCCGACATGGTCGACGACACCGGCTTCGGCTTCTACTACCAGCCGCGGTTCAACCCCGCCATCCACGCCCTCTGGGAGCGCCGCGACAACATGGGCGTTCGGACGTTCGTCAACACCATCGAGACCATCGCCAACCCCGCGAACGCCTCGGTTCACCTCGGGTCGTTCTACCACCTCGCGTTCGCCAAGAAGATGGTCAACACCTTCGAGGCGAGCGAGCACCACGACCTCGACCGCGTCCTCATGTTCCAGGGGATGGAGGGCTACGACGACATCCGCCCCGGCTACACGAAGGTCGCCGAGTGGACCGCCGGCGACGACGGCGACGCCACCTTCGACGACTTCGACATTGAGACCGCCGAGTACGGCATGGACTTCGAGTACGACGACCTCGGCGTCGACGAGGACGACGTGGCCGGCGACTCCGCCGAAATCACCGAAGCCGTGCTCGCCGGCGACCGCGAGGACCGCTTCGCCGACGCCGTCGCCCTCAACGCGGCGCTCCGCATCTACGCCCGCGAGGACGCGGAAACCATCGACGAGGGGCTGGAGATGGCCCGCGAGACCATCGCCTCCGGCGACGCGGAAGCCGTGCTCGAAGACCTGCGCGACTTCTGAAGTCGCAGTCGACTCGAACGCTTTCGCTTCGACACACCGGTCCCTCCCGTTCGACCGGCCCGCTTTTTCTATATGTCGAGGTCGCCGCTCTCGTCGGCGTCGTCGAAGGGGTCGTCTCCCTCGATATCACTCTCGCCGTCGTCCAGCGGGAGCGCGATGCCGACGAGCGTCTCGCCGGCCGTGACGGTCGCCTCGCGGGCGATGGAGTAGACGAGACCCGCGCGCTCGGCTTCGACCTCTTGGAGCACCTCGTAGGTGGTCGGGTCGTACACCCAGCCGAGGTGGTCGCCGGGGCGGACCTCGCGGGCGAGTGCCACGTCCTCGCGGGCGACGAACAGGCCCGAGGCGGCGGCTTGCACGCGGCCGAGGTGGTTGCGGTAGGTGCGGCCGTCCCACGGTTCGACCGCGCCCGAGAGGATGCCCATGTCGCGGCAGACGTTGAGGACGCCCTCGACGCCGGCGACGATGGCCGGCTCGACGAGCTGTTTGTTGTGGGCGAGTTCGGGCGTGATGGAGGGGATGCCCGCGCTCGTGGCCGCGACGCGGAGTTTGCCGTCGAAGCTCCGCTCGGTCCACTCGTCGTCGGCCTCGTCGCCGGCGGCCTCCGCGAGGAGGATGTCGACGCCGAACGCTCGCGCGAGGTCGCGGGATTCCTCGTCGCCCCGAAGGTAGACCGTGTGGGTGAGCATGTCCGGACTCCCCGTGTGGAGGTCGACGATGGCGTCGGCGTCGCTGATGTACTCCCAGAGCGTCGCGGCCATGCGCTGGTGCAGCGAGCCGTCGGGGTCGCCCGGCCAGACGCGGTTCATGTTGGAGTTGACGGAGTCGAGCACCTCGGGGGTGACGTAGGAGACGCGGTCGAACGTCAGCGGGTCGGCCACGGGGACGGCGACGACGCGGCCCGAGAGCTCTGCGCGTTCGAGGTGGCCGTGGAGTCGGCGGAGCACTTCGGTGCCGTTGATTTCCCGGCCGTGCTGGGCGGCCTGCACGTAGAGCGTGGGACCGTCGGTCCCGTCGGCTGGTTCGTAGGTGTGAACTGTCGTCTGTACCGGGACGCCGGAGGGGAGGCGAGTGAGCGTCACGGTCTCCGCGGTGTGCATATCCGACGCATCGCGGTGGGGTGTCTTGTAGTTAGGGGAGCGAGAAAGGCAGACGGAGCGGAGCGCGGCGGGGCGGGGCGGGGCGGGGCGGGGCGGGGCGAGCCGCAGGCGTCAGTCCCGGTCGTCGAACGTGTCGATGCCGAACGGCAGGTACAGCGGGCAAATCCGGCCGGCCCCGGTCACGAGCAGGACGACGCCGGCGACGGCGACGAACGCGGCACCGAGCGCGAGGCGAACAGTCCGGTCGAGCGTGCCGACGTTTCGAATCACACAGTGATGTTTACTCCTCACAATACATTACCCCCGAATCGATTCCGACCCGACGAGACGGGGCGCAACGACGCGACTGCGACGAACGATTCAGTCGTCAGCCGGCGCGCCACCGGCGGAGTCGCTCGCAGTTCGCGCGAAGTAGCTGGCGAGGAGCGGGCCGGTGATGTTGTGCCAGACGCTGAACAGCGCGGGCGGCAGGGCGGCGGCGGGCGAGAAGAACGACAGCGCGAGGGCCGCCGCGAGCCCGCTGTTCTGGAGGCCGACTTCGAACGTGGTCGTTCGGACGCGGTCCGCGGACATCCCGGCGAGGCGGCCGGTGCCGTAGCCGGTGCCGAGGCCGATAGCGTTGTGGAGGACGACGGCTCCGATGGCGGCCGCGCCCGCGCCGAGGATGGTATCGACGTTGAGGCCGACGACGGCCGCGACGATGGCGACGATGCTCAGGACCGAGACGAGCGGGAACACGTCGAGGCCGACTTCGGCAACCTCGGGCGCGTTGCGGTCGAGCACGACTCGGAGCGCGAAGCCGAGGACGACCGGGATGAAGACGATTTGGACGATGTTGAGAAACAGGTCCACGAAGCCGACTTGAAGCTGTTCGCCGGCGAGCGCGACGACCCACGCGGGCATGACCAGCGGCGCGGCCAGCGTGGTGACGGTCGTGATGGCGACCGACAGCGCCACGTCGCCTTTCCCGAGGTAGGCCATGACGTTCGAGGCGGTGCCGCCGGGGGCCGCGCCGACGAGGATGACGCCGACGGCGAGCTCCGGCGGGAGCGACAGAACCACCGTGAGCGCGTAGGCGGCGGTCGGCATGACGAGCCACTGGGCGAGCGCGCCGATGGCCACGTCTCGCGGGCGCTCCGCGAGTCGGCGGAAGTCAACGGGTTGGAGCGTCAGCCCCATCCCGAGCATGATGAGCCCGAGGAGCGGCGAGATGTAGGGCGCAATCCACGTGAACAGGTCCGGCTGCGCCAACGCGGCGGCCGACGCGAGGAGTACGAGGCCGACGAAGTAGGTGTTTGCGAGCTCCGAGAGGCGTTCGAGCGTCGAGCGGGCGTTCATTCCGACCGCCCTCCGTCGAGTTGTGATGTCATCTCACACCACTCGGTCGCGGGGGAGAGAAATGTCTGTCGGTGTGACAGTCCGCGGTGCCGACCGAAAGACGCGGACCGAACGGAGTCGTGTCACCGAGGATGAACCAAGCGCCGCGTCGCCGGCGACCGACCCCGAGGCGGCACGGTTTTCACTCGCCCGCCCGACGAGGCGAGTATGAGCGACAACCCAACGGCCACGCTCCACACGAACAAGGGCGACATCACGGTCGAACTCTTCGAGGACAAGGTCCCGAACACGGTCGAGAACTTCGTCGGCCTCGCGACGGGCGAAAAGACGTGGGTCCACCCCGAGACCGACGAGACGATGGAAGGCGAACCCCTCTACGAGGACATCCTCTTTCACCGCATCATCTCGGACTTCATGATTCAGGGCGGCGACCCGACGGGGACCGGCCGCGGCGGCCCCGGCTACACCTTCGACGACGAGTTCCACTCGGACCTCAGCCACGACGGCCCCGGCGTGCTCTCGATGGCGAACCGCGGCCCCAACACGAACGGCTCGCAGTTCTTCATCACGCTCGACGCCCAGCCCCACCTCGACGGCAAGCACGCCGTCTTCGGAAAGGTCACGGACGGCATGGACGTCGTCGAGGACATCGGCTCGGTCCCGACCGACCGCGAGGACAAGCCGGTGTCCGACGTGGTCCTCGAATCGGTCGACGTCGAGCAGTAAGCGCCTCGACTCACGGGACGCGCTCGGTCGCTACCCGCTCGCGTTCGTCGGGACCACAGTCCGACCGCCGGTCGACCCGTCGGCGCGGTCGAGCCACGCCGGTCGCGTGACCGTCGTCCCGCCGACCTCGTCGTACGCGAACCAGACCTCGACGCCGAGGCCGTCGCGGGTCTCGTAGGCGACGCGCATCGAGCGGACGAACCCGCTTTCTTCGACGACTGCTTCGACCCGATAGTCGCGCGACCGCGGGAAGTCGGTGCCGAGTCCCCGAACTCGGTACAGCGCGGTCCCGCTTTCGGCAGTCTCGTTCGTCACGCTCTCTACGCGCGTCACGCTCGTCTCGTCGGTCGAGAGATACCAGTCGACGTAGCGGGCGGCGCGCGAGGCCTGCCGCCCCGGGCCGTCGCGCACGTCGGGGTCGAGGACGCGGGCGGCGACGCCGTCCGGTTCGGCGGGCCGGCGGGCGTAGCGCGTGGTCCCGTCGGCGTAGGAGTCCTCCGAGGCGGTCGGACGCGGAAAAGCCCGGAGTCGCCCGGTGCGCCGGACCTCCGAGACGTAGACGTGCGGGGCCTCGACGCGGACGTCCTCCACCTCGCGGCCCGTCTCGTCGCCGGCGATTGACTCGCGGTAGCCGAGCGTCCAGCGGTACGACCGATTCGCCGCGGCCCGGCGGTGGGCCGCCGCGAGGCGCGTCGCGTTCTCGACGCCCGCGGTTGTCACGCCGGGGGCGACCGCCCGCGGTTCGGGCGTCGGCGTCGGCTCGGGAGTCGTCGCGGCCGGCGTCGGTGTCGACGACCCATGACCGCCCAGCGCCTCGCCGAGCACCGGTACGCCGCCCGGCCCGGCGGTCACGACGACCGCCGCGAGCAGGAGCGCGACGAAGACGAGCGGCGCGACCGGGAGCGACGAAAGCCGGCGAGAAAGCGGAGAGACGACTGCGCCACCCGCCTCGTCCGCACCCCTCGCACCGACGCCGCGGTCATCGGCCGGGAGGTCGTCGAGGCGGACGCCGAAGTGGTCTGCGACGAGGTCGTCGCCGCGGCCCGCCGGGAGACCGTACCGGACGAGGTCGTAGAACTCGTCGACCGAGAGAACCCGGGCGTCGTCGGGGGCCGCGCGCCGGGTTCGCTCGGGGTCGCCGAGGGCGACGACGACGGTCGCCTCGGCGGGGACCGTTGGCGACGGGCGGAGCCGAGACCGAGAGACGACCGCGAGTCGCTCGGTTCGGTCGCCGCGGCGGGCGACGACCACGGACCCCTCGACGGTCGTCTCCCACCCGCGGGCGGTCCAGAGGTCGGCCAGAAATCGGCGGCGGTCGCTGGGGCCGGCGGCGCGAATCAGGTCGCCGAAGCGCGAGCGACGGGACTGCCGCATCGCTCTGAATTAGGACTCGATGGCGAAAGCATCACCGGGCGAGTCGCGGTTCGGTCGGGGTCGGTCGGGGTCGGTCGGGGTCGGTCGACACTGACGCGGTCGGGTCGGTTGCGCCCGCGCCGAGTCAGCGGTTCGCTGAGTGCTCGTACTCCGACAGGCGGGCCGACACCTGCTCGTCCATCGTCGCCAACACGGCGTCGAGGTCGCGGCCGTCGAACAGTTCGGACAGGCCCTCGGAGACGATGGTCCTGACGGTCGTGAAGGGGCCGACGCGAGCGCCGCGGGTGGCCGGGGTGTCGTCGGTCTCGACCAGTTGGTCGAACGCGACCGCGAAGCCGGGGTGTTCGTCGAACCAGCCGTCGTCGCGGAGGAGGCCCCTCGTCCGGCGGTGGACCGGGAAGTAGCCCGTCCGGCGGTGCCAGCGACGCTGTTGTTCGGGGCGGGTCAGCCACGCGATGAACTCGCCCGCGGCGGCCCGCTTCCGGGATTCGACGCCGTCTGCGACCCACAGCGACGCGCCGCCGACGACCACGCCCTCGCGGGACGACCCGGGCGCGGGGAACCGGCCGACTTCGGCGGTGAACCCGCGGTCGGCGGCCCCCCGAACGACCGACGCGGCGCTCGAACTGGAGTCCACGAGCATCGCGGCGCGGCCGTCGAGGAACGCCTCGCGGGCGTCTCGTCGGGCCTCGACGCCGGGGTCGAACAGCAAGTCGTTCCGTTCGAGGTCGCGCCACCACTCGAACACGCGCGTCCCGACCGGGCCGTCGAGGTTCGAGGTGCGGGCGGTGCCGCTCCGGCCGTTGTCGGCGTCGAACAGACACTCCCCGGCGGCCGCGAACCACTGCTCGACGAACCAACTGTAATTCGCCCACGTCGCGCCGTAGTCGACCGCCCCGCTCGTCTTCAGCGTCGCCGCGGCCGAGGTGACTTGGTCGAACGTCGCCGGCGGGTCGTCGGGGTCGAGGCCGGCCCGCTCGAACGCGTCGGCGTTGTAGTACAACACGGGGTTCGAGGCGTTGAACGGCATCGACCAGAGCGCGCCGTCGTGGCGGTAGTAGTTCGCGATTTCGGGGACGAGTTCGCCCGCCGATGCCCTGTCCGGAAGCACCGATTCGACGGGGGTGAACGCCCCGCTGTCGAGGGCGCGCTGGGTGCCGACCTCGTACAGTTGCGCGATGGTCGGCGGCGTCCCCGACCGGGCCGCGGCGAGGGTCGCGTCGAACGTGCCGCGGTAGCTCCCCTTCGACGCGGTGTCGACGCGGACGCCGTCGTGGCTGGCGTTGAACTCGTCGACGAGCGACTCCAGGACCGCCGCCTTGTCGCCGGACATGCCGTGCCAGAACTGGACGACGGTCTGGCCCGAGTCGGTCGCCTCGGCGTGGAGATGGTAGTCGTCGATGGAGTCCCGGAGGTGGTCGGCCTGGTCCGAAAGCGCGTCTATCTTCGTCACCGCCTCGGAGAGCGAGACGGTCTGGCGGCGCGCCGACCCCGCGGCGTCGGCCGCGAGCGCCGCGGTCTCGTCGCTTATCTCGCCGACGCCGTCGGCCTGACTCACGACCTCTTGGGAGGTCGCCGCCTGCGAGTCCGTGGCGTCGGAAATCTCGTGGAGGCTCCCGTTCGTCTCTTCGAGGTCGGAGACGACGCCGTCGAGCGCCGACAGCGCCTCCTGAATCGTCTCGCTGCCCTCGTCGAGGCGCTCGCTCGTGTCGGTGATGTCCTCGACCGTCGCGGCCGACCGGGTCCGAACCGTCTCGATGGTCGATTCGATGTCGGCGGTCGCGGCCTGCGTCTCCTCGGCGAGCGCCTTCACTTCGTCGGCGACGACGGCGAAGCCGGAGCCGGCCTCGCCGGCGCGGGCGGCCTCGATGGAGGCGTTGAGCGCGAGGATGTTCGTCTGCTCCGCGATGTCGGAGATTTTGGTCGCGATGCCGGTGATGTCGTCGATGTGGTCGTCGAGTTCCGCGACGCGCTCGACGGTCGCGTCGGTCCGCTCGCCGATGACCGCCAACTCGTCGATAGCGGTCTCGGCGGCGCGCTTGCCGCGGTCGCCGCGCTCGACGGCCTCGTCGGTCGCGTGCCTGATTTCGTCGGCGGAGGCGGCGACCTCCTCGATGGTCGCAGACAGGTTCCGCATCTCGTCTGCGACCTCCTCGACGCTCTCGCTTTGCCGGCGCGCGCCCGCCGCAATGTCGTCGACGGAGGCGGCGACCGACCGGCTCTCCTCGCGGCTCTCCGCGGCGGCGTCGGCCACGATTCGGGTCGACGCCGAGACCTGGTCTGCGAAGGCGTCGACGTTCCGCATGGCGGTCTGCCACTCCTCGAACAGTTCGTTGAGGAGGCGGCCGTGACGCGCGAGCGCCGGGTCGTCGGGAACGTCGACGCGGACCGTCAGGTCGCCCTCGATGCAGCGCTCGATGGCCGCGGAGAAGTCGTCGAGACCGTCGAGCGCGGCGGCGTCCGGGGGCGACGACGCGGCGACATCGTCGGCGGGAGACTCCCCGCGTCCCGATTCGACGGCGACCGAGGGAGTGCCCCCGCCGTCGCTTCGCGCGTCGTCGGCGCGCGCCGTCTCGTCTGCGGCGTCCGATTCGGATTCGTCGTCGGTCGCGCGTGCGCCGAGCGCGGCCCGGACGGAGGCGCGAACCGACGACGCTCGTCTCCGGAGCTGGCTGTCGTCGTCCATTGGTCCAGAAGATTTCTGGTCAGTGATAAGACCACCCTCCCGGGTATCATATCTGAGAACGAATTCGTGACTGGTACTGTGTCTGTCGATGATTCATGTGACGGGAGTATCCCACTGTTACGTGATGCCACGGATAGAATACGGTACGCCCGCTCGCCGCCGCTCGGATTCGAAGCACGACAAGCGGGCTTCGACAGATGTACCAGAAGTTCGAGGCGTCTCGCGGGTTCCGGGGCGCGCCGTCGCCGCGCGACCGACAGCGCAAAGACCACCGCGCGGTAAGGGCCGACGATGAGCGAGGAGTCCGACCGTCCGAAGCCGAGCGACTTCGGAACCGACGAGAACGCCCCGCCGGTCGACGAAAAGCCCTACAAGATAATCTTCGAGGCGAACAAGTGCTTCGGGGCCGGCCGGTGCGCGGAGGTCGCCGACAACTGGGAGATGGACCTCGAAACCGGCCTCGCCCGCGCCAAATCGTACTTCGTCGGTGAGGACGAACTCGACGAAAACGTCGAGGCGGCGGAGGTCTGCCCGGCGAAGAAGGGCCGCGGCGTCATCCACGTCATCGACCGCCGAACCGACGAGGAGCTCTCGCCGGACCCCCACGGCGACGGGACGCTCTCGGTCGACTGGTAAAGCGAAAGCACTTTTCTCCCCCTCGAAGAACGGGAGAGTGCGCGGGGGTGGCTGAGCCAGGCCAAAAGCGGCGGACTTAAGATCCGCTCCCGTAGGGGTTCGCGAGTTCGAATCTCGTCCCCCGCATTTTCGTCGCCGAGTGACGGTGAACCGAGCGACGCGTTCCCGCTCCGTCTCTGTCGCCCGGGTCCTCGTGGGACCGCCGACCACGTTATCTCGGTTCCCCGCCAACTGGTACGAATGGCTTCGACGCGTAGACACCGCTATTCGGAGGGACAAGGGTTCGGAGACCCCTACGACGGGTTCGGCCTCGACCCGCCGACGTATCGGGTCAACGGGCGACTCGTCGACCCGATGGACGACCACGTTCTCAGCGAGTTCGTGGACGCGGCGGGAATCGACCCCGAGGCGGTCGACCCGGCGGCGCTCGTCGAGGTCGGACTGGCCTACGTCGCCATCGAGGAGTACGAGCAGGCTATCGACAGTTTCGGACGGGCGGTCGCCTACGCCGACGCGGACGCCTCTGACGCCCGGGCGTGAGAGAGGGAGGCGAGTAGGGCCGCACCCGCAAATATTTTGACAGTTCGGATAATGAGATGTAATTAGACCGTGTCACCCGGACTCCTCATCACGCGTTTCGACGCCACGCTCCTCGGCATGGCCGTCTGTCTCCTCGCCGGGGCCGTCGCCGGCGTCCTGTCCGCGCTGCCGACGGCGCTGGCCGCGGGCGGCGGTGCGACCGGGGCCGCCGCCCTCGCACTCGGGGTCACCGTGAGCGAACTGTAACGATTCTCGGGACTCGTCTTCGGTGAGAGCGGCGCATATCGGGTTTCTCTGCTATCAGAACTGATAGTTAGCGGGACAACGCTTTACGTCGGTCTCTTGCTACCGAGTGGCATGAAGTTCGCCACGCTGGTTCCGAGGGTACTCAGGCGGAGTTACCTCCGGAAGTTTCTGTTCGTTATCCTCCTCGTGGCCGCGGTGATGGGCGGGTTCGGCCTGTACGTCTCGGACGTGGTCGGGACCGAGGTGAGAGCCGACACGCACAGCGACCTGGAGATGGTCGCCTCACTGGAGGCCGAGGGGCTGTCGAGTTGGATGGACGGCTACGCTCGGACGGCCCGGATGCTCTCGGAGTACGAGACCGTCCGGACGGGCGACCCCGACGCCATCGACGAGGCGCTCGAACGCGAGAGAGACACCCTGCCCGCCGAGGTGGTGGCGATCCACTACGTGAACCCGTCGAGCCGCGATATCGTCCGCAGCACCGACGGCGTGATAGAGACCAAATCGGTCTCCGCCCTCGACCTGTCGTGGACGACCGGGTCGCTGACGATGGTCGACCCCGACGAAGTGGCCGTCTCCGAGGTCTACCGCTACGGCGGCAGCGAGCGCCTCGCGTTCCTCAGTCCCGTCGAGGGACGCGAGGGGGCGGTGATGGTCGTCGTGGACGCGACGAAGCACGCCGAGATGCTGAGCGAGCCGGTCGAGGGGTCCCAAACCCGCGTGGTGACCGATACGGGCGTCATCGCCTTCGACAAGTACGGCGAAAACGTCCTCACGACGTACCGCGACGGGGCGGCGACGCCGGCGCTCGACGCTGCGGTCGACGGCGAGACGGGCGTCGTCGAACGCGAGGGCGACGGGGACGCCGGCGGCGACGTCGTCGCTTACGCCCCCGTCTCGGGGACGAACTGGGCGGTCCTCGTGGAAGCGCCGCAGAGCAACGCCTACGCGGTCGCGCAGGTCGTCGAGCGCGACGTGGCCGTCCTCATCGGCGTGGCGCTCGCCGGCCTCGCGCTGGTCGGCGTCGTCATCGGCCGCAACACGGTGCTGTCGCTCCGACGGCTCCGGGCCAAAGCCGAGGCGCTCGCCGGCGGCGACCTCGACGTTGACCTCGAAACCCGCAGAGTCGACGAGTTCGGCGCGCTGACCGAGGCGTTCGCCGAGATGCGAGACGGCCTCCGGGAACGCATCGAAGCGGCCGAAGACGCCCGCCGCGACCTCGCGCGCGCCGCCGAGGACTACCGCGAGACGATGGACGCCGCGGCGACGGGCGACCTGACGGTGCGCACGTCTGTCGAATCGGACGACGAGGCGATGGCGGCCGTCGGCGACGGCATCGACGCGATGCTTTCCGACCTCGAAGCGACTATCGGGCGGGTCGCGTCGTTCGCGGCGACCGTCGACGCGGCGGGCGAGCGCGTCACCGCCGGCACCGAGGAGGTCAGCGCCGCCTCCGAGCGGGTCGAGACGGCGACCGCCGACATCTCCGAGGGCGCGGCCGAGCAGGCGTCGCTCCTCGCGGAGGTCTCCGCGGAGATGCAGGACCTCTCGGCGACGGTCGAGGAGGTCGCCGCCTCCGCCGACGAACTCGCTGACCTCGCCGGCGACGCCGCGGAGCGCGGCGAGGCCGGCCGCGACGCGAGCGCCGCCGTCCACGACGAGATGGCGAACATCGACGAGCGCGTCGCGACCGCGGCCGAGGGCGTCGAAGCGCTCCGCGAGGAGGTAGCGGACATCGGAGAGGTGGTCGACCTCATCGAGGATATCGCGGAGCAGACGGACCTGCTCGCGCTCAACGCCTCCATCGAGGCCGCCCGCGCCGGCGAGGCCGGCTCCGGCTTCGCCGTCGTCGCCGACGAAGTGAAGGCGCTCGCCGAGGAGACCGCCGACGCGACGACCGACATCGAGTCGTCCATCGAGTCCGTCGAGGGGACGGCCGACGAGACGGTCGCTGCGGTGAGAGCCGCGCGAGAGCGCGTCGCGCAGGGCTCCGAGACGGTCGAAGCCGGCGTCACGGCCATCGACGAGGCGGTCGACCGACTGGAGGAGGTGGACCACGGCGTCGCCGCCGTCGACGAGGCGACCACCTCGCAGGCGTCGGCCGCGCAGTCGGTCGCGCGCCTCGCGGACGAGGCGGCCGACATCGCCGACGAGACGCGCGACGAGGCCGCCGACGCGGCCGGCGCGGCCCACGAGCAGAACGACGCGATGGTCACCGTCGCCGGGCAGATGCAGGAACTGTCGTCGGCGACCGACGAACTGCGGGCGCTCGCGGACCGGTTCGAGGTGCGCGAGGAGGGAGCGCGTGACGGCGTCGCCGACGCGGTGAAACTCGGGGACGAGGATACTGAAACCGCGCTCGCGGACGGGACGAACTCTGAGTCGAGGTCGTCGACGACGATGGCCGACCTCGCGGCCGACGGCTCGGGCGGAGACGAGTCTGTCGAGGACGGACCTGACCCGGGAGAACGCAAAGCCGCCGACGACAGTCCGGACGGGAACTGACGCGGCCGCGTCGCTGTCGAAGTGTTGTTGGTCGGCTGTCGCTCGGGTCGGTACTGTTCGGCTGTCGCTCGGGTCGATGTTCGATTCGAGCGCGCGCGAATACGAGCCGGCGGCTCTCCGGTGTGAGTTTTGCGAGAAAGGGATAGGCAGCCGCACGGGAGCGGCCCGCGCGGCAAATGCCGCCCTAGATTGGTCCCCGCTGACGCTTCGGCCCTCCAAAGCGAAGCGTCACCTGAACGGAGTGCCGCGAGATACTTAAACGTGCCGCCATTCGACCAAAACCGCCGCAGGCGGGCGGTTCGGGGGCGCTCGCGACGCAACGGGCTTTTCTCCCGTCGGGACCTTCGTCCGGGCATGAGCGAAGACGACATCCCCGGTCGAGTCCGCCGCGCGTTCGGTGACCACGGGTCGTTCGAGCGGGTCGATGACCGAACCTTCGAGTCCGTGACGACGCCGTTCGACGGCACCGTCGGCGTCGCGGCGCAGGACAGCGGCCGCGTCGAGTTCGACGTGGAGGTGCGCGTCCCGATGCTCTCGGCGGTCGCAGACGACGTGGCCCCCGTGGTCGAAGACGGCTGGTACGAGACGTTCGAACTCCGCCTCGAAGACGTAAACGGCGTCGTCGCCGGCGACCACGACCTCGACCCCGACGTGACGCGCGCGGGCGACGAGGCGGTCGTTCGGGCGAGCTTTGCCGACATCAACGAGCGCCGCGGCGTCGACGACGCCGGCGCGGTCATCGACTACGTCGAAGGCACGTTCGTCGAGGGCATCATCCCCGGCTACGACTACGGCGAACCGGTGACGAGCCTCATTCAGAACGCGAAAGACGCCGCCGGCGCAGGATTCTGAAGAACAAGTCGGTGACAGTCGGTCGAGCCGGGGCGGACCGCCGCGTGGCGACGCGCCGACTCAGTCCATCGCGATGTACGTCTGGGTGTCTTCGATGCCCGCCACCGACTGGATGCCACCGGCGATGCCCTTCACGTCGGCGGGCGAGTCAACCTCGACTTTCACGATGAAGTCCACGTCGCCGGCGACGATGTGCGCGCTGACGATGCCGTCGGAGACGGCCAAGAGGTCCTGTTTCAGCTGGTCGATGCCGTCGGAGACGGGCGCGGCCTTGACCATGATGTAGGCGTAGACCATCGTCACGCACCCCCCGCCGCGGTGACGACCTCGTCGCCGACGAGCAGTTGTCGCACGTCGTTGAGTACGTCGAAGTCCGCGAGGACGGCCACGCGGTCGCCCGTCTCCAGCGAGTCGTCCGAAAGCGGGATGCCCATCGGCCCGTCTTTCTTCCCGAACGCGAGGATGCGGGCGTTCGCCGGGAGCGCAACCTCTTCGATACTGTACCCGTTCATCGGTGACTCTTCCGTCACCGTCACGAGGATGACCTGCAAGTGTTGGGCGATATCCGCGATGGCGCGGATGGAGCCGCCGAGAAGCGCGTTCTTCGCGCCGATAGCGCCGAGGCGCTCGGGGTAGACGATTTCGTCGACCTCCTTGGCGTACTTCTGGTACACCACCTCGCGGTAGTCCTCGTCGACCCGGAGCACCGTCCGACAGCCGAAGTGCTTGCCGATCATGCAGGCCGCGAAGTTCACGTTGAGGTCGGCGGTGAGCGCGCCGAGGGCGTCGGCCGCCTCGATGCCGGCGTCGACGAGCACCTCCTCGCGGGAGCCGTCGCCTTCGACCACCTCGAAGTTCGCCTCGCGGGCCCGCTTGAGCCGGTCGCGGTCCAACTCCACCAGGACGATGTCGTGACCCTCCTCGCGGAGGACGCGAGCGGTGCGCAGCCCAACCCGTCCAGCACCAATGATAACGAACCGCATGATAAGACGGTATGTCGGCGGAGGCAAATAACCTTCCCCCGGCTCGGACGAACGGGCCGCGCTCGGTCGAAGCAAGGCTTTTGACGACTGTGGTAGAATATCTCACGCATGGTTCACGCGTTCATCATGGTGAAGACCGGAGCCGGCGAGTCGGAACAGTTGCTCGGTCCCATCCGCGACTTCGAGACGGTGACCGAGGCCCACATCGTCGCGGGCGCGTACGACATCATCGCGGAGGTCGACACCGACGCGGTCTACGAGGTGCTGAAGACCGCGTCGAGCCGCGTGCAGGGGTTAGAGGGCGTCGCAGACACGAAGACGTACATCTCGCTGGACGACTGAGACGACTCGCCGCGGCTCAGCGCTCGATGTCGAACGGGCCGTTGCGCTCGACGAACGCGACGTGTTCCTCGCGCTGGCGGGCGAGTTCGGGCGGCAGTTCCTCGTAGACGTTGTCGAACAGCTCGTCGGTCCCCGGTTCGGGCGTCGCCTCGGCGCGCTCGACGGCCTCGCGCAGTTCCTCGTCGGCGTCGTCGCGCATGGCGTCGAGCGCCGCGTCGTCGACGACGCCCGCCTCGCGGCAGAACGACTCGAAGCGGTCGAGGGGGTCGCGCGTCCGCCAGTCGGGGAGGTCCGGCTCGTCGTCGCGGTAGCGCGAGGGGTCGTCGGCGGTCGTGTGCGGCCCCTGCCGGTAGGTGAGGCTCTCGATGAGCACCGGCTCCCCGGCGCGGGCCTTCTCGAAGCCGCGCTCGACGGCCTCCCTGACCGCGAGGGGGTCGTTGCCGTCGACCTGCATCCCGTCCATCCCGTAGGCGTCGGCCTTCGCCGCGATGGACTCGCTTGCGGTCTGGCGCTCGCGGGGGAGCGAAATCGCCCAGCCGTTGTTCTCGCAGAAGAAGACGACCGGCGCGTCGAAGACGCCGGCGAAGTTCAGCCCCTCGTGGAAGTCGCCCTCGGAGGTCGCGCCGTCACCGAAACAGACCAGCGCCGCGCGGTCGTCGCCGCGGTAGTTCGCGGCCATGCCGACGCCGGCGGCGTGGGGAATCTGCGAGGCGATGGGGACCGCCTGCGGGAACACCGGCACGTCGTGGTCCGAGGCGTACTCGGCGTGACCGCGCCGAAAGAGGAGGATGTCGCTCGGCGGCACGCCGCGGGCGAGTTGGAGGGCGTTCGACCGATACGTCGGCAGCAACACGTCGTCGTCGCGCATGGCGTGGGCGGCCCCGATTTGCGAGGCCTCCTGTCCGCGGAAGGGCGGATAGCCGCTCATCCAGCCGCGTCGCTGGAGGGCGAGTGCGCGCTCGTCGAACCGTCGCGCTCGAATCATGTCGCGGAGGGCGGCGCGGGCGTCGTCTGCGGTGAACTCCGTATCGTCCAGCCCGCGCTCTGCGATGAGTCGGTGCATGGCGGTGAGTCACGGTCCTTCGTGATAAACGTCACCCGTTGCGGGGGCGGACCCGGCTGGCGGTTCGACCGACGGCGGCGCGGGACGAGCGGGCCGCCGAGAGCGACAGGCCAAAGACCACCGCCTCCCTACGTCGGCTATGGTCTCGGTGGTCAACCTCGTGCTCATGGGCGCGCTCATCGTCCTCCACACGCTCATCGCGGCGGTCATGACCCGCTTTTTCCGCCTGCGGTTGAAGACGCAGTGGGGGTACATCCTGTACGCCCTGTTTCTGATTCCGCTCGTGCTACTCGTCTCGACGCTGGTGTTCTCCGGCATCTTCGGCATCGGCGTGAACCTCGGCAGCCCCACGGCCGCCCTCGGCGTGATGATAGGGATGCCGCTCGCGCTCGGCTTCACCATCGACACGCTCTACGTCCCGCCGCCGGAGGAGTACGAGAACCTCCCGAACTCGCGGTGAACTGCGAGTCGGTCGGCGGCTACTGTTCCGCGAGAATCGCTTCGAGCGCCGCTTCGACCGCGTCGAGCACGTCCTCGGGCGACTGCGTCGCGTCGATGCGGACGAACCGCTCCGGTTCGGCCTCGACGAGTCGCTCGTAGTTCTCGCGCACGTCCGCGAGGTACGCCGCCTGTTCGAACTTGTTCGTCGCGCCGCTGCGCGCGGCGGCCGTCTCGGGGTCCACGTCGAGGTAGATAGTCTTGTCCGGCGGACGGGTGAACGCCGTGTGGATGCCTCTGATGTACTCCATCGGGCGTCTGAGGTCGCTGTCGCGCAGCGCGGCGGCCTGATAGGCGTACCGCGAGTCGGAGTAGCGGTCGGAGACGACGAGCTTCCCGTCGGCGAGGGCGGGTCGGACGACCCGCGAGAGATGGTCGGCGTGGTCGGCGGTGAAGAGAAACAGCGTGGCGAGCGGGTCGGCGCCGTCGTCGTCGATGGCGCGGTTGACGGCCTCTCCGTACCACGAGTCCGACGTGGGCTCGCGCGTGAAGACGGCGTCGGGGTACGCGTCGTGGAGCGCCTCCCAGACGGTCGTCTTCCCGCTCCCGTCGAGCCCTTCGAGTGTGACGAGCATATCCTACCAACTCGGCGCTCCGGAAAAAGCGCGCCGAAGCGAGACGCCGCAATGATAATGTCAACGCGACCCGACATGTGTGGTGTGCCACCCGCCCGCGAGCGGTGGGACGACCTCCGTCCGAGCGAAAAGCCGTTCACCGTCGTCCGGTTCGACGAGAGCGTCCCCCCGACGGACGCGTCGTTCGCGACGAAGCAGACGGAGGTCGACCACCCGGCCGACGCGCCCGACGACTGCCCCGACCCGTCCGAGGAGCTCGTCGTCTACGACCGAGTCGGTCGGATGGTGAAACGCACCGACGGACCGGTCGCGCCCTCGATACTGTTTTGAGCGCGGTCGCGGGCGGCGCGGGTGCGGGGCGGTGGCGCGGTCTGACGCGCCCGCCCGGAAGAGCGTCGTTCCCATCGGGGTGTTCTCCGGCGAAATCGACCCCGATTCCCCGTTAGCTTTACCCTCATTCCGCCGAATATTGCGGCATGAAAGTCCTTGTTGTCGGCGGAAGCGGATTCATCGGGAGCTATCTCTGCCGCGAACTACAATCGCGGGGACACAGCGTGACCGCGATGTCGCGGAGTCCGAACAGCGAGGACCTCCCCGACGGCGTCGAAAAGGCGATGGGGGACGTGACGGACTACGACTCCATCGCGGGCGCGTTCGAGGGGAAAGACGCGGTCGTCAACCTCGTCGCGCTGTCGCCGCTGTTCGAACCGAGCGGCGGCAATCGAATGCACGACATCGTCCACTGGCAGGGGACCGAAAACGTCGTGAAGGCCGCGGAGGCCAACGACGTGCCCCGACTCGTCCAGATGAGCGCGCTCGGAGCCGACTCCGACGGCGACACGGCCTACATCCGCTCGAAGGGGAAAGCCGAGGGGGCGGTCAAGTCGTCCGGGCTCGATTGGGTCATCTTCCGGCCCTCGGTCGTCTTCGGAGACGGCGGCGAGTTCGTCTCCTTCACGAAGCGGCTCAAGGGGATGTTCGCGCCCGGCGTCCCGCTCTACCCGCTACCCGGCAACGGGGAGACGCGGTTCCAACCCATCTGGGTCGGAGACCTCGTGCCGATGCTCGCGGACGCCGTCGAGGGCGACGACCACGCCGGCGAGACCTACCGCATCGGCGGCCCGGAAAAACTCACGCTCCGCGAAATCACGGAGATGGTGTACGACGCCGAGAACAAGTCCATCACCATCGTTCCGCTGCCGATGGGTCTCGCGGGCGTCGGCCTGACCGTCCTCGGGGCGGTCCCCGGCTTCCCGATGGGGAAAGACCAGTACCGGTCGCTCCAGTTCGACAACACGACCGACCGGAACGACGTGGGCGTCTTCGGCGTCGACACCTCGTCGATGAAGACGCTCGGCGCGTATCTCGGCGAGCGAAACTGACACCGGAGTGACGACTCGGCGGCGTTAAGCAGCCGTGAACTGCGGCTCATTTTACCGGAATTAGCGGTTCTCACGGGATAACGACTGATTAACACCGGTTTCGAGTCGCCGCGTTCCGCCGATAATCTGATGGTGGTTCGACACGTCCCCATCACAACGCTTATGTCCGCGTTCGTACTGCAATTCACGCAATGGCGAGGGGACTGAACCTATGAAGCTCGCAATGATCGGATTCGGGCAAGCCGGGGGAAAAGTAGTCGACAAGTTCGTCGAGTACGACCGGGAACGCAACGCCGGAATCGTCCGCGCTGCGGTCGCGGTGAACTCCGCGAAAGCCGACTTGCTCGGACTGAAGAACATCCCGAAGGACCAGCGCGTCCTCATCGGCCAATCCCGCGTGAAGGGACACGGCGTCGGTGCGGACAACGAACTCGGTGCCGAAATCGCCGAGGAGGACATCGACGAGGTACAGGGTGCCATCGACAGCATCCCCGTCCACGAAGTCGACGCCTTCCTCGTCGTGTCCGGGCTCGGTGGCGGTACCGGCTCCGGCGGCGCGCCGGTCCTCGCGAAACACCTCAAGCGCATCTACACCGAACCCGTCTACGGGCTCGGCATCCTGCCGGGGTCCGACGAGGGTGGTATCTACACGCTCAACGCCGCGCGCTCCTTCCAGACGTTCGTCCGCGAGGTCGACAACCTCCTCGTGTTCGACAACGACGCCTGGCGGAAGACCGGCGAGTCGGTACAGGGGGGATACGACGAGATCAACGAGGAAATCGTCAACCGGTTCGGCGTGCTCTTCGGAGCCGGCGAAGTCCAGGACGGACAGGAAGTCGCGGAGTCCGTCGTCGACTCCTCGGAGATCATCAACACGCTGGCCGGCGGCGGCGTTTCGACGGTCGGCTACGCCTCCGAGGGGGTCGAGCCGCGGAAGAACAACGGCGGCGGCCTCCTGTCTCGGCTGACGGGCGGCGACGAGCCCGACGACAATCTCGACACCGCCCACACGACCAACCGAATCACGAGCCTCGTCCGCAAGGCCGCGCTCGGTCGGCTCACGCTCCCGTGTGAAATCGAAGGCGCGGAGCGCGCGCTGCTCGTGCTCGCTGGTCCGCCGGAGCATCTGAACCGGAAAGGCATAGAGCGCGGGCGGAAGTGGATCGAGGAGCAGACCGGTTCCATGGAAGTTCGCGGCGGCGACTACCCCATCCCGGGCGCGGAGAAGGTGGCGGGTGTCATCCTTCTGTCGGGCGTGACGAACGTCCCGCGCATCAAGGAGCTGCAGCAGGTCGCCATCGAAGCACAGGATAACATCGAAGAGATCCGTCAAGAGAGTGATTCGAATCTGGAGACCCTCATAAACGATGACGAGGACGAACTGGAGTCGCTTTTCTAAGCTGGCGCTCGCGCTCGTCGTACTCCTGTCGGCCTTCGCAGGGCAGGCAGGGGCGGTGAGCGTCGCGTCCGACGACGTCCCCGACGAGGCGCAGGTCGGTTCGCAGGTGACCGCGTCGGTCACCCTCGAAGAGCTGTACCGGAGCCCACAACTCGAATCGTGGACGCTCGCGGGCCAGACCGACCTGGAGGACGTGACGTGGACCGTCGCGTACTACGACCAGACGGGCGCGAGAGTCGACCAGCAGTCCTTCGACGGGCAGAACTTCAGCGGCGCGCAGATCGCCACTGCCGACGGGACGAGCGAAGTGGAGGTCACCGTAACGGGAATCGTTCCCGAAGTGGAGTCGTTCAGCTACGACCCCGCACAGACGTTCACGATAATCTCGCTCGACCAGACCCGCGAAGGCGGCTCCAGTAACGATATCGACTCGTGGTCGGTCCACCACTACACCGAAGAAAGCGCCGCCGCGCGCGACGAACTCGACAGCGCGCGGGACGCGATTGAGCGTGCGAGTGGGGCCAACACGCAACAAGCCGAGCAGACGTTTGCCAACGCTGTCGAAGCGTTCAACGGCGAGGAGTTCAATCTCACGACGAACCTCGCCAACGAGGCGGAGACGAGCGCAAACCAGGCCCGGCAGTCGAGTCAGACGACCCAACTGCTCATCTACGCGGCGGGCGGTCTGCTCGTCGTCGCGCTCATCGTCGGTGGATTCCTCTACTGGCGGTCCCAGCAGACGACCTACGACAAACTGGGCTGATTCTCCGTGCGAGTCGTCGTTCCCTTCGGGGGACGCGATCCGAAGACCCGACTCGCCCCGTTTTTCGACGCCGACGAGCGACGCGAGTTCGCCGTCTCGATGCTCCGCGACGTGCTCGACGCGGTCCGCGCGGTCGGCGGCGACCCGGCGGTCGTCGCGGACGCGCCCGTGACCGTCGACGCGCCCGTCACCGTGGACGACCGACCGCTCACCGAAGTCGTGGGCGGCGAACTCGACGACCTCGGCGGCGGCCCCGTCGCGGTCGTCATGGCCGACCTCGCGCTCGCGACGCCCGCGGCGCTGTCGCGGCTGTTCGAAACCGACGCCGACGTGGTCGCCGCGCCCGGCCTCGGCGGAGGGACGAACGCGCTCGTCGTCCGCCACCCCGAGTTCTCCGTGGACTACCACGGCGCGTCCATTCTCGACCACCGACGAATCGCCCGCGACGCCGGCTGTTCGTTCGCCGAGGTGGACTCGATGCGACTCGCCGTCGACGTGGACGAGCCGAGCGACCTCGTCGAAGTGCTCGTCCACGGCGAGGGGCGGGCCCGCGAGTGGCTGGTCGACGCCGGCGTCCGGCTCGCACGCGGGTCCGGTCGGGTCGAGGCCGTCCGCGAGCGCCGATAGGACCTTAACGGTCCGCGATAAACAGTGTCTGGCGCGGTTGTCCGTCTGCCCGGCGGGAACTGAGGCAACGTGCGCCGCGCGCTCCCGCGTCGCGAAGACGACGCGAGAGTCGAAGTGGAGTCCGAACGTCGCGACGACGACGCGAGTCTCACTCGCAACCAACTCGGGGCGAGCGCCTGACGGCGCTTCGGACGGGCCGGAGACGTGTCTGGCACCAACTATCCGGTCCCGAACTCGACTTCCGCGCTTCGGTCTCGACGCCGCCGTATCGCCGCGAATGACACGCTTTTAGTGGTTCGTCACGCACCGAGAGATATGTTCACGGGTGCCGACGAGTACGGAGTCGACCTGACTATCGACGATGCCGACGTGGAGCGACTGCTCGCCGTTACCCCCGACGACGCCGACCCGCCGGCGTCGCTTTCGTTCTCGCGGAACGTCTTCGTCCCGCTGACGACCGCCTGTCGGTACACCTGCACCTACTGCACCTACTACGACGTGCCCGGCGAGGCGACGCTCATGTCGCTCGACGAGGTCCGCGAGGTGGTCCGCACGGGCGCGGACGCCGGCTGCACGGAGGCGCTGTTCACCTTCGGAGACGCCCCCGACGAGCGCTACACGGAGATTCACCGCCAACTCGACGAGTGGGGCTACGACGACATCCTCGACTACCTCGCGGCGGCCTGCGAAGTCGCGCTCGACGAGGGCCTGCTCCCGCACTCGAACCCCGGCGACCTGACCCGCGAGGCGTTCGCCGACCTCGCGCCCCTGAACGCCAGCATGGGCGTGATGCTGGAGACGACCGCCGACGTGGCCGCCCACTCGGGCAGTCGGCGTAAGACGCCGGGCCAGCGGCTCAACACCATCCGCGCCGCGGGCGAGGTGGGCGTCCCCTTCACGACGGGCATCCTCGTCGGCATCGGCGAGACGTGGCGCGACCGCGCGGAGAGCCTGCTGGCCATCCGCGCGCTCCACGAGCGCTACGGCCACATCCAGGAGGTCATCGTCCAGAACGTCGTCCCCAACGAGCGGTCGGACTACGAGCGCCCGTCGCTCGACACGATGCGCCGGGTCGTGGCGATGGCGCGGGTCGCGCTCCCCGAGGAGGTGTCGGTGCAGGTGCCGCCGAACCTCTCGGCGGCGGCCGACCTCGTCGCCTGCGGCGTCGACGACCTCGGCGGCGTCTCGCCGGTCACGGACGACTACGTCAACCCCGACTACGAGTGGCCCGCGCTCCGGGAACTCGCAGACATCGCCGACGAGGCGGGCGTCCCGCTCCGCGAGCGACTGCCGGTCTACGAGCGGTTCCTGCCGAACGGGGCGCTCGGACCGGCGGACGAACCCGGCGAGAGCGGCGGCGCGCCCGCGGCCGCGCCGGACCGCGAGTGGCTCCGCGGCCCGATTACCGACCGGCTCGCCGCCGACGACGTTCACGGACGGCGGTTCCGAAACGTCGCCCGCGGCGACGGCCCGCTGTCGATTCCGCGGTGAGAGCGACGCCGCGTCGGCCGACCGTGTGGTCGTCTGCTACCGACGACGACCGAGAACTGAGTAGAGCGCGACGACCGCGGCGGTCACGGCGGGCGCGCGCCCCGAGAGTTGGGGCACGCGTTTTCTGACGAGTGTGTAGATGACGCCGACGGCGAGGCTGACGAGGAGAACCCCTCGCGAGTCGCCGCCGAGCGTCAGGAGGCCCGGCACCGACAGCGCCGCGGCGAGCGCGAGGTCGCCGGGAGAGCCGTCGTAGGCGGCGAGGCGGCGGGGTTCGACCCAGCCGCCGAGGCTGCGGACGTAGACGCCGCGGTCGGTCCGCGCCTCCCACGGACGAGCCTCGCTGCTGCCGCCGAGGTAGTCGGCCGCGCAGTGGAGCGCCGCCGCGACGAACCCGGTCGCCGCGGCCGCGGCCAGCGGGTCGCCGGTGACGACCGCGACCGCGCCGAACCCCACCGAGCCGCCGACGAACGCCTCGACCTGATGGAGCGTCCTACGGTGGACGCCGACGACCATGTCGAAGTCGGGGAAGACGCCGCCGACGAGCGCCGCCGCGACGACGAGCGGCGCGGCCGCGGGGGCGACGACCGCGACGGCGGCGGCGAGCGCGAGGCTCATCGCCACGTGCGTCGGGGCCATCACGGGGCGACCACCTCCCGAGCCGGTCGGAGCCGTCGAGTCGTCATCGCTTCGACCACTCGGCGACCGAGACGTATGAGTTTCGTGGTTGCGCCGAGCGCTCGCGGGCGCGGCGGGTCACGCAGACGCCGCGCCTCAGATGCCGAACCACTCGGGCATCCGCTTTCTGAAGCCCGTGTAGAACAGCGCGACGGCGACGCCGACCGCGATGGCGACCCGGACGCCGCCGGAGAAGGCGAGGAAGCCGGGGACCGAAAACAGGAGCGTCAGCGCGAGGTCCTCTGGCGCGCCGTCGTAGCGGACGAGATAACGGGGGCGGAGCCACCGCTTCGCGGGATGGACGTACACCGCGCGGTCGGAGGTGCGGTCCCACGGCCGGAGTTCGCCGCCCGCGCCGAGCCAGTCGGACGCGGAGTGGAGCCCCGCCGAGAGGCAGAAAAAGGCGACGCCGACGGTGAGCGTCGAAGGCGAGACGGCGGCGACGCCCCCGAAGACCGCGGCGGCGACGCTGTAATAGACGGGGAAGTGCAGCGTCTTGCGGTGGACGCCGACGAAGAGGTCCACGTCGGGGAAGACGCCGCCGACGAGCGCGCCGACGGCCGCCGCTGTGGCGAGGTCGGGCGCGACCCAGACCAGCGGCGCGGCGAGGGTCAGCCCCACGGCCGCGTGGGTGGTCGCCATCATCTCAGTCGTCTGCGGTCGCCGGGTCGCGGCGGCCGTCGAGCAGGGGCGTCCCGTCGGCGCGCGGGCCGAGCGTCGGGCCGTGCGGGCCGTCGTCGGGGTCGATTGGCCGGCGGGTCCGGTAGTCGGTCGAGCGCTCGACCGGCCGGCGGCCGATGGCGGTTATCATGTCGACGTAGTCGTCGAACGAGCGGAACTCGCCGAAGCCGCCGCCGGCGCGCTTCGTTATCTCCTCGGAGAGAATCGTCCCCATCAGGTCGTCCGCGCCGCAGTTGAGGAGCTTCAGCGCCTTCGCGTTCCCGAACTTCACCCACGACGACTGGATGTGGTCGACGTTGTCGAGGTAGAGCCGCGCGACGGCGACCATCAGTTCGTCCTCGTCGTCGGACGCGCCGCCGGTCACGAGGCCGCGGTCGTACAGCGGCGTGTTCTGGTGGATGAACGACAGCGGGACGAACTCGGTGATGCCGCCGTAGCGGTCTTGCAGGTCGCGAATCACGTCGAGGTGGAGCACGCGGTGTTTCTCGGTCTCGACGTGGCCGTACATGATGGTCGCCGTCACGTCGAGGCCGGCTTCCATCGCGCCCTCCATCCCGGCGACCCACTCGTCGGTGCCGATTTTGCCGGGGCAGATGACCTCGCGCACCTCGGGGACGAGAATCTCCGCGGCGGTGCCGGGCGCGCTGGCGAGGCCGGCGTCGGCGAGGCGGCGGTAGACCTCCTCGTAGCTCCAGTCGGTGCCGCGCTTGGCGTGATGGGCCTCTTCCGGCGTCATCGAGTGGACGTGCGCGCCGGCGGCCGACATAGCAGAGAGCTGTTCGGCGTAGCTCGCGGGGTCGGTGTCGTACGCCTCGGGCGGCTTGTAGTTCACCTCGGCGGCGGGGTTGTCGTAGGCTTCGAGAATCTCGCGGTGTTCCTCGTCGAGCACGAGCGCGGGGTGGAGGCCGGAGACGGACGTGACCTCGTAGATGCCCATCTCGACCGCGTCGGCGACGATGTCGCGGGACTCGGCGGGCGTCTTCGTGAAGCCGCCGTGGTCGGCGTCGGAGTCGGCCTCGAACAGGTGGGCGGTGTTCTTGAAGTTACAGAACAGACACCCCGTGTTGCAGGCCGTCGTCACGTTGTTGTTGAGGTTGGCGACGAACGTCACGTCGTTTCCGACCATCTCGGCGCGCCGCCGGTCGGCGGCTTCGAGCACGAGTTCCTTGCGTTCGGGGTCGATTCCCTCGCGGTCGGTCCCCGTCGTGATGAGTTCGACGCCGTCGTCGACCGTGAGGCGCTCGCCCGCTCGCGCCTTCGCTAAGGCGTTCTCGAACGACTGGTCTGTCTCCGGGACGTGTTCGAACCCGAAGTCGTGGGCGGCACCAGACATGCTCGTTGGCAACGCGCCACGGTCGTAAAAACGGGGCGGTACCGGAACTCCGGCCGCCGGATACAGCGGGACGCCGCGGGACGCCGCGGAGAAAGCGTTAGGCCCTCCCGCCGTGTTGGGTCGCACATGGAACACTCCCCGACTTCGACGACCGAGTCGGCTCTCGACGACGGAGGAGAGAGCCTGCTGTTTTCGGCCCTCGTCGGCGCGGTCGCCAGCGTCGTCCTCTCGCCGCTTCCTGGGTCGACCGTCCTCGGCGGGGCACTCGCCGGCTACCTGACCGGAAGCGACCGCGAACTGGGCGTGAAATCCGGCGCGGTCTCGGGGCTGTTCGTGAGCCTCGTCGGGACGGTCCTCGGCGTCGTCGTCCTCGGGTTCTTCAGCATCTTCGCCATCGGCGTCACCCCGTTCGAGTTGGGCTTCGGCCTCGGCATCCTCGGCATCGTCATCGTCGCGCTGTTCGGCCTCCTCGCGCTGCTCGTCTACACCGTCGGCCTCGGCGCGCTCGGCGGCTACCTCGGCGCGTACCTCCACGAGGAGTTCGCCTGAGTCCGGGTCGCTCCGACCCGCCACTCAGCCACCGGCACCGACGCCGGTGAACTCGAAGCGAGCGCCGCCCGCGGCGCTCTCCCCCACCGAAACCGTCCAGCCGTGCGCGTCGACGACGTTCGAGACGATTGTCAGCCCGAAGCCGATGCCCGCGGTGCCGGTCGAAAAGCCGGTGTCGAAGATGCGCGAGCGGAGTTCGGGGGGGACGCCCGCGCCGTCGTCTTCGACGTAGAAACCGTCGTCGAGCGCGCCGACGGTGACGGTGACGCGGTCCTGCCCGCCGTCGGCAGACCCGGATTCGTCCGGCGAACCGTGTTCGACAGCGTTCCGCATCAGGTTCTCGAACAGTTGGTGGAGCCGGCCCGCGTCGGCGACGACGGTCCGGTCGGACGCGACGACGAGCGCCGCGTCCCCGGTTTCGACGTGATCCCAGCACCGCTCTGCGGTCTCCGCGAGAGAGACCGGAGTCGTGGCGAACGCGTCGGTGCCCTGTCGCGCGAGCACGAGCAGTTCCTCCGTCAGCGCGGTCATCCGGTCGTGGGCCCGCGCCACCGCCGCGAGGTGGTCGTTGTCGATTTCCTCGCGGGCGAGGTCGAGGTGGCCCGTGGCGACCGAAAGCGGGTTGCGGAGGTCGTGCGAGACGACGCTCGTGAACTCGTCGAGTCGGCGGTTCTGGGCTTCCATCTCGCGTTCGATGTCCCGGCGCGCCGTGATGTCCGTGTACACCGCGTATATCGTGTCCTCGCCGACCGGGACCGACCGGAGGAGGAAGTCCCGCTCGCCGTTCGCGGTCTGTCTGCGCACCTCCGTCTGGACGAAGTCGCCGGCGCGGACCATCTCGGTGAGCTTCGCGGCCTCGTCGAGACGGTCGTCCGGCGCGACCACGTCGTCGATGGCGCGGCCGACGACCTCGGATTCGTCGTAGCCGAACGTCGCCTCGAACGCCGGGTTCACCGCGCGGATGACGGACTCGCCGTCGACGAACTCCGAGTCGATGATGCAGTCGGCGCTGTTCTCGAACAGGGCGGCGTACTGGTCGCGTTCGACCCGAAGCCGGCGCTCGAAACTGAGCCGCTGGAGCGCCGCGTTCGTGTGGGCGACGAGCAGTTCCGCGAGTTCGAGATCGATTTCGTCGAACGCGCCGGTCTGCTCGGAGACCGCCTGAAACACGCCGAACGAACCGATAGCGACGCTGAGGCCGGAGCGGTAGTCACCGAACTCGGGGCGGCCGAACGCGTGGAGTTCCATGTCGACCGCGCGGTGGGACTCGCCGGTGCGGAACGTCTCGCCCATCGCGCCCGCGTCTTTCGGGACCGGTCGGAGTTCGCGGTCGGTCGGCGTCGACGACTGCGCCCGCGGGACGAACCGGTCCGCCTCGGCCGCGAAGGCGAAACAGATGTCGAGGTTGAGGATGCGCTCCGCGGCCTCGACGGTCTCCGCGTAGATGTCGTCGGCGTCGGAGACCGACGCGAGTCGCATGGCGACGCCGTGGAGCGACGTTATCTTCCGCTCGGTGCGCTGAATGCGGCGTTCGAGCCGGCTGACGATGTCGCGTTCGGTGCGCTGGGCCTCCGAACTCCGATAGCGGGCGACCGCCGCCCGAACCCGGTCGGCGAGGCGGTCGTAGGAGAGGGATTCGATGTCGCCGGAAACGCGGTGGGCGGCGGGGTCGTCCGCGAGTGCGTCACCGTCGCTCCCGTCGTCGCTCCCGCCGGAACCGAGGAGGACGACCGGCACGTCGGGATGGCGCTCGCGGACCAGCGCGACCACGTCGGCGGCGGTGTGTCGGCCGAACTGACCGGGAATCAAAAGGCAGTCGACCGTCCGGTCGACGACGCGTCCGAGGGCCGTCCCGAGGTCGAACTCGACGGTGACGGACACGTCGTGGCGGTCGAGCGCGGCCGCGACGGCGTCCGCCCGGGTGCGGTCGGGAGCGACGAAGAGAACGGACGGTGCCGTCCCCGCCGACGAACCCGGCGAGGGTGACCGAGTCATGCACCGACATGCTTGGGAGAGAGCATCAATTGATTGGTGAGTGCGACCGGCGGTTCGTGACAGTTGGCCGCCGGTAATCTGCCGCGAGTGAGGAGAACAGGGAGCCCGCTGTCCGACGACACCGACGCGTCGTCGCCCGAGGCGTCCGAGGCGGTCGACGCCGAGAGCCCGGGCGGGCGGCACCGGTCGCGCTCAGATTCGTTTTTCGACTTCGGGGAGGAACGCCGCGAGGTCGCCGCGGACGACCCGGTCGGCGCGGTCGTCGTACTGCGTCGCGTCGAAGTTGACGACGACGAGCGAGCCGACCTCGGCGGCCCGGCCGGCGAGACCCGCCGCGGGGTGAACCGTCAGCGACGAGCCGAGCGACAGGAACACGTCGGCGTCGCCGGCGAGGCGGTTCGCCTCGCTGTAAGCGACGCGGGGGAGGCGCTCGCCGAACAGGACGACGCCGGGCTTGAGCAGGCCGCCGCAGTCGTCGCACGTCGGCGGCGCGTCGCCGGCGCGGACCGTCTCGAACGCGGGGGCCGCGTCGGTTCGCGCGCCGCAGTCCTCGCAGACGACTTCGGCGGCGTTCCCGTGGAGTTCGACGACGCGGTCGGAGCCGGCCTCGCGGTGGAGGCCGTCGGTGTTCTGCGTCACGACCGCGTCGAGGACGTCCCGCGATTCGAGGGCCGAAAGCGCCTCGTGGCCGGGGTTCGGCTCGACGCCGTCGGGGAACATGCGCTCCTGTAAGTGGACGCGGTCGCGCCAGAAGCCGGCGGGGTCGTTGACGAAGCGGTCGCGGTGGAACGACGCCGGGTCGAACTCGGTCTCCCAGATGCCGTCGTCGCCGCGGAAGTCGGGGATGCCCGAGGCCGTGCTCATCCCCGCGCCGGTGAAGGCGACTGCGGTGTCGGCCTCGCGGAGTCGGCGGGCGACCCACGCGGCGTCTGATTCGAGGGCAGCGTCCATAGCCCAACGGACGGGCCAGCCGCGAAAAAGCGATACGATTCGCCCGGTAAGCGCATTCGTGCATAGATTGGCCGCGTATCCGACCGAGATACGCACGGAAGTGGAAGCTTCTTAGTGGGATGAGCCCAGAGGACGACCATGACCAGCGTGAAGGACTTCCGCGTCGAGGAGGAGCCGACGGCGACCGACCTCGGGCGGGGCCGCTTCGTCTTCTCGGACCGCTACTCCGTGTTCGACTGGGGCGAGATGCCCGACCACGTCCCGAACAAGGGCGCGAGCCTCTGTCTCATGGGCGCGTACAACTTCGAACTGCTCGACGTGAACCACGTCCCGACCCACTACCTCGGCGTGGTCGAAGACGGCGAGGTGAAGGAACTCGGTGAGTGCGAGTCGCCGCCGACGGAGATGGCCATCGAACTCACGCAGGTGCCCGACCTCCCGCACGCCGACGGCGCGTACGACTACGACGCCTACCACGAGGCCGCCGGCGACAACTACCTCATCCCGCTGGAAATCGTCTTCCGCAACACCGTCCCGGTGGGGTCGAGCCTCCGGCGGCGCGGCGAGCCCGCCGACTACGGCCTCGAACTGGACGAGTGGCCCGACGAGGCCGTCTCCCTCCCCGAGCCGGTCGTGGAGTTCTCCACGAAGTACGAAGAACAGGACCGGTATCTCTCCCGCGCGGAGGCCGACGACATCGCCGGGAAAGTCGACCTCGGCCGCCTCGAAGAGCTGGCGCTCGCCGTGAACCACGTGCTGACCGAACGCGCCGACGAAGCCGGCTTCGACCACGAGGACGGCAAAATCGAGTGTCTCTACCACGACGGCACCGTCAAGGTCGGCGACGTGGTCGGCACGTTCGACGAAAACCGGTTTTCCTACGGCGGCCAGCAGGTCTCGAAGGAGGTCGTCCGCCAGTACTACAAGCGCGTCCAGCCCGAGTGGGTCGAGGCCGTGAAAGACGCGAAGGCCGAGGCCATCGAGACGGGCGAGCCGAACTGGCGCGAGCACTGCGCGGTCGAACCCGACCGCCTGCCCGCCGACATCGTCGAGGCGCTGTCGGACCTCTACTGCGCCGGCACCAACGCCTACGTCGACCACGACTGGTTCGACGCCCCGACCATCGAGGACGCCGTGGCGCGCGTCCGCGACCTGTAACCGGGCGGCTCGAGCGACTCCGCTTTTCGTCTGTCCCCTTCTCACGCCGCGTCGTCGCCGACGAGGAACCGCCAGCCGCGGCGGGAGAGTCGGACGACGCCGAGCGCGAAAAACACCGTCGCGCCGGTCACGACGCCCGGTTCGACGCCGGGAAGGAGCGGGATGAGTCCGAGTTCGTGCGCGGCGAGGAGGACGGTCGCCACGAGCCACAGCGCGTAACAGCCGAGCGCGACGCGGTAGCGGGGAGAGACGGGCACGCCTCCGAGTCGTGTCGGCGGCAAAATAGGGCTGGTGTCTGGCGGGGGTCGCCCCGCCGTCGCTGCCGCAGTCGCCTCAGTCCTCGGACGGTTCGGGCGCGAGCGCCTCGCGCTCCCCGAGGGCGTCGATGATGCCGTCGACCGGGCGGTCGGGGTTCGACGCCTGCGCCTCGCGGGTGAGGCCGAGTTGGTAGCGCTCGGGGTCGGCGCTCTCGCGGAGGCTGGTGCGCCCGCGGTGGACCGACACGTCGTTGTTGAGGTGGAGCTTCACGGCTTCGAGGAGCGCGTCGGCCTCCAGCGGCTGGCCGCGCTCTTTGATTTCGTCGATGGAGGCGTCGTCCGGCACGTCGAAGGCGCGCTGGGTGATGATGGGGCCTTGGTCGAGGTCGGTCGTCACGTAGTGGGCGGTGACGCCCGCGATGCGGACGCCCTCCTCTTTCGCCTGTCGGTAGGCGGCCGCGCCGGGGAACGACGGGAGCAGCGACGGGTGGATGTTGATGATGCGGTCCTCGTAGCGGAAGACGACGTTCGGGCCGAGGATGCGCATGTAGCGCGCGAGGACGATGAGGTCCACGTCGTACCGTTCGAGGAGGTCGAGCAGGCGCTCTTCGTTGGCGGTCCCTTTCTCGTCGCCGATGTCGTGGAACGGCACGTCGTAGTGGCTCGCCAGCGGTTCGAGCGTGTCGTGGTTGCCGATGACGACCGAGATTTCCGCGCCGAGGTCGTCGTTGGCCCACGCCTCGAACAGCGCTTCGAGGCAGTGGGACTCCTTCGTGACGAGGACGGCGATTTCGCGGGTCTCGCGGTCCGAGGGGAACCGGACCTGCACGTCGACGCCGAGGTCGTCGCCGAGGTCGGACAGCGCCGCCCGAAGCTCGTCGCGGGAGCAGGTCATCTCCGCGGTGTCGGCGTGGAGGGTCATCCGGAAGATTCCCTCGCGGACCGCCTGGTCCAAGTCCTCGACGTTGATTCCGCGCTCGAACAGCAGGGTGGTCACGTTCGCGATGAGTCCGGTCTTGTCTCCTCCGATGACCGTGATTTCGGTGAGTTCGCGAGTCATACCGTCACCTCCAGCTGTTCGAAGCTGAACATACCCGTCCTGCGTCGGCGAACGGTAAACCGCTGTCGTTCTCCGCAAGCGAATCCCTCGGGAACGACCGTGAAGCACCCGTCAAAAGGAAAAGCCGGCGTGCGCGCGTTGTCGCCTACGCCAGCGGCAGCACCGACGAGACGACGAGGACGACGACGAGCCCGGTCACGGAGATAATCGTCGTCAATGCGGTCCACGTCTTCAGCGTCTCCGCCTGCGTGAGCCCGCCGATTTCCTTGACGAGCCAGAAGCCGGAGTCGTTGTACCACGAGCAGATGTTGCCGCCCGCGCCGATGACCATCACTAGATACGCGGTGTGGACCGGAAGCTGGCCGGTGAGCGGGGCCATGATGCCGGCGGCCGTGAGCATCGCCGCGGTCGCGGAGCCCTGCGCGATGCGGACGATGGCGGCGATGAGCCACGCGGTCACGAGCATCGGGATGCCGAAGACTTCGAGCCCGTTGGCGAGGTACGTGCCGATTCCGGAGGCCGCGAGGAGCGCGCCGAACGCGCCGCCCATCGAGGTGATGGCCGCGATGTTGCCGCCGCTTTTGAGCGCCTCGGTGAGTTCGTCTTCCCAGTCGGACCGCGAGAGGTCGGACCAGCGGTAGTACGTGTAGGCCGCGGCGAGCGCGGCGATGGTCAGCGCGACGTTCTTGTCGCCGATGAACGCGACGAACGGCCGGTTGTCCACGATGAACGAGACGAACGGCCGGAACGGTTCGGCCACCGTCACGCCTTCGAGGGCGTTGACGACGGTGAGCGAGCCGACGAGCGCGACGGCGATGATGATGGGCGCGGTGGATTCGAGGAAACTCGGCAGGGACGACACGTCGCGCTGGGCGCGCTCTTGCAGTTCCTCCGTGGTCGTCCCCATCGCGTCGCGGAGGGGGATATCGACGTGACGGTTAATCCAGCGGCCGTAGACGAGGCCGCCCATGGTGGCCGACGGGACGGCGACCGTGACGCCGATGAGCATCGTGGTGCCGATGTCGGCCCCGATTTCGCTGGCGACCGCGAGCGGGCCGGGCGTCGGCGGGATGAACACGTGAGCCGTCGCCGCGCCGGCCCCGACGACGACGAGGTAGAGCGCGTAGTTGTCGCCCATCCGGGCCCGCATCGACCGCGCGAGCGGGGCCATGAGGTAGAAGACGCTGTCGAAGAACACGGGGATGGCGAGCACCGTACTGCTGCCCCACAGCGCGATGTCGCTGTTTTCTCGCCCGACGAGCGACTGGAAAGCGCGGACGATTCGCTGGGCGGAGCCGCTTTCGAGCATCGACTTCCCGATGATGGCGGCCATCAGGATGGGAATCCCGATGCCGGCCATCCCGTCGCCGAAGGCAGACGCCGTCCGCGTCGCCGCGTCCGCGAGCGCGAAGTCGGGGACGAACGCCGCGTTGACGAGGCCGACCGCGAACGCGGCTATCGCCAAACCGACGAACGCGGGGAGGTCTAACACGACCAGTAGCAACACGACCAACGCAAGTCCGATGACGAACGTCAAGAGCGGACTCTGTGCGAATTCGAGTGCCATACGTGAGACGGCGTCTCACTCGTGCTATAAAAATGATTATCATATACCATGTATGTAATTATTATATTAAAAATTGAGAGAAATAATTTGTATAGTACGTATAACAACGAATATGAATCAGGGGGAGAGCCGCCGCGGAGTCCTGCCCGTCAGAGACCAACGGCGGCGGTGTAGCGCGGTTGCCGGCGGCGTCGTCGCCGGTTCGCGCGTTGATACCCACATCTGTGCATATCAAACTCGACCCAAAACCGTTTTTGCACATGACCGCGCATCGCCACCTGATGACCACTTACACCGCGACGGTGACGGTGCGCCTCAAGCGCGGCGTGCTCGACCCGGAGGCGGAGACGACGAAGCGCGCGCTGGAACGACTCGGGTTCGAACTCGAGGCGCTGCGCTTCACCGAACGCTACGAGGTGGACCTCGACGCGGCCGACGCCGACGAGGCCGAGGCCCGCGCCGACGAGATGGCAGAACGCTTGCTGGCGAACCCGACCATCCACGACTACGAGGTCGCGGTCGCCGAGGCCTGAGATGATTGCAGTCGTGCAGTTCGGCGGTTCGAACTGCGACCGCGACGCCGTGCGCGCGCTGTCGGACCTCGGCTTCGAGGCCGAGCGCGTCTGGCACGAAGACCCCCTGCCCGAGGAGACGACGGGTATCGTGCTCCCCGGCGGCTTCTCGTACGGCGACTACCTGCGCGGCGGCGCGATGGCCGCCCGCTCGCCCATCATGGAGTCGGTCCGCGAGGCGGCCGACGACGGCGTCCCCGTCCTCGGCGTCTGCAACGGCGCACAAATCGGCTGCGAGTCCGGACTCACCCCCGGCGCGTTCACGACGAACGCGAGCGCCCGCTTCCAGTGCGAACACGTCTACCTCCGCGTCGAGAACGCCGACACGCGCTGGACCGCGGCGTACGACGAAGGCGAGGTCATCGAACTGCCCATCGCCCACGGCGAGGGTCGCTTCGAACTCGACGCCGAGCGCTACGAAGAACTCGAAGCCGACGACCGAATCCTGTTCCGCTACTGCGACGCGGAGGGCAACGTCACCGACGAGGCGAACCCCAACGGGTCGCTCGGCAACGTCGCGGGCGTCCTCGGCGACAGCGAGTCCGTCGCGGTGCTGATGCCCCACCCCGAGCGGGCGTCGCTACCGCAACTCGGCAACACCGACGGTCGGGGCGTGCTGGCGGGCTTCGAGGGATAGTAGTATAAAAAAGACCGTCCGCCGCGGTGGCGGACGGCACGGGGCCGGTGAGCGAACGGAGCGGCGTACACGATGAGCGATGTTGGAGTGTCGAGGGTTCCGGCCCGCGTGCCGTGTGCTATGGAGCGAGAGCGCAGGGAGCGTCCGTGGCGACCCACGCCTCGGCGTTCTCCTCCTCGCGAATCTCGAACCACCCATCCGCGTAGTAGACGGTCTTGTACGTGTGTTTCGTCATGATGGCGGGCGGTTCGGATGGACACGTCCGAACCACCGAATATGACAACGACTCACACCCTCTTTGATACGAATATCCTATTCGACGGTTAGGAGCCTGTTACTTTCGGATAGCACCCCCTAACGCGGCCGAATGAGGGAAAACGACGCGGGATTGTGGACGAACGGTCGGAGATGCGGACGGGCGACGCTGCGGTTCGGGTTCAGCGAGTGTACGCCCGCGCGAAGGCGAACGTCGGCGGTGGCGCTCAGTCGCGCGACTCGGCGCGCTTACTTCACGAGCGGCATGTTGTAGCTCGTCTCGTTGTCGAGGACGAACTCCCAGATCGCCTCGCAGTCGCAGGACACCTGGTCGAAGACGCTCGGGTCCTGCCGGAGGTTGAAGTCCTTGACCGCCTTGAACACGAGTTCGTCGCAGTCGCCGCAGTTGTGCGCGCCGCGCTCTTGGCCGCCGCCGACGGGGTCGGAGACGACGATGGCGTCCACGTCAACCGTCTCGCGGAGCGCCTCTGCGACCGACCAGAGCCACGGCGGGCGGTAGCCGCCGTTGAAGAATAGCTCGTCGACCATCGTGTAGCGCTGGACGTTCGTCGGGTTCATCGAGACGGTGTGGCAGTTGTCGACCGCCGCACACCGGCGGATGGAGGACTTCATGTCGTCGAGCGCCTCGGGCTCCGAGAGGAACGGCGGCTTCATCAGGAGGTACGCCTTGACGCCGCCGCCGGCCGCGGCGGCCTCCTCGCAGGCGTCCTCGAAGTCCGCGAAGTCGAAGTACTTGTTCACGCAGTCGTGGCGGACGCGGTCGGTGGCGGTTTCGAGGCCGATTGCCACGTCGGTGTCGAGGCCGCGGTCGGTGAAGTCCGCGAGTTTCTCGCGCGTGACGAAATCCGGCAGCGACTCGACGACCATCCGGTCGCGGTCGGCAAACGTCTCGGCGATGGCGTCTCGGGTCTCGGCGGGCACCTCGCGCTCGTCGAGGAACGAGCCGGAGGTGTAAATCTTGATGAGCCCCGCCTTTTCGCCGTCGTCCATCTCCTCGGCCTCGTGGTCGAGACAGACCTGAATCTGGTCCATCAGCGCCTCGTGGGCGACGGTGCCGCCCTCGACGGACTCCGCGACGTAGCCGCACATCGTACAGCCGCCGGCGCGGGCCCACCGGCAGCCGCCGGTGTTGAGGATAATCGTCAGCGAGTCGTAGACGCCGTCGGGCGTGTTGTCCTCGTCTATCCACACCCGAGTGGGCTCGTGGGGGTCGTAGGTCTTCTGCTTTTGCGAACGGATGTCGCGCATCACCTTGTTGTGCGCGTCCATCCCGCGTCCCCGTTCGTAGACCTCGGGGCTCGGCTTACTCATTGGATACCCGTATCGGACGGGTGCGTAAAGCGGCTTCGTCTGGGGGCGGCGGGCGGCGGTCGCCGGCCCGTCCCGCCGTCACATGTTCCGCGAGATGTAGCGGTCGATGTCGGAAACGAGCGACGGCCGGAACGTCCAGTAGCCCTCCCAGCGCTTCGGCTCGGTCTCCAAGGCGAGGAGGGCGACGGGCTGGTCCGGTTCCACGTCGTCGAGACGCCCGTCGCTCGCCGCAGTTCGGTCGCCCGGTTCCGCCTCGACCGACTCGTCTTCGGGCGGCGTGTAGACGACGAACCACGAGTCGTAGAAGTCGTCCGTGTAGCCGCCGTGGGTCACGAGGTTCGAGTTGGTCGGCGGCGACCAGTCCGGGATGCCGTAGATGTGGGTCTGCACGTCGGTCGACGCGACCTTCTTGTAGACCGCTCGCGTCCCGCGCTCGTCTTCGATTCGGGAGAGTCGCTGGAACGACGACCGGAGCCTGCCGTTGCCGGCGCGCCACGCGTGGCGCTCGATGTACCGCGAAATCGCCACGAGGAGCAGTTTCTCCTTGTCCGATTCGGGATAGCCACGAAGCGAGAACGGCACGTCGTCGAGTCGGGTGAGCACCGACGGAAGTTCGAACTCGTCGAGCTTCGCCTGCCCCGTCTTGTAGAGGTCGGAGTTCACGAGGAGGACGGAGTTCATCACCTCCTCCAGCGGCGAGGTCGCGACGACCTCGTGCCCCTCGGCCGTCTGCTCGGTGAGCACGACCACGTCGTCGCCGCGCGCGTCGTCGGAGAGTTCGTCGACGTCGACCGGCTGGTCGGCGAACGTGGTTTCGAGCATCCGCTGTACGGGGTCGGGAGCCGAGCGATTGACTACCGAGAGCGACCGGCTCGCGGTGTCAATCGCGCCGAGGAAGCTGGCGAGTCCCATCGATTCGTGAGAACGACTGACCGCCGACGGAATAGCTGTTTTGGAGGCCGGTGTCGCGGCGGCGGAGCGCCGCGTCGCGGGGGGCGGCGGCCGCGACAGACGTTCATATGCGCCGCGCCCTATGAGGGGTATGGAGCGCCGCACGCTCCTCTCGCTTCTCGCGGGCGGCGTCGCCGGGCTCGCCGGCTGTGGGACGCCAGACGGAGAGACGGAGACGCCGACGCCCGAAGAGGGGACCGACGCGCCGACCGCGACGCCGACGCCCGAAGCGCGCGTCGAGCGGTCGCTGACGCTCTGGAACCCGACGCCGGACCCCGTGTTTACCACCGTCGTCGGCGTCCGCGACGGCCGCGACGTGTTCTTCGAGAACCGCGACCTCGTGCCCGGCGAGCGCGCCGCGCTGTCGGTGTCGGTGCCGACCGGGGAGACGGCGGTGCTCGTCGAGACGGACACCGGCGTGCGGGCCCGGTCGGAGTGGGTCGTCGACGCGGCGTTCGAGGGACTGGAGGTCGTCCTCGGCCGGGACGGCGCGGCGTTCTGGCAGACCGTCTCGTGCGACGCGCGAGGGGAGTGTTCGCTCGCGGCGGCGACCCCCGACGACGGGCCGCGAATCGACCTCCCGCTCGTCGGCGACGGCTCCGCCCGGTGGTACGCGCCCGCGGGCGTCGTCGTGGAGAACGCCGGTCCCGAGACGACCGCGCGGCTCCGCATCGACCTCGGGGACGCGTCGCTGGTCGACCGGGCGTACCGCGTCCCCACGGGAGCGCGGCTGTCGATTCCGGTGACGTACCGAAGCGGGACCTACCGCGTCGCCGTCGAGACCGACGAGCGACGCGTCGAGACGGCGTGGCCGGTGCCCGACCAGCCGACGAAGTACGTCGACGTGTCGAGCGGGACGACCGGCTGCGGCCCCGCGAACACGACGCTCACGGTCGCCAACCGCGACGACGAACCGCACCGGCTCTCGCTCCGGGTCGACGCCGCGGGCGGCGGCGAGTCGTTCGACCGCACGCTCGCGCTCGACCCCGACGAGGCCCGCGAACTCGTCCCCGTGACGACCTCCGGGCCGCACGCCGTCTCGGTGAGCCTCGAAACCGGCGCGGCAACCTCGGGAACGTGGTGGTCCTGTCCGCCGCGCGGCCCCGCGAGCGTCGTCGTCGACGCCACCGGAACCGTCTCGCTCCGGGCCGCCGGCCCGCAACCGGGATGAGTCGCACGGATTGCCGCAATCCCGAGACAGTCCGGCGTCGGCTCGCGTCGGCGTAACCTCGAACGGTTACGTCGAGGTGGGAATCACTAACCCGACAGCGACCGTATATAATCAACGAGGATTACAATGACTGAACTCGGTGGTTATCACGACAGGGTCGCTCGGGTGGACCTGTCGTCCGGCGACATCGCGTACGAGGGAATCGACGACGAGGACGCAAAGAAGTACATCGGGGCCCGCGGCCTCGGCGTGAAGTACGTCTTCGACCAGGGACCGGACGTGGACCCGCTCGGACCGGACAACCTCCTCGCGTTCATGACCGGCCCGCTCACCGGTACGCAGACCGTGATGAGCGGCCGAATCGCGGTCGTGACGAAATCCCCGCTCACGGGGACCGTCACCGACTCGCACCACGGCGGCTGGAGCGGCGCGCGGCTCAAGTGGTCCGGCTTCGACGGCCTCCTGTTCACGGGCAAGGCCGAGCGGCCGAGCTACGCCGTCGTCGAAGACGGCGAACTGACGCTCCACGACGCCGAACACCTCTGGGGAAAGGGCGTCCACGAGACAATCGAGGAGCTCGAAGGCGAGGTCGACGGGAGCCTCGGCAAGAACCTCTCGATAATGGCTATCGGCCCCGGCGGCGAAAACGAGGTCAAGTACGGCTGTATCGTCAACGAGGACGACCGCGCGTCCGGCCGCGGCGGCACGGGGGCGGTCATGGGCTCGAAGAACCTCAAGGCGATCGTCGTGAAGTCCGGCACGCGGATGCCGAAGCCCGCCGACGCCGACACGTTCAAGCAGGGCTACCAGCAGGCGATGCAGCTCATCCGCGAGTCCGAAGTCACCGCACCCAACGAGGGCGGCCTGTCGCTGTACGGGACGAACGTCCTGATGAACGCGGGCGAGGAGCTCGACGGCCTCCCGACGAAAAACGGGAAGTACACCTCGACCGCGGCGATGCGAGACGCCGAGGGCGCGGACATCGACTCCGAGCGCGTCTCCGGCGAGAACGTCCGCGAGAACATCCTCGTGGACGAGCCGACGTGTCACTCCTGCCCGGTCGCCTGTAAGAAGGAAGTCGAGGTGTCGGTGATGCACAAAGGCGAGGAGATGAACGTCCGCGGCGAGTCCTACGAGTACGAGTCCGCCTACGCGCTGGGCCCGAACTCCGGGCACACCGAGCGCGACGAAATCGCCGTCATGATCGACCGCTGTAACGACATGGGGGTCGACACCATCGAGGTGGGCAATATGATGGCGATGGCGATGGAGATGTCCGAACAGGGCAAGCTCGACGGCCTGAGCGAGCAGCTCGACTGGGGCGACACCGAGCGCATGATAGACCTCATCACCGAGATTGCGAACCGCGACGGCGACCTCGCGGACGCGCTCGCGGAGGGCGCAAACGGCCTCGCCGAGCGCTTCGACGCCCACGACAACTCGCTTGCCGTCAAGGGTCAGACCATCCCGGCGTACGACCCCCGCTGCATGAAGGGCATGGGCATCGGCTACGCCACCTCGAACCGCGGCGCGTGTCACCTCCGCGGCTACACGCCGTCCGCCGAGATTCTCGGCATCCCGGAGAAACACGACCCCCACGAGTGGCGCGGGAAGGGCGAACTCGTGGCGCTGTTCCAGGACATGCACGCCATCTCGGACTCGTTCGACATCTGCAAGTTCAACGCGTTCGCGGAGGGCATCGAGGAGTACGTCCTGCAGTACAACGGCATGACCGGCCGCGACGTGACCGAAGAGGAACTGCTCGAAACCGGCGACCGCATCTACACGTTAGAGCGGTACTACAACAACCTCGCCGGCTTCGACGGCGCCGACGACTCGCTGCCGGGACGCTTCGTCGAGGGCGACGAGGCGATTCCGGGACAGGGCGCGTCCGAGGGGCAGCTGTGCGAACTCGACGAGATGAAAGAAGAGTACTACGCCCGCCGCCAGTGGGTCGACGGCGTCGTCCCCGACGAGCGCCTCGACGAACTCGGAATCGACATCGGCCCCGGCACGGGCGTCTCCCGCGGCGACTCGCCCGCGCCCGCCGACGACTGAGCCGACGACCGAGCCGACGCCGTTCGGTCCAATCGGCTCCCGCGCGAATCCGAATCACGCCTTTTTCGACCGATTGCGAACCGCGGAGACGAGTCGCCCGACGAGCGACGCCACCGCCCCGCCGAGTCCGCCGAAGACGACGCCGTACACCAGCCCGGAGAACGCCCCCCAAAGCGGGAGGCCGACGGAGTCGCCGTCGAGGTCGGTCGGGTGGAACCCGGTCGAACCGACGCGGACGAACCCCTCCGCGTTCGGGGGCACGTCACCGAGGCCGACGCGGGCG
Organism: Haloferax sp. Atlit-109R; assembly: GCF_003665865.1. Taxonomy (NCBI): domain Archaea; kingdom Methanobacteriati; phylum Methanobacteriota; class Halobacteria; order Halobacteriales; family Haloferacaceae; genus Haloferax; species Haloferax sp. Atlit-109R. The sequence goes on from NZ_QPLO01000002.1 coordinate 671,429, forward strand.
ACGAGCGCGGTGACTGCGACGGCGGCGGCGAAGCCGACGGCGACGGACGACCCGGTGGCGAACCCCTCGGCGGGGCGTCGAGACCACGCCGTGAGGCGCGCCGTGACGACGCCGGCGAGAAAGAGGCAGGCGGGCGGGAGCGCGCCCAGCCAGTACCACGGGTCGGCGGGGCCGTCGAGTCCGTCGACGAGGTTGCGGAGGACGACCGCGCGACCGGGGCCGGTCGTCTCGACGAGGCGGACGGGTAGGCCCATCGCGCCGCCGAACGCCCAGACGGGGACGAACGGGGCCGGAACGAGCTTGCCGCCGGTCATCTCGGTCGCGGCGTCGAGCGTGGAAAACGGGCCGTCGGTGGCGAGGACGAGCCAGCCGGCGACCGCGACCGTGCCGACGGCGAACGCGGCGACGCCGGCGGCGACCCCGGTCGGGAGAAGGGAGCGACCCTCGTCGTCGCGGGGGAGCGAGAAGAGGCGCGGGAACGGAGAGGACATACGTGCGGTCGTGGTCGCCCGCGGGACGAGTATCTTGGGGGAGGCGACGGGTCAACGAACAGGACTGACAGCGGCTCAGACGACGAACCGGAGGACCCAGAGCGCGCCCATGCCGACGAGGATGGTGGCGAGCACGCGTTCTGTGTACCACGCGGCGAGCGCGGCCAGCGCGCCCGCGACGAGTTTGTCGTTGCCGACGGAGACCGCGAGGTCGCCGGATGGAGCCAAGAGCGCGGGGAAGACGAGCGCGGCGAACACGGCCGCGGGGACGTACTCCAAGGCCGACTCGACCGCCGGCGGCACGTCGTCGATGCGGCCGAACAGGTAGATGAACGACCCGCGGATGGCGAACGTGAGGACGCCCGCGAGGGCGATGACGAGCCAGACGGTCGCCGAGTCGTAGCCGGTCGGCATTCAGGCATCGCCTCCGAGCGAGTCGACCGCGAGGCCGGCGAGGACGCCGACGACGGCCGCGACGATGATGTCGAGGTGGAACGGGACGCCCGCGACGACGACGCCGGTGGCGACGAGGCCGCCGACCAGACACGACGCGCCGGAGGCGCGGTCCTTCAGCGTGGGGACGAGCAGGGCGAGAAAGACCAGCGGCGCGGCGAAGTCGAAGCCCCACTCGGGCGGGAGCCCGGAGCCGAGGAGCGCGCCGGCGACGGTCGTCACCTGCCAGACGAGCCACAGCGACGCGCCCGCGCCGACGTAGTACGCGAAGCGGTCGGTCTCGCCGTCGCGGCCGTAGCGGGCGATTGAGACGGCGTACGCCTGGTCGGTCAGCAGGTACGACGCGAGCGCCTTCGACCGGGCGGTCAGGTCGCGGAAGTAGGGCGCGATAGAGGCCGAGTACATCATCGTCCGCAGGTTGATGACGACCGCCGTGCCGACGACGATAGCCAGCGGCGCGTCCGCGCCGAGGAGTTCTATCATGGCGAGCTGCGACGCGCCGGCGAAGACGACACTGGAGAACCCGAGGGCGTGCGCGACCGACAGCCCCTGCTCGACGGCCGCGACGCCGGCGACGAGGCCGAACGGCGCGATGCCGAGTTGGAGCGGCCCCGCGGCCCGGACGCCGTCGAGGAGGTCGGAGGAAACGGTTGGCATCTGTCGGTAGCAGGGCACCGTCCCCAAAATAGCCGTCTATCGTCGGGCGGATTGCCGGCTTTTTCCCTCCCGACTGACGACGGCGACCTCGCGGATTTCGAGCGCCGTCTCGAACTCGTCGCGGCGGTCGGCGTCCGCGCCGACCCGCCGGAGGTGTTCGGCGTGCGCCCGGCGGACGGCGTCGACCTCACGGTGGGAAAAGTCGAGGTCGAGCCCCTTCGTGTCCCAGTGGCCCAGCGGGACGAGATACACCGCCGCGTCGTCGTCCTCGTGGACGCACTCGAACCCCTGTGCGTATTCGGTCGCCCGCCCGTCGAGGTACGCCTGCGCCCGGTCGAGCAGCCGCGGCAGACTGCTGGCGGGGACGCTCGCCTTCGCGGCCGCGAGCATGATGGCCGTGCCGTCGATGGCACCCCCGCGGGGCGCGCCGTCGTCGCCGTCCGGCGCGAGGCGCTCGCTGAGTCGTTCGCGACCCGGCCGCCGGTCGCCGTCGGCCCCCACGGTCATCCCCCCGCGCGCATCGCCTTGCGGGCGAACCGCTCGACGAGGTCGTCGAGCGTCTCCTCGTCGCCCTCGAACGCGAGTTGCACTTCGGTGAGCTGGATACTGCTCGTTATCGTGACCTCCTCGGTCTCGATGTCGACGGCCCAGTCGGGACCGACCACGCGGCCGTCGCCGTCGGCCTCGCCGCCGAGCCCTTCGAGGTACTGAATCGCGAGGCGGGGCGAGATGCCGCGGAAGGCCCGCTGTCGGCGCGCCACGTCAGCCCCCCGCGACCGGCGGGAAGACGCTCACGGCGTCCCCGTCGTCGAGCGCCGTGGCCATCCCGTCGAGGTGGACCACCTCGCGCCCGTTTTTCAGCACGTTCACGTGCGGCTTGACCTCGCCGTCCTCGATGAGTCGGCCGGCGAGGCCGTCGTACTCCGCTTCCAGCGACCGGAGGACATCTCCGACCGTCGCGTCGTCGTCGACCCGCCAGTAGATGGACTTCTGACCCACCACCTCTCGAAACGTCGCGAAGAAGCGTAATTCGAGTTCCATACCCCTTGTCGGCGTCCACGAGACAAAAAGGTACGTCGCGGCGAGGACGCGGAGGCGTCTCACTCGCCGTTATTCGGGACAGTAATTCAAATAAACTGCAAGATTTCTGCCAGAAAGTTCTTAACTGATAACGTTGAGACCGCGTCCGGTGGTCTCGTTCGAACGAACATCTCAGACGACTTCGAGAGCGATTGGCGCGGGTCGAGGCGGCGAGGGCGAGCGGTCCCGCCGGCGACGCTCGACCCGTCACAGCGTCGTGCCGAACGACCCGGCAGATTACCGGCCCGCGTCCCGAACTTCGATGCGGCCGACGGACTCGACGGTGACGACGAAATCGGCGTAGTCGAATTCGAGCGAGGCACCCGAGACGCGCGGCGCGCCCGGCGTGTCGCGGCCGAACAGCGTATCGAGGGCGTCGGTGTCTACGTGGTCTGTGAGCGGCGGCAGGTCCGCGTCGCCGCGGGCGTGTTTGTCCACGGCTGCGGCGACCGCCTCAGAGACCGGTTCGGTACGCTCGCAGTCGTACCAAACACGCGTCGGTTCGTACTCAGTTCGTGTCCGTGTGTCAGATGTGATGATGGTCTCGTCCCCCCAGTATCGTCCGTCTGATACGTCGTCTCGATGTGTTATATTTCTTGCGTACTATCGGTATGTTCCCTTGATAGTGCCGTTCTAATGCAATACTGTGCTGGCGAGCGGGGACCGGCGACGCAGCGAACGCGCGTTCGGTGTCGTGGAAACGAGCGGACGGCTGGAAGAACGGAGAGAAGCGCGTGACCGAACCGAGAATCGACCGAAACGGGATGTGGGTCGGGACGGGACGAAGCGGAGCAGAATGAGACGATAGGACGAAGCGGAGACGCGGGAGACGCACCTAGCCCCTCGCAAGCTCGCGCTGTCAGGGCACGTCAGTCAGGCGGCCGGCGTCACGTCGGTGCCCCACGTGACGCGCCGGTACGACGCGTCGAGCGCCTGTGCGTCCTCCGGGAGGAGCGCCGCGACGAGGAACGTCGGGTACTGCTCGAAGTGGTCGACCAGCGCGGCGATGCGCCCGGCGTCGATGGCCTCGACCGAGTCGAGGAGCATGAACGGAACCTCCTCGTACACCTCGTGGACGAGGTAGCCCGCGAGGGCGAACACGAGGCCGACGACCTCGCGCTCGCTTTCGCTGAGGTGGTCGATGGAGTCTTCGTACACCGCGCCGGAGTCGGACGCGCGGACGATGTGGAGTTCGAACTGGGCTTTTTCGACCTTGCGACGCCCCTCGCGGACCCGACGTTCGACGCGCTCCAGCCAGACGCGCTCGATGTTGTCGTAGCCGAGGAGGTCGAGCACCGTCTCCATCTCCTCGTTGAACGACTCGACCGCCGCGGCCGTGAGCGACCGAATCCGGGTCCGTGCGGCTTCGAGCTCCTCGTTCACCTGTTCGCGTTCGCGTTCGAGTTCCTCGCGTTCGTCGAACCGGTCGTCGAGTTCGTCGAGTTCGTCGTGGACCGACGCGAGGTCGTCGCGCGTCCGGTCGAGAGCGAACTCGACTTCGTTGAGCTCTCTGTGGAGTTCGATGAGGTCGCCTTCCCCTCCGCTCTGTCCGCGGAGTTCGGACGCGTCGGCTTCGAGCGCGTCGACTTGTTCGGCGAGCTCCTCGCGCCGGTCGGTCAGCGACTCGATTTGTCCCGTTCGGCGGTCGAGTTCGTCTTCGAGCCGCCGGAGTTTATCGCGGAGCTTCCGGCGGTCGCGCTCGGCCTGTTCCGCCGCCCGCATCGAGCGTTCGAGCTCGTCGAGTTCGCGGCGGAGCTCGGCGCGTTCCTCGCGCTTTTCGTCTCTGACCTCGCGGAGCCGGTCGGTCGTCCCCCGAATCTGGTCGCGGTCGACCTCGGTGCCGCAGGTCCAGCAGGTGGTCGTCTCCGACGAGACGAGTTGGTCCGTCACCGAACCGTCGCCGTCCGCGCCCAGCGAATCCTCGACGAGACCCGCCTTCCCGTCGAGCACGTCTTCGGTGTACTGGACGACGGTCTGAAGCTCCGAAATCGTCGAGTTGAGCGACTCGATGCGCGACCGAACCGACTCGATTCGGTCGCTCGCCTCGCCGCGGTCGACCGCCTCGGCGTCGAACGAGTCGAGTTCCGACTGGAGTTCGGAGCGCTCCTCGCGGAGCGATTCGACGCTCTCGCGCTCGCTCTGGAGGCGGAAGCGGACGCTCTCGAGGTCCGACCGCGCGGACTGGAGCTCCGAAAGCACCTCGTCTAATTCGGCTTGGTGCTCGCGTTGCGTCTTGACCGTCCGGTCTTCGGCCTCGATTTCGGCTTCGATGTCGTCCCGCTCGGCTTCGAGCGCCTCGATTTCGGCTTCGAGGTCGTCGCGTTTCGATTCGAGCGACCGCCGGTCGGCGTCGAGCGAGTCCAGCGAGTCGAGTCGGCGCTCGACCTGCGTGCGACGCGACTGGAGGCGCTCGATTTCGGCCTCGATGGCATCGGTGTCGACCGGGGACATGATGACGTCGTAGAGGTCGCGCTCCGCGACGACCGCCCGCCGCGCCTCGTTCGAGCCGAGGAGGAACGCAAAGCGGTCCGCGGTCGCCGCGTCTCGGAGATAGGGCGTCCCGTCGGTCGAGACTGTCCCGTTCTCACGCGAGAGGAGGCGAGTGTACGTCCGGCCGTCGAGTTCGAGTTCGACCGACCCCTCGTCGGCGTCGCCTTTGAGGCTGATCGCGTCGCTCCCGCACGCACCCATGAGCGCCCGCAGGAACGACGTTCGGTTCGTCGCGTTGCGGCCGGTGAGCACGGTCACGCCGGGGTCGAGCCTGACGCGCCGCTCGTCGATACCGCCGATGTTTCGTATGCGTACAGTCGCCGCCTGAAGTGCCTCTGAATCGTTCATGTGTCGGATGTGGATGTGTTGGTGAGCCCGAATCGCTACTCGTCTCGCTCGCGTTCGCAGTCGCAGTGCCCGGAGGAGAGAAGCGCCGTCGGGGTCATTCGAGTGTCACAGTCGGTACAGGTGACTCTGATGTCGACTTCGACCTCGTACGCGCCGATGAAGACCCGCTCGGCCTTCACCAAGCGGTCGACGACGTCGATGGTCACGGTACGAAGTCGGGACCGGAGCTTTCGAATCGTCGCGAGTCCCGCCTCGGTGGCGTCCGTCTCGTCGTCGTCATCGTCTTCGCGTTCGACGTTTCGGTGTCGCTTGAGGTAGTTGTACACCGACTGGTAGGAGATGATGTCGGCCTCTAGCTGCTCGACATCGACGCCGCGTTCGCGGAGCGTGTTCCGCGCGTCGGTGCGACTCCCTGCGGTCACGTCGTCGCTGGTCAGGAGGCGGTAGAAGTTCTCCGCCTCCCCGTCGAGGACGTGTGCGCCGGCCTCATCGAGTGCGGCCCGGATGAGGCGCTTGTTCACGTCGCCTTCCAGTTCGCGGAGGCTCCGCTGCGCTCGGCCATCGCCGAGCCACGCATCGACGAGGTCGTCGCCGAGACCGTCGAGGCCGTAGCGATTCGCGATGCGTTCTATCTTCGGACCTCGGCCGCCGCGGCGGGAAACCGACCTTCCAGAGTCTCGCATTGTGACTTCGCCGGCGGAAGCTTAGCGTGCAGTACCCTAAACGTTACCCATGGATTATCAGACGTGATAAAACTAGAACACAAACGAGTTACACGATTTGAGCCCTCGTTCGTGCGGATTTCGGGGTGGAACGTCGAAATATCAGAAGGTGAGATAGCCGAGACCCACCCGACTGCGGTCGGTTTTCACCATCACTCCGCCCGAACTGTCACCCAGAGGTGGACTTCGCGGTAGGCGTTGTCCGCCGTCGGTGCCGCCGGCGGCGCGCCCTCGTAGAGGAGGTACGTCAGCCGCAGGCGCTCGCCCGTCATCGTCGGGCGGACCTCGTGCGGTTCGTGCCACGTCTCGTTGTGTTCGAGTCGGGGCGTGAACGTCCGAAGTCGCTCGGACTCCAGGACGGTCGTCGAGTTGTTCGACACCTCGACGCGCTGGAGCACGGTGACGACGGTGTAGTTCACCGTCCGGTGTTCTTGGTTGCCGACGCCGAGGACGAGCGACGCCGGCTCGCCGCGGACGAGTTCCTCGGGGTAGTTGTCGGCGGTGAGTTCGTCGTTCCCGTCTTCGGTCAGGAGGTACAGTTCGGTGAACGACTCGCCGTCTTTCGGCACCGCCACCGCGTAGCCGACGCTGGCGGTCGCGAGCACCACGCTCACGACGAGGACGACGTTCAGCATCGCGTCGGTCCGCGACGCCGGGCTGAACAGTTCGTCGCGCGCGGCGGCGAACCAGCGCTCGTACGGAACCACAAGTCGCTCGTCCTCGGGGAGCGCCGACCGCCGGGTCGCCGCGAACGCCGTCGCGACGAGCGTGAAGCCGCTCAGGGTGACGAGGATAGGACCGAGTCGAAGCCCCCACGGCGTGAAGTTGAGGACGAGACCGAGGAGCGGGACGACGGCGATACTCGTTCCGAACGACAGCGCCACCCGTTCGATACCGTCGATACCGCCCATTCGGTCGCGGTCCTCGGCGTCTATCGGCGGGCCGCGCTCGGGAAACAGCGCCGCGATGAGCGCGTAGCCGGGGAGGAAAAGCGAGAACACCAAGCCGGCGATGTCCCGGAGCGGCGTCTCCGCCAGTCCGGGCGTGAGCGTCACGACGAGCGTGAGCGCGACCCCCGCGACGACGACCGCGAGGTCGGCCGGAAGGCTGCGGACAGGCTCGGGGAGGAACAACCGCCAGTCTCGGCGCTGCGACATCTACCCGAGGTGGGAGGCACGAACACAAAAATCATTTGTCACCCGCGGCTCCGCGAGCGCGCTACTCGACCGCGCCGACCGCTTCCGAGGCGTCCGCATCGCCGTCGGAATCTGGCGAGTCCGTCGCGTCGGGCGCTGCCGTGCCGGCGAGCGAGCGGGCCGTCTCGACCAGTTCGGCGGCCGCTTCGTCGCTCACCGACAGCCCGCTGTAAGCCGCGCGCTCGTAGCCCGCGGTCAGCGATTCGAGCGCGTCGGCGGGCGCGACGCCGGCGTCGACACACCGGTCGCAGAACTCCCAGTGGGTCGCGGCGTCGTCCACGCCTGCGGCGGGTCCGAGCGACTGTCTGACGCCCGCGTAGGCGACGACCACCGCGTCGTTCGGCCGGCCAGCGTCGAGCGCGTCGACCGCCGCGTCCAGCGCCGGTGTCCCCGTCGTCACCGAGTCCGGCTCGGACGAGTCGTCGGTGTCCGACGCGGTCGGTTCGTCGTCAACCGTCGTTGTCGTCGCCGACGCGCCGGCGCGGTTCCGCCGGAGGAGAACGGCGGCGACGAGGCCGACCACCGCGGTCCCGGCGACGACCCACGCGAGGTCGAGCGGAAGGCCGCCGGACGCGTCGTTTCCGGCTCCGGCCGCGGCGGGACCGTCCACGAGCCGGACGCTCGCCGTCGCGGCGGACGATTCGAGGTTCGTCCCCCCGCCGTCGAACGCGGCCGAGACGGTCGCGTTCTCGGCGCTGGCGTCGCTCGGGAGGTCGAACGTCGCCCGGTACGCCCCCGACTCGTTGGTCGACGCCGACGCGACCTCCCGCCCGGCGACGCCGACGGCGACCGTCTGGCCGGACACGGCCTCGCCCTCGTCGGTTTCGAGGCGGCCGTCGACGACGACCGTCCCGTTCCCGGCCTCGCGGGCGCTCGCGTCGAGCGCCGTCCCCTCGGTTTCGAGCGGGACCGACACCGCCGCCGGGGCGAACGTCACCGCCCTACCGTCGCCGTCGGGCGCGACGCGAATCGACGCCGCGCCCGTCGCGGTCGCCGGGACGGTCGTCGAGACGGTCGACTGGCCGCTCGCGTTCGTCGCCGGCGCGGTCGCCGACGACTCGGCAAAACTCGCGGCGAGCGGGTAGTTCGGAACCGGCGTCCCGTTCACGCGGAGCGTCGCGCGAACCGAGACGCCGTCGGCGTAGCCGTAGGCCGACGCGGCCGGCTCCGACAGCCCCGCGGTCGCGTTCACCTGCGAGACGGCGACGGGGACGACCCGCTCCGTCGCCTGATACACCGACGTGTCGTTCGGGAGATACCGGACGGTGACCGAGGAACTGCCGGCCGGAATCCGCGCCGGCCGGTAGGTCAGTTCGAACGAGCCGTCGGCGTCGACCGCGGTTCGAATCGTCTGTCCGCCGACCGCGAAGCGGGCAGTCGACCCCGTCACCGGCGTGCCGTCGTCGGCGACGAGCGACCCCGAAAGCACGAGCGGGTCGGTAAAGGAGATGTTCCGGTCGTAGTCGTCGACGGTGAGACTGGTGGCGACGAACTCGCGGGAGACGATTTCGTCGCGCTGTTCGGAGACGTTCGCCTGCACCGCCTCGATTTGGGTGCTGCTCTCCGTCAGGTCGCCGTCCGTCCGGTTCGAGATGACGTCGAACGCCGTCAGCAGTCGGTCGGACTGCGACTCGCCGTCCTCGGCGAGCCGCGTCAGCTCGCGGGCGAGTTCGCGGGCGCGCTCGTCGTCTCCGGCCCGCCTCGCCGCCTCGTACTCGCGACGGGTCTCGCGGAACTCGCTGACGGTGTCGACGTACGCCCGCTGGGTCTCGCCGACGGTCCGGTACTCCTCGCTCGCGCCGTCGCCGTCGGTCTCGGTCTCGCCTTCGACGTCGACGTACTTGCCGAGCGAGTCGTCGTAGTCGTCGCCGAGCGCCGCCCGCGCGGCCTCGTACTCGCCCCGACTGAGTCGCAGCGTGCTCGCGCCGATGTCGCCGTTGAGCTCGCCCGAGAGGTACGAAAGCAGGCGGTCGAGTTCGTTCTCTCCGTCGACCTCGTCGGGGTTCTCGTGGATGACGCCGGTGCTGTTGTCCGTCTCGTTCCCGGTCTGTCGCGGCGGGGTCGCGGCCGTCCCGAGTGCCGACCGGTCAGCGTCTGCTCCGGGCGACGCCGGGACGGTCGCGGACTGCGCGGCAGTGTCGGCGGCCGCTCCCGCGGGGACTGCCGCCGCCGACGCTGTCGCGACGAGACAGGCGACGACCAACATCGTCCAAAGCAACCGTGCCGGGCGGCCCCATGCTCCACGCACTACTCGTAGTCAGACGGGGGGACGTAATGGGTTTTGGCATTCGGCTGACGCTCGGCCGCGACCTCGGAGGCGCGATTCGCAGACTGCGATGCGTTAACGTCGGGTTTAACCTCCGGTTGAAGCCGCGACCGCGGCGTGAATCGCGGGGTCCGCGCGACCGACTGCGGCCCGCTCCAACACAAACATTCAACTTCGGGGGCACGAATCGAATCCACGATGCTTCCGACCCGCCGGTGGGCCGCACTCGCAGGCGTCGCCTGCTTCCTCGCCGTCTACGCGGTCGTCCTCGACGAGCCGACGCCGCTCGTCGCCGCCTGCGGTCTCGTCGCGTGGCTCGTCGTCGCGCAGGTCGAGGCCGTCGGGGCGATGCGCGCCGTCGACCGCGACCTCTCGGCGTCCGTCTCGGTCGAGCCCACGTCGGTGTTCGTCGGCGACCGCGCCGCGGTGACGCTGACGGCGTCGCTGTCCGAGGCCGTCGACGCGCCCGTCGAAGTCGAACTCGTCGCGCCGCCGAGCGTGAACGCGCCGGAGCGGGCGCGCCGGACGGTCAGTCTCGCCCCCGGCGAGACCGAGGGGTCGGTCACGTGCAGCGTCGAACTCCCCGTCGCCGGGCGAATCGCCTTCGACGAGGTCGCCGTCGATATCGACGGGCGCGCCGGCTTCTTCACCGAGTCGGTGACGCTCGACGCCGACGCCCGCTGTCTGGTCGAACCGCCGGCCCCCGAGGGAATCCACGTCGGGCGCGGCGGCGAACTGGTCGGCACGACGTTCGGTGACCACTCCAGCGACCAGACCGGACCGGGGCTCGTCCCCCACGAGACGCGGCAGTACCTCCCCGGCGACACGCTGTCGCAGATTGACTGGAAGACCACCGCCCGGATGAACCACCCGTACATCCGCGAGTTCGAATCTGAGTCCGACTACCTACTGTCGCTCGTGGTCGACTGCGGGTCGCACATGAACCGCGGCCCGACCGGGCGGACGATGCTGTCGTACGCGCGCGAAATCGCGCTCGGCCTCGTCGACGCCGCGGAGTCCCACGGCGACCCCGTCTCGACGCAGTTCGTCGGCGACGACGCGATGGAGTGGGAGTTCGGCCCCTCCTCCTCGTCGAACGCCTACCAGACGGTTCGGCGGCGACTGCTCTCGATGGAGCCGACCGCCAGCCCGCGCCGCCCGGTCGACGCGTCCCGCCCGGTCGCCCCGGAAGACGCCCGCAAGCGGAGTCGCCTCCTCGACGACGACTCGGCGTTCGCGGCGACGCTCCGCCCGTATCTCCGCGACGGCGAAAGCTACGTCTCGCGGGTCAGCGACCGGCCGCTTTTCGACGCGGTGAAATCCGCGTGCTCGCGGTCGAACAGACAGGACCACCTCGTGCTCGTCACCGACGACTCGGCGAAAGTCGAGACCTACGAGGCGGTCGTCGTCGCATCGAAGCGGAGCAGCCAGACGAGCGTCTTCCTCACGCCGACGACGTTCTTCGACGACGCCGCCGACGCCGTCGACGCGGGGGCCACGGACTTCGCGGCCGGATTCGTCGCCTTCGAGGAGTTCAGAAAGCGCCTCGAACGGCTGCCGAACGTCACCGCCTACGAGGTCGCCCCGAAGAGCGCGATGGCACTGGCGACGGCGCGGGCCACCACAGCGGAGTGAACACCGATGGAGACACCTGTGAACCAGAGCGAACTGACGATTCGAACCGTGTTGGACGCGAACGAGCTCACCCCGATGGACGCGGCGGGCGTCCTCTGTTTCACGCTCGCGGTGGGGCTGACCAGCGGGCCGTGGGGCGTCGCCGCCGGCGTCCTCGTCCTCGTCGCGGCGGCGGCGACCGGGGGACCGCTCGCGTTCGTCGTCGCCCAACTGACCGCCGTCTCGCTGTTCGGAGACGCCGGCCTCGTCGCGGTCGGGGGCGCGCAGCTCGCCGCGTTCCCGCTCCTCGCGAGCGCCGCGTTCGCGTGGCCGCCGGACCGCGCTCGACTCGCCCGGCTGGCGGCGGGCTACGTCGTCGCCCTCGGGGTCGCGTGGGCGCTGTGGTCGACGCTTCGGTGGGCGTGGCAGGCCGCGGCGGTCGCCGCCGTCCTCGCCGCGGCGGTCGCCTACGGGCTCCACCGATACGAGCGCGTCGCCCTCGGTCTCGTTGACGCGCCGGAGGCGGAGCGATGAGCGCGGACGACCCCGACCGTCTCGACGAGGGGCTGGCGAACGGCGAGACCCACGCGGTCGTGTCGGCTGCGACCGAACGCGACGGCGACGCCGGCCGAACCGACACCGGCGACCCCGACGCCGACCGCGCCGAACTCGCCGGGCTCCGGCGCGAGAACGTCCGGCTCAGACAGCGCTACGAAGCGCTCCGAGAGGGGCAGTACCGGCGGACCGCGGTCGCGCTGGCCGCGCTCGGCGTCGCCGGACTGCTCGGCGGGGCGCTGTTTCCGCCCGTTCGCGAGACGCTCGTCGTCCTCGGGGCGATCGGGCTGTTCGCCGCCGCGGTGACCCGGTATCTCAGCCCCGAGCGGTTCATCCCCGTCGGCGTCGGCGCGTCGGTGTTCGGCGCGCACGCGGGCAACCACGCCGCCGTCGTCGACGAGCTTGGATTGCAGGACGCGACCGTCTACGTCCCCGACGCCGACCGCGACAGCGTCCGCCTGTTCGTCCCGGAGCACCGCGCCTACGCGCTTCCCGACGCCGAGGCGCTCCGGGACACCTTCGTCGTCACCGACGACGAACTGGCCCGCGGCGTCGCGTTCGACCCCAGCGGCGGCGGCCTGTTCGACGAGTTCGAGCGAAGTCTCGACGGTCCCCTCGGCGACGACCCCGAGACGCTGGCGCGACAGGCGACCGACGCGCTCGTGGAACTGTTCGAACTCGCCGGGGCCGCGACCGCCGAGACGGACGCCGCGGACGGTCGCCTGACGGTCCGCGTCGAGGACTGTCGGTTCGCCGCCGCCGAGACGTTCGACACGCCGGTCGCGTCGTTCGTCGCCGTGGTCGTCGCCCGCGGCCTCGACGCGCCGGTCGTCACAGAGGTCGCCGCCGGCGAGGAGATGGATTTCGCCGTCACCTGCCGGTGGGAGGTCGGAGGCGACGAAGAGACTGAGACCGAGCCGTCGGCGGACGCGGCGGACGGCACGACCGAAACGAGAAGAGAGACCGAGAACGCAGACCCCGACGAGCGCCGATAGGTCGCCGGCTCGCGCTCAGTCGTCGTCGCCCGCGACCGAGGTCGTCGTCGACTCGTCGAGACCGACTTCGGGCGTCGGAACGGTGTCGACGACCTCTTCGACGACGTCTCGGGGGTCGCGCCCGCTGATGTCCGCCTCGGTCCCGAGAACGAGGCGGTGCGACATGATGATGGGCGCGAGTCGCTTCACGTCGTCCGGAATCACGTAGTCGCGGCCGCGAATCGCCGCGGCGGCCTTCCCGGCCCGCAGGAAGGCCAGCGAGGCGCGGGGCGACGCGCCGAAATCGACCGCGGCGTGCGTCCGCGTCGCGCCGACGAGGTCGAGGATGTAGTCGAACACCTTGTCGTCGACGTGGACGCCCGTGACGACCTGCCGGGCCTTCCCGATGTCGGCGTCGTCGATGACGTTCGAGATGTCCGAGGGCTTGAGCGACGGCGAGCGGTCGAACCGTTCGAGAATCTCCCGCTCGTCGGCCCGTTCGGGGAGGTCGACGACGACCTTGAACTGGAAGCGGTCGCGCTGGGCCTCCGGGAGATTGAACGTCCCCTCGTACTCGATGGGGTTCTGCGTGGCGACGACCATGAACGGATAGGGGAGCTTGAGCGTCTCGCCCTCGATTGTCACCTGTCCCTCCTCCATCGCTTCGAGGAGCGCGGACTGCGTCTTCGGCGTCGCGCGGTTTATCTCGTCCGCGAGGACGACGTTCGAGAACACCGGCCCCCGCTGGAGTTCGAACTCGCCGAGGTTCTCGCGGTAGATGTGGGTGCCCGTGATGTCGGCAGGCAACACGTCGGGCGTCATCTGAATCCGCTGGTAGTCGAGGTTCGCGGCGTGGGCGAACAGGTTGGCAATCGTCGTCTTAGCCACGCCCGGAACCCCTTCGAGGAGGACGTGCCCGTTCGTCAGCAACGCGATGGTGAGCGCCTCAATCGCGTCTTCGTTCCCGACGAGGAGTTGCGACGTCTCGTCCAGGATGGCCTCGTAGACCTCTTCGGGAGCACTCATATGGCAACAGTCGGGACGGCGGCCACATATAACTGCGGTCTCCGCGACCCCGCGAGACGGACAGCGAGGCGACAGCGCCGGTCGAGCGTCGAGACGGCCTACGAGAGCCGTCCCTGTCGGGCGACCAACGCGACCGCACCGGCGGCGACGACGCCGAACAGGAGTTGCAGCGCGCCCGAGTCGCGGAGCGCCCGAAGCGCGACTTGCAGCGGCGGGCGCTCCTCGGCGTGCGAGAAGTCCAACACGACGGTCGCCCGGTCAGAGACGAGCGCCGTCGCGAACGCCCGGTTGTCCGGCCGGTCGAGCATCGCGTTGATGAACACGCTCGGGTCGCTCACAACGACCACGTCGCCCGCGCCGAGGCGCTCTCTGGTCACGACGGGGTGCGATTGGAGCGTCTCGTCGTCGTCGAGTTCGCCGTCGTCGTCGCGGTCGAGATACGAGAAGTTCGACGAGCGGACGAGGACGGTGCTTTCGTTCGCCGTCACCGTCGCCGGGTGGTTCAAGCTGAGTTGCGTCACGTTTCGGGTCAGCGGGTCCGCGGCGACACGCGTGGCGACCGGGAGCGCGCCCGATTTGTACTGGTGGCGGTCGTCGCGGAGCGGCGTCCGGTCGATGCGCGCCGACGCGCCCAGTCGGGCGAGCAGGTCGTTGCCGTGCGGCCTGAAGTCGTCGGCGACGACGACGGTCCCGCCGGCGCGGACGAACGCCTCGATGCGGGCGGCCTCGGCGTCGGTGTATCCCCGCTCGGGCGAGATGACGAACGCGACGGAGCCCGCCGGGTCGACCGCGTCGTACTCGGTGGTGTTGTAGACGACCTCGGTCTCTGCGCCCGCGTCGGCCGCGACCCCGCGGACGCCGGAGCCGCCGTCCCACGCGGCGTTGAACGCGCCGTAGGTGGACGACGAGGTGCCCGCGCCGACGCCGACGCCGACGAGCATCGCGACGAGGAGCGCCGCGACCAACAGGTGCGGATAGCCGACCTCGCGGGAGCCGAGGCGCACTCAGAACACCCCCGGCGGGAGGATGTTGAGGATGCGTCTGACCACGATGTAGCCGAAGGCGACGAGGCCGCCGCCGATGAGCCACAGGAGCCGTCGTCGCCACGCGGGCGTCACCGCGACCGGCGCGGTGAGTTCGACGACGACGAGAAAGCCGATGAGCGACACGACGAACACCAACTCGTAGGAGAGCGAATCGAGGAGGGCCAAGACGAGGGTCGCGCCGAGCATCCAGGCGAGCTGGGCGCGGATGAATCGCTCGCGTCGTGCCGTTGCCATGTACGGTCGTGGACGGGGCGGGATAACTAAACTATCGCTTGCGGGGGTCGGGCGACGCCCGGATGGCCCCGCGATTACAGGTGGTCGAGCGGCCGGATGCCGGCTATCTGCCGGCTGACCGCGAGCGACGACACGAGGCTCATCACGAACGCGATGGCGAAGCCGCCGGCGAGCACCGCCCGCGGGAGGACGACCACGTCACCGAAGCCGACGAGGAGCTGTGCCAGTCGGTTCAGGCCGACCGCCGCCGGGAACGACAGCGCCACCCCGAGCAGACCGCCGAACGTGCCGAGGACGAGCGCCTGCGCGACGAGCGTCAGCGACAGCGTCGACGACGACGTACCCAGCGCCTTCAGCGCCGCGAGCTCCCGCTTTTGGTGGTAGACGTGCGACAGCAGGACGTTCACGCTGAGCGCCAGCCCCGCGAGGAGCGCGAGGAAGACGAGGCTCCCGCCGGCGGCCATCACGACCGCCTGGTCGCGCAGAATCTCCGTGAGCTGTTCCTGGTTCGTCCGCACGTCGTAGTCCGGATAGTCCGCTTGGATGTCGGCCGCGACCGCCTCGGGGTCGGCCCCGTCGGCGACGGTGAGCGTCATGAGCGTGGCCGTGTCCGCGCCGGTCGAGCCCGTCACCTCCTGAAGCTCGCTCAGGTGGACCACGACGCTCGGCGTGCCGAGGAACCGCGAGAACGTCGGCGAGACGCCGACGACGGTGAACTCGTTTTCGCGGGCGATGCCCGTGGTGCCGCCGACGTACAGCGAATCACCGACGGAGACGTTCATCATCTCGGCGGTCCGCTGGTCGATGACGACCTCGTGGGTCATCGGCCCGGTGTAGTTGCCGCCGGCGTAGTGGACGTCCGGTCGGCTGAAGCCCGAGCCGTTCGTAATCTGGACCGAGCCGCCGCGGGCGGGTGCGCCGACGCCGACGAGCGTCTCGTAGTCCGATTCGTTGGACCTGACGTACACCGTCTGGAACGACATCGGCGTGACGACTTTCACGTCCTCGCGGGCCTCCAGTTCGGCGTCTAACCCGTGGGCGTCGACGATGCTGTTTTCGAAGCCGCCGACGCCGGTCGGTGAGAACCGGACCGGGCCGCCGGTAATCCACACGTCGCGACCCGCCGCGTCGAACTGCTGTTGGCCCGTCTGTATCACGCCGATACCCGTCCCCGCCAAGAGCGTCGCCGCGAGGACCGCGAGCGTGATGCCGAGGACGGTCAGGACCGTCCGCCCGCGGGCGTGAGAGAGCTGTGAGACCGCGATGCCCGCAGACGCGCGGACCCGAGAGAGTCGCGGGAACTGCGACGACTCCGGGGTCGTGGCTGCGTCCGAACCGCGGTTCGGGTCGGCGCCCTCAGTCATGCGACATCGCCTCCAGAGTGGGGGTCCGCCAGGTGAGCCACGCCGGATAAATCGAGGAGACGAGGCCGATGAGCGCCGCGACCGCGACGCTGTATCCGACGAGCACCGGGTCGAACAGCGCGACCTGCACGCCGAGGAGCTCCCGCGTAATCGCGTTCGTCAGGTGGATGCCGCCGATGCCGGCCACGACGCCGACGACGCCGCCGACGGTGGCGACGACCACCGTCTCGGCGACGACGAGCAACATCTGCGAACTCGTCCGGTAGCCCATCGCCGAGAGCACGGCGAGGTTGCGGCGGTCCGCGTTTACTTCGAGGCCCATCATCGTGGCGACGAACAGCACGCCGACGAGGACGGCGACGACGAGCGAGACGGCGGCCATCGCCAGCGGGAGGCTGGAGGTCGACGCGCCGCGGACGGCGAGGCCGGTCTGGGTGACGACCGAGGTCCGCGGGTAGAGCGCCTCGATGTCGGACCGCACGCCCGCCGAGTCGGTGCTGACGAGCAGTTGGTCCGCGAGGTCGCCCTCGGTCGAGCCGGTCATGGTTTGCAGTTCCGAGAGGTGGACGAGCGCGACCGGGACGGGGCCGACGCCCGACGACAGCGACCCCTCGCGGACGTCGGCGACGGTGAACTCGGCCCGCGAGCCGCCGACGCTCGCGGTCACCTCGTCGCCGGCCGAGACGCCGAGCAGCTCCGCGGCGGCGTCGTTGAGGACGAGTTCGCCGGTTCGGGGACCGTCGTAGCTCCCGTTCGCGTAGTGGGGGTCGCCCGGCGTGAGCGCCTCCGTCGAGACGCCGACGACCGAGGTCGGTTCCTCGGGCGGGATGATGCCCGCCGCGAGGACGTACTCGTCGGTCGAGCCGTCTTCGGGCGCGAGCGTCACCAACTGCGTCTGGACCGGCGTGGCGTAGTCCACCCGCTCGTCGCGTGAGAGCCGGTCGGTAATCGCGTGGGTGTCGCCGAGTTGCGGGCTGCCGACCGAGACGGCGACCGACGAGGCCGTGCTGGCCTCGGGGACGACCCAGTAGTCGACGCCCTCGCTCTGGATGGCGTTTTCCGCGCCGAGACCGAGGGCGATGCCGCTGACGGTCGTCATGAGCGTCACGGCGAGGGCGACGCCGATGACGCTCAGAAGCACCTGCTTCGAGGACGTGGTCCGCAGGCGACCGAGGACGCGCCGGCCCGCGAGGCCGACGACGCCGAACAGCCGGTGTCGCCTAGCCATCGCTCACCACGCGGCCGTCGCGGAGGCGGACGACGCGGTCGGCCCGCTCGATGACGTGTTCGTCGTGCGTGGCGACGACGACCGCCCGCTCCGTGGCGGTCTGTTCGATGTAGTCGAGGACGCGTTGGCCCGTCTCGGTGTCCAACTCGCCGGTCGGCTCGTCGGCGATGAGGACCGCGGGGTCGGAGACGAGCGCGCGGGCGATGGCGACGCGCTGTTGCTCGCCGCCGGAGAGTTCCCCCGGCTTGTGGCCGGCGCGGTCGCCGAGTCCCACCTGTTCGAGGAGGTCTTCGGCGCGGGCGCGGCGGTCGCGCTTCGACGCGCCGCGTTCGATGAGCGGGAGCGCGACGTTGCCGCGGGCCGAAAGCGAGGGCAGCAGGTGGAAATGCTGGAAGACGATGCCGATGGTGTCGCGGCGGAGTTTCGTCCGCCCGCGGTTCGACAGCGACCGAACGTCGGTGCCCGCGACCCGGATGTCGCCGCGGGTGGGCGTGTCGAGCGCGGCGAGGAGGTGCAACAGCGTGGACTTACCGCTCCCGCTCGGCCCGGCGATGGCGACGAACTCGCCCGTCGAGACCGAAAGCGAGACGCCGTCGAGCGCGCGGACCGTCGGGGCGTCGGACCCGCGGGAGAAAAACGAGTCGGAGCCGCGGGTGTACTCGCGGACGACCCGCTCGCAACGGAGCGTCGCCGCCGAGTCCGCCGCGGCGGGAGGGCGGTGTTCGGAGACCGAATCAGACATACTGCCACGTGGTCCCCGACGTGACATATACTTGGTGCGTGGAGTCGCGAGCGCCGAGAGTCCAGCGCGATTCGACGAACGTCCAGATTCGCGGGTCGTGCGGCCCCGCGCCGTCCACACGGTTGAATAGCCTCGGTGCCGTCCACCTCGGTAGTGTTCCCAATCGGCCACCTCGCGCTCGGATATCTCTCGGTCGCGCTCTTCCGGGTCGGCCGGCGTCGCCCGCTGCCGACCGGGTGGACGCTGGCCGCCGCGCTCGTCGGGTCGCAGTTGCCCGACCTCATCGACAAACCGCTCGCGTACTACGGCGTCCTCGTCAGCGGCCGCTCGCTCGGCCACTCGCTTCTCGTGATGCTGCCCGTGCTCGTCGTCCTCGTCGGCGTCGGCTATCGGCTGGGCTACGGCGAGCACGCGACCGCCCTCGTCGTCGCGACGCTCTCGCACTACCTCGGCGACACCTCCCGGGCGCTCCTCGCCGGCGACTGGGGTTCGATGCAGTTCCTCCTGTGGCCCCTGTTCCCGGCGACCGACTACGCCGCGGACTCGGTGCCGCCGTGGGTCCGCGTCCTCGAATCGCTCGGCGACCCGCGGTACAACTTCCAGTACGCCCTCGCCGCCGTCGCGTTCGGTATCTGGCTGGTCAACCGACTCGACAATCGGCGCGCGCGAGCGGAGCGCTGAGAGGCACAGAAAAACAGGGAGTGACGCGGGGGCGCGGGGGGCGCGTTAGCCGACGAGGCGGCGACCGACCGCGAAGACGACGAGCGCGCCGAACAGGACGTGGAGCGCCGTGTTCGGGACTTCCGAAGACGTCGTCGTCTGGGCCGTCGTCGTGGACTCGTTGGGCGTCACGACGTTATCGGTCGTCGTGGTCGCCGTCGGCTCGGTGGCGTCGGTCGTCTCGGTCGACTCGGTGGTCGACCGCTCGTCGTCGTCGGTCGTCGCCGCGGTGTCGGTCGTCGATGTCGACGTGTCGTCGGACTCCGTGGTGGTCGTCTCAGTGGCGTCGTCCGCGGCGCCACCGCCGCCACCGCCAGCACCGCCGGAGCCCTCGTCGGGCGTCGACGTGTCGCTCTGTTCGACCACCTCGACCGTCGAGGCGTCGCTCACGCCGATGAGTTCGTTCTCGCCGAGGGCCTGGTCGTCGCCGCGGACGACCGCGTACAGCGAGTAGTCGCCGGCGTCCACGTCGTCGGTGGAGACGGACGCCGAGTAGTGCGTGTCGTTGACCGCCGAGGCGTCGACGCGGAGGTTCTCGGAGTCGTCCGCGAGGACGATCTCGACGGCCTCGATGGACTCACCCGACTCGACCTCGTCGAGTTCGACGGTCACGTCGAGGTCGTCCGACTGCTCGACGCTCTCGGCGGCCTGCGTCGAGACCGCGTAGGCGCGAATCACGAGCGGTTCGCCGGCGTAGACCTCTTCTGTCGACTGGTTGCCGGCGACGACGGCGTAGGTTCCGGGCTCGAGTCCACCGGTTCCGAACTCGCGGCTCGCGTCGCCGGTGGCGTCGGCGGTCCGCCGGAATCGCTGTTCGGAGTCGAGAATCGTGATTGTGTAGTCGCTGTCGCTCGGCGCGTCCACGGAGACCGAGACGGTGTCGCCGGCGTCGGCGCGGCCGACTTGGGTGACGGTGAACTCGCCTTGCGAGGTCGAGACGGTTCTGTCGACGGTGTCGATCGAGCCGTCGATGTCGATGTCGTAGTCGTGGGTCGTCCCCACGGCGGGGGGCGCGACGGCCGCGAGGAGCATCGCGGCAACCACGAGAACGGGAATCGAGGCGCGGGGTCGTAGCATCATCGTTCGTTTTGCTCACCGGTGGTAAAAGCTTGTAGGCAGTCGCGCCGGCCGCGGGCGTCGCTGGACCGGTCGAAGAAATGAGAGATGAAAAAAGGGACGAACCGCGCGGTGCGGTCGTTAGTCGTTCCGACGGACGGCGAGGAGCGCGGCCGCGAGGAGCGCGACCACGGCGAGCGCCGCGCCGAATCCGGGAACGGGGGAGTCGGTCGTGCCGCTCGCTGCCGTCGACGTTTCGTCGTCGAAGCCGGCAGTGCCAGTCGTCGTGTCGGTGCCGTCGTCCGGTGTCGTCGTCGTCGTGCCGTCGTCGTCGTCCGGCGTCGTCGTCGTGACGGCCTGCCTCGACGTCACGGCGAAGTACGAGAAGCCGGGCGTGTCGGCCTCGAGGACGACCGCGCCGTTACCGCTGTCGACGACGCTGGTTTCGAGGTCTTCCCACGAACCGGCGTCCTCGTTGAACCGCCGGACCACGAGGTCGGACGATTCGATGCCGAGTTCGTCGAGCCGGCTCTGTTTGACGGTGAACCGGAGGGTCGACGCGCGGTCGCGCGCGCTGTCGGGCACGTCAATCCGCACGTAGCTGACGGCCGTGCCATCGGGCTGTCCCACGCTGCCGGGGACTCCCGACCGTTCGCTGACGACGACCTCGCCGGTCGTCTGCTCGCTGAACGTGATGCTCACCGCGGAGACGCCCTGTCCGCCGTCGAACTGGGCGTCGAAGCCGCGTGCCGAGAACAGCCGGTCGCTGTCGGTCGTGTCGTCGTGGGGGAGGCTGCTCCCGCCGGCACCGCCGCCGCCGCCACCGACGTTCGGTTCCTCGACGGTGATGCTGCCGACCGTGACGTTGTCGACCTGGAGGTCGTACGTGCCGGCGTCGTCGATGGAGACGGTGTACGTCAGCGTGCCGGAGGAACCGGGGCCGACGGTGACGCTCTCCGTGGCCAGCGTCGTGCCGTCAGCCGTGAGCGCTTTGGTGTACGTCCCCTCCGCGGTTCCGGTGTTGTTCACGCGCACCGAGACCGTGAACGTCTCTTCGGTGTCCACGGTCGACTGCGAGATGGAACTCGCGCCCGCGTCGATGCTGAACGCCGGGAGACGCGCCGAGACGCTGACCGTCTCGATGGTCTCGCCGCCGAACGCGTAGACGTAGTCGCCGGTTCCCGGCGGCGTGTCGGTGAAGGTGAACGTCCGCTGTGCGCCGGACGCGAGCGAGGTCGAGATGTTCCCGACCGTCGTCCCGTTCCGGGTCACGTCGCCGGAGATGTTGCCGCTCGCGCCGCCGAGGTTACCGAGTTTGACCGTGACGGTCGTCTCCTCGTCTTCGAGGAGCGTCGACGGGCTGGCCGACGAGTCGCCGAGCAGTTGGATGTCGGCCGTCGGCGAACTCACGTCGAGCGCGTTCTCCGTGGTCGTTTCGTTGACCGCGATGGAGTAGGTGCCCGCGCTCGTCGGCTCGATGACGAGGCTCACGGACTGGTTCTCACCAGTGTCGAGGGTCACGGACTTCGTGGCGCCGAAGTCGGTGGTGCCCGCCTGACTGGTGCCGGTGACGCCGACGTCGAGCGACCCGGTCTCGTCACCGAAGTTCTCGACCTGCGCGGTCACCTCGACCTGGTCGCCGGTCTGCACGCTGGTCGCGTTGAGGTCCGCGGCGGTCACGGCGATGTCCGGACCCTGATTGACCGAGAACGTGGTGTCGTTCGTGGTCGTGTCACCGTTGTTGTTGGTGACGCGCACGCTGAGTAGGTGTTCGCCCGAGTCGATTTCGGACGAGTTGAGGTCGAGCGTCGCGCCGGGGTTCGAGAACACCGTCGCGTCGTCGGTCACGTCCTCGCCGTCGAGCAGCAGCGTCACCGCGGAGGCGTCGATGCCGCTCTCGGGGTCGGAGTAGTTCACTTCGACCGAGACGTTAGCGTCGCTCTCGAAGGTGGCGTTCTGGGAACTGACCCGCGTGACGTTCGGTGCCGTCAGGTCGGGCGCGACGGTGAAGTTCACCGTCGAGACGTTCTCGTTCCCGCTCTCGTCGGCCGCCGAGACGGACACCGTGTGGCTGGTGCCCGGTTCGAGACCGGTCTCGTTGAGCCGGATGTTCGAGAGGTCGTCGAGGGCCGCCTCGCTCGTGACGTCGGTCCCGTCGAAGGTGACGGTCACGGAGCTGAGGTTGACGCCGCTTTCGGCGTCGTCGACGCTCGCGGTCACGTTGACCGAGCTCGTCGTGTTCGAGAGTTCCTCGTCCTCGACGGGGCTCGAAATCTCGACCGTCGGCTCGGCGTCGTCAGCGGCGATACTGAAGTTCGTCGTGTCCTCGACGCTGTTACCGGCGTTGTCGAGCACGCGAACGGTGAGGTTGTGCGTCTCGTTTCCGTCCACGGAGACGGTCGTGTTGAACCCGGTCGCGTCGGGCGCGGCCGAGGCCGAGATGTCCTGTCCGTCGTACAGGACGGTGACGTTCTCCGCGTCGACGCCGGTGTCGTTCACCGCGTCACTCGCTTCCTCGTAGGTCGCGTTGAGTTCCACCGTGTCGGTGCCGAACGGGAAGGTCGTGCCGTTGGTCGGGCCGAGCGCGGTGATCGTCGGCGGTTCGCGGTCGTCCTGCACGGTGAAGTTGACCTGTTCGGTCGCCGTGTTGGCGGTCAGGTTCGTGTCGGACGCCTCGATGGTGACGGTGTAGTCCGCCGGCGCGAGACCGGACGCGGTGTAGTTGACCGACTCGTTCGTGACCGTCGCGTTGTCGGTCACGTCCACGTTACTGACCGGTCCGTCGCTGTCGAGCGTCACCGACACCGAGGAGGTGTTGACCTCCACGTTGTCGGAGAGCGTCGCGTTCACCGAGACCGTGTCGTTGACCTCGGAGAACTCGGCGCCTTCCGTCGGGTCGTCGTAGCTGATGGTCGGCGCTTCCGTGTCGTTTTCGACCGCGCCGTAGGTCGACAGACCGGTTCGGGTCGCGGTGTAGTAGTTACCGGACAGGCCGAACGGGTCGGTCTGGAGCGTCGTCGGCAGCACCTGCGTGCCGCCGCGCTCGATGTAGACGATGTTGAAGCCGTTTCCGGAGGTGTCGAGGTCTTCGTTGAAGCCGTAGGTGACGCTCTCGATTTGGTCCTCGGTGAGTCCGGCGT
Source organism: Haloferax sp. Atlit-109R (assembly GCF_003665865.1). Taxonomy (NCBI): domain Archaea; kingdom Methanobacteriati; phylum Methanobacteriota; class Halobacteria; order Halobacteriales; family Haloferacaceae; genus Haloferax; species Haloferax sp. Atlit-109R. The sequence continues at coordinate 694,831 of NZ_QPLO01000002.1, forward strand.
TGGCTTCGAGGTACTTCGTCGCCGCCGTGCCCTGCGAGAGCGCGTTCGGCGGGACGTTCGTGTCGGTCAGCGTGATGACGGTCTGCCCAGCGGGCAGGTCGGCGTCGTCGCTGGCGTTAATGCGGATGAACGTGTCGCCGCTCGCGCTCACGAGCAGCACCGACGACTGCTCCGAGAAGTTGTTGCTCGTGACGGTCGCGGTACTGGAGTCGCTCGCCGTGTTGCCGGCGCGGTCGGTCCCCGTCACGTCGAGCGCGTACTCGCCGGACTCGGTCGTGTCGAGTTCGGCGGTCCACGTCGTCGAGTCCTGTTCCGTGAGGTTCAGCGACTCGACGTTACTGTTCGGGTCGGTGAGTTCCGCGTCGGGGGTGCCGGCGAGCGGTTCCGTGCTGGCGACGCTGACCGAGAGGGTGCCGGACTCGGTCGTGTTGAGCGTCGCGGTGAGTCCGGGGTCGGTCGTGTCGACCACGACGGGGTCGGCCCGTTCCACGGTGACCTGGTTGTTACCGAGGTCGGTGGCGGTCGCCGTCATCGTGTAGTTCCCGTCGGGGAGCGCCGACGCCACGTCGAGCGTGTGGTTGCCCGTCCCGTTGTCGGGCGTCCGTTCGAACGTCGCCGTCACGCCCGAGTCGGACTCGAACGCGTATTCGACGGTGACGCTCTCCGAGGTGCTGTACGCGACATCGACGCTGCCGTTCGTGTAGACGGGGTCCGTCGTTCCGTCGACGGCCGACACGTCGTAGGTCGGCTCATCGTTGTCCACGCAGACCGTGGCGTTGGCGACGCCGGTGTTACCGCCGGCGTCCGTGCTCACGAGCGTGAGGTTGTAGGAACAGCTGTCGACGAGACTGCTGTCGTCGCTCGTGCCGTCCCACTCGATTTCGAACTCGCCGGTCGAACTGGCGAGGGAGGTCACGTCGCGCGTGTACACCGCCTCGTCGTCCGAGTCACGGACGACGAACGCCGCGGATTCGAGGTTGTCGTCGGCGCTGTCGAGCGTTATGTCGACGGGGTTGTTCGCGCTCACGTCCTCGCGGTCCTCGTCGTAGTCGGGGTCGAGCGTGAGACTCGCGGTCGGCGCGGTCTCGTCGTACTCGAACTCGAACAGCCGCGAGGTGGCGTGGCCGGCCTCGTCGACGACGGTCAGTCTCGCGGTCGTCGGCCCCTCGTCGAGCGAGACGCCGAGTTCGGAGACGTTGATTTCGAGCGTCGAGTTGTCGTTCGTCGTCGCGCCCGAGAGGTCGACGGCCGTGCCGTTGACCACGAGCGTCGTCGCGCTGGCGTTGATGCCTGACTCCGCGTCGCCGTTGCGGTCGTCCGCGAAGGACGCCGAGATAGTGCTCGACGGCCCGACGACGTCGGTCGGTTCGACGCTCGTGACGCGCGGCGAGGAGACGAAGTCGAAGCTGAACGTCCGGGTAATCGTGTTCCCGGCCGTGTCGGTCGCGTTGACCGTCAGCGTCGTCTCTCCCTCGTCGAGGTCGCCGGTCGGGACGGTCGCACTCCCGTTGGCGTCGAGCGAGAGCGGCTGCGAGCCGTTACCGAAGCTGTACGTCGCGCGCCTGATGTCCGACTCGTCGCTCACGTTGAGCGTGATGGGCGTGCCGAAGGGAACCGCGCCCTGTGCGGGTTCCGGAAGCCGGACGGTCGGCGGAAGCCGGTCGCGCCGCGTGACCGTCAGCGTCGAATCCGCTTCGACGCCGTTGACGGCGACGGTGAAGTTTCCGACGTCGTCGGCACCGAGCGCGGTCGGCGCGAGCGTGGTCACGTTTCTCGTGACCGTGGAATCAGCGCCCACGACGACGGTTCGGGTGGTGTTGGAGACCTCCGTGCCCGAGTCGTCGGTCGTCGTGTACGTGAGCCGGACCAGGTCGGAGCGACCGCCGGTGTTCTCGACGGTCGCCGAAGTGGTGTAGCGCTCGGTCGTGTTGACGCTCGTCGGCTCGACGGTGACGTCGGTCACGGTCGAGTTCGCCGGCGCGATGACGCGGACGGTCCGCGAGACGAGTTCGGCGTCGTCGGTCGAGAGCTCGTCGATGGAGACGTTGTAGGTGCCGGGGTCCTCGAACGAGGTGGTGAAGCTCACCTCGGTCGACTCGTTGGGCTGGAGCTCGCCGGTGTCGGAGGACGGCTGCGGCTCGCCGTCGACGGTGAGCGCCGCCTCGTAGCTCCCGTTGACTTCACCGACGTTCTCGACGGTCGCGTTCGCGACTACGTCGGTTCCGGGAACGACCTGTTTCGGTTCGATGGTGAGGTTGCTGTACTCGAAGGTCGCCGGCTCGAACACGTCGAGCGCGAGCGCGTCGCCGGCGAACGCCTCGCCGTTCGTCGCGTTCTTCGAGACGGTGGCGTTGTACTCGCCCGCCGTCGGGACGGTGACGACCGCGACGCCGTTGGCGTTCGTCTGGACGGTCGTTCCGCCGACGGTGACCTCGGCGTTCTCGACGGCCGCGCCGGTGTCTTCGCGCGTGACGGCGAACTCCACGTCCTCACCCGCGACGGGCGTGGTCGTGTTCGCCGTCAGGTTCAGTTGGACGCTCTGGGCGACTTGCAGCGGCGCGCGGTTCGTCACCGACTCGGTGCCCGACTGGTTCGTCGCGACGTGCATCACGACGTAGTCACCGGGCGTGGCGTCGTCGGCGATGGGGACCTCGACGGTCGTCTGGTTCCCCGCGACCTCGGTGACGGCCGAACCGTAGACGGTCGCGCCCGGGGAGACGACGGTCACGTCGTCGAACCGGGACGTGCTGTCGTTGAGCTGGTCGAAAATCGAAACGGCCGTCTCGCTGCCGACGAACGAGCGCGAACCGGGCGTGACGCCCATGATGTTCGCGTTCGACGGCATCCGACTGGTCCCGTTGACCCGCGCGATTTCGGTTTCGAGCGAGATGCTCGACCGGTCGGTCGCGTTGATGGTCTGGTCGTAGTTCGAGAGGTCGGACTCGTTGAAGATTGCGACGGTGTGGCTGACCTCGGTCGCGTCGAGCGACGAGGCGTCCACCGTAACCGTCACGTTCTGGCCGTTGCCCGCGAGCGACGGCGCGCTCACCGACGACGACCCCTGCTGAACGGGCAGGGCGTCGACGCCGACGAACGTGACGTTGCCGTCGGTTTCGAGGTTCCCGTCGCCGTTGGCGTCCGAAAAGCCGGTGCCGTCGTCGACGGTGACGACCGCGAACATCCACATGCCTGACTCGTCGGGCGTGAACGCGAACGAGTTGTCGTCCGACGTGCCCTGCGCCGAGCCGACGACCGAGGAACTCACGTCGTCGTCGCTCGTGAGCGTCTGGGCGATGCCGGGGACGCTCCGGGGAATCGTCGCGCCCTTATCGAGCTTTGCCGCGACGAGTTGGACGTCCTGGCCCTCGATGGCTCGGGGCGCACCGGCGCTCGAACCGGAGAACGTGAACGGGACCTCCTGTCCGACGTTGTACACGTACATCGGATTCTTTTCGAGGGACCGCTCCCTCCCGTCTACCCGCACGTACGTGTTGGTCGACTGGACCTGATACGCCGCGGCCGAGTCGAGCCGCGAGTCGGTGTCGTCAGGCCGGAGCGACAGGAACGCGCCGTCCCAGACGCTAATGTTCTCCGACGCCCGGGTCAGTTGGTCGTCGTCGACCGTGTCGAGTTGGTTAGCGGGCGGTCCACCCAGTTGTGCCTCACCTGTGGCGGTCCCGGCGCTCGCAGAGACTGGCCCTGCGATAACCGAGAATACCACGATGAGAGTGAGTGCAAGACTCAACCCTTGTCGGGAGAGCCTGCGGTAGCGACTCATATCTCACCCAACAGATAGAAACGGCATAATACTTTTGAATGTGAAAATTTCTGAAAGGTCGATGCCTGGTCTCGGGCGGACCTCACGCCGTTGAAATCAACCCCCGTCGTCGCAAGCGACACGGCGCGGTCGCCGCCGACGTGCGAATATCCATAATATATGTTATGATATCGGCGGTGTCGACTTGGCTCCCGCGTAAGCGAGGGGCGTTGGGAGGCGACCGCGGGTGGCGGTTGCGAGGCGACCGCGGTGGACGGAACGCGAGTGACCGACAGAGATGTAACAGACGTATCTTCATCACACTCTGGGACAACCGACCACGGTTTGGCGCGTTCGACCTCGGCCGAGAACACGCGTGTCGGACGTTCTCGAACGCGATAAAACTCGCGGTCACGACCACCCGACCGTGTGAGACCCGTTCGGCCGCCGCTCTCGTCCACTTGGGGGGAACGATTATCATCGTGGTCGTTGGAGTTGTAGTCGAAACTCGATAGGATATCTCAAGGGGTGGGTGAGATACTGCTCAGAGCCGCCACAAAGGGTGGGTAATCAGAATGGTTAACAAGCGATACGAAGCAGGAGAGAACGTACCGACGGATATCTGCTCGGTTCCCGCTGCCGAGGATGTGCTGACGTTCGCCGTGCCGGTCGAGGTGTACCACGGCTACGGCAGCGCGAAGCACGTCTATCCGACAGAACAGATCGAACGCGTCTCGGACCTATTCGTCACGGACGGTGAACCCGCCGAGATGACCGTCGCGGACGAGGTCCGACTCTACACGATTCCGCACGACGCCCTCCGCTGAGCCCGACGTCGCATTCGCGGGTCGCGTGCGACACGAACTGTCCGCAAGCTGATGGTCGACTATCAGGCCGCGCGCACGACGACGTACCAGGGAGACGACTAGACAGTTGACGGGGAGTTCACCCGGCGACGCGTCGGTGAACGCGCGGGTTCTCGCCCGGGCCGGGAGCGTCGGCTGTCGAGTTCGTCACCCCCGAGGCGGGCGAAGAGACACACCACGGGCGTCGGCCAGCGGTCGGCGGCTCGCGGTTCGGTTCCGACGCAGTGACTCGACGCACGCGGGTCACCGCGCCGCCGAACGTATCAACTACACATATAGTTCTGACGGTTGAGTAATAGTTATGACGGTGCTCGTTGGACATATGGCTGAAACTTGAGCAGTGTGTTCCCGAAGAGTGGGCGGGGAGAAACACGGTTAAAGGTAATGAAAAATAGTGTGGGTTGTCAACGGATGGTCAAAGAGATATACGATGCAGGGGATACGGTACCATCAACTATCTGTACAGTTGTCGATGAGGACGACGAGCTGACGTTCGGTGCGACAGTCGAAGTCGACGAGGGAGAGATTGCGTTCGCCGTGCCGGTCGAGGTGTACCACGGCTACGGCAGCGCGAAGCATATCTATCCCATCGAGCAAGTCGACTCGGTTTCGGACCTGTTCGTAACGGAGAGTCACTTCGAGGAGGTGTCGATAGCGGACAACGTTCAGCTCTACACGATGCCGCACGAAGCGCTCCGGTGAGCGCGCGGGTGGGGCGTGCCAACGACGCTGCCGCCCGTACGCACCAGCCGGACCCGTACATTCATCACCCCGGCGGGGAAACGGCGCGACGAGCGGCGGCGCTGTGCGTGACTCTCGTTGACGTGGCGCTGTCGGAGCGAAGGGTCTACTTACCTCACCGTTCCCATCACGAGCAATGACACTCGGAGACGACGCCCGAGACTACCATCGGCGTCCGCCCGCGGGGAAAGTAGAGATAGCGACGACGAAGCCGACGAACACACAGCGCGACCTGAGTCTGGCGTACTCGCCGGGCGTGGCCGCGCCGTGTCTCGACATCGCGGAGGACGAAGACGCCGCCTACGAGTACACCGCGAAGGGCAACCTCGTCGGCGTCGTCTCCAACGGCTCGGCGGTGCTCGGGCTGGGTGACATCGGAGCGCAGGCGTCGAAGCCGGTGATGGAGGGCAAGGGCGTGCTGTTCAAGCGCTTCGCCGACATCGACGTGTTCGACGTCGAGTTCGACCACGACGACCCCCAAGCGTTCGTGGAGTCGGTCGCCGCGACGGAGCCGACGTTCGGCGGCATCAACTTAGAAGACATCCGCGCGCCCGAGTGCTTCGAAATCGAGGAGTCCCTGCGCGACCGGATGGACATCCCCGTGTTCCACGACGACCAACACGGCACGGCCATCATCTCCGGGGCGGCGCTTTTGAACGCCGCCGACATCGCGGACAAGGAGCTGTCGTCGCTGAACGTCACCTTCTCGGGGGCGGGCGCGGCCGCGACCGCGACGGCGCGGTTCTACGTCTCGCTGGGCATCCCTCACGAGAACATCACGCTGTGCGACATCGACGGCGTCCTCTCGGAGTCGCGGGCCGAGGCCGGCGAACTCGACGAGTACGCCGAGCCGTTCGCCCGCGGCGTCGACGACGGCGACCTCGAAGACGCAATCGAGGGCGCGGACGTGCTCGTCGGTCTCTCGGTCGGCGGCATCGTCAGTCAGGAGATGGTGCGGTCGATGGCCGACGACCCCATCATCTTCGCCATGGCGAACCCGGAGCCCGAAATCGCCTACGAGGACGCGAAGGACGCCCGCGACGACACGGTTATCATGGCCACCGGGCGCTCCGACTACCCGAATCAGGTGAACAACGTCCTCGGGTTCCCCTTCATCTTCCGCGGCGCGCTCGACGTGCGCGCGACCGAGATCAACGAGGAGATGAAGCGCGCCGCCGCCGAGGCGCTGGCGAACCTCGCGCGACAGGACGTGCCCGACGCGGTCGTCAAGGCCTACGGCGACGGCCCGCTCCAGTTCGGCCCCGACTACCTCATCCCCAAGCCGCTCGACCAGCGCGTCCTCTACGAGGTGACGCCCGCCGTCGCCGAGGCGGCCATGGAGAGCGGCGCGGCCCGCCGCGAGCGCGACCTCGACGACTACCGCGAGGAGTTGGAAGCCCGCCTCGGGAAGTCCCGCGAGATGATGCGCGTCGTCCTCAACAAGGCGGCGTCGAACCCCAAGCGCGTCGTCCTCGCGGAGGGCGAAGACGAGAAGATGATTCGCGCCGCGAGCCAGCTAGTCGAGGAGGGCATCGCCGAACCGATTCTCGTCGGCCGGACGAAAGAGATTCTCCGCACCGCCGAGGACCTCGGCCTCGACTTCGACCCGACCATCGCGGACCCCGAAAGCGGCGAGTGGAACCACTACGTCGACCACCTCTACGAGCGCCGCCAGCGCAAGGGCCTCACCCGGACCGAGGCGGCCGAGCTCGTGCGGGGCGACTCGAACTACTTCGCCAGCGTGATGGTCGAAGTCGGTGACGCGGACGCGATGCTGACGGGCCTCACGCACCACTACCCGTCGGCGCTTCGCCCGCCGCTCCAGATTATCGGCACGGCCGACGACGCCGACTACGCCGCCGGCGTCTACATGCTGACGTTCCGGAATCGCGTCATCTTCTGCGCCGACGCGACGGTCAACCTCGACCCCGACGAGAACGTGCTCGCCGAGGTGACGAAACACACCGCCGAGCTCGCCCGGCGCTTCAACGTCGAACCCCGCGCGGCGCTCCTCTCGTACTCGGACTTCGGCAGCGTCACGAACGAGGGGACGCGCAAGCCCCGAAACGCCGTCGAACAACTGCACGCCGACCCCGAGGTCGACTTCCCGGTCGACGGCGAGATGCAGGCCGACACCGCCCTCGTCGAGGAGATGCTGACCGACACCTACGACTTCGCGGAACTCGACGACCCCGCGAACGTCCTCGTGTTCCCGAACCTCGAAGCGGGCAACATCGGCTACAAACTGCTCCAGCGCCTCGGCGGCGCGGAGGCCATCGGCCCGATGCTCGTCGGCATGGACAAACCCGTCCACGTCCTCCAGCGCGGCGACGAAGTCAAAGACATCGTCAACCTTGCGGGTGTCGCCGTGGTAGACGCCCAATCCGAGTAGCGGCCCCGAGCGGAGCGAGGGTTTTTTGGTCCAGATTTTTCCGGAGAGGGTGAGCGGAGCGAACCCGAACCGGAAAAAGGTGGTCGTTCGATCTGGCGGGTGTCGCCGTGGTAGACGCCCAATCCGAGTAGCGGCCCCGAGCGGAGCGAGGGTTTTTTGGTCCAGATTTTTCCGGAGAGGGTGAGCGGAGCGAACCCGAACCGGAAAAAGGTGGTCGTGCAACCTGGCGGGTGTCGCCGTGGTGGACGCCCAATCGGAGTAGCGGCCCCGAGCGGAACAACACGACCCAATCGGAATAACCCGGCCGTCGACGGCGCACCCGACCGCCCGCTCGGGCGCGCCAGCACGAGAAATTAAATAGATTCGGCCGAGTCTGGGAGTATGGTCGAGTTGGGCACACACACGTCGGCGTCGGAGCGCCGGTTCGCACTCGGGTGGGTCGGGATGGCCATCGTGATGTCGTTCGCGGTCGCTGCCATCGATTTCCTCGAACTGCCGTTACAGACGGTGTACGTGTTCGCGGCGGGCGTGACGCTCCGGGAAGCCATCGGACTGGCGGTCTGGGCGCTCCGACGCTGACGGCGGACGGGGGCGGGGGCGCGGTCGGATTCTCACCCCGTGGCGACCAGCCTCCTCGCTTTTGTGCGTTCGCTGAGAATATCGAACCATGTTCGACCAACTCCTCTTTCCGACCGACGGGAGCGACGGCGCGGACGCCGTCCTCGACCACGTCGTCGACATGGCCGCCGCCCACGACGCGACCCTCCACCTACTGCACGTCGCCCCGCCGGAGCCCGAGCGCCGCCCGAGCCTGACCGGCGGCTCCGAGGGCGACGGCGCCGGCGACGACCCCAGCGAACGCCGCCGAAGCGACGGCGAGCGATTCGTGAGCGACGCCGCGGCCCGCGCGTCGCAGTCCGACGTGACGGCCGTGACGAGCGTCGAGCGCGGCGAGCCGTATCAGGTCATCACCGAGTACGCGGCCGAGCGGGACGCCGACCTCGTGGTCATGCCGACCCACGGGCGGACGGGGCTGAGCCGCCTCCTCCTCGGGAGCACCACGGAGCGCGTCGTCCGGCGGTCGGACGTGCCCGTGCTCACCGTTCGGCCGGACGCGGCGACCGACCTCGCGTACCCCTACGCCGACGTGCTGACGCCCACCGACGGGAGCGCCTGCGCGACCGCGGCGGTCACGTTCGGGAGCGAGTTGGCCGCGGCGACCGACGCGGCACTCCACGCGGTGTCGGTCGTCAACGTCGCCGCCTTCGGCGCGGACATCCGCGGACCGCTCCTCCTCGACGAACTCGAAGAGCGGGCGAGCGACGCGGTCGACGCGGCGAGCGACACGGCGGCCGCCGCGGGCGTCGAGACTATCAGGAAGTCGGTCGGCCGCGACGTGTCGATTCACGACGGCATCCTCGCGTACATCGACGAGTACGACGTGGACATCGTGGTGATGGGGACCCACGGCCACACGGGGTTCGACCGCTATATGCTCGGGAGCGTCGCCGAGAAGCTGGTTCGGAGTTCGCCGGTGCCGGTGGTGACGGTCAGACAGCCGCGAGAGGAGTAGGGCGGGGTCGCCGGGCGTCGGGGCGAGTCGGCCCGAGTCGGCGGACCCGACGGACCGACCGCGTCCGCCCGTCAGTTCCGAAGGAGCGACGTGACGCCCGCGGTCTCGGCGATAACCCAGCCGACGAAGACGAGATACGCCGCGCCGAGCGCGTACGACTCCAGCCGGGTGAGCGACAGGTCCGTCCGGAGCAGGCCGAAAAGCAGGACGGTCGCCAGCGTCAGCACGCCCAGCATGGGGACGGCGACGGCGAAGTCCACCGGGACGCTCCCGACGATGAGCACGCCCACGGGGATGGCGACGAGCAGGTCGAACGTGTTCGACCCGAGGACGTTGCCGAGGCTCGTCGCGCTGTTGCCGTCGGCGGCCGAACGGACGCTGACGAGCGTGTCGGGGAGGCTCGTCGCGGCGGCGACGACCGTGACGCCCGCGAGGAACGTCGGGACGCCGAATGTCGCGCTGAGCGACTCGACGCTCCCGACCAGTTGCTCGACGCCGACGAGGATGACGAGGAGGCCGCCGAGGAGCCGCGCCCACTCGCGGCCGATGCCGTCAGCGACGCCAGCGTCCTCGGCTTCGTGCTCCGACACGTCCTGCCACTGGATGAATAGATAGAGCCCGTAGAGGAGCAGTGGGATGAGCGCGATGGGGCGGGTGAGTTCTCCCGTCAGGGGCGGGCCGTCGGGCACGGGGAAGTAGATGACCGCCAGCGAGAAGGTGACGACGAGCGTGGCCACGGCGACCATGTAGAACTGCGCCTCCTTGTAGACGACGAGGCGACTGGTTTCGAGGTCGCCGTCGGTGGCGAGCCCCGACAGCGCCGGAATCACGAGGACGTTGAAGATGGCCGAGCCGACGATTGCGCCGACGCCCATGTCGAAGACGCCCGCGGCCGCGGCGACGGCGACGCTGGCGAACTCGGGAAAGCTCGACCCGAGGGCGACGATGATGGAGCCCTGGACGACCGCCGGGAGGCCGTAGTACGCCGCGAGGTGGTCGGCTGACGCTTCGAGCCACCCGCTGCCGGCCCAGATGAGACCGGTCATCAGGAGAATCACGGCGACGTTCGCGAGCGGCGACGGCGAGAGGAGACTGCCGAGGACCATTGGTACTCCCTTTCAGCGACCCGGAAAAAGAAGCCACCGACACGGGGTGGTCGCGCGGTGGGTTCGGTCGATTGCCCGCGGAGTCGGTTGGTCGGCGGGCCGCGGACGCGGCGGGTCGTCAGTCGTCGCCGTGGGCGGACTCGGGCGTGAACGTGACGCCGCCGATTTCGATTTCGTCGGGGACGCGGTCGGTGTCGTGCGCGCCGACCGGCGGGAGGTTCGCGTCGGCCGCGGGCGACGCGTCGAGGTCGGTCGCGGACTCGATTGTCTCCATCTCGCCGTCGGCCTCGCGCGCGTCCTGGTCGATGCGCATCGAGCAGAACTCGACGCCGCACATCGAGCAGAAGCGCGCCTCCTTGTAGTTGTCGCCGGGGAGCGTCTGGTCGTGGTACGACCGCGCCCGCTCGGGGTCGAGCGCGAGGTCGAACTGCCGCGCCCAGTCGAACTCGTAGCGGGCCTCCGAGAGCGCGTCGTCCCAGTCGCGCGCGCCGGGGAGGTCGTTCGCCACGTCGGCCGCGTGGGCGGCGATTCGGTAGGCCGCGAGCCCCTCGCGCACGTCCTCGCGGTCGGGGAGGCCGAGGTGTTCCTTGGGCGTGACGTAACACAGCATCGCCGCGCCGGCGCGTCCCGCCTCGGTCGCGCCGATGGCGCTCGTGATGTGGTCGTAGCCCGGAGCCACGTCGGTGACGAGCGGCCCGAGCACGTAGAACGGCGCGCCGTCGCAGACTTCCCGCTGGCGCTCGACGTTCTCGGCAATCTGGTCCATCGGGACGTGGCCGGGTCCCTCGACCATCACCTGCACGCCGTGGTCCCACGCGGTCCGCGTGAGTTCGCCCAGCGTGTCGAGTTCGGCGAACTGCGCGTCGTCGCCGGCGTCGGCCAGACAGCCGGGTCGGAGGCCGTCGCCGAGCGAGAACGTCACGTCGTGCTCAGCGAAGATATCGCAGATGTCCTCGAACGCGACGTACAGGGGGTTCTGCTCGCCGTGTTCTTCCATCCACTGGGCGAGGATAGAGCCGCCGCGGGAGACGATGCCCGTCTTCCGGCCGTCGGTAAGCGGGAGGTGCTCCATCAGCACGCCCGCGTGAATCGTCATGTAGTCGACGCCCTGTTCGGCCTGTTTCTCGATGATGTCGAGGAGCAGGTCGCGGGTGATGTCTTCGGGGCTGTCGACGCGCTTGACCGCCTCGTAGATGGGGACGGTGCCGATGGGGACCGGCGAGTACGCGACGTTCGCCTCGCGTATCTCGTCGAGGTTCGACCCCGTCGAGAGGTCCATCACCGTGTCCGCGCCGTAGTGGACCGCGGTGTGGAGTTTCTCCAACTCCTCGGTGAGGTCGCTCGTCGTCTCGCTGTTGCCGATGTTCGCGTTGACTTTCGTGGCGAACTCGCGGCCGATAACCATCGGGTCCAGCGAGTCGTGATTGCGGTTCGCGGGGACGACCGCCTGCCCCTCGGCGACCTGCTCCCTGACGAACTCGGGGTCGCGGTTCTCGCGCGCTGCGACCCGTTTCATCGCCGGGGTGACGGTTCCCGCTCGGGCGTGTTGGAGCTGTGTCGACGCCATTGATTAGCTAGTGATACAACTGGTTAATAACAGTTGTGACGGGCGGGTCGGAAACGGGGGACCGACAAGCGGGCGACCTGCTTACCGGCTCCGACGACACGAGGGTACGTCGTTCATCCCTCGTAGCCGGCGTACTCCATCAGGCTCGCGAAGATGTCGGTGTCCATCGCCTCCTTGTAGACGACGCCGCTCAGCATGCCGCCGGGGTAGAAGCCCCCGTTCATGACGTGGTTGACCTTGTGGCAGTGCATGAGGTAGATACCGGGTTGGGCGTCCGCCGTGAACTCGATGGTGTGGCGCTCCGCGGGCGCGATGTTCGTCACGTCCATGTCGTGGCGGGCGGCCTCGGGGACGACGCCGCCGTCCTTCTCGACGACCTGGAAGCGGTGGTTGTGGATGTGCATCGGGTGGCTCATGTAGCCCGCGTTGACGTAGTGGACCCGGACGGTGTCGCCCTGCTCGACGATGATGGGCGAGCCGTCTTCGGGGTGGAGCGTCCGCGGCGCGCTCTTCCCGTTGACGGTGAACACGTCCGGCTTCCGGTCCCGGGGGTCGTACGTCACGTTCTCGCCGGCCATCTGCCGGGGGAGCCGCGAGTCCCAGTCGCGGACGGTCATGAAGTACTCCCGGTCGGCCGGCTCGTACCCCTTCGGGTCGACGCGGAGGATGCCGTACATCCCCATCTCGATGTGCCGGTGGGTCTGGTAGTGACAGTGGTAGAGGTGCGTTCCGGGCACGTTCGCCGGGATGGTGTAGGTGTGTTTCTCGCCGGGGTCGACTCGGATGCCCGTCGTCGTCGGCACGCCGTCGTCCTTCCAGGCCTTGCGCACGCCGTGGAAGTGGACCGTGTGCGGGCGCATCCCGTCGGTGTTGTCCAGCGTGACCTCCATGTCGTTGCCCTCGGTCGTCCGGAGAATCGGCCCGGGGACGCTCGGCTCGCCGTCGTCGGCGCTGAACGCCCACACCTGCGGGAGTTCGACCGGCCCGCCCATCGTTTCGAGGGGGTGGGCCGCGTGGCGCGCCGGCGCGCTCTTGAGGGTGACCTGCCCGCCCTGTTCGTCCACCTGCACGACCTCCGGCGGACTGGTGTACGGCAGACTCGACTCGCTCGTCTGGGCGACCGTCGTCTCGTCCGTGCCGACGGCGGCGTTGCCGTCATCGTTCGTGGGCGCGGCGCACCCCGCGAGGCCGAGCGCTCCGACGCTTCCCGTTGCGGCGAGGAATTCGCGACGCGATACCGTCGAACCGGGTGCACCGACGTAGTTTCGCATTACGGTCGGTCGTTGTCCGGGGGTATGGAATACGGTCTCGCCGGTTCCCGACGCACAGGATTTCACCGAACATGTTCGGCATGGTCGATACGTACCGGGCGGGAAAACAGTCGAGTCGGGCGTACCAGTCAGAATCGACGGCCATCGGTTCGACCGCACCGACGCTGGTGCCCCACGACTTTCATACGCCCCGGAGGTGTATCGGGAATCGAACCGACGGCGCGCGGGTCGCCGCCGAGCAATCCACTCTCACGCAGATGTCGACCAATCCACTCTCAGACGCGCTCGAACCGGACTTCGAGACGGTGTTCGCCGCCCTCACCAGCCCGCAGTGTCGGGCGGTCCTCAGGCGGCTCGACGGGCCGATGACCGCCTCGGACATCGCCGCCGCGTGCGACCTCCCGCGGTCGACGGTGTACCGAAAGCTCGAACAGATGGTCGAGGCGGGGCTCCTCGAAAAACGCGACCGCGGCCGCGACGCCGCCCGCTACGCGCTCGGCTTCGAGGAGGTCGTCGTGACGCGCGAACCCGGCGACCTCTCGCTTTCGGTGTCGTCGCCGTCGCGGTCGGCCTCGGACCAGCTCTCGACGATGTGGTCGGCCGTCAGCGACCAAGCCGACGACTGAGACCTACCCGACCGTCGCGTCGTCCCGCGCGAGAAACGCCTTCATCACTTTGCCCTCCGCCCGGTGGAGCTTCTCGCTCGTCGTCGACTTCGCCAGCCCCACGGCCTCGGCGAGTTCGGTGAGCGTGCACGTCCTCGGCGTGTCGTAGTAGCCCTCGGAGACGGCCGTTTCGAGGAGGTCGTACTGGTCGTCGGTGAGAAGCGACTCCGTGTCTATCGACTGGTGGATGGAGACGAGGTCGAACGGGATGCCGAACTGCGTGAGCTGTTCGCCCAACTCCGAGAGGTTCTCCCGCGGCGCGGTCACCTCGACTGTCACCTCGCCGTCGACGATGGTGATGGGCAGTTCCAGCGGGATGCCCACCTCGCTGAGCGTGAGAATCAACAGCGGCTCGGTCGTCTCGAACTGCACGAGCGCGCGCTCCGGCTGCGCTTCGAGAATCGTCACCGAGACGACCGACTCGTACTCGTCGATGGTGGTGACGACGGGTTCGATGTCGGCCGCTCGTATCTCGACGAGGCCGACGCCCGTCTCGTCGGCCGGCATCGCCGCGAGCACGGTGAACTCGGCGTCCGGATAGCGGCCCGAGAGGTCGGAGACCCAGACCTGCTCGGGGAGCGTGATGGAGAGTGTTGCCCGGGGCATCGGTAGTGAAACGAAGTCGTCCCCGCCGCACAAAGATAGTTCCGAACATGTTCGGCTTCCGGCCGCGGTTCGAGAACCACCGAGACGGGCTTTTCACCGGACCCCCAACCGTCGAGTGTCGAGCGGGGCGGGTCCACCGCCTCGCCATCCTCAATCATGAGTTCGAACGACACCACATCTCCGACGCTCGGCCGGCGAACCGTACTTCGACTCCTCGGCGGCGCGGCCGTCTCTACGACCGCGCTGGGAGGCGTCACCGATTCCGCACGAGCGCAGTCGGGGTCCGACCTCGACTCGTGGTTCGCACAGACCTCGAACTACGACGGGGTGGTGGACGAGACGGGACGCTCGACGGTGACGGTGACGGTGGGGTCACAGGCCAACGGCGGGGCGTTCGGGTTCGGCCCGGCCGCCGTGCGCGTCGACCCCGGAACGACCGTCGTTTGGGAGTGGTCCGGGAAGGGCGGGTCGCACAACGTCGCCGCCGAGGACGGGAGCTTCGAGTCCGACCTCGTCGGCGACAGCGGCCACACGTTCGAGCGGACGTTCGATTCGACCGGCGTCTACACCTACGTCTGCACGCCGCACAAGACGCTCGGCATGAAGGGTGCAATCGTCGTCGGCGACGTCGGCGGCGCGACCGCGACCGAGGCAGCCGACTCGACCGACTCGGCCGGCGAGGGCGAGTCGGAGTCCACCGAGAGCGCCGGCGAGGGAGACGCGGACCTCGACGCGTGGTTCGAAAACACCTCGAACTTCGACGGCGTGGAGGCGCAGACCGGCCTCCAGCGCGTGACGGTCGAGGTCGGGTCGCAGGCCAACGGCGGGGCGTTCGGCTTCGGCCCCGCGGCGATTCGCGTCTCGAAGGGGACGACCGTCGCGTGGACGTGGACCGGCGAGGGCGGGTCGCACAACGTCGCCACCGAGGACGGGAGCTTCGAATCCGACCTCGTCAGCGCCGGCGACCACACGTTCGAACACACCTTCGAGGAGGCCGGGACGTACACCTACGCCTGCACGCCGCACAAGACGCTCGGCATGAAAGGGGCAGTCGCCGTCACCGACGACGAGGGCGGGTCGAACGCGCAGGTGGCCGAACCGTTCGGTGACCCCGGGACCGAGCGCCTCGGCGGCATCGCGCTGGCCGGGACGTTCGGCGCGATGCTGGCGTCGCCCGCGCTGTTCGGCGCGTTCATGTGGCTCAAGGGCGAGGGCGGCGAGTCGGCGGGTGAGACGTATCCGAAGGGGAAGTCGGAGTAACTCGTCCGCGGGAGGAGTCGGGGGGTTTCAGTTCAGTGTCGGACCGAACCGTCTTTCTCGAACTGCGCGCTCAGAACAGCGACGCGAGCACCCCCGAGATATCGACGTGGAACCCCAACCGCTGGACGCCCTTGTATCCGAGGTAGATGCCGACGATACCCAGTATCCCGGCGAGGTCGGGCGGGGCCGGAATCGGTGTTTCTATGAGGCCGAACAGGGCTCCGGCGAAGACGCCTGCCAGCAGGGCCAAAACGAGTTGCGAGGCCATAGGAGAGTCATCCGCGTTCCCCGATAAATAGGTACAGCATCGACGCGAGCGCGGCGACCGCCTCCGCAACAACCAGGTCGCGGTTGGCGGTGTGCCGCGGTTGTGACCGGACGACAGCGAACAGAACCGGGACGCTGCCGAAGCACTCACAGCGCGTGTCATCGGTCCAGAACATTGTTACTGACTCCGGTGTGTTGCTACGTATGCGCCGTCGCGCGTTTCTCGCGTCCGCCCTGATCGCAGCCTCCACCCTGACCGCAGGATGTAGCTCTCTCGGCCCGCAAACCGAACGCACGGACCCGGTAGTCGAGACCGACGACAACCCCCGAGACAGGGGAAAATACCTCGAATTCGACGGGGCCGGAGACGACGGAGACCTCGCCACCGTGGGCGTCGACCCCACGTCCGGCCCCCTTCCGAGACCGCTCGCCGTCTCGATTTCGCATACAGACGACACCGAACTCCGGTCGCTCACACAGCGGTTCGTGGCACCGGACGGCGACGGGTCTCCGCCGAAACTCTCACTCCGAGGGCCGTTCGAGGGAGGCCACGAGCCCCACCCGTCTGTGTCGCTGTTCCGAGACGATACGGCCACGGTCTTCGAGGTCCACCGGTTCGGCGAGCTCGCCGACGAGACCGCGTTCATCAACCTCGCGGTCACCGAATGGCCGGACTCGGCCCGCAGACTCGTCGTCGATAGTACCGTGGAACTCGTCGAGACGGGGGCGTTCGAGCACACGCACGTCCTCGACGGCGAACTGGCGTTCGACTTCTTCGCCGGAACGGATGCCGGCGACGGAACCGCTGAAACCCCGGACTCGTCGGGGGAGCTAGACACCGGCTCGCCGCGAGTGTAGACACCGGTCTCGACGTTCGAGCACGAGACCGAGACTACTCCACGTACACCCGCGTCACGTGCCCGCCGCAGCCGCACTGTTCGACGTACTCGTACGCCACGCCCTCGAACCGTTCCGCGAGCGCGTCGTACAGGTACGTCTCCGGGTGGCCGTGGTCGCCGTGGGTGACGAGGTTGACGTGGTGGCCGGCGGTCGTGTGTTCGACCGCGGCGACCGCCTCCGCAACGACGAGGTCGCGGTCGGCGGCGTGTCGCGGGAGTTCGAGGTTCGCGGACCACGAGGTGTCGTGGACGCGGTCGGTCGCCGTGTCGGGCGTGTCGTGGTCGTGGGCCGCGGGTCGCGAATCGGTCGTCATTACGCTTCGAGGAACGGCGTCCGGCTCAAAGAGCGACCATCCGAACATGTTCGTCCGAGCTGTGCGAGGCCGGGAAGCGGCGTGTAGAGCCTATTGCAGGCGTGTGAACCACGACGTGTATGGAGATACAACGCAAGACCATCGCGAAGGCAATCGTCGTCGTGTTCGTCTTCAACCTCGTCGTGATGGGTGCGGGCGCGTGGTTCGCCTATCAGGAGGCCCCACCCATCCCCGACGAGGTGGTCGGACCCGACGGTGACGTCGTCGCCAACGGCGACGTGATTCGAGAGGGCAAGACGGTGTTCCAGAAAGACGGCCTGATGAACCACGGGTCGATACTGGGCAACGGCGCGTACTACGGCGCGGACTACACCGCCGACGCGCTGGATTTGAAAGTCGGGTTCATGCGGAACTACTACGCCCAAGAGCGCTACGGTGAACCCTACGACGAACTCGACTCCGCAGACCAAGCGGCCGTCGCCGACGTGGTGAAATCCGACCTCGACGACAGCTACGAGGGCGGCGCGATTCGGTACACCGCGGCCGAGGTCTACGCCCACGAGCAGGTTCGACAGGAGTACGTCGAGCGCTACCACGAGGGCGACCACGAGCGCGGCGTGCCCGTGAACATGATCGACTCCGAGGAGGAGGCGCGGGCGTTCGCGGACTTCGCCATGTGGACGGCGTGGTTCTCGCACACCGACCGCCCCGACGGCACCCACTCGTACACGAACGACTGGCCGTACCAGCCCGGCGCGGGGAACGACGCCACCGCCGCCTCGATGACGTGGAGCGTCGTCGCCATGGTGCTTCTCGTCGCGGGGGCGGGCCTCGGCATCTGGCTGTACAAGTCGGTCGAACTCCCCGAGCCGTCGGCCGAGAACATCACGGTGCCCGAACCGGGCGACGTGAGCGTCTTCCCGAGCCAGCGGGCGGCGCTCCGGTTCGTCCCGGTCGCCGCCGGGTTGTTCTTGGCGCAGGTGCTGTTGGGCGGTCTGCTCGCGCACTTCTACATCGAGCGCGCCGGCTTCTTCGGCATCGAGTCGCTATTCGGCGTGCCCATCCTGCAACTGCTCCCGTTCGCCATCGCCAAGACGTGGCACATCGACCTCGGTATCCTCTGGATAGCCGCGACGTGGCTCGGCGCGGGGCTGTTCCTCCCGCCGCTTCTGACCGGCTACGAACCGCCGAAGCAGTCGAGGTACATCAACGTCCTCCTCGGCGCTATCGTCGTCGTCGTGGTCGGCGGCCTGTCGGGCATCTGGCTGGGCGCGAACGGCTACATCGACGGCTCGCTGTGGTGGATTCTCGGCAACGAGGGGCTCGAATACCTCGAAGTCGGGAAGCTCTGGCAGTTCGGTATCCTCGCCGGCTTCCTCATCTGGGCGGGACTGGCCGTCCGCGGCCTGAAACCGCTTCTCGACAAGGAACCGCCGTACGGACTGGCGCACATGATTCTGTACGCCGGCGGCTCCATCGCCCTCCTGTTCACCGCGGGCTTCCTCTTTACCCCCGAGACGAACATCGCCGTCACGGAGTTCTGGCGCTGGTGGGTCGTCCACATGTGGGTCGAGGGGGCGTTCGAGTTCTTCATCGTCGCCATCGTCGGCCTGACGCTGGTGTCGATGAACCTGCTGTCCCGCCGGAGCGCAGAGAAGGCCGTCATGCTCCAGGCGCTGCTCGTCATGGGGACGGGCATCATCGGCGTCTCGCACCACTACTGGTGGGTCGGCATGCCCGACATGTGGGTGCCCATCGGGAGCGTCTTCTCGACGCTCGAACTCATCCCGCTGGTGTTCATCCTCTACGAGGCGCTCGGGCAGTACCGCGCGATGTCGGGCGAGTCGTTCCCGTACCGCCTGCCGTTCATGTTCATCGTCGCCAGCGGCGTCTGGAACTTCGTCGGCGCGGGCGTGCTCGGCTTCTTCATCAACCTCCCGCTCATCAACTACTACGAACACGGGACGTACCTGACGGTCGGCCACGCCCACGCCGCGATGTTCGGCGCGTTCGGCTTCCTCGCGCTCGGCATGGTCACCTACATGCTCCAGCTCTCCATCGACCCCGAGCGCTGGGACGGCTCGTGGCTGCGCGCCGCCTTCTGGTGTTGGAACGTCGGCCTCGTGTTGATGGTGTTCGTCTCCGTCCTCCCGGTCGGCTTCCTCCAGCTGGAGACGGCGTTCACCGGGAGCTACGCCGCCGCCCGGAGCGTCGCCTTCTACGACCAGCCGCTGATTCAGACGCTGTTCTGGGCGCGGCTCCCCGGCGACACCCTCATCATCCTCGGGACGGTCATCTACGCGGCCGACCTCGTCAGAAAGCGGTTCGTCCTCCGGCAGTCCGCCGACGACCCGAGCGTCGACGATATGGCGGTCGCTGAGGGTATCTTGGGCGACGACTAACGGGCGAGGCTCTGTCGAACCTCGTATTTTCTGATATTTGTCGGAGTCGTGCTGCATAGAGCGCGCGAGTCGGGCACTGGCCAGCTCTCATCTGACGAGATACGAAGCGATAGACATCCCCACAAAACTTATCAAATATTTGTTAGTAATCCAATTCATGGATGTGGTTCTTACTAATCTAATCTGGCTCGTCGTATTTCCGGCTGCTATCGTTACTGGGTCTTTCTATACAATACAGCGTTTGCTGAGGAGGTTGCTACAAAACCGAAATATCGACAGTAATCGAATTGGTGTCGCTGTGTTTGTGATTGGTGCCTACTTCCTCGGACACCCACTGTATCCTTCTTTGGTCCCTCTCATTAGAGATTCAACCCCGTGGCTGTTCTCAGTTGGAGGTGTCTACTTTACGCTTGGATTATTTTCGTTTGTACATCAGCGATACCCATACTGCTCTGCCATCGGATGTTGGCTTGCATCGCTGGCGGGAGTTGTGGTCGCTCTCCTTGCTGCGAATGGACTTCAATTCTCTGCAGTTCTTCGTCTCCTCGGTTCCAATAGTATCGAGATTTCGCTATACTTGTCCCTTCCACTCGCAGCAATGTTCCCTGTGGGTTATGTTTCTCGGCAGAGTAGTCGTAAGCCGATTATTCTCTCTCATCTACTCGTGTTCTCGGTATATGTGCTTGCGTTAGTCAACTCAATTCCAATGACAGAGCGAGTGCGAGGACCAGCAGCACTCGTATTCATTGCATTTGGCGTTATCGGGGTTCTGCTTGGAATACCACTATACGTTCTCGGTAACACGCTGACCCCCAGTTCGCTCGGATGACCAACTCGCACGTGATTTCCTCGGTCTATTCACTCACTTCGGTGCGAAACAAAGGATAGCGAATTACTGCATACAGCCTCTGTCCGTGTCACACCACCTCATCAGATAACGGATGCACAACAGCGCAACCGACGACTGATTCACCGTCTCTGTTTTTCGCCGACATCGGACTGCCGACTCACTCCCACGCGAGCACCAGCCCCGTCGCGGCCCCGACGACGACCGTCCCGCCGAGCGTCGCAATCACGCCCAGCGCCCCGAGGAACAGCGGGACGACGAGAAACAGGGCAACGCTCCTCGCGAGCGCCGCAACCGGCCCCATCCCGACCGGCGCTTCGAACGGGCTCCCCTCCATCACGACCACCGCGAGTTCGAGCAGGTACATCGGGACCGGGAGCGCGAGCAACCCGACGAGGCCGCCGACGAGCGCGCCGCGGGGTCGGGAGGTCGGCCCGCCGAGTCGCCGCCAGAGCAGGCTGGCGAGCAGGCCGCCGCCGAGAAACCCCCCGGCGACGAGCACCGCCATCGGTCCGGAGGGGACGGCCCGGTCGCCGCCGGTCAGCAACGCGACCACCGGCTCAGCGAGCACGTACCAGAGCGCGAACGCGCCGGCCGCGAGGGCGAACGTGAGCGACGGGCGACGACGCGCGGCGGCGAGGACCGAGGACCGAGGCATACGAGAGATTCGGCGCACTGGGAGAAGAAGTTCGCGGGAGGTGCGAACCGACCGACAACGGGCGAAAACAGTCCGAAAAACGGCGCGGGCGGACGCTACTCGACGACGATTGCGCCCTTCATCCCGACCGTCTCGTGGGGCGTACAGGCGTAAGTGTACGTCCCGGCCGCCTCGAACGTGTGTTCGAACGTGTGGCCGCTACTGCCCGCCAACTCCGATTCGAAGGAGCCGTCGGCGGCGGCGACGTTGTGGGAGCCGCCCTTGCCGTTCCACTCCCAGACGACCGTGGTGCCCGGAGAGACGCGCACGGCGGCCGGGCCAAAGCCGAACCCCCCGCCGTTGGCCTGCGCACCCACTGTCACCGTCACCGTCGAACTTCCCGTCTCGTCGACGACGCCGTCGTAGTTGCCGACGTTGTCGAACCAGCCGTCGAACTGCGGGGCGCTCCCGCCGCCGGACCCGCTCTCCGCGCCGGTCGTCTCGCCGGAGTCGGTCGTCGGCTCCGCGGTCGATTCGGCGGTCGTCTCGCCGCCGTCGTCCGCCTCGGCCGCGTTCGCGGCGTCGCCGCCGGAGCCGGAACAGCCGGCGAGCGCCGTCGACAGCGCCGCCGTCGCAGTCAGTGCCGTAAAACGCCGTCTCGTGAGGTTGGTGTCGCGCGTCATCGGCTGTACCTCGGCGGCGACGGATGCAAGCGATTGTCCCGAACGTGTTCGGGTTGACTCCCGCGGACCGCTATTCCGAGGCGTCAGTCGCCCGCCGACCGAGTCGCGGGCATCGGGCCGTCGTAGCCGTCGGGCACGTACGCACAGAGCGGGTCGCTCGCCAGCGGGTCGCCGGTGTGTGCGTAGGCCCGCGAGCGACTGCCGCCGCAGACGTGGCGGAACTCGCACGCGCCGCACTTCCCGCCGAGGGCGTCGCGGTCCCGGAGCGACCGGAAGAGGTCGCTCTCGCGGTATCGTTCGACGAGTCCGCCGTCGCGGACGTTGCCGGCGGTCGCCGGGAGGAACCCCGACGGGAACAGGTCGCCGGTGTGGCTGACGAAGGCGAAGCCGTCGCCCGCGGTGATGCCGAGCCGGCGGCCGATGCCGTCGGTCGGGGGCGCGTCGCTCGCGTCCCGCCGGCGCTGGATAGCGACCCGCCGGTAATGGGGCGCTTCGGTCGTCTTGACGCCGAAGGGGGCGTCCTCGCTCACCTCGGTCAGCCACTCCATGACGCGCTCGGCGCGCTCGGGGGAAATCGGGTCGAGGACGCGCCCGCGCCCGACGGGGACGAGGAAGAACACGGACCAGAGGACCGCGCCGAGGTCGGCCACGAGGTCGCAGAGCACGGGGAGTTCGTCGACCGTCTGGGCGCAGACGGTCGTGTTTATCTGGAGCGGGAGACCGGCCTCGCGGGCGGCGCGGGCGGCCGCGACGGTCTGGTCGAAGCTCCCGTCTTCTCCTCGGAAGGCGTCGTGTGACGCCGCGGTCGCGCCGTCGAGGCTGAGCGCCATGCGCCTGACGCCCGCGTCGACGAGGTCTGCGACCGTCTCGGGCGTCAGCGACGACGTTCCGCTCGGGGTGAGCGTCATCCGGAGGCCGAGGTCGGTTCCGTACTCGACGAGCTCCGCGAGGTCCGAGCGCGCCAGCGGGTCGCCGCCGGAGAGGACGACGAGTTGGCCCGGGCCGAACTCGCGGGCCTGGTCGAGCAGGCGTTTTCCTTCGGCGGTGGTCAGTTCGTCGGGGTGTCGCGCGGGCGTCGCGTCCGCCCGGCAGTGGTCGCACGCGAGGTCGCACGCCTGCGTGACCTCCCAGATGAGGACGAACGGCCGCCGCGAGGTGTCGATGCTCGACGGGTCCGGCGGGGCGGTCGCAGTCGGCGGCGCGCCGGCGTCACTTCCCGCGTCGGCGTTGGCTTCGGCGTCGGCGTCGGTGTCGACGTGTGGCGGTCGAGACATGGCTCTCGTCGTGCGGTTCGGCGTCGCGGAAGGTGAGCCACGCCCCGAACGTGTTCGGCCGACTGGCCGGGGAAACCGAATCGAACACGTTCGGGGTGAGCTTCCTGCGCTGTCGCCCCCACGACACGCATATGGACCGCGAGGCGTACCTCGACGGACTCGACGCACCGACCGAGCGAGCGGTGGATTTCCTCGACGTGCGGGAGCTGCCGCCGCCGGAACCGCTCACGGAGACGATGAACCGCCTCACCGACCTCGACGGCGAAACCGTATTCGTCCAGCTTAACGACCGCGAGCCGAAGTTCCTCTACCCGAAGCTCGACGACCGGGGATTCGCCTACTGTTCCGCCGAGCGCGACGAGGGCGTCGTCACCGCGATTTGGGAGCCCTGAGTCGGCGCGGTCTCCGACACCCCTCCTGCGTGCCCCTCGTCAGCACCGGGAGCGGCACCGTTTTCGACCCGAAACGTATCGGTCGCGCCTAATTTGGCATAATCGTTAATGTAATAATACCCCATGCGTTTGTACGTGGTATGAGTTCAGACCACACGAATACCACCCACTCCGAATGGTGTCCCGACTGCGGCTCCGAGATGGCCTTCACCGGCACGCAGCCGGCGGGGCTCGCGCAGTTCTTCTGCGAGCAGTGTCGGTACCGCCGCGACCGCTTCGTCGGCGGCGACTGAACCCCCGTTCGTCTGCTCGGGATTCGCGCGCTCGTTAGCGACCGCGCCTCTCCGCGTCTCACGGCGTGGTACGGTTCGCGAAGATGTTCGGAGCGCGTCTCCAACCCGGACAACCAGTGTCCGTTTATACCAGTATCCGGGCACTCGATTCAACCGGAGGGAGACACAGATGCTATCCACGACTCGGCGGCGGACGCTCCAGTGGCTCGGACTCGGCGGCGTCGCATCGCTCGCCGGCTGTGCGACGAAATCGCCGACCGCCGCGCAGTCGCTCGACGAGACGGAGGAACCGACACAACAGGGTTCGACGAACCTGGTGGACCAAGTCGCGGCCGACCCGACGGACATCCCCGGTCCCATCGACCGGAGCGAGCCCGCCGAGGTCGACGTGACGCTCCGGCCGGAGGAAGTGACCGCCGAGGTAGAAGACGGCGTGACGTTCACCTACACAACGTACAACGGGCAGGTTCCCGGCCCGCTCGTCCGCGTCCGGCAGGGCGACACGGTGAACGTGACGTTCGAGAACCCCGAGGAGAACACCATGCCGCACAACGTCGACTTCCACGCGGTCGCCGGTCCCGGCGGTGGCGCGGAGGCGACGATGACGAACCCCGGCGAGACGGCGCACCTGCGGTTCAAGGCGACCTACCCAGGGGCGTACATCTACCACTGCGCCGTGCCGAACATGGACATGCACATCAGCGCCGGGATGTTCGGGCTCATCCTCGTCGAACCGCCGGAGGGGATGCCCGAGGTCGACCACGAGATATACCTCGGCCAGCACGAACTCTACACCGACAAGGACGCCGGCGAGGAGGGCCAACACGCCTTCGACTACGAGGCCATGCGGAACGAGGAGCCGACGTACGTCCTCATGAACGGCGAGAAGTACGCGTGGACGCCCAACGGCCGGGGGCCGGCCGCGACGGTCGGCCTCGACGAGACGGTCCGGGTGTACTTCGTCGACGGGGGGCCGAACCTCTCCAGTAGCTTCCACCCCATCGGAAGCGTCTGGGAGACGCTCTACCCCGAGGGGTCGCTGACGACCGAGCCGCAGACCCACATCCAGACGCGACAGGTGCCGCCGGGGAGCACGACCATCGCGACGATGAGTTCGCCCGTCCCCGGCGACTTCAAGCTCGTCGACCACTCGCTGTCCCGCGTCGTCCGCAAGGGCTGTATGGCGGTCGTCCGCGCCGAGGGGCCGGAAGACCCCGAGATATTCGACCCCGACCCTGACCCGCAGTAGCGCCGTTGCACCGACTGGCAACCATTGATCGCTGTTTTTCGCCCGTCTCTGTCGAAACCTCTCGGTGTTGAGAACACACGCGTGCAACGCTTAGCGGGTGAGTTCGGCGCGTCAACGTCGCTGCCGTGGGAGTTCACGTCTGTAAATCTCGGAAAGGTATCGGAGCACTACTCCCAGTAGGAATCGACCGATTCACCGGCGAGTCGTGCGCGGACGAACAGGTACGCGAAATGAACTGGAACGTAGCCGAGACAGAGTATCCAGCCCTGTGGCTTCGAGACTAAGTCCCACGTGCGTTCAACGCCTCTCGGAGCATCCATCGAGAGCGTTTCCAAGCCGGCTATCGAATCAAGCGCAGGTCCGACGACTATCACAAACACGCAGATGTAGAGGATAGCCACGACGAGGATTTCGAGCGATTGGTGAGAACGCATCGTTCCGCAAGTGGTGTACCGTATCGGGCCGAAAATAAAGCTACTCTGAGGACGGTTGGCATCCATCGTGTACTCGACCGTTCCGACCGCAACGGAGCGCCGGCACCGACCGGTCGTCCCCGGACTGACCGGGGTTCCCCTGACGCTGTTGACCCCCGCCGGAGCTAACAGAACCCGCGTGTCGGAAGCGACTACCGAGAATCGGCCACAGCATTATCCCGTTCGCTTTCGAAGTGCCAAGGATGCCAGACGACAAACAGGGCCGAAACAAGCAAGCGGCCAACGAAGAACAGCGCCAGCGCGAACGAGCGCTCCAAGAGGCGCGTGACCGCGCCGACGAACCCGCCCCCGGGGAGCAGCTCGGTGACCTCGACGATGCGCTTGAAATTCAGGACTATCCGACCACGACGGAGCAACTCGTCGAGAACTACGGCGACTACGAGGTCGAAACGCAAGGCGGGGCGAAGCCCATCCACGAGGTGCTCGCCTCGGTCGACAACGAGATTTACGACTCCGCGGACGACGTTCGCGACCGGCTTCAGCGATTGATAAATCGGAGATGAGTGCGTCCGGAGCCGTCTCCGTCGTGGCGATATTTCGGTGACCTGCGCTCCGAACCGTGTCCGGGCTGTCTGTGCCACTCGTTGGCCCGTCCACATCAGTAGCCCCCGCCCCGCGACGACGAGCTTTGACAGCACCAAGCACCATCGACTCGTGCCACGACCGCGACGAGCGCCAGCGGCGAACAGTGAATTGAACGTGTTCGGGGGTGGGCCTACGCCCGTGGCGACCCCACTTCGGACTATGCCAGACATTCCGTCCCTGTTCGGCGGCGGGTCGCGGGCCGACCGCTTCGACGATATCGACCAGTTCGTTCCCGAACACCTGCCCGACCCGGACGCCTTCCTCGACGGCCACCGCGTCCTCGACGGCGACGACCACGTCGCCGTCCACCGGGTCGCCCGCGACCTGTTCGAAGCGCGGGGCGTCTACGACGTGACGTTCGGCTACAACCTCGCGCGGCTGAACCTCGACCGCCGCCACCCGGACGCGGGGTTCCGCTACGCGGAGGATCGAGACGACCCGTCGGTGCTTGTCGCGGAGTTCACGCCGACGACGCCGTTTTGCCCGCAGTCGAAGACGCTCACCGTCGGCGCGTTTCGGGCGTGGAACGGCCTCGACGACCGTCACGACTACGACCGCGTCCGAGTCCGCGTCGCGCCGATGCACCAGCAGGCGGACGCCATCAACGCGGAGCTCGACGCGATAGACCCGGCTGACGCGCAGGCGGAGACGGACGACTCGGTCCCCGATACCGGGTCATCGACGGGTGAGCGCGACAGCGACGAGCCGGATTCGGTTTCGCTGTCCGAGGAGTTCGAAGCGGCACTGAAGCGGCTGTCGGGCGAGCCAGAGTAAATCAGGTGTTCGTCCGCGGGAGTTGGCCCCGCGGTTCAGTCGTCGACAGCCGGGGCGAACACGAGCACTGCGGTGCTGTCGACCGGCGCGCGCGGCGAGATGTCGCGGTCGCCGCCGAACCGCAGCAGCTCTCCCGCGGCAACCTCGTGCGTCTCGCCGTCGAGCGCGAGTTCCATCCGGCCGGTGACGACGTGGAAGACGATGGCGAACCCGGGGTGGGAGTGCGCCGGCACCTCGTCGCCGGCTTCGAGGCGGAGTCTGACGGTTTTCGGACGGTCGGTCTCGAAGACGGGCGCATGCATCTGCGGCGGGAGGTCGTCGAGCGCGGCGTGTTCTGGCATCACGAGTGAGTCGTCGACCGCACGGTCGGTAAGCCTGCGGCCGAACGCGTTCGGGGGACGCGGGACCGGAAGCGACCGGATGTGAACGAGAGCCAGCGCGAGCGCGACCGAGGTGGTGAAGGCAGGTGCTCTTTTCACCTTCGCGGGCGATGACGTGTTCAATGCCCTCCATAGTTGACGAAACCCTGTTCAGCGAACCCACCGGCGGCCTCTTTCCAGTCGTCCAACTCTCTGGCGCGCTCGTCTTCTCGGGTCTGTACTGGCAGTACGCAGTCGTGGAACAGTCCCTATCGGGCGGGTGGCTACTGTTCATGATAGCCGGGACCGCCCTGTCCGGCATCGCGGAGTCGCTCCCGGAGGACCGACGACGAGCGGCCGGCATCCTGCGTGTCGCGGCGGTTCTCGTCCTGACGTGCCTGCTCGCACTCCTCTTTCTTGCACCCGAACTGCTCGGGATGTGAGTTGGTGCGAGACCGTCCCTGACGCGCCGACTCAGTCAGCGCCGTCGTCCGCACCGCCAGCCGACGCGGCCGCGCCGCCGACCAGCGACTGCGGGCTGTGAAGCCAGATAACCCGCAGGAGGTTCGTGGCGAACACCGCGACACCGACGAGCACGAGCGTCCAGCCCGCCGTCTCGAAGACTGACGAGAGTCCGGCGAGGTCGCGTGCGACGACGGCGGCGACGCCCGAGACGACGAGACCGAAATCGAGGCGGGCGAGGCGGGCGTCGTAGAGGTCGTCGAGCATCGGCACGGGTTCGAGGCCGAGGCGGTCGCTGTATCGGTGGACCCAGACGATGAAGGGGACGACGTGGTAGAGCGTCCCGAGCACGACGAAGCCGACGAAGCCGAGCCGGAACAGCGACCCGGTTCCCGGCGCGCCGAACAGTCGGTCCCCCGCCAGCGGGTCCGCGAGCCACGCGGGGAGCGTCAGGGCGGCCCACCCGGCGAGCGCGACGGCCGCGACGGCGTACCGGGTGAGCATGGGCGTCCAATCGACCGCCGACTCGACGAGGCGACGGGCGAGAATCGCGGCGATGCCGAAAAGCGAGAGGGCGACGAGCGCGCCGCCGACCCGCGCGAGCGTCGGGTCGGAGGCGAGTCGGCCACCGGCGAGGGCGACGACACCGACGGGGTAGCCGACCTCCTCGAATCGGCGGAGCCACACGTCGACGCCGCGGAGCTTCGTCTGGGTGAACATCGTCGCGAGTTGGTAGAGCGCGCCGACGACGGTCGTCACGACGACGCCGAAGACGGCGAGCGTGACGTGGGCCGCGCGGACGCTCGCGTGGCTCACGCCGATACCGGCGAAAAGCGGGCGCGTGAAGTCGACCGCGAGCAGGACGCCGAGCGCGGTGACGACCGCGAGAAAGCCGAGTGCGAGGCCGAAGTGGCGCTCGGTCACGTCGAAGTCGTCGAGTCGGGAGAGCGTGCGCGCGACGTTGTAGGCGAACGTCCAGAAGCCGAGGAGCGCGACGGCACCGAAGACGGGAAGCCACGCGAACGCCCCGAGGAGGAAGCATCCCGCGAGGCCGGCGAGACCGACGCTGACGACCCACAACTGCGTGGTCGCGAGTCGTCGGGAGTAGAGTTCGACGCCGGACCAGACCGGGACGAACTGCGTCATCGCGCCCATGATGGTGACGCACACCCACCCCGCGAGCAGGAGGTGGACGTGCGCGAGTCGGGCGGCACCGGGAGCGACGCCGACGGCGAGAGCGACCCGGAGGCCCACCGCGGCCGCGAGGAAGCCGAGCGCGACGACGAAGTGCCGGAGCGGAATCGTCATCGGGGGCTGTCGGGCCGTGTCGACATCGGCGGGAATGACGCTCATACGCGGACTAGCGCGGCGCGAAGCCCTACCGGTGACGCCGAACATATTCGACGAGAGTGGAGAAACGGCGGAGACGGGTCGGAACAGCGAGTACGACTCGCGGCCGCGACCCGCGACCCGCGGCCGCGGCGCTACCGCTTCGGGAACGTCGCCGCGAACTCGTCGGGAGCGCGTTGTTCGACCGTGTAGTTGTCGGCGTCGAACGCGTCGACTTCGGCCTGCATTTCGTAGAACAGCGGCTTCGGGTCGTGGTCGTTGAGAATCGTCAGCGACTCGCCGGCGTCGAGGTCGTCGAACGCGGCGTGAATCTTCGGATGGCGCTCCGCCGGTGGGAGGTCGCGCACGTCGAGGGTGGTGTCTGCCATACGCGTCGAACCTCGTGAGAGACTACCGAGTCGGTTGCCCCGAACACGTTCGACGACCGGGCGACCACAGACGTACCGCAGCCGTAAGCAGTCAGAACTGATATACCTCCCATTTCGGAACTACCACTACGACATGGACATCGAAGCGAGGATCCAACGTCGGCAACGCCGGGACGGTGAGCCTCGCCTCCTCGTCGATTACGACTCGCTCTCGCCGGTCGCGCACACCGACGACCCGGTGAACTGTGGACCGGTGTTAGAGCGACTGCTCGACTACCTCGACCCGGTGTTCGACGGTCACCTCCCGCCGAACGCCTACGTTTACGGCCCCAAAGGGTCGGGGAAGTCGGCGGTCGTGACGGCGCTGTTCGACCACCTCGTCCGCGTGTCGAGCGTCAACAACGCCGCCATCCACACGACGACCCGCGTGCAGGCGACGTTCGCGCCGCGGTTCGTCTACGTCGACGCGCGCGAGACGACGAGCGCGTTCGCGTTCTACCACGCCGTGCTCGACGCGCTCGTCGATGAGTCCGTGCCCAAGCAGGGTATCAAGACCGAGGCGCTCCAGTCGCGGCTCAAGGACGCGCTCGACGGGCCGAAGACGGGTGCCGTCGTCGCCGTCGACCACCTCGAAGAGCCGGGGACGCTCGACGGCGAGGCGTTCGTCGACCTCTGTGCCGGGCTTCCGAGCAAAGTCAGTTGGCTGGCTATCGGGCGCGCGCCGCCCGACGAGACGGTGCTGACCGACTACACGGCCGGCGCGATTCAGTTCGAACCGTACCAGAGTCAGGTGCTCGTCGACGTGCTGATGACGCGAGTGTCGGCGGCCGGGTCGCGGCGGACGCTCGACCACCGACTCGCTCGCGACATCGCGGAGTGGGCCGACGGCGACGCTCACGACGCGCTCGCGGCGCTGTTCGGCGCGGCCGACGAAGCGGTCCGCAACCAACACCGGAGCATCACGGCCGCCGACGTCGCCGCCGGAATCGCCGCGGTCCCCCAACCCTGCGTCTCGCTCGGCCGCGTGTTCTCGCTCCCGGAGAACCGCCGGCAGGTGCTCCACGAACTCCTCGCGTTGCGCCCCGACCAACAGCAGTCGGTGCAGGCGACAAGCCAGCACATCGCCAAATCGGTCGACCTCTCACCGACCACGGTCAAGCGCATCCTCTACGAACTCGCAGAAGACGGCATCACCCGCCGGGTCACGGCGGAGCGCGTCGAACGGAAAGGCCGGCCGCCGAGCCGGCTCGAACCGCAGTTCCCGACGGTCGTGTTCGAACGCCTGTTCGACGCTCGGTAATCTGCTTCCACTGAGCGACAACGAATTTATTATAGCAGATTGTCATAACATCGTATGGGATTGACGATTAAGCGACGGTCCAGCGCTGCCCTCCTCGCTGTCTGTTGTGGATTCCTTTCTACAATGATTGCTGTGGAGGTTATCGGTGGCTATCTCTCGATGGAAGGAATGCCAATCGTGTACGGCCTTCTGGGACTGTCAGCAGTCGGAACTCTCGTGTCGAACCGGTGCAGCCGAATCTCGTCGTGGAAGTCTGTGCCGCTGTACGGAGCATTGACGTTTGGCAGTTCGATTCTACTGTTTCTCTACCTGTTCTCTCTCACAGCTGCATGATGGTCCGTGACTCGACGCTGGTGCATCACGAGACGCCGTCGGTTTCGAACCGATACCCGACTCGCGCCTGTATTCAGCACGGCCCCGACAGCCGCTCTGCGACTGAGGATTCGACCAGCGCCCGAGTCGAAAACCCGCCACCAACGCCGTCGTCGGCGCGGTGCAACGCTTACGCACGGGGACAGAACTATACTTCGCCCACGGGACCAGTAGGTAATGACGACCACCTCGACGCTCGTCCGCGCGCCGCCCGGCGGCGCTCCGTCGAACCGCTTCGGTGCAGCCGCGGCTCCGAAGGGCGTGTCGAACGCATGACAGACGTATCGAGTCGGGAGGACGACGTGGTCGACGCCGTCGTCGAGACGCTCTGTGCGGCCGCGCCGTCGATTCGGGCGGGACTCCCCGGCCGTCGCGTCTACGAAGAGGGCACGAACCCCAGCGGCGAGCGCCAACTGGAAGCCGACACCTACGCCGACGAACTGCTGTTGAAGCGCCTCCGCCCCCTCGACGGCGTCGGCGAGTACGCCAGCGAGGAGCGCCCCGACGTCATCGACATCGGCGAGGGAGTTTCGGTCGCGCTCGACCCGCTCGACGGGTCGACGAACCTGAAGCCGAACAACGTGATGGGAACGCTGTACAGCATCTACGACGAACCGCTCCCCACGGGCGGCGAGAACCTGCTCGCCGCGGGCTACATCCTCTACGGCCCGGTGACGACGCTCGTGGCCGCCCGCGACGGCGTCGTCAGCGAGTACATCCTCGAATCGGGTATCAAGCGCCCGCTCCGCGAGGAACTAACGCTGCCCGGCGACCCCGCCATCTTCAGCTTCGGCGGCCGGGTCAACCGCTGGTTCGACGACTTCGAGGCGTTCGCCCGCGAGACCGAACGCACCGAGGGGATGAAGCTCCGCTACGGCGGGTCGATGATCGGCGACGTGAACCAGATTCTCCACTACGGCGGCGTCTTCGCGTACCCCGCACAGACCGACGCGCCGGGCGGCAAACTCCGCCAGCAGTTCGAGGGCTTCCCCATCGGCTACATCATCGAGTGCGCCGGCGGGCGGTCGTCCGACGGCGAACAGTCGCTCCTCTCGGGAACGCCCGAGGACATCCACGACCGCGTGCCGGTCTACATCGGCAACGACTCGCTCGTCGAGTCGTTGGAAGCGCGGCTGGACTGACGGTCCCGATTTATCGGCGTCGCGGCGAGTCGCGGGTGCTGACGTGACCTGTTTCTGCGCCTGACACGACGCAGTTCCGAAAACCAGTCGTCGAGCCGGCGGTCCGTCACTCACTGGAGACGCGGAAGAATGAACTCGGGAGGAGCCAAGCTAACAAATATAAGATATGTATTTTTTCTAGATATATTAGGGTGACAGATGTTGATCCTATATTAGCCATATGTCGATATATTCGGAATAGTATGCTTGATTTTTAGGATAAATCAGAGTTAATTCGATAGTTATCCTTAATTTTGAGATTACATGGACAATAGCCAGTCTCTGTTCATTCGCGGCGCTTGCGATTGAAACACCCAATAGTCGCGCTTTAGGCGCAGAAATACGATACTACGGATTTCGAGTTCGGCATCGGAGACCCGACCGAAAACACAGTATTTTGATACTACTTTCTAAATATACTATTTCAGGTATTTTTGCTGGCGAAGCGGGCAACTGCCTGCGGTCTGCGACGGAGTGCCGGTTCCAACAAACCGAGCTGGTCGAGTGACCGTCGGACGACAGAGCGCGCGAGAACCCGTTCAGAATTACACGCTTATCGATGTCATGGAAGTCGGCCGGTGCGGCTCAGTCGAAGCGCCCGTTGTTCGAACTCCGCGCGGCCATGTTCATGTTCACCTCGATGATGTTGGCCGTGCTCGTGACCATCTCGGGGATGGTGTCGCGGAACTGCTCGCCCTTGATGCGACTCGTCGGCCCGGAGACGCTCAGCGCGCCGAGGACGGTGCCGTTGCGGTCGCGAATCGGCGCGCCGACCGCGCGGAGTCCCTCGATTTCCTCCTCGTCGTTGCAGGCGTACCCTCGCTCGCGGATGGCGTCGAGTTCGTCGAACAGCTCGTCGCGGTCGGTGATGGTCGCGTCGGTCTTCGCCGGGAGGCCGTGTTGGTCGACGATTTCCTCGACGCGACTGCGCGGGAGGAACGCGAGGATGGCCTTCCCGGTCGACGACGCGTGGAGGTTGTCAGGGCGCTGAATCTTCGAGCGCTGGTACTGACTCCCGACGGCGCGCTCGCCGCGCACCTTGAGCAGACTGATACGCAGGCCGTGCTGTTCGGTCGAGAGGTGAGCGTACTCGCCGGTCTTCTCCGCGAGCGCCTCGACCTCCTCCTTGCCGACCTGGTAGAGTATCTGCTGGTTGCGCACGTACTCGCCCAGAAGCAGGAACTGGAGGCTGAGGTGGTAGCTGTCGCCCTCCTTGGCGACGAGGTTGTTCTTCCGCAGGGTCGCAAGGTGGTTGTACACCGTGGACTTCGAGAGGTCCAAGTAGTCGACTAACTCCGCGACGCGCGCCCCGTTCAACTCCTCGAGCGCCCGGACGACGCTGACCGCCGTGTCCACCGTGCTCAGCGTGCGGGACGGCGCATCGGTGTTGGGGTTCTCGGGCATGCTACCAGAACGTCCATCTGGTGTGATAGCTGTTCCGAATATCTTGCAATCGAACTCGGACGAGGGAAAACGGTGTTGGGACCGGCTATCAGAGCTGCTATCGCTCGATGATTGTCCAGCAAGCGACCCCCCGTGGGACGGCCGGGACCCGACTGGCGTGTGAACGAGCGCGCGACCCGAGACAGGACCGAGACACACCCGAAGCGACGCCCGTCGCCGGACTCCCATCAATTGTCGGATACGTGGAATCGGCTTCGCACTCGATATCCGACCGTTCGGCGTCGCTGTGTGCGGTCGCGCCGCATACGGCTTAGAGAGTGGTTGCATATAGTGACAACACCCGGAGTAAAGCGCGTATCCGCATGATTCTCGGGGGTAATCCGATAACTCACGGGACGGGGATTCGACCGACGCGGCGTAGAAAACTACGGTTCGAGTTCGAGCGCCCACGCACTGCCGGGATACGGGGTTCCACGCGGAACACGGGGTGATTCGGAGCCGCGTGTCACATATCGAGACAGGCGACGCGGCCGCGACGAAATCGCGACAGAGGCGCGAATCTGGCCACGAACTGTCTGAAAACAAAGGATTAGTCCACAAGCGGGAGCAGGCCGTCGGCCGCGACTCACGCGCCGGCGAGGCGTGCGAGCGTTCCAGCGAGAACCGACGCCGCGGTCGCGCAGTCCGCCCAGTCGGTCCATTCGCGCGGGTTGTGCGAGAGGCCGTCCGCCGACGGCGCGAACAGGAGCACGGCATCGGTGACGCCGGCAACATTTGCAGTATCGTGCATCGCCGCGGAGTGCATCCGTTTCGCGTCGATATCCTCGGTCGCGGCGGCGTCGAGGGCGGCGGCGACGCAGTCGTCGGCCATCCGACTCGGGCGCTGGTCGCGGTAGCGGTCGAAGTTCGTCTCGACCGGGTGGGCGGCTTCGAGTTCGTCGAGCGCGGCCTCGGCCCGCTCGGCGATGGCGTCCATCGCGCGGTAGTCCACGTCGCGGATGTCCATCTGGAGCGTGACCTCGCCGGGGACGATGTTGCGCGCGTTCGGGGCCACGTCGAACTGGCCGACGGTCCCCACGGCGGTCGAACTCTGGTTCTGCGCCACGTCGTCGGCCGCGGCCCGGAAGTCGACGACGAACTCGCTGGCGGCGACGAGCGCGTCGCGGCGCTCGTCCATCGGCGTCGCGCCCGCGTGGTCGGCCTCGCCGACGATGTCGGCCGCACAGGTCGTGATGCCGGTGATGGCGTCGACGACGCCGACCCCCGCGCCCGCGGACTCCAGCACCGTCCCCTGTTCGATGTGGAGTTCGGCCCACGCGTCCCACGCCGCGGCGTCGATGGTGTCGGTCCCGCGGAAGCCGATGGCGTCGAGGTGGGCGTCGAGCGTCGTGCCGTCGGCGTCGCGGAGCGCGAGCGCGTCGTCGGCGTCGCGCGCACCGGTCGCCACCGACGACCCGAGCAGGCCGTGCGAGAAGCGCGCGCCCTCCTCTTCGGTGAACGAGACGACGTCGATTGGGCGGTCGAGGCTCGCGCCGGCGTCTCGTTCTTGGAGCGTCCGCACCGCTTCGAGCGCCGCGTAGACGCCGAGCGGGCCGTCGAAGATGCCGCCCTCGGGGACCGAATCGAGGTGACTGCCGGCGGCGACGGGGGGCGCGTCGGGGTCGGCCCCGTCGGGAACCCACCGCCCGGCGATGGTTCCCACGGCGTCGATGCGGACCGAGAGGCCGGCGTCGCGCAGTCGCTCGACGAGGAACTCGCGGGCGCGGCGGTCTGCGTCGCTCCCGGTCAGGACGGTGCGGCCGCGCCCCGCCGGCGCGTCGATGTCGCCGAAACGGGCGTTCGCTTCGATATCCTCGCGGAGTCGTTGCTGGGAGGCCTGCATGTGCGGCTCAACTCGCGAACAGCGGATAATAGTTGTGCGTGTTCGTGGCAGATTCTACGGGTCGAGGGGGACGACGGCCGGCGAGACGCGCGGCTGGTCGGGGTCGAACAGCCGGGTCGGACCGCCGCGTTAGAGTGCGCGAATCGTCTGACACACCACGTCGACACCGATGTCGAGGGCGTCTTCGTCGATGTCGAACCGCGAGGTGTGGTGGCCGAACTCGTTGCTCGCGCCGATGCCGACGTAGGTCGCCTTCCCGCCGTGTTCCTGCACGCGCCGGATGAGGTAGGAGGCGTCCTCGCTGCCGCCGATGTCGAGTCGCGGGACCGTCTCGGTCACGTCGTCGAGGTCGGCCGCCGACGCGAGGACGGCCTCTATCATCTCGTCGTCGGCCGTGAACGTCGCCGTCTTCCCGTACAGCCCCGTCTCGACCGATACGTCGTGCATGCCCGCGGCGTGGTCGAGGACGCGCCGGGCCTTGTCGAGCATGTACTCGTTCAGGTCGGCGGTCCCGCCGCGGACCTCGACGCGGAGGCGAGCCTCCTCGGCGATGATGTTCTGCGGGTTGGGCGATTCGAACTTCCCGACGTTGATGCGGGTCGTCCCGTCGGCGTGGCGCGGAATCCCGTAGAGGTTCTGGACCGCGGCCGTCGCCGCGTGGAGCGCGTTGCGCCCCTCGTTGGGCGCGTTGCCCGCGTGGCTCGGCGCGCCCTCGAATGTCACGTCGAGTTTCGCGTTCGAAAGCGGGTTCTCGTAGGCGGCGATGACGGTTCCCGTGGGGTTGCCGAGGCCGAGGTGGAGCGCGAGGAAGTAGTCGATATCCGCGAGCAGGTCGGTCTCGCTCATCGGTTTGCCGCCGCGGCCGCCCTCCTCCGCCGGCTGGAAGAACAGTCGGAGCGTGCCGTCGAACCCGCCGTCGTCGTCGAGGGCGCGGGCGATACCGAGGCCGATAGCGGTGTGGCCGTCGTGGCCGCACGCGTGCATCTCGTTGGGATGCGTGCTCGCGAAGCCCAACTTCGCGGGGCGGTGTTCCTCGTCGCTCGACTCGGTGCGTTCGAGGGCGTCCATGTCGACGCGGACGCCGACGGTCGGCCCGTTTCCGAAGCGCTTCTCGGCGACGAGACCCGTAACACCGCCCATCTGGTCGAGATAGGCTTCGGGTGCGCCTTCCTCGCGTGCGCGTTCGACTGCGGCCGCGACCGCGTCGTCGTCGGGGACGCCCAGTCGCTCGTCTTCAGCGACGGCGTCCGAGCCGAGGTGAAGCGTGAACTCGCGGTCGTCGAGCGCGGCGGCGATGAGGGCGGTCGTGCGGAACTCCTTCCACCCGGACTCGGGGTGAGCGTGAAGGTCCTGTCGTAACTCTCGCAGGGAGAGCGTGCTGGCGTACGCCATGAAGCCGACATTGCAACCACCCCGTTAAACTGTTTGGGAAGCGGTAGCACAACGAACGCGCACGGCTCCATTGCGATATAGTACCAAGATTGTGAGAGGTTGCCAAAGCTATAAATAACGGTGTTTCATGAGCTAAGGTATCACGCGTACCGCTACAAGGGTGTGTACGTAGCTCCAGAAAACAATGTCAGACGACAACATTACCGAGATAAACATGGACAGACGGCAATTTATTGCGGCCGCGAGCGCGGTCGGCGCGACCGCGTTTGCGGGCTGTACCGGCGGTGACGCCGGTGGTTCCGGCGGTTCCGACGGAACCGAGACGAGCGGCGGGAGCACCGACAGCAGTTCGTCGGGCAACTCGGGAGAGACCGTCCGCGTCAACGTCGCGCTCGCCGCGGAGCCGTGGAACTTCGACCCCGCGCTCTGGACGGACACCGCGACCAGCACCATCGGCGGCCTCATCTACGACGAGGTCATCGAACTGACGCCCGACTCCGAACTCCAGCCCGGCCTCGTGACCGAGGTGCCCGACCCCGTCGACGGCGGGACCGCCTTCGAATACACGCTCCGCGAGGGCATCACGTTCCACAACGGCGACGAAGTGACCGTCGAGGACTTCAAGTACTCCGTCGACTGGATTCTCAACCCCGACAACAAGTCGCCGGTCAAGAGCCGCCTCCCGTTCGTCGAGGGCACCGAAATCGTCGGTGACCGGACGCTCCGGCTCAACCTCTCTCAGCCGTTCGGGACGCTCAACTGGTGGCTCACGCGCGGCCTGGAGGGTATCGTTCCCGAGGGCTCCCGCGGCGACACCGCAGACGGGAAGGGACCCAGCGGCCTCGCGACCGACCTCACGCAGGACCCCTCCGGCGCGGGCACCGGCGCGTTCAAATTCGTCGAGTGGAAAAGCGGGAGTCACGTCCTCCTCGAAAAGAACGAGGACTACTGGAAGGAGGGTGCGCCCGCCGTCGACGAGTTCAAGTTCGACTTCATCGGCGAGGACTCCACGCGCCTCGCGAACCTCCGCTCGGGCCAGCTCGACCTGACGGACAAGGTCCCCCCGAAGGACTTCGAGAGCCTCAGCGGCCAGCCCGACATCACGACCGAGTCCGTCCCCGGCAACTTCACGCAGGTGCTGTACGTGAATCTGATGGAGTCGGAGGGCAACCCGATGAGCAACCGGCACAACCGCCGCGCGGTGCTGTTCGGCATCGACCGCGAGGAGATTCTCGACGAGGTGTTCTACGGGCAGGGCGCGGTCCAGAAGGGACCGTGGTACCCCGACAGCGACTGGACCTCGCCGAAGCTCAAGGAGATGCAGATGTACGACCCCGAGAAGGCCAAGAAAGAACTCGAACTCGCGGGCAACCCCGACGGCTTCGAGATGGACATCATCGCCACCAAGGGCTCGTGGTTCAAAGACGAGGCCGTCGTCATCCAGAACCAGCTGTCTGAAATCGGCATCGAAGCCAGCGTCACCGCCGTCGACAAGTCCACGCTCCTCAACCAAGTGTACAGCACGGACACGTGGCACGCCGCGATGGAAGACTGGGCGCAGTCGATTCCGGTCGCCACGTCGTGGCTCGACGCCGGCTACGCCGACAACAACCACAACCACAACAACTGGCACCACCCGTCGGACGACCTCGAAGACATCTACGCGCCGAGCGGCCCCGCCGCGCCCGAAGACGCCGACGGCGACTTCTCGAACGGCCACGAGTGGTACGTCTCGAAGCTCCGCGAGGCGCAGGCCTCGACGGACGAACAGGAACAGAAGGAAATCGTCTGGGAACTGGAGGAGTACCTCGTCGAACACGGCATCCAGATCGACATCGCCTACGTGAACAAGCTCGAAGCGTGGCGCAACGCCGTCAACGACTACGACGTGGGCACGTTCCAGGACAACTACCGCTTCGTCTCGAAGGGTGAGTGACGAACAGATGCACACGCGTTCGCGCCAGCCCCGTCGATTTCCAGCGGCGACCCGGGAGGTGACTCAGCCGTGAGCATGTTCCGGTTCGTCCTCAAGCGCCTGCTGTTGAGCCTGCCCGTCCTCCTCGGGGTGAGCGTCGTCGTCTTCGCGCTCGTCCACCTCGCGCCGGGCGGTCCGGTGCGGGTGATGCTCGGCCCGCTCAGCAGCGAGGAGCTCGTCAGGCAGATTCGACTGGAGATGGGGCTCAACCGCCCGCTGTACGTCCAGTACGGCCTGTGGATGCTCGACGCCCTCCAAGGCGACTTCGGCGTGTCGTGGACGGTCCAGCAGGGAACGCCCGTGACCGACATCATCGTCGAGCGCATCCCGCTGACGGTCGAGCTGTCGATTCTCAGCATGATTACGGCGATTCTCATCGCCATCCCGGCGGGCATCATCAGCGCCGTCCGCAAGGACAAGCCCGCGGATCACGCCGCGCGTATCGCCGCGCTGTCGGGCATCTCGATTCCCGACTTCTGGCTGGGTATCATCCTCATCATGATATTCGCGGTGCAGTTTTCGTTCCCGTGGGCGACCGGCGGCTGGACGCCGCCGTGGGTCGACCCGGTGGCGAACCTCCAGCAGTTGTTCCTCCCGGTCATCACGCTCGGGACGGCCTACTCCGCGCTCATCGCCCGGATGATGCGCTCGGAGATGCTGGACACGCTCAGTCAGGATTACGTCAAGACCGCCCGCGCGATGGGCATCGGCGCGCGCGAAATCGTCCTCAAGGACGCCTCGAAGAACGCGCTCATCCCCGTCGTGACCGTTATCGGCGTCGGACTCGGCCAACTGATGAACGGCGCGATTCTGACCGAGACGGTGTTCAACCTCCCCGGTATCGGGAAGCTCCTGATACTGGCCATCGACCGCCGCGACTACCGCATCATCCAGGCGCTCATCCTGTTCATCGCGAGCGTGTTCGTCTTCGCGAACCTCGCGGTGGACGTGCTGTACGCCTACCTCGACCCCCGCATCAGACACGATGGAAACTAACATGGCAACGACAGACCAGACGGACGAGGCGGTGCCCGCCGCGCAAGCCCCCGGCACGCACCACAGTCAGTTCGAGATGTTCTGGAAGGAGTTCCGCCAGAACACCCTCTCGCTCGTGGGGAGCGCGATCATCCTCACGATGCTCCTGACCGCGCTGTTCGCGCCGTTTCTCGCCCCCCACGACCCGACGACGCAGTTCGAGGCACCGGACGGCGAACACAACCCGATGCCGATGGGCACCGAGATGCTCATCGAGAACAGCGCCGGCGAGGTCGTCGGCACGACGACGGCCTACCTCGGCACCGACCACCACGGTCGGGACATCCTCTCGCGCATCATCTACGGGTTGCGGACGCTGATGACCGTCTCGCTCGGCGTCGTCGGCTTCGCGATGGCGCTCGGCGTGACCGCCGGCGCAATCGCCGGCTACTACCGCAACACCTGGGTCGACGAGGTCGTCATGCGCTTCATGGACATCCTGTTTTCCTTCCCGAGTCTCATCCTCGCAATCGCGGTGCTCGGCGTGCTCGGGGTGGGAAGCACGGAGTACGGCTCCTTTACGCTCCCGAACATCGTGAAGGTCATCGCCGTCATCGGCGTCGTCTACATCCCGAGTTTCGCGCGCGTCATGCGCGGGTCGGTCCTCAAGGAGATGGAAGAAGACTACATCGACGCCGCGAAATCCCTCGGCGCGAGCGACCGACACATCCTCGTGAAGGACATCGCCGTCAACACCCTGCCGACCGTCGTGGTCCAAGGGACGCTCTACATGGGGACGGCCGTCCTCGCCAGCGCCGCGCTGTCGTTCCTCGGACTCGGCATCCAGCCACCGAACGCGAGCCTCGGACTGATGCTGTCGAACGCCCGCGGCTACCTTTACAGCGGCGAGTGGTGGTACTCGGTGTTCCCCGGACTCGTCATCGTCGTCACTATCCTCGGGTTCAACCTGCTCGGAGACGGCCTGCGCGACGCGCTCGACCCCCGCAACGACGGAGGCGAGCGATGAGCGCCGACCCGGACGAACAGCCGGTACTCGAAATCCGCGACCTCGTCACGCGGTTCTACACCGACGAGGGGACGGTCAAGGCCGTCGACGGCTCGTCGTTCGACCTCTACGAGGGCGAGACGCTGGGCATCGTCGGCGAGTCGGGCTCCGGCAAGTCCGTGACCGCGCTGTCGATGCTCCAACTCGTGGACAGCCCCGGTCGCATCGAGCGGGGGAGCGTCCGCTACCGCGGCGACGACCTGCTCGAAAAGAGCGAGACGGAGATGCGGTCGATTCGGGGCAACGACATCGCGATGATGTTTCAGGACCCGATGACGAGTCTCAACCCCGTGTTCACCGTCGGCGACCAGATTAGCCGGGTCATCAAGACCCACCAGGACGTGTCGGACGCGGCGGCCCGCGAGCGGACCATCGAACTCATGGCCGACGTGGGCATCCCCGAACCGACCTCGCGCGTGGACAACTACCCCCACCAGTTCTCCGGCGGGATGCGTCAGCGCGCGCTGCTCGCGATGGCAATCTCCTGCGAGCCGGACGTGCTCATCGCCGACGAACCCACGACGGCGCTCGACGTGACCATCGAGACGCAGATATTCAACGTCCTCGACGAACTCCAGGAGAAGTACGGGATGAGCATCATCCTCATCACGCACGACCTCGGCGTCGTCGCCGGGACCTGCGACCGCGTCGCCGTCGCCTACGGCGGCCGCGTCGTCGAGCGCGCCGGCGTGGACGACCTGTTCGAGAACCCGCGGCACCCCTACACCCGCGGCCTCATGCGGTCGATTCCGCGGCTGACCGACGACACCGACCGGCTGACGCCCGTCGAGGGCGACGTGCCGAACCTCACCGACCTGCCGTCGGGCTGTTCGTTCCACCCGCGGTGTCCCCACGCGACCGCCGAGTGCGAGTCGTACGACCCCGAACTGCGGGAGGTCGAACCCGGTCGGGAGGCGGCGTGTCTCCACGCCCGCGGCTACGACCTCTCGCCGTCGGCCATCGAGACGGAGACGGAGCGCGCGGAGGCGGACGGCGGCGGCCCCACGGCCCCCGCGACCGACGGGGGTGCGTCCCAATGAGCGACGACCCGCTGTTGTCCGTCTCGGGACTCCACAAGTATTTCACGCAGAACGACGGCTTCATCGACCGCCTGCTCGGAGCCGACGAGACGGTGAAAGCCGTCAACGGCGTCTCGTTCGACATCGAGCGCGGCGAGACGCTCGGGCTCGTCGGGGAGTCCGGCTCCGGCAAGTCGACGACTGCGCGGTCGGTCCTCCGGCTGGACGAACCGACGAAAGGGACGGTCAGCTACGACGGCACCGACCTGACGGCGCTGTCGGACCGGGAGATGACGGAGATGCGAAAGCGCATCCAAATCGTCTTCCAAGACCCCGCGTCGAGTCTCAACCGCCGGAAGACCGTCGGCCAAATCATCAAACAGCCGATGGAGATTCACGGCCTCTACGAGGGCGAACGCGACGCCCGCGTGGACGAACTCATGGAGACGGTCGGCCTGCCGCCGCAGTACTCGAACCGCTACCCCCACGAGTTCTCCGGCGGCCAGCGCCAGCGCGTCGGCATCGCCCGCGCGCTCGCGGTCGACCCGGACTTCATCGTCGCCGACGAACCCGTCTCCGCGCTCGACGTGTCGATTCAGGCGCAGATTCTCAACCTCCTCGACGATTTGCAGGAGGAGTTCGACCTGACGCTTCTGTTCATCGCCCACGACCTCAGCGTGATTCGCCACGTCTGCGACCGCGTCGCCGTGATGTACCTCGGAGAAATCGTCGAACTCGCGGACGCCGACGAGCTGTTTTCGAACCCGCAGCACCCCTACACGCGGGCGCTGTTGGGCGCGATTCCCCAGCCGGTGCCCGAACTCGCCCGGCAACGACAGGTGCTCGAAGGCGAGGTTCCCTCGCCGCTCGACCCGCCGTCGGGCTGTTCGTTCAACCCGCGGTGCCCCGCGGCGACCGAGGAGTGCACGTCGGTCGACCCGACGCTGGACGACGTGGCGGGCGCGACCGGCGGCCACAAGGCCGCCTGCATCCACGTCGACGAGTTCGAGACCGGCGCGGGCGTCCCGAGCGCCGCGCAGGGCGTCGACGAGCGGTTCAGCATCGAGAACTTCGACGCCGAGCCGACGCTCGTCACCGACGGCCGGGGTGACGACGACAGATGAGCGTCGCCGTCAAGCCGATGCTCCGCATCGTCCTGACGTTCGCCATCGTGTGGTTCTACCGCGGGCTGTTGCCGCCGCTGTCGCCCGTGGCGAGCACGGTCGCGTTGGTCGTCCTCGCGGTGCCGACGTGGGTGGTCGTGAGCCGCCTGCTGTTCAACGCCGGCGGGGCGCTGGCGATGATAGACGACGAGTTCGACCGCACGTAGCGGGAGCGCTCGAACCTCGGTAGCTGTTCGGGAGCGTTTCGCGCAACCGGGTGGCGGCGTTCACTTCGCTCTCCCACAAGTAGAGTATAGCGAAGTCAGTCTCACGAGAGCACCGATAAATATAGTATTAACTAAGCAATAATCCACCACGAAGTGACGCATCGAGTCGAATCGCCCAATTAGACAATTCTAGCTACCCACCGCACTTAACATACTATTTAGTAGCGCATATTATTATATCTAGTTAGAAAGTGTAATAAATGCTATTTTAAGTTTGGAATTAATATCTTCCGAATCAGATAGAAATCCAAGCCCCCAAATTATATTGTATGTTTCTCACAATATTTTGTTGTCAGAATTACGTCCTCGATGACCCGTCGTATGCCTACTCGGGGAGACTAACGGTCCCGCGGACTGCGCCGCGGACGACGAGCGAGACACCAGTAGGGGTGCATCGAAACAGCGACTCGTCTGACGAGACGGTGCCACGGCCATGGAGTAAAAGCGCGGTTACGAGGTTGTTCGCCGGGAAATCACCGCTCGGTGAGTAGTTCTGTCGGGTCGAATCGAGTGGCCGCGATGTGTCGTTGACCCCCGTCGACAGCGACGTCGTCGTCCTGTTCGTTGAAATAGTACGTGGCGAGGATGGTCCCGTCGTCGAGCACGGCCGCCCGCGGGTAGCCGAGGTCGTAGTTCGCGCCGTCGTCGCGGAGAATCCATTCGCGGCTCCACGTGGCACCGTCGTCGTGACTCACGCGGGCGCGGATGCCGTACGGCGGGTGGCGGTAGCCGTAGATGCACACGAGCGACCCGTCGTACTCAAGGAGTTTGCTCGGTGCGCCGAGGTCGTTCACGCGCGAGACGAACGACCAGTTGCGCCCGTCGTCGGTCGAGCGATAGATTTCGGTCCACTCGCAGTCGACTGATATCTTACACCGAACGGCCGCGACGAGCGTCCCGTCCTCGAGCAGGACTGGCGAGGGACACAGCATGCGGTACTTCTCGCTCCCGTCGATCTGCGACAGGAACGTCCAGTTCTGCCCCCCATCGAACGACGCGTACACGATTGGCACGTCGTGGGGGTCGCTTCCCGTCTTCCCCGTCAGCATCAACAGGAGCGTGCCGTCTTCGCGAGTGATGTACGACGGACGGCCCTGTATTCGCTCGAAGTCGAACATCGGGAGGCGCTTCGCGTCGCTCCACGAGTCCCCACCGTCGTCGGACAGCTTCACCCAGGGAACCGCGTCCGAGGCCGCTGAATGCGGAGACGACCAACAGGCCATGAGGGTGTCCCGATTCGAGAAGTCGTGGGGCTCGATGTCCGGAATCTCGTTGTAGAGCACCTGTTCGGAGGTCTCGACGTTATCCGAGATGACCCCGTCGTCCGTCCACGTGTCGCCGCCGTCGGTCGTTCGCATCGCACGGATAGCGCCGTAGGTCTCGATGCGTGCGTGGCTCAGCTGATTCTGCTTGTTCTCGGTCGGGGAGACGACGCTCCCGTAGCGAACGACCTTGGCGTCGTGGAGGTTCTCGGGCACCGAGTAATCGCAGTCGTGGT
The DNA here is from genome assembly GCF_003665865.1 of Haloferax sp. Atlit-109R. Lineage (NCBI taxonomy): Archaea > Methanobacteriati > Methanobacteriota > Halobacteria > Halobacteriales > Haloferacaceae > Haloferax > Haloferax sp. Atlit-109R. The sequence goes on from NZ_QPLO01000002.1 coordinate 739,738, forward strand.
TGATGAACGCGACGACCACGCCATCGTCGGTCTTCCACATCCCGCCGTTGAAGGGCCACGCCGAGAACTCGCCGTCACCGTGGTAGACGACGGTGTGTTCGGCACTCTCGACTCTCTTGGGTGAAGCTAGCATGCGTCTGTTTCAGAGAGTTGGGGCGGGGATATTAAAGATACCGCAGGCGGTGGTGAAAACGGGTCACGCCCCGACGACTTCGACGAACGAGGCGTCGCAGTCCGCACATCGCATCGTCGTGACGGTTCGCGTCCGACAGCACGTCGCTTCGGTTCGACGCTGAAAGCCGGGGTCGCCGCCGCAGGACGGGCAGCGGTCGAGGAACAGTCGAAGCTCGCCGAGGGCGATGCCTCGCGTTCGCGAAGACAGCCCGTGCCATCCCGGGAGTTCGCTCGCCAGCGCAACCGCACCGGCCGCGTCGGCGAGGAACGCTTCGCGCGAGGGCCACCGACCGGCGTGCGCCCCATCGACGGAGACGGCGAAGTCGCCGGCCGATTCGTCGACGACGAACTCGGACGACTCGGCATCGACAAGCGCGGACTCCGAGAGTGCGGCGTCTACGTCGGTACCGATGGCGTCGAGTGCGTCCGTCCACGCACAACGAACGGCGTCCGTCAGACAGAAATCCGCCCCGCCGTCGCACGGCACAAGCACGCCGTGTTCGACGAGGACGTTGTCGCGGTCGCGGTCGCGGTCACTCACGTCGGTCGGTTCCGGATGCGAATCGAGGGCCGTCTGTGCCGGCCCGTGTTCGAAATACGCCATCGCCCGCGAGGGGAGGTATCGCTGTGTCAGGGTCGGTGTCCCCGGTATCAGATACCCCCGGAGACCGATGACTGCGGCCGACGCCGCGAGTGAGACAGCACCCAAGAGCGGCGACCCCGCCCACGCGACGACTCCGGCGAGGGCAACGGCGAAAACGGCGTTCACGCCGGTACAGGGGAGACACCGATTATCACCCGTGTACGCTGGATTCCTGACGCGGTCGAGCACGGTCGAGCCGCGGTGACGTAGCCAGTGCATCGGTCACCTCGTCAGACGTCCGGGCCGCGGGTCACGACGTCGTCGGAGCCGGAATCGAAGAGATGCGTCGCCCGAGTCTCGATAGCGAGGCGAACCACCTCGCCTTTTTCGTAGGAGTTGTCGGCCGGGAGCGTCACCCTGACTTCGCCCTGCGGGCCCTCGATGGTCGCCAGCATCTGCTTTCCGATCCGCTCGATGAGGGTGATTTCGCCTTCGAGATCACCGTCGTTCCGGTCGAGCCTGACGTCTTCGGGCCGGACGCCAACCGTGACGTCGTCGCCGACGCCGACCGCCGTGGAGTCGACCACCTGAAGCTCGACGTCTCGACCGTCGACCGATACGACGACCGTCTCGCCGCTCGCGCGGTCGACGGTGCCGTCGAAGAAGTTCATCGACGGGTTGCCGATGAAGTTCGCCACGAACCGGTTCGCCGGCCGCTGGTAGAGTTCGTCGGGCGTCCCGATCTGCTCGATGCCGCCGTCGTTGAACACCGCGATACGGTCGCTCATCGTCATCGCCTCCTCTTGGTCGTGCGTCACGTAGATTGTCGGCTTCTCCACGCGGTCGTGGACGCGCTGGATTTCCTTGCGAATCTCGACTTTGAGCTTCGCGTCGAGGTCGCTCAGCGGCTCGTCCATCAGGAACGCCTCCGGTTCGTGGACGATGGTTCGCGCCAAGGCCGCCCGCTGTTGCTGGCCACCGCTGAGTTCGCCGGGGTACTTCTCCAGCAACTCGCGAATCTGCATGATGTCCGCGGCTTCCTCGGCGTTCTCGTATCGCTCCTGCTTCGGAACGTTCCGGACTTTCAGCGGGTAGGAGATGTTCTCTTTTACCTTCATGTGCGGGTAGAGAGCGATGTTCTGGAACATCATCGCTAAGTTCCGCTTGTGAGCCGGCTTCCCCGTCATGTCCTCGCCATCGAATCGGATGCTCCCGCTCGTCGGCGTTTCGAGCCCCGCGATACAGCGGAGCGTCGTCGTCTTCCCGCAGCCCGATGGGCCGACGAACGTGAAGAAATCGCCTTCGTCGATGCTGAAATCGATGCCATCGACGGCCGTTATCGTGCCGGACGGCGAACTGAACTCTTTCCGCAGGGAGCTGACCTCAATAGTCATGATTAACAACCACACACATCTTGTGAGACGGTCCCATTATACGTTTCGGTGGATGCAGATTCTCAGCTCGACTGCGAGCGAAAAACGAGGGCACAGGACTGCGGTCGAGCGTTACATCTGTCCGCCGACTTCGAAGCCTTCGAGGAGGTACTTCTGGAGCGCGAAGACGAAGATGAACGCCGGGATTACCATCATCACGCTCGCGGCCATCACCTCCCCCCAGAGCGTCTGCTTCTGTATCGTGAACATGTGGATACCGACGGTCAGTGGCCAGTTCTCACTGGTCGGCATGATGATGCGGGGAATCGTGTACGCCCCCCACGCCGTCGCGTACGAGAAAATCGCGACCGCGATGACGCCGGGCTTCGCCATCGGCAGTGCGATCTCGTAGAACGCGCGGAACGGCGACGCGCCGGCCATCTGAGCGGATTCCTCGAGCGAGATGGGGACGTTCTGGAAGAACTTCCACATCAGCCAGATACCGAACGGAAGCGCCGTCGCCGTGACCGCGAGAATGAGACCGAGGTGACTGTTGATGAGGCCGATGCGACTCCAGAAGATGAACATCGGGATCGCGAGGAGAATCTGCGGGAACATGTACCCGAAGAGGATGATTCTCGCGAACGTCTTCTTGTGTGGGATGTCGATGCGCGTGAGCCCGTAGCCGGCCAGCGTCGACATCGACGTCGTGACGCCGACGACGCCGACCGAGAGAATCATGCTGTTCGTGAAGTACGTCGGGAAGTTCGTCCCCTCGAACGTATTGACGAAGTTCTCGACGGAGAACGTCTGCGGCAACAGCGTCTGCGGAACGTTGTAGATCATGTCGGTCGGCCGCAGCGCCGTGCTGACCATCCAGAAGATGGGGAAGATGACGACGAAGAGCAGCAGCACCAACAGGGCGTTCAAAAGCAGGTTCCACCCTCTCGACCGACCTTGGTGCGAGAGGTGCGTCAGCGGGTTCCACGGCTTGTCTACGGTTCGCTGCTTGACGCTCGACCACTTCCGCCCGATGTCGTTGCGGATGCTCATTCTGCACGCACCTCCGCGGACGGTTCGAAGATGCGGAAGTACAACACCGCCGCGACCAACAACACGAGGAACAACACGGTCGAGACGGCCGCCGCGATACCGAGTCGACTCGTCCCGAAGGCGACGTTGTACGCGTAGATGGGTGCGGTGGTCGTCGCCCCGCGAGGGCCGCCCTGAGTGAGGACCCAGATGTAGTCGAAGGTGTTGAACATCCATACCGCACGCAGCAGCAACACGATGAAGAACACGCCCTTCAGGTTCGGGAGGGTGATATCCCGGAAGCGTTGGTACGCCGTCGCACCGGACATCTTCGCGGCCTCGTAGAAGCTCTCCGGGATGGCCTGCAACCGAGCGAGCACCATCACCGTGACGAAGATGGAGTCCTTCCAACTACTCGTGAGAATCGCCGCGAGCATCGCAGAGCCCTGATTGCCGAAGAACGACACGTACCCCTCGGTGAGTCCGATCTGGACGGCGAGTTGGTTGACGATTCCCCACTGCGAGTTCAGCATCCAGAGCGCCATGAAGCCGATGACCGCGTTCGGGATGAGATACGGGAGAATCGCGAACGTCCGCGCGATGTTGACGAACTTGAACGACCGATTGAGTAGCAACGCGAGGGCGGTGCCGAAGACCACCTGAATGACGACCGAACCGCCCGCGTAGACGACCGACCGGCTGAGCGCATCGTAAAACGAATCGCTCGACAGGAGCGTCTCGAAGTTCGCGACACCGATCCACTGCCACTCGTTCGAGAACGCGTTGATGCTGAAGAAACTCGCGCCGATGACGCCGACAATCGGAACGAGATTCACGAACGTGAAGAGCAACATCGGCGGGAGAATCGTCAGCGCGGCCAGTACCTTCTTCTTCGAGAGGAACTCGAACGCCTCGTCTCGTAGTTGTCGAGCCCGAGAGCCGTGCTTGTTGATTGTACTCATGGAACGTGCCAATTCTTCATGAACCAATGGTAAAAATCTTCCCATCACCGTAGTCATCGGGGTGAGTGAAAAGGACGAAACCAGGCGGAGCGCACCCCGACGAGGACGTATCCGCCCCCATAGATTATTATAGGAGTATGCGAGAACGTACTGACGACCATGGTATTTGGAGAGCCGAGAGTGGGCTTCGGAACGTGGCAGAACACCGACCCGGACGCCTGTGCGGAGAGCGTCCGAACGGCGCTGGAGATGGGCTACCGCCACATCGACACGGCGCAGCTGTACGACAACGAAGCCTACGTGGGCGACGGAATCGAGCGTGCGGACGTCGACCGCGAGGAGATAACGCTGGGGACGAAACTCTGGCCAGGCGACCTCGCGTCCGACCGCGTCCCCGAAGCGGTCTCCGAGAGCCTCGACCGCCTCGGCGTGGACTACGTCGACGTCCTCTACGTGCACTGGCCGGCGAAAGACTACGACGCCGCGGACACGTTAGGCGCGTTCGCCGAACTCCGAGACGAGGGCCTGATTCGACACGTCGGCGTGAGTAACTTCACCGCCGACCTGCTCGACGAGGCGCAGGCCGCCTGCGACGTTCCAATCGCCGTCAATCAGGTCGAACTGCATCCGCTGCTCCCGCAACCGGACCTCATCGAGTACTGTCGCGGTCACGATATCGAAGTCGTCGCCTACTCGCCGCTCGCCCGCGGCGAGGTCTTCGAGATTCCGGAGATAACCGACATCGCCCGCGAAAACGGGCTCAGCGAGGCGCAGGTCGCCATCGCGTGGCTGCTCTCGAAAGACGGGGTCCACCCCATCCCGAAGGCGTCGAGCGAAGACCACATCCGTGGAAACCTCGAAGCCGCGGATATCGAACTCGCGTCGGACGAACTCGCTCGTATCGACGATATCGACCGCGAGCTACGAATCGCCGACCGAGACTGGGTCGACTGGTAACACCGACCCGAGAGCGGGCTTTTACGAACCGTCTGGAAGAACCACCAGCAGTGGCACACGAGTGACGGTGCTGCGGGTTCCGAACCGAACACGCCTCGGGGTCGGTACCTATGTGGCACAGAAAAGAAATCGGTAGGGGACGCCGACTGCACGCCGGGTCGTCGCAGGCAGGAGCGACACCGGAATCTGCGTCGCGGTTGGACGGCAGACAGATTCGGGGCGGGAGACGACTGCCCTAATCGTCGGCGGCGACCACTTCTCTGGCTCCTCGTTCGCGCATGTGTGCGACGGCCTGCTCGATTGCCGCGCGTTTCTCGTCGCCGTTCGTCACCTCGTCGAACGGGTGGAAGAGATGGCCCGGGTCGCGCCCGAGGACGTCGATGGCCGCTTTTTCGCCAGCGGGGAAGTTCGACTCGTAGTCTTCCATCGCGGCGCGGATGAGCGGCACGATAGAGAGGTGAAGCTCGCGAGCGCGGTCGTAGTCGCCGCGTTGGGTGGCTTCCCAGATTTGGACGGAGATACGCGGGCAGACGCTGCTGATACCCACGATACCGCCGTTGACGCCCAGCGTGTACGTCGGGAACTGCGCGATGCTCATCCCACCGAGCACGAAGCCGTCGTCGCCGATGGCTCGGAGATAGCGCGTCAAGTTACCGAGCGTGCTACTGACCTTGATGCCGACGACTTCCGGAATCTCCCGGACGAGGTCGCCGACGAGTTCCGCGTCGAGGTCGAGCAACGACATGACGTCGTAAACGACGATCGGGAGCTCCGAGACGTCCGCAATCGCGCGGTAGTAGTCGCGAATCGAGTCGTTGTCAGCCATATGCGAGCCGGCGTACCCCGTCGGTGGCATCACCATGAGGAAGTCAGCGCCGGCGTCGCGAGCGAGCCCCGCTTTCGTGGTGGCCTCGCGCGTCTGCCGCGCGATGACTCCCGCGACCACGGGAACGGCGCCGTCGACTTCGTCGACCGCGACTTCGTAGAGGTGCTGGAGCTGGTCGTTGTTCATCCGCATCCCTTCGCCGGTGCTTCCGCCGACGACGACGCCGGAAACGCCGGCGTCGAGATGGTAGCGAATCTCGTCTCTGAACGCGTCGTCTTTCAGTTGGCCATCAGCGTCGAGCGGGGTGATAAGCGGGGGGTTTACGCCGTGAAGTTCGTTGGTCATCTGTTGTTGGGGTCGTGTGTGAATCGGTGTGTCGTTTGGAACGTAACGGAGTCCGCTGTCGCGGTTACGGGGCCTTCGACACGTCGAGACGGAGGCCTCCGGCGTCGGTGGCTGTGACGTGAGTCACGCATCGTTACGGCCCTTTCGCCTGGTTCAGCGACTCGCGGGCGCTCTCGGCGACCTGGTCGACCGCCTCGCCGGGTGCCATGTCCTCGCTGATCACGAGCGAGATGGCGGTCGAACCCGGTCGCGTCGTGAAGATCGAATCGACGTAGGGGTTCGGTGGGCTGGTCTCGTGCGCCGGCGGAATCGCGTCGGTGACAGATTTCCACGCCGCGATATCCTCGTCGGTGTAGGAGTCCGGGAGCTTCTCCCGCATGTCTATCTCCTCTTTTTGTTTCGGGTACAGCGGCGCGTTCTGGATGTTGATGTAGCGCTCGTAGTACTCCGGTTGGAAGATGAATCGGTCGAGGAACGTCTTCGCCATGTCCGTGTTCGACCCCTCGAACGAACAGATCGACTTGATGACGCCGAAGAACTCCCCGGGGCCGTCGGGTCCCGGAATCGGCTCGGCGCGGATGTGTTGGTGGAAGTCGCGGTCGCGTTCAATCGACTGAATCTTCGGCCGTGCACCGCCGTACGTCGTGTGCGCCGACGATTCGGTGTGAAGCGCGTTGATTCGCTCCTCACAGCCGATGTCCGAACCGGGACCCGTGTAGGGCTGGAGCCGTTTGCGGAATTCGAGCATCTCGATCCAGCGCTCGCGGTTCTCTCCTTGGTCGATAGAGACCACGACCTCGCCGTCGTCGTTCCGAGTCGCCATGTTCGCGCCGTTACTCCGAAGGAAGCACTGAGCGACGAGTTCGCTACAATAGTGCGTCGACCACGGGAGCAGCGTCGCATCGGTCACCTCGTCAGAGTTGCTGGCTTCCTCCATCCAACTGACCATGTTCTCCCAGGAGTCCGGCTTCGACTCGGCGATGTCCTCTCGGTACCATTGCAGGTAGGGAATCGCGAAGAAGGGAATCGTGTAATGCTCGCCGTCGCGTTTGAGAAACGACCGCTCGTGGGGCATGCCCAGTCGGTCCGTAACCGTCTCGACCAAGTCGGTCATCGGCGCGAGCGTCCCCTGATTCTGGAGCTGCGTCGATTGCGTCACCGACGTGGGGAACAGCTCCGGTGGGTTGCCGGACTGAATGAGCTGAATGATTCGCTCTTGGATGCTCTGGCCCTCCGCACCGCATTCGAGGGTGACTGACGCGCCCGTCCGGTTTTCGAACTCCGCGAACGCGTCCTCCCAGACGCGCTTGAACACGTCCGAACACTCGTCGGTGACGACGCGCATCTCGCGCCCGCTGTAATCCGGCCAACCGTTTTCCTGGACCGAACCGGTCGTACTTCCTTCCGTGGGCGTCGACCCTGAACCACCGCCACCGCCGCCGATACACCCCGCAAGCCCGGCGACCGCTGAGCCGCCGACGGCTCTCAGGACGTTTCTGCGTCGAGTGACACTCCTCTCGCTGTCTCGGCATTCGTTCGATGCCATGAAACCTGCTTCATGATTGTAATGTAAATACATTTCTAATCATTGTTGACATTTGTCACACAACGGCCGAACATTCATGAGGGCGGGGCGGAACCGGTCGGTATGACCGAGTTGCACGCAGTCGTCATCGCAGACGACATCACCGGAGCGAACGACACCGGCAGTCAATTCGCCAGTCGAGGGTATCGGACGAACGTCGCGTTCGACCCGAACGCACCGACGGACTGTGACGTTCTCGTCGTCGACACGGAGACGCGGGAAGCGCCGCCGACGGAGGCGTACGACTCGGTTCGAACCGTCGTGGCAGCACACGACGCGCCCGTCCTGTACAAGAAACTCGACTCGACGCTCCGCGGGAACGTCGCTGACGAACTGACGGCGCTCCTCGACGCCGCGACGCCGGACCTGCTGTTGCTCGCGCCGGCGTTTCCGGCGAACGGACGGACGACGGAAGACGGCGTCCAACTGGTCGATGGGGACCCGGTCCTTCAGACGCTCACCGACTCGGAGAACCTCCCTTCGGCGTCATCCGTCGTGGATTTGCTCTCGTCGGTCCCGTACCCCGTCGAAACGATGCACACGGGCATCGTAGACGCGGGACGGCAGGCCGTCCGGTCGCGGCTCACCGAGATACACAGACGCCACAACGAACCGGCCGTCGTCGTCGCCGACGCAACGTCGCAGACACACCTTCGGTCGCTCGCCGACGCGGCCGACCGGCTCGCCGCCGATATCGCCTACGCGGGGAGCGGCGGGCTCGCGGGGGCGTTGTCGCTCTCACCCACTGACGGGGGCGAAGGGGCGGTACTCGGGGTCGTCGGGAGCGTCAGCGAGACCTCGTTCGAGCAACTCACCGCAGTCCCCGACGGTGCGCTCGTGGTACTGGACCCCGAGGCGATGCTCGAACGCCCCGAAGAAGCCGCGGCCTCTGCGCTCGGCCCGCTTCTCGAGGCACAGCGCGTCCACGGCTTCGCTGTCGTCACGTCGGCCGCGTCTCCCGGGGCCGTCGACGCGGTGCATCGGACCGCGGACGCGCTCGGACTCGACGAAAACGCCGTCAAAGACCGAATCGCGACGGCGTTGCGCGAGACCGTCCGACGAGTCCACGAGTCGCGACCACTGACCGGCCTGTTCACGACCGGCGGTTCGACGACTATCGCGGTGCTCGACGAACTCGACGCGACATCGCTCGACCTGACGGGAATCGAACTTTCGGAGGGGGTTCCGCTCACCAGAATTCGCGGCGGACCGGCGGACGAGACGTTGCTCGTGACCAAGGCAGGGTCGTTCGGTGAGCCGACGACAATAGTTAATTGCCTCGACTTCATCGGTACGCGGTGATGACGGAAGCAGAGAGACCCCTCGTCGGCGTGACGATGGGAGACCCCGGTGGTATCGGAAGCGAGATAATCGTCAAGGCAGCACCGCAGGTGACCGACGACGCGGACGTGGTCGTCATCGGTGACGCAGACGCGGTCCGGAACGCGGTAGCGCAGTGCGGGAGCGACCTGACCGTCGAGGCGGTCGACACCGTCGCTGACGTTCGGTCCGCCCCGTCGACGCTGCCCGTCCTCGACCTCGACAACGTCGCGTCGCTCGCTCACGGCGAAATCGACGAAGCGTACGGACGAGCCTCGCTGGAGTACGTCGAGCGCGCCATCGAACTCGCCATCGCAGGCGACATCGACGCCATCGCGACGGCTCCGATTCACAAGCAGGCGACGGCACGGGCCGGAAGTGAATTCGCGGGCCACACCGGGATGCTCGCGGCGTACACGGAGACGGACAACTACTCGATGATGCTCATCGAGGGAGGACTGCGCGTCACGCACGTGAGCACGCACGTCCCGCTCCGCGAGGCCTGCGACCTCGTGACGACCGAAAACGTCCGCGACACCATCACGGTCACCGCTCAGGGGTTGCGCGACCTGGGAATCGACGACCCGACGATCGCCGTCGCCGGCTTGAATCCCCACGCCGGAGAGGGCGGCCTCCTTGGCACGGAGGACGACGACGCCATCGAGCCGGCGGTCGACCAGGCCCGTGCGGCGGGCATCGACGCCGAAGGGCCCATTCCGCCGGACACCGTCTACGTCAAGGCGGCCGCCGGCGACTACGACTGCGTCGTCTCGATGTATCACGACCAGGGACACATCCCCATCAAGATGCTCGGCTTCGACAGTACCGACACCGTCAGCGGCGTCAACATGACGGTCGGACTGCCGATCATCAGGACGAGCGTCGACCACGGCACGGCGTTCGACATCGCGGGGCAGGGAATCGCATCCGAGTCGAGCATGGTCGACGCGATTCGAACCGCCGCCCGCGTCGCCGTCGAGCGAGTGTGACGAACACGGAGGACCCGTCAAGTGGTTTCGGCGGCGTTTCCAACTGGCGTGGAAACATCGTATCGTCGGTTACGCGTGTTCTATCTTGAGTTCGATGATGTTGGTCCCGTTGAGGATCTTGTGTGAGAGTTCCTCTTCGACGCGGTCGTCCCGGAGCTTGTTCGACGGGACGGTCACGCTGATCGCGCCGACGGGATTGCCCTCGATGTCCTGAATCGGCGCTCCGACACAGCTGATACCGACGTCCCCTTCGTCTCGCTCGATAGCGTACCCGCGTTCTCGCGTGGCGTCGAGCTCCTCGAAGAGCGCCTCGCACGTGCGGACGGTGTTTTCGGTGACCGCTCGAAGCCCCCACTTGTCGACGATATCGTTCACCTTGTCGTCGGAGAAACACGAGAGGATAGCCCGCCCGAAGGCGGGTCGATGGAGGTACGAGTGCTTCCCCACGGGCGCGAGGTCGACAGCGGCGTTGTCGCCGCGCGCCATGAAAATCACGACGCCGCGACCGCTCTCCTCGATTGCGAGATTGACAAGTTCACCGGTCTCTTTCGCCAAGTCGTGGACGACCTTTCGCCCGTGTCGGTAGACCGGAAGTCGCTCTCGAATCTTGCCCCCGTAGTGGAGGAACTGAAGCGAGAGTCGGTACTTGCTGTCCTCCTTGACGACGTACTCGTTCTCTCGGAGCGTTTGTAGGTGGACGTAGACGGTGCTCGTCGGGAGTCCGGTTCGCTCCGACAGTTCCGTCACCCCGAGTGAGTCCTCCTCCACTAGCGCCTCGACGATTTCGAGAGTCCGTTCAACCGCCTCGAGCGTTCGTGGTTCGTTGGTTGCCATACGATAACACACTGTTTCCAACCTGATTAAATATTTGGGTTTGAAGCATAGTTGAGCACGGTTATCACCGCTGAATCGAACACTAGCCGAGAAAGCGACCCTAGGTCGGGGTATCGGCTGTCTCACCGGCCACCATTCGGCGTAGGGCTCTCCGTCTCCGTCTCGAAACGGGACCGTTGCATGCAGAGAAGCGCTTTCAGAACGTCCGCCTCCGTGTGCGACAAGTGGACGGTTCCGGAATCGTCTGCGTTGTAATGCCACGATTACGAACGGTTCGGGTCGAGAGTTTCGTTTCCACTCCGAGTGAAAGCACTAAACGGTACGAGTTGCACTGCGTGGGGACTTGCTCCGTGATAGCCACGCGAACGCACGGTTTCGAGTGTCGTTGGAGTGGTTCGGCGGCGAGCGAGCGACCCGCGGAACCGTAACGCCGATTGGAATGGTCGCCGCTGGTCGGAGCCGCCGTGCGTCGCTTTCCACGTGAGTTGGAAACCGTTTCGGAGCGAGCGGTCACGCGCTCCGCTCGGATACGAGATAGGCAGTATCGATTACAGGTGTATGCTTGTAATACATCGACGGATTACGGTTCCCGCGTCCGTGCCGTCGACGCGGTCGGTCGTCGTCCAGTCGGCGGGCCACGCCGTCACGGTCGATGTCACTCCCGTTGATAGAACGCCGCGATGTCCCGCCATCGGTCGAAGTACGCCTCTTTTTGCGTATCGAAGTCCGCGCTGACCGACGGGTCCGGCTCGATAACGTCACGCTCTCGGAGGAGGTTTTCCGCCGCCGTCTCGACGTCGCTGTAAATCGACGTGATGAGCGCGGGAGCCATGACCGCGCCGGCAGTCGTTCGCGGTTCCATCTCGACGACCGGGCGGTCCCATATCGACGCCCGGAGCGTGTTCCACCAGTCGTAGTTGCCGTCGAGCGTCGGCGTCCCGTCGTTGATGACGAGCACGCGGTCGATGTCCGTGTCGAAGTGTTCTTCGACCAGCGAGATGTACGTCCACTCGGTCAGGATGATGCCGGTAATGAGCCCGCGCGCCAGTCGGCCGTGGACCTCCTCGGTCGACAGGGAGTTGTCGTAGTTGAGGCCGAGGAGCGACCCCGCGACGTCGGCGTCGAAAAACGGGCTTCGGTTGCCCTTGAGGAACACCTCGTAGCCGTGGCCGCTCGGGACTTGTCGGGCGAGTTCGAGCCCGCGCTCCGGCGTGCAGTTGAGGACGCGGTCGAAGAACCATCGGAGGAGGTTGCCGGTGTCGAACGACGCACCTGGCAGATAGCCGTCGATGGGGTGGCGGTGGTAGTACAGCGCCGGGTGGGGCGAGACGGACTCCGAGACGTACTTGACGACGCTCGACGCGCCGAAGGTGATGCTGAAGTCCCCGGGTTTGACGCCGCCGTTCGCCAGCACCGAGGCGTTGCCGTCAGTGAGCCCCTGAAAGAGTTTGATACCGTCGAAGTCGGTCCGCTCGGCCAACTGACCGTCGGCGACCCCGATGAACGAGCCGGGGGGGCGAATCGCCGGAAAGAGCGACCGAGGCAGGTCGAGCGTCTCGAACAGCGACTCGAACCACGTGGGGAGTGGCGTCGTCACGTCGGCGCCGAACTTCAACGCGTTCGTCCAGTCGGTCTCGATATCGCGCCACGGCGTCGACGCGTCGAATCGGAGCCGGTACAACAGCCACGTCGTCGGGCTGAGAATCCACTCCACCCGCTGGAACTTTTCGGGGTGCTCCTCGCGAAGCTTCAGAATCTTCGGAAGAGGGCTGGTCGGAGAAAACGCGATATTCTGGTTAATCGAGAGGTCAGACAGGTCGAGGTCGCGGAGCTTCGACGCCTGTTCGGGCGCGGAATCGAAGTACATCTGCGGGGGGAACACCGGCTCGCCGTACTTGTCGACGAGCACGGCGGTCCCCGACGTACTCGCGACCGAGCCGATGCCGGTCTGCGGGAGCGCCGGCGCCGCCTCGTGGAGCGCTCGCTCCCACGCGAGCGTCGTCTGCTCGGCGACGGGTGCCTCACCGCCGGCGAGTCGTTCGCCGTCGGTGCTGTACACATCGACATGCACGCTCGCGGTACCGAGATGAACGCCGACCAGTTGCGGGCTCTCCATACCACGCTGTCACGCAGGACGCCATTAAATCCTTCCGAGGATGGTACCTCGACGAGGGCGCGAGGGCGCAGTTCGGCCGACTGGCAACAGCGGGGTTCAGTTGGCAATAGTTAGCATACGCTCTAGCGGAGAGCATATCTGGGTGACAAATGGCTCCGGTTCGGGAGAATACAATTAGATAACCGCAGAGAGAAGAGACATAATCAGATAGACCGTAATTATTGTTGGAGTAGCATGCATTCTGTATTTAAGAACGAATGTACACTCAGACTGAACAACACCGTCAGAGCCGGCGGCGACTTGCAAGAGCCGTCGAGACGTTCATTACAACTGTATTCTTGTAATCTTTAGTGGTTCGTGTGGAGTTCGATGACGTTGGCGGCGCTCTGGACGATGTCGGGAACCTCGTCGGTGAACCGCTCGTTATTCATGCGGCTGACGGGTTGCGAGACGCTGATTGCACCCAGGACGGTCCCGTCTTTCGCGATGATGGGGGCGCCAACGCATCGGAGCCCTCTGATGAGTTCCTCGTTGTCCACGGCATAGCCCCGGTCACGGACCGTCGCCAACTGTGCGTCGAGTTCCGCTCTGTCGGTAATCGTCTGGTCGGTCTCCGCGGGAAGGCCGTGTTCCTCGATGATTTCGTCGACGCGCTCGGACGGGAGGTGCGCCAGTATCGCCTTTCCGAGACCGATGGCGTGGAGCGGCCGTCTGAGGCCGGGGTAGATGTCTAAATCGACCGCCCGCTCACCCTGTTCGGAGGCGAGATAGACGCCCTGTCCGTACTCCTCGACCATCAGGTTCGCGAGCTCACCGGTCTGGGACGCCAACCGGTGGACCTCCCGCTTCGCCACCTGATACAGCGGGTGGCGGTGCTGTACGTATCCCCCGAACCCGAGCAGGCGGAGACTCAGTTCGTAATCGGTCCCGTCGCGGACGACGAACTTCTCGGCTTCGAGCGTGCTGAGGTGGTTGTGAACCGTGCTCTTGTTCATCCCGAGTTCCCGCGCGAGGAACGTCACACTGCTCGACCCGTGTTCTCGAAGCGCGTCGAGCACCCGAATCGTCTTCCGACTCGTTTCGATCCGGTTGGGCGCGTTTTCTGTCATAACTGCGTGTCGTCGAGGCAACCCTAAATAGTTTGTTCCACCGAGCAGAACAACTGTTCGACTCGGTGAGACAGTGGAGCGAACCACCGACACCGTCCGAACGGTGGTTGTAGAAGGGAGAGCCCAAGATATCTGCCGCCTAACGGTCGCTGTGCGGCGTTCGGGAGATTGTCGGCAAAAACTATTTACGCTCACTCCCTGAGCTACGGTGTATGGAGATACAGACAGAGAGCTTCTCCATCGAGAGCCACAGCAGGTTCGAGATTCTGAGCGTCACTCCCGAGGTGGAAGCGACCATCGAGGACCTCGGCGTGACCGATGGACTCGTGTACGTGTCGACGCCCCACACGTCTGCGGCGCTCTCGACCAACGAGTACGAAGAGAAGCTCCTCGACGACATGATTGACAAGTTCAAGGAGATAGCCCCCCCGGACGACGGCTACTACCACGACCTCGACCACATCACCGCGGGCGAGCAGCCGAACGCCCACGCGCACCTCATCTCCGCGATGATCAAGCGACCGGTCCTTCTCGTCCTCCGCGACGGGGAGCTCGACCTCGGGACCTGGGAAGAGGTCATGTTCTTCGAACTGTGCGGCCCGCGCGAGCGAACGATTACCACGACGATTCTACGATAACCATGACGAACCAACGACTCGGACGATCGGTGACTGTCGCCATCGACCACGGCCTCCATTGGGGTTCGCTTGAGGGGTTCGAGGACCCCGCGGCGCTCCTCGACACGGTGTTGGATGCCGGCCCCGACGGTATCCTGGCGAGCGTGCCGTTTCTGAAGCGCTTCGAGGACCGAATCGACGCCGCCGACGTCCACACCATCGGCACGCTCGACCTCCTGTACGACTCGACGATGCCGGGCGACGTCGAGAACGCCGAAATCCACTCCCAGGTGTTCAGCGTCGAGGACTGCGCCGAGGTGGCCGACGCCGCGAAAGTCGCGCTCGTCTTCGGGCGGGAGAGTCCCGACGTGCTGAAGGAGAACGCCGAGTTCGTCGCGGCCGCGGCCGAAGACTGCGACGACGCGGGGATTCCGCTCATCGTCGAGCCCACACTCTGGGGCCAGCGCGCTGACGACGAGTTCGACACCGACTACCTCGTCAACGCCAACCGCCTCGGCTTCGAACTCGGCGCGGACATCCTGAAGACCCCGTACCCGCCCACGGGCTTCGAGCGCATCGTGCACAACGCGCCGGTGCCGACGTACATCGCCGGCGGCCCCACCGTCGAGACGGACCGAGAGGTACTGGAGATGGTCCACGGTGCCGTCGAGGCCGGTTCGCAGGGCGTGATGTTCGGCCGGAACGTCTGGCAGCGGGACGACCCCGCGGCCATCATCGACGCGCTCTCGGCCATCGTCCACAAGGGCGCGACTATCGAGGAGGCGGCGACGCTGTTATGACTCCCCGAGGTAGTTCCCGGACCCGCTCATGAACCTTCCGTACCCCCACTTTCAGGTCAACTTCAAGGTGTATCCGGACACGAGCGGCGAGGACGCGCTCGCGTTCGCGCGGCTGCTCGAAACGATAGAGGCGGAGACCGACGCGCGCTTCGTGTTGACGCCGCAACTGCCGGACATCCGGCTGATAACCGAACACACCGACCTCGCCGTCACCGCGCCCGCGATGGACGCCGTCGAGCCCGGTCGCGGGATGGGGAAAATCCTCCCGGAGACCGTCGCAGACGCGGGGGCCGACGGCGTCGTCATCAACCACGCGGAGAACCGCGACACGCTGTCCGACCTCGTGTGGAAAATCGAGCGCTGTCGCGACCTGGACCTCGACTCGGTCGTCTGCGTCGACAGCATCGAGATGGGTCGCGCGGTCGCGGAGTTCGACCCCGACTCGATGATATACGAGATGCCCGAGGACATCTCGTCGGACCGCGCGATTACGCAGACGCACCCCGACCGCGTTCGCGACTTCATGTCGATGGTCGAGACGGAGAATCCGCGCACTCGCGTCCTCGTCGGCGGCGGCATCTCGACCGCCGAAGATGTCCGCCTCGCCTTCGAACAGGGAGGTCACGCGACCGGTGCCGCGTCGGCCGTGTCGCTCGCGTCGGAGCCGGAGCCGCTCCTCCGCGACATCGCCGCGAGTTTCCCCTGAGACGGCCGCCGACGGCAGACAGTCCCGTCTCGCTCCGCTCGGGACTGCGGCGCGTCGGACCGGCGCAATCTTTTTAGTGGTCATCGATGATGTGCAATACACGACAATGACAGCGAAAAACATCCTCGTAGTGTGTGGCACATCGGTTGCGACGTCGACGGTCGTCAAGGAAGCGCTGAAAGAGAAGCTCCCGGAGCGCGGCCTCGACATCGGGACCATCGCCAAGGCGAAGGCGACGGAAGCCCCCGGCAAGGTCTCGTCGGGGAACTTCGACCTCATCGTCACCACGACGCAACTCAACGAAGACAAGTTCGACATCCCGGTCATCCACACGACGGCGTTCATGACCGGTATCGGCCAAGACGAGGTCCTCGACGACATCGCCGCGGCGCTCGAAGGCTGACCGATACGTCGCCGACACGAATCTTTCACGAATGACAGCAACATTTATGTAGAGACACTCTCATTCTGAGACAGGGTTGTGAGTTAATAACATGGCAGTACCAGACGTATTCTTACAGAGTGGTGTGAGTTCCCTGTTGAATTCTATCAACAGCGTAATCCAATCGTTGGGCGTGAGCGTCCTCCTGCCGATAATCATCTTCCTCATCGCGCTCGCGTTCCGGGTGGACGTGTTGAAGGCGGCGCGCTCGTCCATCCTCATCGGCATCGGCTTCATCGGCATCAATCTCGTCATCGGGCTGTTCAGCGAGAACATCAGTCCGCTGGCCCAACAGATGGTCGAGGTGACCGGCATCACGCTTCCGGCGGTCGACGTCGGCTGGCCCGCCGCCGCCGCCATCGCCTTCGGTATCGCGGAACTCGGCGTCTGGATGATTCCGCTGTTCGTGGTGATGAACCTCGTCCTCTTCGCTATCGGCTTCACGTACACGCTCAACGTGGACATCTGGAACTACTGGCACTTCGCCTTCATCGGCGGACTGGTCTACATGAGCACGAACAACTGGCTGTACTCGGTGGCGGTCGGGCTGACGCTGGGGCTGTTCGTCCTCGTGGCCGCGGACTGGACGCAACCGGCCGTCGAGGAGACGTTCGACACGCCCGGAATCTCCATTCCGCACGGGACCTCGGCACCCTACGCCGTCACCGCGATTCCGATTCACTGGGCGGTGGATAAGACGCCGCTCGGGAACATCGAAGCCGACCCCGACGCGATTCAAGACCGGTTCGGCATCCTCGGCGAACCAATCTTCGTCGGCCTCGCCATCGGACTCGTCATCGGTATCGCCGCCTACAGTAACGCGCTCTTCGTCGCCGAGAGCTGGTACGCCATCCTCACCGCCGGCATCTCGTTCGCCGCGGTGATGCACATCCTCCCGATGATGGTCGGCATCCTCATGGAGGGGCTGACGCCGCTTTCGGAGTCGATTCGGAACTACATGACCTCGCGGTTCGAAGACCGCGACATGGCGATTGGCCTCGACTCGGCTATCCTCATCGGCCACGAGTCGGTCAT
This sequence comes from Haloferax sp. Atlit-109R, assembly GCF_003665865.1. Lineage (NCBI taxonomy): Archaea > Methanobacteriati > Methanobacteriota > Halobacteria > Halobacteriales > Haloferacaceae > Haloferax > Haloferax sp. Atlit-109R. The sequence continues at coordinate 757,543 of NZ_QPLO01000002.1, forward strand.
CGCGTCCAGCCTGCTCATCGTCCCCATCGCCATCGTGATGTCGATTATCCTCCCCGGCAACGACGTGCTGTGGGGAATCGACCTGGCGACGTTCCCGTTCTTCTTCGCGCTGATGGTCCCTATCATGAACGGCAACATCGTGAAGATGGTCGTCACGGGCACCATCCTGCTGGTTCCGCTGCACTACATCTCCTCCGCGGTGGCTCCGCTCCTGACGCAGGCGGCTGGGAGCGCGGGCTTCGACCTCGGTGGTCGCGGGCTCATCACGTCGCCCGTCGCTGACGCGGGGTCGCCCGCGACGGGCATTCTGGCCCTCATCCCGGCACCGGTCGCCCTCGCGGTCGGACTCGTCGTCGTCCTCGGCATCTGGGTCGCGCTTCGGATGTGGCCCCAGCGGATGTACATGGTCGCCGGCGCGTCCGAAGAGAAAGCGCGGGAGACCGTCGAACGTCGTCACACCGGCAAAGGCGGCGGCCTCCTGCCCAACAAACTCGGCTCGACCGTCGACGCCTCGGGCGCAGAGGGTCGCTCCGACGACTGACCGCGCAGTTACCCGTCGGTGTCCGCGACTCGACCGCGACGAGTCGCCGCGTTTTGCGGCATCGCCGGCGAACCAGTACCAACACTTTTCTCGGAGACCCGCGTACGACTCATCGATGCGAACCGAAAGCCTCGAACTGACTGGCGAGACGGACGAAGCGGTCCTCACGGAACTCGGCGCGTACGCCTACGACCAAGGCTGGGCCGACAAGAGCTACGCGGACGCCCTTCTGGCACGCGAAGCCGATTACCCGACGGGACTCGACATCCCGACGATGGGGTTCGGTATCGGCATCCCCCACGCCGACCCCGACCACGTCACAGAACAGGCCGTGCTCCTCGGACTGCCGCCCGCGGGCGAGTCGATAGCGTTCCGGAGCATGGACAACCCCGACGAGCGCGTCGACGCCGAAGTCGTCGTGTTACTCCTCGTGACAGACACCGACGGGTACTCGTCGTTCCTCTCGAACCTCGCGAAACTCTTCCAGGCCGAGGAGTTCGCCGAACTGACGAAGCGCCGCGACGCCGACGGCCTGCTCGACCTCGTCGTCGAGCGCTGCGTCGATTTCGACGGCTGAAAGGGAGAAGACGACGCCGCGGAGTGGTGCTTCACGACGAGCGAGCGACCAGTACTCCACTTCACTCCATTCCACTCTCCTCCAGTTCTCAGTCGACGAGCGCTCGCACGTCCTCGCGGGTCTCGTCGCTGAGAGTCGCCTCGGCGAGCGCCGGCGTCGAGTCCGCGTCCGCCGGCAAAGGCGCTCGCCTAGCGGAAAAGCCTTAGTACCGGCGTGGGAAATGCCCGCACGGATGGCAGCGAAATCAGCGACAGTAGTCGTAGAGCACGAGACCGGTCTCCACGCACGCCCCGCGTCGATGTTCGTCCAGACGGCGTCGAAGTTCGAGACGGATATCTCCGTGCGGAAAGCCGGCGGGGAGACGGAAGTAGACGCCAAAAGCAGTATCGCCGTTCTCTCGCTCGGCGTCGGCCCGGACGAGGAAATCGTCATCACCGCCGACGGTAACGACGGCGAACAGGCCGTCGAGCGACTGGTCGAACTCGTCCGGAACGACTTCGACCTCGATACGTGAACCGCCTCGGAGTCAGGCCCCGAGGCACTCGCCTCGCGTATCCGTAGACGACCGCTCGGACTCGTGGCCGAGCCGACGCCCGACGACGGAATGGGCGCGACGAGTGACTACAAAGCCGCCTGCAACCGCGTCGGTGCTTCGACCGTGGAGGGGAGCGGCCTCGCGGAATCGGTCGCGATTCCCCCAGCCGAGTCTTAGATAGATACTTGATATTTTCCAATACTATCCAGATACTTTATGATTTCATCCGACAGTCCGAGAGCAAGCGATATATCTCGCATAGAGAAACTGAGAGTGGATTTAACCGCAGATTGAGATTTCAGACAGTCAGGAATCGCAGTCGTAGTCCGACGAAGCTATCTGAGTTCCTCGTCGCTCTCAAACGCGTTTATCGGGGTTTTCAGATATATCTCTCTACTCCGACGATATCGAATGGCATAATTTCTGATATGTATTACAAATGAGTAGGTCTGGTGACGAACTTGGGTCGCGGGATGCGTATGTGTCGCTACCGAGGAACGAGCGCCGTCACGCTGTGGTGGCCGCGTCACGACGGACTCGCCAAGGTCGGAGCGACGACTACTCGGTCGTCGTGTCGTTCGTCGCGGCCGGCGGGCTGAAGTCGCTCGGCGGTTCGGACCCGTTCGGTGGCTCGGACTCGTTCGGTGGCTCGCCCGGGCCGCCGCCACCGGCCGAAAACGAGTCGTCCGCGGCCGTTCCGCCGACCGCGAGCGCCTGCCGCCGCGTCAGCAACCGACCGACCGGTTCGTCGTCGGTGTCCATAGTCGTCTGTTCGCCGTCGGGGACGTCGCGGCGCACCCGACGGTCAGGCGGTCAAAAAACACGTGCCGAAGTGCGGCCTGTCGGGAGGTTGGCGCGCCTAGTGGAACAGCCGCCACACCAGTCCGAGGAGGATGAACGGCGCGAACGGAATCATGAGCACTGCGATCCCAGCGACGATGAGCGTCCCCATGAGACCCATCTGGGTGTTCGAGTAGTCGGTTCGAACGGGGTTGACTGCGCGGGCCATACGTAGTCGTCCGTTCCCATCATACATAAGCTGACTGAATAGTTAATATATAAATATCGGCGGACGAGGGCGGCGGTTACGGGCGGGGAGACGGCGGAGCGGCGCGCGGGGTTACGCCCGCGACGGTTCCGGCGCGCGGAGCGCCAGAAGCACGCCGACGACGGCGACGCCGCCCGCGGCGAAGAACGCGGGCGCGTAGCCCGCGTAGTCGATGATTGCGCCGGCAGCGATGGGCGCGGCGAACGCGCCGAGGAGGCCGACGCTCGTCAGGAGCGAGACGGCCGTGGTTCGCACCGACGGGGCGACGAGTTCGGCGATGTACGAGAAGATGAGCCCCGTCACGAGTTGGATGGCGAAGCCGACGACGACGACCGCGCCGACGACGGGGCCGAGTCCCGAGACGAACGCGAAGGCGACGACCGCGGGCGTGGCGACGGCGAACGACGAGACGATGACGCGGCGGCGACGGCCGCCGAACATGCGGTCGGTCACCACACCGCTCGTCGACCGCGCGACCGCGCCGATGGCGGGGAACAGCGCGGTCAGGAGACCGCTCGCCGCCAACGAGATTTCGAACTCGCTGGCGAGGAAGCTCGGCAGCCAGGTGTTGACGAACAGGTACAGCGAGTAGGCGAGAAAACAGAGCCCGCAGACGGTCCAGACCGCCCGGCTGCCGAACAGTTCGCGGAGTGCCGCCCCGTCGGGGGACGGCGCGTCGACACCGGGGACGCGGCGGCGAGTCGCGGCCGCGAAGAACACGACGCCGACGACGGCGACCCCGGCGTACAGCGGGAGAATCGCGGGCCAGCCCGCCGCGTTTGCGATGAGCGGGCTCCCGAACTGCCCGAGGGCGAACCCGACGGGCGCACTCGCGGTGAACACGCCGACCGCGGTCGCGCGCCGTGCCGGCGGGACCGCGTTGCCGACGACGTTCGCGCCCGCGTTCCAGAACGTGACGTAGGCGAGTCCGCCGAGCACCCGCGAGGCGAGGAGCCAGCCGAACGCGCCGGCGGTGGCCGCGTACCAGCCCCAGCCGCCGGCGACGACGAGCGCGACGGTCGCCAGTCCGACCACGCGGCGCACGGAAAAGCGGTCGAGGACGACGCCGACGGGGACGCTCGTGACGACCGCCGTCGCGTACATGATGCTGACGAGCCAGCCCGCCGCGCTCGAACTCAGTCCGAGGGAGTCCTGAATGGCCGGAAAGACGCTCGCCGGGGCGATTTCGTAGGCCGCGGCCGCCGTCGAAAGCAGGAAGAAGCCGACGACGATGCCCAGTGTCTCGCGTCGCGTGCCCGTCGTGTCGTCAGTCGTACTCACGGTTTCGCTACCTGCTCGGCGGAAGGATATGAAACCGCGTGATTGCGGTCCGATTGCGCCGCGGCCGCGGGTGCCTCACCGACTCAGTCGTCCCCGCGGAGCGCCCGCTCGATGGTCGTGTCGCCGCCCGTGAGCGTCAGCGTCTCGCCGACCGTCCGGTCGATATCGAGACTGGCGACGACCGCCTGTGCGACGTCGGCCCGCGGAATCTCGGGCGTGTCGCCGTCGAGTCCGTCGACGGCCAGCGAGACGGCTCCGGTGCCCTCTGCGTCGGTGAGCGCCGTGGGGCGGAGAACCGTGGCGTCGAGCGATGACTGTTCGAGGTAGTCGTCGGCGCACCGCTTGGCGACCAGATACGGCCGCAGCGGCTCCGGCCCCGAAAGCGGGTCGTCCGCGCCGATGGAGCTAATCATCACGAAGCGGTCGATACCCGCCTCGACGCAGGCGTCAACCACCCGCCGAGCGCCCCAGAGGTCGACCATGAGCGTCTTGTCCGCGCCGGTCGACCCGCCGGAGCCGGCGGTGAACACGACCGCGTCGGCCCCGTCGAGCGCCGATTCGAAGTCGCCTTCGAGGTCGCCCAGTCGCGGCTCACTGCCGCGGTCGCGAACCGCCTCGAACTGCGATTCGTCGCGGACGACGCCGACGGGGTCGTGCCCGGCGTCCGCGAGTCGGGGGAGTAGCTCTCGGCCGATACCGCCGTTCGCGCCGATGACTGCGACCTGCATCGTTCGCTGTCCCGTAGTCGCCCCGGCCAGATAGGGGCTGGGTTCAGCGAAGGTGACGTGCGCGACTCGTCGCGGTGGAGCACCGACCCCGACACCCGATATCCCTCGTCGAACCGGCGGGTGCTGCTGGAAGCAACACCGTCGTTGGTCCGCAGGTCGGTGTTCACGTATGCGCGATTCGAACCGCCAGTGGATATTCGCCGAACGGCCCGAGGAAGAACCGGACATGGACAGTTTCGAACTCCGCGAGGGCGACCTGCCGGAGCCGCGACACGGGGAGCTCCTCGTTCGCGTGCGGTACCTCTCTGTCGACCCGTACATGCGCGGCCGGATGCGGGACGCGGAGTCGTACGCCGAGCCGTGGTCGGTCGGTGACCCGATGCAGGGGGCCGTCGTCGGTGAAGTCGTCGAGAGCGAAAGCGACGCGTACGACGCGGGCGACCTCGTGAGCGGTAACGGGACGTGGGCCGACTACACCGTCCTCGACGCCGACAACGTCGCGCCGGTCGACCCATCGGTCGCGGACCTCCCCGCCTATCTCGGCGTGCTCGGGATGCCCGGGCGGACGGCGTACTTCGGCCTGCTCGACGTGGGCGACCCCTCGCCCGGCGAGACGGTCGTCGTCTCCGGGGCCGCCGGCGCGGTCGGCTCCGTCGTCGGCCAGATTGCGAAGTTCAACGGCTGTCGCGTCGTCGGCTTCGCTGGCTCCGACGAAAAGGTGTCGTGGCTCACCGACGACCTCGGCTTCGACGCCGCAATCAACTACAAGGCGGTCGACGACTACCGGGCGGCGCTCGACGACGCCGCCCCCGACGGCGTCGACGTCTACTTCGACAACGTCGGCGGCCCCATCACCGACGCGGTGTTCACGAAGCTGAACCTCGACGCTCGCGTCGCCGTCTGCGGGCAAATCGCCCACTACAACGACGAGGGCGTACCGACCGGCCCGCGAAAGCTCCCGCAGCTCATCGCGCCGCGCGCGAAAGTCCAAGGGCTGCTGGTCGGTGACTACGCCACCCGCTTCGGACAGGCCAGCGAACAGCTCGGGTCGTGGGTCGCGTCGGGCGACCTCGAACACCGCGAAACCGTCGTCGACGGGCTGGAGAACGCGCCCGACGCGTTCCTCGGACTGTTCTCCGGCGACAACATCGGCAAGCAGGTCGTCGGCGTATCGGAGTCCTAACCCGACGCCGACGCGGGCGGCGGCGGAGTCCCGGTCGACTCCCGAACGCGAACCGTCGTATCACTCAGTTTTAGGCCGGACTAAATTTCGAAGCAGCTATATTGTTTTAGGCTGGCCTAATTCGTATGCTGGACGACGCCGACGAGAACGCGGAACCGACGCGGAGAGATTACCTGAAGTACGGCGGGGCGCTTTTCGGTGGCGGAGCGCTCGCTGGCTGTGCCGGGCAGTCGGGCGACGGCGCGACGACGACGGCGACCGAGACCGCCACGGCGACGGAGGCCGAGGCGGGAGCCACCGAGACGGCGACCGAGACGACCGAATCGAGCTACGCGGCCGAGTTGTCGCCGGTCGGGACGGTCACGTTGGACGAGCCGCCGACGAACGTGTTCACCCACTTCCCGTGGTTCCCGGACATGGCGAGCGCGCTCGGGCAGGGCGACACCGTCAACAACCTCTGGTGGGACGGCACCGTCGCGGGGCTCGAATACTTCACCGCCGGCTTCGACGGCTTCGAAATCGAGTGGGCGGACGCGGCGGGCGAGTACGGCTTCACGAAGGAGCGACTGTACGAACTCGACAGCGACCTCCACCTCGTCGACCCCGCGTGGGTGACCACGCAGGACAACTGGAACCGAGCCGACACCGACGAAGTCGCGGACAACATCGGCCCGTGGTTCGGGAACTATTACAGTAACTTCAACGCCGCGCCGCCCGAAGAGTGGGCCGACGGCTACGAGTATTACGACCTCTGGGAGCTGTTCGAGCGCGTCGCGTCGCTGTACGGCGAACGCGAGCGCTACGAAGCGCTCCAGTCCGTCCGCGACGACCAGCTCACTACCGTCGAAGACGGCCTGCCGCCGGAGTCCGAGCGCCCGACCGCCGCGTACCTCTCCATCTCGACGGACCTGTCGAGCATCTACCTGCTCCGCCTGAACGCGCCCGGCTACTGGAACGCCCACACCCGGCCGCTCGGCGCGGTCGACGCCTTCGGTGACGAAGAGTTCACGGGGCCGTTCCAAGAGGTCGACGTGGAGGCACTTCTCGAAGCCGACCCCGACGTGATTCTCGCGCTGTGGACGGTCACGGAGACGTTCGACTTCGACGGGCTGAAACAGAACCTCCGGGACGACCCGGTCGGCCGCGAACTGGCGGCCGTCCGGAACGACCGCGTCTACCCGCAGGGGACCCGGTGGCAGGGGCCGCTGATGAACCTGTTCCAGACCGAGATGACGGCCAAACAGCTCTATCCCGAGCGGTTCGGCGCGTGGCCGACCTACGAGGACGGCGACGACTACCCCGACTTCGGGGCCGACGAACAGCTGTTCGACCACGCGCGGGTCGAGGAACTCGTCGCGGGAGGGAGTTTGTAGGTGCGGGTCCTCGTCAGTCGTCGGTCGACGAGGGCGAGCCGCGACGGTCGCCGGCGTCCCCGGGGGCTTCGCCCGGCTGGTAGGTAATCTGCCACCCGGTCACGCCCATGAGGAGCAAGACGAGCGGCGACAGCAGGCCGAAGAAGTAGTACGGCGCGTACTCGAGGGTACCGACGCCGAGCGTGCCGGCCATGAACAGCGCCCCGCTGTTCCACGGGATGAGCGCGCTCGTCGTCGTCCCCGCGGACTCGATAGCCCGCGAGAGGTTCTCGCTTTGGAGTCCCTGTTCCTCGTAGAGGTTCCGGAGCGTGATGCCGGGGACGACGATGCTGATGTACTGCTCGGCGGCGAGGACGTTCATCGACACCGCGGAGACGGCGGTCACGCCGGTGAGACTCGCGACACCGCGGCTCAGCCGGCCGAGGTGGTGTGCGAGCACGGCGAGGATGCCGGCGCGTTCGAGCATCCCGCCGAGCGACAGCGCCGCGATGGCGATGGTGACCACCCACGCGCCGCCGATCATCCCGCCGCTGGCCAGCAGGCCGTCGACGAGTTCCATCCCGGTCGACGGCGAGGTTCCCGACTGCGCGATGGACCACACGGCCCCGAACGCGGTTCCCTGCATCACGACCGACGTGAGTGCGCCCGCGAACACGCCCGCGCCGAGCGTCGGCAACGCGGGCACGCCGTAGAGCGCGAGGCCGAACGTGACGACGAGCGGGGCGAAAGTGAGCGCCGATATCGCGTACGACCCGGTGAGCGCGCCCTGAATCTCGGTGATGCGGCCCACCGGGATGTTCCCGGAGGCTTGGACGCCGAGGACCGCGTACAACACGACGGCGATGCCGAACGCGACGAGCGAGCTGTCGCGCATGGCGTTGACGTGGTCGAACAGGTCGGTGTTCGTGACGGCGGCCGCGAGGTTCGTCGTGTCCGACAGCGGCGACTGTTTGTCGCCCATGTACGCCCCCGAGAGGATGGCCCCCGCGGTCATCGGGGCCGGAATCCCCAACCCGGCGCCGATGCCGATAAACGAGACGCCGAGCGTGCCGGCGGCCGTCCACGACGACCCGATTGCGAACGTGACGATCGACGCGAGCACCGCCGTGATGGGCAGGAAAATCGTCGGCGTCAGCAGGTCGAGGCCGTAGTACATCAGGCTCGGAATCGTCCCCGCGGCGACCCACGTCGCGATGAGCGCGTAGACGACGAACATGATGAGGATGACCTGAATCCCCATGTGGAGGCTGTCGGTGATGCCGTCGTAGAGCTCCGCCCAGGAGATGCCCAGCCAGTACCGACTGAACAAACCGGTGAAGCTGATGCCCCAAAACAGGGGGAACTGCGGGTCGAGGCCGTAGACGACGATGCCGACGCCGAGGAAGACGAGCATCCCGAAGACGGGGACCAACGCTTCGAGCAGCGAGGGTCGGTCGTCGGCGTCGAGTTCCTCGTACAGGCGGGGCTCGAACGCTAACCCCATCGTGACACCTCCACCGGTCGCCGTCCGTCGCCCGCCCGCCCCGTCGGGGTTCCGCGGCCGAGGCCGCCCGAGACCGGACCGGCGCGGTCGGCGCGTGCCGTCGGTCCGCGTTCACCGACCGTCGTTGGAAGCCGATACGTGCGCGCTCGCACCCGGTCCACCGCGGGCGCATCCCGGCGGCGGCCAGATGGTTGACAGACCATACCACTCGAACAATCATGAATGTCCCATATAAATTTTTATTTGGAGATTTCACCAGCGAATGTTTGATAAAGTCAAACAAGATGGCGACTAGAGCGGACAAACGGGGTTGTCAGTCGAATCGCAGTTTGATATAACAGAACTAATAGCACTCCACCGAGTTCGGGGTCGTATGGACGACAGTCGCCCCGCGGACGGCCCGCGTCGAATCAAATCCGTACAGACGGCGAGCGAGATTCTGGCCGCGATACAGCGGCGGTCCGACCCGACGTTCAGCGACGTCTGCGACGAACTCGACGCCTCGAAGGGGACCGTCCACACCTATCTCGCGACGCTCGAAGCGGAGGGACTCGTGGCGAAGGACGACGGCCGCTACCGCCTCGGCCTCCGACTGGTCACGATGGGCGAAACCGTGCGCAACGAGACGCCGCTGTACCGCGCGGGGCAAGTCGAGGTGGACAAACTCGCAGAGACGACCAGCGAGTACGTCCACCTGACGGTCGTCTCCCGCGGCAAGGAGGTGACCATCTACGAGAGCCGCGGCGACAACGCGGTCGCGACCGACTACCACCTGCGGATGCGCGAGGCCCCGCAGTACCTCCATTGTACGGCGACCGGGAAGGCGATGCTCGGCCACTTCGACGACGACCGCGTCCGCGACATCGTCGACGACCAGGGGCTCGTCGAGCAGACCGACAACACCATCTCCGACGCCGACCGCCTGTTCGACGAACTCGAGGAGATTCGCGAGCGGGGCTACGCGGTCAACGACGAAGAGGAGCTTCGCGGCATGCGCTCTATCGGTGCACCGATTCGCGGCGTCGACGGCGACGTCTGCGGGGCGGTCAGCGTCACCGCGCCGACGAGCCGACTCTCCGGGGACCGCTTTCGCTCGGAAATCCCCGAACTCGTGATGCAGGCGGCGAACATCATCGAGGTGAACCTCGAAACGACCACGTTCGACCCGTCCCGGTGAGCCGGACTTTGACGATTCCAAACGTCGCGCGACTCCGGCGCGTGGCGAGTCACCTCACGAGGAGCGCCCTCGGCGCGAACCGCCGCCGATTCGCGACCTGCGACGCGTTCGCACGCTCCGATATAGTTCGTTATTATCAAACAACCTCTCCTGATAATCAGACGTTCGGCTACCGATGCCCATATTTGAAGACGTTGATCATTTTTCTAGGTAGTTTTATGTTACATTGTCCACCAGGGTGTTCGTATGGATCGAGACTCAGTCGAGCCGACCGTCACGTCGCTCCCGGGACCGAAGGCCTCAGAGTGGGTCGAGTATCACCAGTCGACCGCCGCGACGAGCACGTACGTCTACGAGTTCGTGTGGGATATCACCAAAGACGCCGTCGGGCCGTTCTGTACCGACCCCGACGGCAACGTGTTGCTGGACTTCACGAGCCACGTCGCGGCCGCGCCGCTCGGCTACAACAACCCCGAACTGCGGTCCCGCCTCGACGACCTCGACCTCGTCGACCCGATGAAAATCGCGGGTCAGGACTTCTACGTGAGCACCGGCGGGTCGCCCGAGACGGCGTCGCTGCCCGGGCCGGCCCACCTCATGGACCGCCTGACCGACCTCACCGACCACTACGGCCTCGACACGGTGTTCCTGTCGAACTCCGGGGCCGAAGCGGTCGAAAACGCCATCAAAATCTGTTACGACGCCTGCGAGACCCCGAAGTACGGCATCACCTTCGACGGGGCGTTCCACGGCCGCACTCTCGGCGCGCTCTCGCTCAACCGCTCGAAGTCCGTCCACCGCCGCAAGTTCCCCGAAGTGAGCGGCATCCACGACGTGCCGTACTCGATGGCGGGCCTCGAAACGCTGCGCGACAAACTCGACGATACCCACGGTCACCTCCCCGCCGACCAAGTGGCGTTCCTCATCCTCGAACCCGTTCAGGGCGAAGGCGGCTACCACGTCCCGAGCGAGGCGTTCATGCGCGAGGTACAGGCCATCTGCGACGAACACGACATCCCCGTCATCGCTGACGAGATTCAGTCCGGCGTGGGTCGGACCGGCGAACTGTGGGCCTCGGACCACTACGACCTCGAACCGGATGTCATCACCAGCGCGAAGGCGCTTCGGGTCGGCGCGACGGTGGCGAACGAAGCGCTGTTCCCCGACACCGAAGCGCGACTGTCATCGACGTGGGGTGCGGGCGACATCCTCGCGTCGATTCAGGGCACGCTGACGCTCGACGTCATTCAGGAACAGGACCTCATGGCGAACGCGACCGAAAAGGGCACGCGGTTCCGCTCGGACCTCTCTCGGCTCGCCGAGCGGACCCCCTGTCTCACTGACGTGCGTGGCCTCGGGCTGATGACTGCCGTCGAATTCGATACCAAGGACCGTCGCGACGAGGTCCTCGAGGCCGCGCTGTCCGAGGGGCTTCTCACGCTCGGCTGCGGTAAGCGGTCGCTTCGCCTCCTGCCGCCGCTCGACGTGACCGACCGCGAACTCGACCTCGCACTCGAATGCCTCGAAACCGCCCTCGACAGCGTCGCGACTCACCGCGTCAGGTCGACCTGAATAGATTTCGCGGTGCTGATGACCTGCCCGGTGATGTCCTCTTCGAGATACCGGCCGGTGAGTCGACTCGACGGCCCGCAGACCCCGATAGCCGCCGCTGGCGCGCGCAGTCAGGGCGATGGGGTTCCAACCCCGTTGACATCTCCCCGCGCCTGAAGACGTCCCCAGAACGCAGAGCGTTCTGGTGTGCGAACGAGGCGCAGAGCGTCTCGTCAACGCGGGAATCCCGACCGCAGTTGGGATATTAGGGTTCGCGGTTAGCAACTTGTTCTCGTGGGGCGAAACGGCCCTCACTACGGTCGAACAGGTGAACCGCTGGCTGTGCCAACCAGCCGCTATCCCTATCACCGCCATCCGTGGCGAGACTTGAGAGTACCTTTTGTCGAATATTCTCTGCACCATTCACGTCCGCGTTCGCCACTGTATCGCACTCCTTACACACGTACAGTCCACGTTCAACACGCTAGTTCTCGACGACGGCTTCGTCAAGCGACCGACCGGTCCGGGGTTGGGTATCGAGGTGGACGAGGGGTACGTCCGCGAGCGCTCCCAAGACGAGGTCAACTGGTACAACCCCGTCTGGCACCACGACGACGGCCGACTCGCCGAGTGGTGAGCGGGGGGCGTCCGCCGCGAACGACTCACCGTGAGGCAGGCCGGTCGGTCAGTATCTTCACCACATATGTGCTCTATTTGAACAATACAGCCATCTGAGTTAACAGATGAATATACATGTTAGTATATTTTTTGTGGAGAGAATTAGCTATCTTTGAGAAATGGCATTATTGCTGAAATCAAACTAGAGTTGGGAAAATCTCAGATAAATACTTATCTACATCATAATTGAATAGTATAACTCCATTTATACCAATATAAGTCAAAAACTTCAAAATAGCTCTGAGAATAGATATTCTATATCGTCGCTTCTAATATATTCTATCTAGATATTATTGAATAGTATTTGCACTACTATATAGGGGATTGTTCGCGGTAATCGCGTCTCGAATCAGTGTTTACCACGGGGGTCCTCGATACCAAGGACACCACGACCTAACGAGCGAGCGCCGCAGTCGACCGGCGCAGACCGAGCGACGAGTAGTCCTGCGACAGCGCTTTAATCATCCTCGACGCGCCGGTCCACCCCGATGAGTGAGCCGAGCCCGCCGAACGCGGCGATATCGCGGTCGAATCTGCCGGCCCAATAGTGAACTTACTGTTCGGTCTCGTACTGGTCCATCACGTAGGAGAGAAGCGGCGCGATGTCTCGCGGTTCGGCGTCTTCGAGCAGTTCGAGACCGAGTGCGACGACGAGCGGGTAGTAGTGCCGGAGTTTCTTTAGCTCGGCACCGCTCGACCGCTTCGATTCGAGGCTGTGTTCTCGGAACACCAGCTCCAGCTCCTCGCGGAGTTCCGCGGGGAGGTAGACGGTTATCCCCACCCACTCGGATTTCACGTCGAGGTCGTCGTTCGGGAGCGTCGTCTGCTGGTTCGACCGGTTTGACCACTGCTTTGCGAGCCCGGTCGGCGCTTCTTGATGCTCCAGCGGGCTTTGTTCCGGGGCGTCCGTGGGTTCGTCGTCAGTCATGCGTGAGCCTCCCGGAAAGCGGTGGCATCCGTGTCGAATATCGCTGTGAGAGACATCGTGTATTACTCGTATTACGGGTTACTCGCCGCGGGCATAACAGTTTCCCCGCATCGGAGGTAGTTTGATATGGGTTTCACAGCATCGTCTAGTATGACCAGCCAGCCGCCATACATGGACTCAGGTCAGTCGACCGAGGCCCGGGTCGCTGACCTGCTGGAGCGCATGACGCTCCGGGAGAAAGCCGGGCAGATGGTGGGGCTGCACGTCGGCTCGTTCACCGTGTTACAGCGCGAGACCTCTTGGACGACGACGTTAGATGACGCCAAAGACGCCATCCGCGACCACCAGGTCGGGTCGGCCACGCCGTTCGGCACCGGCTTCTCGCCGTACAACACCGCCGTCGTCGCGGGCCGCGTCGCGAATCAACTCCAGCGCGTCGCCGTGAACGAGACGCGGCTGGGCATCCCGCTTCTCGTCCCGGTCGACGCGATTCACGGCCACGCGCACATCGAGGGAGCCACCGTGTTCCCGCACAATCTCGCCATGGCGGCGACGTGGAATCCCGACCTCGCCGAGCGCGCCGCGCGAATCACGGCGGTCGAGATGGCGGCGACCGGCGCGAACCAGAACTACGCTCCGACCGCGGACGTCGCCCGAGAACCCCGGTGGGGGCGAACGTACGAGACGTACGGTGAGTCCTCGTCGCTCGTCGAGGCGTTCGTCGCGGCGGAGACGCGGGGCCTCCAAGGTGAGTCGTTGCGCGACCCCACGTCAGTCGCGGCGACGGTGAAACATTACCCGGCGAGCAGTGAGCCGACCCGCGGCGAGGACACGGCACCCGTCGATATCTCGATGGGGACGCTCCGACGCGTCTTCCTCCCGCCGTTCGAGCGCGCCATCGACGAGGGGGTCGCGGGGGTGATGCCCATGTACAACGCGCTCGGGAACGAACCCGCGCACTCCTCGACGTTCTACCTGACCGACCTCCTCAGAGACCGCCTCGGGTTCGAGGGCGTGACCTGTTCCGACTGGCTCGCCGTCTGGATGCTCGTCGAGCGGCACCAGACCGCCGCATCGTTCGCCGAGGCGGTCGAACAAGTCGCGACCGCCGGACTCGACATCGCGTCCGTGGGGGGAACCCAGCACGCGGACACGCTCTGTGAACTGGTCGAGTCGGGCGACCTCCCGGAGTCACTACTCGACCGAAGCGTGCGGCGCATCCTCGCGCTGAAGTTCGAACTCGGGCTGTTCGAGGACCCGTACGTCTCACCGCGGTCTGCAATCATCGACGTGGGGTCCGAGGAACACCGGCGGGTGTCGAGGGAAGCCGCCCGACAGTCCGTGACCCTCTTGCAGAACGACGAGGAGACGCTGCCGCTGGGCGACGTGGACGAACTCTTCGTGACGGGGCCGAACGCCGACTCGCTCGATAACCTCCTCGGCGGCTGGACGGTGTTCGACTTCGACGAAAACGAAGGCCCGACCGTTCGGGACGGCTTGGAACACGTCGTTGACGACGGAACGACGGTGACGTACGAACCGGGCGTGGGTTCGGACGAGTCCGCAGGGAGAGACGCCGTCGCAAGTCGCGCCGAACGCGCCGACGCGACGGTCGCCGTCCTCGGTGAGCCGTGGTACCTCCACGAGTTCGGCCCGGCGTCGCTACGCGGCGAGAACGGCGGCTTCCCGCAACGGAACTCGCTGGAACTGCCATCGGCACAGCGGGACCTACTGGACGCCGTGGCCGCAACCGACACGCCGACGGTCCTCGTGCTCGTCACCGGGCGACCGCTGGTTCTGACGGACGTGCTCGACCAGGTCGACGCGGTCGTCGTCGCGTTCTTCCCCGGTCTCGAAGGCGGTCGCGCGATTGCCGACGTGCTGGTCGGGAACACGAACCCGTCCGGTCGCCTGCCGATTACGTTCCCCCGCTCGATGGGCGACTTCCCGGTTCGACACGACTGGCTTCCGCATCCGAGTCCGTTGGGGATGGACGAACATCTCCCGTCGTACGACCCGCTTTTCGAATTCGGCTTCGGGCTGAGCTACACGGAGTTCACGTACGACTCGCTCGACGTGTCCGAGGAGACCATCGCTGACGGAGGCGAGGTGACCGTGTCGGTGACGGTGACGAACACCGGCGACCGCGCGGGAACCGAGACGGTCCAGTTGTTCGGTGAGCACCGACACAGCTCCGTGGTGACGCCCGTCCGTGAGTTGCAGGGCTTCACGAAGGTCACACTCTCGCCGGGCGAGACGCGAACGGTGACGATAACGCTCACCGCCGACGACCTCCGGGTCGTCAAACCGGACGGCTCCCGGACGCTCGAAAGCGGGGCGTACGAGCTGTTCGTCGGCGACCGAACCCAGACGCTGGCGATTTCGTAATACCGGTATTACCGACTCGCGAGGTTCGTTTTATACACACCTGTACCGCCGAACTAAATACGGGCACGGACCGAACGTCGGGTGGGCGCGAGATGAGATTACACTCTTATTCGTGTAATCTTTGGTCGCGGGGACGCACACATCGCGTCGAGTCCCAACGTGAACGCGTCGACCCCGCGCATTCGATTCCGTTTTAGAAATACTAGTAATACGGATATGATGTCGATGGGATGGCTCTCCCGACCGAACGGGAGACAGCGGTGCTTCAAGGCGAGACTCCGAAGTTCTCCTTCCGGTCGTTCGAGTGCAGTGTTCGGTTTCGACCCGAAATCCGGGGCGGCGAGCCGGCGAGTAATACTAGTCATATTTCCAATCGTTTTATGAGCGTTTGCCGGCATTTGACCACAGGGATGGAAACCGCCGAAGCCGACGTTGAGACGGTAGTCGACGAACTCACGCTCGAAGAGAAAATCCAACTCGTCCACGGCGCGGTCGACCCGGACGGAACGGCGACGGGCTACCTCCCCGGCGTCGACCGACTCGGAATTCCGGAGCTCAGGCTGGCCGACGGACCGCTCGGCGTCCGCGTCAACGGCGCGCCCGCCACGCTGTTTCCCGCGTCGATTGCCCTCGCGGCGACGTTCGACCCGAATCTCGCGCGCGAGCAGGGGGCCGCCATGGGGCGCGAGGCGAACGCCCGCGACCAAGACGCGCTGCTCGGTCCCGGACTCAACCTCATTCGGGTGCCGCACTGCGGACGGAACTTCGAATACTACTCCGAAGACCCCGTTCTCACGGCCGCGTTCGCCGGGGCGGCCGTCGAGGGTATCCAGTCGGCCGACGTCATCGCGACCCCGAAACACTACGTCGCCAACAACCAAGAGACACACCGAGCGTCGGTGAACGTGAGCGTCAGCGAGCGTGCGCTCAGGGAGTGTTACCTCCCCGGGTTCAAAGCGGCCGTCGACGCCGGTGCCGGGTCGGTCATGACCGCCTACAACAGCGTCAACGACTCGTTCATGAGCGAGAACCGCCCGCTCGTCACTGACGTGCTGAAAGGCGAGTGGGGCTTCGACGGCTACGTCGTCTCCGACTGGTTCGGAGCCGTCAGCACAGTCGAGTCGGCCAACGGGGGGCTGGATCTCGAAATGCCGGGCGTCACCCGCGACGAACTCTGGGAGATGTTCGACCTCGAACCCCCCGAAGACGACGATGACGCCGTCTTCGGCGAGACCGCGGACGTTTCGGACGGGATGCCGGACATGACCAACACCGGCAACTTCGGCGGCCCGCTCCGCGAAGCCGTCGAACGCGGGGACGTCCCGCACGCGCGACTGGACGACATGGTCACGCGGATACTCCGACAGATGGAGCGCATCGGCGTGCTCGGCGGGGGCCGTGCGGCATCGCCACCCGAGGACGACGGCCACCGAGAACTCGCAGAGACCATCGCCGCTCGCGGGACGGTCCTCTTGGAGAACGACGGCACACTCCCGCTCGCGGACGACGCGGACGTTGCGGTCATCGGCCCCGGCGTCGAGGAGATTTCGACGGGCGGCGGGTCATCGGAGATGGACGCGCTCCACGAAGCCCCGACGGCGACGGGAATCGACGCGCGCGCGACGGGCAGCGTCACCGTCGAGCGCGGCGTCCCGCCCATCGAGAAAGTCTCGTTCTTCGGCGGCGACGACGAGGGCGACGACCAGCGACCGGACCCCACACTCGACGATGCGGTCTCGGCGGCGGCGGACGCCGATGTCGCCGTCGTCGTCGTCGAGGACGCCGCCGCCGAGGCGGTCGACCGCGACGACCTCACGCTCCCCGGCGGGCAAGACGAACTCGTCGAAGACGTGGCGGCGGTCAACGACAACACCGTCGTCGTCGTCCAGTCGAGCGGCCCCGTCGAACTCCCGTGGCGCGACGACGTGAGCGCGGTTCTGGAGTCGTGGTACCCCGGACAGGCCGACGGCGACGCGCTCGCGGCCGTCCTGTTCGGTGACGCCGACCCATCGGGACGGCTCCCGGTCACCTTCGCGAACGAGGAAGACTACCCGGTGACCGACGACGCGACGTTCCCGGGAATCGACGGCGAGGTGCAGTACGACGAAAACCTGCTCGTCGGCTACCGGTACTTCGACGCGACCGAGGCTGACCCCGTCTATCCGTTCGGCTACGGGCTGTCCTACGCGGCGTTCGAATACCGCGGCGCGGAACTCGTCGACGAGCGCCGCGTCGAAGTCACGGTCGAAAACGTCTCCGACCGGGCGGGTCGCGAGGTGGTGCAGGCGTACGTCCGACCCTCGAACGCGAGCGACGACCGGCCCGTCCGCGAACTCGGCGGCTTCGAAGCCGTTTCGATTCCGGCCGGTGAGACGGTGACCGTCGACGTCGACCTCGACGACCTCGCGTTCACGGAGTACGACGAGACCGCGGGCTGGACCGCGCTCGAAGGGCCGTTCACCATCGAAATCGGTCGGTCGGCGCGAGACGTCGAGTTCGAACTGACGCTGTAAGCGACCGGGCGACGCAGCGTCTCCCGCTCGTCTTCGAATCGGACGTGATTACACCGTTCAAGGAGTACCGTCGCGGCTTCAGTTGACGGTGAAACTCGCCGCTCGAACGTCGCTTTCTTCGTAGCCGTACCGAATCGCCTTCGTCCGTATCGTCGTCTCTCCCTCGTCCAGTTCGATTGGTGTCGTGTAGAGCTTCCAGCGGGAGTCGTCAGTCTCACCCGTGGCGTACACGATAGACGCCCCCTGCGTGTCGCAATGGAGCGTGATCGTCGTCGGAGCCGTGAACTCGCCACCCGTTGGTGTCGCCGCAGTCATCCTGTTTTCCGGTGCGTTCGGGACGAACGTCGGGGTCTCGGTCACCGGTTGCTCCCCGCCGGGCCACATCTGTTCGACCATCTGCGTCTCGTCGAGATGGCCCCGGTCACCGAGCGCGTCCAGTCGGTCGTCCATCACCGCACGCAGTTCTGCCAGCGTCTCCGAGTGGGCGGGGTCGTCCGCGAGATTGTCGATTTCGTGGGGGTCCGCCGCCACATCGTAGAGTTCCTCGACCGGACGATCGCACGAGAGCAACTCCGCGGCCGGGCCGTCGAGTTCGCCTTCCGCGTGGAGTCGAAGGAGGTCCTGCATCGCCTCGCCTCGCGCCCGAAACGGAACCCAGACCAGCGGCGGGTTCGTCGGGTCGTAGTTCCGGATGTACTTGTACTGGTCAGTCCGAATCGCGCGCACCATGTCGTAGCTCTCGTCGATGCGGTCCCGCGCCGCGAGCAGGGACTCCCGTGGCTCGTCCGCGCCCGGCCCGAGGAACGGCCGGCCCTGCATCCACGTCGGAATATCGACGCCGGCGAGCGACAGAACGGTCGGTCCGAGGTCGAGCAGGCTCACGAGACGCTGGCTCCGCTCGCCGCCCTCGATTTCGCCCGGCCATCTGACGACCAACGGGACGTTGATACCCGAATCGTACAGCGACCGTTTCGCGCGCGGGAGGCCCTCGCCGTGGTCGCTCCAGATGAACACGATAGTGTCGTCGGCCAGCCCGTCTTCTCGTAACTCCCGGAGGAGTCGCCCGACCTCCTCGTCGGACCGCGCGATGTTGTCGTACTGCCGCGCGATGGCCTTCCTGACGCCGTTGGTGTCCGGCAGATACGGCGGCACGTCCACGGCGTCGGGGTCGGTTTCCGGCTCACCGTTGACGCCGACGAGCCCCTCTTCCCACATGCCGCTCTCGTGGGTCCGAATCGGGTTGAACACGGCAAAGAACGGCTGGTCGTCGTCCGGTCGGTTTCGCCAGTGGGCGTCCTTGTGGTTCTCGTCCCAGATGGAGACGGGAGCGTCGAAGTCGTGTTGACTCTCGCCGAGGTTGTCGAACTGATAGTCGGTCTTCGAGTTGTTCGTGCAGTAGTAGCCCGCCGCACGGAGGAACTCCGGGAACGCCGTCACGTAGTGCGGTGGGACCGAGGAGTACGGCGTAGGGAGTTTCGGCGTGTCCTCGTTCATGTGCTTCGTCCGCATGTGGTGCGTGCCGATTGCCGTCTGGTGGCAGCCGGTGATGACCGATGCCCGCGACGGGGCGCAGACGCCCGCCGTCGCACACGCCTCCGTGTAGACGCGCCCGTCAGCGGCGATACTATCGATGTTCGGCGTCTGAGCGACGTCGTCTCCGTAGCATCCGAATCGAGGACTCGTGTCTTCGAGCGATATCCAGAGGATGTTCGGCTGGTGGGCTGAAGCCATATCCGGTCATCTTTGTACGCCGTGTTAGTTCTTCCTCATATCGAAGCCTCTTGCAACTGCATACCCACACCGATTCCATTTCTTGCGGGGGGATTCCACGCTGACTGCCATCGAGTGCACGAGAGATGATTCAACCGTGGTATTCGTAGCCAAGGGTCATAAATTATTTATAATGTAGGCCTGAATCACTCTTTGGAGTCAAAAAATACATGGACAATAGTAACAAGCTCGGCTGGATAGCCGGATTTGCCGTTGCAATCGGATTGAACATCGGTGGTGGACTTTGGACGACGCCGATCATCGCAGCATCAGTGACGGGACCGGTTACAATAGCTCTCACACTGCTGGCAACGATTCCAATTATACTGGCTGCCCCGGCATACATCTCATTATCTAAGATTTGGCCAATCTCTCCCGGGCACTATTACTACCCAACTCGAATGTTGGTCCCGGAGAACCGAAGTGTGAGCAAATTCATTGGGTGGACGATTATCTGGGCACAAATAGCGATAGCCGGGTTTGTACTCGTCCAAGTCCTCGTGATCGCTGGGGCATCGTATCTCAATCAGCTCATTCCTGCTGTTCCTGTCTCGGTGTTCACTATCTCACTCTTACTCGGAACAGTCACAGTCGTTTGGTTTGGTCTCCGCGCTGTCGGTCGCATAGAGGTTCTAATGGCAGCTATCCTTCTAGTCTCGATGGGGATTATTCTTCTCTCAGGTATCCCGCACATGGATGTCGATAATTACACACCGTTCATCCCGACAGGAGCCTCTCCGATTCTCTCCTCATTCGGATTGATGTTTGGGACGGTACTCGGGAGTATTTCGTTGATAGACCTGAGTGGGGAGATCAAAAATCCCGAAAAGACGTTTGGACAGCTGCTTATCTCGAGCACCGGGGTTACCGCTGTGATCTCTGCACTCATTGTGTTTGTGAGTATTGGGATCGTTCCGTATAGCGACCTCCAGAACCGTACGCTCCGGTTTGTCACGAGCCAGTATCTTCCACCAGAGGTGCTCATCCTCTCTACGATTGGTGCGGCGTTAGCTGGTGTAACCTCCGTAATTGGGATCGTCGCAATTACGAATAGACACGTGTCTGCCGCCTCAAATGACGGGATTCTACCCAAAATCATCTCCAAAAATAATGCTCACGGCGAGCCGGCATACGTGCTCATCTTCATTGCAATCACGTCCATCGCAGGGTCGCTTTTGAACATCCCAATCTACGACATGGTGAGCGGTGGGACACTCGCAATCCTCGGCCCGCCGATTCTCGTCTGTCTAACTGGCTTCCGTCTTCCGTCGACGTATCCAGAGATATTCGAACGGAAGGAATTCAAAAATAAGGCCTACTTACATCCTGCTATCGTGCGGTGGTCTTCTCTGGCCGCAGCGCTTTGCCTGATTGCCATGTATGTCAACGTCGCGGTACAGAATTCCACTGGCGCAATGTGGTACGGGCTGTTCCTCTCTACGGGGATCGTGATTTTCGCCCTGCGGGTACTGTACCAGCGGACCCAGACAGATACCAACTTGAAAACTGGGCCAACTCCTGAGTTCCTCAGTGAAGACTGACGCTTAGGCAGCTAATTCACCTCCTGCGGTACCTTCTATTATCGTCGGCACCACAGCGCACCGACCATCTCTGCGAGGAGCACCCACACCCGCAAACCACCGCCGAGGGCTCGGCGTGACCAAACCCATCATGGTGGTATTCGGGTGCTTCAGCACGAGGAGACGATCAGTCGAGGTCAGCCACACACCGAAAGCCCATGTTCCCCGTCGAACTGTCCGGCGTGTTCTTCGACCGTGCGGCGACTCGGTACCGGTTACACCACGACCGGTGGCAGAGATACGACCCCCCGCGCATCACCCGGTTGTCACCGTCGTCGGGACCGGTCGGGTCGTGGGGGTCGTAGTCGTCGGTCGTGTGGTAGTCCGGACTGAACCAGTCCGCGCACCATTCCCAGACGTTCCCCGAGACGTTGTACAGTCCGTGACCGTTCGGCGAAAACTCGTTTACCGGGGCCGTCTGCAAATAGCCGTCGTCCTCGGTGTTGGTCTCGGGGAACTCGCCCTGCCAGATGTTGCAGCGGTGGTCTCCGTCCGGTCGGAGTTCGTCCCCCCACGGGAACCGCTTTCCTTCGAGACCGCCACGCGCGGCGTACTCCCACTCGGCCTCCGTGGGGAGGCGTTTCCCCGCCCACTCGGCGTACGCGACCGCATCGTTCCAGGAGACCTGTGTCACCGGGTGTGTGAGCCGCGACTCCAACACGCTCGAACTGGGGCCCTCCGGACGCAGCCAGTTCGCACCTTGGACCGCAACCCACCACGGCGCGGCTGGAACGTTCTGCATCACCGCGTCGTCGTCCTCCGGCGCGACGAAGTCCTCGAAGACGAACGACCAGCCGAACCGCTCTGCCTCCGTCGTGTAGCCGGTGTCCCGTACGAACTGCAGGAACTCCGCGTTCGTGACCGCGTACTTGTCGATAGCGAACGGGGAAACCGTCACCTCGCGGGCGGGTCCCTCACCGTCTTCGGGGAAGCCGACATCCGAATCCGTTCCCATCACGAACGTCCCGCCGTCTAGCTGGACCATCCGCGACAGGTCCGCGGTCGCGTCTGTCGAACCGCTGGTGGCTGCCGAGCGCGACCCATCCGTCGTCGAGTGATGAGACGGTGCGCTCTCCTCGACGTCTGCTCTGGAGCCGGAACAACACGGCGAACCGCTGTCAGTCATGCCCCGAGATACACGCGCGATCAGTAAAAGCGTACGCGACGACACCGATGGAGATGGCCGTGGAGGACGAGTGGCGAGTCCCGGACTCGCGCGCGACCGAGCACCGGAACCCGCACAGCGTGGGGGACAGGAATGAAAGAACAGAACGACGCTGGCATCGAGGCTCGGTCACAGAACCTATCGTCCCGAGGCGCGCAGTAGTGTTCGATTATCACATATCCAATGAGAAAAGAAAATAGATAAATTTAGAATAGTAAGATTATATACTAATCTCGATTCAAAACTCTAGTTAAATTCTATTTAATAAGTATTAATTCAATTATTTATACTCAATTTCACAGCAAAGTTTGGCTATACCAGCCAGTAGATGAGCAGTAAAAGAAGGTAGGCTAGTTTTCCCAAGTGAAATACCCAATATGAATTGGTATCAAAGTAGGTGATACACGAGTGTAGTAGTTTAAAATATCACAATATTCTATCGGATGTGTCCGGTCTCTCGCGAACGACTCTGGGGTTGTTGGAGACGCGGGAGTCGCAGGGAGTTGCTAAACGTCAGGGGTCGAGTCCGGTCGATTCAGTGTGATTCGAACTTCCGTTCCGGAATCGGAGACCTGCACACTGAGCGTCCCGTTCGAGCGGGAGACGATCCAGTAGACCAACCACAGACCGATACCGGACCCGTGTTCGAGGTCCGTCTCTTCGCCGGCTTCTAACACGGCGAATTCGGATGGCGGTAACCCCGGTCCGTTGTCCTCGACGATAATCGTCACGTCCGTCGGGGACACGTCAGTTGTGACGCGCACAGCAATCGGCTCCTCGCCGGAGTGGTGAGAGATAGCGTTCTCGATTAACTCGGTGAGTGCGAGGTCAAACCGGGGGTGTGCGTCGAGTACGACGTCGTCGACAGCGAACGAGACACAGCTCAACAGCTCGGCCGGCATGTTCTGTTTGACCTTGGAGAGGTACTCTTCGAGCGGGCGCTGGTCCGTTTCGGCGTACGACAGCACGGTCTCGATCTTCCGCGCTTTCGCCGCTTGGTCAACGACTTTCATCGAACGCGTGTGAATGCGGTCCGCCGACCGCGCGGTCTCGCCGTTCGTTGAGTCTCGGATAATCGCCGCAAACCCCGCGATTACGTTGAGGTCGTTCCGAATGTTATGCCGGAAGATACGCGAGAGAACTTGCTTGAGCAGATCTAACTCCTCTTCGCGCTCCTTGAGCGCCGTAATATCGCTCAACACGACGATTTTCCCGGTCACGCCCCGACCGTAGACGATTTCGGATGCTTCGATGGAAAATATCCGCGTGCCGCCGTCCAGTTCTAATTTGATGACGCCGGTGTCTTGTTCGTCCGAAGACACGGCGGATTCGGAGATGAGTTGTTCGATTTTGGTCCCGATGACACTCTGATCAGACAGTTGGCTCCCGGCCCGGTTCGCATCCACGATGTGCCCGGAAGAGCCAATCACGAAGATGGGGTCCGTAATCTCATCAAACGTCTGTTCGCGAGCGACGGGAACGAACTTCAGCAACCCGTGTTCTCGAATCGAATACGCGAAAAAGAGTCCGGAAAACGAGTACAAGACCGACGTGGGATCGAAATAAATCGGAACGACCCCCGCGACCTTAACCATCGTCGAGCCGACGAGCATCGAAAACACGACCAAGAGGTACACGGTTTGTCGGCGCTGTGTGCCGTTCGTCCGGAGCAGTTCGCCGACGAACATGCCCGCAGCCAGAAACACGAGGAGGTAGCCATAGACCTGCGTTACGAGAACTTTCAGCGGTCCGTCGAACACTGGAAAGTGTAACACCCCATCAGCGGTCACGTAGTATGCAGTTGTAAAGACCAACTCGTACGGGTTACTCCAGGAGAGAACGAATAGCACTGCGAGTGGGCTGAACAACGCAGCAACGACGGTTGACGGGACCGTTTGTTTGAAAACGAACTCGTACGCGAGTAAGAAGAACGTCACTGCGGCAGTCGGAATCGACACCCAGAAGAAATTTGCGACCGCTAACGTGAGACCCGGGTCCGGGATGAGTGTGAACGTCGCGAACAATAGTGCCCAGAGACCCCCCGTGGCCATCGATAAGATAAACCAGATGACTCCTGGTTTGTCACGTTCCTTCCAGAGAAGACAGCAGTTCACGACAGATGGAATCACCCCAAGATACATCAGCGCTATGGAGATTTCGAGGGTGAGCCATCGGTCAAACACCGTGTTCTATACCAGTAGATGGGAGCTAATTATTCTTTTTGGAATTATGTAATATAGTCCACAGATTTGCACCCGAGACGCATATCTAGTCACGGAAATGAAAGAAACGGGTGCCGACGGGGCGTGAACGGCAGTCGACGGCCGGGTTGTCGTTTCGGTCGCGAGTTGCTGACCAAACAAGTATAGTACGAGCAGCGAGGTAGGTCCGAGAGATGACCGGGACGGACTACCCTCCGCGGCGTCAACACCGTATCTACCGCAACGTCTCCCCTCAAGGAGGTGCATACTGAGATGAGAGTCGCGGATATGCGATTCCTGTTTTTCCAGTTGAACATCTGGTTGTGCTTGCTCTCTGCCGCGACGGTTGCAATCACGGGTGTCGCGTTGGGAGTTGCACCCCTCTCAGTTGGGGGAGGGCTGCTGCTCGCACCGCTCCTGTTCTATTTCATATATGTCGAAGACCGGCGGGGGGTGACAGCCGAAGACGAGGTGAATCAGCCGTATCGGACGAAGCTCGTGCGACGGTACCAGACGGAACTACTCGTGACGGAGCTACTCGCGCTGCTCGGCTACGAGCTCGTGGTCTGTCTGCTGGTGTTTCGGACGGGGACTGCAAACGTCAGCGACCTACTCTTTGCGCAGATTCCCCTCGTCGTCCTCGGAAGCTACGGCTGGCTGAAGCGCTATCCGACGCTCGACTCTATCGGCGTCGGGTTCACCTGGGCGTTTGTGGCCGTGTTTTCGGTCGTTGCAGCAACGCCGCAGCCGTATTCGCTCGATGGAGTGACCGTTTTCGCCGGCTGGTTTCTTATCACCGCGGCCGGCGTCGAGTCCCGCAACATCCAAGATATCACCGGAGACTCACAGGCGAATAAAACCACGCTCGCAGGGTATTTAGGGCCCAACGCGGCGTCGCTTCTGGTTCGACTGCTCAAAGCGGGAGGGGTGGTCGTGTTCTGGGTTGTCGCCGGGGCGTTCGCTGCCGGGCTTGTTCTCTGTTATCTACTCGTACTCTCGGTGTTTCGCCGGCTCACGCGACTGCACAAGGGTGGCCCGGCTTCGGAGACGACGCAGAAATCCGCCGGCGGCTGAGGCCGCGGGCGTTCCCACGGGAGTGACTCAGCCTCTCAATGCGTCGACCGGGCGGTCGTTCGCCGCTTTCCACGCGGGGTAAATCCCGCTGAGGACGCTCGCAACGACGGCGAACCCGAACCCGTACACCAGATACTGCGCACTGCTCCACTGGAGCGCTCCGAGCGGGTCTCCAGTAATCATCTGGAAGATGACGAGCCCCGCCGCAAGCGAAAGGGTCGCCCCGACGAGCCCGCCGAGTGTGCCCATCAGGGCGGCCTCCGTTAGAATCATCCGCAGCACTTCGGAGCGGCGGATGCCGACGGCGCGGAGGACGCCGATTTCCCCGCGGCGTTCGACCGTGCTCATCAGCATCACGTTGAGGATGGCGACGCTCGCGACGACGAGCGAGATGCCGCCGATGGCCAACAAGGCGAGCGAAAGCGTCTCCAAGAACCCGCCGACTTGGCCCGCGTTCCCGAACGTGTTGATGCTGAGTTCTTCTTCGTCTTCGGTGTTGAAGTACTGATCCAGCTCCCCACCGATTTCGGTCGCGGTCGCGCTATCCTCGGCGACGACCGTCACGGTGTTGTAGTGGTTCTGGTCGGAGAGGCCGGACTCGGGTAACACCAGTTCACCGCCGCCGAAGCCGAACGCGTTTTCTTCCTCGATGAGCCCCTGTACGCGGTACAGTTGGCCGTCGTACTCGACGGGGTCGCCCTCCTCAATCCCGAGTGTCGTGGCGGTGCTGTTGCTGAGGAGCGCGCCGCTCAACAGCCGGGAGGGTGCTTCGCCGGACGTGAGGTTGTATAGCGCTGCCGCGTTCGTCACCCCGGTGACGCTTACCCTCACCTCCCGTCCGTTTCGTGAAGAGATCGTCGTCGAGTTCGTCTTCTGGGGGACGACCTCCGCGTCGGTCACCAGATTCCGTATCGTATCGACCTGGTCGTCGGTCACCCCGTCCGTGTCGCTGTCCTGACCGGACGTTATCGACACCTCGTTGCCGATACTTCCCAACTGCGACGTCGCCTGCTGTTGAATCGCAGCCGTCGCCATTCCGAGCGAACAGATCGAGACGACGCCGATGATGATGCCGAGCGCGGCCAACATCGTCCGCAGTTTGTTCCGGCCGAGGTTCCGCCACGCCATCTGGACGCTGGGGAAGCGCCAGAGGAAATCAACGACGCTCATCGTCCGGAGACCTCCGTCACGACGCCGTCGACGAGTCGGACGGTGCTGTCGGTGTATTCGAGCATCTGTTCGTCGTGGGTGACCGCGACAATCGCGACGTTCTCGTCTTCTTTCAACCGAGTCAGCTCGGTCAGAATCGTCTCGCCGGTGTCTTGGTCGAGGTTCCCCGTCGGCTCGTCGGCGAGGAGGATATCCGGCTCGTTGATGAGCGCCCGCGCGATGGCGACGCGCTGTCGCTGCCCGCCCGAGAGCTGGTCGGGAGTGTGATTGAGTCGGTCACCGAGCCCCACCCGCTGGAGGAGGTCCTGGGCGCGGTCGTGCCGGTCGACCGAGGTGTCCCACATCGAGGGGAGTTCGACGTTCTCGGTCGCGGTCAGCATCGGCAGCAGGTGGAAGTCCTGAAACACGAACCCGATACCGGACCGACGCTCTTCTGTCAGTTCGTCCTCAGAGAAGTCGGTCACGTTACGGCCGTCGAGATGGACCGTCCCCTCTGTCGGCGTGTCGAGCAGCCCGATCATGTTCAGCATGGTACTTTTCCCGGACCCAGACGGGCCGATGATGGTCACCATCTCACCGCGGTCGGCGCGAAAGTCGACGTGGTCGAGCGCGGCGATGACCTCCTCGCCGTTCTGATACCGTTTCACGACGTCAGCGAGTTCAATGACACTCATGCTAGTGCTGGCGCCAGCGATAGATGCCGACCCCACCGAGCACGACGACCACCAGCACGCCCCCGATAACGGGTAACGGAAGCTGGGAACCGCCCGACTGCGATTCATTGGAGCCCGGACCCTGCTCGGACTGGGAACCGGCGGCGACAGGCGCGGCACCACCGGAATCGAGTGGCACCTCCTGTGTCGTCGTCACGCGGTCGCCGTCGACGATGTAGGACACCTCGATGGGAACGGTCGTCGGCTCGCCGCTGAGCTCTGCGGTCACGTCGAACGTGGCGAACTCGCTCGCCTCCACGCGCCCGACGAAGTAGCCGCCGGACGGCGAACCGTGGGTGACGTTTGCCGTCTCCTCGACCGTCAGCAAGACCGAGCTCGCGTCCGTGTTCCCGACGTTTGCGGCGTCGCCTTGTATCGTCACGGAGCCGGCTCTTTGCGTGGTCTCGATGCTCGTCAGTCGAATCTCTCCGGGGACCGAGTCGTCGTCTATCTCCTCCGACAGCGTGGTCGTGAACGTCTCTCCGTCGACGGTGTACGTCGCAGTGAACAGCACGACCCGGTCGCTCATATCGGCGGTGTCGAACACGACAGAGCGGTTCGCGTCCGGGTCGAGATTCGCGGTGTACCGCTGGGCAATCTGGGAACCGTTTACTGACGCGGTGATTTCGACGTTCGAGAGGTTCGTGTTCCCGTAGTTGGTCAACTCCACGTTGACGGTGTCGTTCGTCTGTTCGCCCACCGAGAGGCCAGCCCGCACGTCTCGTTCTTCGACCGTCACGATGACCGGGTACTCGACGTTGATGACGTTCCCGTTTTCGTGGCGGCCGGAGACGTGGACTTTGAGCTGTTTTTCCCCTGCGCTCGTGAACGTGGTGGACAGCGGCACGTCGACGGACCCACCCGGACCGAGCGTTCCGAGGTTGTTCGCTTCAGCGACGATGCCGCCGCCCGACCGGAGCGTGACCTCTTTGAGGTCGACGCCGCCGGAGCTACTCTCGAAGTTCGAAACGGTCGCCCTGACCGTGACCGATTCACCGACGTACGGCTCGCGCGGCTCGACCGTCGTCGAGTTGACCACGATTTGGCCCGACTGTGCGCTCACCGCCGGGAGGCTCGCGACGAGTACGCTCGTAACGGCAACCAGCGCGACTGTCGCCACGACAGCGAGTCGAGCGCCGCGTTTAGCTGTCATACGTCGGCCCCGGATGTCACACTCGATACACCGCCGCAGTCGGGTCGTTCTCGAATCCGAACCGGTCGTGTACTCGGTGTCTGCTTCTGGGAGGGCCGGTAGGTCAGTGGGACTGTCAGGTTGGATTGCTCCATTTCCACAGGACAGTTCACTGAGCCAAGAATAAATGAGTTTTTCCACTACTTAGACCCAAATCCGTCATACATACCGCCGCAGTCGAACAGGGTTGACACCCGTGTGTCGGCCTCGACGACGCCTCAGAGGCGAGTGGCGAGAAGGTACGCGACGAGGGTGAGCCCGCCCCAAACGACCCCGGCGGCACCGCCGACGAGGACGAGCTGCGTCGAGCCGACGAAGCCGGCGACGAGCCAGACCAGAATACCGAACGCCGCGAGCGCCTGCACGAACACCCCGCGCATCGGGACCGGCTGGTTTCGGACCGTCCGGACCATCCCGTAGCCGCCGAAGAAGAGCGCAGCCAGGAGACAGCCACCGCCGAGGAGACCCCACGCAGAACGGAGTCCAGCCCCGGACGACACCCCCTGTTCGGGGCCGGACGCGACCGACGGACTCCCCGGAGCGCTCACCGCCGCGTCGCCGGATGACGCCGCCCGGACGCGCGCCGTTGCGGAGGCGTTGCTGTCGATTCCGAGGTCGTCTTCGACAGCGAGTGAGACCGAGAGCGTCTCGTTCGGCATCTGGAGGCGGAGGTCGGCGCTGTCCCGCGTCGTGTGGTTCGTCCCGTTAACGACGAAATGATACGTGGTGACCGACCCGGTCCCGGCTGTGCTATCGGCCCCCGAAACGTCGATTCGACTGCCCGGCTCGGCCGCCGACGGCGCGTCGAGGCGGGGAGTCGGCCGCCGGTACTGCTGGCCGGTCGGAGCGTCCGCGACCGGGATAAAGTCGACCCAGCCGTTGGTAATCGTGACCTCGTCGCCCTCGCCTTCCGGCAGGATGGACGCGTGGTAGGGTCCGCTCGCGGCACCCCAGTAGTTCGACTCCGCGTTGACCGTCTGTATCGAGTCGGTGACGATTCGTGCCGTCGTGTTCGCCGTGACGAGCTGCGTGATATTTATCTCCATCCCGGTGTCGTGACCGTAGATGTCGTTGTCGGCGACCCGGAAGCGGTCGGGGGTCGAGTTGGCGTACGAGAGTTCGACACCCGTCGGGAGCGTGCCGTCGACGCGGCGGATGTCGACCGCACCCTCGGTCGTCGAGCGGACGTGGCTCACCCCGTCGGTGCGAAGGACGGCGACCGTATCGCCCCAGAGCCGCGTAATCTCGATCTGTTGCCGGAGCTGCGGGTTCGCAACGAGCTCAGCGAACGGGGCGTCCGGGTCGCTCTGGTCGAGGACCGCACCGCGCGGCCCTTCCGCGATATAGACTCCCGTACCGGGGTCGACGCCGGGAAGCGGTGGCGGTCGGACGTGCGAGTTCGTGTTGAACACGATGTCGTTGCGCTGCACCGTCGCATTCAGCGTCCCGCGAGCCACGAGTCCGTAACCGTTCGCAACGAGCACGTTGTCCGTCACGCTGAGCCGCCCGTTGTGCGTGAGCGGGGTCGAAACGAGGAGCCCAGCCCCGCCGTTGTTGGTGAGGTCGTTCCCCGCGACAGCAACGCGATGGACGAGCAGGTCGGAGCGCACCGCGAGCGCGTGGCCCCGGTTGTCGGAAATCGTGTTGTCGGTCGCAGCGACATCTCGAACCAACGCGCGGACGGACACGTCGAGTCCGCCGCCGCCGTTGTCCGCGATTCGGTTCCGGGACAGCGTGAGGTTCCGCACCACGTGGCTGTCGATTGCGATGCCGTCGTCGCCGTTGTCGAACAGTTGGTTGCCGCTGACGCGGCTGTCCTTGATGGCCCAGTTCGAGAGCGCGACCCCGTCGTCCCCGTTTTCGCTCATCGTGTTGTTCGCGAGCAGCAGTTCGCCCTCGCTCGTTTCGGACTGGATTTCGAGTCCGTTGCGGTCGTTGGCGACCAACTCGTTTCCGCGGAGCGTCACCCGCGTGACGCCGCGGACGCGCCGCTCGGACTGTCGAACGCGAATCCCGGTTTCCGACTCCGAAATCCGATTTTCGCTCGCGACCAGCGTCGTCTGCGTTCGGGTTTCGACGTGAATCCCCGCATCGCCGGCGCGCAGGCGGTTGTCGCGGAAACTGCTTTCACTTTGGGCGGCCCGTATCGCCACGCCGTCGCCCCGTACGTCGGTGAACCGACTCTCGCTGATTCTGACGCCGGTGACGATATCCGCGGCGGCGAACACTCCCGCACCATCAATCCCGTCGAACACGGACTGACGGACGGTGATACCTCGGACGCGTGTGAGGTCGGTCGGCCGCGTGTACGCGAACGGCGTCGTCTCTTCGCCGACGACGTACATCGCGTGGACACCGTCCGATAGCTGCGGCGTCCGGTGTTCGAGCACGCTGACGCCGACGGGGTACACGCCTCGGGTCCGTGGGTTCACGACCCCGCCGTACTCGACGATGAGCCGGTCCCGACTCGACACGTACACCGACCGCGACAGCGAAATCTCGACGTGACGCCCGCTGACCGAGACGTCCGAAACGTCGTCGTCGAGCGACCGGTCGATGTCTCCATCGTTGTCGGTGTCGAGGCCGATTCGGTCGAGCGTCTCGGCGTCGACGTCGCGTACCGACCGCTCGGTGGGATACCGGAGCCGAATCGTCTCCATCGAGACGCCGACGCCGGGGGCGAGTCCGAGCGTGTGCCGCGCCGTCCGGTTCCGTCGTCGGTCCGTCGTGTTCAGTTCGACCTCCTCGACGGCCCCGATTGAGGGGCTCGCGCGGACGGCGTGGCCGCCGATATCGGTCAGCGTCGACCGCGTGAGTTCGACCGGGGGCATCGCCGTGCCGTTGACGGAGATACCCGCCACGGAGAAGTTCTCCAGGCGCGAGTCGACGATTGTGACGGAGCCGGCTCCGCTCGTCGTCGTAATCCCGCTGTGACCGCCGTGGAGCGTCGTGTGTCGAAGCGAGAGCGTCGACGAGTCGGTGCCGTTGTAGCGAATCGTCTCCCATCTGAGATTCCGCCCCGACGCCGCGCTCTGCGTGATTCGAACCGGCCGCTCGGCAGTGCCCGCGGCTTGCAACGAGCCCCGGACGGTGAGCGAAACACCCTCCGCCAGTTGCACTTCCGTACCGGGGCGAATCGTGAGCGTCGCACCGGGCTCGATAGCGACGCTCCGGATGAGTCGATACGGACCCTCATCCGCGGTCCACGTCGTATCCGACTGGATGGGCGTCTCGACGAACGTGACCGCGGGCGGCGCTGCCGCGGCCGGGGCACTCGACACGGGTGTAAAAAGCGTACAGACGACAACGAGCACCACCGCCCACGAAATCAGTTTGTTACCCACCACGTTTGTCTTACACCTTGATACGTCAGGATACGGATTTAGTTTTCGCCTTCGTTAAGTTACACGTCACTGGTTCGACAGGGAACGCCTTGGCGCTGCTGCTGGCTGTTCCAATATAGAATTATTTTGATAGAACGACCGTTCGATAGAGTTTTACACCTCAACCAATCACGTCACAGGTGTGAACTCGGATATCGGAGCGGACGAAGACTCGGGAAGTCACCCTCCGAACGGCCAGTCAGATACCTAACAAGATCATACGATGGTTCGGAACAAATCAGCGATACTCCTCTGTGTACTAGTCGTAACGTCGATTGCCGCAGTCCCCGTGTCGGCCGAGAGTTCGGTGTACGGGAACCCGGAGCTCTCGCTCAGCGTGTCGGATAACACCTACCGGTCGAGCGAGGCCGCGACGCTGTCGGTTGTCGCAAGCAACAACGGTCGGCTCGAACAGGGCGGGCCGGCACAGTACGAACAGGAAGTCCAGACCGCACAGAGCGTGGAGATGGAGATTCTCGAAGAACAGATCGATGCACCAATCGACGTGAAGACGGGAACCGTTACCGCGGGCTCCATCCCCGACTCGGGGACCGCTCGGTTTGATTTCAACATCGAACTCGGCAACGCCGAGCCGGGCACCTACGAGATACCCGTCGAGGTGCAGTACAAGTACGTCCGGATGGTCACCTACGGCAGCGTCGACGGGCCGGAATACACGTGGCGGACCGTCACGAGAGAGAAGTCGGTGACGGTCGAAGTCGAAGACCGCCCGCAGTTCGAGGTCGTGAGCGAAGGTAACAACGCCGTATTCGCCGGCGACACCGGCCAGCTCTCGTTCGCGCTCGAAAATACGGGCACGCGAACCGCGACGTCGTCGTCGGTCCAGCTCACGACGCAGTCGCCGACGATTTTCTTCGGCACGATGCAGAATCCGCAGTCGTCGACGAGCCTGTACGTCCCGACCCTCGAACCGGGCGAGCGGACGAACCTCTCGGTCCAGGTCGGTGCGGCGGCGGAGACCCAGGCAGGTGAGTACCCCGTCAACCTGGCCGTGTCGTACCAGAACCAGAACGGCGTCACCGAAACGTCGGACACGCTGACGACCGGCATCGCGGTGAACCCCGAGCGAAGCTTCGAGATACGCGACATCGAGACGGAGCGATTCAGGGTCGACGAAGGTGAAGCGAAAATCAACGCACAGGTCGTCAACACGGGCAGCGGCACCGCGAACAACCTCGCAGTCCAAATCGGAGACACGGCGCTCGTGACGCCGACGAACGGCGAGTCCGCTATCGGAGACCTCGCCCCCGGCGAGTCGAAGCCGGTCTCGTTTACCGTCTCGATTCCGGCGGGCGCTGAACCGGGGACGAACACGTTCCCGTTCGTCGTCGAATACGAGAACCAAGACGGTGACGTGAGAACGACGTCGCCGATTCGGAAGTCGATAGCAATCGAACCCGAACAGGACCCGTTCACGGTCGTCGGCGTCAACACGAGCGTCTCGCCGGGCGCGACCGACACGGTGGACGTCACGGTGCAGTACAACGGCGAAGAGCCGGTGTCGGCGACGAACGCCAAGCTCTTCGTGAGCGACCCGATTTCGACGTCCGACGACGGCGCGTATCTCGGAGAGATGCAGCCGGGAGAAACCAAAACGGCGACGTTCACCGTCAGTGCCGGGTCGAGTGCGGTTGTCAAGGCTTACGACGCCTCGGTCGAGGTTCGGTACGACGAGGCTGACGGCGACACGAGGTACACTGACGGCCTGCCGGTCGGCATTGCGCTCTCCCCGTCGAGCGGTGGACTCCCGGTTCCGATGTCGGTCCTCGGAGTCGTCGCACTCCTCGGAATCGGAGCGATAGCCGTCATCTACCGCCGTCGATGACGGACCATGGACGGGACAAGGAGTAACCATGGATAAGCTACGCCAGCTGTTCAGCGCGGTCGGAAGACAGGTCCAACAGCGACCGGTCGCAGTGCTGCTTCTCGCAGTCCTGCTTATCTTCACCGCGTTCGGCGGTGCTGCGCAGATTACCAGCGTTACTGGCGACGCTGCATTCGTTGCGGACAACCCAACGTTCGACGCGTTTACGGAGTCGTTTGACCGGGGCAGCATCGCCGTTCTCGTACGGGGAGATATTACGGAGCCGCAGACGCTCCACGCGATTGACCGCGTCGACCAGCAGATGTCGACGAAGGCGAACGTCCATACCGTAACGAGTCCGGCCGATCAGGTCCGCCAGGAGTACGGCCGAATCCCCGATTCGGAGGCGAAGATTCGAAGCGTTATCGGGTCGCCGGACTACACGGTCGTCCAGATCGTCTTCGATACGGGGCTCTCTCAGACGGAGGAACGCCCCATCTACACGCAGGCCGTTGAAGCGACTGACTGGGCGGAGTTCCCCTCCGGGACGACGGTAACCGTCACTGGCAGTGCCGCGTTCTCTGCACAGCTCTCGACGCTCATTCAGCAGAGCACCCAGCAGTTACTCGGCCTCGCAATCGGGCTCATGGTCGTGGCGCTGTTCTTCCTGTTCCGCGGCGTCCGCCTTCGTCTCCTCCCGATTGTCGCCGTTTTCGTCGGCGTCATCTACACGTTCGGAGCGATTGGATACGCCGGCGTCCCCAATTCGACGATGACCAGCGCGGTCTTCCCGATTTTGATTGGGTTGGGCATCGACTACTCCGTGCAGTTCCACGAGCGGTACGAGGAAGAACTCGAAAACCATCCGCCGCGCGAAGCGCTTCCGCAAGCGCTTGGCGGAATCGGTCCACCGGTCTTCGTCGCTATGCTCGCCGCCGCGTTGGGGTTCGGAGCGACGTGGGTGTCGACGTCGTCGCCGTCGATTATCTGGTTCGCCCAGACCTCGATCTTCGGCGTGCTTCTCACCTTCATCGCGGGGATACTCGTTCTCCTCCCGCTGCTCACCCTCTGGGTTCGCCGGCGGGGCGACGCCGAAGACGAGACGCCGGACGAAGACGACGCCCCGACAACGGCCACAACGACGCAGTCTCAAGACCAAGGCGACTCGGATCGCGTCGGCCTCGTCGGGGAACTGCTCGGTCGTTCGGCGCGGATACTCGCGAGTCATCCGGTGCTCGTCCTCAGTATCGCACTGCTGATTGCTCTCGTAGGCTTTCAGGCCGGCGGGTCGCTCGACACGCTCGCGGACACGGAAGGGTTCATCCCGCAGGACCTCCCCGCCTACACCGACCTCCAGCAGTTCCGCTCTGTTGCCGGCGGCGGTTCGAGCACGAGTTACGACGTGCTCGTAACCGGGACGAATCTCAAACATCCGGCAACGTTGCAGTGGATGCTCGACTTCGAGCACATCGCGACACAGACCCCGCTGGTACAAGGCGTCGATTCGCCAGCGACGCTGGTTAAACAGTACAACGGGGGCCAACTCCCCCAGACTGAGAGCGGCGTCAAACGCGTGCTCGAAACCGTCCCCGAGAGACAGAAACTCCAGTATTACAACGACGGGCGTGCGCACATCATGGTCTACTCCGCACAGGATATGACCACTCAGCAGGCCCTCTCGTTCCTGGAGAACACGCGCGAGTCAATCGCGTACAGTAGCCCCCCACCCGGAGTGACGGCGGAAATCACGGGGACCGCCGCGATTGCGACCCCCTCTATCGTGGAGCAGATCAACTCACGGAACGTGACGACCGGACTGGGCGTCCTGTTCGTGTTTATCCTGCTCCTCGTGTACTACCGCAATCTGGTGAAGGCTGTTGCGCCGCTCATCCCGATGGTGTTCGTCATCGGCTGGCAGAACATCTACATGTATCTGCTGGATATCCCGGTTTCGCCACTCGGTGCGAGTCTCGGGGCGATGACAGTCGGAATCGGTGCGGAGTACACCATCATCGTGATGGACCGATACTACCAAGAGAAACAGCGGGCGGGCGTCAGTCGACTCGACGCCGTTCAGACCGCGGCCACTCGGGTCGGAAAGGCGATTAGCGTGTCGGGAATGACGACCGTGTTCGGCTTTTCGGCGCTGGTATTGTCGCCGTTCCCGATTCTCAGCGGGTTCGGCTTCCTGACCGTCGGCGTCGTGTTCCTGACGCTCATCGCGTCGTTGGCGACGCTCCCGCCGACGCTCGTCCTCTTGGACTCGATTGCCGAGCGCGTGGCTGCCAGCCGGTCCTCGTCCTCGTAACACACCCTTCCCTCCCCCTCTCCTCCACCCAAACTGCTCAACGCAGTCCGCGACGGATGCTTCCGACGGGCATCACGCGGTTTCGTCCGTATCGGGGCTCCGGTCCGCCGATACCGCCTCTGATTCGCTGTCGGTCGCGTCGCCCGTGGCCCGCTCGGTCGAGTCCACGGACCGCTCCCGCTCGGCCCCCGCGTCAGCCGAGGGCGGAGCCACACCGTCAGCACGCGCCTCAGCCGTTGGCTCCTGAGCGGCCGCTGTCTGCTCGCTTCCCGAGGAGAGTTCCCGGCGGACCTGTCCGGCAAAGTCGGCGGGGTCGTACACTTGCTCGACGGCAACCGTGAGACCGCCGCTTGCCCCGGACCGAATCCTGACGTTCCCCAGCCCGAACAGTGAATCCCACGCCGAACGGGTCTCCTCGACGCCACGAGCCTTCTCAAGCGGCACCTCGTTTCGCAACAACGAGATAAATCGGTACTCTTCGATTACGCGTTGATTCGTCAAGGAGTAGGTGGTAAGCGTGTTCTGCCAGTAGCGATAGATTCCTCTAGAGAACAAAAGCAGGCCGCCTCCGAACGCAATCGTCGGCTGGTACAGCGGGCGGTGCGTGAAATACAGCAGATACCCTCCAAGGGAGAGGAGGGGCACGGCGAGCGCGGCTTCCGCGAGCGCGCTTCGTTGTGCGGGATTCCGCGTCTCGACGAGGTGCTCGTCGGCTCGCATCTGGGGTGTTTCCGGAGCCGTCACGAAATGCACGTACCACCCCATCGCGAGGATGAACAGCCCAAAGACGGCGATGATGAGCCCAGCGGCCGGCGATGACTGGCTCGGTGAGCCGCCCGACAGCTCCGCGACGAATCCGGACAGATACGCCCCGGCGGCGACGAGCGGGAGCCCGAAAACCGAACTCCAGAGCGCAGGGAGACCTCGCGCCATTGGTTAGGTCCCCGAGAGCATTTCGTAGAGAATCGCGACGACAGAGCTGAGCGTGCCGATAAGCGTCAGTGTCATCTGGTCAATGGTTTTTTCGCCGCATCGACTGAAAAATCCTCGTTCGCACGTCGCACGAGACGCTTCGGGGTCTTCCTCCGAGTCGTTGGTGAAGTTGGCCGCCTGTCGAGGCGTCGGAGACTCTGTGCGCCTGTCCGTGTCCGCGATGCGTCCGTGGACCGTAACATCCTCGCTGGCCAGCGACGCGTTCCCCACGGTGAGTGACTGTGTCGACGTGCGCGTCGAAAGGGGCTGAGCCGCCCGCTCGATGTCGGCGTAGGCGATTTCGAAGCTGATGTTCCGCTGTTGGCCAGACGGGATGTTACGACTCTGCGTCGCAACGGCGGTTCCGTTGAGGCGGTAGACGAACTGCCCGTCGAAAGCAGTTGTTCCGACGTTCCTGACCGTAACCGCGACCGTGTGTCGGGTATCTTCCCGAAGGTCGCTCGGGAGTTGCACGTCCCGTGTCGTGAGCGCCGCCGCGCGTGCACTCGGTTCGCTTCGCAGTCGAATCGCATCGCTGACGGTTGCCCCACCAGCGGTCTCGATACTGTGGTCGTAGGTCCGACCTCGCTGGATAAGGCTATCTGCGGCCTCGACCCGCTCGGTCGTGACTGCGAATGCGACCTGCCGTTGCTCGCCGCTCCCGACGGTGATGGTTTTCTCGCTGATCGTCGTTCCAGCGAAGCGATAGGCGACATCACGCGTGATCGTTGTCTCGGCCGGGTTCGAGACGGTCGCTAGGACGACAAATTCGCGGTCGCTGGGTGCCGTCGCAGGCGCTTGAAACGCTTCAATCGCGAGGTCGACGTCGGGTGTCACACGCAGGTAGCGCGGGATACCCGCTCCCGACGCGTTACGAACGCCGTGGACGTACGTCCCCGTCGAAACCGTCTCCGTGCCGGTCAACTGCCCGCTCGCCGTCAGTTCGAACTGGACCTCGCGCGACGCACCACCGGCCAACCGAACCGTTCGGTTTGTGATCGTCGACCCGGAAAAGACGTATTCAATCCGCTCCGAGCGCGTCTCGTTAGCGGGATTGCGGACCGTCGCGGTCACGGTGTACGGCTCCGTCGGTCGAAGTCGTTCCGGTGCCGAAAGCCCTGCAACGGTAAGCCCCTGTGGCGCGTCGGCCGTCCCCGGAGCAGTCGTCCGTGTGGCGGTAGCTGTCGTGTTTGGTGTTGCAGACGCCGTCCGCGTGGGAGTTCGCGTGGCGGTGGCTGTCGTGTTTGGTGTCTGTGACGGTGTCGACATCGCTGTGGTCGTGGGCGTGGGCGTGGGCGTCGTGTTCGCTGTCTCGGTCGCCGTGTCCGTGGTCGACGACAGTTGGGCTTGAGCCAGCGTATGGTCCGGAACGTCTGCATCCGGCGGTGTCGGTTCTGCATCGTTGTTGGAGGCGACATCCATGCTTGCGGTCGCAAGTGGTGTCAGTCCCACACCGACCGCAACGAGACACAGTAGCATGAGTACGGTCCGCGGCGGCTCCGTGTCGGAGGGCATGTGGTAGACGTATTCAAAATGAGGATTTATAATAGATTTGGCACTACTGAACGAATCAGCACTTCACGTCGAACGACCGCTCGCGGGGCGGTGGACGAATATCGAACGGGCCACGGGCCCAGCCCTCGGCGTTCCCCGAGAAGTTACACCTCGAGGGACTCACCGGTGGCAGTTGTTGAAACCAAGTTTCTGACCGCCTCAACGAGTGTTCCGAGAAGTCCCTGCGACGAAGACTCCGACGGGACACCGGGTAACGGCGTGTTCGTCCGCACCGTGCTATCCGGGGTCGTCGTCGACGCGGTCTCCGGATCGGCCGTCGCATTTGGCTGTGCGACTTGGACCGACTCGATGTGTTCCCTCCCGGTCGAGTCGGTTGCGCGGATCCGGACGCGTGCCGGATAGCTATCCAGTTGGAGTGTCTCGTTGATCGTAACGGCGCTGGTCACACCCCCACCGTATATCTGAGCGAGGTCGACGGTGTTGCCAGTGGGGCCGACCGTCTCGGCGTACACGCTGGTCACGCGGCCATCGTACACGCGGCCTTCGACGTGGACGCGGTTATCGCTGACCCGAAGCGTATCTGGTCGGACCTCAATCGTCGGTCGCACGAGCTGCGTGTGGTCCACCTCAATTTCGCGTTTCGTCGCGTTCTCGGTGCCGTCATCCGCAACGATGGTGATGTTTCGGCTGTCTCCTGCGAGCGGAATCGTCTTCGTGAACGTGTGCTCGATAGGGCGTGCCCCGACTGGCTTCGGCTGAATCTCGTAGTTCAACC
Organism: Haloferax sp. Atlit-109R; assembly: GCF_003665865.1. Lineage (NCBI taxonomy): Archaea > Methanobacteriati > Methanobacteriota > Halobacteria > Halobacteriales > Haloferacaceae > Haloferax > Haloferax sp. Atlit-109R. The sequence continues at coordinate 797,170 of NZ_QPLO01000002.1, forward strand.
CCGACCCGTCGGCCGACCCTCGACGAACACCGACCGAGCGGATGCCGACCTGATCCGTCACCCGAATCGTCAACCGAACTGCCGAGCGCGTGTTTATCAGACGCTGGTCGAGTATCTCGATCGACGGTGGGTCCTCGTCCTCAACGTAGAGGTTGACATTGTAGTGACGGCGATGGCCGCGCGAATCGAGTGCCGTGATTTTGAGGCTGTTTTGGCCGGCACCCACTTGCTCGTTGAACGGTCCCAGCCGAAGTGATTTGGAAATCGACGTGTTCGGGTCGTCGATCACGATTCGTTTTCGGAACCCCCAGGGGGCATCGATACCCTGTCCGTGATAGCGTAGCTCGATGGTTACCTGCTCGACATCAGAGTGGTCGTGAAGCGTCCCATCGAGTTGGATCTGCGACCGATTGATCGTGTAGTTGTTCTCGGGGCGGTCGTAGATACTGGTGTTGCCCGTCCGGAACGGCGACGAGAACACTATCGCCGGAGCGATCGAATCCTCGATTATCGTCGCCCGGTGGGCGGTGGTCCGCCCGTTCGACTGGACGAGCACCTCCAGCGCGTGCTCACCGGCGTTCACATCGAGCGTCGCCGTTTCGTTGACCGCGGTGCTGTTCGGCGTATATATCCGTCTGCTGTCTCCATCGACGCGGACGACCAGCAAGTCGATCGGTGCCGAACCGTTTGCTCGGACCGTGAGTGTGGGGTTATCGTCGGTCGTAATCGTGTCACCGTCGGCGACGGTTCGGTTGTCGATGACCACCGTCAGGTTCGGCTCTGAGAGGCCAGTCGAATTGTTCTGCCCGACCTGCCGGTGTGTGTCGGGGACGTCGATAGCTGCGTCTCCAGTTGTCGTTGGTGGCTCCGCTGCGGCGCTTACCCCGGCAGTAAAAGAAAGTACCAGGAGAACCGCGGCCGCCCAACCCACGTGCTTGGAGTCCATGTTCGAATACACTAGCCAGCGAGCGTTTCGAAGATAAATCTACACACCCGGCTATCATCGTTGAAATTCGGAGGGGGACCAACAGAGGTGACTCCAAGAGCGCGGGCCAAGACGGTCCCGAAGTCGGGAGCCACCCGTCCAAGATGGAATGTTACTGGCCTGTCGTTGCGAGTACGCAAATCTACACGATTACCCGCATATACAGTCATCGAACAACCGGCCACTAACACACCTGGTCGGGTCGAAACTGATGACTGCCCATACAGAGGCTGGCTTAGCGCCAACCTTTCTTCTCATCAAAGCCATCGATACTAATCTATTTCGGTCTCAACCCGCATCGCAAGCAGACTTCGATATGGAACGAGGCAGACCACTTCACGAAGCCACTGTTACTCAACGGGAAGGAAGCCAAGCGAATCCGCAAGGAGATGTTCACGAGGCTCAAGTGCCTGCAAGAGCGAGACACCCCCGCAGATGACACTCACATCGTTTCAAGAGTCGAAACCCACTGCCAGCGTTCACGAGACCACGTCTCGTGACCCAACCAGAACCTCCGGTTCTGGTGACGACGACTAACTGACATTCTCACCGTGTGGGAAGCCCCGTCGTTTACGACGGTGCGGATGTCACCGGAGACAAGTACCCAAACTGCTACCAGTCACCGAGAGGTAGTTCACCCATGGATAACAGCGAAGCGATTGAGGGACTCATCGAACTTGGCCTGTCTACATATGAAGCCCGAGTGTTTACTGCACTGATCGAACTCGGGGAGGCAACGGCGCGTGAGGTCGCAAAGACATCGGACGTACCCCGATCACAAGTGTATACGACGGCCAAAGAGCTGCAATCACGAGGATTTATCAGCGTTCAACAGGCCAATCCACAGGTATTCCAACCGATTTCACTGTCCGAGGTCGAATCTCAACTCAGTCGTGAGTTCGAATCCAAGCGCGACACGGCGTTCGACCGACTTGAGGCGCTTGAGCGACAGACCGCCCCGTCGGCTGAACAGAGCGAAGACGTGTGGACCATTACGGGGACTCCGGCGATTATCGGTCGAACCAGTCAACTCATCGACGAAGCCGAAACGCGAGTGATCTACGGTGCCAAGGACCTCGTTCATCCAGATGCCGAACTCCTGAGTTCGGTCCGTTCATGCTGTTCTCGGGAGGTGTCAGTACTCCTCCTCCAAGATAACGGTCAAGAGATCGCGGACCCGTGGAAAGAGATCGAGTGTGTGTCTAGCGTGTCGATCCCACCGGAACAGTCGAAAAGTGAGCCCGCGGTTCGGTTACTGCTCGTTGATTCGGATAGTTTCCTGCTGAGCGTCCGCAGCAATCGATCAGCCCCCGAAATTGCGATTTGGAGCGCAAACACGACGTTTGCCGAGGCGTTCTTACAGCTTCTTACGAGTAGTCTTCCCGTCTCCGAGTAATATTCACCAGCTTGCTCACGGTTGATACCATCCGCTGTTTTCGAGTGCCGTTAGTGCTCTCTGAGCGTTGGCTGTCGACCGGGAATGTCTGACCTCTCGACGACCCTCTGTCGTGTGCGCTTTGCAGAGATCGGTTCCACAGGCGTCCCCAGATTGATCGTCAGTCTATCTTGAAGTCGCAACAAGCCAGACGTTCGACAGACCCGGTTTGAACACCGGCGACCGCTGAGTTCCGTTAGTAGCGGCTGTCGGAGATGTTTCTCAGTGGGGTAAGAAAGAATAAAAAGACCGGAACGGGTCCGGTAATTACTCGTCTGCTGTCACATCCTCGTCGGAGTGACGAGGAGGGACGGCGGCGTTAGTTCTCGCGGCGGAGTGCGAGAAGGGCCGCGCCGACGAGTGCGACGAGAGCGACTGCGATACCGAAGCCGGGCGTGTTGGAGGACGTGGTGGTCGTCTCCTCAGTCTCGGTGGTGGTCTCAGTCGGCTCTGCGGTCGTCGTGGTTTCCGTGGGTTCGTCCGTGGTCGTCGTCGTGTCCGTCGCGTTGTCGGACGTCGTGGTGTCCTCACGCTCGGAGACGACTTCGACGTTCACGGTGTCCGTGTTGTCGCCGTCGTCGGCTTCCACGGTGAACGTACCCGTCTCGAAGTCAGTAGTGTCAACCTCGACCATCCACTGGCCGTCGTTGTTCCACTCGTCAGTGTCTTCGAGTGCGACGGACGTACCGTCTTCACTCATCACTTCGATGCTGATGGTGTTGTCGTCCGGCTTGAGGTTCGTCGAGCCAGCGATGACCATCGTTTCACCGGTTGCGACCGGGTTGATGCCAGCCGCTTCAGCGGCGTCCGGGTAGATCGAGTCGATGGACGTCGAGGACTCGGACAGACGGAACGTCTCGGTGACGATCAGGTCGTCGCTCGCCGTCTCGTCGACTGTTTCAGAAGCGATGAGCTCGTTGATCTGCTCACCGTTGTTGTTGTTGTTGTCAAGCGTGTCGAGGTAGTCCGTCAGGTCGTCGAGGTTCGCCCTGGTGCTCGGACCGTCCGGGAGCGAGCCGTCACCGACGTTACTGTCGCGGCCGACCGAGAGGATGTGGGCGGTGATCTGACCCTGCGTGAGGCCATCACCAACAGCGAGGTCGTCCTCTTCGAAGGTACCGTCGTTGTCAACACTCACAGACTGGTAGTTGATGTTTCCGCGCTCGTCGACGAAGATGACGAGGACGGAGTCGGCACCGGAGGCGGTACCGTTAACGTCAGTCGTTCCGGAGTCTTCGGGGGCGACCTGACCGTTGATCGTGGTGAACTGACCCGTGAGGGCCTGGTCGGTCACTCGGATCGAGTTACTGCTGCTCACACCGCTGGTGAAGTCAGACGTCGTGAGAGACTCGTCAACGCTGCCGTCACTGTTCTCGTCAGCGTCGCCAGCGTCGATGACGCCGATACGGTAGGTGCCCGTCAGCGACAGGATACTGCTACCTTCGCCGTCAAGGTTCGAGAGCGCAATGTCTTCTTCTTCGAACGTGTCGTCGGAGTCGACGGTGATCGTGTTGTCGTTGCCGTTGCCGTCGATCTTGAGGAGCTCCCAGTCGCCATCGTCGCGGACGTAGATCGCGACATCGTCGGAGCTGGTAGCCGTCCCGTTAATGTCGACTTCCGAGCCAACGACATATTGACCGCTCGGGCTCGTGAGTGACGTTCCGCCTTCCTCAACTGTAAGCGTGATATCTTCCGACGATTCCCCGTCGACCGCGGCGGTCGCGTTCACACCAGACTCGAACACTTCGATATCGATGTCGCTGTCATCGAGGTACTGCGTTTCGATGCCACCAACACCACTCGAGCCGTCGATCTCGACGACTGCGTACGCGATGTCCGCGTCGCTAACGTCCATCGTCGTGGCTGCGGAAGAGTTGTTAACAGCGCTGCTGTTCGCAATGCCAACTTCTTCGGTGTCACCGATGTCACGGAAGACCGCCTTGGCCTGTTCCGTCGTAACACCGTCTTGGAGGTCAGAGGTTTCGATAGCGACAACGTGCTGGTTGCCGTCAATGCCGTTCGTGACGGTGTACTGAACGTCAGTACCCTGCGTCACAGACTCGCTGTCGAGCTCGAGGCCGACATCGTCATCCGACGAGATCGCGAGGGTCATCGTCTGGCGTGCCTCACCGAAGTCAAGGTCCTCGGTACCTTCGACGATGATCGTGTACTCGCCAGCGTCCTGACCGGACATGTCGATGTTGACCCCGTTCTGCGTGTCAACCGAGTCATTGTCGATCAGGCTGTCGTCGCTCAGACGGACTTCGTTAGTGATGTCCGTTCCGCTCGGGTCTTCAACAGTGACTTCAACCTTCTCGGCCGACTCGTAGTTGTAGTCCGCGTTGACGTAGAGGTTGTCAGCGTCCTCCGAGCTGATAGCGGAGCCGGTGACATCGCCAAGGTTTCCTCCACCGGTCGGCGTCTGAATTTCGCTGTCAGTGATGCGCGGCGCCAGCAGCGTGACGTTGTCGGAGCCAGTAGTACTCTCACCGTCAACGGAGTACGTACCGAGCGGCTGGTCATCCGTGCTCTGCGGGATGGGCGAGGAGAGGTCCAGCGTGACACCCTCAGCATTGCCTGCGGTACCCGTCAGGAGCGGGTTCGTGTTACCGAGGCCGGCGTCAGTGTCAATCTCCTCACCGAGGAAGACGCTATCCCCGGAATTAACTGTCTTATTGAACGATTCATTGGGTCCAAGATCAGTAGGACGCGCAGCGGCACTTCCCGTAAACGCGATGGCTCCCGCAAAGACGGAAGTTACCATCAGCGTGGCGAGAAGTATCGCACGCGTTTGATTTTTGATCTTTGTCATAGTGTACTTGTAGCGCCAGTATTTCCCACGCAGTTCGCTATAACGCGGATCCCTACTAGCGGGGGATGGGCAGGGGTACGGTAGAACGATATAAGCGGCCTTGGTAAATGCTTTCTGTTTCTATTGCATGTTTGGTCGCTGTCCCCGTTCCCGTCTCCCACTTGACGTCCGGACGCGGGCCCGCACGCACGCAACAATATAGTTAGAATCAGCGAACGGTTCCGGCCAACACTCTCGGAGCAGACGACCGAGAACCCGACCGCCACCGAGCATCGGACCAATCCGACCACCGACAACGACACGACAAGAGCGGTCGTGACGACGACGGCAGCCTCACCCTCGACAGGTCCACGAGACGCAAGAAAAGAGACCACGACCGCCGAGACGAGTCAGACCGAGAATCCACGGACAGACCACAGCTTCAGTCGCGAGCCGACGGCAGTACCGCGTGGAAGAGCGTCACCCGCGAGTGGTCACGTTCGACTCGATTTCGATTTCTTCCGGTCCCGCGACGACCGTGTCGTTGTAGCTAATCGAGACGTTCGCAGAGCCGGTTCCTGGCGGAGCGAAGCTACAAGTGACGACGCCGTTCTTGCCGACCGTCGTCAGGCACCGCGAGAAATACGTGGTTCCTTCCTGCGACATCGTGAGATCGATATCCATCTTGGTCTGTGGGGCGAGGTTGGTCCGTGCCGAGACGTTAAGCTTCGTGTCGGACATGGCGGCCGAGAGGTTATCTACCGACGGTTCGGCGACCGTGAACGCTTCAGTCAGTACGACTTGCTCGCCGTCAGCGTGAATCGCGCTGTCGATGACGACCGTCACGTTGTACGTCCCGGTTTCCAAGCGGGCGGAGTCAGCGACGACGTTGAGGCTGTCAGTCTCCGCATCGTATGCGACATCGAACACCGTCTGCGGGGAGATGAGATCCATCTCGGAGCTCTCAACCCGGAGGTCGACACCGGGACCCACGTTACCGAGACCATTCGGTGCGTATTCGAGACTACTGTGGACGGTCTCGCCTCCGAACGATACCGAAGCATCGCTTACGCCTTCCGTACGGGGGTTGACGACGTGGTATTCGAACAGCAGTGTCTCGTTGTCCGCGACTGTTATCGGTTCGTCGAACGCGACTGTCAGCCCGCCAGTAGACGTGACCTGATACCGATTGACGGCGGTTCTGAGTGACCGGTCGATCTCACCGTCGGCATCCGTATCAATCCCAATGTGGTCGACCAGCTGTGAGCTGTGCAGCGAGGGAGACGGACCCCCGCGGTAGGTAATCCGAAGCGTTTGGCCCGTACGAGCGTCGCTCTCTGGCGACCACTGTACAACGTGTGTCGTGTGCGCGCTCGTGGACGCATTGCGTGCGAACACCGGTTGCGTACCGGGATCGGGTTGCTGAACGGCACTTTCGAGTCCACTCACACGGTACTGCACGACCGCATCGTCACCGACTGCAACGACGGACGGGGACCCAGTCTCGCGTACTCTATCGGCACAGTCGATGTGGCTGGGCTGCTGGGCGGCTGGTACTGAACACACCGCACTCCCACGAACCGAAGGAGGTTCGATCCAGAGCCGGTCCGCAATCCGAGTGTGGCCGGCAGAGGCAATCACGTTGTACCGACCTGCCGAGAGTGTCGTCTCGCCGGTCTCGCTCGACCGCGTGAGGACCGAGACGGTGTCGTTCGCGTCCGCCGCCCGGAATGCGGCGTCGGAATCATCCGCTTGTCGCGTGTCGAACACCACGGTGACACTGCCGTCGCCGGAGCCGTCAGTCGCTAAGACGGTCGTCGAGAAGTCGCCTTCCGCAGCTGAGATTTGGAGTCTGGCCTCGTCGGTGTTGTTGAGGACCAGCGTGCGCTTTACGAAGTCACCCTGCTGTTCGACCCGTTGGACGTCCGCGAACCGTACCGATTCAGCTGCCGATTCGTCAGAATCGACAGCGATTGCGCCGCTGGGAATCGCCGTCAACCCGAGAATCAACAAGAAAATGACAGATAATGTTCGTATCGAGCGGGTCCGTGGACTCATACCCCTGACTATCTGGTCCGGTAGTAAGTACTTTCTGTCACAGCCACCGTCCACAAACGCCTTAGCGCGCTTGCAGGTCCGTTGTGCGTCCGGTTTTCGGTGAACTCTTGATGTGACGCTAACACGAGGGGCGAACTGCACCAGGTAGCGTGTCCGTCGCTTCGAGCAAAGGAATGTCACGCAACGTACAGAGCGTATGTCGGTCCCGAATACCCTCTTTTGACGTTCGCTACCCCCATCATTCGGGGGTTTATTGTCGATTCACCGACCGATATCCACAAAAGATATTAGTTGTGTGTCGCTACTGTTAGTAGAGATGTATACACAGGTATCGGGGCGCGCGCAGTCTTGTTCAACTACCGTTCTCATTCACACGTCTGAGACGTACTGATGCACAGAGACTCTCTCCGTTCTACGCTTTTGACTCTCGGTCTCGCTCTCGTGTTGACTACGTCTATGGTTACCCCGGCGGTCGCCCAGACTGCCAGTTCGGGGCAAGTGTACGGCTCTCCCGACATCGACGTCTTCACGTCGACGAGTGAGTTCGAGCCCGGAACGCAGTCCCAGCTCAGGCTCACGCTCCGAAACAACGGCGAGATCGACCAATCGGGTCCAGAACGATACGAGAGTCGCGTGATAACGGCCCGTGGCGTCACGGTCGAGACACGCCCGGGGGACGCCCCGGTCGAGATTAACACCGGCACAATCGGCGCTGGAAACGTCCCGACGGGGACCGTCGACCTCTCGCCGATAGATATCACGGTCTCCGAGAACGCGACCCCCGGGACGTATCGAATCCCGGTCGAGGTGTCGTACACGTACACCCGACTCGTCGATTACGACCCGTCGGGAGCCGAGTACACGGACAATACGCGGACGAGGACCCACTACGTGACGGTTCGCGTGCGCGACCAGCCACGGTTCGAAGTCGTCGAGACGGAAACGACCGCACAGGTCGGAGACACCGGCGACCTCTCGGTGACGGTTGAGAACACCGGCACCCGCGCCGCGACCGATGCGAGCGTGACGGCGACCTCCCGCAGCGACGAACTCGTGTTCGGAACGGCCTCGGAGAGTTCGACCGCGCAAGTCGGTCGCTGGGCTGTCGGTGAACGCCGGACGGTCAACTACACGGTTTCGCTCGCTGAAGACGCGACGGTTCGCGGCTACACGGTGAACCTCGATGTCGACTACACCGACACCGACGGCATCGCTCGAACGTCGCGAACGTTGAACGTCGGCGTCACCCCCGTCGAAGAACAGAGCTTCTCGCTCGAAAACGTCACCACGAACCTCCGCGTCGGCGCGGACGGAACGGTCTCGGGCACGGTCGTCAACGACGGGCCGAAACGCGTCGACGACCCGGTGCTCCGGTTTAGTTCGAGCAACCCGAACATCAACGTCGAATCGTCCGAGTACGCGCTGCCGGACCTCGAACCCGGCGACAGCGCCGACTTCTCGTACGAGGTCGGCGTGAGTGACGCCGCGAACGCGAACGTCCAACAGCTCAACCTCTCGGTGGCGTACCGCAACAGCCGCGGCAACACGCGGGTCAGCGACAGTCTCACGACCAACGCCGAAATCGCGCCGCATCGGGACCGCTTCGTCGTCGAAGTCGTCAACAACACCATCGAAGCGGGCAGTGAGAGAGCGCTCCGCGTTCGGGTCACCAACAACGGCGACGAGCCGCTCACGAACATCGAAGCGAAGGCGTTCGTCAGCGACCCGCTCAGTAGCGGCAACGACGAGGGAATCATCAGCGAACTCCCGCCGGGCGAATCCGAAGAGTTCACCATTGCGCTGAGCGCCGGGGCCAACGCGCTGCCGAAGCGCTACCCGGTCTCGTTCGACTTCCAGTACGAGATGCCGGACGGTGACACGGAAGTCTCCCAGACGTACACCACGCCCATCGAAGTAATCGAGTCAGAGGGCGGCGGCCTCCCGGTCGGGCTAATCGTCGGTGCAGTCATCGTTATCGGCGTGCTCGGTGTGTTCGGCTGGCGGCGCTTCAACACGGACGAGTAACTAATGGACCTCCAGATCGATTACCAGCACTACATCGACGTCGTCGACGGCTGGATAGTCGACCAGCCGAAGACGGTGCTCCTCGTCTTCTTACTGCTTTCGGCGGGGTTTTCCGCCGGACTCGGACAGTCTGGAACCTCGTCTGGAACCAGTCAGTTTACCGAAGATGTCGCCGCGTACCAAGCGTTCGAAGAGGTCAACGACAACTTCGAGCGGGTGACGTTCGAGGAAGACACCGGTACGACACAGCTCATCCAATCGGGGTCGAACGTCCTGTCGAAGCCCGAGCTACTCAGGATGCTCAAGGCTCAACAGCGGTTGCAGGCCAATCCCGAGCTATCTGTCGTACAGACGACGAGCGTCGCCCGCGCCGTCGCCAGAGCCATAGACCCCTCGGCGACAACCATCGACGAAGAGATCGACGCCGTCGAACAGGCGACGCCGACGGAAATCGACCGCGCAGTCCAAGTCGCCGTCGAACAAAACCCGTCGGTTCGGTCGAGTCTGAGCGAGGACTTCAACGCGCGTTCCGCGTCGGCGTCCGCGACGATCGGCATCGTCACGCACTCGCTCACGACGGAGGTGTCCGACTCGGCCGGGACGGGCGGCGACAGTCCGCTGACGGAGATTCAACGACACGCCGAGTTCATCGTCGGCTCCGTCGGCGGGGATATCCGGGTGTTCGGCAGCGGAATCCTCTCCGAGGAGTTCTCCTCGGTCATCGGCGATTCGCTCGCGCTCGTCGTGCCGGCGGCGGTCGTCTTGATCCTGTTTTTCTTGGTGTTCGCGTACCGCGACCCAATCGACCTCCTGATCGGGGTCATCTCGCTGGCGATGGCCGTCCTCTGGACGTTCGGCTTCATGGGCTTGGCCGGAATCGCGTTCTCACAGATGCTCATCGCGGTGCCGCCGCTTCTCCTCGCGGTCGGCATCGACTTCGGGATTCACGCCATCAATCGCTACCGCGAAGAGCGGACCGAGGGCTTCGGCATCCACGAGTCGATGCGGACGGCGACCGACCAACTTCTCGTCGCGTTCACTATCGTGACGGGAACGACGGTCATCGGCTTCGCGGCCAACGCGTCGAGCGAACTCGGGCCCATCCGCGACTTCGGTATCGTCGCGGCCGTCGGCATCGTGTTTACCTTCTTCATCTTCGGCATCTTCCTGCCGGCGGCGAAGGTGTATCTCGACAGCCTCCGAGAGCGGGTCGGCTTCCCCGAGTTCGGGTCCGAGCCACTCGGTGCGGAAGACTCGGTCCTCGGGAAGATTCTCCCGGTCGGGATTCACATCGCGCGCCTCGCCCCGAAGGCGTTCCTCGTCCTGCTGGTCGTGAGTACCGCGTGGATGGGGTACTACGGGTCGGGCGTCGACAGTCGCTTCACGCAGGATTCGTTCCTCCCGCCGGAGGACAACCCGGAGTATCTCGAACTGTTCCCCCAACAGCTACAACCGCGTGACTACACCGTGACCGAGACGACGAACTTCCTCGAAGACAACTTCCAGACCGGCGAGGAAGACGTCACGACGGTGTACGTCGAGGGGTCGCTGACGGACGGCGGTACCTTAGAATCCATCTGGCGGGCGGGGAACAGCCCCCCCGACAGCTTCGTCGTCGACGACGGCCACGCGCGGGAGACGAGTATCGTCACCGTCATCCAGAGCTACGCGGAGCGGGACCCCGAGTTCGCGGCGCTCGTCGCGCGGAACGACCGCGACGCGAACGGCATCCCCGACGACAACCTCAAGCAGATATACGACGCGCTCCTCGCGTCGCCGGCCCGCGACCAGGCGCTCAACTACATCACCGACGATTACACCTCCGCGCGCGTCGAGTACGCGGTCGAATCCGACGCCAGCCAGGCCGACGTGACCGAAGACACGCGCACGGTCGCGGACCGCTACCGCGTGGAAGCGACGGCCACCGGGAACGTCGTCATCCTGAAAGCCGTCTCCGACGTCATCGCCCAGTCGGCGTTCATCAGCCTCGTGCTCGCACTCGCCGGCTCGGCGGTCTTCCTGGTCCTCATCTACGCCCTGCTGGAAGGGCGGCCCTCGCTCGGCGTGGTGAATCTGGTCCCAATCGTCGTGACCGTCGCCGCCATCGCCACGACGATGCGGTATCTCGACATCCCGTTCAACGTGATGACCGGGACGATTCTATCGATCGGTATCGGTCTCGGCATCGACTACTCCGCCCACCTCGTCCACCGCTTCGCCGAGGAGTACGACGAGGGAACCGACGTGTTCGCCGCGCTGACCGACACGGTGCGCGGGACCGGCGGTGCGCTGACCGGCAGCATGCTGACGACGGTGACCGGCATCGGCGTGCTCGTCATCGCAATCACGCCGATTCTGGGGCAGTTCGGGCTCCTGACCGGGCTCTCGATTCTGTACTCGTACGTGGCGTCGCTCGTCGTCTTACCGCCGGCACTCGTCGTCTGGGCGCGACTCGTCCACGGCGAGGACGCCGAGTCGACCGACGCGGCGAGCGGCCCGGACGGCGCCGGCGGTGCGGTGTAACCCCGACGACGCTCACGCTGAAAGCCGAACCGCCGGCACGTCCCGGAGTCCAACGGGGCGTCGCGCGAAGCCGCGGGAGACCGGGATTTTTTTCGCTCGGTACGTCGCAGAGCAGACAACATGAACGTGTTCTGCTTTGGAGCAGGGAAGGCAGGAGGGAGAGTCGTCGAACAACTGCTGGAGTACGAACGACAGCGCAAGCCGGATTTCATCAGCGGCGCGGCCGCCTGCGATACGACCGCGGCCGACCTCGACGCCTTAGAGCTGATTCCCGAAGACGCACGCGTGCTGTTCGGTGCGACCGAAACCAACGGACAGGGCTTCGACGGTGACGCCGAGCGCGGCGCTGCCGCCGCCGCAGACGAGCATCGAAAACTCCTCGAACCGACCGACGACGCGCCGATTGCAGCGAGCGACGCCTTCGTCGTCTGTGCCGGTCTCGGCGGCGGGACCGGCGGCCCGACCGCCGCGGTGCTCGCCGAGCGGCTCTCGGAGGTGTACGACCAGCCGGTGTACGGCGTCGGCATCTTCTCGACGGCGACGACGGACCAACAGCGCGCGTCGAACACGTTGCGGTCGCTCCGCCAGCTCGTGTCGAAGACCGACCACGTCTTCGGCTTCGACACGGCGGCGTGGGTCAAAAACGAAGACGAACCGATCTCCGACGAGACGTACGACACGCTCAACGCGGAGCTCGCACGCCGTCTCGGCACGCTCTTCGCAGCGGGCGAGGTCACGACCGCCGACGACGTCGGCGCGAGCGTCGTCGACGCCTCGGAGATCATGAACACACTTCGCGGCGGCGGACTCGCAACGCTGGGGTACTCCGAGCGCCCGCTCCCGCCGCGCGATACGAGCGTGGTGGGGCGTCTCAAGCGACTCGTCGGCGACGACGCCGAGTCCGTCGACCAGATCGACTCGCTCAACCGAATCACGACACAGACGCGGGAAGCCGTCCGCGGACAGCTGACGCTCTCCTGCGATATCGGCTCTGCGTCCCGCGGCCTGCTCGTTATCACCGGGCGACCGTCATGGCTCAACCGAGACGCGATTAGTCAGAACCAAGGCTGGATCGAAGAGCAGACGGGGAGTCTGGAGGTTCGGAACGGCGACGACCCCCGGCCGGATGCGGACGCCCTCAGCGTGTTAGTCCTCCTCGGCGGGATTAACCCGACCGCACAGTTGACCGCGCTCCAAGCCGTTGCGGACGCAGGTGACTCGGGCGACGCGTGAACGCACGGGGGTCGATAAACGTCGCGAGACGGCGCCACAGAGCGGCGGCGAACACTGGGGGTCGCCCCACGACCGCGCGGAGTTGCGCGATTTCTCGGACTGCTGTCCCAGCTAACGACACGTTTAACTTCGAATCGGCGCTAGCTTCGTTAGCCTCGTACTGACGATAACGGAATTTATGACCTACTTCTCGGATTCAGCAGACTCCGATCGCCACCAGACACAGCAGGCGATCCTCGAAGCGACCCACCAGATATTACTTGAGTCCGGATACAATGGAATCTCCATCTCGCAAATCGCTGACCGGGTCGGCATCAGCAAATCGGTTATCTACCACTACTACGACGACAAGGAGTCATTGCTGGCAGAGTTCCTCGATGTCGCTCACGAGCGGTTTCTTGAGCAGATATTCGGGCAGGAAGAGACAACACCCCGTGACGAGCTCGAACACTTTTTGACGCTGTTTATCACGATTCCGGTGGTGGGGTGTGAGTCGGGGACGGAGCTGACACAGCTCGCAAAGACGTACGTCGAACTACGGACGCAATCGATTTCGAATCCGGATTATCGAGCCATTTTCACCGACTCAGAGGAAGACATCAAACGGCGGCTCACCGAAACAATCGAAGCAGGAATCGACCAAGGCGAGTTCAAGCCGGTGAATCCGGAGCGGACGAGCGAGCACATCATCACATTCGTCGATGGGGTCCTGTTTCGGCAAGCAACGACAGAGTCAATCGATAGCGAACTGCTGCACAGCGAGATTCAAGAGCACCTCGCTGATCGGATTTACCGCTGAGTTCGACGGCACACGCGGCGCTGGGAGGCGTCGTGCGAGTGCGTTACGCGAGGTGACAGTCGCGGGTCGCTTGCTGTCGAATGTCGGAAAGAAGGGTCGTCACGGCGACGGGAGGGACAGCGGGGACCGACCGACGGGAGTGTGCGGGCTCAGTGCTCAGCTCTCAGTCGTCTCGGACCCACCGGCGGCCAGTGAACAACAGCGCGGTCACCACGAGCCCGCCGAAGAAGCCGCTCAGGAGGAACGTCGACGTGTTCGACGGGTCTACGCTGCCGAGGTTCACGGTGAGCGCGTTCGTACCTGTCGAAGCTGCCGACGAATCGAACTGCACCGACTGCGTCGCCTGACCAGTCGTCTCGCCGATGTCGTAGGTTGCCGCGACCGTTGCGGTGCTCGACGGGCGCTCGTTCACGTCGACGACGACCGTCTTCGAAGTCGCGGCATCGACCGACTGGAGCGAGGTCGTCGGCAGCTGCGACTCGTTCGACACGCCCGAGATGACGACGTCGTCGATGGGTGCGTTCCCGTGGTTGGTGACGCGGTACCGAACGGAGACCGTGTCGTTTTCCTCGAAGGCGGTCGCGTAGACCGACACGTCGTCCCGAAGCGGCTCGACCTGGACGGTGTCGAACGCTTCGACGGATTCGCCGTCGTTGTAGCGGAGCGTCGCCTTGAGCGCGGTTTCGCCCGCCTCGGACGGTTCGACCGTGAACTCGTAGGTCGTCGAGTTCTCCGCGGCGAGAACCGGCGTGATCGCGGTCCGGCTCTGCATTTCGCCGTCAACCGAGTCGAGTCGAAGCGACAGGTCCGTCAGCGCCTCGTCGTCACCGTTCGACACCGTGACCGTCACGGTGGTGTCAGTCTCGGCGACTGCGTTGTGCGTCTCGATGTGGACGCGGGGCGGAACCGTCGTCGACGTGCTCGGTTCCGAGACCGTGACGAACACCGGATGCTTGAGGTGGACGATTTCCGAGGTCGCACCGTCGGAGTCGTAATAGCGACCGCGGACGTGCACCGTCAGTCGCTTATCACCGGCAGTGTCGAAGCGCGCGCTCACCGGCACTTCGGCGGTGTCGCCAGCGCCGAGCACGCCGATTTGGTTCGCTTCGCTATGTTTCGTTCCAGAGCTGTCCTCCACCGTTACCTCCGTGACTTCGAAGCTGCCGCTCCCCGACCCAGAATGACTAATTGTCGGTGTAATTATAATACGGTCGCCAGTTTCGGGGTCCTCCTCGGAGACACTCACTCCGGTAACGGCGGTATGCGCGGGTACCGCTGCCGCAGCACCCACTACACTTCCAACCGTGAGTAAACAAAGAATCATTACTAATCCAACTACTCCGCCCGTTTCGCGGTCGATTTTCGCTGTCATGCAGACTTTAGGCTTGCCTAAATAAATAAAAAGCCATCGATTTTTAGGCCAGCCTAATACTCGGTGAGGGAGGACTCGGTGGATTCGATGAATAATTGACAAGTGGCCGATGTCGGCGTGCTTTCCCGCCGCTCGCGACCGAGACTAGCCGAAAAGCGGCTCAGGGGAAGAGTCGTCCGGTTTGCCATTCCCATACCAGTTCCGTCCCCAGCCAGACGAGCAACCAGACCGTCGCGAGGACGAAGACGAAGGCGGTAGCCGACAGTTGCTGGAAGGGTCGCGTGAGTGCGACCAAAAGCGGGGTGAAGAGGACGACCACTCCGACCATGGTGACGAGACCGATGAGGCTACAAACGTAGTGCTCAGTCGCGTTAATCTCCGCGGGTTGGATTACTTGCTGTGTTGATTGGTCATCGTCGGGCACTCCCCCGTGTTGATTGTACATCCGTAGCGACCTCCACCATGTAATTCATCAACAATCATTATAAATATGGCGTCGGGCTCGACACGACAGCCAGCGAACAGCTGTCTGACGGAATCTTGATTAGCGTCGTCCGAGTGGGCTGTATGATGCCACTGTCAAATTCGCCGGATACGTCGGCGGCCGACCGGGAGACGTCTGGCTCCGAGGGAGTCTCGCGCCGACGGGTGCTGCAAGCGTCAGCCGGTGCGGGGGCGCTCTTCCTCGCCACGGGGACAGCAGCCGCCAACGGCAAAGGCGGCCAAGCGGTCGTCAAGGAAGACGAGTACTACCCAGAGGAGTCGTTCGTCATTCTCGAAGCCGAAACGTGCGACAACCGGACGCCCGACGGCTCCTGTCGCGATGACTCGCTTCCGTTCCGGTGTAACGGCCAAGGCGGACGGTTCCCCCCGGGGAAAGGCGGCGCGCTCCCGTTCCCGTGGTGGAACTTCAAATACGAGAGCGGCCCGCTCGAAGGGGAACTGCTCCGAATCTACACGCGAGACAACAGCATCGACACGGACAGCACGTACCGCTGGACGCGAAAGAAAAAAAACTGCCCCGAAACGCCCGATTACTACCAGGTCGGGTTCGCCCGAGACTAGTACTACGGTCCGGTTTCCTCGGCCAACTCGGGCCGCGTCCCAGTTCAACCGTCTCAAGCCGACTGGGAGTCAGGTCCTCGCGTCTTCGTGTCGCAGAATTATCAGTGCCCCGGCTTGAATCAGGACGCACCGAGAAGACAGCACGTAAGAGGTAGACGGTCTAGAAACACTTTTTAGATTAGATTAGCTATTAGACATGATGGTTGGGTTGTACAACTTGGTACGTCGCGGTACTCGGGATGTCCCTGGGCAGGGAACGACTGATATGGGGGCGTCACAGCGATGAGTGGGCCGTCCCGGTTCGTCGAGCAGACCAAAGATCACCTCTACAAAGCGCTCGAAACGGACGATCCCGACGAGAAAGACTTCCACCTCCGGAACGCGCTGCAACTCTGTGCGTGGGACGGAGTGGCTGACCGAACGGAACAGAACGACGCCGACTGACGCTCTTCTCACCGCAACCGGGGCCGGTCCCGCGTGTTGTGGGTCTCCCGCCGAGACGACTGGCTAGGCGACCGACGAGTCATCTCGCGTCGCACGCCGGCCGTGATGAAAATAGTAAATATTCGGATTAATTTTGAATCTAATCGCTTCCCATATATAAGTCACAGCAGGAAAGTATGAGTTGTGTGTTCAGATATTCGAGTTTGACTACGTATTTTCCCATATAAAGTGTGTTCTCAGAGATTATTCGTGCTTAAATTCGTATTTTTATACATATTCAGATACCGGATTTAGAGTTCGATTTTATTCATCAGAAGTATATAATATATCTGTATCTGGGAATTTTGGTCGTCGAAGTGTCCCCACACAGCGTTCGCTCGTTGCCGATGCGGTCGCGTGCGTGGTGACTGCGACAACGGATGGACCGCCACCGATCGACGTTGATGGGCGGCCGCGCGCGTCGGCCGACCCGCGACGACTCCGGTGCAGACCGCCCGTGCTATGTTACGATTGCTCAATCTGGTTTTAATAGCAAGCCGTTCGAATGGCTATCTAAGCCCCGCAGGTGGGTCACGTCGTCGACGAGCGCCGAACGGAACGTCGCTTCGACTGTCGGCATCGCGCGTCGACCACTCCCTGTCCGGGCGCAGGAATTTCCAATGCAACTCACAACTCTCTTCAACGACGATTCCGCCGTCTCACCGGTTATCGGTGTGATTCTGATGGTTGCGATTACCGTCATCCTCGCGGCCGTCATCGGCACGTTCGTCCTCGGTCTCGGTGACCAAGTCAGTGAAACGTCGCCGCAAGCGAGTTTTGACTTCGACTACAACAGCACCTCGGGTAATCTCACGATCACTCACGAAAGTGGGACCTCAATTGACGCAGACAGTGTCACTATCTCGGGTCCCGTGGATGACAATGGAGACACCTGGGCAGACATCGACGGTTCGGCAACCGAGATCTCTGCAGGGAGTTCGATTACCGTCACTTCGAACACCACCCCATTTGCCTCCGGTGAAACCGTCCGCGTCGTCTGGACCTCCGAGTCCGGCTCCAGCTCGTCGACCCTACAGAGCTGGACGTACAACGGCTGAGCGAACGTCTTTCTGGCTTTTTTACGATGATATCAACGATTGGTTGAGTGAGTTCACCGTGCCGTAGCGCGTAGTCACGAGTACATTTCGTGGCGAATGAACGAACGCATAACTTCCATGGTAACTTAACCACGTAAGTGCATCTTGCTCTATGTCGAGTGCCAAACTGATGCCGCTGACTCCAGATGAATTGTCTGTTAGCACAGCACATATGATTGGTGTTATTGGGGTTGTGAAACAGACGTATGGTTATTATACCAATACGTCGTCCCCGACGTCAATTATGAGCCAGATGACCACGCCCCCCGGTACTGGAACTGCAAGTGTGGGCTATCGAAGTCGGCGTTGAGAGTCCGGACCCACGGGGCGATGTCGTCGCCGGGGTACTGGAGGCCGGGCACGACGGGCACAACAGAAAGCCAAGTTCGCGCCACTCTCCTCGGAGGACGAGGAGATACGAATCGCCAAGGAGTGTGATGCGATTGCGACCGCGAGCACGCGAGCTTCGGTACCGTAGCCTCGACGCAAGAGATACCGGACGCCGACGACCACGACAGGAACGACGATGAGGAGTGAACGTGCGAGCGACCGGCCGTTCGGCAGCACGCCCGCGTAGGCCAGCGGCTTGTCGATGAGGTCGGGGAGTTGCATCCCGACCACGAGCAGCGCGAGCGTCAGGCCGTGGGGATATCGGAACTCCCAGTCACGCACCCGAGCGAGGGCCACGACGAGGAGATAGCCGAATGCGAGGTGGCCAAGGAGATACACACGCTATGAGTGTGTGATGCAAATAATAAATCCAGTCGTCGGTTCCAGTTTCAAGTCAAAACGACATTACCAGGTCAGACCCTCATACGTAAGATCCTCAGAGGCATCGATAACGTGTCTGCCGTCAACGACGATAGGCTGTTTCATCTGGTCGAATTCGTCGTCTAACACCGCGAACTCGTCCCAGTCAGTACACACGACACATGCGGACGCATCAGTAAGTGCATCGACGGCGGAGTCAGCATACTCGATATTCGGGAATCGTTCACGCATGTTGGCCGTCGCGACCGGGTCGTACGCGGTGATGGATGCGCCTCGCTTCTTGAGGCCCTCAATCACCGAGATTGCGCGGGAGTTCCGAATGTCGTCCGTCCCTGGTTTGAATGCTAACCCAAGAACAGCCACTTTCTGGTCAGCCACATCGACATGCTGGTCGAGTAAAGACAACAGCCGTTCGGGCTGGGTGTCGTTCACTTCAACTGCGGCTTCGAGAACAGCGGGCGAGTAACCCTGCTGTTTGGCCGCGTGAATGATCGCGTTGGTGTCTTTTGGGAAGCAACTGCCACCCCAGCCAAGTCCGCTTCGGAGGAACTGTTCTCCAATCCGGTCGTCGAGCCCGATCGCATCTGCAACCTCGTACGCGTCGACACCGAACTCTTTGCAGATGTTTCCGATATCGTTGATCAGCGACACCTTGGTTGCCAGGAAGCCATTGTTGGCGTACTTGAGCATCTCCGCCGTTCGGCTGTTTGTCTCGACGACATGCGGGTCAGCTTCAGCAATAAGCGGTGCAAACACCTCGTGCATGTCCTCGAGCGTTCGGTCGTTGTCCGCACCGAGGACGACCTTCTCGGGGTGAAGGAAGTCGTGAACAGCAGTCCCTTCACGGAGGAACTCAGGATTCATTCCGATTCCCAGTTGTTCGCCTTCGGCTTTTCCGCTCGCCTCTTCGAGTAGGGGCGTGATGACTTCCTCAGTCGTCCCTGGGACGACGGTACTCTTCACGACGACTGTGTGCCAGTCGGATTTCTGCGCGAGTGTTTCGCCGAGTTGTTCCGCCCCAGCCTCCATAATCGAGAGATCGATTTCACCATCGGCTTGCTGTGGCGTTGGGAGGCAGAGGAACGTAACGTCGGTTTCGAGAACATCGGAGTAGTCGGTCGTCGCCCGCAGTCGGCCCGTGCCGTCTTCGCCTGCACGGGTCGCGACGAGTTCAGGAAGGCCGTCTTCGTGAATCGGTGGTTCGCCGCGGTTGATCGCTTCGACGATTCCGGTGTCGATATCGACGTTGACGACGGTGTGACCGAGATCTGCAAAACACGCGGCGATTGTCGTTCCGACATAGCCGCTCCCGATGACAGAGAGTTGCATTACTACGTGTGTCCCACACAGGTCTTATCAAATACTCGGAGGAAACGGAGGGGCGACGTGCCAGGCCAGTATGAAGACTGGCTTGGCTTACTGCGCTTCGGCGACTTCGCCGCTCAGTCGCTCTTCAGCTTCGTCGCGGTCTTCGGGATAGCCGATGTCGAGCCGCCAGCCATCGAGCCTGATTGCGTCGATTGTACGTCCACTGTGGATGAGCAGGTCGATTGCCTCACTAATTTCGTACTCGTTGCGGTTCGACGGCTGGACGAGGTGACACGCGTGGAAGATTTCGGGCGTGAACGTGTAGAATCCCGTCATCACGAGATTCGACGGCGGGTCGTCCGGCTTCTCGACGACATCAGTGATCTCGCCGTATTTGTTCGTGTCACAGACGCCGTATCGGCTTGCCTTCTCCCACGGGACTTCTTCGACGAGGAAGGCCGCATCTGCTCGTTGTTCCTGCTGGCGGTTGACGACGTCGGCGAGGTTGGCGTTGAAGATGTTGTCGCCGAGCATCAGCATGAAGTCGTCGTCGATGTGCTCTTCGACGGTCAACAAAGCGTGTGCGAGCCCCTTCTGCTCTCGCTGGTGTGCATACGTAATTGGGAGACCCTGGAATTCATCGCCGTAGTGTTCGATGATTCGCTCTTTCATGTAGCCGACGACGACGACCAGTTCGTCAGCGCCGAGTTCAGCAAGTTGATCGAAGCAGTGAGTTAGGATTGGTTTGCCGTTGACTTCGACCATCCCCTTCGGCTTGTCTTCAGTAAGTGGACGGAGCCGAGTTCCTTCACCACCGGCTAGGACGACTGCTTTCATGGTAGCTACTGTGTTGGTAGATTGTATAGTTCTTGTTATCACTCAAGTCGCGCCAATCTGGACACGGTGGGCTATCTAAAGTGGCCAACTTTTTTTGGTGGCGTCAAATACAAACAAACGTGCTCCAACGTTTATTATCATAATTTCAAAACAATCGTTGAAACCATCTATTTTTAACACATAGACCTATTAGGCTGCTTGGGTTATCTTCAATGCTTCAGAAGAAAGCTCTTTATTGGTGTGTCATAGAGACAATAGTAACGGATCAAAATCCAAGCAATTGGTGAGTCGTCATCTTACGCCCACCAGTCGGAAAGTCAATGATGCAAAAAAAAAGTTTGACCCCTAGCGAGGAAACAGGGTAATGCACTCGACTAATACAAGACGGGGGAATAGCACCGGTGTTGGGACTAACAAACTAGACACTGGAAGCGACTCTAATAGAAGTAGTGAACGATTTAAAAGTAGCTCCCATGATACTAAGACCGTTGTTGGAATCCCTGCCTACAACGAAGAGGTTGGTATCGGTAGTACGGTGTTAGCAGCGCAGCAGTATGCGGAAGATGTTGTGGTTGTTGACGACGGAAGTACAGACAATACTGTTCCAATTGCGAGGGCGGCTGGTGCGACAGTTATTGTCCACAAGGAAAATCAAGGAAAAGGTGGCGCTGTCCAGACACTTTTAGATCATGCTCAACAAGTTGAATGTGATGCGTTCGTGATCCTTGATGGAGATGGACAACACCACCCATCAGACATTCCTCAAGTTGTTACACCGGTAGTAGAGGGGAAGTCTGACTTGGTTATTGGTAGTCGGTATCTTGAACCGAAGGAAGGTGATGAGACACCATTGTACCGACGATTTGGACAGCGTGTATTGGATATTTTAACTGTGGGATCAAGTGGTCAGAATTTGACTGATACGCAAAGTGGGTTTCGGGCGTTCTCCCCGATAGCCATCGAGAAGTTGTCAGTCAAGACTTCTGGGATGGGTGTTGAAAGCGAGATGATTGGAGATGCCGTTGATAAAGGCCTAGCAATTGAGGAGATTCCAATTAATGTCCGGTATGAAGGCATTGACGGGCAGACGTATAGTCCGCTTCGGCATGGGTTGACCGTTGCAACGTTTATTTTGCAACTGATTCGTGACCGCCATCCGTTGATCTTCTTCGGAGTGCCGGGTTCGGTATTGACTCTTGCTGGCACGCTTTACGGTTTAGATGCAATCCTCATATACCAATCATCTGGCATATTCTATCCAGGAAAGGTACTTGCCGCAGGCTTCTTTGCAATCCTCGGTGTTCTCGGTATCTTTGTTGGACTCATCCTGAATCGTATCTCTAATATGCTCAACGAACTCAAACACGAAATCATACAATGAATGCAACATCACCACACGTGACTATCATTTTAGGCACACGTCCAGAGATCATCAAGCTCGCGCCAATTATTCGTGCTTGCGAAGGGCGTAGTCTCTCGCATAGTGTCATACACACAGGTCAGCATTATTCAGAGAGTCTCAATGAGGTGTTTTTCGACCAGCTCGAACTTCCAAGACCGGATTACAATCTCGGCGTTGGGTCTGCATCACATGGGAAGCAAACCGGTGAAATGATTATTGGTATTGAGGAGATTCTACTCGAAGAGGACACTGATATTGTTCTCGTACAGGGAGACACAAACTCTGTCCTTGCAGGAACAATTGCAGCGACGAAGTTGGATTGTAAAGTTGGCCACGTTGAAGCAGGTCTTCGGAGCTTTGACCGCGATATGCCCGAAGAAAAGAACCGCGTGGTTGCAGACCATACTGCGGACTGTCTGTTCGCACCAACAAAGAAATCTAAGGAGTTCTTATTGGAAGAAGGTCTACCAGAAGAACGTATCTTTGTAACTGGGAATACAGTTGTGGATGCTGTCCAGCAGAATAGAGAATTGGCATCTCGAAAGAGCTCAGCGATAGATGATTTAGATCTAATGGGGGAGTATGGGATTTTAACGGCACATAGAGCAGAAAACGTTGACGACAAAAAAATATTTGAGAATCTCTTAGAAGGTGTTAATCGAGTGGGTTCTGATCTTGGTATTGAGTTTCTTTATCCAATTCATCCCCGTGCGCGGGGTAAATTGAAAGAGTTTGGACTCGAAGTACCCGAACATGTCAGAACTATACCTCCACAAGATTACCTTGACTTTTTGAAGCTCCAGAACAATGCAGAATTAATACTTACTGACTCGGGCGGCATTCAAGAGGAAGCGTGTATCTTAGGCATACCCTGTGTCACCCTTCGAGAGAATACTGAGCGGCCAGAAACACTTGAAGTAGGTGCTAATTGTCTTTCTGGAACCGAACCCGGTGAAATTGTTGATGGTGCAAGAACAATGTTTGGAACTGAGTTTGACTGGGAAAACCCATTCGGCGATGGAAGTGCAGCACAACTGATTTTAGATACCATTCAAATAGACGTTCCTGTGGAGGCATCTGTATGACTGATATCTGTGTCCATGGGCTTGGGTATATTGGACTGCCAACTGCGGCGATGTTTGCCAATTCTGGCTATGAAGTCGTTGGCTACGATATCGATAGTAGTGTGGTCAGAAGTCTCCAAAATGGAAATGTCCACTTCGAAGAACCTGGCTTAGATCAGTTCGTTAATAAGACACGACACTCCGGAAACTTAGTCGTGGCTACTGACGTTGAACCTGCAAAGACACACATTATCTGTGTGCCTACTCCTTTTGATGCTGAAAAAAAGAAGGCAAATCTTGATTATGTAATGGAAGCAGGAGAGACGATTAAAGATCATATTCGGGAGGGTGATCTCGTAATCCTTGAGTCAACTGTTCCGCCAGAGACAACTGAGCAGGTACTTCAGCCAATTCTAGAACAGTCTGGACTTGGAGCGGGAGAAGATTTCGGCCTTGCACACTGCCCAGAAACAGTTCTTCCAGGGAACATGATCCAAGAGCTCCGCAAAAATGCTCGAATTGTTGGGGGAATCACCGATCACTCTACAGAACGTGCTTCTCATTTATATAGTTCGTTTGTTGAGTCGGATATTTACAAGGCATCAAATCCGTCGACGGCTGAGTTTGCTAAACTCATTCAGAACACATTCAGAGATACTAATATCGCGCTTGCAAACGAGATTGCAGTTATTGCGCATGGCTACGGTATCGATTCCCGAGAATCAATCCGTCTTGCCAACGAACACCCTCGGGTGAATATCCATCATCCAGGTCCGGGAGTTGGTGGACATTGCCTTCCAGTAGACCCGTGGTTTTTAGGACAGAATTCCGACGATTTGAATATTATATCGAAGGCAAGAGAGATTAATGATGGGATGACAGAGTATATTATCAAATCTCTTCAAGAGCGCATTGGTTCACTATCCGGTAAGAAAGTTTCAATCCTTGGAGTTGCGTATAAGGGTAACGTAGGGGATACACGTCAGAGTCCTGGGTTGAAGTTAGCCCGCGAACTTCAATCAATCCAATCTGACAGTGATTCATTATCGTCCACGAACAGACCTAGTGTAGAAATAAAGATCCATGATCCCTATGTGTCTGATCAAACACTGAATATCAACCCCCTAGACGTATCAATTCGCAAAGCGGATGTGTGTGTTGTGACAACCGATCATGACGAGTTCAAAGAACTAGACCCAGAGAGGTTTAATAGCCTAATGAGTGGAAATGTGATTGTTGACACCAAAGCTGTCCTTGATCAAAAGCGGTGGGAAAACCATGGATTTGATATGATCAGAATCTAACCCGTTTGTATCCCAATGAAACATGTCGTCATAGTCAGCCAGCATTTCCCCCCTGATAACTCAGGAAATGCATCCAGAGTTCGGGATACTGCAGTACATCTATCTCAAGAGAATTGGGAGGTTACAGTTTTAGCACCACCACCATCGTTCCCACATGGACAATTTGGTCGGAGTTGGAAGTGGAATGAATCCTATACGCGTGACGGTGTTAAAATCAAGCGCCTATGGGCACACCAACCGACAGTAGAAGATCCGAGCTTTGCTTCACGAATTGCATACTATCTGACATTCCCTATCCATGCCCTTCTATGGCTTCTATTAAACCGTGGTGAAATAGATGTGATTCTCACCTCATCACCACCAATTTTCACTGGGATTGCAGGTCTACCATTTAGTCTGTTTAGCACGACATCAGTCGTTGTTGACGTTCGTGACCTCTGGATTGACGCATCGATTGGTCTTGGGTTTATTAACGAAGATAGTATTGTTGAAAAATCAAGTAGGGCATTTGAACGACTTGTTCTTGACTCCGCAGATAAAATTGCAGTTACTACTAACCAACTCGGTTCAGAGCTAGTATCGCAATACAAAATTAATCACGACAAGATATTCCACTTACCAAATGGTGTTGACTCCAATCGCTTTGATGTCAATAGAGATAGCCAAGATAGCACGATTATTTACACAGGTAATGTCGGTCATGCCCAGGATCTTGAATCTTGTATAAAAGCAGTTGATCAAATGGAGACCCACAAAGTAACATTAAAAATAGTAGGTGATGGCGATATTCGTGGTGAACTTGAAGAGTTGGCTGAAGAATTAGGAGTTAGTGATTCTATTGACTTTACTGGATTAGTTTCACGTGACAATATCCCAAAAATGCTTGCAGATGCATCGATTGGCGTGGCTCCTCTCAAAGAGACTGAGACCCTTGAATATGCAGTACCAACGAAAGTGTACGAGTATATGGCTAGTAGTCTACCTGTTGTTGCTACTGGAACTGGAGAAGTTGAGAAACTTATTGACGAATCTGGTGGTGGAATAGTTGTTAATAATGATCCGGAATGCTTAGCTAGAAAGTTTGATGAAATACTATCGAATGATGAGATACAGGCCTCGCTCGGAGAAGCAGGCAAGAAACACATCTCACAGAATTACGACAGAAAAGCCATAGCCAAATCACTAAGTCGTGAGCTTGGTTCAATGTTTAGCTGACCTTACGCAGATACGAGTAATTCAGAGTAATAGATACTAAGGCACCGTCTAGTTAGTGACCTCCTCAACCGGCGTACGCCCATCGACCGATCGATGCGGTCGTTGATAGTTATAGTACTGCGCAAATCGTATGAACCACTCGCGGACGCTTCCGTGACTGCCCACCCACGAATTATGGAAGCGGTCGACTCGCATTTTGAGGGCAAAAAACATTTTCGATGAGGTTTCGCTCGACGTAGTTAAGCCGACCGCTCAATCCTAATCGAAAGAGGGCAGTCTGATAGCCGTAGCCATCAGCGAGAAGCACGGCATCTGAGAGATCGTTTTTCTCCGAGAGTCGGGGGAGAAACGCAGCAGCCGGATGGTACATGCTGTCCAAACAACTCGACATCAAGAATCAGCTTCGTCTCGATGTCTATTGCAGCGTACAACCAAGACCATTCGCCATTGATTTTGACAGCGGTCTCGTCGACGGCAACCCGCTTCGGCTTCGCCTCAGGCGGGTTGTGACCGCTGTCAGCCAGTCGATGTTCCCACTGCCAGACAGCTTGATGAGACCGTTCGGCGCCGAGTAACCGGAGAATTTCTTTTGTTTCTCTAAGTGAACAGCCGGTCGCGTGGAGCTGGACGGCGAACACCCTGACGGGTGTCCTCAGAACGCTTCGCGTTCTGATGGGCTGCACGAGAGCTTTTCTCTCGTGAACGTCGCTGTCCGCTCACGCTCCCACGTTTCTTCTTAATCCGTCTCAAAGACCTGCTGAGCAGGTCTGCGAGTATCTTGACCAACTAACTCAACGACCTGCTCGTTCCTCAAACTGGCTTAACTAGACAGTGCCGATGGTAACTTATTGTTCCATTCTAAATAATCAGTCACTGGATCGGTTCACACATTATGAACAAGATTAATCCCTGATTTTGGTGAGCAGGTACAAAATAGCAGACCAGAGTAACGCAAAAACCTGTGTAGGGTTTTTGAACTTAGATCTTTTTAAGTAATACCACGCTCTGGGTAACTCACCATCACGTAGAAAAAATTTGCATAGTTCTAGATTGTTGTATTTTGACACTGAGTCCCCCACTGACTCAAATTCACGGACCAATTCTTGATATTTTCTCAAATATCTCGATTTTTCAAGTTCGTATATATGAGCGCTTGGTCTCCCTGTATCTCCCCTTATTACTAATGGCTCATCAACAAATGATATTTTACCTATGTCAAGAAGTCTAATAAGGAACTCCCAGTCTTGATGTCTCTGGAAACTTTCGTCGAAGCCGTTGACTGCTTGAACTGCCTGAGACCTCACCATTAAAGTAGAGGTATTTCCAAATTTTGAGTCAGCAGATAGTAGATCTAATTTGTGCTTAGACACTGGTAGATCCTCGTCATACTTGTCAAAAACTTGTAGTTTATGCCCAATGTAGTCTTCTATCTTTCGTGGGAGACTATTCTGTTCTTTTTTTTCTTTTGAGTGAACCGCCACGTAGTCCTCATCTTTCTGTTTCAAGCACATATACTGTTTTTTTAGTTTTGATTTACAGTATTGGTCGTCAGAATCCAGAAATGAGATAAACTCTCCATTTGATGCATTGATTCCTGTGTTTCTTGCTGCAGCTGCCCCTTTGTTATCATTGTGTTGTATTAGCGTCAAATTTTCATCAAATTCATTCCTTATCACCGATACAGTATTATCTTTAGATCCATCATCAACAACGATTATCTCATAATTGTCATATGACTGTGAAAGGACGCTCTCAATAGCGCTTGAAATAGTAGACTCAGCATTATATGCCGGGATTACTACGCTGATCTCACACATGTTTCATGATTTGAGTTAGACTTCTTATTATAATTTTGCTATTAAAGTAACTCAAGAGTAGAGCACTAAACTACAAAAGACTATTGTACCTGAAGTGATTATCTAGGACTGAGCAGATGTGGGGCGAAAGGCGCTGGGAAATCGTCGTATTCGAGGTTATTCTACTTTTAGGCCTCGGAACACTTCCTGTACTTTATATACTAAACCGTGGTCTGGGACAAACTGCAGCAAGATATTACGCAGTTCCCTTCATTGTATTACTGGTCGCCTTACCCAAACTCTCGGACAGTATCCAGCCCAAACGGAGCTTTTTAGCGGGTATTGATGTGAGGATCGTGGTCTCATTGCTACTGTTGTGTTTAAGCGCTGGTGTTCTAACACTGGTAACCAATGTATTCCGAACTATCACATTTGTAGCTATCTTTTCGTTCTCAATCTCTTTAATTGCGTATCTGTCTTTAAGTAGTGAGGCTAAGTCAATTATCTCTACAGTCATATTTGTGCCTGTCGCCATCCTATTATTTACATATTCAGTAACTCTAAAATATCCATTATATTTTGGATGGAGTGATATTCTTCTCCATCTGAATTTTGCACAAGTAACAGTTGACATTCACAGAATCACTCCTGCTAATCTCTCACCAAATTATAATCAATCACCACTATTCCACGTCCTTGCTGCGTGCCTCTCACTCATTACAGGTGAGAATGTTAAAACAGCTTATTTTGTTGGATTACCTATTCCATTTGCCATCTCTTCAGTTTTGGTGTATCTAATCAGTCGAGAGTTCTTGCAGTACCACCGTCTAGCTCGAGTGTCCATGGTGGTTTATGCGACTCTCCCGCTAACTCTATTCTATTCTCAGTATATGGTTACACGCGTATACGGGTATCTGGGATTCTTATTTTTAGTCTATCTTATTGCTCGATCCCGGTGGGATGTAGAGGAGACTCTGCTTTGTGTGCTTACGATCGGTTTCTTGGTTGGTGTACATTCGGTAACCGGTATTTTGATAGTTGCTCTACTCTTTGCCATGTTGATAATAAATAAAGTAATAATCACTGGTGGACGTGAAGACATTAATAAAAACATCAAAAAAGTTTTAAAACTCCTGACTATTGGCCTGGTCTCTCATATGGTGTTTTTGGGAGAGAGTGGGTTTTTTCGGTCGATCGTAGACCGGATAATTGTCTCATACTATGCTCAACTAAATCCGGCTGGCCCTCCAGCAACTGGCTCTGAGATCCAACCATCACTTATTGTTGAGATTTCTCGTACAATAAATATAAATACAATACTAATTCTGGGGTTTGTTGGTGCAGTGTTGTTGCTCGTTCGCCGGAGGTCGACTGACAGCTTAAGCATATCTGTACCTGCTTTCGGTTTAGTGTGCTTATTCTCTGTATTCATCTACATTCCAAACCCACTTCAATCGGTATATATACTCAATAAGATTTTTAGAATAACTCGACTGAAAGTATTGGTTGCCCCATTTGTTGCAATTTCAGTTAGTTATGCACTATTATTGCTGTTTGAGAATATACGTGCAAGGTCTGGACAGGTGCGTGTCGCACCTGCTGTAATTGTCGTTATTGTACTATTACTTACTGCGAGCGCAGGGTTATCGCCAGTCAATAGTAGTGATATATCGAACATAAACACTGGATCTCAAAAAATGTATTTTAACCAAGGGGAGATGAGCTCGTTCGATTTTGTTGAGAAATTCGTTCCAGAAGAGTCAAAAATCACTACCGATACATATGTCTGGAAGTACTTGCCTCGCGAATTCTCCCAGTCAGGACAGACAAATGATAAGCGGTATGAAACCTTTGTACAAAATGACATAGACGACTTATCAATCAACCAGGGTTATTTATTACTACGAATTGGTCAGTATGAACGAACCGGAATGTATTTTGGAGTGGCGAGAAACAAGTTTAGATATTCTAGTACAAAGGCTCACAGTCGCATTATCCAAGCTGAAACCCTGCAAAATAGCAATGTGTATGATAATGGTGAAGTGAAGATTAATTCAGAGAGTAATAATTCATGAATTCAATATCAAAACCACCTTCCATCTCGTTCATAATCGCCACATACAATAGGAAGAACGAGTTGCAAGAATGCATTCAGAGTATACTTAATCAAACACTTGATGATTTTGAGATTATAATAATTAGCAACTCAACAGATGGAACCTCTGAGCTATTTGAACAAGGTGGTGACTTAGACCACGATCAGATCCGATTTTTTAATTATGAAGGGAGAATGGGTGTATCCCAAGCACGGAATGTTGGGTTTCAGAAGGCGAAAGGTGATATTTATGTCACAATTGATGACGACGCAGTTATCTCTTCAGAAAATTTTGTTGATGAATTATTGTCAAAATTTCGCCGCTATCCTCAACTGGGTGCCATTGCATTCCAGTCCGTGAATTATCACACAAAAGACATCGAGGACAAAAAAGTACCGAAATTAAAAAAATCAGGGTACCGAGACAGACCATTTTTCAGCTCATACTTTATTGGTGTTGGGAACGCAATTTTATCAGAAGTAATTGATGAAGCAGGTGATTATCCAGAGGACTATACCTATGGGTTTGAGGAGATTGATCTGTCATATCGGATTATCCGGGAAGGCTATCGAATAAGATATTGCCCAGACATACAAGTAACACATAAAGAATCACCTGCTGAGAGGATTGACAACGATCAATTGATACACAATGTTATGAAGAATAGGACAAAAACCTCCGCAAAGTATTTACCATGGAGATATGTGTTCATCTCCACTGTCTTGTGGATATTCTATTCTATTTTTAAAACTCGAGGAGACCCAAGACCGGTGATTTCTGCAATGAGAGAATTGTGGTTAGAGTGGGACACAATCCTTGATCAGCGACAGCCACTTGATGTCGAATCAATGAGCTACCTGCAAGAAAATCACGGACGCCTGCTGTTCTAGGTATGTCTAGAAGTATTAAGTCAGGGATTCTCCTGGTCTTCTTCGGGAAATTTGGTGATATTCTCCTTGGAGCTCTAATCACACCTTTACTGGTCCGGTTCCTTGGAGAGGCCCAGTATGGAGATTATGCGTTTGTTTTATCAATTATTTTGATGGGTGGTTTATTGACATCCCCAGTCGTTTCCGTTGGTCTTAGAAAGTTCCTCGCAGAAAATCGTCCGTTACAACATTGGGGTGACCGAGTGTATGGATTCTTCACTCGGCTTGGAATTGTTATTGCAGGTATTTTCGCAGTACTGGTATTTTTAGCACTTCAGTTGAACTTCGTCAGGGAATTACTACAAGATGGGACTGTATTGTATATATATATTGCAATGGTTGTATTGATGTCAAAGCAGATATTTTCCATTTCTGTAAATACTTTAAGAGGACTCAAACAAGAACGGTATTCTGAACCGTTATTTGTGATAAGAAAATTAATATTCGGAACAATCGCTTTAGTATTAATATATTACGGGTGGGGAGTTACCGGGGTTCTTTTCGGAGAAATTGTTGGATTACTTGTTGCTGGTCTCGTCGGGATCTATTATATTAATAAATATCTTAGTCTCAACCATGTCCTCAAGTTCGATTATAAGTTACCCAAGCATGAGTTGGTGATGTTTAGCATAGGGAATGTTATCTTAATGTCTTTAGTAGCTTCGCTTTATCACGTTGACCTCCTCCTTTTAAATCCTATATCCGGAAGCGAACAAACTGGATATTATAAAGGGGCCCTTGTCTTAGTAGAATTTCTTTGGTTTGCACCAATAGCAGTACAAACAGTCATGGTACAGTCTGCCTCTGAACTGTGGGATTCTGGACAAGTCTCTGAAATCAATCAGTTATCTTCTCGGCTTACACGTTATGTACTATTATTTACAAGTCTACTGGGTATCGGTTTAGCAAGCCTTGCGAGTGATCTTGTCCCGCTATATTTAGGATCATCGTTCACACCTAGTATTCTACCGATACTCATTTTGATTCCTGGTTCCATTGGATTCGCTACAGCGCGCCCAATTTATTCAATTGGCCAAGCAAAAGGAAATTACAGGCCGATTATTTTCGCTACGGCTGGAGCAGCCATTCTAAACGGATTGCTCAATTTAGCTCTTATACCACGGTATGGTATGAAAGGAGCTGCGACTGCAACTAGCATAAGCTATGGAATTATGTTCTTTTGTCACTTAGCATCTGCGAGAGTTATCGGGTTCAACCCACTACAAGACCTTAGGCCTATTAGACTAATGACTACAATTGTTTTTTCTACTATACTAATATTTGGGCTATCTGAATTAATTTCATCACCATATCTATCACTACTCATTGTTCCACCAATTGGTTTAGTCATATTTTCAGTAGTATCTTTATTGACTGGTGCATTAGACAAATCAGAGATAACCTCTGTAATTAATTCAATTCAAATAAATTAGGAAGTTTTGGTTCAGTTTAGATAGCACCACTGATTGGGTACCATGGGCCCCACAATGATAATTGATGAAAGTAAGTGCACTAATACAGATAGTACTGAGACCGGTATTATTTTACGATATTGACTCCTTGAGCGGACCATGGAGTCAGGACATTCTTTCGACAACGTACTACTATTTGTCTCAGATTCGCTGAGGTACGACGCAGTGCAAAGGTGTCTTGATCAAGAGATTGTGAAGACAATAGCTTCTGGAACTTGGAGTCCACCATCATTTGCGTCAATAATCACTGGTCAACCAGGACCAGTTCACTCTGTCAATTCATTTGATCACAAATTAACAGAAGATATGCCAACTATTTTTGACATGGTTGAAAATACATCATTTGTCAACCAAGGAAAACAACTTGGTAAAGTTCTTGGAACTGAGACAGAGGTCAATGAAGTACCTCTTGAGAGTATTGAGCCCCCGTTTATCTACATGGAACGCTGCCTCATTCCTCATGCACCCTATAATCATGCTGAGGATGATTACGTCGGCTCCGTTCGTGACTACTCTGTCTCGAATAAAGGCAATATTCAACGCGATTATTATGATGGTGCTTTGAATTCAATTAATAAGTTTAAGAAAAGAATAGAGATACTTGATGATAGAGGGATATTAGATGATACACTCGTGATATTGACTTCAGACCATGGTGAAATTCTTGGAGAACACGGATTAGTGGGCCACGGATCAACAACAACACCTGAGTTGGTTTATGTGCCAACTTATATACACAACGACTGCGTGGATACTCCTAGAGATGGGATGACACACATAGATTTATTCCCGACTATTGCCAACATTTTTGATTATGAATTGCCAAGAGAATACCTGGGAGACGATATAATACAAAATAATATTTCTTTTGATAGACTATCTTTCACCCAATCAAAGTTTGGTGAGAGTAGTGTTTGGGATTGCGATGGTGGGTACGTCTTCAATGATAACTCTATTATCTTTTCAGTTGGATGGTGGATTCATCATTTAGTAAGAAGTCCATATGCTATTCTGAATCGGGAGCATCCAGTTGAACTATTACATACCTCTGTGAAAGCGGCGATTGGTGAATTCCGTGTTTGGGGCAATCCTAATTTTGGAGATGATGAGGCGAAAGCATATCACGAGAAGATTGTTGAAAAGTCAGAGCCAGTCACTACGAGAGAGCTAGATTTGACAAGTGAAGACCAACTTCGTGATTTAGGGTACATCTGAGATTACTTATTATTACTCTGAAATTCCATTGATTTGGTAGTCAGAATATTCTCAGCGAGTATCTTGTCATAATGAATCACCAAAATAGAATACAAACGGCAAGAGACACCTAGTAATGAAGGCAATCATTCTCACAGCAGGGGTAGGAACGAGACTGCACCCGCTCACACAGACGCGGCCGAAGTCAATGCTCCCAATCGGCGACAAACCGCTTCTCGAACATATCGTCGATGCGCTCGCAACTGCAGGAATCGATGACATCGTACTGGTTGTAGGTCATCGACAGGAGCGGATTCAGAATCACTTCCAAAACGGCACCGACCGGGACGTTACCATAGAGTACGTCGCGCAGGACACGCCACGAGGGACCGGCGATGCGCTACTCAAAGCCGAACATACTGTTGGTGATGACTGTATTGTCATCAATGGCGATCGAATTGTAGAGCCACGACTGATTACTGAACTTCTTGAGCAGCATCAAACAACAGACCACGCTTGTATCGCAATTACCGAAGTTGAAGACCCAACGAAATACGGGACGGTAACCATTGAAAACGGTCAGGTGACATCTCTACGTGAAAAGCCCGAGGCACACGAAGTCAGCTCAAACCTCGTCAATGCTGGCGTGTACGTATTCGGGCCTGAAATTTTCGCGGCAATCAGACAGACCGACCAGTATGGCGGACTTAAATTAACCGATACACTTCGTGATTACGTTCATGAACACCCACTTGATGCCGTCACGTATGATGGAATGTGGCTCGAACTATCACGGCCATGGGACCTACTCACCGTGAATAGCGGCGTCCTCGCAGGAACTGACTCTTCAGTCTCACAATCCGCAGACATCAGTTCCGATGCAACGCTCGGAGACCCTGTCGTCATCGGTGAGCACTCTCGTGTACAGCCCGGGGCACGAATCTTCCGAGACGTCGTGATCGGGGACAACGTTACGATTGGCGCGAACGCCGTCGTTACGAATGCAATCATCCTTGAAGACGCGGTCGTCAACCCCGGATCAGTCATCTCTGACTGCATTATTGGTTCCGGAACAACGATCGGCCCGCTGAATTCGATCGAAGGCGGTCGAACTGATGTCCGCGTCGATGACGAACTGTATACCGATGTGAAATTCGGAGGGCTCGTCGGCGACAACGTTGAGACCGCTGGAAACGTGACAATCGAACCGGGGACGGTTATCGGAAACAACGTCTCTGTAGAGAGCGGCTCGACACTAACTGGCCGTATTCCAGAGAACGCACACGTCTTCCGAGGGTAATCGGGTGAAACAGACATATGGCTGTTTACCCCTCACCTTGTATCACCTAGATGTATATTCAGGTTCGAATTAGTCGCTCCAATAACACTAAATAGTCTCATTCTGAAGTGATGGTATCAACCGATTTGGTGAGTGAACTACTAGCGGGTAGGCTCTCGCTAGCTAGGTCAGCACCAAAGGGGAGAATACGTCCACAATGTGCGGAATCACCGGCTACATCGGCGACAACGAGAGCGCATCAGTTCTCTCTGCAGGATTGAAGAACCTAGAATACCGTGGCTACGACTCCGCGGGGATTGCCCTCATTGGTGACGACGTCACCGTCCACAAACAAGAGGGGACGATTGATGGGCTAACTATCCCGTCGAACGCAGACGCAACACACGGCATCGGGCATACTCGTTGGTCGACTCACGGCGAGCCAACTGACGAAAATGCCCACCCACATACCGATTGTAGTGGGGATATCGCAGTCGTCCACAACGGGATCATCTCCAACTACCACGAACTCAAAGAAGAACTCGGTGGCCACATCTTCGAGAGTGAAACCGATACAGAAATCATTCCACACCTCATCGAAGAGGCAATCGCTGATGGTGCGGATCTTCGTGCAGCGGTGATGCGAGCGCTTGACCGTCTCGAAGGCAGCTTCGCGATTGCCGCAACGCACGCCGACCACGAAGGAATCGTCGCAGCACGCCAAGACAGTCCGCTCGTCATCGGACACGGTGACGAAGGGATGTACCTCGGGAGTGACGTCACCGCCTTCGTTGAGTACACTCGTCAGGTGTCGTTCCTCGAGGACGGCGACGTAGCCCACCTTTACGACGACGGGATTGAGATTTTCAATGATGGCGAGCGTGTCACACGTGAGATCCAGACCGTCGACTGGGACGCGTCTGCCGCTGGAAAGGCTGGCCACGACCACTACATGCACAAGGAGATTCACGAGCAACCGACTGCACTCCGGCAAGCAATTTCAGGTCGTGTCGATGATCTCGCTGGCAACGCATCACTCAACATCGACCTCGACGACGACTTCCTCCAGTCGATCGATGAAATCCACATCGTCGCATGCGGAACGTCGTACCACGCTGGCCTTTACGCAAAGGAACTGATCGAACTGCTCGTCGACATTTCCGTTCGCGTCGACCTCGCGAGTGAGTACGAGGTCTACGATGGTCACGACACCCAGAATACGCTTGTCCTCGCGGTCACGCAGTCCGGTGAAACAGCAGACACGCTCTCGGCGATTCGGCGTGCAAAGGCACCGGGGATGACGACGTTTGCAGTGACCAACACCGTCGGTAGTACGATTACCCGTGAGGTTGACGACTCGCTGTTCATCAAGGCTGGCCCGGAGATTGGGGTTGCAGCGACGAAGACGTTCGTCTCGCAGGTAACCGCGCTTGCGCTGTTCGCAACGTACCTCGGTCGGCTTCGAGGGACGATTTCCGCCGGTGAAGGTGCGGACATCCTCGAAAACATTCGGCAACTCCCGAGTGCTGTCCAGACGATTCTCGATGAAGAACCGCAGATTCAGCGCTTGGCCGAACAGTACAGCGATAGTGAGGCATTCTTCTTCATCGGCCGCGGACTTGCGCAGCCGGTCGCACTCGAGAGCGCCCTGAAGCTCAAAGAGATCTCGTACGCCCATGCAGAGGGCTTCGCTGCTGGTGAACTGAAACACGGCCCCCTCGCACTCGTTACGGAGAACACGCCTGTCCTTGCATTCTTGAACCAGAGTGCCTCACCCGAGGAGACGCGAAATAACGTCAAAGAAGTCGAGTCTCGGGGGGCGCCCGTCATCGGCCTATCGACCGACGGTGCTGAGGAGTCATTCTGCAAGCACACGATCGATATTCCCGAGCTAGGTCGACTCGAACCACTTGTTGCGAACGTCGCGCTCCAACTGTTTGCGTATCACGTCGCCAACGAGATGGGTCGTCCCATCGACAAGCCGCGGAACTTGGCGAAGTCGGTGACTGTGGAGTAGCTCCCGGACTACGAATCCGCGTTTCTCTTTCGATGCATCTTATGTCTCGCTTTGTGTAGCCTCTGCTAATGCCCTCCACACCGGGTCAGCGGGTCGCTGGTATCATCGTATTGGTCGTGTGTCTCGGTGGGTTACTGATTTGGTTCGGCTCACTTGCACCGAATCCTGCAGTCGGTGCATATCCGGGAGGTCATGAACTTGGGACGAACTATGACGCGTACCTTGACGAGTCGGTCGTCGTTGGTGGGATTGTCGTCGAGACGGACCCGCTGACCATTGCCGTTGAGTACGGTGTTGACGAGGTTATCGAACTCCGTGTTGTAGACGAAAACACACAGCTCGAAGCGACCCAGGGAGATCACGTTACACTCTTCGGGACGGCGAAACCTGACCAGACGGTCATTATTGAACACGCGTACGCCGTTCCGGGAGAGCAGTACCTCTACATGTACCTCGTTTCATTTGGTGGCGGCCTCTGGGTCCTCACTCGAATTGTCCGAACTTGGCGATTCGATCGGAATACTTGGTCACTCGTCCCCGACGATGAAAACTCCGTGACGCGAGGCGACGATGCCTGATCTGCTTTCACACGCGCTCATCGCTTACAGTCTCGCGACAGTTGCGTCGTGGCGATACGACTGGATTACTCGCCCTTACGTGACGGCAGCGATGGCTGGTGCATTCATCCCCGATATGGCGAAAGCAGCACTCGTCATCCCAAGTGCACGGGTTGAGCAACTCATTGGAATGCCGTTCGACTGGTTCGGTCTCCACACTCTCGGCGCCGCAGTTTGTTCTGTACTGATTGGGGTGATCCTCGTCAGCCAGCACGAGCGCCGTCGTGTTGGGTTACTGCTAAGCCTTGGTGCGAGTTCGCACCTCCTCGCAGATGCGCTTCTACGCAAGCCGACTGGGTTGTCCTACCCACTTCTATGGCCACTCTCTCGTGTTTACCCGCCAACCCCTGGACTCTACCTGAGCACCGATATCTGGCCTGCAATCGTGTTGAGCATTGTTGCAGCCGTCGTTTGGAGCGTCGATAAACGCCGAGAACCCACCTAAGACCCTGTTGCGTCGCAACGAATCTCCGTCTGCGGCTGTCGTCTGGTTCAGTATTTGTCGTGACCGATCCCGTCGTCACCGACCATCTACAGAGAGTCACAACTATTTTCGTTTGACTTTCAGAGTACTACCCATGCAGACAATCCTCCTTGCTGCCGGCCAGGGAACGCGGATGCGCCCGCTAACTGAGCATCGTGCCAAGCCGATGCTTCCCGTCGTCGACAAGCCACTCGCGGCCCATACTGCAACGACAGCCGTCAACGCAGGCGCAAGCCGTCTCATCATCGTCGTCGGCTACGAAGCTGAAGCGGTACGTGAGTACTTCGGAGACGAGTACGCTGGCGTTCCCGTCGACTACGCAGTCCAGTCCGAACAACGTGGGACTGCAGATGCAGTCCGCGCTGCAGAGCAACAGCTCGACGACGGGCCGTTTGCCGTCCTGAATGGGGATGCCCTCTACGACGAAGCCTCGCTCACACAGCTCTTCGAAAACGCACCCGCAGTCGGGTCGTATCGAGTCGATGATCCCACGCAGTATGGCGTCCTCTACACAGACGAGGACGATACCCGCGCAACAGGCGTCATCGAAAAGCCGGCAGACCCACCATCGAACCTCATTAACACGGGGGCGTACGTGTTCCCAACTGCGGCGCAGGCATGGCTCGAAGTCGGTGAAAGTGAACGCGGCGAACTTGAGCTGACGGACGTACTCGAACGTGCGTGTACTGAAACGACCGTCTCTGCGGTGCCATTCGAGCGTTGGTTAGACGTCGGTCGCCCGTGGGAACTCCTCGAAGCAAACGAATGGAAACTCGAGGAAGTCAGTCGCTCGCTCGACGGGGAAGTACATGAGGATGCCAATATTCGCGGAAACGTCATCGTCGAGGACGGAGCGACCATCGATGCGGGCGTCGTAATCGAGGGGCCAGCGCTCATCCGCGAGGGTGCAACAGTTGGCCCGAACGCATACGTCCGTGGGCACACGCTCATCGCTCGCGACGCAACAGTCGGTCACAGTGTCGAAGTCAAGAACAGTATCCTCATGGACGGGGCGACTGTGGGCCATCTCTCGTATGTTGGTGATAGCATTCTCGGTCGTGACGTGAACTTCGGTGCGAGTACGACGGTTGCGAACCTTCGCCATGACGACGAGCCCGTGAGTGTCCAGGTCAAAGGAGAAACAACGTCGACTGGTCGCCGAAAGTTCGGTGTCGTCTGCGGTGACGATGTGAAAACTGGGATTCAAACGAGTTTGAATGCAGGCGCTAAACTCGCTAGTGGTGTTCGAACTACCCCTGGAGGAGTTGTGTTAGAAGAGAAATTGGATTAGCGCCAGCGCTCGTTGCCCCACAGCCCACAACGGGCTTCGGCCTCGCTGATATAACTCACGTGAATGACTTTCTCGGTCGTTTCAACTGACAGCTCGCCAACTTCGTCTTCGATCGTACGTTCGTCATCAGTCTCTGATTCCTGAGTGTCTTCGAAATCGTCGCGTTCCATAGCGCTCGGTACGAAGGTCCGATAGATAACCGTTACTAGGAATTACACTTGCATATGCAATGATTCAATTGAAAACAGTCACGAGACCAAGAATAACGAGCTGAGCGAAGCGATAGGGTGGGAACGGGCTACCGATCTTCGGCTCCCTCAACGACGCCACGCGCAGTCTCGAGTAACGCATCAGCTTGCTCATCAGCTCGTGCCTCGGCAGTCAGCCGAATCAATGGCTGCGTACCGCTCGCGCGGATCAGGAACCACCCATCGTCATGCTCGACACGGACGCCGTCGAGCGTAGAGACCGCTGTCGTCTCGTACTGTTCGAGCAGTAACGAGCGAACGGCATCCATGATGTCCCGCTTATTGTCGACTTCGAGGCTTGTCCGACGAAGCGGATACGAGGAAAGTTCGGAGCGTTGGGTTGCAAGCGAGCCATGCTGTTCAACGAGTTCGACGAGTTTGCACGCCGCAAGCGGGCCGTCTGGGCAAAGCGTTTCGTCGGGCCAGATCCACGCACCACTCGGTTCGCCGCCAAAGACAACGCCATCATCTTGTGTTGCTTCGGCGACAAACACATCCCCAACTTTCGTCCGCGTGAGTGATGCACCCTGTGACGCAAGCATGTCGTCGACGAGGAGACTCGTATTCAGTGGGGCAGCGACACGCTCGCCGTCAGCAACTACTTCACGGCCAAAGAGCGCAAGGAGTTCGTCACCCTCGACGAACGACCCCGTTTCGTCGACTGCCATCATTCGATCTGCGTCGCCATCGTGGGCGATTCCAAGGTCTGCATCAGTTGCCTCAACAACGGAACAGAGGGTCGAACACGTCTCCGCTGTCGGTTCGCTCGGTCGACCGGGGAACCGGCCGTCTGGCGTTGCATTAAGCGTCTGGACATCACAGCCCATCTCCAGAAGGGCGTCGACAGTTGTCCCACCCATCCCGTTTCCGATGTCGACGACAACGGAGACGTCGCCATCGATATCGACCGCGTCACATAGGTTGTTGACGTGAGAGCTGGTGAGGTCTGGTGCGGTCGTTTCGTTACCGACGGAATCCCACGACGCAGTAATCTCGTCACCCGCTTCGAGTGCGCCCTCAACCGCGTCACGCCGTGATTCGTTGAATGCTTGTCCCGACGGCGACCAGAGTTTGAATCCGTTATCTGCCGGTGGATTGTGTGAGGCGGTGACCATCAGGCCCGCGTCGGCGTCAGTCACCGACACACCGCGCGCAAGCGTCGGTGTTGCGACGCGGCCAGCGCGGATGACATCGACGCCTGCCCCACGAAGTGCCGAACTCGCGGCGTCTGCTAATAACGGGCTCGTTGTCCGTGCGTCGCGACCGATGACAATGCGGCCGTAGTTACAGGCGGCAAGTGCGTGTCCGAGCGATGCGGCGAACTCAGGAGTGATGGTGTCTCCGAATCGACCCCGAACCCCACTCGTTCCGAACATACAGACAGATTCACACATTTCGCAATGAACGCTTCGTCTCGACGTATTCGAAACGCACCGCTCCTTGACGATAGTGATTCGTTCGACGTGCTGTTCGCCGGGCGACTCATTGCCGACAAGAACGTCTCTATCCTCCTCGACGCGTTCGACCGCGTGGCCGACGACTACGACGACGTGACGCTAGGCGTCGTCGGCGACGGGCCAGAGGCCGACCGTCTCGAACGACAGGCGAGTGAGTTGGACCACGCCGACCGGGTGAGTCTGCTGGGATTCCTCGACGAGTACGAAGACGTGTTGGGCCAGATGCGCGCCGCGGACGTGTTCGCATCGCCGAGTACGAGAGAGGGGTTCGGCATCACCTACGCCGAGGCGATGGCCGCCGACTGTACGGTTATCGGCGTTCAACACCCCGAATCCGCGGCGAGTGAGGTCATCGGTGACGCGGGCTATCTCGCTGAGCCGACTGTCGATTCAGTCACTGAGTCGTTAGCCCGAGCGCTCGCGGGCGAGACGCCGCCGACCGAACCGACGAAACGCGCCGAGCGGTACGATTGGGACAGCGTTGCCGACCAAGCGGAGAAGGCGTACGAGCGCGCTATCGACGGTCGGTGGTGATGTTCGTTGGGGACCGAGCGACACGCCAGACCACGGGGGGAGAGTGCGAGACACGAATAGCGGTGCGAGCATCGATTTAGTTAGTTGATTGTGTCCGTCGTATCACCGTAACCGCGCCGTCAAATGAGCCACACAGAACGGGCCGATCCGGTCCTCCCTCCCCCCATGACTTCATCTGTTCTTTCGATATCGGCATGGGGTGACTCGTCGACCAATCGAAGCCAATGCAGTCGGGAAAGGGACACAAGATGTACTGTCTTTCAGCAGCAGATAGAATCCACTGAGAGACTGAGACGATCTGATACAGAGTGGGCATTTCGCGTGCTTCCGAGTCAGAAACATCCGTGTGGACATCGCATTCGGGGGCTATGGGAGTCAGGCGTCGATCGCAGAAGCAGACGAGCCGAACAGACACCGGTTTCGGGACTGGGTCCTGACGGTCTGCACGCAACCCTCGCGGCGCGAGACGAGACGACCAAACACCGGTTTCGGGTAGGAAGGCAGACATCGCGTGAGACGGCAGTTGAGGACCGGGGCACGCCACCACTTCATCTGTTTTTTCGAGAGACAGAACAGAGCCATGACCACCCGCACCCCGTCACTTCATCTGTTCTGTGGGTTACTGCTCCGAGCAGTTCTTGGCGAACGATTGAATCGAGCGGTGGACGCCGATTTCATCGATCGTGTCGGCGAGGGTTTCCGTAATTAACCCAAGGTCGTAGTTGAGTCCGTACAGCACCTTCTTTCCGCCGCGACGACCCAGATTCCGCTCTTTGCCCGTAATGACACCCATCATCTTCAGCTCGGAGAGATGACTTTGCATCTGCCGATGTGAAAGCGGGTCGATGCCACTCGAACTGCAGAGTGCGAGGTAGCGTTCGCGGATTGTCGGTGAAGTGACTGGAGTCTCACCGTCTGCGGCGAACGTCGTAAGTGCGTACAGCGTCAGTCGGGCGTGCTCTGTGAGCTTCGACACCCCAGTCGTGATTTGGTCGGATTCGAGCTTTCGTTTGGCTTGGTCGACGTGCGGTTTCGTTACCTGTGGTGCGTTCTCGTTCCGTGCGATATCCCCCGCCTCCAACAGGAGATTAATCGCCTGTCGAGCGTCACCCGAATCCTTCGCACCATAGGCGGCACAAAGCGGGATGACGTCCTCCGAGAGAGCGTCATCACGGAAGGCGACTTGGGTTCGTTGTTCGAGCACTTTACGGAGTTCTCCCGCATCGTACGGTGGGAAATAGACCTCTTTTTCGCACAGACTCGATTGGACCTTTGCCGAAAGCCCTTCTCGGTACGACAGATCGTTCGAAATACCGATCAGCCCAATCTTCGCTGACGTGACGTAACCGTTGTCTCGTGCGCGCGGAATCTGATACAGAAGTGAGTCGTCGTTGACGTGGTCGACCTCGTCGAGGATGATGAGTATGGTCC
The DNA here is from genome assembly GCF_003665865.1 of Haloferax sp. Atlit-109R. NCBI lineage: Archaea > Methanobacteriati > Methanobacteriota > Halobacteria > Halobacteriales > Haloferacaceae > Haloferax > Haloferax sp. Atlit-109R. The sequence goes on from NZ_QPLO01000002.1 coordinate 839,782, forward strand.
CGTACTGATCGAGTTCTTCCCACAGGAACTGGTACACCTTCGACTGTGGATAGCCGGTCATGGGAATCTGATTTTCCGGACTACGCAGACGGTTAATGATCGTTACGGCGACTTGATAGCTCGTGTTGAGTCCGTCACAGTTGATCCGTACCGCGTGCAAGTCGAGGTCGTGAATCGATCGAGCGGCGTCTTGGAGCCGATCCAGTAAGAATCGTGTTGCGGCTGTTTTCCCGACACCAGACTTGCCGTACAGAAAGATGTTCGACGGGAGTTCGTTGTTGATTACCGGCTGGAGAGCGGAGTGATACTCACTCAGTTCTTCATCCCGGCCAACGAGTTCTTCGGGGGTATAATCCTCACGTAGCACATCCCGATTTTTGAAGATCTGATTTGATTGTGAGAACTCGAAGGATCCCATACGTGTTGCAGACCTGTATACCACATATATCCACCGATTCATCTGTTTCATCTGTTCTCCGAATATATAAGTGAAGAACCCCGTGGCTTCATCTGTTCTATGCTGTGTGATCTGTCTACGACTGACAATGATGGTTAAGAGCCAGCGACCACCCGAACTATTGAGCCCCAAACCACACAGAAACAGTGCAGATAATCAGAACAGATGAAGTGGTGGGGTGGGAGAGTCTCCAACATTGTTGGTCATGGCTGTTCAGGTAGCCGAGAGGAGTTGGTAATCGTTCTACCCCCACCACTTCATCTGTTTAGCAGCCATACAGGGGTTCAAGATGCCAATATCTTCGAGTCGAAGCCAGTTCGAGACGGAGATCCCGGTGGTAGTGCAGCGCTGCTGTGGATAGAGACGAACCACAAGAACACATGAAGCGATGGGGGGGTGACAACCAAACTGTAAACTGAACCAGTTCGTATACCGGAGACGAAGGAAATAGACTGCAAAGAAATCGTTCTGAGAATCCGGGACGAAAGTCTGACCCCCACGACTTCATCTGTTTAGATGCGTCTCAGGAAGTGGTACACACGAAATCGGCAACAGAGACTCCGAGGCCGATGCGAAGGACACGAGATCAGATACACTCGAAGTCGTGGAGATACACTCGAAACGGTACTCCCCGAGGAACCGTCATGTCGTCATCGCATCTGCGGTGACCTGTACAACGCGATACATTCAAAGCTCCGCACCCTCCCCCCTCGTAGAACGCTTCATATTGAGGAAAGCATACGAAGTGTACTCACTCACTCGGAACGCGATGGCCGAAGTGAGACGGGAGAGAGTACAGTTCGCCTGCGTTCGTTCGTCGTTGAAAGCGCGAGGCAGCAGAGAGGAGAGCGTACGAACTGTACTCTCTGACTCGGCCGTCAGTTCGACGGTGGTATTGTTCGTCGGGAGGGTGCGACGCGGTCCGTCGCTGTGTCTACCGAAGATACTGACGCCAGCGAGTGTACAGATACATCCCGCCGAAGATGAGCCCGATGAGCACCACGAGCCCGGTCACATGCGTTTCACGCACACCGACGGGAAACGGAGGTGTTTGGAGGGACACGCCGGACCACAGTGGGGGGACTGAGAACACTACTAGCGGTGTCGAACGTCCATTTAGTTAGAGATTGTGTCTGTCGCATTGTTGTGATCGAGTCGTCGAACAGTACTCCGAGAAGTACGATTGGGACAGCGTCGCTGACTAGCCAGACGTGCTGAGCGGGCAACTCGACCGTCCACGTCACAGAGTATTGTGGACAACAGCGGGGCCAGAAGGTATAACAACCATATGTCCGGTACACCAGCTCCGAAGTTTTCGGTACTCGATAGTCCATCACGAGGGGTCTTCCCTGAGGATCAAAAAATGAATTATAGCCTGCTAAAATCAGTAATGATCAGTTTCAATACCATTTATTCTATTGGTGGGCTGTCCTATTCTGGATTTTGGGAAGGAGGGGTACAAGACAATGATTGGATGTGTTTTGTTCCACGCATTCAGCCGCTGAGCAGGACGACAACTGTAGTATCGGAGGCTTGTGTCTCGCTGGTATTCCCTAGAAGAGCGTCACCGACCAAAACCCGTTGTACGTACTCGCTAGCGTCTGTTCAAACCTCTACCATTTACTTCGAGACGCTCGTTCGTGGGTCTATGAGCTTTGTCGATCTCAGCCATTCGTTCGAAGATGGGATGCCGGGCTTTCGTATGGAAACCGAAGACGGAACAGTCACTGAGTATACCGCAGAGATTGAGCCGTTCTTCACCCACGACGAATCCGAATCATTCTACGATGGAGAGTCTGCATTCGAGATCACAGAGATCAGGTTTCAAACCTCGATTGGCACGTACTTGGACTCGCCGTATCATCGCTACCCAAGCGGTCGTGACATTGGTGATCTGGATATTGACGAACTCGTGTTACCGGGTGTCGTCGACGCCAGGGGACTAGAACCGTATGAGGAACTCGGTGTTGAGGTGGTACCCAGCGATCGAGAGCTCACAAACCGAGCAGTCTTGTTCAATTTCGGGTGGGATGAGCACTGGGATACAGAGCAGTATCGGTCGTATCCGTATATTTCAGATGCACTGATCGACAGACTCATCGACGAAAACGTGGGTCTGGTCGGTGTTGATACGATCAATGCCGATGACCACCGCAATCCGTCACGGCCTGCTCATTCGCGCTTGCTCGACGAGGAGATCTTCATCGTAGAGAATCTGACCGGATTGGACGCACTCCACGGAGAGTCCTTCCGGTTGTTTGCGGTCCCAATTAAGGCATCACAGACGGCTGCAATGCCGATTCGTGTATTCGCAGAACTCGACTGATCGGCTGGGAAAGACACCCCGTCTGAAGAACCAGATACCAACAGATCCAGCCCAGATATACCATATATAAATAATACCCAAGAAGTTGGTAGTTGGGCGTTGAAATATCAGTTGCTCGGAGAGTGCTTGAGACTCGGTTTATCGATGTCGACAGTCGTGAACCTGAATCCGCTCTGGCAGCCCCACCGTGCCACACGCAGAACACGCCACGAGCGTCGTCGGTAACTCCTGGCAGAATTCCAACGCGGCGTGCAGATGCGCTTGCACGTCGGGTTCGGTCGTTCGCGTCAGTGCTTGGGCGAGATGCATCTGTAGCTCTTCGTGGGCACTCATGCGCGGGGAGTCTCCTTACGCTCGGTATCTACTCGGAGCCCGAGGTGTGCAAGTTGGCCCATCGAATCCCACCCACGCTTCTGGGAGACGAACACCTTCCACTCGCAAAGCGGCCGGCCACTAAGTGGTTCGTAGTGATCGAGGGTCCGACCATCGAAGACGACGACGGCGTCGGCAGGACGGAAGTAGTGGTGTGTGAATCCCTCGGTGTCGATACCAAGGGTGAACGAGCGTGCGAGGGCGTCGATGAGTTGGTCGGCTAGCGATACGGTACGCTCTTGTGTCGCGGTGTGCGTAGTTGACATTGGCTTACTCTGGACTGAGAAGCCACCCGGTCACGTGTTCTAGCACGTGGCCTTTCTGCGAAAGACGAACCGGTGCTTCTCAGTTACAACTATGATCTTCACCGACTTAATACTATGCATAATGCCCAGTCAAACTGCATATTTGTAATACCATGCTTTATAGCATATGATAGTTTAGTAGCACTATGAGCGCCTCAAATCTCACTGGCACGGACAAAGCAATTCTCGACGTACTCAAGCGAGGACGTGATGGCGAGAGTCCGTGGGGAATCGCGACGAAGGGGTATCTTGTCGACGAGACTGGCTACTCACGCAACAGTGTGTATAATCGCCTCGAAGTGCTTGAGGCTCGTGGACACGTGAAACTGGTCCACGAATCAACTCGGCTCTTCGAATTCGTGAGTGATCCGCGAGACAAGTGAGGAGAGACCAGTTATTACAACTCGGTTGCGTCGACGTCTCCAGAAAGATAGCCGAGGCCGGTTTCGCTGATTTCGTATTTCCCTCTCTCAACTCTATCCACAAGCCCCTTGTCTGCGAATTCTGACAACCGATTATTCACGTGTGTTCGAGTGAATCCGGCATTGAACGCAATTATACTCGGTGAGAGTACAAGACCAGAATCGCCCAGTATCTCAAGAATCTGGTCGTCGGTCGGTTTCATCCAATCCCCCCGTTTGCGCATACGGAATCAATCAACACTATCGTGTTAATCGAACCGGTATATGATACGATATACACTAATACGTATTAATTGTTTACTTGTTAGTAAACAGATTGAAGTAGATCGGTTGCGTGCAGTAATCTAACGACTCATCGGATTTCTAAGTCCTCTCAGAAAGGACCCGTGCTGAAGACACGGATCCGGTGCGGTCAGTTCAAGCCAAACCGCATGTCTCCGAACACACCACCCACGCAAAAAGGTCTCGTCGCACAGCCACCCCGTACGGAGGGCCACGAATGACCAAGTCCTCCATCGAGGACCTCGCCGCCCGGATCGACGAACTCGAAGAGCGCGTCGACGCTCTCGAAACCGACACCCAACAACTCGAAGAGACAGTCGAAGCCCAGGCACAGACAATCGCGTCCCAACGCGAAGCCCTCACCCAATACGAAACCCGTGCCGACGACCTCGAAGCCAAACTCGACGCCGCATCTGACCACCGCAAGCATCTCCAACAGCGCCTCTACGCCGTGGAATCCGCTGACACCCCAACCGACGAGTCCAACACACGTCGCTCCCCCCTCCAACAACTCATCCGGCTCCCCTCTCAAGCGCTCTCGAAACTCACTGCCAACCAAGAACGCGCTCGCTTCATCGCCAAGGACATCAGAGAGTACGCCACGAACGTCCCCGCAGGCTTCGCACTTGACTCGAGTACGATTCGTACCGTCCTCCATGCAAAGGAAGGCCAAACACCACACACCCAAACCGTCAGTCGTGTGATGGACTTTCTGGATGACCTCGGCAAAGAGGGCGTGAAGATCGTGAAACGCCGCGGGACCAAACGCGTCATCTTCACCGAACGCGCTGTCTCGGAACTCGCGGAGACGTCATCTGCGTCCGCGGGTGGAAGTGGGATCACGGACGTTGTGATGAGGTGGCGCTAGCGACCGTGTGATCAACGATCGATAGTCGGACGCACGCCACAGGTCGTCGACACCCACCGCGGGTACAGACGCTCGTTCTAGCAGCGGCACTGAAGAAAGCTCCTCTGTGGACAACGGTAGTGTGAGTGAATAAAACGAGTTTGTGGTGGTGAGTCCATCGAGACAAATCACAACAGGTGTGATTAGTAGGATCTGTTGAATGCCGTAGAACCTGATAGAACCTGTGTGACACAGACAGAGGGTGAGTTCAGCAGATGGATGTCAGTCTTGATGTGACTGGTGGAACGAGTTCTCAGACAGAGAAAGCGATTTACACGCACGTCTGCAATTACCGATAATGGGTAGCTACGCAACACCACCGAATTGGACTGATGAGTCGTCGGACGACGACCAACCTCGGCCACGACTCGGAGATCTGCTTTCGGGCCGACTTGCGGACGTAGACGTTGACTCGGTCGAAGCAGTACGTGATGAACGAAAGAGAGAATGAAGGTCTTCGTCGATACAAACGTCTTCATCGCTAGTTTGACTGATGAACCTGGTCGCGGTGAGATTGCGACACAGTTACTCAACGAAGACCACGAGTTCTGTACCTCTATTCTAAATCTCATGGAGATTCGGTCAGTGATGACGAAGAAAAAGCGCGTTGAGCAAGACCGAGTCGAGGCGGTGTTATCGGATATCTACAGTAGCGTAGATATTTACGCGCCCGAAATCAGCGACCAAATTGCAGCATACGAATTACAGCGAGACAATCTCCTCTATACAATGGATTGTGTGCTGCTCGCATTAGCGAACGACGTTGATGCGACCATGGTTACCTTCGACGGAGAGCTGCTTGATCACGGTGGTGTTGCACCCGAAGAACTAATCGATTGAGCTGTACGGACGAATTCCTATTTCTACCTCTATCACTGTTGTCAGATATCGCGTGCTGAACTTAGAGGGTGAGTTCAGCAACCGGTATCGTTTATTTGACTCCCTCAGTGGTGGAACAACCCTTGGGTAGGAACCCTGAACGGGACAGTCTGATCAATGTCTGTACAATGATTGGTCAATTCAGAAGAATTATTACCACTACCTCGGCCGAAGGTTATCTCAGGGGGTACTCATCAAAATGCTCGACTACTTACCGCACGTTGTTGACGTTGCGCTCAGTTCTGAGCTAGGCGCTATGACCTTAGAACTAGCCAGCGTTGGTGTCGTCTTCACTATACATACCATCGAGACCAGCAAGGTCAAGTGACCGACTCGCGCGCTGTATTCAGCACGGCCGCTGCAAGCTGTTAGTAGCTGAGGATTTCAACAGAGCCGAGTAGTATTGATTGGCCATTCTCTGGCAACGACGACTGCCTGCCGTAATAGCCAACTACGAGCCGCGAGTGGACCCGCTCACGATGTCGGTCGAATCGTACGGTCCCACTCGTCCAGACCCGCTGACTCGATTCATGGCCGCCTGCCAGGGTGCTGGGATTGCCTCCATCGCATCTCCAACGGTCGGAAGTGCGTCAATCCTCGTCGTGAGTGCCGTCACCCACTGGACGCCGAGTGAACTCCTGCATTGGAGTGGACAAACGCTGTTGTTACTGTTCGTGTGTGCAATCGCCGTCGGCTTTGTCGCAGGGTCGTACTGGCCGGTGGTTGATGGCCTCCCACAGAAACGCGAACACGAACTGTACTGGGTTCGAAAGCGATTCACGATGTGTCTCTTTGGCGGGCTGGCGTGTTACGGCGTGTTCTCGCTCATGTTCGTCGTGACGGTCACAGACCTGCTGCAGAATATGGTCGGCCTTGGCGCGGCGATTCTCGTGTGTACCTATTTGTATGCATACTCCACGGACCGACGTGGGGTCAGAAAGTAGGCCGTGTGCATAGCCAAAGTCACGCGTCAAGACGCCATAGTGAAGTACCACAGGGACAAGCCCGAGGCACTCTGCGTTGATACATAGTGCGATCGCATACCCGCGTGTTTTCTGTAGACGTATTGCTTAGGGATGAACGAGGTCGACTGACCAAATCGGATATACTCATTCCCACTCTTTGTAGGAGTATAGCCATGGTTGACTCGGAAGACGACCCCAAAGAAATTCTCGCCCGCATGGAGCAACTTATTGAGGAAACGTCTTCAAAGCGAGAAGAGACGACGCCGCGTATCGAAAAGGCCGACCCAATTGCCCAGAAGCACAGAGATGCGGTTCGAAAGGGTGCGGAGAAACACTGCGATAAGTGACGCTGGTGGACCGTATGCTCGGGTAGCGATCGACCAAGGTGTGAATACTGTGTTGACGATTGATGATCTGAGGTCAATCTCTCACCCAACGAATTTACCGAACTGAACCGGTTTCTTGGAAACTGACTCCCAGATGAACCGTCTTTGACCACCTCGAAAATCAAACGCAAAACCCCCCAGCCGAACCACCGAACCCCTTCGTCAGTCGAGATACGGCTCACAAACCCGCTCGACACCTTCTTCGAACGAAACCTCGGGCTCCCACCCTGTCGCCTCGTGTATCTTCGAGTAGTCGGCCTTCGTGTCGTGGACGGACACTTCGACGGAAGGAACCACCGACACGGAATTGACTCGGCGCTCCAACACGACCGAAAGGTTCACCCTACTGGGTAAGGAATTCTTACGTAGGCCCCAACATGAGCACAGATGATCCCGAGGTGACCACGGTAACGTCGAAAGGACAGATCACGATTCCAAGCCGTCTCCGCAAGCAGTTCGGTCTCGAAAAGGGGACGAAACTGATGGTCGTTCCGACCGACTTTGGACTCGTACTGAAGAAAATCGAGTTGCCGTCAGTCACGGAGTTCCAGCGGCGTGTTGAAAAGCGTGCCAGCGAAGACGAACTCTCGATGGACGAGATCAACCAACTCGTACATGATGCCCGAACTGACGAATGAAGGCCGTCCTCGATACGAACGTTCTGATTTCGAGCGTTATCGCGACCGGCGTTCCTCACGACATCGTTGTCAAAGGATTCGAAGGCGAATACGAACTCGTCGTTTCGGTTGACACACTCACCGAGTTCCGAGAGACGCTCCTCAAGTACCCAGACCGATTTCACCTAAATGAAGACGAGGTACAACAAGAAGTCGAAACCATCCGGTACTTTGCCGAGTTTGTTGACCCCCAAGAAGAGATTCGTGCAGTTGCAGACGATCCAGACGACGACAAATTTCTCGAGGCTGCTGTCGCTGGAAACGTCGACTACGTCGTCTCAGGTGATAACCACCTTCTGACACTCGATTCGTTCAGAGGGATTTCGATTGTTGACCCACGCACGTTCTACGAACACCTCGAAGCGTCATCAACCCACGACTGAAGTCGTGGGCTTGTCCGTGGACTCCCGGTCTGCCTCCGACGTGGAGTAGGCGGTGTACTCGCCGTTCCCGTTCAGCGTCCCAGACTTGAGGGCGAGATGACCGTCGCCCAACCCATCGGGACGTTTGCCCGATGGTAAAGTTAGCAACTTGAAACCGATGTTCTTGCTCGCGTTGTAGTCACCGTCAACCGAGTACCCACAGTCGTTACACTCGAACCAACCGTCCGAGTTACGGTTCGTGCTGGACTGATGCCCGCACCGAGAACAGGTTTGACTCGTAAACGCGGGCGGTATATCCTCAACGCGGATACCGTACTCGGCGGCCTTGTACGCGAGCATCTCTTGGAGTTCGCGGAACGCCCAGTTGTGCATCTGACGCTTCACTTGGTCGTTCCCGTTGTTCATCCGCTCGCGGATATGGGTCAGGCGTTCGACGGCGATGTACGAGCAGCCGTGGACGTCGGCTTCCTCCACGATGCGTCGAGAAATCGTGTGCAGGCGGTTCAGCACGAAGCGGTTTTCTCGCCCCGACAATTGCCGGAGTGCCTGCTTGGCGGAGCGAGTGCCTTTGTGCTGAAGGCTTCGACGCACGCGGAAGTAGTGGTTCTGACCCCATAACAGTTCGCCACCATCGTAGAACGACCCCGTGCTGGTCACGGCGACGTTCTTCAGGTTCAAGTCCACGCCCAGTATCTTGTCACCGTCGCGTTCTTCTACCTCTTTCTTGATGACGATATGGAGGTAGAACGCGTCGTCGTCTTCGCGGTAGTGGAGCGTCCCCATCCGCCTCTCGTAGTCGTCATCATCGAGGTAGGACTTCTGGTAGTCCCCGAGTACATACTCAACGGCGACTCTGCCGTTGATGGTGGAGAGGGTGGCCGACCTGTCTTTGATGGTCAACGTCCGTTTGTCGTAGACGGCGGACGGCTCGTTGAATCGCGGGAGTGGTCGGCTGTTGCCCTTCTTCCAGTCGGCAACGGTGGACTTCATCGCTTCGACGGCTTTCGAGTACGCCCGAATACAGAGGTTCGCGGGGAGGTCTGTCTCGTCTCGCAAGTCGTGGTACACTTCGTCGTGTATCTTCGACTTGTTGAGGATGAGGTAGCCGTCGTCGTTCCTACCGTTCTGGACGGTGTAGTTGCAGGCGTGGTTGAACTGCTCGATGGTCTGATGGAGGTCGTCCACTCGGTCGTCGGGAACCGAGAGTTTGACCGGAACGGTTCGCTTAACCTCCATCTGTAACTTCACATACGGAGTGGTGTTTTATAATTTCTACGACCGGTGTGGGGGAGTCAGACTGCTATTGCTCGTGGTTGGTGGAGTGGTTTGTCGGATTCCTCCCACGGCTGAAGCCGTGGGCTTCCTCCTTGCATCTCTGTGAACCAAAACGCCCGGTTGAAACACAACCGCGAGTGTCGTCGTCAGTCGAGATACGGCTCACAAACCCGCTCGACACCCTCCTCGAACGAAACCTCGGGCTCCCACCCGGTCGCCTCGTGCATCTTCGAGTAGTCGGCTTTCGTGTCGTGGACGTACACCTCGAACGGATTCTCCACGTACTCAGGCTCCACATCTGTCCCGAGCACCTCGTTGATCATCTCGACCATCTCGTTGAACGAGTAGCTCTCGGCAGTCCCGAGATTGTAGATGCCCTGCAGACGCTCCTCTGCGGCGAGTTCGACCCCCGAACGATATCATCCACGTGGGTGAAGTCACGCGTCTGCGAGCCGTCGCCGAACAGCTCCGGCGACTCGCCGTTGGCGATTTTGTCGGTGAACTGCGCGACCGTATTCGCGAACTCGCCTTTGTGTTCCTCTGCGCCACCGAAGCCCTGGTACACCGAGAAGAAACGCATCCCCGCGAGCTGCATGTCATAGTGATGGTGGAAGTACTCCGCGTAGCGCTCACGGCCGAGTTTCGACGCTTCGTAGCCCGTCCGCGACTCGACCGGCATATCCTCGGGCGACGGTTCCGTCCGCGACCCGTAAATCGAAGAGGTCGTCGCGTACACGACGGTATCACAGCCGTCCTTTCGCGCCTGCTCGACTGTATTGACGAAGCCTTCGATGTTCACGCGCGAGCGCCCTTCGTCGGGTTCTCCTCGTGCATCTTGTACGACGACAGCGCCGCGAGGTGGAACACCACGTCGACGCCCTCGGTCGGGAGGTCGTCGTCGAGCACACTCATGTCGTGGAACTCCACAGAACTGTGTGACCCAGACAGCGGGTGGTAATCGTTCACCAGACGAGAGACGACCACGGTTTACCAGCTGGAACCAATTGGAACTAATTATCTCATAGATACTTTTCCAGTCCCGCCGACTGACTCGGTTCCATGTAACACTACACCCGCCGGAACACCCTCCATGCGTGCGGCATTGTCGCTCTCAGTTCTCTCGCTTGGTGTTCGGCCCTCCCAACGGACGCTTCGGACGCAGAGCGGCCGACCTACGAGCGGCTCGACGTGACGCCGGTGTACGTCGCCGATGGACTGGACCTCTCAATCCCTGCAGACATCGAGACGGTGAGCGAATCCCACAGCCGACCTGCTCGTTCTCCCCGATGAGACGGACACTGACGCCGAGCAGGCGGTCGAGTGGCTGGTCGATGACCGAGTGCTTGCACTCTTTGGAGAAAATGCTGAAACAACGTGGCTGTCGTGGGTTCGGAGCGACGCGTTCAACGACGTGTTCGACACGCAGGGGTACAGCGAGAGCGAACCAGACCCAACACTCGTCGTCGGTGCGAAAATCGGCCTCGATACGACGACGTCTCGGTACTCGTGGGGCGATGAATTTGAATGACAGTACGAGCTGCCGTATCTCACAGACACGTGAGCGAAGTGGTCGAGAAGGCAGAGGCCCTCGGTACCGATGGCGTCATCCAGACCCAGTAAACTCGCTCCAAATTTGACTAAGTGGCCCAGATCGCGCCACTATCTAAATCAGCTTAAGACCGGTTTGAGTAAGTCGGTACAACCGATGTCTCAGTCATCATCGAAAACGTCGTCGACAACTGATGTGCGTTCAGAACGACTGCCTGTTCACTCGACGACGGTCGTCTGTGGTTTGAAGTCGGTCGGCCGCTGTGTCTTGGCCCACCGTCGATAGCCCCAGAAGACGACGAGTGCCACCGGCAAGACGAGGAGCGTCAGGTCCTCGACTGGCGCACCCGTCTCGCTGACGACGAACAGCGGGTTGAGGTCGAACGTTCCGTGGAACAAGCCCACGAGCACAAGATTCCGAGTGAGTTCGTAGGTCACACCGAGCAGCAGCGCGTACACGGTCGTAAGCACAGGTGGGCGTTCCACCGCTTGTTCGAGTACGTCACGTACAAAGCCGAGTCTGCAGGACTTGTGGTGAAGCAGATTAATCCAACGTACACGAGCCAACGTTGCTCAAAGTGTGGGTTCACCCACGAGGATAACCGGCCACACACCAACGGTCAAGACGAAGTTGGTTGTCTGAAGTGTGGATACGATGTTCACGCAGATTACAACGCGGCGAAGAATATCGGCTTGAAGTATCTCCGCGACCAGCAAAAGTCTGGACGTGGAGGCGCACCCGTAGGCGTGCGCTTGAACAGCGGGATGTTGAACGTGAATGGCGAATATTCGCCTACTGCTCTCAGCAGTTAGAACGGGAGTCCACGCTGAATGCCACGCTCTTCGGGGCGTGGGAGCTTACTTCGATCACGGTGTGGGTCCCCCTCCGTGACACCGTCGTAGTCGAATGCCTTCGACTTCCCACGACGTGACGAGAACACTTGCAAACCGGTGTGAGAGAGGACATAAAGAGACAGAACACGGAACACATTGGAGGGTGGTCTTTGTATGCATCGTCAGGAGCTACAGTCACAGGCGTTCTTGCATGGCCAGCGATACGCTCTTCGTTGGTCCTGTTGTGTGTGCTGTTCTACGACTTCAGGCGTCACAACGCCGTCACTCACCAGTCTGTCACTCGGTACGAGGGGTGTGGGTTACCACGTTTGAATACGGTATCCCCGTGACCACAACCGAGACGCCGAGTCCACGACCGACTGTTCACTCGCGACCGACGCTATTGAGCGCGCTGTTCAGTTCAAAGAGTTCTCGGACGACGGTGCTGTCTGTGACCCGGTACCGGCGCGGTGACGTGTCCGGTACTTCTTCGATGAGTTCAACCTCAATCAAGAGGTCCGTGTAATTGCCGACAGTCTGGCGTGTGACGCCGGCGTGGTCTGCGAACTCTGTTTTGTTGAACTCACGGTTTGGCGGAAGATCGAGCAATGCGTCTACGAGAATCGGGATGGCGTCGTGTTGCGTGAGATAGAGCCATCCACTCGGGTGCTCCTTTCGGAGTTCCTTTTTGTCTCCTCGATCAGCCGCGTGCTCTATACTGCTCATACAGAGATTCACCCATTCTGCGTGTATAAACGTTTCCACTAGTGTTAACGGCCATTAACAGTATTTATATGCGGCCGACTTGATTCTTCGATCATGGAGAAGCCGTCGGTGAAATGCGCCCTCTTAGCAACAATGATCGCGAAACACAAGTGGGGGACACCGATTACCGAAGAAGACCTCCTCAGCCTCTCGGCTATCGGCAATGACTACCCAGTCGCACGTGAGGTCTACGCCGATCTTCGGAGCGAGCCCTATATCACTCACCGTGGAAATCGTGGTATCGAACTCGACAAAAGTAATTTCGACAAGCTTGCTGATGTCCTTTACCATGAATGTCGCTGGGAAACGTGGGAGATTGAGACTCGTCTGAAACACTACGAAGGGATCAAAGATCACGACTGGGGGTGAGCCGACTGTAGAATCTCGAAAGTTAGATATTCACGCCTGCCCCCTGGGAACGGGATTGAGGAAGGGTCTGCACGGGACTCTTCACCGTCCGAACGCTTATCGTCTGAGATTGATTCGAGTTCAGTATGGCAAGTGCGACCCGGGACGGTGACCCCAACGGAGTTGAGTTCGTCCGCGAAGATGATGGGAGCATCACCGCCTACGACACCGAGACCAATCTCGCACGTGATGGCGACACCCGGGCGGAAGCACTCTCGCAACTTGCGGAGGTTCTTGTTCTCCACGAGGGAGGTGGTGAACCCCTCACCGACGATGACCTCGAAGAACTTGGCCTCAACTCCGATGAGTTCGAGAACCGCGGCCTGCCCGACTTCACGCAATAACGCGGCGTACTCAGGGTGCTCGATGAGTCCCTTGTTGCCTTTGAGCAGATGACGCAGACAGGATGATGCGGCTGTCTCCCACCCCTCGAACCGAGTGATAGACTGACGAATACAGGCGTCTCCCGCCAGACAACTGCATCGCATCGAACGAGTATCCATGCACCCAAATCTTGCTCATCACCATGCGAAACCCCCTATTACAGGCCTTAGACGACTGAGAACACGAGAACGTTTGCCAATCCCTCTCAGACCTCGGTGAGGCCGAGACTGTATTCGAGTGCGGTATCGACCTCGTCCATCCGCTCTTGCGGAATCGAGCCGATGTTCTCGGTGATACGGTGCTCTACGGAGACGGTTCGAACCTGGCTACAGAGCGCGACAGAATCCTCTCGAAGCGCACACTCTTCGGCTGGGACGAGCACTTCGAACGGGTAGAGCTGCTCTCCGAATGAGGTAGTGAACGGAACAACGATCGTTGTCGGTGCGTTTGCATTCCCGACGTTATTCTGCACGACAAGACACGGACGCGTTCCCCGTTGTTCGGATCCCTGCGTCGGATTGAGTTCAACAATAACGACGTCTCCTCGACGGACAGACGTGGCCATTCGCTACCACTCTGGGGCATCGCCCAGGTGTTCATCAGCCTCCGTCGAGACACCCTCCAGTTCGTTAGCGAGTTCGCGGGTCCGTTGGGCACGCTGGCGGTACCCTGCGGCCAACTCTTCACGAGTGATTGACCGCTCGATAACGAGCTTGCCCGCCTCTTCGTGGATCACGACGTCATCTCCTCCCTTTATTCCGAAGCGTTCGCGGAGCTCTTTGGGGATCGTTACCTGGCCCCGCTCCCCGACTTTCCGGCGTTCACCCTTACTCATACATATTCGTATCATATTCATACTGATAAGCGCTTCGGGCGGAAGGCAGTCAGTACGGACCGATGTGGGAATCTGTCGAAAGGGCTCTGTTGAAATCCTCAGAAAATAATATATTCTGACCCAGTCGTGGTCAATACAGGAGTTACACCGAGCAGGGGGGAGTTGCGACTGAAAGACGTATTCAGAGTTGGCAGGGTCGCCCGAGTTCTCGTTCGTACTGCGATTTAATTTGCTCGAACAAGTCTTGGCCGACTTCTGTCTGGAAACGAGGCGCGGCGGTAGCAAAGAACTCGTCCAGATTCTTGAACTCGGTAAAATGGTCGTTCGCTTCAGCGTCGTCGTACCGACCTTGGCGCTCGTACTTGAGCGCCTGGAGACAGTTATCGATTAGATCCATGTCCTTGACGAACTGTGCCGTCGGGGTGTCACGAGCTTCGTACTCTTCCCAAAGCGACAGCAGTTCGGTGTCCGCGAACGGTCCGACGAGATCGGTTACTGCGCTCCGTTCAGCCGACTCCTTCTCGGACGTGGGGATGGTCTGGCGTCCGTCTTCCGCGCGGGTTGCGATATCACCCGCTCGAGCTTCACCGAGGTCGTGAATGAGTGCCATCGTCACTGCTTTCTGAGGGTCAACGTCTTCCTGCTCGGCATAGAGCAGACAAAGCGACGCTGTCCCCCATGTGTGGGCTGCGACCGATTCAGGCGAGTCGATATTCCGAAGCACCCATCCTGTCCGAAGTTCGTCCTTCAACTCGAACCATTCAAGCAAGGAGTCGAGTTCGTTGGTCATCATATCGTGGATAAGGGAAGTGGCCAGTTCAACTCATCGAGACTAGTCCGCCGGGTTGCCGACATTCAATCTGAAGTTGCGGGTTTCCGTCTTGAAGACCAATCAATTAGTCACTTGCCGACGAGATAGTCTGCGCCGTCCTCCTGCTCGAATTCGTATTCCGACGGAAAAACCAGATCTGTTGACGCCCAGATATCGTTGATTCGCTTCTCGATACTCTCAAGAACCATCCGAAGCACGTCATTCGGATCATCTGGATAGACTGCATCAATCACACGCTCTTCTCCTGGCTGGGGTGGTATGTGGTAGTGGTCGCGTGTGTTGTGTATTCGCCTTTCGCTCTCGAAAGAAGACACACCGCACACCGAGTGAGCAATGCAGCGACAGTACTGGCAGGGGCCCACCACATTGAGTGGCAGTGAACGCACGTTCGGCCACTCACGCACAAACAGCAGGATCGTTCGTGGTGTGACCTTGGGTTGAAATCTGCAGTAAACTCCTCGTATACAAGACAGTCGTGAAATGATGAACTACCATTGAAATCTAGATAATTAACAGATAATAGCACACAAACCACACATTCAGCAATCAAAAGAACTTAATTATCGCCTGAAAGTTGAATGTATAGGAATTGTAGCTCCCCGGCACAATTCACAAGCAACCCACATGTCGAACGAAAAAGACAGCCCAACCAATACAGTAGTCAATCCAGTTCACGATTCAATTCGAGTTGTTTCGTCCGGCCGTATCCTCGCGATAACTGCCCTCATTGGACTCGCCGTCCTCACACAGCCTGTTGCAGCTCAAGATGGAGTCATCTGCAGTACAAGCAAACTGCCGCAGATGCTCGAAGGCTTCTTCCAATTAACCACGGCGCTCGGACTGATCGGTCTCATCGTTGTCTGGCAAGGCGATTCGCTCTTCCAGATGTTTACGACGAATCACGAGCAGAAAGCCAAACTGAAAGAACACATGCGGGTGGCGCTGAAGTCTGCGGTCACCCTGCTCGTACTCGGTCCCCTCTACACCGTTGCGGGGTCGTTGATGGGACTGCCACTTGCGCAGTGTGTTGATCTCGCCCCCTGGTAGGCTGGTCGAGAGACTCACATCACATTGCCTTCCCGTATGCGCACTCCCGCGTGGTCTGTCGTCTTCGTTTGCCTCCTTCTCACGAGTGGTCTCGCCAGTCTCGTCACAGCCACGCCACCACGCTCGGGGACAGAAGACAATGGCTTGACCGAAAACGAGACCGCAACCTTGTGGTCTCGTGACGCAGATGCGTACCTAAACGAGACGGCGTATCGCCAGCGCTACGGCGAAAGCCGAACCCCGATCCAACAACTCGCCAATGGGACAGACATCACGTTCACCCGCCCACCGGCGACCGCGGCAACATGGACACGCAATGACTTCCGTGACCTGAGCGCAGGCAATTCACAGACATCGCTGTATCCCGACCACGCGTCTCTCACAAGTGGACGCTTCATCGACGATGCACACGCGACAGTCTTCGCCGTCCATCCATCGACGCGAGGCCATCTCGAAGCAGGTGACACGCCACTGTACGTCGCACCCAATGGGAGCGTTCGTGGATTTGTCGATTACCGTGTTCGGATTCCAGATGGCCATCACTCCAATCGGTCGTCTATCACGTGGGCACTCGTCGACGACGAGATCTCAGCGGTCCGCCTAAAGTCTGATGACGACGTTATCGTCCGCACAGGAGGGAGCCATACACCACTCCTTGCGTACCAACTCGACGAGACGTGGCGTACGACGCTCACCCTCGAAGCCGACATTCACGTCCGACTCAAGCAGACGACAACAACCACAATCGGGAATCGCACCCAGACGGACGTCACGTATCGAACCGAGACGATCACCGTCGCGGATTCACTCGATGTCGAGGTGTACAACCTCCACGCGTCTGCCTACGACGCGGCGTATCCCAATGGCGACACCGGGGTTGCGATCTTCCAGTCTCGGCCGTGGCAAGGCTACACGCTCACCGAGGATGGCGATTCACGCGTTCGCGGTGTCTGGCGGTTCTACACGGCTCGTGACCCTCGCTGGGACCGGCTCACCCAAGCAACGGCGACAGCCGAGACCGAGATTCACTCCGAGGCACTTCCGGTGTACGTTCATGCCTACCCATCACGCATCGGGCCGCGAGCCGAACCAATTCGTGATGGCCCGACGATACTCGACTCGTGGGGGAGAGAACGTACCTCACCACACGCGACACTCCCAGAGACGGTTTCTGTCGAGGTCGTAGACCGAGCGTATACGCCCACCTACGGACTTGCAGTCCGCACAGACAACCTCGACCGTGATGCACTCAGTGTGAGCGGTATCGTCCGCGGCGTCGACGCGACACCCATCACGTCAACGGTGAGCAGTGGGCCTGATCGCGAACTTCGCGAGAGTCGACTCACCGCCGAAGTGGTCTCGCAGACGAACGAGCAGGCGACTGTCCACATCGAACTTCGCGATACCGCGACTGGCTCTCCGATCGACCTCACTGCCGACGAACGCCACGTCTCGCTCAATGGCGAATCCGGTGGAGGGTATATCGCCATCGCCGACCAGCGTGTTCGGACGAACGAGTCCGGCGTCGCGGTCGTCACTATCGACCAACCCGGGGTCTACACGGCACGCTATCATCCGGGAACGTGGCTGGTCGCAACACCAGCCTATGTTTCGGACACGGCGACTGTCCGATGGCATCCACTCGGAACCCTCGATGGGTGGGTTGGGTTACTCATTGAGGTTGGCTGGCAATTCATTCCATTTGTTGTAGTGTTCTATGCAGGGAGGCAGATTCTCCGATTTTTCGGGCCACGCGATGATTCTGAACGATATCCATGACACACGATCAATCAAATTTCGATAGACGGACCGTTCTCCGAACAGCAGCAGGGCTCTCACTCGCTGGCATTGCTGGCTGTCTCACCGGCAGTCGCTCCAGTGACGAGACGACCAGCACGAATGGCGACTCCGACGACCAAGGACTCTTGCGTCAGGTCGCTGTGGAGGGAACCACGCTTGTCGTCAGACTCGGCTCTGGGAGTGCTGTCGAACAGATCAACCTCATCCAGCCAAATGGTGAGCTATTTGGGACGCGCGAGGTCGTGACCGGCGTTCAGCAGGTCGCATTCGAGATTGGGACTGCGTACGACCCCGGAGACTATCGGGTGATCGCAGTTCACGGCGACGAGACAGTAGCCGAGACGAGGTTGGAGATCCGACCACAACTCGAAATCGTTGACGTCGGTCTCTTCAGGAACAACCCAGACAAGCCGTGGGATGAGATCTACGGGGAGAGTGAGACTAATCGAACGAGAAATAGCGAAGCGTATGTCGAAGTTCGAAATACAGGGTCAGGCCCCGATGCCGTGGTCGGACTTCGATTTAGAGGAGATGTTCCTCATTTAGCGGAGACTTACGAGGGAAGTGGCTTGTACGGGACTGAACGAACCATTGTCCTACCAGACAGTCAGATCAACCTTTTCAGTAGCACATTACCTTTCGGTCCACAACTTGGCGACGACGGGATGGGCTGTTCAATCGACGGGAATCGGGGTGAGTTTACTGTGGTTATTGAGTCCATGGTTTCCGGCCGTGAGATTACAGAAACGTTCGGTGTCACGTACTCTGGCTCAGAAGAGATGCGCGACTGCGAGATCAACATTTCTGCCCCATAATCATGGTTGAACTCATAGACGTCGTTCTTGAGGGATTCAAAGATGTCGTCGATTGGATTATGAGCCTCTTCGAGAGCGGACTCAAGGAAGGATACAGAGCCATCTCTGAATCAATGTTTGGAACACCAACCCCGAATACAGACGGTGGGTTCGTATTTGGGACTCCAACGAATGCTCCGTGGCCTACAATTCAGGATGCACTCGTTGGGGGTGAAATCATGCTGATTTCATTCTTACTTCTCATCGTTAGTGTGCAAGGTCGCCACACGATGCGAATCTTCAATATCGGAAGCGGGTACAAAGCCCGGAAAACACAGAAAACAGCTTGGACCGGAGGGATTCTAATTGTCGGTTGGTACTGGGTTGGTGCCCTCTCCCTGTACTTAGTGGACGGCATTACTGTCGCCTTACTCCCGAGCCTGGGGTCTCTGTCAGATGTAATGCTTCAATTGCTGAGCGCAACACTCACCAACCCCATCTTAGGCCTCCTTCTCGCCGCACTCGGGGGCATCTCGATGTGGGCGATTCAAGCCCTCTTTTTCATCCGCGAGATCTTGCTGTACGTCTACGTCTATGGGATGCCGATTGCCATCGCACTCGGCTATGGAAACATTCCCGTCCTCTCAGACATCGCAACTGGATTCGCAAAGCGATTCGTCCCCTTAGTCGTCCTCCCACTCCCCGCAGCAGTCGTGTTCAAAGGCTACGACCTGCTCTTCGCCAGCGGGACGTTCTCCCCACCAACTGCCTTCCTCCAATATCTCGTCGCCGTCTCACTGCCCGTCATCGCACTCTATCTGACGTGGAAGACCTTCGCCTACGCAACCCCACTCACTGCGAGGGCCATCGGGTCAGCCAGCAAAGGCGCAGTCATCGTTGGAAGCGTCGCAGCAGGCGCGTCCATGGGTGGTGCAGGCGTTGCTACGACCGCTGCCCGCTGGGGGCCCAAAGCCGCTGCTGGCCAAGTAATCGCCCAGAAAGCCGCTGCCCGAGCTGAAAACCCCAGTACGCACGACACTGCCTCGTACCGCCGGACCGAGAACGACCCACACAACGCCAATCGCTAGTTCATCATGTCGACAGATTCAGACGCTGCAGAACGCCGTATCATGGACGAATTCGGAGAAGCAAGTCGCATCCCAGGGCTCAATATCGAAGAAGGGGACGTTGGTGTCCTGATTGCGTTCCCACTTCTCGGATTGTTCATCGCCGGACTCACCGGACTCGACTCACTCGCAGTCCCACTCATCGCAGGGGGTGTCGGACTAGGTGCGGCTGTGGTCTATGTTGCACCGGACCACCGCACTGCATGGGCATGGGCCAAAGACGTGTCTCGCTTTGCAATGCGACCGCGTCGAACGTTCAGCGCTCCCACCGCAACAGTCACCCAAGGGGCAGTCCGAAACGAGGGTGGCCTTGCGAACTACACACCGTTCAAACCAGATGAACGAACACAGGACCTCACCAACATTGAGCGTGCGTGGCCCGGCGTGGGTGCGATCCAGCGGTCGGACGGGGTGATGGAGGCGTTCATCGAAGTCAACCCAGGGAATATGGACTTCGCCATGTCAGATGAGTGGGCGAGTCTCCACGCGGCCGGCGCTGAATTCGCAAACAAGGAACTCGATTCAAAGCTGAAGTTCCACGCAACGACGCGGTCGTTCCCGGTCGAACAGCTCACAGCGAACATCGAACAGCGGCTGTCGGATGACGACGTCACCCAAAACCCGGTCTTCCGTGAACTCCTCGAAGAGTACCGCGAGACGCGCCCACAAGCGATGCGAAACCGTGGAACCCAACAGATTCGGTTCTTCATTGGCGTCGAAGTCTCGCCACTCGAAGTCTATGACCGCTTCCGCGACGAACAAACACCCGCAGAGAAGCTGACCGAACTCCCCGGCCTTGGCTTCCTGTTCAACCCGTTCGTCACGCGCCGCGAAGACCTCTCGAAAGCCGAAGAGCGTGCACGGATATTCGAGCGATTAGAGACCCGAATCACGAACATCGAGTCTGGATTCATCCAACAGGCGTCGGGGTGGTCTGCTCGTCGATTGAGCACAGTCGAACTGTTCGTGTTGACGATGGATTTCTGGAACGGCCACGAACACGACTATGACAATCCACGACGGGTCATCCGTGACCAACCGATTATCGGACGCTCCCGTCGAGAGGATGATCTCGATGCGTAGTCTCTGCCTGCAAATAGAGACTGAACTCGCTCACCAACTCGTCGAGTGGCTCCAACAGCCAACGTCACTGGAAGGTGCGTCACTCTACGCTACAGGAGCACTCGTGATTGTGCTCGGGACCATCGGTGTGTGGAAACGCCGCGCTGTCGACGAAGACCACGACCCTGAAGTCGATTTTTCGGACGTCCTCGACGAAGACACAATCCGAACAGGACACACTGAGGGACAACTTCTCGATGACATCGCAGAATCACACAAGACGACGATTGCACCGCCAGCCATCGAATGGGAGACGCGTGCAGCCCGCGTGGGCGAGCAGTGGACCTCCACACTCACGATCACCGACTACCCTGATTACCCGAGCGATGGCTACCTCAGTGATCTGTTTCAGCTAACAGATATCGAATTCGACCTCACAGCCCACATTCGACCGAAGAATCAGCTGCGTGCTCGAAGCGAACTCCAAGAGATCGCTGATGACCTCCAAGTCGATGCCGACCTCGAAAAGAGCGTTCGAAGTGGCTATCTCCAACAGCGGGCACACCAGGCTGCGGCGACGTACAATGCTGTCGAGAGTGGGACTCGTGTCTTCGACCAAGCACTGTTCGTCACCGTCCGTGCCGACACACGCGGCGACCTTCACGATGCCGTCCAAAGCGTCAAAAGCACGCTTCGCGATGAGCCGGCGAGTCTCACACCGAAGACAGCGATTTGCAACCAAGACCTCGCACTCCAATCTGCAGCACCGATTGGAGAGAACGTCATCGGTCACAACGCAATCGCGCTTGGTGGGGCCGTTGGCGCACTCCTTGCGTCGCCACACAACGCAACAATCCTCGAAGAAGGAGGCGTCGAATTCGGCATCCACAAAGACACCCACAGCCCGGTCGTCATCGACCCGTTCGCTCGCGAAAACGGCTATGCGATGTTCACCGTCGGCGATACCGGCTCTGGGAAGTCATTTGGCTCGAAACAGAACTTCATCCGGTCGATCGAACAAAGCACAGACCGAATCGGCATCATTCTCGAACCACTCAACAATTGGGCTGGCGTCGCCGAAGCCTTGGACGCCAAGCGCATCACCGTTGGTGGGACGCTCGGGTTGAATCCCTTAGAGATCCGCCAGACACCCGAACACGTCCAGCGAGCACTGGGTGAGGACGCAAGCCCGTTCAACGAGAAACTCGACGACGCAATGAGCTTCTTGACCAACTACTTCGCGCTCCGCGGCATCTCACTTGGCGACCGCCGGACCACCCTTGAACTTGGACTCCAACAGGCCTACGAACGCCAAGGGATCACAGACGAGATCGATACGCATGGCAATCGGAGTCCGACGATTCGAGATATGATGGACGTCTTCGAAGACATGGTTGCGTCACCAAGCGAGTTTGTCGTACGGACGAACGCTGAAGCGGACAAACTCCGCGAGGATGCGACGTGGCTCCTTGGACAACTTCGGCTGTTCGAAGAGGGAGGACGGTATGCAAACCTCGGGCGGGCATCCGAATTCAACATCCGCGACGAGAAGGTCATCTACCTCGACCTCGCGCAGCAAGAAGGCAGCGTCAGCAGTAGTACCGCGCTGACGATGCAGCTTCTCATCTCCTTGGTGTACGAGCGTGCCAAGGAAACAGACAAAGAAGTCGTGTTCGTCATTGACGAAGCACGGTATATTATGCAGGACGCCGCGAGTCTGGCGTTCTTGGAGACGGTGTTCCGTCATCACCGCCACCACGATCTTTCGATTCGACTCGTCACACAGACCGTCGACGAGTTC
The DNA here is from genome assembly GCF_003665865.1 of Haloferax sp. Atlit-109R. Classification (NCBI taxonomy): domain Archaea; kingdom Methanobacteriati; phylum Methanobacteriota; class Halobacteria; order Halobacteriales; family Haloferacaceae; genus Haloferax; species Haloferax sp. Atlit-109R. Next base: position 862,655 of record NZ_QPLO01000002.1, read on the forward strand.
TTCGAACACACAGAGTCCGAAGCAATCTTAGACCAGTGTGCAGTCAAGCAGTTCCACCACCTTGACGGAATGGACGAAACGTGGGCCACAGAGTTTGGGCTGAACTACGCGCAGATGCGATTCGTCCAAGATGCGATTCCGGGAAATGAGGATGCGGGGTACTCCGAAGCGCTCGTTGGCGTCGACGGTGAGTGGCGTGGGATTCGCGTTGAGGCGATGCCCAAAGAAAAGCGGGTCATTGACTTCGATCCAACGGAGTCGGCTACTGGTTCGCTACCCGGTGGTGAGACCACTCATCAAGCGTACAGACGTTCGTAACTGAATTGAGGCGAGAGGTCCCCTTCTTCAGTGAGCGACCACCGCTCGGCGTCAGTTTGGTGAACTTGTCAGCATGTCTATTTTTTGCAGGTCAAAGAGTGTCCACGACGCATCGAGTTTGTCGGAAAATCCGTCTGTGAACCCACTCTTCGAAACGGTGTGGTACACTTACACATCGTGTGGCAGAACTCCAAGCACACGATCCCTACACTACCACCCGAAACTCACCACAAAGCATCGGTGCAGAGTACTAACCGAGGAGCGAACCCAATTCATCTACGAGGTCATCACTGATTCGACCATAGAGATTCAAGTCGCTGGTCAACTGCTGTGAGAACAGTCGAGTACACTTCGAGAGGATGGAGTGAAGACAGGGAAAGGTCAGTGACCTCCGCTGCATCTGGGGGCTGGTGAAAATGCAACCGTGCGTTGTGATTGTTTGGATGTCGGTCCCAGCGGCACTCCCATTGGGATCCGTCGTCATGCGCTTCGATATAGTGAATCGAAAAATCACCAGTCGTGAACCACCGAACATATAGTCGTGCCGTTTCTATCGATTCGGGGTATCGGCCAGCATCAAGCAATACGTGGAGGAGTCGTGGTTCGTAGGAGTCCGGGTCGAACTCTGTCTCAACCACGAGCGAATCCGACACGAGATGTCGCTCAAGCAATCGTAGAGTCTGACGGTCTGGAGGCCCAGTTGAATTCGGTTCTGGGTCTTCAGGTGGTGTGCTCATTTAGGCTGGAATGAGGTGCCCGTCATTCTGGGAGAGCTGGCGTGCAAGCTCGTAGAGCCGAATATCCCGGATCACTCCCTGCCACTCACTGACCGCAGTCATGCGGTCGTGAATCGTGTCGTGGTCACCGTAGTCGAACACTGAGACCTCTTTGGGATCTGTGCTCTCGAATTGTGTCTCGTACTCCCGTCGTCGTTCTTCGAGCGCCTTCACACGCTCAATAATCTCTTCGACAGAGAGTTCATTTGCAATTCGACTGGCGTCTTGCCACTCCAGATACCCCTCATTCCGCTCATACTGAGCCGGTCGACTGTCCCTGTCTGCTTGGACAATTCCCATCTCAGCGAGTCGTTCAAGATGTTTTTTCGCAGCGTTAGGTGAGCAGTCCGCTAACTCTGCGATGTCAGTGTACGCGGTGGGCGACGTAACACCCAACGCTACATCATAGACACGGTCAAACGTGTCTGTTCCCTCTTGCCACCTTCTCTGAGCGGAAGCAGAGTCAGGTGAAGGGTCGAATCCAGTCATACGTTGGTGTAAGCGCTTTACTTCAATATATTTTTGTGTTTTGCATATATTTGAGACATAATGCGTGAACGACTGGGAAGTGTCTATAGAAAATACAGTTGGTGTCATCGCACTGCCACGGATGAACACGGAGATTACCATGGCGTGCGAGGAAACAAAACGCTGTCCTGACTGTTACAATCTCCAATGGAGACTATGAGAACGGAACGTACGAGCCCGATGAAACAGCAGACAGAATGGACACAGCACAATCTCGGTTCGAGAGCCTCTCACGCCGGCCACCACAACGAAGAGTAGCCGAGAGCATTCCGCCTCAGGCCCGCTCTCGCAGTTCGTAGTACCGTGCCCGAAGCGTCGATACCGTCACGTCGGCTGCTGCTGCGAACTCCGCCTGTGTCTTCGCACTTCCTCGTTCGTTCCCAGCGAGGTACAGACACGCTGCGGCCACGCCCGCGGGGTTTCGTCCGTTCGTTATCCGTTCACGGTCTGCGAGGTCGGCGAGTTCGTACGCACGTGCGTTGACTTCTGAGGTCACACGGCAGTCCGACGCAAGCCGCGGGACGTACGTTCGTGCCGTCACAATCTGTGGTTCGATTTCCATGTCGACTTTGAGTGCGCGATAGCCAGTTCGCAACTGGTCAGCAGTACACCGAGCAACCGAGCCAATCTCGCCTGGCCGCCGCTGAAGCCCACGGCAACGACACGCCGCATACAGACTGCCTGCGGCCATCATTTCGATCGACCGCCCACGGATGAGATCACGATGTTGCGCCTGTCGGTAGACCTGACTTGCTTCTTCGACCACACTTCGTGGGAGGTCGAGCGCGCTCGACATCCGTGCGATTTCCTGAAGGGCGTGTGCAAGATTTCGCTCTGCTTTCGACCCGTAGCGTGCCCGGCGGTGTTCACGACGAAGTCGGTGAAGTTGCCACTGTTTTTTCGATGAAACACGATTCCCGTTCGCATCACGCTTGTAACCGATTTCTGCAGACACACCGTAGTCGTGTCGGGCAGGTGTGAGCCGACTTCCTGTCCGCCGCATCGGTTCTGGGTCGTCATCGAACACACGCGGGCCGTGGGTGTGGTCGATGTAGTACTGGTTGACGATGAGGCCACACTCGTCACACCCCGTTTCGCCACCCTCCGTTGTGAGCGTGCCGTCGCACTCGGGACAGTCAGTCGCATCAATAGTTTTTCCGCACGATTCGTCGAATGTTCGCTCGTAGATGTCTCTCAGTGCCATGAGTTTTCTGTGAGGCGCTTCTTCGGCACCCCCCGCACCCCTGTGGGGGAGATAAAACTGCGGTCAGTCTGTTTCGAGGTTAGTCGAGAGTCGTGTCGGCCGACCGGTCTGTGATACACGCCGACTCGAACGCCGTTCTGGAGGCGTGTTCCTGTCCGCATTCCGTACACCGCCAGAATCGACGTCGGTCTTGGTCGAACAATGCGAGGGCAGTCAGTGACGTATCGGTCGCTGCTCGCCACTCAGTGACGACGACGAGTCCGTGGCCCTGTTCAGTCCGCTTGACGATACTCCCGACTCGTTGGGTTGTGCTAGTATGCATTCGAATCAGCGAGGCATACCGCCCCGCACCCATTCGAGGGTGACAAAATTTCTCGCTAAAAGTAGAATTACGGGGGAACTCCCAGCCCCAATGTTAATTTTCACCGATTATATTGAATTGCGAAGTCGCCTCGTCTCCTGCTCGCACGTTGCGAAGCGGCCAGTCGGCTGGGGCAGCACTCGCGTCCGGATTTCGAATAGAACGCGCCGGAGATGTTTGCACTCGGCACCACGTTTCCGGTGATCTGGACACGAACACGTCCCCGCTTCAACGTCAACCTCGTACGTCTTTCCGCTCGACGAGTCAACCTCATAGATGGGGCCAACATCACCGAACCGAATGTCCATCTCTTCGGTGAGCGCTTTCCACGTCCGGGAGTCGTCGAGAGAGTAGCCACCGTCACTGAGGAGTGTCTGTCCATCGATGACTGTGCAGGGTTCGCGGAACTCCCGTTGACGGGTCCGCTCTTGGCCACACTTCCGGCAGCGCCAAAATATCGTCCGGTAGCCATCGAGGTCAGAGAGTTCGATTTCGTAATCGGTTGGCTCGCTTCCAGGCACCCATTCGGTGACGCGGACGAGGTCGTGACCGTGGGCTGGACTGCTGGTTGTTGTGCGTCGCTCGTGGTCGTTTGAGACTGTCATCTGTGTTCATCGAGCGCATCTGAGTGCCCCCGCACCCGTCAGGGGGCGATAAAAAGCGCAGAATCGCGTTGGTCCTGACTGAGGTTGTACTAATCCGCTCGTATCGCACCGAGAATCGACTTCGCAACCGACCGAATCCGATTCAGGCGCTCGAAAACCGAGTCTGCATCCTCTCCAGCCCACGCTGCGAGATAGAACGCAGAGTTACTCATATCAAGGCCAACGTATCGACCGACAAGATACGCAACTGCTTCTGCTTCGACCTCTCGCCTTGCTCGTTCAGGCAGATTCGACTGATCCGCGTGCAGCAATCCGTGAGCAAACTCGTGGATGAGTGTCGTCGCCATGTCAGCGTCATTGGGCCGTTCTCGAACCTCAATATGAGGCCGACCACGCGTGGAGTACTCACAGATGCCACGTGCAGTGCCGTGCACCCAGTCTGATGGATGGACGAGACTGACCGAAAGTGCAAGCGAGTCTGCAGCCGAGCACAGTGACACAACCAAGTCAGCAGCCGCACCGTACGATGCTGTTTCCAACACTGGAAGGGACTCGCCATCAGTCTGCGAGATGTCGAACACTGGTACTGGCTTAAACCTGAGCAGTTGTGTGGTCCACTCCTCGTATTGGACCCCGCCGCTCCCACAGTCCTCGTCGTGTCTGGCTTTCGTCTCTCCACACACTGGACACGTCTTCGCCGTGATCGGAGCCCAGATCCAGATTGCCGACTCCCCTTTCGATACCTGTCTGTCGAAGTCGTCTTGCCACGTTCGGTATCCGGCCACACGAGTCGCCTCCGGGCATTGGAGTGCGATGAGGAGGCTATTGCGAGCCGAGTAGTCGTGGAACCGACTCTGGACGTCTAACCAATCTTTGAACACCTCGCTTTCTCGTGCCTGTTCAACGTCGGCAAGGAGGTCCGCTAACCACTCGTCGACGACGAGATGCATTTCGTCGTCGCGAGTAGACTGGTCAGTAAACGATGCTTCTCTCTGGGTTGGTTCTCTCGTTGCCATCTAAATCCCGCGGGACACTGAGTACGCCCCGCACCCGTCAGGGGGTGACAAAACAGCCAAAATCTCACCACCGACACATATCTCACAGAGGTGACGGAGGGGTCCCACTACGTCAGTCGCAGGTTACTCGCACTCCACGATATCGTTGGGCGTGAACAGAGAGACATCCGAACGCTTGTCAGCAATCGCTCGCAGGCCGTCAGAGAATCCTGAACGAGCGAAGCAACAGTAGTGGTACACCGGATCACCACCCTCCGGTGGCGTCCAGTCGACCTGCGCAGCGCTCCGCTCTAGGTCGGCAAGGTCGCCTTCGTTCATTTCTCGCTGCGTGTACTTGCATTCCCCAGCGACGAGTGTGCCGTCACTCGCAAGGCCGACAACGTCCAGTTCATGATGCTTGTGCCACCAATAGCCAATCCCGTGGTAGGTATTGGGAACTAACGACGGGAGCGCATTCTGACAGACGAGTTCGAACATCGAGCCCATGTACTCCGAGAACGAAGGTGTGACCAACTCCTCGAAAGCATTGTCACCGAGCTGGGCGAGCTTCCCTTCTTGACCGTACACATAACGGAACCAGAACCGAAACAGCGGTTCATTCAGTCGGTATCGGCTCTTTCGCGTCGCATTGGGATTCGCCGTGACCGGGATATCCCGTGTGACCAGTCGCAGTCGACGGAGCTTCGCGAGATACGATCCGAGTGCGTTCGAATCGATACCGGCGAAGTTAGCAATCTCACTCGCCTCGCGCTTTCCTGTCGCAATCGCGCGGAGGACTGTGTAGTAGGTCTGTGGCTCTCGAATCCCAAACTCTGTCCGGAGGAGGAACTCTGGTTCGTTGTGGAGCACACCGTGTTCGGAGAGGACGTGTGTCTGGATGTTCTCCGCGAGCGATGCCGTTGGGGTGAGCGCCTGAAGGTAGTACGGCGTCCCACCGAAGACGCTCCACGTCTCAATCGTTGTCTCTGGGTCGTCTGTGGGGTACAGCTGTCGTGCGTCGGCCAACGCAAGTGGTGGGAGGTCGATAGTTCCGGTCCGACGTCCGTACAGCGGGCTCCCGCCTCCGAGCACTTTCTCTTCCATAACGCTGATCGACGACCCGACGAGTACCAACGACGCCGCCGTCTGTTCGAGATGGAGGTCCCAGACCCGCTGTATCTTCGAGGGAACTGCATCGTCGGATTCGATCAAGTACGGAAACTCGTCGATAACAACAACTGCGTCCTGCCGTCCAAGCGTCTTGAGAATCGTCTCCCAGTCACGCTTGATATCGTCAATGACTGGGTACGTGTCGCGAGCGGTCTCAACGAAGCTTGCGAGCTGTACGTCCGGAGTCTCTTCGGTCGCCTGCCAGTACACCGCATCGTCTCGGTCACGAATTGCTTCACGGACGAGCGCACTCTTTCCAAGCCGCCGCCGGCCATAGATGACGAGCAACTCCACCGTATCACGGTCGAACCGGGATCGAAGAAACGAGAGTTCGTCGTCGCGGTTGACGAAGGAAGGCCGAGACATAGTCTGTGTTTGGCTTGGTAGATGATAGTCGTTCTGATTATCTTAATCGTGGTTTTACTAACCGTGATTTTACTAACTAGATTCGGGCGCAAGCAGCTAAAATTACTAATTTCCAGCAAATCTATTTTACTTACTGCGCTCGTACGACGACCAGTGACCGGAGCAGGCTCCCCCACAACACCGTGGCAAGGTGACGTCAACGAGACAGTCATTGATGACTGGAAAGCAGATACCACGACGTTCGAACGTATTCGGCAGGTAATCGACGTTACAACGAACCCACAAACTGCCAGCGAAATTGCTGAACGTGCCCATGTGAGTGAACCAACTGCACGGAAGCACCTCTCAGCGCTCGCTGAGACCGGCCGTGTTAAAAGAATTTCAGCCGGTGATGCCACTCGCTACATGCGCGCACCACAGATGCTGGCGATGCGGCGGATCGCCGACATTCACCGCGAGCACACGAAAGACGAGATTCGACAGGGAATCCGAGAACTGAAAGATGAACGTCAAGCGATCCAAGAACAGTACGACGCGACGACCGTCGACGAGCTGACCTTGGAATTGGAGTCCGGTGCTGACGGGTGGGCAGACCTCACTCGGTGGCAGCAAATTGAGCAGAACCTTGAGATCGCCCAAGCTGCGCTGACGCTCTACGATTTCGACCCAGATGATAGCCGATCTGCAGCAGCTCGGCTATCCGATCGTGAAAACACGATCCGCAGCCGGGGTGCACTACAGGACGACGAATCTCAATCGACTGCATAGATGGCAGACGAGACGGACATTGAGGGCCCTGTTGGCTCAATCGATGATGTCACACTTAAAGAGATTCGCACAGTCTGCACACGTGCTGATGGTCTCGTCGAAGATGCCGGATTCGATAGTCGCCTTGACCCAACGAAGCTACAGATTCACTTCCGAGATGAGATTGCCGAGGCGACGTGGTGTCGGTTCGATATTCGCTGGTTCCAGCGTCAGTACTACAGTTTCCATTGTCTCGATGAATGAGGAGTACAGTTCCGCTACGATTACCGTCCCAAACCGGAGGCACCAGAGAAGCACTTTCATACGCCACCCGAAGCAAATACGGACGACGTAGAGCAGTCCTGTATCGTGACAACAGAGCCAATGCTCGTTGCACGAGCGGTGCATCAACTCTGGCGTCAAGCGTACGAAACGGCCTCGTTCGACGCACTAAACACAGCCGAAAATCCGTCGTGAGGTCGTGGCTGCGCGCGCAGCACCGCAGGTGCGAGCACGGAGCGGTGGGTGGGGAGGTGGGGTCTGGGTCGGCCGGGCACATAGCAAAAAAGAAGGGTGCGATGACTGGCTATTCCCACCACGCCTCGCGCGCTGGGAAGCTGATGTCGGACCACCCCGTCACAGCCACCGACACGCGTCCACCGTACCAGCTCTTTGCGACGTTCCGCAGCGTCACCCGCTCGCCTTCTCTCACAGCCGGTTGCCTCGATTTCTCCCAGACAGTCACCTTCGTTCGTCCCGTCTCGTCCTCGATGAGGCCCACCTGCTGAATCGCCGCGTTCGACGACTCCCACAACTGCGTAATCGTTCCCTCGATTGACACTTCACGACGACTGACCTCACTGACCGCTGCAATCGGAATCACCCGCCCTGGTGCCTGTTGGAACTCCTCGAACACACCCACGACCGCGCTCATCATCGAGTTCCCATCTGCGACATCCTCGGCCAGACGCCGGCTGATTGCCGCCCGCGACCACGCATCGAGTTTCGACTGCATCCGTGCCGCCTCCCTGTTCACAACGCCCAACTGTTCAGCCGTCAGTTGCTCACGTGGGTCTGACTCCTCGGGGTCGGCCCACCGATTCACACACCCCGCACGCTTCTTGAACTCACGCGTTGCCTCGATACTCGACTGTTCGACCGCCGTCGCCGTCCGTGCTTCTCGACTCGACGTCTGTCTCCGGTCCCACCGTGCACGCGTCTGTTCGATCTCCCACTCACGCGCAGCCAGCCGCTCTTCTTCCGCGAGGGTCAGTCCCCGACCAACCGCTTTTGGATTGTTCAGGTCAACTTTGGCTTGAATCTCGAGTTCAACTGTGGGATGGAGCGCTGGCGTCTCATCGACTACGTCGTCGTCGACTGTCGAGGGGTGATTGCTGTGCGAAACTTCATTACGGAACTGTTTCTTACTACTCATTGTAGTTCTCTGAAAGGCGCTCACTCGGCGTCTTCTTCCGACACCACGACTCTCCAGCCGCGGCTCTCTCGTTCGCCCAACTGGCTCTGCGCACGCCTTTCGCGCCTTCATCGCGCCCGTAGGGCGCGGAAGGCGTGCGCGCGACGACGGACACACAGCCCCAGCACCGCGCGCCAGCTTACCGAACGCAGTGAGGTGAGACTCGGGGCGCGAACATCGTGAGCGACCCGATGGCCTGGCCGCCGCGAGCGGCCAGCACACAAGCCGGTTTCGTGTCTGACGACCGAGCCAGCGAGGGCGTCGTGACCGACAGCGCGCTTGGTGCTGGCGCACCGGGAGGGTGCGAGCGATGCGAGTGCGACTGCAAGGAGCAACTCGTCACGAACGACGTGAGGAGTGAGTACGGCGGGCACAGGGCGGCGAGTGGGGCGTGCCGTTCGTACCACACCGGGCTACCGACAGCCATCGTCAGCCACACAACAGCCTAGGGGTGGGATTGAAAGGGGCCGGACGCTCGGCGTGCCCCGACGACGCAAGCACCGCAGGAACGAGGCGCGCAGCGAGTCGCGGCCGTCGAGCGTTCGGGGGCTTTCGTGGATTCCTCAACTGACGGTGTCATCGATATCCTGGGTCCAGAGATAGCACTCACAATGTGGCACGACACACTCATTTCGATCGAAAAGCAACGAAAGCTAACAACGACGGGTGACTACGTTGGGGACCTCGCCAAGCCGCCAGTGTTGGGGTGAGAAGCGATCAAGCGTGAAAAAGACGCCAACTGAGTCACAAACCCAGTGACGGTGTCAATGAGAAGTCGAGTAGCAGCACAATTATCAAACATTAATGCAATTCTATCTAGTTTTATTTCTGAAAACACAGATATAGAAGGGATTATGCCTACTGAGTGAGAGTGAAATGTATTATTTCGTCCACCACCGACCGAGCCTTCATCCACCTCTCGCCAACTGCGGATACGTTTACCCCGTCGACTGTCACCGCACAGTTTACTCGATTGTACTACCTCTTAGCGTCGACCCAAACTCCGTCCACCCTCGAATGGGTACTCGTCACTGATGGGTCAGACACAGGACCCATCGAGTACGTCCTGAGCGTCGACACTGCCCTCGCATCGACGATCGAAGCGTGGTGTCGAGAACTCGTTCCAAATTCGTTCGATATTTCGATCTCATCAACAGACCCGCTGCGTTATCTCTCATCTGCCGACGCCACCACTGACCCAGACGATGGGGCTCTTGAATCGTATTCACCACCACGATACCGAGCGGTCGAGTTCGTGGGCGTCACAGACCGACGCGAAGACTGGCAAACCACGCTCACTCGATACGACGAGTTCACCGACAAACAGAGCCGTCTGCCACTCGCAACGGTGGTGAGTGCGCTTGCGGACGCGTCCGTGCCGATGGCCGTCCAGATACTCGTGCGGCCGTATCCAGACTGGCGACACCACGCCCTTGACAGAAAACAACGGCTCAAGCAGGGTCGAGAGACAGCCTTCCAGCGGTTCTTCGAGGACTGGGTTTTGTCTACAGACTCCGAAAACAACGTCTCTGATCCAAGGGTCCGCTCGCGAGTGGATGCACTCGACGAAAAAGACGCACAACACAGTTTTGTAGTCACCGCTCGGGCAGTTGCGGCAACGATCGACCAGCGTGCACAACTGCCCGACTGCACCCCAGTATCGACTGCGTTTTCGCATCTCAATGGCGACCACTACCGAATCGAAGGTCGCATACACGACGGCGATCGCGCAAAATCAATCTACGAATCACTACGCAATCGCGTCGTGGTTGACCCAGAACACGCGAAGCTCACTGCGAGACTTCCGTGGACCGACCATGCCAGTCGTGGACTCGTCATGGATGGGTGTGAACTCCCGTTGCTGTGTCTCGTCGATGCGGCCACCCTCCCGACAGAAGCCCACCGTGGGCTCGCGCCCACACCGACAGACGAACACGGTCTGCCACGCCCACCGCGTGATCGGATTGAGCGGTATCGAACAGCAGGGCTCACACTTGGCCATGCACAGACGGCCGACGGCGATGCCGAAGCCGTCCCTATCTCACTGCCGCCCGCACTCCAGCCACTCCATCTCGGTATGTTCGGCCGGACCGGCTCTGGCAAATCATCGACTCTCGTTGCGGCGCTTCTCGCAAATCACGCAGCAACCGATGGCGCTGATATCTTCATCGACCCCAAAGGCGACGGGATGGCCGACGACTATCTCAAGGCACATTATGCGAAATACGGCTCTCTCGACGATGTCTATTATTTCGATTGCACAGAGACACTCCCCGCACTGTCGTTTTTCGACATTCGTGATCAACTCGATGCAGGTATCGACCGCACGACCGCCGTCGAGGACGTCGTCGACCACTATATCGATATCCTGATCGGTATCATGGGTCGTGACAGATTCGAACAGGCGGTTCGGTCACCCGACATCATTCGCTACGTGCTCAAAGCGATGTTTGATCCGATCCACGGCTCGAACGCGTTTAGCCATCGTGAGTTCCAGACGGCCGTCGCCAGATTACACGAAACACGCGACCCACCACCAGTCGTTGATGAAGACCTCCAGGCGATGCTCGCTGGTGTCGCTGCTAACTCCAAGCGCTCGTTCGACGAGCTCATGCAAGGGGTTGCAAACCGCATCGAGAAGATTCCAATCGATGCCCGACTTGCACAGGTATTCAATCATACTCCAGACGATGATAGCGACGATCCGGAATTCGACCTTCGGAGGCTCATCGATGAAGACGCAGTCATTATTATCGAGACAGGGGGCCTCAGGCCGGCTTCACAGCGCGTCATCACGCTCGTCCTTCTGTCGGCGTTGTGGACCGCCCTTCGACGCCGGACCCAGCAGGGCGACGACGAGACAGACCACCCACTCGTGAATCTGTATCTCGAAGAAGCTGCGCAGTTATCGACATCATCGCTCTTGTCAGATCTCCTTGCCCAGTCTCGTTCGTTCGGCCTCTCGATTACCTTGGCGATGCAGTTTCCTGCACAACTCAAAGAGGCCAATCCAGAGGCCTATCGTGAAGTCCTCAATAACGTCTCGACGATTATCACGGGGAACGTCGCAGTCGACCCCGAGTTCAGCCGGCGATTTACAACAGCCGACCGTCCCGCAACGGAAGTACAAAATCGACTCCGCGCGCTTCGCCGTGGCCAGTGGCTCGCGACGCTCCCGGCAGAGTTTGGACAACCAGAGCCACAGCCGTTCGTCCTCCAGAGCCCACCGCTTCCAGTTGGCCACCCAGAAAGTGATGACCCGTTTTCGCCCGCTCGTGAGACAGCATACGCGGCCGCACTCGAGTTGCGTACTGCTCGGACCGCCCAAGCGTCTGGTCTCAACGTCTCGGGGATTGGCAGCCGGACCACCACAGAAGAGACACACACGCCGCTGGGCCACCGCGAAGCAGCACCGCTCGATGATTCTGCAGCGTCGACACACCGCGCGACTCCCACGTCCGCACACACGCCAGCCGAAGACGCACCACCAGACCCATACCCAGATCGGAATGCGCCAACTCCCGATGCGCGTATCAACTCCGCGCTGCCGTATACGTCGCGTCTCCCACCCATGGTCGAGTATGACCCTGAAGTTCACGTCGTCGTCTGTGAGGAGTGCTCAACTCGATACGACCCAACACTCACAGGCATCAAAAACGCCATCCAATGTTGTCACAGCCTCGAAGCAGTCGACCGCGACGAAATCCCAATCTCACAACTCCCACTCAAACTCTCAGCCGTCGAACGCGGCAGTAGCGCGTTTACCGACGCCCAACTGCGCTTTCTCCAAGCGGTCTACTCTGCACATCAACGTCGATTCGATCCCGAGTTCGAGTACGACCTTTTGTATGACAGCATGGTTCGCCTCCAAGAATACACCGGCATCAGATATCAGGAAGTTCAAGAACTCATCGATGGTGGGTCGCTGTCGGTCGATTGTACGTATCCACACAAACTCTATACAGTCACCCCAAAAGGCCGCCGTGCGATTGCAGTTCGCCACCGCGAAGGTATTGCCCACGGCCACGGCCGAGGCGATCTCAGTGAGTCGAGTCTCCACGTCGTCATGGTGGAACTTGGCCGACGATATCTCGAAACAGAGTTCGTCGAAGACGATGACTCCGCGGCTGTCGAGGCCGTTTCATACTTCGAACACGAAGGCTCGCGTCTCGATGCGGTCTGTCTCGATGAGGATGGAAACATCGTCGTCACACTTGAAGCTGAACGAGCGAATCACGATATCTTGACTGCGGTCCCCGAAGACTATGACAAGATGGCTGCGTGCGATCCCGAAGCCGCAGTGTGGGTCGTGAAGAATCGAAGCGATGCACATGAGATTCTTCGTGCCCTCAACGAGCCAAACGAGGGGTACCCACGCGTCGAAAAGACCTATAGTTCGAATTCACCGCCATCGTCGTTCCAGATTCACCAACCCGGATTCACCGAGATGCACACCCTCCAAGAGTTACAGTCAGATGCTTCGCACTCGTGAGGATCGGTGACGTGACTACCGTCTGAACCACCCAAATAGCGACCACCCACGATCACTTTCGTCTGTCTCGTCTCCTGCAGCGACCGCTGCTTCCAGTTCACGTCGCCGTTCGCGTTCGGTTTCTAACTCCGCGTGTAGTCGTTCGTTCTCTTCGAGTACCGATTCGAGATGGCTCTGCAGGTCTTTGAGCCGTTCGAGAGTGTCGGTATCGCGGGGAGTGGCTGTCTTTGTACTGTCGGTTGGTGTGACCGACGTCGGATCGTGTGGTGTCTGGTGGTCCGCACGTCCAGTCCGGGTGGTGTCTGTGCGCGACGATGACCGACGGACTTCGGTCGACCACTGTGAGGGGTCATAAAAATCGGACGTCCCCGAAACCGATCGCTCGATGGTCTTTTCGCCGTACGTCGACCCATCGGCGAAATGCGTTTCGTCCCATTTCTTGCGATACAGTCCAGAGTCTCGGAGCAGTCGATCAATCTGTGCTGTGTCTCCGCCAGTCCAAAATGCGAGGATCGAACACAGCGCCATATCGGCTTCTGAGTGGCTGTCATACGCACTCGTATCGCCTTTCCACAGTCGGCTGAACTTCGGCCCGTTGGCTGCGTTCGATGCCCGTTCAACGACATCCTCGTCGGTGAGGTCGTTTCCTGGCGTGTCGACAGTGCTCGATGTCGTAGTGATATTCGGGGTGTTCGATGTTTGTGTGCCACTCTGGGTGTGTTGTGTCTCGAAGTACGCACCGTGGATTGCGGTGAGTTCGTCTGTTCGGTCGGCAACCGTCGTGGGCGTCTCGTCGACGTGGTCGCCAGTCATCGTAAAGAACCGCGCGTGTTCGTAGAGTTCGAGGTTCCCTGTTCGGTTGCCTCCTGGCGGCAATGATCCACGGACGATGATGTGATAGCCCGTCCCTGACGGACTGATTTCTGTATACGACGCAAGCTGGTCGATGATCTCTGTGGCCCATGCTTCTGTCTCGCCCGTTTCGCGAGTGCGGCATTTGTCGAGGTCAATACCGACATATGGGTCGTCAGTACTGAACACGAAGCCAACACCATCTGCCGCGCCACCCCTTGCATACGCGAGCGCTTCGTCGAAGGTCGTCCACGTCACCGCATCGGTTGCAGAGGCATAGCCGCCGTTCACCGAGACAGGCACCTTCGTTTCGTCTCCACCACGTGTCTGTTTACGCCAGCCCACCCAGTGGTCTCGTTCGAGGAGAGTATCGGGGAGTGTATCACGTGTGGGTAGGGGTGGGGTCATTGGGTACTCGATGGTCTCGTGGACACATAGATAGCTATTTCGTGCTGCTACACCGGTGGGTCGATTCCCTCGATTTCTACACTGGGGCGGAAGTGAGTGATTCGTCAATACACCCTCTACAGCCCCATTTTTCAGGGGTGTACATCCACGCCGATTTCCCGTATGGGTGTATGTGAGTTGTGGCTTACTTGGGTGTAGATACAGGCGAGGACCACAGCCTCAAGAGGGAATGAACCTCGAACGAATCTTTTGGTGTTGGCGTCTAGGGCCGCTCAGACGTGCGATTCGTATTGAAGGAGAACCACCGTTGTATCGAAAGTCACCACCCATCCGCCTGTGTTCAGGTATACTCGAATCCGCTATTCTCCAGTACACCACGTCAGAGAGGTGGTGTATGGGCGGTTTTCAAATTCTCGGTTGGCGTCGTTGGTCGTGGTTGATGCCTGCTCAGTACTGGTCATCGTCGCGTTCCAAGCAGAGAGTCGAACGCGCCGAACTCTCGCTTTTGGGACCCGTTGACGTGGTACTGGTGTGTTCGCCTCGACTTGAAGAGGGGGTTCTGACGGTGGTCTCAAACGTGGACGCGACGAAATCGAGGACGGTCAGTTAGTTTCAACTCTCTTCCCTTCGAACCAAGTGGGTTGCGTGAGGGTGACGTGGCTTCCAGTAGATGCTTGCACGTACCTTTGGACGTGTTTTGCTGGCAGGTCGGTCCAGCAGTGGCGCTGTGATGTTGGTGTGCTCGCGTTCTAACCCGTGGGAACCACGTCGCGTTACGCCCCAGTCGTTGTGCCCTGACGAGGAAGGCCAGTTGACTGTGGCCTGTGCCATCCGAGGACCATTGTACACAGTAGCCTCAGAAGATGGTGGTGTCCCTTTGGGTACGTCTGTCCGAGTTGAACGAGGCCACGGTCCCAGATGTGTCATGACAGGTGTTCGCTCTCGAATCGAACGCACTTGCTCTCGACGAACTCGTAGTTCGAGACACCGAATGCCTCGTTATCACGAAGGTTTTCGATCGTTCGAACGATCTCGCTTGTTCATTGAGGAAGATACGGCCACACACCGCTTCGGTGAAGTCTATTGTTGCGGGACAGACGGTGGGTGTATTCCAATCGAAGCAGAGGTATGGTAACCCACCGACTCACCAACACACCGACTGCAACTCACCGCAACGACAACCCAGCCACCAAACCCGTCCCGAGCGCCACGACCTGCCAGCCACGGTGGATGGGAGCGCGTCGATTAGCCTCGGGGTGGTGTGTGGGTCTGAGGCCGCCCGCCCCCGCTCAGTCTCGAGAGTCGAATTCCCGTTATGAGTGGCCGATGGAGAAACGGACGCCCCGGTATATTGGCGTTCAACCACAAGCCCAAGTGGGCGATGACGAAGAAACATGAATCGAACGGTGTCTACATCACACCTCGCTGCCGAAACTCAACGCGGGCGTCATCGAACACAACAGACGAAGCGGGTGTATCCGGTATCGGCAATCCCCGCAGCTCAAACGACTGCTGGAACAGGTATCTGAATTCACGCGGCGCGACTATTGAGATTCCACGACACTCGGACAGACGGCGATTCTTTCTTGTGTCCGCTGGGCTGGCCCAGTTGAGTTCGTGCTCTCGTGTCTGGCGTTCCCTCTCACGTGAATTCGTGGCGTGATCAATTAAGAGTGTGCGGAGCTGATGAAGTCCACAAGTTTTGTACCCTCGTTGAAATGAACCGGTATGAGAGTCGTGAACTATACTGTCACAGGTGGGCAATTTTCGGACCTCATAGACGCACTAACTGAGCGATTTTCTCCGGAGGAATCTCACACAGGAGATGGGTTCGCGGTGTTACTGATTGAGAAATACGAATTTTGGCGGACGAACTCGAATATGCAGGTAACGATTATCCTCGAAGAGATGACTAGGACGACCTGGTTCCTAAAGATCGTCGTCGGTGGGGGAGCGAGCGGGATTTTCAACTGGACTTATGGGTCGGAACAGAAGGTTCTCCGAAAGATGACGACGGGAATTGAGGAGTTGATTGACGAGCTCGACATGAAAATCAAATCGAATGCTCGCTGAGTCTTGGCTGTTGGGCCACATCAAGGTGCGCGACCAACCACTTATCCGGGATCACATCGAACCGTGAAAACAGAGCGGTGTATCGGGGGACTCGTGTGGTCGCTCGGCTTCCTCGAGCTGTACGAGTGGATTCGGTGACGTGTTCGAAAGCGACGTCAGCGGGGGCGGCAACCTTCAGCCGCTTGCCGGAGGTACACTTAGGGTTTCCAAGTCCGTTCCGAGGACATGGCTCACCACGAACCGGACACACACCAGTTACTGGACCAAGCACCGCTGCTGGATGCGACCCGAGATGGGCCGCTCGACCGGTCGACGCTCCAAGACGAACTTAACATCTCGCGTGCAACGGCCTACCGATGGACATCCTCACTCACCGACGAGAGTTTGCTCGAGCAGACGCCCACGGGATACCGGACGACCGGAGCGGGCTGTGCCGTGGCCGATGCCGTGTCACGGTTCGAGCGGTCGGTCGCAGCGGCCGGCCGATTAGAACCCCTCCTCGCTCAGATTTCGGCACCGGAGTTCACGCGTCATGTCCACCTATTCGCCGACGCCGACCTCCACGTCGCCACGCCGCAGAATCCGAACGCGCCCATCGAACCGTGGCTCGAACACTTCGCGTCGTTCGAGCACTCGCGGAGTCTAGTCGTCGCAGGGTGTCCACCGAAGGTCACAGAACAGGGTATTGAACACGCCCGAAACGACGTGGACTTCGAGGCTATCTGTACGCCGCTGGCGCTCGAAGCGGACCGGAACGCTTCGAAGAACGCGTTCGACACCATCGCGTCGGCTGAAGCACCCGCGCTATACACTCACCCCGGACTGCCGTTCACCATGGGTATCATCGACGACGTTGTCATCGTCGGCGGTTTCGACGACGAGACATCCCTCCCGATTGCTTCGGTCACAACCGACGACCCCGAGGCTCGCAAGTGGGCCGTCGACCTCTATCGACGCTACAAACGCGACGCGGACAGGCTCAACGTGACTCAGATGAGCACCAAGAAGTAGCGACTCTACGCGTGAAATCTGTGTACTGATCGAACTGTGTCTCACGAACTGAGATGCCGTCTCAGGGAATGACTATAATCCTGAGCTTTCCGTCGAACGGATTATGGAACGGACAGGGCAGACCGAGGAGGACGGCGGCGATCGACAGCACAGGCGACGAGACAACTGGGACGCCGTAGAATCAGCACCGACGGGTTCCTACGACGTTGTTGTCGGTGGTTCCGGGATGTCGGCGTCTCTCACGGCGATGATTCTGGGAAAACACGGCCTCGACGTGGTGATGCTGGAAGCCGGGTCGCATCCGCGGTTCGCCGTCGGCGAGGCGATGCTCCCGCAGAGTTCGATGTGGATGTGGATTCTCGGGGAGTACCACGGAATCCCGGAGATTCAGTACCTCAGCGACACGGACGACATC
Organism: Haloferax sp. Atlit-109R; assembly: GCF_003665865.1. Classification (NCBI taxonomy): domain Archaea; kingdom Methanobacteriati; phylum Methanobacteriota; class Halobacteria; order Halobacteriales; family Haloferacaceae; genus Haloferax; species Haloferax sp. Atlit-109R. The sequence continues at coordinate 880,450 of NZ_QPLO01000002.1, forward strand.
GTCGACAACGTCACGTCGTCGTGCGGCATCAAACACTCCATCGGCTTCGCCTACCACGAACCCGGGCGGAGGGTCGCGCCGGACCACAGCCACCAATTGATTCCGCCGGACCTCCCGTTTTACAGCGAGAGCCACCTCCTGCGCTCAGAGATCGACCGGTATCTGGTTGAGGCCGCCCAGCGGTACGGCGTCGAGTACCTCGACGAGACCGAAATCACCGGCGTGGACATCGGCCGCGACGGGGTGACCGTGACGACCGGACGCGGCGACATCGAGGCGGCGTTCTACGTCGACGGGACCGGGGGAAACTCCGTCCTCGCCGAGGAGATGGGGTACCGCGAGGACGCACCGGCGTTGGAGACGGATTCGCGCGCCATCTTCACGCACGTCGAAGGGCTCGCCCCGTTCGACGAGGTGCTCGACGAGGCTGCCCGCCCCGGACAGTCCAACCGCCTCCACGACGGGACGCTCCACCACGTGTTCGACGGGGGCTGGATGTGGATTATCCCCTTCGACAACTTCGAGCGCTCGGAGGCGAACAAGGCGAGCGTCGGGGTAGTCCTCGACCGAACGCAGTACCCCGTTGACGAGTCGGTCAGCGCCGAGCAAGAGGCCCGACGAATCATCGCCGAGTTCCCCGACATCGAACGACACCTCGAATCAGCGGTGCCGGTGCGGCCGTGGGTTCGAACCGGGAGGCTTCAACGGACCGCCAGTCAGTCCTCGGGACACCGCCATTATCTGACCAACAACACGTATGGGTTCGTCGACCCGCTGTACGCGGTTGGCCTGGTGAACACCCTCGAATCCGTTTTTGTGTCGACCAACCTGCTTTTGGACGCGTTCGAAGACGGCGAGTTCTCGGTGGCGCGCTTCGCGCCAATCGACGAGATGCACCGCCGTCAGCTTGCGACCAACGACCGGGTCATCAGCAACGCTTACAAGTCGATGGGTGACTTCCGGCTCTGGAACGCGTGGACGCAGATGTGGCTGGGGCAGGTCCTGTTCCACGACCTGTACGTTCAGCGGCACTGCTTCAACTATCTCGCAACGGGGCGACCCGCCGAGTTCGACTCGCTCCTCGCGGAGTCGTCGCCAGGCGACGGCGCGCCCTTTGTCCCGCAGAAGACCGAGATACACCAGCGGATGGCAGAGGTACTGGATGTCTACAGGGACGGAGACGCGAGTGCTGGCGAGGCAGCCGGACTGTTGTTCGCGGAGCTTCGGCGGGCCGACTGGCTTCCGAAGCATGTCTACGCCTGGGGAGACGAGCGTGCACGGCACGTCGATTTCTCTGACCCGGAGTTAGTGGGCAAACTCATCCAGTGGGGGATGACCGAATCACCCGATCAGCTCCGAGCGGAACTGTTCGACTTCCCCGTTCCCGAGATGGCGTAGCCATCGGCTTAGGGTGGGTAGTCACTTTGACTCGGTCCGTGTTTTTTCCTACCGACCCAAGCGGCTCGCGAGGCCGGAGGCTATCGAGCGACTCGTGACAAGCCCGCACCTGACGCCGACCGAGACCGTACGCTTGCACGTCGTTGCGACCGCAGTTCGGTGGGAGATGCGACCGTATTCGTGGACTGGTACTGAGCAGTTCGTTCGTACCACTCGGTGGAGGCGGCAGACCGACGGAGGAGGTCGTTCGTGAGCCACCGACCGCCCTCACACCTTCGGGAGTTCACTCCTCGTCGTCCGAACCGGGAAGCCGTCGAACGGCCCGTTCCCACCGGTCGCGGGCGGCCTGCCCGGGGTCCGCAAACGGGTCGTAGGTGATGTCTTCGGCGGTTCCGAGCCGACTTCCTTCGTCCCGTCCGGTCGCGCGCCGCCACAGCGCGACTCCCGACGCGAAGACGACCGCGGCGAACAGTCCGCCCAAGAAGAGATTGACCGGGTACTGGAGCGCGGGCACGACGAACACGAGCATCAACGCGAGCGCAGTCAGTTGGAACGCGTACAGCAGATAGCTGAACCACGTCCCGGAGAGTGAAACCGTTCGACCCATCGCTCGAGAACGGAGGGGCTCCACCGCCAAAGTGCTTCACACTGCGATGGCTCTGTTGGACCCCTCGGGGAGCGTGTGGTCGGAACTGTGCCGAGATAGGGGGCGCAATCGAATGACGAACGCCAAGTGAAACGGAGGTCAATCGTTCTCGAACACGTTCTCGGAGGGGCAGTCTCCGGAAGCGTCGACGACGCCGTGTCGGGCGACAACCGCAGTATGACGCGTGACCCGTCCAGGGGGTTCGACTGTCGACCCCACGCGTCGGAGAGTGAACGCAACCCCTCGGTCGAAACACACTCCCGCGAGAGGTGCGCGTTAGCCGTCGAGATACGGCTGACAGACTCGTTCGACACCCTCCTCGAACGAGACCTCGGGCTCCCAGCCAGTATCTTCGTGCATTTTCGAGTAGTCGGCTTTCGTGTCGTGGACGTACACCTCGAAGGGGTTTTCGACGTACACGGGGTCGACGTCCGTCCCGAGCACCTCGTTTATCATCTCGACCATCTCGTTGAACGAGTAGCTCTCGCCGGTCCCCAGGTTGTAGATACCCTGCAACCGCTCGTCAGCCGCGAGCTCCAGCCCGCGGACGATATCGTCGACGTGGGTAAAATCGCGGGTCTGAGTGCCGTCGCCGAACAGCTCCGGCGACTCGCCGTTCGCGATTTTGTCGGTGAACTGCGCGACCGTATTCGCGAACTCCCCTTTGTGTTCTTCCGCGCCGCCGAAGCCCTGGTACACCGAGAAAAAGCGCATCCCGGCCAACTGCATATCGTAGTGGTGGTGGAAGTACTCCGCGTAGCGCTCGCGGCCCAGTTTCGACGCCTCGTAGCCCGTCCGGGACTCGACGGGCATATCCTCGGGCGAGGGCTCGGTTCGCGACCCGTAAATCGACGATGTCGTCGCGTACACCACGGTATCGCAGCCGTCCTTGCGAGCCTGTTCGACCGTGTTGACGAAGCCTTCGATGTTGACGCGGGCACCCTTCGTCGGGTTCTCCTCGTGCATCTTGTACGACGACAGCGCCGCCAGGTGGAATACCACGTCGACGCCCTCGGTCGGGAGGTCGTCGTCGAGGACCGTCGTGTCGTGGAACTCCACGGCGTCGTCGAGATTCTCGGGCGTTCCGAGATAGAGGTCGTCAATCGCAATCACGTCGTTGTCTTCGGCGAGATGGTTCGCGAGATTCGAGCCGATGAATCCGGCACCGCCAGTAACGAGGACTCGTTTGCCGTCCATACACCGAAGCTCTCACCGAGTGACAAGAACGTATCGCCCGCGGTGGTGCAATCTGCGTGGGTTCGTCTCGTGTCCGTCGGCGCTGGGTCGGTTGCGTCACCGCGCGACCCGCACCACGCTTTGAGCGATACAGTTCCGCGAGGAGAGCCGGACCGACTGCACGTGGATAGACGTACTGCTGTGTACCGTGAACCGTACGCCCCGGTCCGTACGACGGTGAAATCCGCATAGCTACGCCAGCGGGCCGACACTCCCGGTACTAAGTAGCCACTCTCGCTCGTTCGACTGTGGGACGGACACGCTGGGACTTCGATTTGGCAGAGACCGCCGGAGCGATTGCGATTGCGCTCATTCTCGTGGGGCTACTGCTTCGGAACCTCGTTGACGCGACGACTTCAGCCGACGTGGTTCGGGCGTTCGGTGGGGTGACGATACTGGCGCTGTTGTTCGGTTATCGGTTCGTCTCACATCGGCTCGATGAGCAAGCCAGTGGAGTGCTGTTGTTGTTCGTTGGCGGACTCGTCGCTGGTCTCACACTGCTTGTTGCGCCGAGCGCGTTCGCTGACCGCGGGACTATCGCGGCGTTTGCTGCGTTGGGGGTGCTCGCTACTGCGTTCATCGTCTCACCGTGGATTTCGGTGTCGACGAGATGGTTCGGCGCGCTCCTCTGTGTCGTCGCACTACTGATGGCCGGCTTAGAGCTCACCGTGTTCACTGGCGAGGACATCGGCAGCGCGATTGTTGTCGCAATGCTGGGCCTCGTAATGGTTCTACGGCCGAAGGCGATAGAAGAGACCGGCGGGCGAACGGAGTAAATCCCCGCTTGGGATTCAGTCTCTACTGGGTAACCGTCTCCCCGCAGGCGACTGTCGCTGCACGGCGTCGTTCACGCCGAAGCGGAGTGTGAACGCGACGTGGGACGCGTTCGAGGGGGGACGACCGAGGGAACCAACGGTCGCCCGGTGTGAGGTATAACAGCCGTATCGGTGCCACAGCGTGGCGCTACCAAACCCACACAGAATGCTGAGACTCCGGCCAACCAGAGTAAACACTTCGACAGCGCACCGTGTTTTGGCTTGCCTAAAAATCGAAGCCGTTATTTGTTTTTAGGCTAGCCTAAAATCATGGTGAACAAGTACAAACGACTCACGCGACGGGACTACGTGAAGTACGGGGCTGCGGCAGCGACGGCCGCACTCGCCGGCTGTGGCGGACAGTCGGCGTCCGACCCACCGACAACCGAAGCGAACACGACGGCGACACCAACGGACGACGAGCGTTACGCAGCCACTCTCTCGCCGGCCGGTCGTGTGGAGTTCACCGAGCCCCCGGAGAACGTGTTTACCGTCCTGCTTCACCACGCAGATATGGCGGTCGCACTCGGGCAGGGCGAGTCGCTCAACGGGATGTACAACCCGGAGGGGTTCGGGCAGTTGTACGACCTGCTATTCGAGCGACTCCCCGGCGTCTCGGTCGATTGGTCAGGGCTGGTGGATACCTGGAATCCCGACAAGGAGGAGCTCTACGAACTCGACAGCGATATCCATCTCGAAGACCCGGCGTTGATGGCGACGATGGAGGCGTGGGAGCCCGACGACGTTGCGGAGATTGGGACGGAAGTCGCCCCGTGGTTCGGGAACTCGCTGAGCCGAAACCACAGCGAGCCGCCGGCGAGGTGGGCGGACCAGTACCGGTATCACACGCTCTGGGAGATTTTCGAGCGGGTCGCGGCGGTGTTCCAAGCACGGGCGCGGTACGAGGCGCTGGCGGAAATCCACGGCGACCTCCTATCGACGATTACGGCCGGCCTCGAAGAGACGGAGGCCCGGCCGTCGACGGCGCGGTTCCTGTGGCGAGGCGGCATCTGGGTGTACCCACTCAACGGCCCCGGGACGGTCCGAGCCCACACGCGCGTGTTCGACGCCGAAGACGCACTCGCCGACGTGCCGAGCGGGACGCAAATCGACATGGAAGCGCTCGTCGAAGCCGACCCGGACGTCATCCTCGTCGACGGTGGCCTCGGCCCGGACTGGACGACGACCAAACAGGAACTGTACGACGAGCCGACTGCGCAGGGCCTCTCGGCGGTCGCAAACGACCGCGTCTTCCCGATTGGAGTTCGCTACGGCGGCCCCCTCATGAACCTGTTCCAGTTGGAGATGATCGCCAAGCAGCTGTATCCCGAGCAGTTCGGCGCGTGGCCGACCTACGAAGGCGGCCCGTATCCCGACGTTCCGGAAGCCGAGCGACTGTTCGACCGACAGCGCGTGGCTGACATCATCAACGGGGACTTGCAGCCGTAGTCGAACGCCGAGGTGGTGGATAGCCTCGTCGCAACACTGAGCGGCGGAGCTCACCAAACGACGAAAGAATACGCAGCGTTCATGAGCGACGCCGATGACCCCCGAAACATGAGTACAGACGCGAGCGCACGCGTGCCGCACCTACTGATGTCGATTGGGGGGTTGGCGCTGGTCAGTCAGTCGGTCGTGTTCGAAGGTGCCTTCGGACTGGTGACGAACCCGGGCGTGTCTGGCGGCCTTCGAGACGTGCTGAGCGGCGGTCTGTTACTTGTGTCAATGGTCTGCTTTTTCAGTGGAATATATCTGCAAATTCGAATGTCCCGATAACGACTCGCTCATCCCTCGAACGAAGTCTAGACTTGCGGTTTGACGCGTGTCTCGGAACACAGCGGTCTCGGACACACCACAACTAACAGACTGCTCGCCCACGGGTACACATGGACCGGACGGACCTGTTCCTCGGATTGATAGTCGTTCTGTTGGCCGCACAGGTGTACGAGACGGGCGACGGCCACACGCCGATGTTCATCGTGCTCCCCGTGATGGCGATTCTGTATCTACTTCCGGTGTACCTCGCCGGAGCGGTCGTCCTTGAGAACGTCGTCGACGGCTGATTCACAGCGCACGAAACGGGAGGGCGCGACGGGAGGTACCTGTTCGACAGCGATTCGGACGGCCGGACGGGGGCGTTCCCAGCGAGCGATAATCACGGCGTGAGTTGATACGGTCCGTGAGTGAACTACTACATAGAGGTGAGAAAGATGAGCGAAATGGCGACCGTCGTACTCCAGTGGGGTGGACACGGGCCGATGGGTCCCCACGGCGGCCACGGGGTCGCCGCGGGGGGCGCGACAGCCACCGGCGGCATGGGGCTGTGGTGGCTCGCGGCCGGAGTCCTCCTGCTTCTCGCACTCGCAGGAGTGAGTCTCGTGTACGTCAGTCGCGTCCGGGCGGCGAGTACCGAGACGACGCCACCGAAGGAAGCCGACAGCGCCATGCAGGACCTCCGGACGCAGTACGCGCGCGGCGAAATCGACGACGAGGAGTTCGCAAACCGGGCGGCCACGTTGAACCTGGAGTGGGGATAGACCGCAACGCACGCAGACATCCCCTTTAACTCACCGGAAACGGACAGTTTCTCGGCGGCGAAACGCCGAGAGCAGTGAGTCGGGTTATTCGAATTCATGTACGATTCGTTATTTGAATCTGATAGAATCTATATAGCTAAATCTGCATACCGAATTTAACTTTTCTGCAATAAAACCGATAGTTCAGGCGTTCGCTTGAGATGCAACGCGTTCGTTTTCGACACCTATCTATGTGAATATCTGATTTCTGCTAATTACGTCACGCTCACGAATCGGTGTTTGTGTCCGTGTGTGAGGCGTCTTTTATCATGATTCTGATTCTTTCGGACGCGACTCACTCCGTCCGCGACCGCTGACGCAGTTCGTTGATCAGCGTGGGAAGCACGGACCCCCACGCCGAACAGCGCGACGAGCTCGACGAACCCGTCGTTCAGATATCGCTGCGCCAAGTACCACGACGTGAGCCCGAGGAACATGAACGCGAGCGTCGTCTTCATCTCGACACTCAAAAGCGGGTCACGGGTCATAAGGCGGAGTTCGGTGAGAGCGCTTGTAAATTCGACTTACTGGGGGAGAACGCGGCGGACGGCGACCGTCATCGGTTGAGCGCGTCCGAGCGAGCGATGAGGTCCGGGACCGACTGGCCGGACGATTCGACGACGTCGAGCGTCACGCGCCTGGCCTCGTAGGGCTCGACAATCGCGCCGGGGCCGCCGACGCTCAGCTGTTCGGTGCCGTCGTCGATGAGGAACGCGTTCTCGATGGGAATCGAGTTCGTCGTCGGTTTCACGAGCCCCTGGGTGACGTCGATAATCGTCCCGAACCGGGTTTCGAACGCCTCGTTCGAGTCCGCCGGTCTGAGTTCGATTTCCGCGACGAGCGTGTAGCCGCGTTTCAGATAGCGGGTCGCCGCGAAAATCGCGTGTCGGAAGCGGTCGTACGTCGCCGGAAGCTCGTCCGGTTCGTGGAGGTAAATCTCCTCGGCGAGCGGCCAGTAGTTTCCGAGAAACGACCCCACGAGCGCGGGGGAGAGGCGGTCTTCGGTGAAGCTAATCGCCTGGTGGTCCGACCCCCGCCCCATGACGAACTCCGGCGGGGAGAACAGCCCGTGTCGCCGGTCGACGCAGACGAGCATCGGGCCGCCGTCGGCCCAATAGCGGACGACGCTGCCGAGTCCCTTCAGCGTCGACTCCGAGACGGCCTCGTCGCCGTGGCCGTTGGCGAGGACGAGCGTGAGCACCCCCCGGTCGACGGCGGCCTCCAACTCGGGTGCGAGGTCCGGCAGTAGCGACGCCGGCACCGACACGTTGACCTCGTTTTCGGCCTGTCGAACCAGCGACGCGATGCGCTTTTTCACGGTAGATTTTGACTTGATGACCTCGTAGCGTCTGTCCTCGCCGGGGTGGGGGTTGTGGATGGATTCGAGCTGCGTTTCGAGCGAGGACAGCTGGTCGGAGAGCCGTCTGATGACGACCGCGGGGTCGACGGCGCGAATCGTCGTCGGCGTCTCGTGGTCGTTGACCTCGACGAGCCCGCGGTCCTCGAAGCTCCCGAGGACGTTGTAGACGTAGCGCTTGGACACGCCGGCGTGCTGGGCGAGTTCGCTCGCCTTGGCCTCGCCCTGTCCCAAGAGCGCGATGTAGGTGTCGGCCTCTTTGTCGGAGAAGCCGAACGTTTTCAGTCGTTCGCGGACGGTTGGTTCGTCGACAGTCACTAGCCTGTCTTTCGAGACGAACGGTAGTTGAATGTATGCGTTGGTGACAGCCCTGCGGCCACCGCAGGTCGGTCGAGCGGCGCGAACGGGGCCGAAAGGGGGAGTGTGCCGTGCCTTACTCTTCGGTGTCGTAGGACTCACCGACCGCCGACGGCACGCGCGTGTAGCCGACGCCGACGAGGACCACGAGCACGGCGACGTAGGGGAACAACCCGGTGATGCTCCCCGGCAGCGAGATGCCGATGGTTTGCAGTTGAATCTGGAGCATGTCCATCGCCCCGAACAGGAGCGACGCGCCGTACGTCCCGAGGGGGTTGTAGTTGCCGAAGAGGTACGCGACGATGGCAATCCAACCGCGGCCGTCGACCATCGTCACGCCGGTGCCGGTGAAGCCGCTGCCGATGCCGATTGACAGGACCGCGCCGCCCAAGCCGGCCATGACGCCCGAGAAGATGACGGTCGCGTAGCGGACGCGGTTGACGTCGATGCCGGCGGTGTCGAGCGCCTCCGGGTTCTCGCCGGCCGCCTGGACCCAGTAGCCGTAGCGCGTGCGGAACAGGACGACCCAGGCCGCGACGGCGACCACGATGGTCAGCAAGACCAGCGGCGAGGCGTCGAAGAACAGTCGTCCGAGGACCGGAATCTCTGCGAGGACCGGCACGGACACCGCGTCGACGTTCGGCAGCGAGGGGCTGGAGACGCCGCCCCACAGCACGGTGGCGGCGAACGGCCCGAAGCCGAGGCCGATGAACCAGACGGCGAGGCCGGCGACGATTTGGTTGGCCTCGTACCGAATCAACAGGACGGCGAACAGCGTCGCCAGCACGCCGGAGACGAGCGCGACCGCGACGAAGGCCACCCAGAGGTGTGCCTGCGTGATACTCCCGTCGCCGGCGAGGAGCCACGCGACCGCGGCACCGACGAGCGCGCCGAATATCATGAACCCCTCCAGCCCGATGTTGAACACGCCGCTTTTCTCGGCGTACAGGCCGCCGATGGCCGCGAGCGCGATGGGCGTCGCCGCCTGCAAGGCGCGTTCGAGCGCGCCGACCGTCACGAGGTCAGACCCCGGGAGGTCGACGAAAAGCAGGAGCGCGATGACGGCGACGAGTGCGACGAGCGCGCCAACGAGCGTCCGCTGGTCGTCGAGAAGCGCGCGAGCGGTGCTCATTCGCGGTCACCTCCGAGCGAGGTGTACTGCCCCGCCGCGCGGAACAGCTCCGGCGCGGCGACGAACAGGACGATGAGTCCGATGACGCCGTCGACGAGTTCGCTCGGCACGTCGAGCGTGAAGCCGATGTACTGGCCGCCGGCGTCGAGGCCGCCGAACAGCAGGCCGGCGGGAATCACGCCGAGCGGGTTGTTCGCCGCGAGGAGGCTCACGGCGATGGCGTCGAAGCCGAACGTGGGGAACGTGTTGGGGTCGCTGTAATAGCCGAGAATCATAATCGCAAACAGTGCGCCGGCGAGGCCGGCAATCATCCCGGAGATGGTCATCGTCCGAACGATCATCCGCTTGGGGTCGACGCCGGAGTATTTGGCCGCCGGCTCTTGGTAGCCGCTCGTGACGAGGTCGTATCCGAAACCGGTCCGGTCCATCACCAGATAGACGACGACGACCGTCAGGAGCGCCACGCCGAGTCCGAGAATCGAAAACGACGGGCTCTCGAAGACGAGTCCGGGCAGTCCGACGTAGTCGGGGAACTGTTCGGTGTTCGGCGCGGCCGCCCCTTCCGGGCGGAGATACGCGTCGAGCAGGAAGTAGACGACACCCGAGGCGATGAAGTTCAGCATGATGGTCGTGATGACCTCGTTCGCACCGGCGTACGCCTTCATCACGCCCGGGAGCGCCCCGTACGCGCCGCCAGCCGCCAGCGCCAACAGCGTGGCCAGCGCCAACAGCGGAATCGCGGAGACCGGCGAATTCGGGAGCAGCGGCGCGGCGAACAGGATGCCGAGGGTGGCCGCGAAGCCGCCGACGACGAACTGGCCCTGCACGCCGATGTTGAACACGCCCGCGCGGAACGCGACCGCGACCGCGACGCCCGTCAGAATCAGCATCGACGACTGCCGGAGCATGAACGCGAGGTTCGAGACGTTCCCGACCGCGCCGTAGACGAGCGACGAGACGAACTCGACGGCGTCGTACCCCGAGGCGGCGACGATGACCGCGCCGATGAGCAACGCGAGCGCGGTCGCGACGAGCGCGATGACGACGCGTTCGAGCACCGAGGCGTCGAGCATCCGGGCGGCGATGCGGTCCGCGAGAGACCGGACGCCGGTCGCAGCGTCGCTCACGCGTCACCCTCCGCGCCGCGCGCCGCGCGTTCGGTGCCGTCCCGAGTCCGGCCTGCCATCAGCAGGCCGAGTTCCTCTTCGGTCACGTCGTCGGGGTCGACGGTGTCGACGACCGACCCCTCGTACATGACTGCCGTGCGGTCAGAGAGCTTCTGAACCTCGTCGAGCTTCGACGAGACGAGGAGGATGGCGACGCCCTCCGCCCGCATGTCCTGGAACCGCTGGTGGATGAACTCGATAGAGCCGATGTCGACGCCGCGGGTCGGATGGGCCGCGACGAGCACCGACGGGTCGCGTTCGAGTTCGCGGCCGACGATGAACTTCTGTTGGTTGCCGCCCGAGAGCGATTTCGCGGTCGCCTCGGGGTTCCGCGGGCGCACGTCGTACGCTTCGATTATCTCGTCGGCGTGGTCACCGATTCGCTGCCAGTCGAGGAAGAGCCCGTCCGAAAAGGCGTCCATCGTCTGATTGCTCAAAAGCGCGTTCCTGACGAGCGAGTAGTCCTGAACGAGGCCCTCTTCGAGCCGGTCGCCGGGGACGTACGAGATGCCGTCTTCGATGCGGCGACGGCGGGACAGCTCGGTGATGTCGCGCCCCTGAAGCGAGACTGTGCCCCGCTCCGGGGTTCGCATCCCGGTGATGGCCTCGATGAGCTCCTGTTGGCCGTTGCCCTCGACGCCGGCGATGCCGAGAATCTCTCCTTCCCGAACCGAGAGGCTCACGTCGCGGACCTGTTCGAGCCCGCGCTCGTCGCGCACGGTCACGCCGTCGACGGTGAGCGCGACCTCGCCGGGGGTTCCGCCCCGCGAGTCGACGTCGAACAGCACCTCGCGGCCGACCATCATGCGGGCGAGTTCGTTCTGCGAGGTCGCCGCCGCGTCGACCGTCCCGACGGCGCTCCCGTCTCTGAGGACGGTGATGTCGTCGGCGGCGTGCATCGCTTCGTCCAGCTTGTGGGTGATGAAGATGAGCGACCGCCCGTCGGCGGTGAGCGCCTCCATCACGTCGAACAGCCCCTCGACCTCTTGGGGCGTCAACACGGCCGTCGGCTCGTCGAGGATGAGCGTGTCGGCACCTCGATAGAGGCTCTTGACGATTTCGACGTGCTGTTGGATGCCGAGTCCGAGCTCTTCGATTGGCGTGTCGAGGTGCTCGTCGACGGAGAAGCCGTAGGTGTCGCAGATGTCGGTGATGCGACGACGGGCCGCCTGCTCGTCGACGAGGCCCCGCGTCGAGGGCTCGTGACCGAGCACGATGTTCTGGAGGACGGTCATGTTGTCGACGAGCTGGAAGTGCTGGTGAATCATCCCGATGCCCGCCGCGATGGCGTCCCTGGGGGAGTCGAACGAACGGGGTTCGCCGTCGACGGCGATGGTCCCCTCGTTCGGGTCGTACAGGCCGTACAGGACGTTCATCAGCGTCGTCTTGCCCGCGCCGTTCTCACCGATGACGGCGTGAATCGACCCGCGGTCGAGGGTGAGGTCGACGCTGTCGTTGGCGACGACGTCGCCGAAGCGTTTCGTGATGTCCGTGAGCTGAACTGCTGGTGCGGTCGTGTCTGTCATGGGTTGGAGTCTACGCTATCTGGAAAAAGCCTGCGAGGTGGTGCCATGGCTGCGTCGCTAGCAGCCGCTGGCGCTACACGGCACGGTGACGTCGCCGTTGATGATGGCCTCTCTCGCCGCTTCGAGGTTCTCCGTGACCACGTCCGGAAGCTCGCCGCCGACCGCCTGCCCTAAGACGACGCGGACGGCCTCCTCTTCGAGACCGAGGATGTTCGAGCCCTGCACCGCCGACCAGTTGTCCTGCACGGTGGCCTCCGCGACCTCGTAGGTCCCCTCGTTGATGTACTTCACCGCAGAGCCCATGATGACGTCTTGGTACTCGGGGAGCGTGACGGACTGGTCCGCGTCGACGCCGATGGCGAAGCGATTTGCGTCCTGCGCCGCCTGGAAGACGCCCTGTCCCGCCGCCGCCGCCGCGTGGTAGACGATGTCCGCGCCGGCGTCGTACTGCGAGGTGGCGATGTTGTTGGCGGTCTGCGTGTCCGTGTAGTTCCCGATGTAGCCGACGGTGACGTCGAGGTTCTCGTCGACCCACTCGACGCCCGCCCGGTAGGAGCGCTCGAAGGCGTTGATGAGCGAGCCGTCGACGCCGCCGACGAACCCGACGGTCGACGAGTCCGGGTCGAGCGAGTTCCCCTCGTAGGAGAGTTCGCGGGTCGTCATCGTCCCCGCCAGCACGCCCGCCTGGAACGACATCTGGTGGTTCGCCCACGTGTACCCCGCGACGTTCGGCTGGTCGATGGAGTCGTTAATCAACATCCAGTTCTGGTCCGGGTACGCCTCGGCGTTCGTCTGGAGCGCCTGCGTGTGGTTGTAGCTGACCAGTACGACGAGGTCGTAGTCGGGGTTCGTGCTCTCGGCGAGTCGAGACTGAACCGTCTGGTAGTTCGACTGGTTCGTCTCCTCGACCTGCTGAATCTCGATGTCGTACTCCTCGGCCGCCGTCTGAAGCCCTTGCAGCGCGAGGTCGTTGAACGCTTGGTCACCGAAGCCGGCCGGACTGGAGACGATTGCGACGTTCGTCGTCTCACCCTCCGACCCGCCGCTTTCGGTCGTCTCGCCGGTGGTCTCCGAGTCGCCGCCGCCGTCGTCCGCGGCGGTCGTCGTGGTGGTCTCGTCGTCCGACCCGCCCCCGAGACAGCCCGCGACCCCAGCTATCGCCGCGAGGCTGATTCCCGATTTGAGAACGTCGCGCCGCTCGATGCCGCGTCGTGTCTCCCGAGTCGTCTCGTCTGCCGCATCTCCGTTTCCAGTGTCCCTTGCTGCCATTGTGTTTCCTCAGACTCACTCAGTCCTGAGTAACATAAATAATTATTCGCTATTTTCATATTGTGAACGGGTGAGAGGAAAGTGTGAGATATTCGTTTATCGCACGTCCGCTCGAAAACGGCCGGGTGCGACGAGGCGGCCGCACGACAAACGCGCTTCGACCGTCTCGTTCGACCTAGTTTCCGGACGCCACTGGGCGACGATTCACCGAATCGTCAATTTAGACCGGGAGATTAATGACAATCACACGCAAAAGTTCCGAAGATGACCTACGAGAACCTCGATTCCGACCTCATCAACGCACTCCTCGAAGACGGGCGACGCAGCCTTCGGAGCCTCGCCGAAGAGCTCGACGTGTCGGTGACGACCGTCTCGAACCACCTGCGAGACCTCGAAGACGAGGGCATCATCGAGGGCTACACGCCCCGCGTCGACTACGACGCGCTCGGCTACGACGTGACCGCGGTCATGCACCTCAAAGTCGAGGGCAGCGCCCTCGCGGAAGTCACCGAACTGCTCGCAGACGAACCGCAGATGGTCTCGGTGTACGAGGTCACCGGCGACTACGACGTGCTCGCGGTCGGGAAGTTCAAGAACACCGACGACATGAACCGCCAGATCAAGGCGCTGTTGAGCGAGGCACCGATTCGCGAGTCGAACACGAGCGTCGTCCTCAACGCGGTCTCCGAGAACGAGCAGTTCGACCTCGGGGACGACGACGCCTAAGTCGGTCGCTCACTCGACGCGGAACTCGAACCGCGCACCGCCCTCGGTGCCCTCCGTGACCCGCACCTCCCAGTCGTGTGCGGCCGCTATCTGCGAGACGATGTTCAGGCCGAAGCCGGTCCCCTGCGCCGACGTGGTGTAGCCGGCCTCGAACACGGTGTCGCGGTCCTCTGGGTCGATGCCCACGCCGTCGTCTTCGACGTAGAACCCGCGGTCGGTCTCGCCGACGGTGACGGCCACGCCGCCGTCGCCGGAGCCGTGCTCGACGGCGTCACCAGACGCGGTCTGGTTGCCCGTCGAGCCGTGCTCGACGGCGTTCCGAAACAGATTTTCGAGGAGTTGTTGGAGTTGCTCGGGGTTGGCGTCGAGGACCAGTTCGGTCTCGACGGTGAGCGTGGCGTCGCCGGTCATCACGTTCTGCCAGCACGTCCGCGCGAGGTCGGACAGCGCGACCGATTGGATATCCATGGCGTCGTTCCCGTCGTGGGCGAGGACGAGCAGGTCGCTGATGAGGTCGTCCATGCGGTCCAGCGCCCGGCTGATATCGTCGATGTGGTCGCTGTCGCAGTCGTCTGCGAGCAGTTCGAGCCGACCCATCGCGACTTGCAGCGGGTTGCGGAGGTCGTGGCTCACGACGCTCGCAAAGCGGTCGAGTCGCTCGTTTTGCTCGACGAGTTCGGCCTCCCGTTGCTTCTGCTCGCTGATGTCTCGAATCATCGCGACGAACAGGTCCTCGCCGTCGACGTTGAGTTCGATGAGATGCACTTCGGTCGGGAACGTCGTGCCGTCGCGGCGTTCGAGCGCACCTTCGAACCGGGTGGGTTCGTTCGGCGGCAGGCCGGCCCAGAACGACCGCGACCGCTCCGGGTCGGACGTGGGGTCGAGCTCCCAGACGGTCTTGCCGACGAGTTCCGCCTCGCTGTACCCCAACTCCTCGCACATCCGTTGGTTCACGTCTCGGATGCTGCCGTCGTCGGTGTGGACGACGACGAGGTCTGGTGAGTGTTCGAACAGGGCTTCGAGCCGCGCGGTGTTCGACCGCAAGAGCTCCTCGTACGTCTTCCGCGGCGTGATGTCGTCCTGAAAGCCGACGAAGAAGTCGATTACGCCGTCGTCGTCGAACAGGGGCGCGATGCGCACGCGGTTCCAGAACTCGGTGCCGTCCTTGCGGTAGTTCAGTAGCTCGGTCGTCACGGCCTCGCGCTCGTCGACCGCCGCCCGCAGTTCAGCGACGGCGTCCTCGTCGGTCGCTTCGCCCTGCAAGAACCGACAGTTCCGCCCCAGGACCTCGTCGCGGCTGTACCCGGTGAGGGCGGTGAACTCGTCGTTGACGTAGACGATGGGGTTGTCGGTTTGGCTGGGGTCGGTGAGCACGATGCCGATTGGCGCTTCGTCCATCGCCCGCTCCCGACGCGACAGGCGCTCTTCGAGCGTGTCGCTGCGCGACGCCGTCCAGACGAGCGACCCGTCGCTCGTGGACGTGAGCGTGTGCTCCACCTCGATGCGGTCGCCGTCCCCGCGGACGAGCGACGACCGGCCCGACCAGCGCCCCTCGCGGGCTTCGGACAGTATCGCGTCGCGGGTCGGTTGCAGTTCGTCGTCGGGGACGAACGACCC
The DNA here is from genome assembly GCF_003665865.1 of Haloferax sp. Atlit-109R. Taxonomy (NCBI): domain Archaea; kingdom Methanobacteriati; phylum Methanobacteriota; class Halobacteria; order Halobacteriales; family Haloferacaceae; genus Haloferax; species Haloferax sp. Atlit-109R. The sequence continues at coordinate 896,271 of NZ_QPLO01000002.1, forward strand.
CCACCTGCGACCGACGAGGCCCTCGCGGTCGGAGCCCAACAGCGTCGCAGAGGCCGCGTTCGCGTACTCGACCGTCCCGTCTTCGTCGAGGACGCAGACGGCGTCGCGCGCGGTCTCGACGGCCGTGAGCCCCCATTCGAGCGCCCGCGAGGTTCGGGCGCGCTCGGCGGCGTTCTCGATGCGGGCGGCGAGGAGTTGGTGTCGGGCCGCGTCGTCGCGCTTGCGAAAGTGGTCGGTCGCGCCCGCCGAAATCGCCTCGTTCGCGACCTCGTCGTCGCTCTGTTCGGTAACGAGGATAAACGGCAGTTCGGGGAACTCGGCGCGGACGCGGTCCAGCACGTCGAGACCGCCGAGGGCGGGCAGGTCGTAGTCGCAGACGACGCAGTCGAACGCCGCGTCACCGCCCCGAATCCGGTCGAGTGCGGCCCGCGGGTCCGACTCGGTATGGACCGTAAAGCGCTCGCGCTCGCGTTCCAAGCGCGCCGCGAAGTCGCAACCGCCGCCGACGTAGAGAACGGCGATAGACGCCGGTTTCGAGAGTGAACGCGGCGCGTCACGAGATGTGTCCATACGCGGTGGTAGATAACGCCAAGAGAACATAATGGTGGTGCCGGGCGAAGCCGACGCAGCCGTGCGCGCCCGCGGTGTCCGCGACGCGAGAGCGGCCGAAGTCGGCGGACGGAGCGCCGAACGATGAAAAGCGTACCGGGCGGTCTGTAACCAGAGCGCTTATAATTAGCAATCCGCTTTCAAACGGTGATGACAGACACCGACGAATCCGAACGCAGCACGCCATCTCGGCTCGCCCGCGCCCTCTTCGCGAGCGGCCTCGCGATTCTGGCGATTCGCAACCTGACCGACCTCGACGGCCGCATCGCCTACGCGGAGGCGAAAGGCGTCCCCGAGGCGGACCGACTCGTTCCCGCGGCGACCGGCCTGCTTCTCGGCGGGAGTCTCGGCGTCGGGTTCTGGAAGCTTCCCCGGCTCGCCTCCGCGAGCATCGCGGCGTTCTTCGCCGGCGTCACGCCGACGATGCACGACTTCTGGGCCGTCGACGACGACGCCCGCGACGAGGAGCTCACGTCGTTCCTCCAGAACCTGACGCTGTTCGGCGCGGCGCTGGCGTTCTTCAAGCGCGCTTCGGACGAATAACAGCCCGGACGCAGCCGGTCCGTCTTTTTGTTACGTATCCACGGCATACTCGTCGATTCGGTCTGGTCCGAACCGGAGTGCGTACAGATACCACAGCCCGACGGCGGTCCAGCCGGCCGCGACGAGCGGCGAGTCATCGAACCACCGGTACGTCGCGAAGCCGAACGCGGAGAGGGCGAGGACCTGATAGAGTCGAACGTGGGCCGACACGGTCGCGGCTGATACCCGCCGCGAGCATAGTTCTTACTCACACCGGGGACAGACACCCCACCGTTTCCAGTATCTGGGTGCCGACAGCCATCGGCCGCCACGTCAGGACGACCCCGCGTCGTCGGCGTCGCCGTCCCCGTCGCCGTCGGCCGGACGATGAAAGCAGATCGAACAGTCGAGCGCACCGTTGTCGTCCCGGACGGGACGGATATCGAGGCGGCTCACGAAGGGGTCGCCGTGGGCGTCGTAGTTGCGAATCTCGGTCGAAATCGACTCGCCGGCGTCGACGGCCCGCCGAACCTCGGCGACCGTCTCCGGGTCCGTCTCGGGACCACAGAGGAACCGGTAGCTGCGCCCCGTCACCGACTCGGCGTCGTAGCCCGTGAGCGTCTCGAACGCCGCGTTGAGATAGACGATGGGGTTGTCAGGCCGCGAGGGGTCGATGACGACGATGGCGACTTCGACGGCGTCGAGCACCCGGCCTTTCAGCTCGGCTTCCGCCCGCAGCGCGTCGACCTCGGTGAGCTCTTGGACGATGCAGACGTGGCCCCCGTCGTCCATCTGCGTCAGCACGAGGCGCTCGGGGACGGCTTCGCCGTCTTTGGTGATACCGGTCGAAAGCCCCCGCCACGACCCCTCTGATTCGAGCTGCGGGAGGATTTCGTCGTGGAAGCGTCGCGCCTCGTCGGCCGGGTAGAGGATGTCCCAGTGCTCACCGATGAGTTCGGACCGGTCGCGGTTGTAGAGCGCGGCGTACGCCTCGTTGAGGTACTGGTAGACGCCGTCGTCGTCGATGATGCCGATTCCCTCCTCGGCAGATTCGATGGCGAGAAAACCGCGTCGCATGTGCGTCTCGGCCCAGTACTTCTCGACGAGGTTCGAGACCTTGTTCGCCAACACCGGGTACTCCTCGGGACCGCCCTTCTGGAGGTACTCGTCGACGCCGGCGGAGATGGCACGGCTCGCAATCTCCTCGCTCCCCTTGCCGGTAAAGAGGACGAAGGGAATCTCGATGGACCGCTCGCGCGCCGCCGTCAGCAGTTCGAGCCCGTCCATCCCCGGCATGTCGTAGTCGCTCACGACGCAGTCGTACTCTCCGTCTGTGAGTTCGTCGAGCGCCGGCTCCGGGTCGGTGTACGTCTCCGTCTCGGCATCGTCGAGTTCGCGTTCGAGGAAGGTCGCGGACAGGTCCACCATCGCTTCGTCATCGTCGACCAGCAGAATTCGCATCGCACGCTGTCCCGTGCTGAACGGAGCGATGCCGTGGAGCGGAGACACGTCCATTACATCCGTGGTATCACGGCACAACGATAAAAACAGCTACGGCGGCGGCCGAACGGGGCGACGACGGGCACGGACCGCCCGCGACACCGGGAACCGAGGGAATAGACGCCTGTATAGAATATATATTACTAGATGATGTGGGCGGCAAGAAATTATATCCGATGTGGGACAGTTGACACTCACATATGGAAGTGGTCAGAAACGTCCGAGAACTCACGGCGGTTCTCGAACAGTTGACGGAGATGACGGGCGCGGTTACCGGGGTCGAACTGGCGAGCGGAGGCGATTCGACCGCGGCGGGTGTCTCGGCTTCCGCCACCGTCGAGTACGACCTCGCATCCGAGTGCGCGGTGGACCCGAACCGACTCCGCGTGTCGTCGCCCGCGGCGGCGGTTACCGACGGCCTGCTTCGACTCGAACTCGACGTGACGCTCGCGCCCCCGGAGAGCGGAGCCGCCGAACCGGAACCGATGTCGTCCGGTCGCGCCGGCGAGGACGACCCCGAACCGACTGCGTCGCCGGTCGCCCGAACCGACGGCTCCGGGACGCGCAACTCGTCGGTCGACCCACCCGTCACCCCCGGCGCGTCGCCGCCGACGATGGAGTCCGCGGTCCCGACGGTGAGAGACGAAGCGCCGGAGCGCGACCGGGCCGCAGCGGAATCGGCCGACGACGCCGTCGAGGCGGCCGCGGGGGCGGACGCGGACGCCAGCCGAAAGACAGCGACGGGCGCGGACGCAGACGCGAAGACTGAACCCGAGACGGTACCGGCCCATCACGACCCGGTTCGGCTTCGGGAGGCCTACGAGACCTGCGAGACGTTCAAGGAGATGACCGACGCCCTCGGCGTCGACGTGACCCCGCAGACCGTCCGCAACCAGATGATTCAACGCGGGATTCACGAGCCGGATAGCTACGGCCCGTCGTCCGAACCGGCGTCTTCGGGCGGAACGAGCGACGGCGACGACGAAGTGCGGAACTCGGAGCCGAGCGTTGCCGACGCGGAGGACGCGACCGAGTCCGAACCGGCACCGGCTCCCGAACCGTCTCCCAAACCGGAATCGAACGCGGCCCCGGACGCCGACGCGGACGCCGAGTCGGTCGCGCTCGACGCCGACGAGACGAGCGGGGCGGCCGAGGAGCCGCCGACCGCGACCGACCTCCCGTCGCTTCCCGCGTCGCTTTCCTCGCTCGACTGCTCGACGGCGGACGTGTGTGCGGCAGTCGCGGGCGCGAAGACGCTGTACGAAGTCGAGCGTCGCCTCGGACTCGACCGCGCCGAGGTCCGTGAGGCGCTGACCGCGCTCGACCTCCTCGACCTCGTCACCGGACGGATGGCCCGGCGCGACGCGTCGGCGGCGAGTCCCGCCGACGTTCGAACCCGAGTGTGCGCCGCGCTCGATGAGAACGCCGAGTGACTCGGCCGGAGGAGCATCGGCGCGACGAGAGACGCCGGTAGAGACGCCGCCCCACCGGGAGCGACGACGGAACATCTTTGATTTCAAAGTATGATTGAAATAGTGCATTTACTGCGTATTCGGCCGTGGTGTCCGCCGCAACTCGGCCGGAAACGCGCTCACCGATGTCAGTGAGCACGCCCGGGAGACACGTCCGGCAGGACCAGCCAGTACGTTCGACAGCCGGCCGCGTGCCGCCCGGACTCACGAGATGCGAACGGTACGCGGCTCGAACAACACGAAACACGGCTCGAACGGACAGTTCGCGGTGGCCGATACGGCCTACGAGAGCCTCCATCTCTCGCCGCCGTTCCCGAGGCCATCACGGAACGTCGCCGTCCGTCTTCGCGGGTCTCCACGGTCATGTGGCGGAGTGACGGGGTTCTGAGAATGAAGCCCAGCATCGTTGACCGCCCGCCGACGGCGCGACACCCTACACTCGACGCCGGGCGTCTCTTGGGGGCTTTCGGGCGAGCGCCGGCGTCTGCACCATCTGGTTCAGTTGGTCCCCGGCTACCGCTTCGAATAGTCTACTATATCTGATGTATCCGAGTTATTATCAGATTTAAGTAATTCCGTTTTCGCACGCGACACCACGACCGGTTTTCAGACACACTATAACGTTTTACTGGTGTTAGATCTCACGGCCGCGACGCTCCCCACCGGTGCGGCGGGCGTCGCGGCTGAGGCGGACGCGAGCGCGCTCGATTCGAGCGTCCAGTCGGCGGCGAACGCGTCCGCCTCGCCGGACGTGACCGCCGCCTTCGCGACGGCCACGGGGACTACGTCGAGAACGACGAACGTCGCCATCGCGGCGCTCCTGTTCGGGGTCGGACGCCGAGTACGGCGCGAGAACTGAGCGAACACGGGCCCACGGGGGTCTGTGTCGAATCTTTATCCGTGTGGGCGTCTAGCAGGGAGGTATGAACGGCCCGGACACCGCGGACGAAACGAGCTTCTATTTCGACTACGAGCTACAGGTCGATGCGACCCGTGACGCCGTAGCGAAGCTCGCTCGTGAGGTCCTCCAGTACGAGTGGGCCGACTACCTCCGTGCGTCCCCGCCGGAGGGTCCCCACACGTGGCACGCCCTCGACTCTGGCAAGCCGTGGGGTCGCGTCACGCCCGCGGCGTGGGAGCGCGGCCGCGACCGCGGCTACGACCTCCACTTCGAGCACTACCCGACGCCGCGCGCCCTCCAGCGCGGGCAGTTCCGGCTCGAACTCCACCTCGAAGACGGTATCCACGGCGACGCCGACTTCTCGGGCGACTCGCCGTACGCGGCGCTCCGCGACCGACTCGTCGCGGCGCTCGACGAGGCGCGCGACGAACGCGACGACCTCCCGACCGGCGAGTTCGGCACCGGGCGGACGCTCTGGCGGGTCGACTCGCAGTTCCTCGCGGGCGACACCGTCGCCTACTACGAGGCGCTCCGCGAGGCGCTGTCGGCCCACGAGCCGTTCGTCGACGCCGTGGCGGCCGTCCTCGACGACGAACTCCCCGAGCGCGACCCGTTCGACGGCGAGTAGCGCGCCGGGGAGAACCGCCGAGGCGCGGTGCGAGTCGAGTCATGCGAGTCCCGTCCGCGAGTGGTGACGCTCCCGATAGCGGCGCGTCTGACGCTCCCGACTGCCGTCATCGTCCGACCACGAGTCCGTCAGAGTGACTCGTATCGGTGTGAAGGCGACCGCAACAGAAAGTGCACAATCCACCCGACAATACCACTATATAGCTACATTTGGATACAAGACCCCGAGAGTTGCGAAAGAATTATACGATTCACCGCCCGTTAGTGAAACGATGACGCAGACACTCGAGGTCGCCCCGCACGTAATCACGGAGGGGTCGACCATCCGGCATTCGACGCTGTGTACGGAACAGACGGTGGTGGAGATCGAAGACGAGACCGTCCGGACGATGTACGACGACGAGGAGTTCGTCTACCCGCGCGAACAGCTCGCGGTCGACCTCTCGGTCGGACGGTTCGAAGTCGTCTCCTGACCCCGCGTTCGGGACGGCACGGGCCGCCGTCTCGCCTTCCGTCGTCGCTCACGGTTACCGTACCCGCATCTTCTCGGCCCGCTTGTGGTCCCCGTTTTCGTCGCGCTCGCCGGACTCGCTTCTCGCCGGACGCTCGCAGAGCGTCAGCGCCGGCACGCGCCTGAAACACAGACGGTTCGACTGCCAGTACTATTTTTACCGCCCACGGGAATCTCCGGGCGTGTCCTCCGCAGACCCTCCGCGCTCGCCGGGTACACTCGCCGTGAGCGCTAAGGAAACCGGTCAGTCGCTGTACGAACGGGCGTACAACACCCTGCTGACGGGCGTGGCGATTATGATTCCCATCGTCATCACGCTGTACGTCCTGCGCGTCGGCATCGACTTCGTCAGAAACGCCCTCGAACCGTTCATCGAACTCCTGCGCTGGGCGGGCGTCATCAGCCGCTTCGAGAGCGTCGAGTTCATCAGCCTCCTCATCGACCTCGGCGTCTACTCGTTCGTCGTCGACTTCTTCACCGAGTTGGTCGCGCTGTTGGTCCTCTTCGCAATCGTCGCAGTCGTGGGAACCGTCGGTCGCAACCAGTACGGCGAGAAGATAATCGGCGTGTTCGACCTCGTGGTCTCGTCGATTCCGGGCGTCGGCACGGTGTACAAGAGCTTCCGCCGCATGGGCGACGTGGTCCTCGACGAGGGGGCCGACGAGTTCCAGGACGTGAAACTCGTCCAGTGTTTCGACGACGACGTGTACGTGCTGGGCTTCCAGACGGGGGGGTCGCCAGCGACCATCGAACAGTCGACCGGCCACAAGGAGATGGTCTCGATGTTCCTCCCGCTCGCACCGAACCCCGTCACCGGCGGCTTGCTCACCTACATCCCCGCCGACGACGTGTACGACATCGACATGACCGTCGAGGAGGGCATCCGGAGCATCCTCACGAGCGGCGTCGCCACCGACGAGGACGAGGACGCCCTCGGCGTGAACATGTCCGAACTCCGCGGCACCGAACGGTTACAGGACATCCGCGAGTCGATGATTACGACCGACGAGAAGCGAGACGACGACTGACCGCAGCGCAGTCGGACGGAGGCGAGTCGCGTTTCCGAGGTCGGCTCCGGGCGGTTCGCCGCCGCTGCCTCCGAACTCGCTCGACAGGATACCGAGGAGGTCGGTCGGCCAACTGACGACCGCGCAGACGACCATCACGCCGACCGCGGCCGGATAACCCCAGACGGTGACCGCGTCGAGCACGAAGTCGAGAGCGACGAAGCCCGAGCGGATGACGGCACCGCTGACGGCCGCCGCGACGGCCAACAGCTGCCGGAAAAAAGCGCGCTCGCCGGCGACTTCGGAGACCAGAATGTGGCCAGAGGCCCCGGTAGTGGTGGTGGGTCTACGGAAGGAACACCGAGGCCCAGCTATCCTGACCAGATAGATATCTGTTAGGTGAGCCTAAATACGTATCGGAAATTGTGGATATTCGCCGTTCACGCCGCCACGAGCGCCTAAAACGGCGTTTTAGTCACGGTGGCGCACGCCGAAACTGGAAACCGCGTCCGGACCGAGCGCACCGCAGGCGTCGCAACCGCGGAGCCGACACGGCCTGCGCCGACCGAGGTATTTTTTATTGACACGTCCGATACCGGAGGTATGGTCCCCCAGTCACCGACGGGCATCGAACCGATTCCGAGTATCGAAGGCCGCCCCGTGTACACCGCCTCGGGCGAGCGATTGGGCGAGGCCGTCGACCTCTGTGTCGACCTCGACGCCGACCGCGTGACCGCGCTTCTCGTCTCCGTCGAAGACCCCCCGGAAGGGTTGGAAGTCGGCCCGCGCGGCGTCCGAGTGCCGTTCAAGTGGATACGGGGGATGGCCGACATCGTCGTCCTGACGGGTGACCCGGCGCTCGAAGCCGCCGACTGACCGCGGCGACTTCGCTCGACTGGCCGCTCCGTCGGACAACGTTGATATACTCCGAACGACGACTGTACGGCGGGCAGTCGAGTGAGTCAGGATGTGGACAGCACGATTGCCCAATCACGCCTATCCGTCCCGCCCGGTTGCCTCTGACGGGCGGCCGATGGTCCGGCGATTCGACCGCGGGCTGTGAGCACGCAGCTCGCGGCGACGCCGCGAGGCGGTCGCGAAAAACTGTTGTAGATACGTTGATACGAGTGGACCGAGTAGGCGGCGTATGAGTCTCTACGAGTCGATTCATCAGTTCGTCGGCGAGCGCGAGACGCTCCGGTCGGTGAGCCACTACGAGGAGATGACGGTGCTCCTGACCGAGACGCGACTCGTCCAGATTCGACACGACGGCGAGCAGGCGAACCCCGAGGAGGTCCGGGAGGTACGGACGATACAGCTCAACCGCCCCGTCTTCGCCGGCTGTTCCGTCGAACTCGAACCGGAGCGGACCACCGTCGGCTTCCACGACAGCACCGGCGAGACGGTTCGACTGGTCACGCTTCCCGCCCGCGACTTCGAGTTCGCGGCGACGTTTTCGGCCGTCGTCGGAGACGCCGAAGTCGGCGCACCGCTCGCCGGAGACTGATTCGAGCGACGCGACGGGAGGAGTGGGGAGAACGACGACGACATCCGATTTAGTGACAACCTATTTATGTTAAGGCAATGAACGGTCAGGTGACGTGGAACACAGTCGCTGTGCCTACGAGCACGTCTTCGACGCCGCCGACGAGACGGGTGCCGACGGGTCGTCGTCGGTGTGGCGGTGTCCGCATCCCGCGAGCGACGGCTCCGCCCGCTGTCTGTTCCACCGCCCCGTCGAAGAAACGCGACCCGCGGCCGTCACCGAGGCGCTCCGCGAGGCGGTCACCGACGACGGGCGGCCCTCGGCGTTCGTCGGCGCGACGTTCGAACGCGTCGACCTCGCGGGGATGACGCTCCCGCCCGACGCGCGGCTGGACTTCCGCGGCGCGATGGTGAAATCGGATATCGACCTCCGGGATGCGACGCTCGACGGCGCGCTCCGACTCGACCGCGTCTCGGTCGGCGGCGCGGTGTGCATGCAGCGCTTCGACGCCACCGGAGCGGTCAGCTGTCGCCACCTGCAAGTCGGTGACCGCTGGGTGCTCTGCGAGGCCGAACTGAGCGGGCGCTTCGACGCGACCGGCTTCAGTGCGGGGTCCGTCGTGGCGACCGAGGCGCGCTTCGAGGGCGGAGCGACGTTCAGGAAAGGCGTCGTCGACGACGACGTGTCGCTCGCGAAATCGAGGTTCGGCGGGCCGGCGTGGTTCTCCCACACCCGACTGGGCGGCCGCCTCGACCTCGGAAACGCCGCGTTCGACCACCGGCTCTCGCTGGCGCACTGCCGCATCCGCGGGGGCGTCGTGGCCGCGTCGGCGACCGTCGAGGGCGGACTCTCGCTCGAACACGTGGTCGTCGACGGCGAACTCAACGCGACTCGGCTCACGGTTGGCGGCGGTATCGACGCGACGACCGCCGCCTTCGGCGGCCGGGTCGACTGCGCGGGGCTGACCGCCCGCGACGGCCCCGTCGACTTCACGCACAGCGCGTTCGACGGGCCGGTCTACTTCGACAACGCGACCGTCGAAGGCCGGGCGCTCCGCTTCCGGAACGCCCGGTTCGGGTCGGGACCGGCGTCGTTCGTCCGCGCGGCCGTCGACGGGGAGTTCGACCTCTCCGACGCGGTCTGTTCGGCCGACTCGCCCGTGCGACTGGTCGAAACCACGGTCGACGGGTGCGTCATCTGCGACCACGCGCGCTTCGGTGACGAGCTATTCTGCTCCGGCGTCCGCGTCGGACGCGACGTCGACTTCTCCGACTGCACCGTCGGGACGCTCACGTTCGGCGTCGAAATCGAGGGGCGACTGGATTTCGCGTACACGCACGTGACCGACGCCGCGGCCTTCGGTGACACCGTCGTCCACGGTCCCGCCCGATTCACGAGCGCCCGGTTCGACGCGGACCCCTCGCTCACCGAGGCGGCCCTCGGCGACACGGTCGCGGCCTACGACATCTCCGTCGAGCCCGCCGGCGGGTCGTGACGTGAGTCGAGTCGGGGCGAGTCGAGTCGAGTCGAACGCCCGGCCGCGGTTCGACCCGAGTCCGGCGAACATTATATGTCGCGCGGGGGAATGGTCTGAGGTATGTCGAGTGACGGGCAGAACACCCTCATCGCCCTCTACCGACGGTACGTCGACGCCGACCCCGACGAGACAACCGTCTACGCGGGCTTCGCACTGTTCTTTACGGCTATCGGACTGCTCGCCGTCGCGCTCGCGGCGGTCGTGTGGAGCGGCGGCATCCCGCCCGAGAACATCTTCAAGTACGAACTCCGCGAGGTCGCGGGCGTCACCGGTGCGCTCGGGATTCCCCTCCTCCTCGCCTCGGTCGTGGTCTTGCTTCCCTCGCAGTACCGGTTTCCGAAGCTCCTCGCGGGCGCGGGGCTGCTCGTCTGTGCGGTCGCCGTCGTCCAGTTCGTCGGCGCGTACCCCCACAACTGGAACGTCTCCGCGAGCGCCGACCAGAGCGGCCGCATCGTCGGCATCTACTCGCTCGGCGCGGTGGCGGTCGTCGCCGCCAGCGGCACGTCGCTCGTCGGCTTCCAACTCGCCCGCGCGAGGACGAGCGCCCCCGCCGCGGCCGGGAGCGACGCAGAAGCCGACGCGACCGACGAGGAAGAAGAGGAGGCCGTCTCCGCGCAGGTTCGCCGCGACATGGACGAGGCGCTGTCGAACACCGAACTGTCGTGGGGCGGCGTCCGCAAGACCGAGACCACCCGCCTGAAGCTCGACACCTCCGCCGTCGACGACGCGGACCGCGCGAGCTTCGAGAACGCGAAGGCGACCGAGACGCGCGGCGGCGGCGTCGACGACGCGGTCGCGGGGCTCCAGGGACTTCGCGGCGGGAAGAAGGACACGGCGGTCGGTGACAGCACGGACGACCAGACCGCCGCGCTGGCCGAGTTACGGAAACAACAGCAGGCGGAGGCCGAACGCGAGGACGCCGAGGGGCTGGTCGACCGGATTCGCGGGCTGTTCTCCTGAGGCGTCGCGGGCCGGCGGGCGGGGACTGACGCGGCGTCGATCAGGGAGTGACGCGACGGTGGTTCGGCGTCGGTCCCGGCCGAACCGAATCGCAAACGCGCATACAGATTTATGCGACAGCCCTACGACGCGTGAGGTATGGCGAAAGGCCTTGACGTAGGAACCATGAACATCCTGTCCGCGAGTCAGGATGGGAGTGAGACCGTATTTGTCCAGCAGCGCAACTCGTTCGTCGAAATCGATTACAGCGACATGGCGGAGCAGATGCTCTCGCGAAGCGACGTGCTCCACATCCGCAAGGACGACAAGGTGTACGTCGTCGGCGACGACGCGCTCAACTTCGCGAACATCTTCGGCAAGGAGACGCGACGGCCGATGCAACACGGCATCCTCTCCAGCGAGGAGTCCTCCGCGATTCCGATGATTAAGCTCATCATCGAGCAGGTCGTCGGCTCGCCCTCCCGGCCGAACGAGCGCCTGTTTTATTCGAGTCCGGCGGACCCCATCGACTCCGACCTCTCGACGCTGTATCACGACAAGACGCTCGAATCGATGCTCGGCGACATGGGCTACGACCCCGAACCCATCAACGAGGGGATGGCGGTCATTTACAGCGAACTCGCCGACAACAACTTCACCGGCCTCGGCGTCTCGTTCGGCGCGGGGATGACGAACATCTGCCTGGCGTACTACGCGGTGCCGGTCATGCAGTTCTCCATCGCCCGCGGCGGCGACTGGATAGACCAACAGACCGCCCAGGCCACCGGGACGGCCGTCGACAAGGTCACGTCCATCAAGGAAGACGACTTCCAGCTCGACTTCCGCACGGACGTCGGCGGCGTCGAGGGCGCGCTGTCGATTTACTACGAGAACCTCCTCGACTACGTCATCGAGAACATCGAACGCGAGGTCGACGAGGAAGACATCGAGGAGGGCCTCGACGTGCCCGTCGTCGTCACCGGCGGCACCTCCAGCCCCGAGGGCTTCGAGGAGCTGTTCGAACACCACCTCGAAGACTCGACGATTCCGTTCTCGGTCAACGAGGTCCGGAGCATCGACCGCCCCCTGTACAGCGTCGCCCGCGGGTCGCTCGTCGCCGCCCGCTCCGAAGAGGAATCCGACGGGGGCGCCTCCGACCCCGAACCGGAAGCCGAAGCCGCGCCGGAATCGAACTGAGCGCCGGCCCGAGCTGACACACCGGCCGGACAGTACGTCACGACCGAGGTCGACGCGCCGCCGGCGACGCGCGAGCGCGCGTCACTCGTCGCCCGCGCGGTCAGCGCGGTCCCCGCGGTCGCCGTCCTCCCCGTTTTTCAGTTGCGAGTCACTGGGCTCGCGGTCGGTGGCTTCGTCGTCGCCCTCGTCGTCACCGGCAGCAGCCACGTCTTCAGTCGTGTCGCCGCCCCCGTGTTCGGCTTCGGCGTCGTCCGCCGCGTCGGTCGCATCGTCCGCCGGGTGCTGCGTCTCATCGTCCTCCGCGCCGGCTCCGTTGCGCTCGGCTTCGACCGCGGTGTCGCCGTCGGTTGCCTCGCCGCTGTCGGCTCCGCCGGTACCGCCCGCGCCGTCGTCCCGCTCGCGCGCCTCGCGGAGCGCCCGCTCGTGGAAGCGAGCGATGGCGTCGTCCCACGACTCTCGGCTCGGCGCGTCGCGCTCGTGGACGGTCTCGACGCCGACGAAGCCGCAGCGCTCGCAGTAGCGCGCCGCGCGACCGTCGAACGAGAGCGTCGAGAGTGGCTGTGAACACCGCGGACAAGTCATGCAGTTTGCCGATGATTCTCGCCCGGGTCGTATAGAACTACCCCGTCCCCGGCGGCGCGTTCGACTCGGTGTGGCAGGCAACTAACAGAAGATTCACCACTGATGACGTGTCAAAGAGAGACGATGAAGGTCCTTTGCTTCGGAATGGGACAAGCGGGTGGGAACGTCCTCGACGCCCTCCTCCGGTACGAACAGCGCACGAACGCCGATTACGTCGTCGACGCGGTCGCGTACAACACCGCGTCGGCGGACCTCCACGGCCTCGACCTCGTTCCCGAGGAAAACCGCATTCTCTTCGGCGCGGACGAGGTGAGCGGTCACGGCGTCGGCGCGGACAATGAACTCGCCGCCGAACTCGCCGAGCGCGACAGCCGACAGCTTCTGCGGGGCACCGACGGCGCGCCGACTTCCACGGCCGACGCGTTTCTCATCTTCGCGGGCCTCGGCGGCGGGACGGGCAGCGGCGCGGCCCCCGTGCTCGCAAAGCATCTCAACCGCATCTACGAACAGCCCATCTACGGCGTCGGCATCCTCCCCGCCGCCGACGAGGGCGCGCTGTACTCGCGCAACGCCGCGCGGTCGCTCAGGGCGTTCGTAGACGTGACCGACCACGTCTTCGCGTTCGACAACGGGGCGTGGGCCGAAAGCGGCGAGGACGTCGCGCAGGCCCACGACACGATGAACGAGGAGCTCGTTCGACGCCTCGGCATCCTCTTCGCCTCGGGCGAGGTGGCCGAGTCGGGGACGGTCGCCGAGAGCGTCGTCGACTCTTCGGAGGTCATCAACACCCTCCGCGGCGGCGGCATCTCGACGATCGGCTACGCGGCGAGCGAACTCCCCGAGAGCGACGGCGGCGGCGGGTTCAGCATCAAGGGACTCTTGGGCGGGGATTCGTCGTCGACGGACGAACTCGACTCCATCAACCGCATCACGACCCAGACGCGGAAGGCTGTGCTCGGACAGCTCACCCTCCCGTGCGACGTCGACTCCGCCTCCCGCGGGCTGGTCGTCGTCAGCGGCCCGCCCGAGTGGCTCAACCGGAAGGCCGTCGAGCGGAGTCGGACGTGGGTCGAAGAACAGACCGGGAGCATGGAGGTCCGCGGGGGCGACTACCCGCTTTCGGAGTCGAACCACGTCGGCGTGCTGGTCCTCCTCGGCGACGTGTCGCGGAGCGACCGCGTGGCCGAAATTCGGTCGACCGCCGTCGAGGCCGAGCAGAACCGCCGCGAACGGAGCGCGAGCGACGCCGCCGACCGCGAGGACGGAACGGAGGCCGTCGTCGACGACCGCCTCGACTCGCTGTTCTGACCCGACCGCCTCGACGATAGCCCCCGCCGGTCCCGCGGTCCGACGCCGAGCGCGACCGCCGTCGGCGTCCGGCGTGGACTCGGGTCGGAGAAACTGTCAAATACCCTCTCGACGAACAGTCGAATGCGTGTCCGAGACTAGCATAGCGGCGACGCCGCGCATCCTCGCCTACGGCCCGCAGCCCGAGGGGTTGGGGGCGAGAGAGCGCGACGTGAACGTCGAGTTCGTAGGGTCGAGTCGGGAGTTGTTCGAGCGATTGACCGAGAGACCGGTGCATCTGGTTATCTGCCTCCACGCCCCGCCGGCGTTCGAGGGCATCGAAGCGGTCAAAGGTATCCGTCGGTTCGACGCGACAGTGCCGGTGGTGTTGGCGTCGCGGGTCCAAAACACGATGCTCAGCCTGCAAGCGATACAGTCGCAGGTCACCTGGAGCGTCGGCCTCGCGGGCGACGAGTCCGTCGAGGAGGCGCTGTCCGACCTCGTCGTCGACGCGAGCGAGTGGTTAGAGAAGCAGGCAGCGTAGCGAACCCCGGTCCGGCGAACCCCGCCCGAAGGCGAACCGCGGTCAGTCGTCGGTCGTCGGGAACTCGAAGGGACGCCGCGACTCTCCTGCGCCCTCCACGGCGTCCGCGTCGTCGGGAGTCGACACCCGCTTGAGTTCGTTCCGTACGGCCACAACCGCTCGAACAGTCGGCCGAACTCGTCGTCCGCGTCGTCCGAGAGGTCGCGAACGAATTCCACGGGGGCTCTTCGGCGCGGTCGACGCGAGCGGTGGCCCGGTCGAAGGTGTCGTTAATACGATGGGTGGAAAAAGGTCCCGCCGTATCGCAGGCTACGTTACCGAGTACCGTAGTCGTTTCATCTTGTATAACACCATTACACTCATTACACCAACCCCGATACTGTCCTCTGGGCTGACAATCAGAATGATTTATATATCCGAAGTGGTTGTACTCAATTGGATGCAACACCGTACAGAGTAACCCCTCGGACGCATCCACATGACCGAACTCATCCCCCCTTCCCCCCTTCCCCATTAGGTTCGGTCACCCCTTTACGGGGCGCGACTACTGACTCTCACTAACGACTGTGCTGTTGTGTCTCTCCAGAGAGCGTCGGTGACGTCGAACGGCCGGGCGCGAACGAGGTGCTTCGAATCCGGCGGGAGTCGTCCCGGATAGCTGTCATATGAATCACTCGGACGGGTCGAGTCGAGCCCGCCGCCACCGCCGGCGTTGGTCGACACCAAACCGGTCGGTCTGCCACGGAGTGGGCAGGGAGAGGGAAGTGCCGACTCGCGGTGGTCGAGCGAGATATCCGAACCGCCGCCGAACGAGAGAACACAGGTGAGAGGGCGAATTTCGGAGTGTAGTAGTGTTTTAGATGTACAACACTATTGAGATGCAGGGGTCGAGTCAAGAGTATCGAGATAGAGTGTTATCTACCGCATTCATGATACTATTCGAGTTATATAGGCATATTAGAATATATTCTACTAATATAATCAGAAAACAAGCATTCAGGTTTGGTGAATAAATTTTTATATATGGCGAGGTTGTCCACGGTCGTGTTCCTTATCCACATTTCTTCAAGACTGAACAAGCGTTCGCTCCGGAAACGACACCCCAGTCGACGCCGCGGGCGACGTACCTACTTGCCGTACCTGATGCCGTCTTCGACCAGTCTGAGGTTCCGTTCGCGGTCGATGTGGGGTTTCAGCCAGTCGTACTCCTCGATTTGGAGGATGAGGTCCGCTTGGAGGTTCCGCCACGCGATGGCGTAGATGGGCGACTGCCCCCACGCGCGGAGTTCGGGGATGAACTCGTCGTAGCGCTCGTAGTGGCCTTCCAGGCGTTCGAGCGCGTCGACGACGTAGCCGGCGGCCTCGGATTCCGTGTCGGCGTCCTCGATTGCGCGGTTCAGTCGCGTTTCGAGTCCCTCGACGGCGCGCTGCATGTCCTGTGCCGCCGTGCCGTCCGCCTCCGGCAGCGAGTCGATGATGGGCTTCGGAACGCCGAGCGAGAGTGGTTCGATAGCCATACTTCGAACTGGGCGGCAAAGCGGCAAAAAGGCGGCGACGGTCGCAGCACAGCGCGGTGACTCCCGACGCCACGGCCCCGTCGACAACGCGGGGCTGAGCGGCGTTGCCACTCCGCGCGAGGAACAGCGCGCCGGGGTGCCTCCGAAGGCCGTCCCGACCTTCGGTTGCGGCGCGTCGCTCCTGTTAGGCGTTCGCCTCGTCGGTCCGCGCCCTGAGTTCGGACTCGACGAGCGCGTCGAAGTCGACGCCGTCGGCTCGGTACTGGTCGCGGTTGTCGAGGACGACCAGCCCCTTGTCGGTGATTTCGTACAGCCCGGAGTTCGGCGCGGGCCCGACTCGCGCCAACAGGCCGTAGTCCGCGAGAATCGGCAGTCGCGTGTTGATGTACGAGCGGTTCTTATCGAGGATATACGAGAGGTTCACGGCGGTGTTTCGCCTCCGATCTGAAAGCGCTTCGAGGATGTCGAAGTCAGTTGGGACGGCCAACTTCATACACGGTTGTTCGTAGCCGCTGTTAAATAAACAACTTATGTGGGAGGGCGTCCGGTCGGGCTCGCGCGGCGAGGAACAACAACGCGGCGGTCTCGGGTCGAGTTACCGGTGGTCGAGCGCGTCGCGCGCGAGGCGTAAGTCCTCGAGAATTCGCGTGTGTCGGTCGATTGCGTCGTCGATGTGACGCGCCGTCACCGCCGCGTCGAAACCGGCGTCACCGTGGTACTGCGACTGCAACAGATGCGATTCTAAGGCCCGCGAGGTCGAATCGCTCGCCGCCAACAGCGCATGGGTAATCATCCAGTCTACCGCCCCCTCGTCGGGAAGCTCGTCGAACTCCGGTCGTTCTCCCTCCTGTCGTTCTGCCATCATTGCCCACGTTGGGCCGTGATGCTACTTAAAGTTGTAGTGGCATGATATTTCCGCCATATACCGGTGCATAGAAAACCGGGTAACGGCCCATTTAGCGGCGTTCAAAGGCTGATTAACCATCAGAATCAAAATATCAGAAAAAGGTGGTTTTGGGAATTGCCTCGGCGTGTCAGACGGTTTTGGGTCCGGTCGGGTCACGTTCGGTCGGGTCGGAGACCTCTCGTCCAAACCGGGGCCGAATTACCGCTCTTCGACGTGGCGGATTTCGACGCCGATGCCGCGCGTGGACTCGACCAGTTCGCGGCCGCCCATCTCCGCGCGGCCGATGGCGAACGCCTTCGGCCCCTCGACGACGACTTCGTCGCCCGGACGGATGTCTTCGTCGGCGTCGACGACGCCCGGCGCGAGGACCGAGCCGTGGGGAACGAAGCCGTCGATTTCGACCGTCTTCGTCGGCGCGTCGCTGTCGCGCCACACCTTCGCACCTTCGAGCGTAAAGGAGAGCACGCCGTACTGCGGGACCATCGTCGCCAACTGCACGCCCGCATCGTTCCACACCTGAAGTTTGGGGTACCGACTCGTCATCTCCAACGCCACGTCCGAAAAGAGCGCGTCGCCCGCGTCCGGGCCGAGTTGGTAGTCCGCGAGGGCCTTCACGACGTTGTGCTCGCGCTCCTCGCGAGTGAACTTGGGTTCGCCGTCGAGCGTCCGCATCAGGTTGCCGATGGACTCCGTCGTCGTCGGGTGTTCGGAGACGGTGAACTCCACGTCGAGGTCCAAGTCGTCGGCGACGCGTTCGACGATGTCCGTGTACGCGCCCGGCGGGAGGTGCGCGATGATTCGCGGGTAGTCGTTGCGCTCCAGATAGCGCCGAAGCACCTCTGCGACGAACGACTTCTCGTCTTCCGACCAGTCGCCCGTGACGACCGAGTCGTAGTGCTGGGCGGGGTAGGTGAGTTCGAGTTCCTGCGGGACGACGCCGATGGGCGAAGTCATCGACACCATGTGTGCGCGGTACTGGACGGCCTCCTGGAACTGTCGGTGGCTCTGTGACTCGCTGTACGGCTTTTTGGCCGAACACGGCAGGAGCACGAGCGGGTTGTCGAAGCGGTTGCGGTAGCGCTTGGTCACGCGGTCGGCGAACCGCTGAATCTCCACGCGGTCGATTGACTCCTCGGACGCCGCGGTGAGTTCCGAGTCGCGGATAACGGGAACCCGCTGTTCCATGAAGCTGTACTGCTGGTCGAACCGGCGGAACAGGGCGGTCAACCACTGGTCGTGGCGGGCCTGCCCCTCGACGTAGTCCCGAAGCCGCCCGTCGCGGACGCGACGCCGGACCCGAGCGAGTTCGGCGCGCAGGGCGTTGGCGTTGTGGTCGGCCGCGTCGGCGCGGGTGAACTCGGAGGCCGGTTTGCGGCAGGCCTCGCAGGCGCAGGGGAGTTCGTCGAGGTCTTCGAGGAAGTACTCGCCGTCGCTCGTGAGGTAGAAGCCCTCCAACCCGCGGGCGCGGGCGAGTTTCTCGTCGACGAGGTCGACGCCGGCGTAGACGAGAAGCGAGACGTTCCGGGGCGTGGCGACGCCCGAGAGCATGAGCGCCGTGTCGGCGGGGAGGTTCTCCTTCGCCTCGATGACGTTGTCGCGGAAGGCGCGCGCGTGACCGACGAAGCCCTGCGCGTCGGAGAGGACGTAGGCGTCAGCGCCGAAATCGTCGGCCGTGTCGGCGGTGACGACGGCGGCCGACGGGAAGTCCACGTCGGGGTAGGCCACCGAAAACGACTCGCGCACCTCGTCGGCGCTCCCGGCGGGGAGCGAGCGGTGGGGGAGCACGGTCAGCACGTCGTCGGAGCCGTCGGGGAGTTCGCGCTCGGCCGCCCAGAGACTGCCGGCGTCCGCGAGCACGTCGTCCACGACCGCCGGCGTCGTCACCGAGTCGGAGAGCCGCAACTCCCCGATTCGGGCGGCGCCGTCGCGGGCGTGAACCTCGAAGTAATCGGTCATACCCGCTTTCGGCCCCCGATAGGCAATTAACTTGTCTTCTGCGGGCGCGCCCGGCGACCGAAACCGACCACTCGGCCTACACGACTTAGCCCCCGGGCCACGAAGTGACGGTATGGACGCCTCCGACCCCACCGGCCCGTGGTCACGCGCCCGCGTCGACGACTTCCTCGCCGCGTCGACCGTCCCGGTCCGGCTCTCGTGTCGCACCCCCGCGGACGACCTCTGGATGCTCTCGCTGTGGTACGAGTGGGACCCCGAAGCGACCGAACTTCGGTGTGCCACCTCTGCCGACGCCGACGTGGTGCGATTCCTCCGCGCCCGCGACGACGTGGCGTTCGAAATCTCGACCAACGACCCGCCGTATCGGGGCGTCCGCGGCCGGGGAACCGCGACCGTCGAACCCGACGCGGAGAAGGCAGTGCTGCGGCGACTCATCACGCGCTATCTCGGCGACACCGACTCGGAACTGGCGAAGCGATTGCTCTCGCCCGAGCGCGACGAGGTCGTGATTCGGATTCGACCCGAGCGGGTGCACACGTGGGACTACGCGGCGCGGATGCGTTCGTCGGAGTAGTCGGTGCTAGTGAACTCCCCGGTTACTGATTGCGTAGCGAAATCGGAGGATCTGTTGAAACCGCAGAAGATAACACGACCGGACGCTGTGCGGCCAATACAGTGTGTATGCAGTCGGGTCCAGTCAAGCAGTCGCGACTTGCGCGTGGTAATCACCCGTGGACATCCTGAACGCAGCGTGAAGTGGTTCTAAACTCCCCGTCCGGCGTGGTCGTGAACGTGAGTGCCATGTCGAGACCACACTGCATGACGTAAACCTCCAACAGTTCATTTTGGTGTGTTTCGACCACGTAGACAGTCGCCTGGCTTTCGTTCCAATCGTCGACAAACACCGTACTGTTGCCATTCGGAACGGTCGACACACGGTCCGAACGGACCGGGTCGTGGAGAGTGACGTTGGTGTAGTTCGCCTCGGTCCGTAGTTCCGCTCTCCGAACGAGTCTCTGGCGACCGTCCCCCGTGGTAACGTCGAAGCGAAGGTTCTCGGGGGTCTCGTGGGCGCTTTGGAAGACCGTGACCGAGTAGCTTGATTCTCGTTCGTTCTCGATGAGAACCTGTGACTCATCGTCGGAGAGCAGTGACGTACAACCGGCGACCAGTACGAGACCGGTCAAGAGACCGGCGAGAACGACTCTGCGGGAGGGCAGTCGCATCGACGTAATTTCGCTCTTCGTCTCGTATGCGCTTTGGGGTGCAACGACGAACCGACGTAGTTGAGAGACTCACCAGAACACAGCGGCTGTCTTGCAGGCAAGGGTAGAGCTGTCTGTTAGCTGGGCAGAACGCGGACGCTCTCCGACGTGTGACAGCGCAAAATAACCCCAAAGCGGGCCGCGTGCCGCGCGGGGGTGGCTTGTGGCCCGCGCGGCGTACGAAAAAGGGTGCCTCTGTGTGGTGGTGGGCCGGTGCGTCTCAGCGGGGTTACCGACGCCGGGCGGCGACGAGCGCCGCCGCGACGAGCGCGACGAGGGCTACGACGAGGCCGAAGCCGGGCGCGTCGGTTGACGACTCGGTCGTCGTCTCCATCGACTCGTCAGTCATCTCGGTCGCGGGCTCGTCGGTCATCGTCTCGGTCGGTTCGTCTGTCATCGAGTCGGTCGGCTCGTCGGTCGTCGTCTCGGACATCGTGCCTTCGACCGTGTAGTTGGCCGTGGCGATGACTGCACCGCCGGCGGCCACGTAGGGACCGTCGTTTTCGCCCTCGCCGGTCACGAAGTCGTAGGCCTCGTTGCCGTTGGTGTCCATGTGCGCCATCGGGACGACGGTGCCGGACTCGTTGAGCGGCGCGTCGAGAGTAATTTCGACGTTCTCGTGGGTGCCGGGTGCGAGGTACGCGGAGGTGCCGCGGACGCTCTCGAACACCGCGCCCTCGGTGACCGTCCCGTCGTGGACCGTCACGAAGCCGCCGTCGTGGAGCGTGACGGAGTCGACGGTGACGGTCGTGCCGTCGCCGGACTGGTCCATCGCGGTCACGACCGCGTTGACCGAGGTGTGGGCGCTGGCGACGACCGCACCGCCGTCAGCCGTGTACGGGCCGTCCGCCTCGCCCTCGCTGGTCACGAAGTCGTAGGCCTCGTTGTCGTTGGTGTCCATGTGCGCCATGGGGGTGAGCACCTGCGAGGAGCGAATCGGCTCGTCGAGGGTGACTGCGACGTCCTCGTGGACGCCGGCGGGCAGGTACATCGAGGTGCCGACCACGCTATCGAACACCGCGCCGCCCGACAGCGACGGGTCGTGAATCGTCACGAAGCCGCCCTGCGAGAGTTCGACCCGGTCGACCACGACGGTCGCGCCGTCCGAAGCCTTCGTCGTGTAGTCGACGCTGGCGGAGACGGTCGCCTCGCCGCTGTCGACGACGGGGCTGCCGTCAGCCGTGTACGGACCGTCGGCCTCACCCTCCGACTCGGGGAAGGTGTACGTCTCGTCGTCATCGGTGTCCATGTGCGCCATCGGGACGACGGTCGTCGTCTCGTTCAGCGGCGAGTCGAGGGTGACCCGCACGTCGCGGTGCAGGCCGGGTTCGAGGTACGCGGAGGTGCCGCGGATGCTCTCGAAGACCTGTCCTTCCGTGACCGTCCCGTCGTGGACCGTCACGAAGCCGCCGTCGGGCAGGTACGCCGAGTCGACGACGACGGAGTAGCCGCCGGTGGCCTGCGCGGTGTAGTTCACGCTCGCGGTGTCCGACGGCATGGCCATCGCGGTGTCGACGACGGGGCTGCCGTCAGCCGTGTACGGGCCGTCCGTCTCGCCTTCCGACTCGGGGAAGGTGTACGTCTCGTCGCCGTCGGTGTCCATGTGCGCCATCGGGACGAGCGTCGTGTTCTCGGTCACGGGCGCATCCAGCTCGACGCGGACGTTCTCGTGGACGCCGGCGGGCAGGTACGCCGAGGTGCCGCGGATGCTCTCGAACACCGCGCCCTCGGTGACGGAGGCGTCGTGAATCGTCACGAAGCCGCCCTGCGAGAGTTCGACCCGGTCGACCACGACCGAGTCGCCGGTCGTGGGCTGGTCGGACATCGAGACGGTCGCGCTCGCGTTGACCGTCGCGGTGTCGACGACGGCGCTCCCGTCGGCCGTGTACGGGCCGTCGGTCTCGCCGTTGGCCGCGACGAACGAGTAGACGCGGTCGCCGTCGGAGTCCATGTGGGGCATGGCGACGAACGTGCCGGACTCGTCGACCGGTTCGTCGAGGTGGACGGTCACGTCCTCGTGGGTGCCGGCGTCGAGGTACGCCGACGACCCGACGACGCTCCCGAGGACGTTGCCGTCCGTGACGGAGGCGTCGTGAATCGTCACGAAGCCGCCCTCGGGGAGCGTGACGGAGTCGACCGTCACGGTCGTCCCGCCGGTCGCTTGGTTCTCGAAGGAGACGGCCGTGGTCTCCTGTTGTGCCGCTGCGGCCGCCGGGATGCCCCCGACGACCACGACGAGTGTCATCAACACTGCGAGTGTGCGTCGCATGTCTCAGAGGGGGACGAATATTTAAAAGAAGATTTTCCGAACTGTCACCCAAATCTCTCCCCGATGTGTCCCCAGTCGCCCGATTTCGGCGGCCAGAATCCTTATCCGGCGGTTGGCTCACGCCGGGTCGGCAGAGCGAACGCGCCGGCTGTCGAGCGCCAGTTCGAACACACAATCCGCGACTCGAAGACGGCGAATCGGGCCCGATGAGACGGGGTTAAATACCGCTCGTCCACCAACTATCGCTATCGGATGTCCTACACCTACTCGGGCGACGCGCATCTCGGGCTCGCGGCGTCCTACCGCGCCGACGACGACCCCTTCCCCACGGACACGTCGCTTTCGTTCCCGCGCCGGAACCACCTGCGAGAGGACGTCGACCTCATCAAGCGCCTCCTGTTTCCCCGGTGTTGGAACGCGGGGCCGTGGGTCGCAGACGAGGAACTCCTCCGCGACGGCGTCGCCAACTTCGGCGCGCTCTGTTACTCCGGTATCGACCCCTACATAGACGAGGACCCCGCGCCCATCGTGGACGAGGTCGTCAGGCGACTCCCCGATATCCGCGAGCGACTGAAGAAAGACGTGGAGGCGGCGTACAAAGGCGACCCCGCCGCGCGCAGCTACGTCGAAATCATCCGGTCGTACCCCGGCGTGCAGGCCATCGTCGTCCACCGGGTCGCCCACGCCTTCTACGAGGCCGGCGCGCCCGCGTACGCCCGCGAACTCGCCGAGTACGCGAAGATGGAGTCGGGCATCGACATCCACCCCGGCGCGACCATCGGCGACTACTTCTTCATCGACCACGGCACCGGCGTCGTCATCGGCGAGACGACGACCATCGGCGAGTGGGCGCGCATCTATCAGGACGTGACGCTCGGCGCGCTCCACTTCGAGGAGGACGAAGACGACGAACACTCGCTCAAGAAGGGGTACAAACGCCACCCGGACATCGGTGACAGCGTCGTCATCGGCGCGGGGACCAAAGTGCTCGGCGCGGTCTCCGTCGGCGACCACGTGAGCATCGGCGCGAACTCGTGGGTCACAGAAGACGTGCCGGACCACACGAGCGTCTACATCTCGGAACACCCGACCCACGAGCGGAAACACCGGGACTGAGCGGGCGAAGGTGCGTCAAAACCGGACTGGAGCGGGAGAAAACAGCGGTTTCAGTCGAACGTAATCCACGCGAGGAACACGAGCCCGGCCGTCTCGAAGACGTGCAACAGCATCATCAGCCGCCAGGCGATGACGGGCACGTCGGTGCTGAACCACCCCGAGAGCGTCGGGTCGAGGATGTACATGTAGAACGCCAGCGCGTTCTCTGCGAGGAGGAACACCCCGAACACGAGGAGGCCGACGGCGTGTTTGGACCTGAAGGTCAGGTAGTTTCGGGCCCACACCGCCGACAGTGCGAGAAGCACGACGACGTTGACGCCCGAGGAGACCGTCGCGACGTCCACCCAGATACTCATTCGTTCTCTCCTTTCCCCGTCATCCTGATATACGCTTTCCCAAATCTTTCCATAATCGTGGCGTCACAGTGTCGCACGCTCAGTCCATCCGCTCGACGATTGTCTCGACGGTCTCCCAGTTGGCGCGACACCGCGGCGACGGGAGGTAGACCGCGCCGTAGTCGTCGCCGCTTCGCTGGACCACGTCGTTGTCCATGAGCACGTCGAGGTGGTGTCGGACGGTCTTGTAGTCGAGGTCGAGCGTCTCGGCCAGTTGGTTGGCGTTTCGCGGCTGCTCCTCTACGGTCTTGAGAATACGCACACGGTTTTCGCCCCCGCGGGTTCCCGTGAGCACGTACCAGAGGACAGCCTCCATCGTATTCGTTGATACGTCGGGTGAACCTAAGAGCATCGACCGACAGACACGGACGCGACCGACCGAGGCGCGCTACTCGGCAGACGACGCCGAACCGCCGTCGTCCCCGCCGTCCCCGCCGACCGACGCCTCGTCGCCCAATCGCTCCGAAACCGCCGACAGCGACTCCAACTCGACCGACTCGGGCACGCGGGCGAGCGCCGACTCGGGCCAGTCGTCGTGCGCCAGCGTGAACGCCGCGTCGGGGTTCTCCTCGACCAGCCGCGAGACGCCGCGGGCGGCCTGCTCGTAGGCGTCGCGGTCGAGGCGCTCGGGGACCTCGGCGGTGAGCGGGTACGTCTCGGAGAGCGACCGCGGGAACGGGCCGAACGGCGGGACGACCCGCCACGTCGCGTCGAAGTCGTCGCCGGAGGGGACGCCGCCCTCGGTGAGGAGGACGTGGCCCTCGGCGGTCAGGCGGTCCATGCGGGCGTGGTGGCGTGCAACCTCGGGGCGGTGGGCGCTCTCGTTGGAGGCGTAGAAGAACGCGCCCTTCGAGGCGGGGTCCTCACGTTCGAGCTGGTCGACGTGGTCGAGAAGCGCGCGGTAGCCGTCGAGCATCGCCGGGTGCGAGCGGGCGCGCTCCTCGACGAGTTCCATGAGGTCGCCGTCGCGGATGGCCTGCTTGATGCGGCGGAGTTCCGCGAACGTGACGTGGAGGTTGTGCTCGGCGAGCAGCTGTTCCTGTCGTTTCGGCCCTTTCTCGCGGAGGTCGTCCGGCGAGTACTCCGTGCAGATGGGACAGGTACACGGGAGGTAGTCGAGGTCTTCGAGGTGTTCGGTCCCGCGGACGGTGAGATACCGCCCGTCGCGGGCGTAGAGGGCGTAGGCGGCGGAGTCGAACAGGTCGCAGCCGAGCGCGACGGCGAGCGCGAGCATCATCGGGTGGCCCGCGCCGAACAGGTGGACCGGGGCGTCGACGCCGAGCCCGCGCTTGGCGGCCGCGACGGCGTCGACCATGTCGTCGTAGCGGTAGGCGTTCATCATCGGGACGACCGCGCCCACGGGGAACACGTCGAGGTCGGTCGCGTCGGCGTGGCGGCCGGCCTCCTCGCGGAGGTCCGGGTAGGTCGACCCCTGCACGGGGGCGTTGACGAGCATCTCGCCCGTGTCGGCGGCCTCGGCGTCGGCGAGGGCCTGTCTGGTGATTTCGAGGTCCGTCTCGGCCTGCTCGCGGGCCACGTCCGGCGGCGTCGGGATGTCGACCGGGGTGGCGATGTCGGTGCCGATGTCGCGTTGGAACTGGAGAATCTCCTCGGTCGTCGTGTCGATTTCGCCGTACTCGGCGAGTTGGAACGACCCCGAGTCGGTCATGATGGCCCCGTCGAAGTCGAGCATCTCGTGGAGCCCCACGTCGAGGGCCTCCTCGCGGAGGTGGTCGTTCGTCTTGATGATGTAGGAGTTGGTGATGAGGACGTCCGCGCCGAACTCGGACTCCAGTCGCGCGGGCGAAATCGTGTCGATGTTGGGGTTGACGACCGGCAGGAGCGCCGGCGTCTCGACGGTGATCCCCGCACGCGGGACCGAAAGCCGGCCGATGCGCCCGGCGAGGTCCCCGTCGCGGAGTTCGAAGTGGTCGCGCATGGACTGTCGTTTCCCGAGGGCGGCGGTAAGAGTTGCGTTCGCGGGCCGGTCGTCGGGGAGAAAAATAGACGCACGACGACATATCGGTTTATTCATCGAAATATTCTAGAAAAACAGACAGGAGAGATATCAAACGTGATTTTTTGGGCGAACAGTTTACAAAGAGATTGAGTCAACCGAGAGTATAGATGTTAGCCGACCTATCACCACTCGAAGTAACCGCGCTCGCCGTCGCCCTCGTCGGGCTGATACCGGTTATCACGCAGTACAGAGACGAGACCAAACTGTTCGCCGCGGGCTACGTCCTGCTCGTCATCGGGATGGTCGCGACGAACCTCGAGGTGTTCTTCCTCGGGTCGGTGCTCAACTTCGTCGAGCACGCGTTCGGCATCGGCCTCGCGGGAGTCACCTTCTTCGCGGCGGCGTACCTGCGCCGGAAAAACGTCATCAACGGCGGTGACGCCTCGTGATAATCGACGCGCTGTTCGACGCCATCGGGACCCTCGGGTTCATCGGCGCGGCGGGGCTGGCGTGGCTCAACTACCGCGACACCGACGCCGAGTCGTCGTTCTGGCTGACGTACGCGTTCGCTTCCGTGCTGGCGATTCTGTGGATGATCAGCCTCACGATGGAGAAACTCGGCATCTACACCGAGGTATTCAACCTCGTGACCTCGCCGCTCATGACCGCCACGGTCGCCGTCTTCGCCATCGGCGGCACCGCGACGCTCGCCATCGTCGCGGACATGAAAGAACTCGTCGACGACGCCGACGAACGGCGGCGCGAACTCGACGCGCTCACGACGGACCTCGAACAACAAGCTGAGACGTACGGCGACGCGATGCAGAAGGCCGCCGACGGCGACCTCACCGTCCGCGTCGACGCCGAGAGTCAGAACGACGCGATGCGCCGCATCGGGCTGGGCTTCAACGAGATGTTAGACGCCATCGACTCGGTCATCGTCCGAATCCAGACGTTCGCAGAGCAGGTCGACGACAAGAGCTCCGAAGTCACCGCGAGCGCGGACGCCGTGAAGACCACGAGCACGGACGTGGCCAACAGCATCGAGGAGATTTCGGCGGGCAACGAGACGCAACACCGGAACCTCAACGCCGCGGAGTCCGAACTGAGCAACCTCTCTGCGACCATCGAGGAAATCGCCTCCTCGTCCGAGGAAATCGCGCGACAGTCCCAACAGACCGTCGGGCGCGCCAAAGAGAGCCAGAAGGCCGCCAGTTCGACCATCGAGAAGATGGAGCAGTTGGAGTCGCGGTCGACCGAGACCGTCTCCGAGGTCGAGGAACTCCAGCAGTCGGTCACGCAGATTAGCGAGGTCGTCGACCTCATCGACGACATCGCGGAGAAGACGAGCATCCTCGCGCTCAACGCCTCCATCGAGGCGGCGGGCGCGGGCGACGCGGGCGAGGGCTTCGCCGTCGTCGCAAGCGAGGTGAAGACGCTCGCCGAGGAGACCGCCGAGGCGACCCAAGAGGTCGACTCCCTCATCGGTGACATCGAGCAGTCGACCGAGAACGTCGCCGAAGACACCTTCGAGACGCAGGCCGAAGTCGAGTCCAGCCGCGAGACCGTCGGCGAGACGGTCGAGGTGCTCGAAGAAATCGTCCACAAAATCGAAGACAGCAACGACTCCATCCAGTCCATCAGCAGCGCCACCGACGAGCAGGCGCAGTCGACCCAGGAGGTCGTCACGATGATGGACGAAATCACCAACCTCAGCGACCAGACGGCCTCGGAGGCGCAGAACGTCTCCGCCGCGGCCGAAGAACAGACGGCGGCGACCCAGCAGATTGCGGCGTCGTCCTCGTCGCTCTCGGAGCGCGCACAACAGCTCAAATCGCTCGTCTCGCAGTTCGAGTCCGGGCACGCGACGGACGGCGCACCGGGCGGCGAGGCGGCGACGCCCGCGGCTTCGGCCCCGAACCGAGCGATGCGGGCCGACGGCGGCGACGACTGAACCCGAACTGACCGACGACCGGCGCACGGGCGAGCGCCCCCGACGAACGTTTTTCTGCCGACTCGCGCGCCGGGGAGGCGCGCCTACGCGCCGACGCCCCAGAAGAAGGCGATGCCGGCCACGGTGACGACCGACAGGAGCAATTGCAAGGGCGCGCCGACACGGAGGAAGTCCGAGAACGTGTAGCCGCCGGGGCCGTAGACGAACAGGTTCGTCTGGTAGCCGACGGGGGTCATGAACGCCGTCGACGCCGCAAAGGTCACGGCGAGGACGAACGCGAACGCGTTGGCCCCGATTGATTGGGCGGCGCTGGCGGCGACCGGAATCATGAGCACGACGCTCGCGTTGTTCGAGATGACGCTCGTGAGCAACCCGGTCGCGAGGTAGAACACCCACAGCACGCCGATTGCGGGGAGGAACGTCGCGGTCGAGGCGACGGCGTCACCGAGAAGCGCCGCGGCACCCGTCTGTTGGAGCGCGACGCCGAGCGGGATGACGCCCGCGAGCAGGAAGATGACGTTCCACTCGACCGATTTGTACAGTTCGTTCGGCTTGAGGACGCCGGTGAGAATCATCGCGACCACGCCCCCGAGCGCAGAGACGACGATGGGAAGGACGTTGAACGCCGGGAGCGCGACGACGCCGGCGATGATGGCGACCGCGAACGGCGTCTTCTCGGTTCGGTAGTCGACGTCGTCGAACTCGTGGGCGACGATGAAGTCCTCGTTTTGGACGAGGCGGGTGAGGCTGTCGGGCGGGGCCTGCACGAGTAACGTGTCACCGACGCGGATGTCGATGTCCTCGAAGCGGTCGCGGACGACCTTCCCGCGGGTCCGAAAGGCGAGCACGTTCGCGTCGTAACGCTGGCGGAACGTCGAACTGGCGAGGCTCTCGCCGACGAGAAACGAGCCCGAGGGGATGACGACTTCGACCATGACAGGCTCTTCTTCGCCCGGGTGGAGTTCGCTCTCGGAGCGGGGGCCGCCGACGAACGTGAGCCCCTCCGAGCGCATGATTCGTTCGAGCGTCTCGCGGTTCGTGCGGAGCCGGAGCGTGTCGTTTTCGTGAATCTCCTTGCGAGCCAGCGGTTCGGGGAACTGCTCGCCGTAGCGGATGAGCTGTAACACGTCGATGTCGAGGTCGTCGTTCCCGAGGGCCTCTTGGACGGTCTGGCCGATGAGCGACGAGTCCGCGGGGACGACCACGTCGGCGAGGTACTCCTGGAGCGCGTACTCCTCGACGAGGTCGTCCTCGGCGGGCACCCGCGTGGGGAGCAGGCGGACGCCGACCGTCATGAGGTAGACCGCGCCGACCACGAAGACGATGACGCCGAGTTTGGTGAACTCGAACATCCCGAAGGCGTGGAGGCCGAGGCCGGGCGACTCCCGTCCGAGCTGGGCCGCGATGTCGCTGGCGAGGATGTTCGTCGACGTGCCGATGACCGTCAGGGTGCCGCCGAGCATCGACGCGAACGAAAGCGGCATGAGGAGCTTCGACGGGGAGGTCTTGCCCTTGTGCGCGAGGTCCGCGACGACCGGGACGAGGATGGCGACGACCGGCGTGTTGTTGATGAACCCCGACACCGGCCCGGTGACGGTGATGGTCGCTGCGAGCTGTTTCGAGCGGCTGTTGCCGGCGAACTCGGCCATCTTCCGCCCGATGAGTTGGACGATACCGGTTCGGTTGACCCCCGTGCTCAGGATAAGCATCGCCAGCACGGTGATGGTCGCGGGGCTGGCGAACCCCGACAGTCCCTCTTGCGGGGTGATTTGCGTCCACGGCTCCAACACCATCAGAAGGACCATCACGACGATGGCGGTCACGTCGATGGGGAGCCACTCGGTGGCGAACAAGACGAGAGAAAGCAGGATGAGCGCGAAGACGACGAGCATATCGCCCGTGACGGCCGCCGGGACGAGTCCTTCGACTACCGACACGAGTGTGGAAAAGAACACATCTGTTCGAGGGGACAGCGAGCGAAAAAGGCTGGTATCGACGACTGCTCAGAACAGCAGTTCGGTCGGGACCCCGCCGGGGCTCATCTCGGTGAGCTTGAACACGAGGTACGCGAGCGAGAACAGCGTCGCGTTGTACGCGCCGTGGATGAGCGCCGGGACGGTGATGTTGTCGGTCAGTTCGTACGCCGTGCCGAAGACGACGCTCGGGAGGAACAGGATGCCGATGGTGACGAGGCGGCCGCCCGCGCCGCCGGTGAGCGCGACGTAGTGAATCGCGGCGAAGATGGCGCTGGCGAGGGCGATGCCCGGGACCGGGCCGAACGACTCGCGGATGCGGTTCTGGACGACCCCGCGGAACAGCAGTTCCTCGCCCGGGCCGATGAGGAGGAACGACGCCGGGACGAGGAGCAACAGTACTTCGGGGTCCTGTGCGGCGATTTCGGTCACTTGGTTCGACCCCGCTTGGACGCCGAACGTCGAGACGAGGAACGCGCCGACGAACGCCGCGACGAGCGCGGTCACGTAGCCGAGGACGACCGCGACGAGGTCGCGGAGCGACGGCATCGAGACGCCGAAGTACGAGCGGTCGAGGCCGCGGTATCTGGTGTAGACGAGGGCGACGCCGCCGAAGGCGATGCCCTGCAAGAGGATGAGCGACGTGACGACGAGCGCGAGGGGCGTCAGTTCGACGCCCGCGCTCGCCGCCGCGAACTGCGTGATAAAGACGAGTATCGTGCCGACGACGAGACCGCCGCCGCCGAGGGCGATAGCTGCGAGGAAGGACCGAGCGAGGTCGGGGAAACGCGTCGTAGTAGACACAGGCGACCAGTTGGAGCGCCGGCGTCAAAATCCTTCTCGCCTCGGAACGGGGTTCGAGGGGCGAACGCGGGCGCGCGAGTGACCGGGTGCGCTACTCGCCGGCGAGTTCGTAGTAGAGCACGCCGAGGACCGTCCGGGCGTCGCGCACCTCGCCCGCGAGGACGGCCCCCTTGAGGTCGTCGTAGTCGACCGTCGTCGGGCGGATGCTCTCGTTGAAGTCGAGGTTCTGGTCGGCGCTCGGCTCGCATCCGCGCGCGACGAAGTAGTGGTGGACGGAGTTGGCGATGCCGTTGGCCGGCTCGACGGTCACGAGCGGTTCGACCGTCTCGGCCTCGTGGCCGGTCTCCTCTGCGAGTTCGCGCCGGGCGGCCGCGGCGTAGTCGTCGTCGTCCGGTTCGGTGCCGCCGGCGGGGAGGCCGCGGTTCGTCCGGCCGACGGCCTGTCGCCACTCGTCGATGACGACCACGTCGCCGTCGGGTGTGAAGGGGAGGACGACGACCGCCGCCGGCTCGTCGACGTAGTGGAAGTCCGTCTCGGTCCCGTCGGGGAGCCGAACGTCGTCCATGCGGATGTCGAAGCCGGGACACGAGTAGTCGATGCGCGTGTCGGTGGTCTCCCACGCGAGGTCGTCGTCGCTCATGACAGCAAGTGACGGCGGTGTTTCCAAAAGCGTCGCGATACCCCGCCTACCCCGCGTCGTCGAACGAGACGGTCGCGAGGTCGGCTTCGAGGTCGTCGACGTAGTCGTTGTACGCCTCCACGAACGCGGCGAAGTCGCCGGCGAGTTCGCGCACGTCGGGCGCGGCGGGCGGTTCGTACTGCGACAGCAGGTAGATGCCGCCCTCGCCGCCGACGCGGAGGTACGACGCCCGCGGGCCGTCCCACTTCAGCTCCCAGCGCGTGCCGCCGACCCGCTGGGTGAAGGTGCCGTACTCGCCGTCGAAGCGGTTGAGTTCGCCCGCCATGGTGTCGGCCACCTCGCGGATGGTCGAGACGAGTTGGTCCCGCTGGGCGACGATTTCCTCGGTCGTCGTCACCGCGGGGAACGCCGTCGGCACGTCGTCGAGGACGCCGTCGAGCGACTCGACGTGGTCGTTGTACGCCTCCACGAACGCCGGGTAGTCCTGCATCGCCGTCGCCAGCGCCTTCGGCTCCGGCGGCTGTTTGGTCGAGACGACGTACGTCTCGCCGCCCGACTTCCCCTTGAACCGGAGATACTGGAGCGCGCCCGCCTCGTACTTGAGCGTCCACGTCCCGCGGCGCGTCTTGAACGTCTCCTGGCCGTAGTCGCCGCCCTGGAGGATGGCGAGTTCGCGCGCGATGGTGCCCGCGTGGGCCTCGACCGCGGCGACGACCTCGTCTCGGTTGGCCGCGACGTCGTCGACGCTCGCGATATCGAACGAGAGGGCGTCAGTCATGGTCGGAAGGTGGCGATTGGAGGGGATAAGTGCGTCCGTCGCCGGATTTATCATCGGTGATACGCGTCTCGGATGTGATGAGCCAACACAGGGCATCGATTGGTGGGACAATCGGTGGGATGGCACGACGGGCGAACCCGGCCTTTGCGGGCGGCATCGTCGCCGTCTCGGTGGTCGCGCTCGCCTACGCGGTGACGGTCGGGTCGCCCCAGCAACACACGTTCGTCCACGTCATGGCGGGGCTGCTCTGGACGGGAACCGACCTGTTCATGGGGGCGATTCTCGGGCCGGTCATCGGCGGCTTGAGCGACGAACAGAGCGCCGCGGTGTTCGAGCGCCTCACGCCGAAGACCTCGTTTTTCCTCCCGTCGATGGCGCTCGTCACCATCGCGGGCGGCATCACGCTCGCCCAGCGACTCGGCGTGTTTCCCCACGCCGAACCGTGGCTCGCGCTGTTCACCGCCGCGAACCTGATTCCGATTTGCCTCCTGCTCGGTCGCCGGCTGAACGCGTGGCGCGACCGGCGCTGGCAGGTCGTCTTCGCCGTCGCCACCGTCGGGTCGCTCGCGTGGGTCGCGACCACCATCGGAGACTTCCGGATGACGACCCCGGCCATCGTCGTCGCGCTCGTCGTCGTCACTATCCTCTCGGTGCAGGGCTTCGGCTTCCTGATGCCCGGCGAGATACGGATGTACTTCGAGATGACCTCCGAGGACCCGGACCCCGGCGTCATCTCGGCCATCGGAAAACAGAACGCCATGCTCGGCGGCGTGCAGGGAGTGTTCCAACTCGTCCTCATCGCCGACATGGTGTACCTCCGCTACGGCGGGTTCTGAGTCGAAAACGAGGTGAAAACGAGGTGGCGGCCGCGCTCGCGGGGTCAGTCGACCCGGCGGAACACGCGGCGGGTGTCGCGGTCGCCGTGTTCGCAGGCGACCTGTTCGAAGCCGAACGGCTCGAACACGGCCGCCCAATCGCGGTAGTACAGCGGGAAGTCGTACTCCTCGTCGTTGACGCCGCGGTCCTCGGGCGGCACCGACCGGTCGCCCTCGTTTTCGACGGTGACGACGTAGTCGCTCGCGCTCCGAGCGACCGCCTCGAACACCCACGCGTCGTCGGGGTGGACGTGCTGGAGCGTCTCGACGGAGTAGACGGCGTCGAACTGCCCCGGAGAGAACTCCTCGACGGTCTCCTCGATGGCGGCGGCGTGGAACGTCCCGCAGCGGGCGAGGTCGGGGTAGGCGTCGGCCATCACCTCGAAGCAGTCGGGGTTGATGTCGACGCCGTGGAGGTTCTCGAAGCCGTGTTCGCGGAGGTGCGAGAGGTGTCGGCCGGGTCCGCAACCGAGTTCGAGAATCGACGCCGAGGCGTCGAGTCGCTCGTCGAACACCCGCCGAATCGCCTCGCTCGTCTCGTTCGGCCCGTAGTACGCGTAGTACTCCGGCGAGAACTCTCCCGACCGGTCTGCCCACTTCCGACGAACGTCGTTAGCATCCACGGTGTCGGAGACCGTCCGGCCACGCGTAAAGCCTCGTCGGCCGCGACCCGCCGGATTCGACGATCGGAACTGCCGATACCACAGCTTACCGCGGAATCGCCGTCGAACCACTAGGCGAGCGCGTCCAGAACCGACGTATCAGAACATTCGTCTACAAACGTCGATGATTCAGAAAAGTATTCAATAAAATAACCCCGTGACAACACGACCCTCACAAGTCTTATCCGTAAAGGGCGTGTGTGTTCAAAAGCAATGGCGAAAGGAAACGTTGATTTCTTCAACGACACTGGCGGCTACGGTTTCATTTCGACGGACGATGCTGACGACGACGTGTTCTTCCACATGGAAGACATCGGCGGCCCGGACCTCGAAGAAGGCACGGATGTGGAGTTCGACATCGAGCAGGCCCCCAAGGGCCCCCGCGCGACGAACCTCACGCGCCTTTAAACTAATTTAGTACGCCGCGTTTCGCGGCAGAACGATAACTTACATTTTGCGTATATTCGACCGGCGAGCGACGCGTTCGCGGCCGGTCGCTGGCCGAAAAAGCGGCGGCGAGACCGCTCAGAACTCGCCGTTGATGATGTCGGCGACGTGCTGGCGGTCGAACAGCTGTTCGTCTTCCGGGATTTCGGGGTACGGGCCGCCGTCCGAGGTCGGCCACTCCCCGAACGCCTCGGGATAGAACTGCTTGGCGCTCATCTCAAGCTGGAAGAGGTTGAGAATCGGCCCCTGATAGCGCGCGCCCTGCGGGTAGACCCGACCGTTCTGGACCGCCGAAATCTCCGCGGCGACGGGGTCGGATTCGAGCGTCGCCCGGAGGTCGTTCATGCTGACGCTCGGCTGCATCCCGCTCAGGAAGAGCAGAACGTCGGGGTCGGCCTCCAACAGCGCCTCGAAGTCGACGGTCGACCCCGACTCGATAGAGCCCTCGAACGCGTCGTGCGGTGCGAGCGGCCGGATGTGCGAGGTCATAAAGCCGGGGTTGCCGACCGTGTACGCCCAGACCTGGTTCTCGATGTCGGACGCGGTGAGCAACACGACGCTCGGGCGCTCGTCTTCCGGCGGCAGCCCCGCCTCGATGGTGGCGAGCACGTCGTCGTGGACGGCCGCAAGCGCCTCGTAGCGCTCCTCCTCTCTGAGCATCTGCGCGACCTTCTCGAACTGCTCCCACAGCGTGTAGTACTCGTAGTCGCCGGTCCACTCGTCCGTCGGCGACGCGTGACGGGCGCTCAACGAGTTCCCGAACCACGGCGAGATGTTCTCGGCGACCTCCTCGATGTCGGCCATGTCCCACTGTTCGAGTTGGACGACCCACGCGGGGTCGGCCAGATGCACGTCGCTGTCGAGTTCGTAGAGCTTCTCCTTGCTCGTCTCCCACGAGGGGTACAGGTCCGCCCAGTCCACCTCGACGCCGGGGAGCCGCGCCGTGAACTGCTTCCACGTCGCGTCGTAGTACGCCGGCCCGTTGACCGCGTTGACGTCGTCGCCGCGGCCGAGCGCGAACGCCATCCCCGCGTGGTGGGTCAGCCGCGTGAAGATGCTCTGCGGCGGTTCGTCGAACTCCACGGTGCCGACCGGCGACATCGTCACCGAGTACGACCCGTCCGCGGGCGATTCAGTCCCCGTTTCGGTGGCCGCTTCGGTCGCGGTCTGGGTCGGGGCGTCGGTCTCGCCGTCGGCCGTCGATTCCGAACCGCTTCCCCCGGTACAGCCGGCGAGCAGCCCGCCGCCGACCGCCGCGCCGCCGTACTTCACGTAGTCGCGCCGCGTCAGTCCCGTCCGTGGCGTCTCGTCGTGCTCCATAGTTTTTTAGGTCTGCCTAAAATAGATAATTGCTTCGGTTCTCGGGCGACAGCGGGGTCACGACTGCCAGTGGTCGTTTAGTCGTCGGAGACACCGTGGATTCGTCGGTGTCGAAACGGCGGCCGTGTCGGTGGATCCGCCCGTTTGCAACTACTGTCCAAAACTCAGGTAGGTTGTCCGTGAAGATGCCGTCTCAGATTCGAACTTCCCTCGCTGTCGCTCGGACGTTCGAATCTTCGGTCGCCCAGACACCGTTTCGGGGGAACTCGCACACGCTACGCGGTGCTCGTTGGCGTTGAAAGGGGTAGAAATGGGCCACTGTGACTCGCTTCGCTCGTCACAAGCACCCGCTCACTTCGTTCGCGAGTACGGCTCAGATTCGAATCCAGCGAGACGTCGTCTCGCCTCTTCACGCTCGCTGTGCTCGCGTGGACCACGGTCACTCACTTCGTTCGTTCCTTGATTCGAATCTTCACCGGGTGAAATCGCCCACACCTTTCAGACCACTCGCTGTCGCTCGCGGGTCGTGAAAGGTGGGGAGAATATGGGCCGGCTCAGATTCGAACTGAGGTTACGGCCACCCGAAGGCCGAAGGATACCAAGCTACCCCACCGGCCCGCATTTTGAGGCAAGCCACCGTCGCGTTTAACAGTTGTGATTGCGGGCCACCGTCAGACGCCGTGGCACACCGCCGACCCCGACTCAGTACCGCGAATAGCCCGCCGTGTCGAGGTAGTTGTGCGCGACCGTAATCGAGTGGTCGGCGTGGAGGATTTCGGGGCCGAGGCGGACCCGCTCGTCGGCGGCGGCCGCCAGCAACTCGGCTTCCTCGTCGGTGAAGTCGTGGTGGTCCGAGAGGACGAAAAGCGGGTTTTCGGGCGGTTCGACCTGAACCACGGGGTCGCCGTCCTCGTGGAGTTCGACCACGGTCGCGTCGCTGGCGGTCTCTTCCAGCGTCGTCTCGAAGCCCATCCGGCGGATAGAGACGCCCGGCGACGACTCGGCGGGCATGTGGCCGATGGCCTCCTCGCGTTTTTCGAGCGCCTTGCGAATCAGGGCGGCGGTGGAGCGCTCGTCGGGGTTGAGTCGGCGGAGTTCCGACCCCTCGAAGCGGACGGTGTACTCGTTTCCGAGGACGAGGTGGACCCGAACGTCCTCGCGGATGTCGTGCGAGAGGAAGAACGCGGAGTTGACACAGCGGCAGAGCACGTCGAGTCGGCCGGCCCCGCCCGCGATGTCGTCGAGCGAGAAGTCGGGCGTCGTCGGCGCGTCGTGGCCGATGACGATGAATTGGCGCATGCGTCCGACTCGGCGCGTGGGGGCCTTATCGGTGTCCACTCGCGGGCGAGCGACAAGGGGCGACGGCGGCGAAGACGCCCGGCGAGGCCGGGAGCCGTCGCTCGGAGGCGCGGGGACTGAGCCTCGAAAGAATCGAACGGGGCGCGTCGAAACCGGGGGTCCGGCTTCGGTCGCGTCGTCGATGGGTGGTGTCAGTCGCGTCGGTGCGACTCGGTTACGCCGAGGTCGGCGTGGTTCCCTGGGTGGGTGCTGAACCCGGTGCCGGGCCGGACGCTGAACCGCCCGGACCCGGGGCGCCGGATTCGGGCGTGGCCGGAGCGGGCGCACCGGACTCCTTGTCGCCGGAGACGAGGAAGTCCGCGAGGTTGCCGACGAGAACCTCGTTGTCGGCCTCGTAGGCCGACTCAGGCGTGAGGAAGTCGGCGTCGCCGATGGCGACGACCGTCTCGCTCTGGGCGGCGACCGTGTACGGACCGGACTTACGAATCGACTCGACGCGGGTCTCGCCGCCGGAGACGAGCGCCGGCGAGACGCTGTCGGCCGAAATCGAAAGCGGCGCGGCGTCGCGGAACACGACCTCGTCGACGCCCTCGGTCAGGGCGGTGTCGCCCTCCGGCGTGGCGTAGACGTTCTCGTAGTTGAGGTAGTAGTCGTGCATGTTGTACAGCGACGTGGAGCCGAACGAGACCCCGTAGTCGGAGGTCAGTCCGGCGTCGCCGCCGGTGGGGCCGGACGACACCGAGACGCTGACGAGGCCGAGGATGCTCGTCGTGCCCGCGGACTGCGGGTCCCCGACGAGAGCGACGCGGCCGCCGGCGTCTTCGAACGACCGGAGGCCGTCGAGTTGGCCGCCGGTGTACGGCTGCTCGGGGTTGACGACGACGAAGGCGTCGGCCCGACGGAGCGAAGCGTTGAAGTTCCGCTGGGCGTCCTCGCGGGTGAGGTACTCAACCTCGTGGCCGTTGGCGACGAGGGCGTCGACGAGCGGTTGCACGTCGGACTCGCTCACGTCGTTGCCGTGGCCGACGTCGATGAGGACGGTCTTCGACGCGGCGTTGGAGTCCATCGTCACCTCGCCCGATTCGGGGCCGGGCGTGGCGACGAGTTCGTCCGCGTTGAACGCCTGTTTCGCGGCGTTCTGGGTGTCTGCCGAGTCGCTGCCGCCGAGTTGGACGGCGTAGGGTGCCACCGCGGCCCCGACCAGAATGAGGCCGAGTACGACCGCGAAGACGACCGTCCCGCCGAGTAAGTTACGCTGAGACATTGCCGATCACCTCGTCTTCGTACTGCACCTGTCCGTACACCATCAGGAACTGCGGCGCGCGAACGCCGTCGTAGCCCATGGGACTCTCTTCGACGACGACCGTCGAGTTGCCGTCCTGCGAGCTGAGAAGGATGATGCCGGACTGGGTCGGCGGCTCCTTCTCGACGACCTCGTAGTTTTCGAGGCCGGCCTCGGAGGCGGCGCGGTCGATGGCCGTCTGGAGCGTGCCGATGTCGTCGGCGTAGCCGTTCTGCGTGGCGCGAGCGCCGGTGTAGACCTTCGCGTAGGCGACCTCTTCGCGCGACAGCGAGAGCTCGTCGCCGCGGTGCTCCATGACGCTACCGACGAAGGCGTGTTTCAGCGTCTCAATCTGGGCTTCGCGCTGGTCGACGGTCATCGACGCCTTGTCCGGTCCGGTGCGAATCTCGTTGGACGTGCCGCCGATGGGGGCCGACCCGCGGACGCCGACGCTCCCGATGACCGAGGAGGGCGTCACGTAGATGCTCTCGGAGGGAAGCATCGTGTAGTACGCGCCCGACGCGCCCGTTCCTTCGACGCTCGAAACGACGGGCATCTCTTGGGCGGTCCGGTTGACCGCCAGATACATCTGCTCGGACGCGGCCGCGGAGCCGCCGGGGCTGTCGACCTGCAGGACGACCGCCTTTATCGATTCGTTCTCTCGCGCTTCTTGTAGGTCCTCTTCCAGCTGGTCAGCTGTGTGGGAGGTGATGGTCCCGTCGACCGAGATGACCGCGACCCTGTCGGGGGTGGGCGCGGCCGCGTCGTAGACGACGGGGGCGAGGAATGCTCCAACCAGGACGGCCGCGACGATGGCGAGGACCGAGACGGTCCGCGTCGACGCCGCGGAGGAGGGTTTTGATACCATACGTCGACCGTGAGTTTTCGAGCCGGTTTCAAAATACTTGTCATTAGAAAATACAGTCCACCAGACAATAACGGCGGCGGGGAACTGCATCGCCCGAGGGTTCGCCGTCGCCCGAG
This sequence comes from Haloferax sp. Atlit-109R, assembly GCF_003665865.1. NCBI lineage: Archaea > Methanobacteriati > Methanobacteriota > Halobacteria > Halobacteriales > Haloferacaceae > Haloferax > Haloferax sp. Atlit-109R. The sequence goes on from NZ_QPLO01000002.1 coordinate 935,395, forward strand.
CGTCGGCCGGTTAGTCTCAGTCGGTCAGCCCGTAGCCGCGCCGGAACAGCACGACGTTGAGGCCGACGACGGCGAGCGTGAGCGCCGTCAGCACGCCGAGAGAGAGGTTCGGGTCCACCTCGGTGACGCCGAGGAAGCCGTAGCGGACGCCGTTGACCATGTATATCATCGGATTGAGCAGCGACGCCTGCTGGAAGGTCGCCGGAATCTCGTTGAGCGAGTAGAAGACGCCGCCGAAGAACACCAGCGGGCGGAGGATGAACTGGTTCATCATCGTCAGGTCGTCGAAGTCGTCGGCCCAGAGGCCGCCGACCACGCCGAGGCCCGCGAACAGCAGAGTGATGATGAGCATGAACGCGACGAGGTAGAACGGTTGGGCGACGCCGACGGTGGTAAAGACCATCCCGATGAGGGCGACGAGCGTGCCGACGAGCACCCCGCGGGTCGCACTGGAGAGGACGTACGCGCCGACCATCGAGGTGTACGACAGCGGCGAGGTGAGCGCCTCCTCGATGTAGCGGTTCCAGCGGCCGTGGAAGATAGAGAAAGAGGCGTTCTCGAAGGCGTTGGAGACGGCCCCGAGGACGATGAGCCCGGGGAGGATAAACAGGATGTACGGGACGCCCGCGATTTCGTTGATGCGCTCGCCGAGGATGACGCCGAAGACGGAGAAGTACAGCACGTTCGTGATAAACGGCGGGACGAACGTGTTGCGCGGGCGGCGGACGAACCGGAGGACCTCGCGGCGAAGCAGGGCGTAAAAGCCGGTCACGTCGAGACTCGTGAGGCTCATTGCTCGACCTCCGCGGTGGCGCGGCCCTCGCCCTGTCTCGTCATCTCGACGAACACCTCTTCGAGCGACGTGCGAGAGATTTCGAGGTCGACGATTTCGTGGCCCTGCCGGTCGAGCGCCTGCACCACGTCGGGGGCGACGAGACCGCCCTGTTGGGCCGTCACGACGAGGCGAGTGCCGTCCAGTTCGACGGCCTCGACGCGGTCGTCGTCGGCCGCGAAGTCGGGCACCGCCGTCGGCGGGTCGCGGAGTTGGACGACGATGTCGTCGGTGCCGCGGTCCATCAGTTCCTCGGGGCTGGCGACCTCGATGACGGACCCGGAGTCGAGGATGGCGACCTCGTCGCAGAGGCGTTCGGCCTCCTCGATGTAGTGGGTCGTAAGGAGGATGGTCGTCCCGCTGTCGTTGAGGTCGACGATGGTCTCCCAGAGTTCGTGGCGAAGTTGCACGTCGACCCCGGCGGTCGGCTCGTCGAGGATGAGCAGGTCGGGGTCGGTGATGAGCGCCCGCGCGAGCATGAAGCGGCGTTTCATCCCGCCGGAGAGCCAGTCGAAGCGGGTGTCACGCTTGTCGTAGATGCCGACGCGCTTGAGCACCTCGTCGGCGCGCTCGCGGGCCTCGTCGTGCGGAACCCCGTGGTAGCCCGCCTTGTGTTCGAGCACCTCGCGGATGGGGAAAAAGCGGTCCACGTTGAACTCCTGGGGCGCGAGGCCGATGCGGTCGCGTGCCTCGCGGTAGTCGTCTTCCACGTCGTAGCCGAAGACGCTCGCCTCGCCGCCGGTCTTGCGGACGAGGCCGACGAGGATGTTGATGAACGTCGTCTTCCCCGCCCCGTTCGGCCCCAACAGCCCGAAGAACGACCCCTCCGGAACGTCGAGGTCGACGCCGTCGAGGGCGCGGACGTCGCCGTAGGACTTCGTCAAGTCGCGTATCTCAATCGCAGATGCCATTCGCTGGTGCGTCGTCGGGCGTGGACGCGATTAAGCGTAGTGTCCGCGGAACGCCCCGTCACGGCGTGGCACGCCCGGTCGCCGGGTGGAGCCGACGACGCTCGAATCCTCTGCGAGGGACGATGTGTTACCATGTATCAAATTAGGGCCTAATATCCATCCGTACAGAACTAAGTCATTAACTAATATTATCATTATCAATCATTAACTATTAGTACTCCTCGGCAGTCGAACCGGGTGAGGAGACATCCGATGGTAGTATCCGCAGCACACCACGCGTCCGACCGCTCGACGACCGCGATACGAACCGACCGCTACCGACCGCCGACCCCACCGACGTAACCGATGACAAACCGCGACAACACGACCCGAACCGACACGACGACCCGCACGCAGACCACCGCTCGCTCGACGCCGACTCGTCCCCCCGCCGCGCGGCGCTACCCCAACAACGAGGAGAACATGGACGCGCCGCTCGTCCCCTTCATCCGACAACCGGGTGAGGACGACGAGATGACGACGATTCGGCGCGAACTCGCCGCGCTCCGCGCCCAACTGAACCGCATCGAGCGAACGATGCAGCCCACCGACACCCAATGAACCCGACCGAACTCGACAGCGACGTCTTCGCACAGGATGTTGACAACCAGAAGGCCCGCGAACTGCGGGAGATGCTGAACACGCAGGACTTCGTGTTCGCCCCCGGCATGTACCACGCGCTCGACGCCCGCCTCGCCGAGATGACGGGCCACGACGCCGCCTACATGTCCGGCTACTCGACGGTCCTCGGGCAGTTCGGCTTCCCCGACCTGGAGATGGTCACGATGACCGAGATGGTCGAGAACGCAAAGCGCATGGTCGAGGCGACGAACCTGCCGGTCATCGCCGACTGCGACACGGGCTACGGCGGCATCCACAACGTCCGCCGCGCCGTCCGCGAGTACGAGAAGGCCGGCGTCGCCGCCGTCCACATCGAAGACCAGACGACGCCCAAGCGCTGCGGCCACATCGCGGGCAAGCAAATCGTCTCCCGCGAGAAGGCCAAGGCTCGCTTCGAGGCCGCCGTCGACGCCAAGCAGTCGGAAGATACAGTCGTCATCGCCCGCACCGACGCCTACGGCTCTTCGAACGGCGACTGGGACGAGCACGTCGAGCGCGGCCGCATCTACGCCGACGCCGGCGTCGACATCGTCTGGCCCGAGATGCCGAACCCCTCGCGCGAGGACGCCGTCGCCTACGCCGAGGAGATTCACGAGACGCATCCGGACCTGAAGCTCGCGTTCAACTACTCGTCGTCGTTCGCGTGGTCCGAAGAGGAGGACCCGCTGACGTTCCAGGAGCTGGGTGACCTCGGCTACAAGTACATCTTCATCACGCTGTTCGGCCTCCACTCGGGCGCGCACGCCGTCTACGAGGACTTCAAGAAGCTCGCCGAACAGGACGAGGAAGGCCAGTTCGACCTCGAACAGCGCTACCTCGACCACCCGACCGAGAGCCACCACGAACTGTCGTTCGTCTCGCGGTATCAGGACATCGAGACGCAGTTCGACCCCGAGGCACGCCGCCGCATCGAGGAGTCGGAAGGGTTCAGCGAGGAGCAGGCCGACCCCATCACGAGCAACGACGATGACTGAGCGCAGACACGACCGCCAGTTCGTGCGGACGTTCTTCACCTCGCCGACGGCCGTCGAGGGCGAAGCCGACTCCGCGAAGATGCTCCGACGGGCGGCCGGCCTCCGCGGGATGCAAGCGCCCGACGTGTGGGTCCCCGACAACGAGGACGCCACCGCGCCGTCGATGCGCGACGAGGGGGCCGAGAACATCATCGAAGTCATCTCCGAACACGGCTCGGAGTTCCCCGGCGAGATTCACCCCCGGATGGTCTGGCACCGCGACAGCCCCGAAACTCGGTATCAGGGCTTCCAGCACATGCTCGAAATCACCGACCCGGAAAACGGCGCGGTCGAGCACATCGACGGCTTCGTCATCCCCGAAGTCGGCGGCATCGACGACTGGAAGAAGGCCGACGAGTGGTTCACCATCGTCGAGAACGAGCACGGACTCGACGAGGGGAGCCTCGCCATGTCGGTCATCATCGAGAGCGGCGAGGCCGAACTCGCCATGGGCGACCTCCGCGACGAGATGGGCAAGCCGACGAACAACCTCGAACGGCTGTTCCTCCTCGTCGACGGCGAGGTCGACTACACGAAGGACATGCGCGCCATGACGCCGACGGGCGAACTCCCGGCGTGGCCGGAGCTTCGACACAACACCTCCCGCGGGGCCAGCGCCGCCGGCTGTATCGCCGTGGACGGCCCCTACGACGACATCCGCGACGTGGAGGGCTACCGCGAGCGCATGACCGACAATCAGGCGAAGGGGATGCTCGGCATCTGGTCGCTCACGCCCGGACAGGTCGTCGAGGCAAACACCTCGCCGCTCCCGCCGAAGACCGGCAGTTGGCTCCTCGACGCGGACGGCGAAGAGGTCGAACTCGCGTCCGAGGACGGCGTCGAGGCGTACGACGGCGACCGCCTCTCGCTCGAAGCCACCGACGGCGGCTACGAACTCCGGGTCGGCGGCGACGCGCGGGAGCTCACCGCCGACGAACTCCGCGAGGAACTGCTGGGTCTGACCTCGTACGTCCCGAGCATGGACGACATCGTCGACTCCATGGAGGAGTTCGAGGCTGCCAAGGAGGCCGGCCGCGGCGCTATCGCCATGACGCAGTCCGCGACGCTCCGTATCGGCGGCACCGAAATCGACATCGAAAAAGACCGGATGTGGGACGAAGCGACCTATCAGGCCGCGATGACGCCCATCAGCCTGTTCCAAGACGTGTACGAGAACCGCCCGGACCAACACGATGAACTGGAAGAACGCTACGGCGCGGGCGTCGTCGAGCGCGCGATGGAGGTGGGTCTGTAAGCGCGGAAGACGGTCCGCCACAGGGGGTCCGCCGTCGGCCCCGGTTTCCGGCTTGGTCAGACGACGGCGTCCGGTTTCGTAGCTCTGCGGCGCGCGCGCCCGAACCGTGGGGGCGGCGCGCCTCGCTTTTTTGGCAGTCTCGCGCGGTCCGCTTCGACTCGACAGGCCTCCTATCGACGCTAGCCTCAAGGTCCGCGCGCGCGACTCGACGCGTGTGAACGATTCCTCGAACACCCCGGCGACGACCGCGTCGGAGAGCGACGACGCCAACGACGGCAGCGGCGACGGCGACGAACCGCTGGAACCCGATGCAGTCGTCGAGTTCGAGGCGACTGGCGTCACCGACGAGGAGACCCTCGCGCGACTCCGCACGGTGAGCTTCTACCTCGACGAGGCGGTCGAGATTCCGGGGACGAACTACCGCGTCGGCCTCGACCCGATACTGGGGCTCGTGCCGGGAGTCGGTGACGCGACGGCCTCGGCGCTCTCGGCGTACATCCTCGTCGAGGCCGCCATGCTCGGCGTGCCGCGAGCGACGCTCGCGCGGATGCTCGGCAACGTCGTCCTCGACGCGACCGTCGGGTCGATACCGCTCGTCGGCGACGTGTTCGACGCGGCGTGGAAGGCCAACGCCCGGAACGTCCGGCTGTTGGAAGCCCGATGCGACGACACCTCCCCCGCGGCCGCAGCGGCCGACCGGCGCTTCCTCGTGGCCGCGGTGGCCGCCGTCACCCTCCTGCTCGTCGCGCTCGGCGCGGCGACTGCGCTCGGCGTCCTGTGGCTGCTCGGACAGGTTGGCCTATTGTAACTATCTGAAAAACAAACTAACTAAACCGGGTGTGTGGCTGGTTATCTCCTCCCAAAATATAAACTACAAGACATATATACGAGCTTGCAAACCGTGGCGTATGGAACGACGAACCTTCCTGAAGAGCGTCGCCACGACGGGAGCCCTCCTCACCACCGCCGGTTGTATGGGCGGTGGCTCCGAGTCGCAGCCGACCGCGGATACCGAGACGGGCAACGAGACCGGCAACAGTACGACTGGCGAGACGACGACCGAGGCCGAACCGGCCGAGGTCCCGTCGCCGGAACTCACCTTCCGCACGAACAGCGGCGTCCTCCGCGTCGTCCACATGGGCGGCGAGAAAATCACCGACGAGGGAACGGACGAGGTCTACGTCACCGTCGACGACGAGCGCACCGCGACGTGGGTCGCTGACGGCGACAAGGGCGGGGAGTTCCCCGTCTCGGTCGGTAACTTCCTCGAAATCGAGTCCGCAGAAAGCGGCTCGACGGTCGAGGTCGTCTGGGTCGGCAGCGAGGGTGCCGAAGAGGTCCTCGCGACTCACGAGGTCGGTGCCGAGGAGACCGCGACGACGACGGCCACGAACGAGACGACCACGAACGAAACCGCGACGAACGAGACGGTCACCGAGACGACGACCGCCAACGAGACGGTCACGACGACGGCGACCGAGACGACCACGTCGTCCGGCAACGAGACCAGCAACTGAGGACGACGACCGACGACCGACGCCGGCGTCGGACGCGACGGAGCTTTTTTCGACCGAAGCGGGTGACGACTCGCGCTGTTGCACGCGGAGCGACGGGAGCGTAACGCGACGCGAGAGCAGCGACGGGAGCGACTCAGTCGTCGGCCGGCAGTCCGTCCGGGTCGGCCGCCGGTGCGGGCGCGACGAGGCCGACGCGGACGCCGAAGCGCCGCCCCAGCGGGCCGAGCGCGTCGCGCTTCATGAACGCGAAGCCGGCGAGGATGAGCGCAAAGCCGGCGACGGTGACGGGGCCGAGGCGCTCGCCGAGGAACGCCCAGCCGGTGACGGCGGCGACGACCGGCGTGACGTAGTTGACGAGGCTGATTTCGACCGCGCCGATGCGGTCGAGCAGGACGAAGTAGGCGATGAAGCCGACGGCGCTGCACAGCACGGCCAAAAACAGCAGCGCGGCGACGACGACGGGCGTCCACGCCACGCTCGCGAGGCCGGGTTCGCCGAGGACGGGGCTCGTGACGTGGAGCATGGCCGCGCCGATGAGCATCATCCACGACTGCATCGGAACGACCGGCGGGTTGCCGGGCAGTCGCTTGACGAGTACCGAGCCGAACGCCCACGCCGCGGCGGCGAGAAACAGCAAGAGGACGCCGAGGAGTTGGCCGCCGACCGACCCGGACGCGAGGGCGATGACCACCGTTCCGGCCAGCCCCAGCAAGACGCCGAGGAAGCCGAACGCGTCGAGGCGCTCTTCGGGGAGCATCGGCCACGCGAAAAGCGGCGTGAGGACGGGCGCGAGGCTGATGACGATGGCCGAGACGCCGCTCGTCACGTACCGCTGGCCGGAGAACAGAAGCGAGAAGTGCGCGCCGATGAGGAGCGCGCCGCCGACGAAGACGACGAGCCACTCGTCGCGGCCGCGGGGCCGCCAGTCCTCCGCCGCGAGCAGGCCGTAGCCGAATAGCACGACGCCGGCCACGTCGTACCGGAGGGCGGCGAACAGCACGGGCGGGAGGGCGTCGAGTCCGACCTCGATAGCCATAAAGGAGGTCCCCCAGAGGACCGCGATGGTCGCGAACAGTGCGAGCGTCCGATTCGTTTGCGTATTGATAGACACGAGATATCGACCGTAGACCCAGGTGTTGAAACGGCTACCACGCCGCCGTACATCAAATTTCTCGGAGCCGAGATAGCACTCCTCTCGGGTCGTGTTGACAACCGTCTCAGCGTGGCGGAACGTCAGCGAAGCCGTCGGCGACCCGACGAACAAAGTAAGCTAGTTACGCGCGCCCCGAGAGAGACCGACCATGAGCATCCTTGAGGACGCGCGAGCGCTCGCGGAGAGCGGGCCGGTCTGCGACGCCTGTCTGGGCCGGGCCTTCGCCGAGCGCAGTTTCGGGCTGACGAACGCCGAGCGGGGCAAGTCGCTCCGGGTCGCCGCCGCCCTCGACGACGACGAACCGTACGAGGCCGTCGACACCGAGGACTGCTGGGTCTGCGAGGGAGCCTGCGCCGAGTTCGACGACTGGGCCGAGCGCTGTGCAGAGGCCATCGAGGACGTGGAAGTCGAGACGTACCAGGTCGGCACCCGCGCGCCGCCGCTCGTCGAGGAGAACGAACTGCTCCTCCGCGAGGGCGCGGGGCTCCCCGAGGACGCCGGCGAACTGTTCAAATCCGAGTTCAACCGCGAGGTCGGAAAGCGCGTGGGCCGGCTCACCGGCACCGAGGTGGACTTCACCCGTCCCGACGTGCAGTTCCTCCTCGACATCGAAGCCGACACCGTCGAGGCGCAACTCAACTCCGCGTTCGTCTACGGGCGCTACCGGAAGCTCGCCCGCGACATCCCGCAGACCGAGTGGCCCTGCCGCGAGTGCGACGGCTCGGGCTACAAGGGTAAAGAGCCGTGCGACTACTGCGGCGGCTCCGGCTACCTCTACGAGAACAGCGTCGAGGGCTTCGTCGCCCCCGTCGTGACGGACGTGATGGACGGCGTCGACGCGAAGTTCCACGGCGCGGGCCGCGAGGACGTGGACGCGCTCATGCTCGGCACGGGCCGACCGTTCGTGGTCGAAATCATGGAGCCGCGTCGCCGCACCGTCGACGTCGAACAGCTCGAAGGCGACATCAACGCGATGGCCGAGGGCGAAATCGAGGTCGAGGGGCTCCGACTCGCCACCTACGACATGGTCGAGCGCGTGAAGAAACTCGACGCGAGCAAGGAGTACCGCGCCGCCGTCGAGTTCGACGACGGCGTGACCGACGCGGAACTGGCGGCCGCGCTGGACGAACTCACCGGCGCGACCATCGAGCAGTACACCCCCAACCGCGTGGACCACCGCCGCGCGAGCATCACCCGCACCCGCCACGTCTACGACGCCACCGGCGACCTCGAAGACCCGCGCCACGCGACCGTCGAAATCCACGGCGAGGGCGGCCTCTACATCAAGGAACTCGTCTCCGGCGACGAGGGCCGAACCAACCCGAGCCTCGCCGGCATCCTCGACACGGGCGCGGTCGTCACCGCGCTCGACGTCATCGCGGTCGAAGGCGAGGACGAGCCGTTCGAGGACGACGCGTTCTTCAAGGACTGAATCGAGACGCCGGCGGGAGTCGGCGGGAACCGGTCTGGTCGGCGTCGCGGACCGCAACCTCTAATTTTCCACCCCAAGACCCGACCAGGTATGCACATCGGCGTCGACGAGGCCGGAAAGGGACCCGTGTTGGGTCCGATGGTCGCCGCGGCGGTCCGGGCGGACCCCGACGCCCTCCCGGACGGTATCGCCGACTCGAAGCGCCTCGCCCCCGAGCGGCGCGAGGAACTCGCCGCAGAGCTGCGAGAGCGCGACGACATCTCGGTCGGCGTCGCGTTCGTCGAGCCCGAGACCATCGACGACCCCGAGACGGACATGAACCTGCTGACCGTCCGGGCGCAGGTCGAAGCGGCCGCCGACGTCGCCGCCGACGCCGACGAACTCGTCTGCGACGCGGGCGACGTGAGCGAGTCGCGGTTCGGCCGTCGCGTCCGCGAGGGTCTGGCCGAGGCGGGCGTCTCGGTCGCGGTCCGCGCCCAGCACCGCGCGGACGACGAACACGCCATCGTCGGCGCGGCGAGCATCGTGGCGAAAGTCGAACGCGACCGACGGGTCGAGGCCATCGCTGACGAGTACGGCGAGGTCGGAAGCGGCTATCCGAGCGACGGGACGACCCGCGAGTTCCTGCGGGAGTACGTCCGCGACCACGGCATTCTGCCGGACTGCGCGCGGAAGTCGTGGTCGACGTGCGCCGACCTCGTGGCCGCGCACGAACAGTCGTCACTAGGGGATTTCTGAGGCGTCGGGGAACCGGCGGTGGAAAACGTGGAGGGCCGGTAGTTCGGAGGCGAATCGCGGAGACGATTACCGCATCTCGGCGAGCGCGACGTACGCGCCTTCCTGGGCGGAGAGCCACGTCGTCAGCAGCTCGTCTTCTGTGAGTCCTGCGGGGAAGATGGTGCACTCGTCGGGCGCGTCGTCGTACGGGGCGACGATAGCGACGAGTTCGTCGTCCGCGGCGTCGGAGCGCCGCAAGGCGTCCGGGCGGGTCGTCGTCGCGTCCGGGTCGTCGTGTCGAAGGGTCGTATCGTCCATGAGTGGAGTGCGTGCACCGTGATTACCGACGGGCGGCGGTTGCTTGGTTGCCGCTTCACTCAATATTTTATAGACAGTCTATATGATTCTGTCGGCGAATCCGCCCCGGTGAGGACGACCGAAACCGCCGCAGTCTGCCGATTCTGAAATAGAGAACACTCGTCCGGACACGGAGATATCAGCTTCGAGAATCGTCGAGGCCGCCCGAGCGGACGGAATCGCGACTTCGCGGTGTCCGGGGGGCGGTCGGGAAAAACGCGTCGGCCGAATCGAGGTCGGCCTCAGCGGTCCTCGGTCAGGAGGAGTCGGAGGATGTCACCGTACGCCGGGCGGGTGACGAGCACGCCGACGATGACGCCGAGGATGGTGAAGATGGCGAAGCCCTGGAGGTCACCGAGCGAGAGCACGGCGAGCGGGCTCATGGCGATGATGGTCGTCGCGGCGGCGGCACCGATGACCCAGAAGGCGCGGCGGAACCGCGACTGGAAGACCTTGCGGGACTTCACGGAGCCTTCGCCCATCACCTCGTCGGCGATGATGATGAGGTCGTCCACCCCGGTCCCGATGACGGCGATGAAGCCGGCGATGACGGAAAGGTCGAGCGGGTAGCCGATGGCCGCGGCGAATCCGAGGAGGATATACACCTCGGAGAGGCCGGTGACGATCATCGGCAGGGCGACCTGCGGTTTGCCGTAGCGGATGAAGACGACGCCCGCGACCGCGAGCACCGCGACGATGCCCGTGATGAGCGAGTCGAACTTGAAGCTCTCACCCTGGCTCGGGGAGATGTACGACGAGGTGCCGCTATCCTCGCCCGAGAGGTCGAGGCGGGCCGGCAGCGCGCCGGCGCGAAGGTTGATGGCGATTTCCTGCGCCTCGGACGTGTTGCGCGTCTGGAGCTGGAAGCTCGGCGCTCCGGCCCACTCGCCGGCCCGCATGGTGTCGGCGAGCCCGCCGCTCATACCGAAGGCGTTGACGACCTCGCCGTTGACGACGAGCAGGAGACAGCCCTCGGTCGTGTTCCGACCGCCGTCTTCCATGTAGGTACACCGCGTCCCGCCGGGTTGGGCGAGGCCGGTGTCCTGAACTGCCGTCTGGAACTCCGCCGCGGGGTCGTCGCGGACGGAGACGGGGACGAACGCCCCGCTTCCGGTCTGGGACTCCTGTGCGGTCCCGATGGAGGTGAAGTCGGCCTGCGTCAGGACGGCCTCGCGCGTCTCGTAGGTCCGCGAGCCGTTGTCCGTTCCGGTCGGGTAGTAGATGTCGATTTGGACCGTCCCGCGCTCGCCGACGAGGTCGACGACGTCGGACTGGTCGCGGTTGGGGACCTCGACGAGGATGAAGTGCTCGCCCGTCGCCGTGGTCACCTGCTGGACCGTCCCGCCGGAGAGGCCGGCCTCGTTAATCTTCGACTGGAGGACGCGAACCGTCTCGGCGCGGGTCGTCCCGGTGACGCCGTCTCTGACCTCGCCGTGGGCGTAGCCCGCGGCGTCGAGCGCGGCGCTCAGGTCGTCGGCCGTGACGTTCTCGATGGTCGCTTCGACCGTGCTGGACTCAGCGCCCGTGCGGGCGATGATGTCCGCGGCGTCGGCACCGGCTATCTGGGCGGCGACCTGCCGTTCGACGACGCGCTCGGAGTCGCCTTCGAACTCGACGTCTTCGGCGGTGACGCCGACGAGCGGCGCGCGGATGCGCGTCCCGCCGTCGAGTTGGAGACCGAACTGGAGGTTCGTCGCGCTGTCGTCCTCGCCGATTGGGGACTGATTGCCCATCGTCGGCGAGAAGAGGGCGAACGTCGATAGCAGGATGGCCACGACGAGGAAGATGACCCGCCAGTTGTCGCGGAGCGTGCTCATCGAGCCACCCCCTCGAACTTGTACCAGCGAAGGAGGGTCACGTTCAGCATGTAGGTGTTCATCAGGTCGGCGGTGAGGCCGAACACGAGGACCGTCCCGATGGCGGCGAGCAGTTGAATCCCGAACAGCGTCGCCGTGATGGTCATGACGATCATCGCCGCGATGGACGTGAGCGTCATGGTCACGCCGGTGCGCATGGCGCGCGCGGTCGACTCGTAGAAGTCACCGGAGCGCCGGAGGACGTGATTGTTCAGGAGGATGTCCGAGTCCACCGAGTACCCGATGAGCATCAGGAGCGCCGCGACGGTCCCCAGCGACAGTTCGATGCCGAAGAGGTTCATCAGCGCCACCGGGATGACGATGTCGGAGAACGCCGAGAGGACGACCGCGATGGAGGGGACAAAGGAGCGGAACATGGCGAACACGAGGACGCTCATGCCCGCGAAGGCGACCGCGAGGCCGCCGAGGGCGAGCAGTTGCGTCTCGCCGCCGAAGTTAGCCGACACGGCGTCGATAGACCTGACTTCGAAGCCGGCGTCCTCGGCCTGCGTCTGGAGTTCGGTCGATGTCGCGCTCCCCGACTGGAACGTCACGACGTAGGTTCCGTCGGCCGCGACGGAGCGAATCGATTCGGGCTGGCTATCGAAGGCCGCGGCGACCTCGCTTTGCGGGGCATCCGTTGCGATGCGGAGTTCGGTACCGCCGGTGAAGTCGACGCCCGGATTCACCGGCGCACCAGTCGCGACGTACCACCCTCCGATGACCAGTAGGGCCACCGCGAGGACCGCGAGGGGGACGGCCGCGAGTTGGCGATTCGTGTACCGGGTGTAGTCTACCTCCGGTACCGTAAACTCAACCATGGGTTGCGGTCCTGAGCGGTGCGGAATAAGGTTTCTTATCCGCGGACGATTTCGGCCGCGGCGCGGTCTGGCGAGCGCGCGGCGAACCCGCGACAGGCCCATAGTCGTTGGCCGACAATCGTGAACTATGACGACCGAACCGACGGCGACCCGCGTGGTCGTCTCCTTCCCCGACGAACTCAGCGCGTGGGGCCACGACCAGCTGACCGCCGACCGCTTCGTGACCTACCTGCGACGGGTCCACGAGGACGCCGCGCCGGGCGACGAGTGGGAAGAGTTCCTCGACGTTGGCTGTTGCGGCGACTCGCTGACGCTGACGCTCCGCGTGGAGGAACTCGACCCCGAAGGGGCGACCCGCATCGACGACGAGACGACAGTCGAGTTCGTCGAGCGCGAGGGGAGCGTCCACGGCGGCTGGTGCGTCCAGAGCGCGGACGGGCCGGTCTCCTCGACGGCGGAACAGCGGTAGAACGCGAGACGAACTCCGGGGTGAAAACCGACCTGTCAGGGCATGTAGCGGACCGCGACGACGCCCGGCTGCGAGCGGATTTCGACGCGGTTCACGTCGAGTCTGGCGGCCCGCGAGAGCAGGCCTTCTCTGTCGTCGAGGATGTCGTCGACGGCCTGTTCGGTCATGTCGTCGGGGACCGACAGGACGTGAATCTCGCCGGTTCCGGCGCGTTCCTCGCGGACGAGTTCGCCGTCGGGGTTGTCGGCGGCGATGTCCCGGGAGTTCGTCGTCGGCGACTCGGTCGAGCGCTCGACGGAGACGGTCCAGCGCGACTCGACCTCCACGAGCTGCCACGAGACGTTCATCGGCGGGTCGGGCGCGACGGTCCCGTGGACGGCTTCGTCCTCGGAGACGCCGGGGTTCGACGAGAGCGCGTGGACCTGCCCGGAGTGAACGTCCTTCAGGACGGCCGACTCCTCGTCGGCGGCGGTGACGAGAAACGTTCCCGTTCGCTCGGACTCGGCCTCGGTGTCGGTCTCGGACTCGGTCATCACCCGCTGTACGCCACCGGGCCTTTTCCCCGTTTCGGGCGCTGACGGCGGCGTGTGGCACCGATACCCACGGCGACGGTGGGCTTTTCTCGCGGCGCTTCGAGGCGACTGACGATGCCCGCGCTCTGGCGGTTGACCCGGACCGAGACGGCCCGCCGCGTCTACGACGCGCTCAAGGCCCGCGGCCTCACGGCGACGCAGATGGACGAGTACGTCGCGGACGCCGCCGCGGCGGACGCCGACCGCGACCCCCCGTCGGGAGTCGAGATTCGCGCGCTCGACCCCGCGGAGACGCGTCGATTCGAGGGGCGTTACGACGCGTTTTCCGAACTCCGAGACGACGAGACGGCGGTGTGCGCGTTCGACGCCGAGAGCGGAGAGAGAGACGGCGAGGGCGGTGAGAACGGTGAAGCCGCGGACTCCGACCTCGTCGGATACCTCTTTCTCGGTGACCCCGGCCTGACGTACCACGTCCACCCGCTGGAGGCCGACGTGACGTTCCCCGGCGGCTACGTCCGCCGGGTGTTCGTCGCGCCCGAGGCGCGGAACCGCGGCGTCGCCACCGCGCTCGTCTCGCGGGCCGTCGCCGTCGCCGGCGAACGGGGAGCCGAGACGGTCCACGCGCTCGTCGCCCGCGACAACCGACCCTCGCAGTGGACCTTCGAGAGCGTCGGCTTCCGAGTCGCCCGCACCCGGGCGTACTACCGGGTCGGCCCGTGGCGACGCCGGCGCGTCAAACCGCGTTCATAGCGGTACAGAACAGTCAGTGACGTCCCGAGCGCTCCGTTCGGGAACGTTAGTATATAGATATTTGATTTATATATACTATATCGGTTAAATTTATACTCGGTCGACCGAGTGTGTCTGACAGACAGGCATGACGGACGAACTCAGGTCAGCAGTTCGCGGGAGGCTGGACGCGGTCGACGCGCGGGCGAGCGAGGTCGTGCGCTCATCGACGGGGGAGAACATGATTTCGCGGCTCGGGACCGCGGACTGGTTGAGTCTGGGCGCGCTCTTCTGGGCGTGGGTCGGCGCGATACTGTTCGTGTCGGGCGAGCCGAACTGGGCCATCGTGGCCGTCCTCGCCGGCTTCGCCTTCGACAAGGCCGACGGCTACTACGCCCGCAAAACCGGGACCGCCTCGGCGTTCGGCCGACAGATAGACTCGTTTATCGACATCTTCGCGTACCTCGTGTCGGCGGCGCTCCTGTACCACGTCGCGCTCGCGCCCAACCCGGCCGTGAGCGCCGTCGTCGGCTTCGTCGTCCTCACCTTCGGCGGCCTGCGACTCATCCGCCACAACAGCGAGGGCTTCGGCGACGAGGGCGGTACCTCGTACTACCACGGGACGACGGTCGTCCACACGCACCTCGTCGTACTGGCGAACTACTTCCTCCTCCAGTTCGTCCCGCTGTGGAACGGCTGGGTCGCGGGCGCGACAATCGTGGCGGTCTGTCCGCTCATGACCTCCGACTACAAGGCGTACAAGACCGACGCGGGCCACGTCCTCGTCGGCGTCGCCGGCGTCCTGACGGTCGTCGGCTGCCTCGCGCTCGAATTCGGCGTGGTATGAGCGGTCGGCCGCAGGGCTCGCGGGGGCCACAGACGCTCGCGGTGGACCTCCACGTCCACACCGACGCCTCCTACGACTGCGAGATGTCGGTCGAGGCGGTGTTGGCCCGCGCGGCGGCGGTCGGCCTCGACGCGGTCGCCATCACCGACCACGACTCGGTCGGGTCGCTCCCGCGGGCGTTCGACATCGCCCACGAGTACGGCGTCCGGGTCGTCCCCGGCGTCGAGGTCTCGACGGCCGACGGCCACCTCCTCGCGCTCGGGGTCGACGACCCGCCGGCGACGAGGCGACCGCTCTCGGAGACGGCACGAGAGGTCCGCGAGGCGGGCGGACTCGCGGTCGTGCCGCACCCGTTTCAGACGTTCCGACACGGCGCGTCCCGGCGGACGATTCGGGACGTTGACGCCATCGAGGCCATCGAGGCGTACAACGCCCACACGCTCACCGGATTCAGAAACGGACAGGCGCGGCGCTACGCCCGCCGGCAGGGACTCCCGGGCACGGGCGGGAGCGATGCCCACCGGCCCACGCTGGTCGGACAGGCGTACACGGCCGTCTCGGTCGAGGCGGACGGCGGCGTCACGACGGACGCCATCTTGGAGGGGATTCGCGCCGGGCGAACCGTCGCTCGCGGGACGCGGACGACCGCCCGCCAGTACCTGCGGAAGTACGCGCTGAACGCCCGGCTCAAGACCGCCTCGTTCCTGTGACCGGTCGCCTGTTCGACTCGCCCGCGGCGCGGAACGCGGCGCTCGTCAGAATCGGGGCCGTCGCGGTCGCTTTCGCGGCCGTCGCGGTCGGCGTCGCCGTGTTCGCCCCGCGCCTCGCCGACCCGGCGTGGGTCCGCTCGGCCGTCGAGTCGACCGGCCCGTTCGCCCCGCTGGTGTTCGTCGGTATCCAGACGCTTCAGGTGATTCTCGCGCCGATTCCCGGCCAAGCGCTCGCCGCCGTCGGCGGCTATCTGTTCGGGACGGTCGCCGGCACGGCGTACAGCATGGTCGGCGTCGTCGCCGGAAGCGCCATCGTCTTCCTGCTCGCCCGGCGCTTCGGCCGGCCCGCGGTCGAGCGTCTCGTCGCCGACGACGCCCTCGCGCGGTTCGACGGCTTCGCCGACCGCCGGGGCGTCGCCGGCCTGTTCGTCCTGTTTCTCCTGCCCGCGTTCCCGGACGACGCGCTCTGTGCACTCGCTGGGCTCTCGCCGCTTCGACTGCGGACGCTCGTCGTCCTCGTCGCCGTCGGTCGCCTGCCCACGTTCGCGCTCGCCGCGGCCGCCGGGCAGAACGCGGGCGCGGCGAACTACGAGGCGGTGGCGCTCCTCGTCGGAATCGGCGTCGTCGCCTCGGCGGTCGTCTACCGCTACCGCGACGAGTTGGCGGCGAGGGTCGGCTGAGAAAACGCGCGGGTCGCGGTTAGCGAAGCAGTCGGTGAATCCCGTAGATGCCCGCCGCGCACGCGACCGGCGGGACGAGGCCGTAGAGCGCGGGCAGGTCGTAGAGGAGTCGGACGACCGGAACGAGCGCCGAGACGGTCACGGGGCCCACGGTAAACGGCTCGGCCGGCGTCTGAAGCTCCGCGGGAACCGACGCGAGAAGCCCCACGTACACCGACAGCATGAACACGAAGCCCGCGAGCGCGAGGCTCAGGTCGTACCGCGGCTTCGACCCGGTGCGGCGGTGTCGGCGGGCGACGAACAGTATCGGGGCGACGAGCGGCGCGACGACGAACAGCCCCACGAGGACGTAGAACGACCGCGAGAGGGTGAGCGACCCGCCGGGGACGCCGGCGGTCGCACCGATGAGGACCACGAGTCCGAAGGCGACGAACAACGAGACGATGCCCGTCGCCAGCGCACCGACGAGCACGTAGCACTTGAACAGCCACGACTCGCTGTGCCGGAAGGCGTACGGGAACGCGCCGATGACGCCGCCGTAGTCGTCTGCCATCGGTCGCCCTTGGGAGCGGCCGCGATTAAAGCGACCGGTGTCGTTTTGACGCCGGGCGACGCGGCATCCGGTATGCAGGTAGACCTCGGAAACGTCCTCGACACGGCGCCGGCCCACGGCGTCTCGCGCGAGGCGCTCGACCGACTCGACGACCGCGTCGCGGCCGCTCACGACCGCATCGAACGCGGCCGAGCGGCCGGCGAACACGGCTACGAATCGCTGAACCTCCCGAACACCACCGACCCCGCGGCGATTCGCGACGCAGTGAGCCGGTTCGACGACCCCTCGGCGGTCGTCACGGTCGGCATCGGCGGGAGCGCCCTCGGCGCGGCCACCCTCACCGACGCGCTCGAAAGCGACGTGGACGCCTACTACCTCGATAACGTCGACCCCGAGGCCGTCGAGCGCCTCCTCGACTCGCTCGACCTCGCATCGACCGTCGTCAACGTCGTCTCGCGGTCCGGCACGACCGCCGAGACGCTGGCGAACTTCCTCGTCGTCCGGGAGGCCATGGCCGACGCGGGCGTCGACTGGACCGACCGGACGTTCGTCACGACCGGCGAGGAGGGGAACCTCCGCGACCTCGCGGACAAACACGACCTCCCGTCGCTCCCCGTCCCGGACGGCGTGCCCGGCCGGTTTTCGGTGCTCTCGACGGTCGGCCTCGCCGCCGCCGCCCTCTGCGGTCACGACATCGAGGCGGTCTTGGAGGGCGCGGCCGCACAGGAAGCGCGCCTGTCTGACTCGCTTTTCGACTCGCCGGCGTACGCCTACGGCGCGGTGTCCTACGCGCTCGCCGAGCGCGGCATGCAGCAGAACGCGATGATGCCCTACGCGGAATCGCTCGAAACGTTCTCCGAGTGGTTCGCCCAGCTGTGGGCCGAGTCGCTCGGGAAGGACGGCCTCGGCCAGACGCCCCTGCGGGCGCTCGGCGCGACCGACCAGCACTCCCAGCTTCAACTGTACCGCGCCGGCCCGCGCGACAAGTTCGTGACGCTCGTCCGCGCCGCGGAGCGCGACGACGTCGCCATCCCCGAGACCGACCTCGACGGCCTCGCGTACCTCGGCGGCTCGTCGCTCGGTGACCTGCTCGACGCCGAGTTCGAAGCGACCGAGGCGAGCCTCGCCGCGGCCGGCCGGCCGAGCGTCCGTATCGAACTCGACCGCGTCGACGAGTACGGACTGGGCGAACTGCTCTACGCGATGGAGGCCGCCTGCGTCCTCTACGGCGAACTCGCCAGCGTGGACACGTTCGTCCAGCCGGCGGTCGAGTGGGGCAAACGCGCCGCCCGCGGCCTGCTCGGCGGCGGCGACTTCGAGGAGGCCGACGCGGTCGAAGAGAAGTCGCGGCTGGTCGTCGAGTAGTCGGAGCGAGCGGCGCACGGCGACCACGGCCGAGACTCGGCTTTTGCGACGACGACCGAACGGCCAACCAGCGACGACGACCGAACAGTCCACGGGGTGGGACTGAAAGGGGCCGCGGGGGCTTTCGAGGGGGTCCAACAGACCGGTCCTCCGCTCGAAACGACGCAACCGACACAGACGCACGTGACTCCACGGAGTCACGAGAATCGACCCGAATCGATTATCCGACCCCGTTCCGAAGGGGGGACAATGGCACACGACACCGCCCGCACGTCTGCGAGCCTCGCAGACCACCTCCAGGCGTACGGTGGCATCATCATCGTCGTCGCCCTTTCGCTCCTCGTCGGCGCGACGTTCGGCTCGCTCGCCGGCGGCCTCGCTCGCGGCGTGGTGCCGGGCGATACCGCGCTCATCGGCGCGATAGAGAGCGCCGGACAGTTCGTCGGCTTCGGCGTCGTCGGCGCGGGCTACCTCGCCGCCCGCGACGACTGGGAACTGATTCGGTTCGAGCGACCGACCGCGCGCGACGCCCTGTGGATTGCGGGGGGATTCGTCGCCGTGATGGGCGTCTACCTCGGCGCGTCGGCGCTGATGTCCGCGCTCGGCATCCAGAGCGGCGACAGCGTCATCGCCCAGCAGGGCCGCGAGAACCCGGCGTACTTCCTGTATCTCACGGTCGTCACCATCGTCCTCGTCGGTCCGGCGGAGGAGCTTATCTTCCGCGGCATCGCCTTCGGCGAACTCCGGCGGCTGTGGGGGCCCGCCCCGGCGGTCGTCCTGTCGAGTCTGGTGTTCGCGTCGATTCACCTCTGGTCGTTCTCCGGCGAGGGGCTGTACGTCTCGTTGGGGATGGTGCTCGTCCTCGGGAGCGTCCTCGCGGTCGTCTACGAGCGAAGCGGGAACCTGCTCGTCGTCGCGCTGGTCCACGGGCTGTACAACGCGGTCCAGTTCCTCGTGAGCTACGCGCAGGCGACCGGGCTGGTCTGAAAAAGCGGCATCGAACCGCGGGCGGCGACCGGCTTACGCCGGGTTCTTCCGCGACAGCTCCATCCCGCAGATGGGACAGCGCTCTTTGTCCTCGTCGAACTCGCGGCCGCAGCCCTGACACTGGAACTTCCAAGTTCGCTGTTCCGCGATGCCGTCTTGGGCGATGACTTCGACGCCGACGTTGAGCCGTTCGGCGACGTTCTGCATCGCGTAGTCATCGGTGACGAGCGTCGCGTCGAGTTCGAACGCGGCGGCGATGAGGCGCGTGTCGGTCTCCGAGAGCACGTCGCGGTCGCCGGTCTCGCCCGCGGCGCGGAGCACCTTGTCCACGGTTCCCTGTCCGGGGATGTGGACGTACATGCCCGCGCCTTCGAGGGCGTCGAAGCGGAAGGCGTGCTCGCCGGTGAGTTCTTCTTTGACGAGGGGAATCGAGGCCGTCTCGTCGTCGGTGTGGTACTCGTGGATGAACGCAGACGCGTCGAGAATCCGCATTGAGAATCTATCCTGAATCTACCGTTGGACGACGATGTAATCCTTGACCGCCTGCACGCGATTCACCGGGACTCGGAACCGTCCGTGGTCGTCCTGGTCGAACGAGACGCGTCCGGGGGAGATTTGCTCGTTCGGCTGGACGAGCAGGTCGTGCAGCTCGCCCGATTTCATATCCATCGTGATGTTGTACAGCATCCCGAGCTCCGTCCCGTCCGAGCCCATAACGGCCTTTCCGGAGAGGTTCTCGGCGAGTATGTCGGCCATACACACCCCTTCCTCGTCGGTTCACATAAACGGTACGGGCACGTCTGACGAGCGGCCGACGAACCCCCCATCCCGCCTGCGGGCCGCGAGAACAGTCGACACGGCAAATCGTGGGATTCGTGCGCGCGGCCGTGACGATGGACTTAACTTGAGTCACCGACTCGATTCCGGTAAGAGCTTTCTCCGGGGCGATTCTTCATGTCCGACACTGATTCGACGTCACAATCCGATACGCTTCGCACACCCATCGTGGCCGTCCTCGGCCACGTGGACCACGGGAAGACGAGTCTTCTCGACAAGATTCGCGGCTCCGCCGTCAGCGAGGGTGAGGCCGGTGCTATCACCCAGCACATCGGCGCGACCGCGGTCCCCTTAGACACCGTCTCGCAGATGGCCGGCAGTCTGGTCAAACCCGAGGACTTCGACCTCCCGGGGCTGTTGTTCATCGACACGCCGGGGCACCACTCCTTTAGCACCCTCCGCTCGCGCGGCGGGGCGCTGGCCGACATCGCCATCCTCGTGGTCGACGTGAACGACAGCTTCCAGCCGCAGACCGAGGAGGCAATCGACATCCTCAAGCGGACGGGGACGCCGTTCATCGTGGCCGCGAACAAGATAGACACCACGCCGGGCTGGAACCCCCAAGAGGGGGCACCCATCCAGAAGACCTACGAGGAGCAGTCACAGCGCGCGCGCTCGAAACTCGACGAGAAGCTGTACGAGATTATCGGTGAACTCTCCGACCGGGGCTTTTCCTCCGACTTCTACTGGCGCGTCCAGAACTTCCAGTCCAACATCGGCGTCGTTCCCGTCTCCGCGCTCACCGGCGAGGGGATTCCGGACCTGCTGGGCGTCCTGATGGGCCTCTCGCAGCGCTACATGAAAGACGAGATGGCCATCGACGTGGCCGGTCCCGGCTCCGGGACGGTCCTCGAAGTCAAGGAGGAACGCGGCTTCGGCGCGACCCTCGACGTGGTCCTCTACGACGGGACGATTCGCGCGGGCGACACCGTCGTCGTCGGCGGCGCGAACGACCCCATCGTCACCGAGGTCCGCGCGCTCCTCCAGCCCCGGCCGAACGCCGAGATTCGCACCGAAAAGCGGTTCGACAAGGTCGAGGAGGTCCGCGCCGCGGCCGGCGTGAAAATCGCCGCGCCCGACCTCGAAGACGCGATGGCCGGCGCGCCGGTCCGCGTCGTCGGCGACCGCGACCTCGACGAGGTCGTCCGCGAGGTCGAAGCCGAACTCGCGGACATCGAGGTCACCACGGAAGAAGAGGGCGTCGTCGTCAAGGCCGACACCCTCGGCAGCCTCGAAGCCATGGCGAACGCCTTACAGGAGGCCGAAGTGCCCATCCTCCGCGCCGAGGTCGGCGACGTGGCCCCGCGCGACGTGGCCGTCGCCTCGACCGCCCGCGAACCCGAACACAAAGTCATCCTCGGGTTCAACGTGGACGTGCTCTCGAACGCCGAGGCCGAACTCGACAAGAACGACGTGAAACTGTTCGAAGACGACGTTATCTATCAGCTCGTCGAGGAGTACGAAGAGCACGTCGAGGAGATGAAGCGCGCCCAACAGGAGACGATTCTCGACAAAATCGTCCGCCCGTGTCGGTTCCGCATCCTCGAAGACCACGTCTTCCGACAGAACAACCCCGCCGTCGTCGGCGTCGAAGTCATGTCCGGGACCATCAAGAACAACATGAACGTCGTGAAGTGGGAAGACGGCGAGCCCAACCGCGTCGGCCAGCTCTCGGGCATCCAGGAGAACGGCGAGGACGTGTCGAGCGCCCGCGCCGGCTCGCGCGTCAGCGTCGCCATCGACGGCCCGACGGTCGGCCGCCAGATAGCGGAGGGCGACGAGCTCTGGATCGAACTCCCCGAGAAGCACGCGAAGATTCTCGAACAGGAGCTCCGAGACGACATCCCCACCGACGAACTGGAGGCGCTGTCGGGCTACCTCGAAAAACACCGCCGGCGCGACCCCTTCTGGGGGAAGTAGGCGACTAACCGCGCCCCGATTGTTCCGTTGGTTCACCGCACCCGTGAGCCGCACGGCCCTCCCGTCGGGCGAAATAGCTAATATTCACACGTTCGTATTCGCCGCCGAGTGGTATCATGCGCACACGAACATCCCATAGCGACAGCATCGTCTCGGAAGCGACGCGGTACGACGCCATTCTCGCGACACTACCGCTCCCGCTCGTCGTCGGTGCGGCGGTCGGCGCGCTCTCGCCGCTCCCGATTTCGCCCGTCGTGGGAACGAGCGGCCTCGTCTCGGCGGCCGTGCTCGCCTACGGGTTGTTCGTTGCGACACCGAAATCGGCGGCGGGTCCGACCAGCGGCCCGGGCGCGTCCGCCGAGACCGACGCCCCGATCGACGGCGTCACCACTCGCGTCCGCGACGACGCCGGTCGGAACCGCCGTCGCGGGAGCGTCTGAGCGGGGTCGCTCGCTCGCCTTGCGCTCAGGGGCGGTTCCACTCCCAGAACCAGTACGCCGCGCCGAACAGCATCAGCCCCGCGCCGAGAGCCGAAGTCGCCGGTTCGGGGAAGACAAACAGCAGGAATCCGACGATGATGAGCGTCGTCGGGCCAATCTCGTCCGCGTAGTCGAAAATCGAAACCATACCTCCCTTTCGACCGCCTCCGTGAAGTGTATTGTTCTCGTTCTGAGATGACGAGAGTACGAGCTGAAACGAAGGACGAGACGACGAAGCAACGACGAGAAATCGGTCGGCAGGTCACAACGGCGCGTCAGTGGCCACTCGGACCCCGACGGCAACGGGGGTCGGTCGGGGTTACCGAGCGGCGGGGGTGAGGTCGTCTCCGACGGCGCTCATCACCTGAAACGCCGCGGTTGCGGCTAGCCCGCGGGCGACCTCATTTCGGTCTTCGTCGGTGAGTCCGGCGTCGAGTTCGTCGGCGTCCGGCGAGAAGCCGGCGCTGACGGGGTGGCCGACCGGCGGGTGGACGGCCACGGTGGCGAGCGGCCCGGTCGACCCGGTCGAGAGCTCCGACCCGACGGCGAAGCCTTCGGGGAGGTACGACTCCGTCCGCGAGACGATACCGGCGACGGCCCGCCGGAGCGCGTCCATCTGGTCGACGGTCAGTTCTCGGTCGGCCGACGCCTGGCCGGCCCCAGTCACGCCGGGAGCGCCCGCATATGGGTTGTTCCCGTTCATCAGTCGTCTGCGATACGGGAAGGACGTGTAAAAAGCCGTCGTCGGTCACCGACGCGGCGGACGAATCGAAAGCGGATGACGACGTGGTGACGACGTGGTGACGACGCCGTCAGGCCGGTCGCGGAAGCGAGACGGTGACGACGGTCCCGTGGGACTTCGGCGTCGAGATGTCGAGCGACCCGCCGGAGGCGTCGACGATGGCGCGGACCAGCCAGAGGCCGACGCCGCTGGTGTGCGAAAGCGGCGTCTCCGAGCCCGAAAGCAGGGCCTCGCGCTCGGCGTCCGGGATGCCGGGACCGTTGTCGGTGACGGTCACCCCGACGACCTCGCCGAGCTGCCAGACGCCGACGTGTACCTCCGGGTCGTCGCAGTCGGAGTGGACGACGGCGTTATCGAGTAGTTCTGCGATGCTCCGCGGGAGCGCCGGGTGCGCCCGCGCGACGAGCGTCTCCGGCGAGGCGACCGAGACCTGTACCGCCGGGTACTCCATTTCGAGGTCCTCGACGGCGTCTGTGACCGCAGACGTGAGGTCGACGTCGACCTCGTTCCCCTCCGCGAGCTCGACGGTCCTGAGGAGCGCGACCTCGTCGCTTACCTCGACCAGTCGGCTCGCTCGCTCTCGAATCGCCTCGACGGGGTCGGTGTTCGCGTCCGCGTCGTCCCGCGGCTCGACCAGTTCGGCGTAGCCGAGAATGGCGGTGCAGGCGTTCCTGATGTCGTGTCTGAGGATTCGATGGAGGACGCTCGTGTGGGCGAGCGTCGACTCCAGTTGCTCGGAGGTCCGGTCCAGTTCGGACTGGCTCCGGTCGACGAGAACGTACACCAACAGCGCCGACAGGACGACGAACAGCCATCCCTTCACCGTCTGGATGAGGTCGTGGTTGGGGAGCCCCGCCACGAGACTGTCGCTCGTCGCGACCCAGAGGAACCCGAAGGCGGCGTAGATGAGCGCCACTCGCCTCGGGGACAGGTCGAACGGCGCATCACCACTCATGCCCGAGCAATACTCACAAACGCTGATGAGTCCGTCGGTCAGCGCGGCGTGTCAGAAGACGGACTCGCTTTGCCCGTAGGCCGCGACCGTGACCGCGGTGGTGTAGCCCTCGCCCTCGTGCGTGCCGGTGGTGAGCGCGACTTCCTCGTCATCGAACGACCACTCTCGGAGGTTCCGGCCCGCTTCGAGGCCGTCGATGACGGCCGCGCGGACGCTGTCTTCGTCGGTTCCGGACGCCTCGTAGAACAGCCCGGGACCGGAGCCGGTCGCCCAGCCGAGGCCGGCGACGACCGTCTCGCCGGGCGTCGCGGTGGTCTCGCGGGCCTGCACCACGGTCAGTCGGTTGCCCGCCGGGCCGAGGTCGGGAGCCACGTCGACCGCCTCGACGGTCGCGTCGGCGGGGACGACCGACGAGACGGCGACGAGGTTGTAGTTGTGGATGTTGGCGGCGGCGAGCGCGGCGTCGTACGACGCCATCTCCGTGGGGGCGGTGCCGACCCCGCGGACGACGCGAATCGTGTTCATGTCCGAACTCTCGCGGCGGCGGAAAAGGGGGTTACGAATAGCGGCGCTCGAAAGCTGGGGAATGGGTGGCGTCCGTGACCGCCCCCGGCGGCGGTGGTCCCCGGCCGCCGACCTCAGTACTGGTAGTCCGTGAAGCCCGAGATGGGGCCGGTACCGGACTCGTCGACGTTCGAGAGCTTCTCGTGGGCGGCGTCGAAGTCCGCGCCCGTCACCTCGGTCCGGCCGTCGCGGATGGCGAACATCCCGGCCTCGGTCGTGAGCGACGCGATGTCCGCGCCGGAGTAGTCGTCGAGTTCCTCGGCGAGCGCGTCGAGGTCTACGTCGTCGGCGACGTTCATGTCGCGGGTGTGGATGTCGAGGATGTGGCGGCGTCCCTCGACGGCGGGCTTGGGCACCTCGATGAGGCGGTCGAACCGGCCGGGCCGGAGGATGGCCTCGTCGAGCATGTCGAAGCGGTTGGTCGCCGCGATGATGCGGATGTCGCCGCGGTCGTCGAAGCCGTCCATCTCCGAGAGCAGCTGCATCATCGTGCGCTGGACCTCGGCGTCGCCGGAGGTCTTCGAGTCCGTCCGCTTCGAGGCGACGGCGTCGATTTCGTCGATAAAGATGACCACCGGTTCGCGCTCGGCGGCGAGCTTGAACAGGTCGCGGACCAGCCGCGCGCCCTCGCCGATGAACTTCTGGACGAGTTCGGAGCCGGCCATCTTGATGAACGAGGCGTTGGTCTCGTTGGCGACGGCCTTCGCGAGCATCGTCTTCCCGGTGCCCGGCGGGCCGTAGAGGAGCACGCCCGACGGCGGGTCGATGCCGACCTCAGCGAACATCTCGGGGTTTTCGAGGGGTTGTTCGACCGCCTCGCGGACCTCGCGGACCTGCTCGTCGATGCCGCCGATGTCGTCGTAGGTGACCGTCGGTGACTCGACGACCTCCATCGCCTGCGCCCGCGCGTCCGTCTCGTCGTCGAGGACGGTCTGGACGGCGAACGAGTCGTTGATGGCGACGCGGTCGCCGGGCTCGATGTCGTCGATGTTCAGGCTCGGTGCGAACTCGGTCAGGACCTCCTGGTTGTTGCCGTGCTGCTTGATGATGACGCCGTCGTCGGTCAGCTCCTCGACCGTGGCGATGTAGTACGAGGCCGTCTTCAGCGCCTCGTTGCGCGCTTTCATCTGGTCGACCTCGTCGACTAACTCGGCGTGGCGGTCATCGGCGTTCTGGAGCCGCTGGTCGAGTTCGCGGTTGACGTCGACCATGCGTTCGAAGTGCTGGCGGAGTGCAGACAGCCGCTCTGCATCCGACATCTCGGGGTCCAGATCGAGATGAGGACGTTCCGGGAGAGATGGACTCCGTGACATCAGTGATTGGCCTCACTTAGGTATGCGCGTAAATGTGCCTTTGGGTCAGAGAACCCGACTGCCGCGCTCGAAGCGGCTTTAGGTGGCGGCGGTCCCGTGGCGCTCGCTCGCGGCGGCGAATCGCAGGCCGGCAGCGCGACGCCGCGGCTCACGGGCACGAGCGGGTCGCAGGAACGCGCTGTCGCAGGAACGCGCGAAGCAACGAAGACGAAGGTGTGGAAGGAGGAAGTTGCGGAGGTTCGGTGTGTACAGGTCGCCCCTCGTTTCGGCCCGACGTGCCCTCCGCGAGAAGGGATACGACGCCCACCGACTTGAAAGGAATTCGTCATCGCCGAGAACGTCCCGTAAATCGGGATGTCGGTATTCATCCGGTAGTATCCGGCGAGCGACCGCTTCCGAGAGTCGCGGTCGGCGGTCGTCAGCGGGTCCGTTCGCCCTGATAGCTGCCGTCGTAGGTCTCGTCGTGAGTCGCGTCCGCGAGGACGATTTGGGCGACGCGCGCGCCGCGTTCGAGTTCGACCGGGTGGTGGACCTCCAAGAGGCCCTCGCCTTTCCCCTCGTAGCCGGCGTCCCAGACGGCCGTGTTCAGCATACAGGAGTTCCGCATGAGCGACGACCGCGGGTAGATGAAGCCGACGTGGTCCTCGGGGATGTGGACCGTCTCGGCGTACTGGAGGACGTAGCCGCCGGGGTCGAGTCGGTACGTCTCGGTGTCCGGGTCGGCGCAGTCGAGGGCGCGGCGCTCCCCGACGGTCTTTCCCTCGCGACCGAGGCGACCCGGTTCGACCTGTTCGAGGACCGCTTCGAGCGTCAGGTCGACGCCGTTGGGTTGGACCTGTTCGGTCGTGACCGGCGAGATGTGCTGTGCGACGAACGAGCCAGCGCGGTGCATATCCGAACCCCGGCCAGCGGGCGCAAAACTGTGCCGAACCTCGACCGTCATCACCGCCTGAACGCCACCCCGATTCCCGCGCCGCGACGGGGCCGAAACACGCCCGCGGTGGGGGCGGTGACGACCCCCGCGGTGACCAGTCACATTGGAGAACCAACAAGGAGTTTAATGGCCCTTAGACGCTAGAAATCCAGAGACGGCGCTATCGTTCACGTTCGAAGATAGGGAAGTACGCGGGATTTATATCCGAGGACCATCGACGTTCGGGTGTTATGGGACAGACGCTCACGGAAAAGATTCTCTCGGACCACCTCGTCGAGGGTGACCTCACCCCCGGAGAGGAGATCGGAATCGAAATCGACCAAGTCCTGATGCAGGACACGACCGGGACGATGGTCTGGCTCCAGTTCGAGGCGCTCGACCTCGACGAGGCCCAGACCGAACTCGCGGCCCAGTACTGCGACCACCAGACCTACCAGTTCGACTTCAAGAACACGGACGACCACCGCTTCCTCCGTTCCGCGGCCGGGACATATGGTGCCCACTTCTCCCGCCCCGGTAACGGTATCTGCCACAACGTCCACAAGGAGAACTTCGCCGCGCCCGGCAAGACGCTCCTCGGCTCGGACTCCCACACGCCGACCCCCGGCGGCCTCGGCCAGCTCGCCATCGGTGCCGGCGGCCTCGACATCGCCGTCGCCATGGGCGGCGGCGCGTACTACGTCGAGATGCCCGAAGTCGTGAACGTCCGCCTCGAAGGCGAGCTCCCCGAGTGGTCCTCCGCGAAGGACGTCATCCTCGAGATGCTCCGCCGCGAGACCGTCAAGGGCGGCGTCGGCAAGGTCTTCGAGTACACCGGCCCCGGTGCTGAATCGCTCACCGTGCCCGAGCGAACCACCATCACCAACATGGGGACCGAACTCGGTGCCACCTCGTCGCTGTTCGAGACCGACGAGAAGACCAAAGACTACCTCGAACGTCAGGGCCGCGGCGACGAGTACGTCGAGCTGACGGCCGACGACGACGCCGAATACGCCGACGAAATCGTCATCGACCTCAGCGAGCTCGAACCGCTCATCGCCTGCCCGTCGATGCCCGACAACGTGGTGCCGGTCCGCGAAGTCGCCGGCGAGACGGTCGAGCAGGTCCTCGTCGGGTCCTGTACCAACGGCGGCTACGAGGACGTCCTCCCGGCCGCGAAGATGGTCAAGGACCAGGAGGTCGCAAAGCACCTCGAGATGATCGTCGCGCCCGGTTCGAAGCAGGCCGGCGAGATGCTCGCCCGCGAGGGCTGGACGGCCGAGATGATGGCGGCCGGCGTCAACGTCTCCGAGGCGACGTGTGGCCCGTGTATCGGTATCGGCCACGTCCCCGCCTCCGACTCCGTCTCGCTGCGCACCTTCAACCGCAACTTCGAGGGCCGCTCGGGCATCGAAGACGACAACGTCTACCTCTGTTCGCCGCAGGTCGCCGCCGCCGCGGCGCTCAAGGGCGAAATCGTCGACCCGCGCGACCTCGCCGACGAGCTCGGCCTCGACGCCCCCGGCGTCGAACTCCCCGACAAGTACGACGGCTCGAAGACGGACCTCATCTACGCCGACGACGCCATCGACGACGAGCTCATCAAGGGCCCGAACATCGGCGAAGTTCCCCTGCAGGACCCCCTCGGCTCCGACATCTCGGGTGAGACCCTCCTGAAGATGGAGGACAACATCACGACCGACCACATCATCCCGGCGACGTCCGACATCCTCAAGTTCCGCTCGAACATCGAGCGCCTCTCGGACTTCACGCTCTCGCGCGTCGACGAGACGTTCGCCCAGCGCGCCAAGGAAGCCGGCTCCGGCGTCCTCGTCGCGGGCGAGAACTACGGTCAGGGCTCCTCGCGCGAACACGCCGCGATGTGTCCGATGTACCTCGGCATCGAGGCCGTCCTCGCGCAGTCGTTCGCTCGCATCCACAAGGCGAACCTGTTCAACTTCGGTATCGTCCCCCTCGCAATCGACGAGGAGACGTACGAGAAGATCGAGCAGGGCGACGACGTCGAAATCGTCGACGACGTTGCCGACGCCGTCGAATCCGGCCAGGAAGAGTTCACCATCCGCGTGAACGACGACTGGGAAGCGACGGCGAACCTGCACGCCTCCGAACGCGAGCGTCGTATCCTCACCGCCGGCGGCAAGCTCCCCCTCACGAAGCAGCAGGCCGAGGGCGGCGCTGCCCCCGCGGACGACTGAACGCGACCGACACCACCTTCTCACTTTTTCGCGCGGCGAGCGGCGGCCATCGCGCGGCCGGCGGGGGGACCCGCCCGCGACCGTGAGCGTTCCTCCCGATTCCCGCAGGCCCGTGCCGTCGGGCTTTTGCGTGCCAACCACGTAGCGCCGGGCGTGACGGCGTTCGACGACGCGCTCGCCGACGACGCGGTCGTCAGGCGAGTCGACCGGGCGGACCTCCTCGACGTGCTCCGCATCGAGCGGACCTGTTTCTCCGAGCCGTGGCCGTACTCCGCGTTCGAGATGTTCGTCGACGAGCCGGCGTTCCTCGTCGCCGCCCGCGGGGACGAGGTGCTCGGCTACGTCGTCGCCGACGTGATGCCCAACCACGGCAACGACATCGGCCACGTGAAGGACCTCGCGGTCCGCCCGGCGGCCCGCGGCAACGGCCTCGGCCGGCGGTTGCTCGTCCGGTCGCTGACGGCGATGGCCATCGCGGGCGCGACCGTCGTGAAACTCGAAGTCCGCGCCTCGAACGAGCCGGCAATCGGCCTTTACCGGAGCCTCGGCTTCGAACCCGCCCGCCGGGTGCCGAGCTACTACGGCGACGGCGAGGACGCGTACGTCATGGTCCTCGACGTAGCCGAGTGGCAAAGCGCTTGACAGGACCGCAGACGGTCGAACGAGGGCTTATCACGACGAGCCGCGTACACGAGTTGTGTTACCGCCCCCCACCGTCCTCTGTGTGAGTGACGACGACGCGTTCGCGGCGTCGCTCGACTCGTCGCTGTCGTCGCTCGACGAGACGACGGTCGTCCGCCACGTTCGCACCCCCGCCGCGGCGCGCGCGGAGCTCGTCGCCGCCGCGGCCGTCTCGTGTGTCGTCTTCACCGCACCCACGACGACCGGTGACGAGGGGGCGTTCGTCCGCGACATCTACGCGCAGGGTATCGACATCCCGGTCGTCGTCGCGGCCGCCGACCGCGAGGTCGCGGCGCGCGCGGTCGAAGCCGGCGCGACGGACTACGTCGTCCGCGACGACGACCCCGAGACGATGTCGTGGCTGGCCTTTCGCGTCGAGCGGGCGCTCGGCGAGTGCAGCCTCGCACGGGACCACCGAGACCGCATCGAACAACAGCGCGTCGTCTCGGAAGTCGGCACGCGGGCGCTGACCGCCGCCGACCTCGACTCGACGCTCGACCACGCCGCGCGTCGCGTCCGCGACGTGCTCGACGCGGACTCCGTCACCATCTTCGAGGGGCTCGACGACGGCGCGTTTCGCGTCGCCGCCGCCGCGGGCTGGTCGGCGGACCGGAGTCACGGACCCGCCGCGGTCGGAGGGACGCAGGCGGCCGAGACCTACCGGACCGGCCGTTCGACGCTCGTCGACGACTTCGACGCCGACGAGCGCTTCGAGCGCGCGGCCGACGGCCCCCCGTCGGGACCGAAAAGCGGGATGAGTGCGGCCATCGGCGGCGACGGGACCTGCTGGGGGGTCATCAACGTCCACGGCGTCGCCTGCGGGCAGTTCTGCGACGACGACGTGCTGTTCTTGGAGAACATCGCGGCCGTCGTCGGCGCGGCGAGCGAGCGTCACGAGCTCAAAGGGGCGCTCTCGGAGGTGTTAGCGCGGATGGACGAGGCGGTGATGGGGTTCGACGCGGACTGGCGGGTCACGTACGTCAACTCGACGGCCGAACACGGACTCGGGATGTCCGCCGCGGCGGTGCTGGGGACGCGCATCTGGGACTCGGTCCCCGAGGCGAGCGTCTTCCGCGAGGAGTTCGAGCGCGCGATGGAGCGACAGGAGCCCGCGACCTTCGAGACCTACTACGAGCGCCTCGAAACGTGGTACGCGGTTCGGGCGTACCCCTCCGAGACGGGGCTGTCCGTCTACTTCACCGACATCACGGAGCGGTTGGAACACGAGGTCGAAGCCGAGCAGTACGGGCGGATGCTGGCGGCCGTCGCCGACGCGGTGTACGCGCTGGACGACGAGGGGCGGTTCGCGGCCGTCAATCCGGCGTTCGAGCGGCTCACCGGACTCGACCGCGACCGCGTCATCGGCTCGTCGACGGCCCTGCTCGCCCAGCACGCCACCGCGACCGACGGGAGCGACGAGGCGTTCGCGGCCACGTCGCGAGGCATCGTCGAACTCGAACTCCGGACGCCCGACGGCGAGGTCGTCCGGGTCGAGAACCACCGAACGCCGCTCGTCGTCGGCGGCGAGGAGGTCGGCTCGGTCGGCGTCCTCCGCGACGTGACGAAGCGACACCGCTACGAGCGCCTGCTGGCGACGCTCCACGACCGGACCCGCGAGATGATGGGCGCGACCGACAGACAGACCGTCCTCCGGGCGGCCGCCGACGCCTGCGACGAGGTGCTCGGTGACGCCCGAACCGAACTGTTCGTCTTCGACGAGGCGGACACGAGTCTCGTCCGCGTGGGCGCGGCGGGGACCGGCCTCGGCGACAAACCGCTCGACGGCGGCCTCGACCGCGGCGGCGTCTGGGACGCGTTCGTCTCCGGCGAGGTCCGCGTGGTCGAACTCGCGCCCGACGGGGGCGTCGTCGACGGCGTCGAGCGCGTCATCGCCGCGCCGCTCGGTCGCCACGGCGTGCTCGTCACCGGCCATCCCGGCACCGTCGCGCCGAACGAGGTCGACGTGGAGCTCGTGAACCTGCTTTCCGCGACCGTCGAGGAGCTGCTCGAACGCATCGACGCCGAGGCGGAGCTCCGCGAGCGCGACCGCCGGCTCGAAGCCCAAAACGAGGCGCTCACCCGGCTCGACCGAATCAACGAGACCATCCGGAACATCAACCAGTCGCTCATCCGCGCGCCGACCCGGGGCGCGGCGCTGTCGGAAGTTGCCGAACACCTCGTCGACACCGACGGTATCACGGTCGTCTGGCACGCCGAGGTCAGCGACATCGACGAGGCGTACCGCCCGCCGAGCGACGCGGTCCACGGCGCTGACACCGCCTACGCCGACCGGCTCGGTGAGGTGGCGACCGCGGACCCGCTGTGTTCGCTGCTCGAAGCCGCCGTGGAGAGCCGAGAGAAGCAGGTGGTCGCGGACGTGCTCGACGACCCCGCGTGGGCCGACCACCGCGGCGACGCCCTCAGCTACGGGTTCCGAGCCATCGCGGTCATCCCCGCGGTCGCTGACGGCCAAGTGGAGGCGCTGTTCGTCGTCCACGCGACCGGGGCGAGCGCCTTCGACGACGACGGCCTGCTCACCGAACTGGGGGAGGCGGTCGGCTACGCGCTCGCGGCCACGGGGCGCGCCGACGCCATGTTGACCGAGCGCCGGACGAGCGTACAGGTACGGCTCGGCGGCGACCGGCTGTCGATATCGCGGCTCGCCCGGCGGGTCGGCCGCGCGGTGAGTCTCAGCGGCGTCATCCCGCAGTCCGACGGCTCGGTCATCGCGTTCGTCGCCAGCGACGCGGAGCCCGAGGACGTCGTCGCCGCCGGGAGAGACATCGCGACGCGCGTGCGCCACGTCTCGACCGACGACTCGGGGTCGCTGTTCGAACTCCGCCTCCCGCGGGAGTCGCTGTTCGAGACGCTGTACGCCTCGGAGGCGACGCTCCGCGCGCTCGACGCGACGCCGACGCAAACCACGCTCACCGCCGAGGTTCCGACGCGCGTCCGAGTCCGGTCGTTCGTCGACGCGCTCGACTCGAACTACCCCGGGACGAGTCTGCTGTCGCGGCGGACCGCCGCCGGGGCCGAGTCGCCCCAGACGTTCGCCGCCGAGATGCGCGAGGCGTGGACGAGCCGCCAGCACGAGTCGATTCGGGCGGCCCACCTCGCCGGGTTCTACGAGTGGCCGCGCCGCAGCACCGCCGAGACGCTCGCCGAGACGTTCGACATCAGCGCGCCGACCTACCAGTACCACCTGCGCGCGGCCGAGCGAAAACTGGTCGAACGCGTCTTCGAGTGACGACGTACCACGTGTAGACCAGCGATACCAACTGATTTTCAGTTGCGGTTCTAGGTACCTAGAGGTGGCGCGCGCGTCACCACTAGTTGGATAGCAGCGACCGATATACCCGCGAGCGTCATCGGTGCGGATGTCGGCGAGGCGCCGGCGCGAACCGAACCATGGACGAAACTCGCGTGTTACCGGGCAACGATGTGGGATGGAATACGGGGTCGACTGACGAGGTCGTCGCCCGACACGACTGGAGCAGACGAGACACTCTGGCGGTGACGGTCGTCACCGCGACCGCTCAACTGCACGGCGTGGACGCCATCGACCTCCCACCGCTGTCCGAGGCTATCGACCCCGACGCGCTCTGTCAACTGTTCGCCCCGCTGGCGCGGGTGGCGGCGACCGACGGCGGCACTCGCGGGTCGATAGCGCCCGCTCGCGGTCGAATCGGGTTCCGGTACGCTGCCTGCGACGTGACCGTCTGGGCCGACGGCACGGTCATCGTCACGCCCGCCTGACGCATCGACACACGAACGAATCGGTAATCCCACCACCACAACCACCACACTACGCCGCACTCCACGGGGGTGCCGCGACTGCCGACCGCCGCCCGCACCCACCACCACCATCACCACGCGGGCGAGGCGGCCACATTTCCTTTGACGACCGACGACGCCGACGCGGCGCGATGCGACACGAAACGACACGACGCGACGCAACGCGACACTGGGCGACGCGAGAGTGCGACGGGTTTTGGTACACAGAGCCGCTACCGGCGGGCATGGGATACGCCTGTCCGGTCTGCGACGCGCCGCAACGCGACGAGACGCACCTCGCGAACCACCTCGCGTTACAGGCCATCGTCCACGGCGACGACCACGAGACGTGGCTGGACGAACACGCCCCCGAGTGGGCCGACCTGAACGCCGACTCGCTCGGCCCGCTCGTGGCCGACCTCGCGGAGGAACGCGAGTTCGACGAGGTGTTCGAAGACACGGTCGACCGCACGGGCGGCCCCGGCCATGCTCACCCGCACGGACAGGAACACGACCACGACATCCCCGACCGACAGCCGCAACCGTTCGGCGGGGCCGGCGGGTCGGAGTCGCTGTCGGGTGACGCCGCGCGCATCTTCGAGGAGGCGCAGTCGCTCACCCGCGAGATGGTCGCGGACGACGGCGAGGACGGCGAGAACGGCGAGCGTGAGGACGCGCCGCGGGACGGCGACGACGCCCGCGACGCCACCGATGCCGACGACCGCGGCGAGGAGACCGACGGCGCGGACAGGAAAGAGTCGTAAGTCCGGACCCCGAACCGACTGGCGATGGAAACCCACGGGACGATTGCGCCGGCGTCGC
Source organism: Haloferax sp. Atlit-109R (assembly GCF_003665865.1). Taxonomy (NCBI): domain Archaea; kingdom Methanobacteriati; phylum Methanobacteriota; class Halobacteria; order Halobacteriales; family Haloferacaceae; genus Haloferax; species Haloferax sp. Atlit-109R. The sequence goes on from NZ_QPLO01000002.1 coordinate 970,008, forward strand.
TCGACGAGGCCGAGGCCGCCTTCGACCGCGTCGGACCGACCGCACAGGTGGTCGTCCGCGAGACGGCCAAGGCGATGGAGTTCGACCGCGAGGAGTACAGCGAACGCGTCACCGGCGACGTAATCGAGACCGTCCGGAACGCGCTGTTCGCGGAGTCGCTTTCGGTCACGGTCGGCACGCGCGCCGAGTTCGACGACTGGCGTTCGACCCACGAGGAGTACGAGGTGGTCGAACTCGGCAACCCCGACGTAGAGCGCGTCGCGTGGCACGCGGTCCCCTTCGCGGAGACGGTGCTGGCGACGACATTCCAAAACGAGGAGGACGCCGCCGTCAGCACGCTCCGACGCAACGCCTTCGGCCGCATCTACCGCGACGCGCTCCTCGGAGAGGAAGCCGAGGGCGACGGGAGTGAGACTGAATCCGAGAGCGACGCGACCGGAGCGGACCGATGACCGACGACGGCCGCCGACACGAGCGCCTGCCCGACCCCGAGTGGCGCGTACTGGAGTCCGAAACCGAGTACGACACCGGCTGGTTCACCGGCGGCTACGACCTCGTCGAACAGCCCAACGGAACCACGAAGCGCTACTACTGGGCCGAACTGGCGACCGCGGTCGTCGTCGTCGCGGTCGCGGACGACCACGTCGTCTTCGTCGAGCAGTACCGGCCGAACATCCGCCAGACGCAGCTCGAACTGCCCGCGGGCGTCGTCGAGAAGGGCGAGTCGTTCACCGACGCCGGGGTGCGCGAACTCCGCGAGGAGACGGGCTTCGCCGCCGACTCGGCGTCGGTCATCGGCGACGTGTGGTGTTCGACGGGCGTCCTCCGGCACCGCCGCGGCTTCGTCTTCGCCGAGGGCCTCACGCCGGTCGAGCGCGACCTCGACGACAACGAGTTCCTCTCGGTCCGCGCCGTGCCGGTCGAGGAAGCCATCGAGCGGGCGACCGAACCGCCGACGAACGACGCGACCGTCGAGGGCGTGCTCTTCGCCCGCGACGAGGGCCTGCTGTAAATGGTCGACGAGGTCACCCCCGCAGCAGTCGAAGAACTCCTCGCCGGCGAGGACCCGCCGCTCGTCGTGGACGTGAGCACGGAGGCGGAGTTCGCGCTCGGGCACGTGCCGGGGAGCATCAACGTCCCGCTTTCGAACCTCGTTTCGCATCTCGACCGCGTCGCGGGCGCAGAACGCATCGTCACCGTCTGCCCGCGGGGCGAGGCGAGCGTGCAGGCCGTCCGCCTGCTGTCGGCCTACGAGGGGACCGAAGACGCCCGCATCCAGAGCATGGCCGGCGGGCTCGCGGCGTGGGACGGCCCGCTCGAAGAGGGCCTCGACGAGGGTGCGGACGGCGACGAAGAAGACGGCGACGAGAGGAACTGAACGGCGTCGCTGGGCGGTGACGCGACTGGAGACGCGAACGGTCGGGGAATTGGCGGACTAACGGCTCGCGCGCGCTGGCTTGCTTCGAAAAAATCTCGACGGCGGGCTAACTCAGAGGTCGGTCACGCGACGTTGAACCCCTTTTCGCGGAGGAAGTCCTCCACGCGGCCGCGGTGGTTGCCTTGGAGTTCGATGGAATCGTCTTCGACGGTTCCACCGCAAGCGAACTTCGACTTGAGGTCCGACGACAGGCTGTCCATGTCGACGTCCCTCGGGTCGAATCCCTCGATGACTGTAACCTCTTTTCCGTAGCGGCGCTCGTCGATGCGGATGACTATCTCCTGAGACTCTTTCGCCACGTCCTCGCAGACGCAGAGCTCTTCAGGGAGCCCGCACGTCGAGCAGACTTCCGACATTACAGTGTGGACCTACAAGATGGGGATATTAAACAGTATCGGGAGGCGGGGTCGCCGTCCGCGCCCTCAAGCGCCCGAGTCGTCCGTGGACGACGTTTCCGATTCGTCGTCCGTCGTATCGTCGTCGGTCGCGGTCGTATCGTCGTCGGACCGCTCGTCGGCGGGGGGTACCGCGACATCGCTCCCGTCGGCGTCCTTCGCCCGCTTGTCGTTCCCGGGCGGCGTCTCCGGGGCGTTGCCGCGGTCCGGGCCGTCGGCGGCCCCGTCGGATTCGCCACCGGCCACATCGGTCACGGTTCCGTTAGTTGCGTTTCCGTCGGTCTCGGTTCCGTTGGTCGCGTTCCCGGCGTCGGCGCGGGCGTCCGCGGCGCGGTCGCTCGCCTCAGAACGCGAGTTTCCCGGGGCGTCACTCCGCCCCGCGTCGTCGGGTCGTCCGCCGGCGTCGGTTTCCGTCTCGTTTGCGGCGCGCTCGCGGCCGATGCCCTTGCCGGGGTTCCCCGCGATTCCGCGGGCGATTTCGGCCACTTCGGGGCCGGTGAGTTCGCTCGCGTTCGTGCGGAGCCGGTCGAGTTCGGCCGTCTCGACGCCGCGGGCCGAGAGCTCTTGGGCGGGGACCGTCGAGGCGGCGTCAGTCGTCTGGTTCAGCATGCTCCGAGTGCGCTCGATGTCGGCGACCGTCCGGGTCAGTCGCGCGCGGTACTGGCCCTCGGAGAGCGTCCCGTTTTCGCGCTGGGCTTCGAGGCGGTCCCTGCGCTGTTCGAGTTCGGTGAGGCGCTCGCGGACCGTCTCGACCTGCGTGGCCACGACCGCGGCCTTCGAGGCGTTCGAGTTCGCGTTCGCGAAGCGCGCGTCGAAGCTGCGGCGTTCGAGTTCGCCGTTGGTCTCCGAGCCCTGTACGCCGATGACGGCGGACAGGCGCTGCCCGGGAAGCGTCTCCGACGACGCGGCGCTGTCGTTGCCCGCCGTGTCGGTGGTCGCGCTGTCGTTCGCGGTCGTCTGTGCGACGGGCGCGGCGACCGAACCATCGGTGGCCGCGGCCGCCGTTCCCGTCGGTCCGGCCGAGGCGGCGAGAGCGAGCGGTGCGCCCACCGTCGCCAGCAACACGGCGGCAGCGACGGCGAGCACAGCGGTTCGTCGACTCATCACCCTCGTTTTGGAACTCCGTTCCGATATAAGCGTGCGGTCGTGCCCCCGAATCAACCCCAGTCAACGGCAGTTTGAGAGTCGCGTTCGGGGCGACGCCGTCTCCCGATTAGGAACCGACCACCGACCGAAACGGTCGTAAGAAATTTATACCCCGTTCGAGTCGCCGTCGCCGTCGGGGGCGTCCGCGCCTCCGTCGTCGTCTTCGGGCAGTCGCAGGACGTTCTCGCGGCCGAGGCGGAAGCCCTCGATGGTCCCCTCGTCGCGCATCCCGCGGACGACCTTGCTCGTCTTCGCGTCGGTCCAGTCGAGCGCGCCGGCGACCTCCTGTTGCTTGATGCGCCCCCCGCGGGACTCGATGAGCCGGAGGACGCGCTCTTCGTTGCTGAGGAGTTCCGGCGGCGGACTCGGCTCGCCGTCGTCGCTCGCGTCGGACTCGTCGGTATCGTCGGCGGCGGCGGTATCTGCACCGGCATCGGCGGTCGCCCGCGAGGTCGCGGCGTCGTCGGCCGCCGGTTCCGAACCGGCTTCGCCCGCGCTCGCGGAAGTCGCCTCGGCGGACACTCCGGCGTCTGTCTCGCCAGCCGCGTCTGCACCGCCGTCGCCGCCGCCGAGCGCGCCCCGCGAGCGGAGATAGACCGCGCCGGCACCGACGAGAACGACGAGCGCGAGCGCGAGTGCGATGAGCGCGGTCGTCGTCGGGAACGGGTCGTCGCCCGCGGCGGGCGTCTCGGAGTCGCCCGGCGTCGGTGTGGGCGTGGGCGTCGCCGAGGGTTCCGAGCCGCCAGCGCCGCGTTCGAGGACGACGTTCGGCTCGCCCGAGACGAACTCGGTCTGGGTTCCGCGCCAGATGACCGCGTTCTCGCGGGTCTCGTCGCCCGCGGGCTCGACGGTCGTCGCGCCGTAGTCGTCGGGCCACGAGAGGATGAGCCGGGAGCTACTGTCGAGGAAGAAGCCCTCGATGGCGTCGCCGACGACGAGTCGGTCGCCGTCGACCGCCGCGAAGTTGGACCACTCGAAGGAGTAGCTGACGACGCCGAAGCTATCGGGGAGCGACCGCGTCTCGGCGGCGACCGAGACGTTCGTCGCGGCCATCTCCCGGCCGGTGGCGTTCTCGGCGGCCCCGACGGTCGAGGCGATGCGCTCCGCGAACGCCGCGGTGTAGTCGTCGGGATTGGCCCGCACGTCGTCTTGGAGCGACCGGAAGGCCTCGGTCGTGTTCTCGTCGTCGAGCCGGGTCCAGTACTGAATCTCCCAGCGGGCGTCGCCGCGCTCGGAGACCTCGACGACGATTCGCGTGCTGTCGGGTTCGACGCCCTGCTGGACGAGCGGTTCGACGCCCGGACCGCTCGCGGTGCTCTCCTGTGCGGCCGCGGTCGGCGCGACCACGGCGAGCACGCAGAGGGCGGCACACAGGAGTGCGAAGACAGCGTCTCGTGTCGCCATTGGGCGTTCGTGCGAGCGCACGCAGAAAAAGTGACGCGGTTCTTCGTGCCGCTCAGTCCGTCCAGCGTCTGACGAGCGGCAGACGACCGCGGACGACGGCGTTCGCCGCGGCCACGGCCTCGTCGGCGTCGGCGCGGGTGACGCCGTCGCCGTACTTCGCGCGCTCGTAGAGGCGGCCGACCTGTCGGGTCCGCTCGTCGACGCCGACGAGGGACAGCGAGTCGAGATACGCCCTGACCGTCTCGCCGGGGCGACGCGGCCGGTACTCGCGTTCGAGGGCGAGTTCGAGGCGGTCGTACGCCCGGAACACGTCGGCGGCCGGCGAGTCGGTGCGCCGCTGGTACGCCGCGGTCGCAAACCGGAGGTGCGCCGGGAGCCGCGTTCGCCTGACGCCGGCGGCGACGCCGAGGAGGCCGACGAGACCGACGAACAGCGTCTCCCGAGACGGCAGTTCGGGGATGAGGCCGCCGCCCTCGTCGTCTTCGGCCGCGCCGTCGCCCGCGGGGGTGACGCCGAGGCGCTCGTCGATACCGGGGCCCGGCGGGCTGCCGTCGGCGGGCGTCGCGTTCGTCTCGGTCCCGTTTTCGGTCGGCGTCTCGGTGTCGGTCGCGGTCGGCGTGGGCTCGTCGGTCTCGTTGGACTCGGCGTCCGTCTCGTCGGTGTCGATGCCCGTCTGGCCCTCGTCGCGGGCGTCGCTGAGCGTCGTCGATTCCGCGTCCTCTCGGGGGCCGGCGGGCGTCGGGTCGAAGCGCACCCAGCCGGTGTCCTCGAAGTAGACTTCGACCCACGCGTGGGAGTCGAGGCCGCGGACGACGTAGCGGTCGTCACCGACCTGCTCGCCGGTCGTGTAGCCGGTGACGAACCGCGCGGGGACGCCCTCAGAGCGGAGGAGCACGACCATCGTCGAGGCGTAGTAGGTGCAGTAGCCGGCGTCCATCTCGAAGAGGAACGACTCGGCGATGTCGCCGTCGGGTCGAGACACCCGAAGCGAGTACTCCTTGTTGGCTTCGAGCCACTCCTCGACCGCGACGGCCTTGTCGTAGGGCGTCTCCGCGTCGCCCGCGATTTCGGCGGCGCGGTCGCGAACGCGGTCGGACGTGCTGTCGGGCAGCGCGAGATACCGCTCGCGTATCTCGTCGGGGTAGTCGGTTCCCGTCCGCCGGAGCGACGCCGCGGTGTGCTGCGGGACCTCGCTCGTGACGTTGTAGGTCTCCCCGATTTCGACGGTGCGGTCGGGCCGGAGGTTCCCCTGTTGAGTGACGAGCGTCTCGTTTTCGACCTCGCCGGAGACGGCGACGGGCCGCCACGCCGCGGGCATCGAATCGAGCGGCGTCGCCGGCGTGACGGTTTGGCGGACCAGCCGCGAGGGGCCTTCGGGACCGGTCAACCGGCCGCCCTCGTAGTCGCGGGTGTCGCCGGTCCTGACCCAGCCGTCGCCGGTGTAGCGGTCGAACGTCGCGGTCTGCCAGTAGTCCGGCGAGGTGCTCTGGACCTCGAAGCGGACCTGCGGCGAGAGACTGATGCTCCCGACGATTGAGATGCGGTCGTCCGCGCTCACGAGGCTGGCTTCGACGGTCGGCTCCTCGGCCACGCCCCCGTCGGGGATGACCGGCGACCCGCCCGCGCCGGGGAGGACCGTGACGGTAGCAGAGAGCACGACCATCGCGGCGAGGACGATTGTCAGCACGTCGAGTTGGCCGCCGGCGCTCCCGAAGCGGTCGATGCCGTCGAAGCCGACCGCGGCCATGCCCGCGCCGACGCCGAGGAGCGTGAGCGTCCCCGTCGCGTCGGTGGTGAGGACGAACAGGCCGAGGCCGCTCCCGGCGACCGCGACGGCCGGCGCGATTCGCCCGCGGACCGCGAGATACCACGCGAGGAACACCGGGCCGGGCGTCACCGCGAGCGCCCACACGTCGGCCGACAGGAGCCGGAGCGCCGAGAGGCCGCTGAGGAGCGCGAACGTGTCGGCCAGGAGGCGCTCCGGCGAGAGCAGCGCGACCTGGCTCTCGGGGAGCGCGAGGAAGTACGCCGCGAAGCCGCCGCCGGCGATGAGAACCGCGAGGCCGAGCGCGTAGCGGGGGCGGAGTGTCCACCCCACCACGGTGGCGAGGCCGAGCGTCCCCGCAGCGAGGAGGACGAACTGGTCGCGGCGGCCCACCACGTCCGTGATGTCGTAGACGACCGCGAGGAACGCGCCGATGAGGACCAACGACGCCGCCGTGGCGAGGAGGCCCGCGGGGACGCCGAAGACGGTGTTCGTCGAGCCGGCTGAACCGGACGACGACTCGCCGGCGACCGTCACGCCGACACCCCCGAGTCGGGTCGGCGGGTTCCGACGCGACTCGCCGGATTCCGGTTCGACCCACCCACTGCGTCGCCGTCGGCGCGCAGGCGGTCGAACGTGGTCTCGCGGCCGCCGAGCGCGACCCGGGTCTTCCCGGCGTCGCCGCTGACGACGACCGCGGCGGTCTCGTCGGGGACCGACCCCGAGCGGAGCCGCGAGAGGTGGCCGAGGACGCGCCGTCGGTCGCCGGGCGTCGCCTCGACGACCCCCGCGGGCGAGGTGAGGTGGACCGGAACCCCGGCGTCGAGGAGCGCACAGCAGAGCGCCGCGGCCGCCTCCGCCGCGTCGTCCTCGTGGCCGTCGGTCGCGCCGGCCGAGACGCGCACCGCGTCGGCCGTGACCCGGTCGGCGTAGGCTTTCACCACGAGGTCGCCGGACTTGGCGCTCGACTTCCAGTGGATGTCGCGGAGCGGGTCGCCGGGGACGTACTCCCGCAGGCGGTCGAACTCGGCGCGCTCGTCGGTTCGCCCCGCGTCCGCGAGTGCCGAGAGGTCGCGGCGGGCGGTCGCGCCGAGCGACCGGACCCGCGGGAAGACGAGCACTTCGGTCGTCCCGCCGGCGGTGAACGACGTCGAGAACAGGCCGAGGATGTCGCGGGCGACGACGGTCGCCGGACCGAGCGTCGCCGGGCCGCGACCGCGGTAGGTCACTTCGTAGTCGATGCGGCCGTCACCGACGACCGAATCGACCACGGTGTCGCCGTCGAGACCGGGCGAGAGCGCGTCGGTGACGGTGGCCGGAAACGGCCGGTCGGCGTCGATATCGAGCGAGACGGTGTGGGTCTCGCCGGGGAAGCCGTCGTCGGGCGCGACGCGTTCGACGCGGGGCGGCGAGACGCGCCAGACCTGCACCGCGCCGACGACGAGGCCGACGGCGACCGGGACGACGACGGCGTTGAGCGCCCGCGGGCCGTAGGCGACGGCGTTGGCGACGCCGACGACCACGACCGCGACGGCGACCCAGCCGCGGAGGGTGAGCCGCATCGCTCTCACTCGACCGGGACGGTGTCGAGCGCCCGCTGGACCACGTCGCGGCCGGCGCGCTCGTCGGTCGTCCGAATGCGGTGGGCCCAGACGCTCCGCACCTCGCGTTGCACGTCGTCGGGGACGACGTAGTCGCGGGCGTCGAGTGCGGCGCGGGCCTGCGCGGCGCGGACGAGGGCGATGGAGCCGCGGGGGCTCACGCCGAGGTCGGCGCGCGCTCTGGTGTCGGCGGCGAGCCGAGAGACGTAGCTGCGGACCGGCTCGCTCACCGTCACGTCGAGGATGCGCTCGCGGGCGTCGCGCACGTCGCCCGCCGATGCGACGGGTTCGAGCGACTCGATGGGATGGTGGCCCGAGACGCGGCCGAGCAGTTCCGTCTCCTCGGCCTCGTTGGGGTAGCCGAGGTGAATCTTCTTCATGAACCGGTCGAGTTCGGCCAGCGGGAGGTCGTACGTCCGGTCGGGTTCCACGTCGTTCTGCGTGGCGATGACGGTGAACGGGTCGGGGACGCGGCGGGTGACGCCGTCGACGGTCACCTGAAGCTCCTCCATGACTTCGAGGAGCGCGGCCTGCGTCTTCGGCGGCGCGCGGTTTATCTCGTCGCCGAGGACGACGTTCCCGAAGACCGGTCCCTCGCGGAACTCGAACTCGCTGGTCTGTTGGTTGAACACGTTCACGCCCGTCACGTCGGACGGGAGGAGGTCGGGCGTGAACTGGATGCGCTCGAACTCCCCCTCTATCGAGGTGGCGATAGCGCGGGCGAGCATCGTCTTGCCGACGCCCGGCACGTCCTCCAACAGGAGGTGACCGCGGGCGAACAGCGCCACGATGATGTCTTCGATGGCGTCGTGGTGGCCGACGATGACCCGTTCGACGTTCTCGGAGATTCGTGTCGCGAGGTCCGACACCGCCTCGACCGAGGGCGCGGGGTCGAAGTCGGCGTCTGCATGTGCATCAGTCATTGATATCCCGGATGCCCCGCCGACCGTCCGCACCGCCGACGGGTCTCTGCGTGTTAGTATTGCCTCAGCCTACCTAACCTTGCTGGGTGTGTACATTGGCCTTGCTGGTCGCCCACACGCCGCAGTCGCGGGCGGCGGCGCGGACGGGCGACCGCCCACCGCATCGTTCCCGGCCGTTTTTATTGCTCGGCCGCCCGCCTTGTGGGTATGAACGCGGACGCCCAGCGGGAGGCGGTGTACGGCGCGCCGCCGGAGATGCTGGCAGTGCGAGACGACCTGACGCCGATGCTCTCGCAGTACGCCGACCTCTGCGAGGAACACGACGACGCCGTCGTGCTGTTTCAGGTCGGCGACTTCTACGAGGCGTTCTGCGGCGCGGCGGAGGCCGTCGCCCGCACCTGCGAGGTGACGCTGACCCAGCGCGAGGACTCCACCGGGACGTGGCCGATGGCGGGCATCCCCATCGACAACGCCGCGGGCTACCTCGAACGCCTGCTCGACGCCGGCTACCGGGTCGCGCTCGCGGAACAGGTCGAAGACGCCGAGGAGGCGTCCGGCCTCGTCGACCGCGCGGTCACCCAACTCATCACGCCCGGCACCGTCGTCGACGAGGAACTGCTCGACGCCGGGCGGGCGACCTACCTCGGGGCGGTCGCTCGGGGCGGCGGCGACGGCGAGAACGGAAGCGACGACGACGCCGAGGGCGACACCTACGGCCTCGCCGTCGTGGACGTGTCGACCGGCGAATGCCTCGTCACCGGTGCGGACCGCGCGCTGGCGCTCGAAGAACTCGAACGCCTCGCGCCCGCCGAACTCGTCGTCGGTCCCGACTGCGACCTCCCGGACCTGTCGTTCGACCCGATGGAGACGCCGTTCGAACCGGGGGCGTTCGACGCCGACGCGGCCCGCGAGACGCTGTCGGCCTACGCGCCCCGGCCGGACGCCGTGGTCGAGTCGGACGCCGAACTCCGGGCGGTCGGCGCGGCGCTCGCCTACGCCGAGTACGCCCAGGGCGACTCGAAACTGGCGTACGTCACCCGCGTCACGCGGTTCGACCCCCGCGAGTTCCTCCAACTCGACGCGACGGCCATCCGGAGCCTCGAACTGTTCGAGTCGCGGAGCGCCCGGGCGGGAAGCACGCTGTTTTCGGTCCTCGACGAGACGGCCTGCGCGCTCGGCCGCCGCCGACTGGAGGCGTGGCTCCGCCGCCCGCTCGTCGACCGCGACCGAATCGAGGCCCGACTGGACGCCGTCGAGGCCCTCTGCGACGACGCGCTCGCCCGCGCCGACCTCCGAGACCACCTCTCGTCGGTGTACGACCTCGAACGGCTCGTCGCCCGCGTCTCCCGGGAGCGCGCCGACGCCCGCGACCTGCGCTCGCTGAAGACGACGCTCGACCGAGTGCCGGAAATCCGCGAGGCGCTCGCCGGAACCGATTCCGACCTGCTTTCGGACCTGCGCGACTCGCTGGACGAGCTCGAAGACGTGCGCGACCTCGTCGGCGACGCGGTCGTCTCCGACCCGCCGCAGGAGATTACCGAGGGCGGCGTCATCGCCGACGGCTTCGACGCCGAACTGGACGACGTCCGCGGCACCGCCGAGGCGGGCCGCGAGTGGGTGTCGAACCTCGAAGCCCGCGAGCAGGAGCGCACCGGCATCGACTCGCTGGAGGTCGGTTACAATCAGGTCCACGGCTACTACATCGAGGTGACGAACCCGAACCTCGACCGCGTCCCCGACGACTACCAGCGCCGACAGACGCTGAAGAACTCGGAGCGGTTCTACACGCCCGAACTGAAGGAGCGCGAGGACGAGATTCTCCGCGCCTCGGACCGCGCCGACGCCCTCGAATACGACCTGTTCTGCGAGGTGCGCGCCGACGTGGCGACCGAATCGGCCCGGGTTCAGGCCGTCGCGGACGCCCTCGCGGACCTCGACGTGCTCCGAACCCTCGCGGACGTGGCGGTGACGAACGACTACGCCCGACCCGAGTTCCACGCGGGCGACACGGACGAGAGCGCCGGCATCCGCATCGACGCCGGCAGACACCCCGTCGTCGAGCGCGCGCAGGACGAGTTCGTGCCGAACCCCGCGGACCTCCCGCGGGGGAGCGTCGCGCTCGTCACCGGCCCCAACATGTCCGGGAAGTCGACGTACATGCGGCAGGTGGCGCTCGTCACACTCCTCGCGCAGGTCGGGAGCTTCGTCCCGGCGAAGTCGGCCCGACTGCCGGTCCTCGACCGCGTGTTCACCCGCATCGGCGCGTCCGATGACATCGCGGGCGGCCAGTCCACGTTCATGCGCGAGATGAGCGAGCTGACCGAAATCCTCCACAACGCCACCGGCGACTCGCTCGTCCTCCTCGACGAGGTCGGCCGCGGCACCTCCACCGCCGACGGCCTCGCCATCGCCCGTGCCGCCACCGAGTTCCTCCACGACGAGGTCGGCGCGACGACGCTGTTTGCGACCCACTACCACGACCTGACCGACGCGGCCGACGACCGCGCGGGCGTGTTCAACCTCCACTTCACCGCCGCGCGGCGCGACGGCGAGGTCACGTTCCTCCACAGCGTCGCCGACGGCCCCTCGTCGTCGTCCTACGGGGTCGAAGTGGCGCAGTTGGCCGGCGTGCCCGCGAGCGTGGTCGAGCGGGCGCGGACCCTCGTGGACGAACCCGAGACCGACGCCGACGCCGAGCGCGCGACCGACACAGGAAGGGACGGCGTCGCCGCCGCCGCGAACGGCGAGGTCGACGAGGCCGCCGAAGACGGCACGCTCGCGGCCTACGTCGATGGGCTGGAGAACGGCCACCGAGAGAGCGAGAATCCGAGCCGAGCGACCGCGACGGCCGAAACGACCGAACCGAACCCCGAACTCGAAGCCGTCGCCGAGGCGCTCCGCGAGGCCGACCTCGTGGACACCACGCCGCTGGAGGCGCTGAACCTCCTGTCGGACCTCAAAGGAAGACTCGAATGATTCACCGACTCGACCCGGAGACGCGGTCGAAAATCGCCGCCGGCGAGGTCGTCGCCCGGCCCGCGAGCGTCGTGGTCGAACTGATTGAAAACGCGCTCGACGCCGGCGCGGAGACCGTCGAAACCGACGTCGACGGCGACGGCACCGACCGAATCCGCGTCGCAGACGACGGTCGTGGGATGGCCGAGGCCGACGCCGCGCTCGCGGTCGAGCGACACACGACGAGCAAGCTTGCGGCGGCCGACGACCTCGAAACCGTCGAGACGCTCGGCTTCCGGGGCGAGGCGCTCCCGAGTATCGCCGCGGCCGCCGCCCGCCTCGAACTGACGACGAACGACGGCGGCCCGCGGGGAACGCGAGTCGTCGTCGACGGCGGCGAGAACGCGCCCGGTGGCGAGCGCGACAAGACCGTCTCGCCCGCGGGTCGGGCGCGCGGGACGACCGTCGACGTGACCGGCCTGTTTGCCGACCGCCCGGCGCGGAGGAAGTCGCTCGCGTCGTCGAAAGCCGAGTTCGCCCGCGTCTCGGCGGTCGTCACGCGCTACGCGCTCACGCGGCCGGACGTGCGGTTCGTCCTGCGACACGACGGCCGCGAGACGCTCGCGACGCCCGGCACCGGCCGCTTCGCCGACGCGCTCTTGGCGGTGTACGGCCGCGACGCCGCGAGCCACGCCTCGACGTTCGACGCGGCGCGGGAGGTCGAGGCCGCGGGCGAGACGGCCACGGTCGACGTCGACGGCGCGCTCTGTCATCCCGAGGTGACGCGGTCCCGACGCGACCACGTCCACGTCTCGGTCAACGGCCGCGCTCTCGCCGAACCGCGACTCCGCCGGGCGGTCGCGGACGGCTACGGGACGCTGCTTCCCGACGGGCGCGAACCGGTCGGCGTGGTCAGAGTCCGCCTGCCGCCCGCGTGGGTCGACCACAACGTCCACCCCGCGAAGGACGAGGTGGGCTTCAGAGACGCCGACGCGGTCGCCGAGGCGGTCGAGGCGAGCGTCCGCGACGCGCTCTCGACGGCCGACCTCCGGCGGAGCGGCGAGGTGGCGATGGACCTCGATAGCTCGCTCGCGCCCGTCGAGGCCGCCTCGGTGTTCGACGACCTCCGCGTCATCGGGCGCTTCCGCGGCCTGTACCTGCTCTGTGAGGCCGACGACGAACTCCTCGTCGTCGACCAGCACGCGGCCCACGAGCGCATCAACTACGAGCGACTCCGCGAGGCGGTCGAATCGGCGGGCATCGACTCGGCCGCCGTCGACCCGCCGGCGACCGTCTCGCTGTCGCCGGGCGACGCGGCGCTCCTCGACGCGAACCGCGACCTCGTCGAAAAACTGGGGTTCCGCGTCGTCGAGTTCGGCGAGGGGGACGGAACCGGAACGTACCGCGTCGAAGCGGTCCCGGCACCGCTCGGTCGCCCGTTCGCCCCGGACGCGCTCGCGGACGTGGTGGCCGACGTCGCCGCCGGCGACGACGCCGACCCGAGGGACGAACTGCTGAAAGACCTCGCGTGCCACCCGTCCATCAAAGCCGGCGACGACCTCACCGACGACGAGGCCGCGCGGTTAGTCGAGCGCCTCGGCTCGTGCGGGACGCCCTACACCTGCCCGCACGGCCGACCCACGGTGCTCGCCATCGACGAGGAGACGTTCGTCCGCGGATTCGGCCGACGAAGCGGTCGGCTCGGGTAGCATTCCTTGGGAGCAACGTTGTCGAGCCACCCCGACGGAGTCGTGCGAAGTGGCGCGGTGGCTCGTGCGGGAATAGTTACCGAATGATTACTATATTTGTGCGCCCGGCCGCTACCAGTCCTTGCAGTCCAGACAGACGTACTCGTCGCCGTCGAGCCACCGCTTTTGCACCGACTCGCCGCACTGTGGGCACGCCGCGGGTTCGGGCGTCCATCGGTAGGTGGCGAGCGTGCTCACGTCGCGGTCGTCGGCGTCGCTGGCATTGGTGTCGCCGGCATCGGGTGAGTCGTCAGCGCCGTCGACAGCCGTCGGTTCGTCGTCAGCGCCGTCGTCGCCGCCGGCGAAGTCGTCGAGCGAGCGGTTCGGCATGACTCAGCGTCCGCGGGCGCGGTCCTTATCGGTGCCGACCGAGCGGCGCGGTTGACGACCGCCGCGAACCGGGGGGCGAGGCGAGTTCCACCGGACGGGTGAGCGCCGTGCGAAACCCACACAATCAATACCCCCGAATCCCGAGAGTCGCGCATGGCAACACTCACGGACTTCGTCATCGCGCTCCTCACGAGCGTCCTCGAACTGGTGGTGACCTTCGCCGACGTGGCGCTGAGCGACCCGCTCTCGACGGTGAGTTTCCTCTTCGGCAACGTCTTCATCCTGCTCGCCGTCGGCGCGTTCGCCTACGTCGCCCTCGGCGCACTCGGCGCGGAACTCGGCATCATCGGTGTCGGCTCGTCGAACGGTAGGCCGCCGCAGCGAGAGTAATCGCTTCTTCGAGGTCGGGGCCGACCGGCGACCCGACCACGACGCCGTCGGCGTGTTCGAGCACCGCGTCCATCCGGTCGGCAACGTCGTCGGGCGTGCCGGCCATCGAGAAGGCGTCTATCATCGCCGGCGTGACGAGGCCGAACGCCTCGGAGAAGTCGCCCGCCGAAATCTTCTCGCCGATGTCGCCCGCGAGGTCGGCGTCGATGCCGTGTCTGTCGAGGACCGGCGGGGCCGCCCCCGCGGCGATGAAGGCGACAGGCGGGCGGGCGGCCTCGCGGGCCGCGTCCGCGTCTTCCGAGACGGAGACGCTGGCGTAGGCGGCGAGCGTGAACTCGCCGCGGGAGTCGGGGCGGTCCTCGACGCCGATATCGACCTGTTCTCTCGCCCACGCGAGGTCGTCGGGGTGCGAGCCGTTGAACAGCAGGCCGTCGGCGTGCTTGCCGGCCATGCGACACATGTGCGGGCCCTCGCCGCCGACGTACACCGGCACCTCGCCGGGCACGTCGAAGTTGAGGCCGGCGTCGGTCGCCTCGAACGTGCCGTCGTGGCTGACGCGCTCGCCGTCCCAGAGCTTCTGTGCGACCTTGAACGCCTCCAGCACGGAGCGGAGGCCGCGCTCGTCTTCGAGGCCGAGGTTGCGGAGCGTCGAGGGGTCGCCCGGGCCGATGCCGAGGAGGCCGCGACCGCCCGAGGCCTCGGCGACGGTCGCCACCTTGCCGGCGAGCGTCACGGGGTGTAGCTCGTAGGGGTTGGCGACGCCGGGGCCGAGGCGGATGTCGTCGGTCTCGGCCGCGAGTCGCGCGAGGACCGCGAAGGGGTCGCGGTTGTTGTAGTGACACGAGACGAAACACGAGTCGTAGCCCTCGCGTTCCGCCTGCGCGCCCAGTTCGACGAGGTCGTCGACGGGATGTTCCGGGGTGAGTTCGAGTCCGAGCATGGTGTGAACGTAGTGTGAGCGTGGTGTGAGCGTGGAATGGTGAAGCGGGTCGTCAGGGGTCGTAGCGCCACTCGCGGAGCGCCTGTCGCACGAAGTCGCCGTCGATGTCTCGGAAGTGGGCGTCGCTTTCGCCGTGGTCGCCCCACTCGAAGTCGCGGACGACGACGACGGGCGTGCCGCCGTCGCCCTCGCCCTGCACGAGGTTGGCGGCCGCGGCGAGTTCGTCCACGACGCTCTCGACGGTGACGCCGAGTTCGCGGCCGTCGCGGTCGGCCTCGCCGCGCCAGTCGCGCGAGGCGCTCAGGCCCGCCCAGCCGATGGCGACGCCGCGCTGGCCGTGGCGGAACGGCCGGCCGCAGGTGTCGGTGACGACGACTCGGTCGGCGTCGACGCCGGCGCGGATGCGCTCTGCCGACTCGCTGGGGCGCTTCGGGAGCAACAGCAGGTCGTGGTCGGGGACGTTCGAGCGGTCGATGCCGGCGTTGACGCCGACGTGGCCGAACCGCGTCTCCGTCAGGAGGAACGGCTCCGACATGACGAGGTCGACGCTCTCTTCGAGGACCGCCTGCGCGAACCGCGGGTCCTTCTCGTCGCCGGTCAGTTCGGCGAGGCGAGCGGCGAGTTCGCGCGCCCGCGGGCCGGCCGGGAAGTCGTCGAGGTCCGCGAACCGCCCTTCGGCCTTCGAGACGACGGTGGAGGCGACGCAGACCACGTCGTCGGGCCGGAGGTCGACGCGCTCGGAGACGAGGGCGGCGAGGTCGTCGCCCTCGCGAATCTCGGGCACGTCGGGGACGGGAAACAGCTCCATACCGCTTCGGAGGGCGAGGGCGGTGAAAAACGACGGGATGCTGGCGAACCGGGCCGGTATCGCAGGCGGGCGACCGGAAGCGGCTCAGCTGCGAGACAGCGCGACGACGCGCCGACCTCAGTCGTCGCGGACGACCTCGACCGACACCGAGCCGTCGGTGACCGTGCCGACCATCATCGTCGCGTCGTCGCCCGGGTTCGCCGCCGTCGCGGTGCCCGGGTTGAGGACGCGGACGCCGTCGACCACCTCGTCGACCACCTCGTGGATGTGGCCCGCGACGCCGACCGCGTCGGTGCCCGCGGCGTCTCTGACCGTCTTCGCGACGCGGGACTCGTAGCCCGTTCGCGTGCCCGTGCCGTGGGTGACGACGAACGTGAGTCCGTCGACCTCGACGATTTCGACGAACGGGAGGTCGATGGCCGGCGGGTCGACGTTCCCGCTGACGCCGACGAACCGCGCCGAGAGGTCGCGGAGGCGGTCGAGCGTGGCCGGCGAGTCGAAGTCGCCCGCGTGAATCACGAGGTCGGCCTCGCGGACCCTGGCTTCGACCCACGAGGGAATCCCGTCGGCCCGCCCCGGAACGTGCGTGTCGCTCAGGATGGCGAGTCGCATACCGACACCACGCGACCGGCCTGAATAGTCGTTTTGTCAGTCGCGGCCGTAAGTCACGATATGCCACACGTCGTCACCGTCTTCCTTCGACACGACGGCCGCGTCCTCCTCACCCGCCGGAGCGACGCCGTCGGAACGTATCAGGGCCGCTGGGCCGGCGTCTCCGGCTACGTCGAGGGCGACCCCGCCGACGCCGAGCGCGACGCCCGGCGCGAACTCGCCGAGGAGGTCGGCGTCCGCGAGACCGACGCCGAACTCGTCCGTGCTGGGGAACCCCTCACGGTCACCGACGAGGGCCGCGAGTGGACCGTCCACCCGTTTCTGTTCGACGCCGAGAGCCGCGATATCGACACCAACGAGGAACTCGCCGCGGTCGAGTGGGTCCACCCGACCGCGATTCGGGAGCGCGAGGCGGTCCCCGGACTGTGGGCGACCTACCGCCGGGTCGCGCCCGCGGTCGAGACCGTCGCCGACGACGAGACCCACGGGTCGGCGTGGATTTCGCTCCGGGCGCTGGAGGTCCTGCGCGACGCCGCCGCCGAGGCGGACTCGTTGGAGGCGATCGCATCGGTCGCCCGGCGACTCCGCGACGCCCGCCCGAACATGGCCGCCGTCGAGAATCGCGTCAACCGCGCCATGGCGGAATCGGATTCCGACCCCGAATCGGTTCGCCGCCGCGCCGAGGCGGCCATCGACGCCGCCGCCGAAGCCGACGACGCGGCGGCCGCCCGCGCGGCCGAACTCATCAGAGAGCGCGGGGTCGACCGACTCGCCACGCTCTCGCGGTCGGGGACCGTCCTCGCGGCGCTCGAAGCCGCCGAGGCCGCCGCAGTCGCCGTCCTCGTCTCCGAATCCCGACCCGGCGGCGAGGGCGTCGGCGTCGCGGAACGGCTCGCCCGCGACGGGCGGGACGTGACGCTAACCACCGACGCGGCGCTCCCCGGACTCGTCGCGGCCGGCGGGGCCGACGCCGTCTTACTCGGAGCCGACTCGGTGCTCGCGTCCGGCGGCGTCGTCAACAAGGTCGGAAGCCTCCCCGCCGCGCTCGCGGCCGCCCGCGCCGACGTGCCCGTGTTCGCCGTCTGCGCCCGCGACAAGGTGCGCGGCGACGACCGCTTCGCCGGTGAAGACGCGGGCGCGCTGTACGACGGCGAGGCCGCGATAGGAACCGAGAACCCGCTTTTCGAGGTCGTTCCCGCCGACTCGCTCTCGGGGGTCGTCACCGAATCGGGCGTGTTGAACGCGGGCGACATCGGCGCGGTCGCGGCCGAACACGCCGCGCTGGCGGCGTGGGACGACTGAGTCGGGAGTGCGGGGTTCTGGGAACCGCCGGGACCACTGCCGGCGGGGGCAAAAGGGTGGATTCTTGAACGTCCGACCCGGACTCCGATTCGGTGGCGATGACGAAGGTTACCCCCACTCAGCCCCTTGTGATGATAGATTTCATCCGAGCCACCAACTACTGACGACCCGTCGTCCTATCGCTCCGAATCTCGTTGCCCCGGAGCGCCGCGTCCGCGACCGTGGCGCGCCGAATCAGCCGTTTCGAGCTAGCTATTTGCCGCCGAACGACCAAAGAGGGGTGTACCGCCGCACGTTTCTCGGAGTCGTGAGCGCGGCGGCCGCCGGACTCGCGGGCTGTACCGAAGGTAATGTGCGGCCGCCGAGGGGCGGGTGTTCGGCGCGTCGGTCCTGACCGGCGACGCCGAACTCCGAAACGCCGCCAACCTCGTACTCTACGACGAGGCAACCGGAAGCTACTGGAGTCAACTGCTGGCGACCGGCATCTGTGGCCCGCAGTCCGGCGAGCGACTGGCGATTCTCCCGTCGTCGGTGACGACGTGGGGCGAGTGGCGCGCCGACCCTCGACGAGCCCCGAAACCGGACACCGACGCCGAAGCCGCAACGTCCTTCGTGAGCCGCCGCGACCCCTCGGCCATGCACATCGAACGCATCGCGGTCGACGAGTCGGTCGGACGATGCCCCCGGGGCTGTTCGTCGAGGCGCTTTCGGGCCGCGGCGTGCCCGTCGAGCGCGTCGGCGACGACGAGGAGTTCGGGCCGGGCGACGCGGTCGCCACGTTCGGCCACAGAGACGCCTTCGTCGACGCCGACTGGGTCCACTGCGTCCGCGCCGGCTACGACGAGTTCCCCGTCTCCGACTACGAGGCGGCCGGCACGGCCCTCACGAACAGCACCGGCGTCCACGGGACCACGGTCGGCGAGACGGTCGTCGGCTACATGCTGACGCTCGCCCGCCGCCTCCACGCCTACCGCGACGCCCAGCGCGACCGCGAGTGGGACCTGCCGCGCTACACGGAGCCCTTTACCCTCGACGGCGAGCGCGTCTGCGTCGTCGGCCTCGGCACGCTCGGCCGGGGCGTCGTCGACCGCGCGGCCGCCCTCGGCATGGACGTCGTCGGCGTCCGGCGCTCCGGCGACCCCGTGGAAAACGTCTCGGCGGTGTTCACCCCCGACCGACTGCACGAGGCCGTCGCCGACGCCCGATTCGTCGTGCTGGCGATGCCGCTGACCGCGGAGACCGAGGGCATGGTCGCCGCGCCGACGTTCGAAGCGATGCGCGGGGACGCCTACCTCGTGAACGTCGCGCGCGGCCCCGTCGTCGACGAGGCCGACCTCGTGGCGGCGCTCGACGCCGGCGACATCGCGGGCGCGGCGCTCGACGTGTTCGCCGAGGAACCGCTCCCCGCGGAGTCGCCGCTGTGGGGCTTCGACGAAGTGCTCGTCACGCCGCACGTGAGCGCCGCGACGGGGAAGTACCACGAGGACATCGCGGCGCTCGTGCGGGAGAACGTCGAGAAGATAGCGGCCGGCGAATCGCTCACGAACCGCGTGGCGTGAGTTCGCTTGGGGGGCAGGTCGCGGGGGTGTCGGCGGGACGGCGCGTCGCTCAGAGGAACTTGAACAGGTCGTCGCGGCCCTGTTCGTGGAGGTGCGACCGCAGGGCGTCTTCGAGGTGGGAGATGTCGCCGCGCTTGGCCGTGATGGGCGCGATGACGTTCCGCCACTGCTTCCACGGCGGGAAGAGGCCGAGGCGGTCACAGAGGTCGTTCAGGCGCTCGTCGCGATCGTCGACCTTGTCCATCTTGTTGACCGCGACCACGGTCGGGATGTCGAGTTCGTCGAGGAAAAAGAACATCTCCACGTCGTGGGGGATGGAGTCCTCGGTGGTGTGGCGGTCGATGATGTCGATGACGCTTTTCCCGTCGACGACGAGGACCGCCGCGAGGATGTCGTCGGCGTGCTCCTCGATGTACTGAACCACGTCCGTCTTGATGGCCTCGCGGGTGTCGCGGTCGACGCCGGACATGAAGCCGAACCCGGGCAGGTCGGTGAACATGAAGTGCTCCGCGTTCCAGTCGAAGTGGTTGGGCTTTCGGGTGACGCCGGGCTTCTTGCCCGTCGTGAACTTGCTGTGACCCGTCAGCTCTCGCATCAGGGTGGACTTCCCCACGTTCGACCGCCCGACGAGGACGATTTCGTCGCGGTCCGGTCGGTCTTGGAACATACCGGTGGTTCGCCACCGCGACGGATAAGGTGGGCGGAACGGACCCGCCGGTGCGCGGCGTCGGCGTCGAAAAATCACGTCTCCGGGCGAGTCGCCCCCACAGCGACTCGACGACGACGCGTGAATTCGGCGGCCGCGTCAGTCACAGCCGCCGACCGATAGCTCGCCGGCGTGCTCGTCGAGGAATCGCAGCAGCGGCTCGATTTCGTCGAATCGAGGGCCGCACGCGACGGAACCGCGACGACGGTTCCAGTCGACGAAGCCGGCGTCAGCGAGTTTCGGCAGGTGAACGTGGAACAGTTCCAGCTTCAGTCGGTCGCGGTCGCGGCCGCCACCAACGGCCGCGTCCCGCGTTGCCGCGTCGAGGCGCGTGCGTCGCCGTCGGCGCAGGCCCAACAGCAACCGTCGCCGATGGACGTTTCCGAGGGCGTCGAACGCCTCGTCGAGGCGAGGGGACGCTGTGGCTACCATCGGCGCAACCCCCGTCGAATCCGAACGGGCGTCGCGCGACGGGCGCGAGACGCCGGGATAACGCGGCTTCCGCGAGTCGCTGACAGGCCCCGCTCCGGGCACCCGGCGAACACCACCCGATACCGGTACCGTCGAGAGCGCGGCTCGTCAGTCACACGTCCGTACGCGGCTGCACCACCACGGCGCTGTCGGGCGGCGTACGGCTGTCGATGTCTGTGTGCGTTCACAACTACGTCCCCGAGGGGTCATAGCTAGCAAGCCAGCATTCTCTTTCTGCTTTCACAGTCCGGTCATTGAAGTAGTGCATCCGGGAAGCCGATGGGGCGCGCGTCCGAGTGGGCTGCGGTCACACACGAACGTTGTCGGCCGAAATCCTGCCGAACACGAGCGCGCCCCGGCGGCGACGAGGCCGACCTCCGGGCGCGGTCGTGGCTTTCGGTTGACATAGGTGTTCAATACAGCGGCTGCTAAATGAGAGCCAGCAATGGCCGTAATCGTCGAGTTGACGATTGACTCAGAGAGCTTCGACCTCGGGAGGGTCACCGCCGTGTCGAACGGCGTCCACCTCGAGTTAGAGCGCGTCGTCCCGACCGGCGGTGAGGTCATGCCATTCTTCTGGGCCCACGGCACGGACTTCGAGGCGTTCGAGCGCGTCGTCCGAGACGACCGGCTCGTCGACGATTTGGCGGCCGTCGCCCGCATCGAAGACCGGGTGTTGTACAAGGTCAACTGGGGAGAGTCCACGTCGAGTCTGACCCGGGTTCTCACCGACAGCGAGGCGACGATTCTCGAAGCCCGCGGCAACGACCCGTGGCTGTTCCGCCTCAGATTCAACGACCACGCGGCGCTCACCGAGTTCCACAACCGCTGTCAGGACGAGGCCATCGAGTTCCACGTCGAGCGCATCTACACCCTCGCGGAGGGAGAACCGGGCGTCTACAACTTCGACATCACCGACGAACAACAGGAGGCGCTCGTCACCGCCGTCTCCGAGGGGTACTTCGAGGTTCCGCGGCGAACCACGCTCAACGAGGTGGCCGACCGACTCGGAATCAGCCCGCAGGCCGCCTCCGAGCGCGTCCGCCGCGGGGCCGACACCGTCCTCCGGAAGGTGCTCTTGTCGCAGTCGGCGGCCGACCTCTCGTAACGACCGACTGGGAGACTGCGCGGCGGCCGGAACCGCTCGCGGCCCGAGCGGGGGAGCTATTGGCCCGGCGCGAGTACGCGACGGCGACGCGATGGACAAAGCGACGCTCCGAACGACGGTGTGGGACGACCTCGAATCGTCGGGCGCGGCCCGGTTTCCCTTCCCGCCGCACGGCCGCATTCCGAACTTTGCCGACGCGACGGCGGCCGCCGAGCGACTCGCGGCGACGCCCGAGTGGGCCGCCGCCGACGCGGTGAAGGCTAACCCGGACGCCCCGCAACTCCCCGTCAGGCGGCGGGCGCTCCGCGAGGGCAAGACCGTCTACATGGCCGTCCCGCGACTCCGCGACGAGGAGTGTTTCTACGAACTCGACCCCGCGCGCATCGACGACGAACACCTCGACAGCGCGCCGACCGTCTCGCACGTCGAGACCTACGCCGACACGGTCGGTCCCGACACCCTGCCGCCCATCGACCTCGTCGTCTCGGGGTCGGTCGCCGTCTCCGAGGCGGGCGCTCGCGTCGGGAAGGGCGAGGGGTTCAGCGACCTCGAATACGCGGTGTTGCGGGGGCTGGGAGCCGTCACCGCGGAGACGACCGTGGCGACGACGGTCCACGAGCGACAGGTCCGCGACGACCTGCCCGAGCCGGACGCCCACGACGTGCCGATGGACCTCGTCGTCACCCCCGAGCGGCTGGTCCGAACCGAGACCCCGTATCCGCGCCCGGAAGGCATCGACTGGGACGCGCTCCCCGACGAGCGCCTCGACGAGATGCCCGTCCTCCGGCGGTTGCGCGACGAGTCGGGCGCGGTGGGCGAGTAGCCGAGCCCCTGCTTATTTCACCGCCCGGGCCGACGTGAGGCCGTGCGACTCGTACAGGTGTTGGTGCCGACCGGCAAGCGCGAGGCCGTCCTGCGGACGCTCGACGAGGAGGGCGTCGACTACGCCGTCTCCGAGGAGACCTCGGGGCGCGGCTTCGTCGCCGTCGTCACCTTCCCGGTCCCCAAGGAGGCCGTCGAACCGGTGTTGGCTCGGCTCCGCGAAGCGGGCGTCGAGCGCGACGCCTACACCGTCGTCGTCGCGGCCGAGACGGTCGCCTCGAAGCGGTTCGACCAACTGCGCGAGCAGTACGAGGAAGACGACGAGAACGGCGACCGCATCGCCCGCGAGGAGCTGGCCTCGAAGGCCGCCGACCTCGCGCCGTCGGTGTCGACGTACGTGCTCATGACGGTCATCTCGGCGCTCGTCGCCACCGCGGGCCTGCTCCTCGACTCGCCGGCCGTGGTCGTCGGCTCGATGGTCATCGCCCCGCTCGTCGGCCCCGCGATGTCCGCGAGCGTCGGCACCGTCGTCGACGACGACGAGATGTTCGCCCGCGGGGTTCGCCTGCAAGCGCTCGGCGGCCTCCTCGCGGTCGGCGCGGCGGCCGTCTTCGCCTTCCTGCTCAAACAGACCGGGGCGGTCCCGCTGTCACCGGCCGAGGTGCTGTCGATTCCCGAGGTGGACGAGCGCCTCGCGCCCGACGTGCTGTCGCTCGTCATCGCGCTCGGCGCGGGGGCGGCGGGCGCGATTTCGCTCTCCTCGGGCGTCTCGACCGCGCTCGTCGGCGTCATGATAGCCGCCGCGTTGGTCCCGCCGACCGCCGTCGTCGGCATCGGCATCGCGTGGGGCGCGCCCGAGGCCGTCGTCGGGTCGGCCATCCTCGTCCTCGTCAACATCCTTTCGGTCAACTTCGTCGCCATCGGCGTCCTCTGGCGACAGGGCTACCGCCCCGAGCGCTGGATTCGTCGCGACGAGGCCCGCCGGGCCGCCCTGTTCCGCATCGCCGTCATCGGGGTCGGCCTGCTCGTCCTCTCGTCGTTCCTCGGCGCGGTCACCTACACGACCTACCGGAACGCCGACTTCCAGTCGGAGGCGCACGATGCCATCGAAGACGCGCTTTCGGACACCGACGCCCGCCTGCTGTCGATGGAGCTGCGGTACGACAGCGGGCCGCTGCAAGAGCCGGAGGGTATCGTCGTGACCGTCGGCTACGACCCGGCCACCGACCCGCCGATGGTCGAACGCGAACTCACGAGGCGGGTGAACGCCGTCGCCCCCGAACCGCTGTCGCCGTGGGGGGCGAGCGAAATCGACGTCGAAGTGCGCTACGTCGCCGTCGTGGAGTAGTTCGCTGCGGGGGGTTAGCACCCGTTTCGAAGGCTACAATCGCTCTTTGTCTCTAGCGCGGCTTGAATAGCTGAACCGACGTACGAGAGGTATGCAACGACGCACGATTGCTCCGATATTCCTCGTCGGCCTCGTCCTCCTCGCGGGCTGCCTCTCGGCACCCTTGCAGACGACGGCCGACGGGGGCGCAGACGGGATAAACGCGACGAACGCGACGACCATCTCCACGACCGGCACCGGCGAAGTGACCGCCGACGCCGACCTCGCCGTGGTCTCCATCGCCGTGACGACCACCGCGGACTCGGCCGACGAGGCCCGCGGCACCGTCGCCGACGACGTGGCCGCCGTCCGCGCCGCCCTCACCGACGCCGGCATCGCCGAGGACGCCGTCCAGACGACCGGCTTCAACATCTACCCCGAGTACGATTACAGCGGTCAGGAACGCGAACTCCTCGGCTACCGCGCCGCCCACACCCTCCGCGTCGAGGTCGCCCCCGACCGCGCCGGCGAAGTCATCGACCTCGCGGTCGGTGCCGGTGCCAGCGAAATCCGCGGCGTCGCCTTCACGCTCACCGACGAGAAGCGCGCCGAACTCCGCGAAGAGGCCCTGAACCGCGCCGTCGACTCCGCGAAGGCCGACGCCGACGCGGTCGCCAGCGCCTCGGGCCTGACCGTCGCGGGCGTCCACACCGCCACCGTCGGCGGGGGCGCCTCGCCCGGCCCGTACCCGGTCGCCTACGCCGAGGACGCCGCCCGCGGCTCCTCCGGGTCGACCGAACTCTCGCCCGGCCCCGTGACCGTCTCTGCGACCGTCCAGATGGTCTACGAAGCCGAATCGGAATAGGAACCCGCCCCCGCTGACCGAATCGCTGACCGAACCACGGTTCGACCCACCTCGCGCCCTCTTTCTCCGACACTCACCGCGTAGCCGCGGCTTCCCGGGCGTTTCGGCGTGGCGAAACCGACAGAACCGGGAACTCCGCGTCGATTCGCTTACTCGTTGCGCGACGGCGGGATGTCGGGTTCGAACCCGATGGCCTCGACCGCGGCGTCGAGGACGGCCTCGACGTTCTCGCCCGTCTCGACGCTCATGTAGATGTCGGCGTCCATGTCGGTCGAGCGGTCGCTCTTGTTACAGACGGTGAGGACGGGGATGTCTCGCTCCTCGAAGCGCGCTTTCACGGCGTCGCGGAGTTCGAGCTGCGACTCGATGGGGTAGCCGCACGCCCCGCTGGCGTCGGCGACGAAGAGGACGGCGTCCGCGAGGTGTTCGAGGGCGCTCACGGCCTGTCGCTCGATGTCGTTGCGCTCGTCTTCGGGACGGTCGAGCAGCCCCGGCGTGTCGATAATCTGGTAGCGGATGCGGTCGCGGTCGAAGTGCCCGATTTGGACGCCCTTCGTCGTGAAGGGGTAGCGGGCGATTTCGTTCGACGCGCGGGTCACGTCGTTGACGAACGAGGACTTGCCGACGTTCGGGTAGCCGGCGACGACGATTGCCGGCTCGTCCGGGCGGATGTCGGGGAGGTCCTTCAGGGCGTCGCGCGCCTCGCCGATGCGGAGCAGGTCGTCTTCGACCTCCTCGACGACGCTCGCCATGCGGGCGAACGCCTGCTTTCGGTGCTTGCGCGCGAGGTCCGCGTCGGTCTTGCGGAGTTTCGGCTGGTACTCGCGGGCGATGTTGTCGACCTGCCGGGAGGCCCACATCACTTCCGAGAGGCTCTTTCGGACCTCGTCGACGTCGACGATGGCGTCGGCGAGTTCGTAGTAGAAGGGGTCGACCGTCTCGAAGTCGGGCCACTCGACGACGACGTTCTCGAGGTTGTCCGAGAGGATGTTCGACGCCGTCTGGAGCATCGACTGCTGAGCCTCCAACTTGTTCTGCTTCGCTCGCCCCGTGCGCGCGGCCCGCGAGAAGGCCTTGTCGATGAGTTCGTCCGACCGGGGCGTGGTCGGGAGAGACTCGAAAATCATTGCAGTCCGCTACATGGCCGAGCCGTAAAAGCGCGTCCGTTTGGGGCTCGGCGCTTCGAGCGGGGGATTCGCCGTGCAGGTCTCCCGCACGGTTCGACCGGAAGCGAAGGGGTCGCAGGGGGTCGGCGCGGGGACGCGGGGACGCGAACGGGCGCGGCCGGACGCCCCACCCCACCCCACCCCACCCGGGCCGCCACGAAGTTCTTGCCCGCCCGCGGCCTACCTCGACGCATGACTGACTGGAAAGCTGTCGCCGTCGGCTTCGTCGTCATCGTCGTCGTCGGCACGGGCGGGCTGGCGCTCCCCGTCGTCGGCCAAATCGGCGCGGGGCTGCTCGGCGGCTTCGCGGCGGGCTATCTCGCGGGCGGCACACCCGGTAACGGCGCGTGGAACGGCCTCGTCGCGGGCTCCATCTCGGGCATCGTCGTCACGCTCTTCGCGGCGCTCCTCGGGAGTTTGCTCGGACTCGCCGGCGGGCCGCTGGGCGGCCTCCTCGGCGGCGTCGGCGTCCTCGTCGCGGGCGTCGTGCTGACGCTCATCTTCGCAATCGACAGCGCCATCGCCGGGGCCGTCGGCGCGTGGGTGAAGAGCTGAGGCTGAGCTGAATCTGAGGCGGCGGTTGGAGGGCGTCGCAACGGGCTACTCGCCGCGTTCGAGGTACTCCCGCTGAATCTCGACGACCTCGGTCGAGTCCGCACACGCCGCGTACCGGCGCAGCGGCTCCTCGTTGAGTTCCAGGAACGTGTGGCCCCAGTTGAACTTCGAGAGCGCGTCTTCGGCCCGCTTTTTCTCCCCGAAGATGACGAGCGCGGCGGCTATCGCCTCGACGGTCGTCAGCTGCATCGGGCGGCCGAAGTTCACGGGGTTGGCGGCGACGAGATACGGGAGCGCGCGGTGCTCGCCGGGGAGCGAGAACATGGCCTCGCCGGCCGACTCCCACGAGCAATCGAGCGCGACGAGCGCGCCGGTGTCGGCGTCGGCGGGGGACAGCGCCCTGTCGGCGTGCGGGTTGAGCACGACGCCGTAGGGGGTCTCGCGGTCGGAGCCGTGGAGGACGGCCATGTCGAAGCGTTCGAGCTTCTTCGCCGTGCACTTCTTCGGGTCGTCGTCGCCCTCGTATCGAACGTGCAGGTCCACAGCCGCGGTACGCGGCTGGCGGAGAAAAGCGTCCCGAACGCGGTGTCGGCCGGGGCGTTCGACGGCAACACCGACAGGGCCGGCAGCGCCGGCGTCGGATTCTTCCCGCCCGCCGACGAAGAAAGCGCGTGCACCCCGACGCGACGTATCTGGCCCGGCAGTACTACACGGCGCTCGACCACCACGGATACGACATGCTTCGGAACCTCCTCGAACCGGAGTTCGTCCAGCACCGCGGCGACATGACGCTCTCGGGGCGCGAGGAGTTCGTCACGTTCATGCGGGACGACCGGCCGCAGAAGGACACGCGACACGTCATCGAACGCTACATCCAGTCGAAGTCCGACGACGAAATCGTCGTCCGCGGCCACCTCGAAGACGGCGATGGCGACGAGCTGTTCGTCTTTCTCGACCGGTTTCGAGCGCGCGACGGGAAGCTCTCGGAGCTGAAGACGTTCGTCAAATCCTCGACGGCGAACTGACGGGGCGTCGCTGGAAATCGGAGTACTGGGGTCGCGGCGCGTCAGACGCTCAGTCTTTCTTGCCAGCGCCGACCGCGGCCTCGCCGACGGGCTCGTGACCCTCGATGACCTCGCGGCCGCCCATGTAGGGCTGGAGGGGTTCGGGCACGTCGACCGTGCCGTCCTCGTTTTGGTAGTATTCGAGCAGCGCGACCATCACGCGGCCGACGGCCGTGCCCGAGGCGTTGAGCGTGTGGAGGTACTCCGCCGACTCGTGGCGCTCGGGGCGGTAGCGGAGGCCCGCGCGGCGCGCCTGGAAGTCCTCGAAGTTCGAGGCCGACGACACTTCCAGCCAGCGGCCGCCCTGTTCGGGGGCGTCCTCGGACTCCGTGCCGGGGGCCCACACTTCGAGGTCGTAGGTCTTCGCCGACGCGAAGGTGAGGTCGCCGGTGCAAAGCGAGAGGACGCGGTACGGAAGGCCGAGTCGGTCGAGCACTTCGGCGGCCTCGTCGACGAGCGCTTCGAGCCGGTCGTACGACTCGTCGGGTTCGACGAAGTTGACGAGTTCGACCTTGTTGAACTGGTGGACGCGGACGATACCGCGGGTCTCGGTACCGTGTTCGCCCGCCTCGCGCCGGAAGTTCGGCGTGTACGCCTGATGCTTCAGCGGGAGGTCGTCCTTCAGGAGAATCTCGTCGCGGTACATGTTCGTCACCGGCACCTCCGCGGTGGGACAGAGCCACAGGTCGTCGTCGTCGTAGTTCTCGGTCTCCGCGCCGCCGATGCGGTAGGCGTCCTCCGCGAACTTCGGGAGCTGGCCGGTGCCCTCCATCGAGGTGGTCTTGACCGGAATCGGCGGGAACAGGTCGACGTACTCCTGTTCGCGGTGCACGTCGAGCATGAACTGCACGAGCGCGTGTTCGAGCATCGCGCCCTCGCCTTTCAGGAAGTAGAAGCCCGCGCCGGTGGTCTTGGCCGCGCGACCCTCGTCGATGATGTCGAGTTCCTCGCCGAGGTCGTAGTGCGGCGTCACCTCGTCGGGGAGCTCGCGCAGGTCGTCGAAGCCGACGCGGCGGACCTCCTCGTTGTCGTCCTCGTCGGCGCCGACGGGGACCGACTCGTGGGGGAGGTTCGGCAGCTCCATGAGCGCCTCGTCGAGTTCCGCTTCGAGCTCGTCGGCGCGGGCTTCGAGCTCCTGGAGCTCCTCTTTGAGTTCGCCCGAGCGGTCGATGGCTTCCTGCGCCTCCTCGTCTTTGCCCTCCTGTTTCAGCTGGCCGATCTGCTGGCTGACCTCGTTGCGCTCGTGGCGGAGGTCGTCGCCCTCGGCCTTCAGCGAGCGCCACTCGTCGTACACGTCGAGGACGCGGTCGATGTCCACGTCCTCCATGTTTCGGGCGGCGAGCGCGTCGCGAACTCGCTCCGGTTCGTCGCGGAGTAGTTGCCTGTCAATCATTGGGCTGTGATTTCCGGGCGGGCGGGAAAATCGTATCGCATCGCTGAGGAACGGGGGCGAGCACGCGGCGGGCGAACGCGAGGAATCCGCGCCAAATGCGCGCGACGAAACGGCGTCGGCGGAACGCCCCGACACCGCGGTGAGAGCGGCCGCCGCAGTCGGAAGCCGACGGAGCGACTACCAGAGGAACGCCGGCCAGACGAACTGGAAGAGGAACCAGATGAGGATGGTCAGCACGCCGGTCATCACGACGTTGAGGACGGCCCCGGCCCGCATCATGTGGGACTGCTTGATGTGGCCGCTCCCGAAGACGATGGCGTTCGGGGGCGTCGCCACCGGCAGCGCGAACGCGAACGAGGCCGCGATGGCCCCGCTGACCGCGAGGAACACCGCCGCGGAGACCTCGGTGAGCCCGAGCGTCGCCGCGAAGACGCTCCCGATGCCGATGAGCACGGGGACGATGATGGTCGCCGTGGCGGTGTTCGAGGTCATCTCCGTGAGGAAGATGACGAGAAGCACGATAGCGCCGACGACGAGGACGATGGGTGCGCCGGTCAAGGAGCCGAAGACGGCCTCGGCGAGCCACCGCGTCGCGCCCGTGGAGGCGAACGCGTCGGCCAGCGAGATGCCGCCGCCGAAGAGGAGAATCGTCCCCCAGTCGATGTCGACCAGTTCGTCCCACTCCATCGTGTCCGCGAGGACGAGCGCCGGGATGGAGACCATCCCGACCATCACGTAGTACAGGA
Organism: Haloferax sp. Atlit-109R; assembly: GCF_003665865.1. Taxonomy (NCBI): domain Archaea; kingdom Methanobacteriati; phylum Methanobacteriota; class Halobacteria; order Halobacteriales; family Haloferacaceae; genus Haloferax; species Haloferax sp. Atlit-109R. The sequence continues at coordinate 999,547 of NZ_QPLO01000002.1, forward strand.
GGCCCTGATGGCCCTCGACGCCGAGGAGCGTCATGCCCTCGGCGGTGCCGAACAGGGTGTTGAACACCGGGTCCGAGAGGACGCCCTCGAACGCGAGGTCGAGGCCGCCGAGCACCCACAACCCGGCGGTGGCGGCGAAGATGTACGCGACCCGGCGGCCGCGGGTCGAGAGCGCGCCCTCGTCGGCGAGGTACTCGCGGGCCTGTTCGCGGGCTCCCTCCACGTCGTCGACCTCGGGCGGATAGAACCGGAACGTGAGGAGGTACCAGACGATGGGGAGGGTGATGGCGACGATTGGGAGGCCGACGAGGAGCCACTCCGCGAAGCCGATGTCGTAGCCGAGGAGCGCGTTGAGCTGGGTGGCGACGACCGCGTTCGGCGGCGTGCCGATGAGGGTTCCGACCCCGCCGACGCTCGCGGCGTAGGCGGTGCCGAGGAGCGTCGCTATCTGCATGTTCGAGAAGGAGCCCTCGGCGGCGTCGGCCTCGTAGACCTCCTCGCGGCCGAGCACCTGCGCGAGGACGCCGAGCGCGATGGGCGTCATCATCGCCGTCGTCGCGGTGTTCGAAACCCACATCGACAGGAACGCCGTGGCGAGCATGATAGCGAGGATGAGCCGCCGCGGCGACGACCCCATGACGGCCATGAGCCACAGCGCGATGCGGCGGTCGATGTTGTACTTCTGGAGCGCGTTCGCCAGCATGAAGCCGGCGATGAAGAGGAAGATGAGGTGGTCAGCGAAGCCCGCCAGCGCCGGGTCGATATCGCCGTAGACGCCGTACGCCGTGAGCAACACCGGTATCGACAGCGCAGTCACCGCGAGAGGGAGCGCGCCGGACACCCAGAGGATGCCGGCGAACACCATCGTCGCTAATGCGTACTGTCCCCGCGTCGAGAGTCCCTCAAGCGACGGCCCGAAGGCCAGCGCGAGGGACGCGACGAGGGCGAGCGTGAAGACGGCGAATCGTCCGCGAGCAGTCTTTGTAACACCGCGTATCATTGATACACGGTATTTCTAACGATAGTCTTACTTAATTATTTTCAATACGGTAGCGAACGGCGGTATATCGGCGTCGACAGCCGCGTTCTCGACGGAATCGGCAGACTGAAGCGGGGATTTCGCGTCGCGCCCCGACGCGATTTAAAAGTGTTCGACGAGCGTGCGGACCTGTCCGTCGTCGAGTTCCGCGGCGTACAGCGAGAGCAGGGCGCGGCGGCGCGACCGCGAGAGGCCGCGGCTCCCGGATTCGAGCATGGAGACGTGCGCCTGCATGAGGTCGTCGACGGCGCGCTCGACGGCCCGCTGGTTGTAGCCGGCGGCGACTCTGAGCAGTCGCCACGCCATCGGGGAGATGTCCGTGATGTCGACGTCCGGGAGCGGGTCGCTGCCCTGTTCGGACATGGAGACGGCTTTGCGGTCGCCCGTAATCAACGTGGGGGGTCGGGGCGACCGAACGCTTTTCTTCCCCGGAGACGGCCGTCAACTATGGCTATTGGCGACGTCGAACCCGTCCCGGACAGCACGGACCTCTACTACGTCGACAGCGGGATGTACGAGGTGGAGAAGTACGGCTCGGTCTACCTCGTCGACGCCGAGAGGCCGGCGCTCGTCGACACCGGCATCGCCGCCGACCGGGAGGCGGTCTTCGGAATGCTCGACGAGGTCGGCGTCGACGACCTCGCGTACATCCTGCCGACGCACGTCCACCTCGACCACGCGGGCGGCGCGGGCTACCTCGCCGAGCGCTACCCCGACGCGACCGTCATGACCCACGAACTCGGTGCGCCGCACCTCGTTGACCCCTCGCGGCTCATCGAGGGCACGAAGGCGGCCGTCGAAGACCAATGGCGGTTCTACGACGAACCGCTCCCCATCGAGGAAGACCGCGTCGAAGGCCTCACCGACGGCGACGAAATCGACCTCGGCGACCGGACGCTCACGGTCCACCACGCGCCCGGCCACGCGCCGCATCAGGTGATGTTCCACGACGACGGCGACGACGTGCTGTTCGTCGGCGACGCGCTCGGCATCTGGGAGCCGCGGTCGCGGACGCTCCGCCAGACCTCGCCGCCCTCGCAGTTCCACCTCCAGAAGGCGCTCGACGACGTGCGGACCATCGAGGACATCGACCCCGAGACGGTCTGTTTCGGCCACTTCGGCCCGAAGCCCTACGACGCCGACCTCGCCGAGGAGTACAAGCGCGTCCTCGTGGAGTGGGTCGAGGCCATCCGACAGAAGCGCGCGGAGCTCGGCGTCGACGAGGCCGTCATCGACCACTTCGTCGAACACACCCAGATGGACGAGGTGTGGGGCGAGCGGAAGGCCCGCGACGAAGAGCGCCTGAACACCCGCGGCGTGCTCGGCTACCTCGACTACATCGGCGACGACGAGTGACGCGAGCGGGTCGCAATCAGCGTTTCCCCGCGGTATCGCGGGCTTTCAACAGACCGAACGTACATAGTTTTAAATGGTGAATGACAACTAACAGGACATGGACTGGCGGGACGCGGAGGCGGCGTTCGACGACCCTGTCATCGAGCGGACGACCCTCCCACGGATGTTCGAAGCGAGCGCCTCGCGGAACGCCTCGCGGGTCGCGCAGCGATACAAAGGCGGCGTCTATCGGCGGTCACTGGTCGCTGAGGGCGTCGTTCCGGCGGCCCCCGACGGCGACTACGCCGGCCTGACCTACGACGAGATGCGGGGCATCGTCCGCCGCCTCGCGGCAGGGTTCCGCGACCTCGGCATCGAGAGCGGCGACCGCGTCGGCGTCCTCTCGCACACGCGCATGGAGTGGGCGCAGACCGACTTCGCGGTCCTCGGCGCGGGCGGCGTCGTCACCACGGTGTACACCTCGTCGTCGGAGCGACAGACGCAGTACTTGCTCTCCGACCCGGGCGCGGACGCCGTCGTGGTCGAAAACGAGGCGCTACTGGAGCGCGTGCTCGCCGTCGAAGACGAGTTGGACCTGCGGTTTATCGTCGTCGTCGACGAGTACGACGGCCACGACGACCGCGAGGACGTGCTGACGCTCGGGGAACTGTATCGCCGCGGCGAGGAAGCGTACGACGAGGCGGCCTACGAATCGTGGCTGGACGAGCGCGACCCCGAGGACCTCGCCAGCCTCATCTACACCTCGGGGACGACCGGCCAGCCGAAGGGCGTCCGACTCACCCACTGGAACTTCCGGTCGAACGTCAACGAGAGCTATCGACGCTTCGGTCCGCGCCCGGACAAAGGCGATACCCCGGTCATCGGTCCCGACGCGGTGGCGCTGTCGTTCCTGCCGCTCGCGCACGTCTTCGAGCGCATGGCCGGCCACTTCATGATGTTCGCGGCGGGCGCGACCGTCGCCTACGCCGAAAGTCCCGACACGCTCCGCGAGGACTTCCAACTCGTCCGGCCGACGGTCGGGACGAGCGTCCCTCGCGTGTACGAGAAGCTGTACGACGCGATTCGGGCGCAGGCCAGCGAGTCGCCGGCGAAAAAGCGCGTCTTCGAGTGGGCCGTCGGCGTCGGGCAGGCGTACCACACGACCGACGCGCCGGGCTACCTGCTCACCGCGAAACACCGCCTCGCCGACCGCCTCGTGTTCGGGCAGGTGCGCGACGCACTCGGCGGCAATCTCGACTTCTTCATCAGCGGCGGCGGGAGCCTCTCGGCCGAGCTGTGCGCGCTCTACCACGCGATGGGCCTGCCGATTTACGAGGGCTACGGCCTCACTGAGACCTCGCCGGTCGTCTCGGTCAACCCACCCGAAGCGCCGAAAATCAGCACCATCGGCTATCCGCTTCGGAACGTCGAGACGAAACTCGACACGACCGTCGTCGGCGACCAACTCGGCGAGGCGGGCGGCGAGGTGGGCGAACTGCTCGTCCGCGGGCCGAGCGTCACCGAGGGGTACTGGAACGACCCCGAGGAGACCGAGGCGGCGTTCGTCGAGGACGACGAGGGGAGACGCTGGTTCCGCACCGGCGACGTGGTCGAACGCCGGCCCGACGGCTACATCGCCTTCCGCGAGCGCGCCAAGCAGATTCTCGTCCTCTCGACGGGGAAGAACGTCGCGCCCGGCCCCATCGAGGACGCGTTCGCCTCCTCGCCGGTGGTCGAGCAGTGCATGGTCCTCGGCGACGGCCGCAAGTTCGTCTCGGCGCTCATCGTCCCGAGTTTCGACGGCCTGCGGGAGTGGGCCGCCGAGGAGGGCATCGACCTCCCGGACGACCCGAAGGCCGTCTGCCGCGACGACCGGGTGTACGAGCGCATCGAGGCCGAGGTGGACGCGGCCAACGAGAACTTCGAGTCCTACGAGCGAATCAAGCAGTTCCGCGTCGTTCCCGAGGAGTTCTCGGAGGGCAACGACCTAATGACGCCGACGATGAAGAAAAAGCGCCGGAACATCCTCGACCGCTACGCCGACGAGGTGTCTCTCATCTACGACGAGGACCGCGGGACCGAGGAGCGACGGAGTCGCGAGCGGGATGCGACCCAGTGAAATCTGACAGCCTAAACTTTTTCGAGCGTTTTGCGGGCATACGTATCCACAAGGCCGCGGAAATACCGCCCGAGATGTATGGTTTTATCTTCCGTCGTCACATGAACCGAATCCATGGAGGCGATATAAGTGGCCGCAGCAGGAGGGGCGAACCTCATCCCGCTCGTCGCCGCGATAATCGGCATCGGCGTGGTCTCGCAGGTGCTCTCGGACCGCTTTCAGGTCCCCAGCGTCGTGTTCCTCATCGCGTCGGGCATCCTGCTCGGCCCGGAGGTCCTCGGCGTCATCTCTCCCGACTCGTTCGGGAACGCACTACAGGCCATCGTCGGTCTCTCGGTCGCTATCATCGTTTTCGAGGGCGCGTTCCACCTTCGAATCGACAAGCTACGGGAAGCGCCGGCCGCGACGTTCCGACTCGTCACCGTCGGCGCGATAATCTCGTTCGTCGCGACGGGCGTCGTCGTCCACTACGCGCTCGGCGCGCCGTGGCCGGTGTCGTTCCTCGTGGGCGCGCTCCTCGTCGCGACGGGACCGACGGTCATCGCGCCGATTCTCGAAGTCGTCCCGGTCCGCGACCGGGTCGGCGCGGCGCTCGACACGGAGGGTATCGTCAACGACGTGACGGCGGCCATCGTCGCCGTCGTCATCTTCGAGGCCATCCTCGAAGGCGTCAGTAGTCCCGACGCCCTCGTGACGCTGTTCGCCGAGCGCCTCGGCGTCGGCGTCATCGTGGGTGCAATCGTCGCCGGGTCGCTGTACTACGCGCTCCGGTACGTCGACCTCTCGCCGGGGAACGCGCCGCAGAACGCGCGCCTGCTCGTCCTCGCCGGCGCGCTCGTGTCCTACGCGGCCGCCGACTACGTCGCCACGGAGGCCGGCATCGCCGCGGTGGCGACCGCCGGCATCCTCCTCGGCAACGCGGACGTGCCGTACGAAGAGGAGATTTCGGCGTTCAAAGGCGACATCACGCTGCTCGTGCTGTCGTTCGTCTTCATCGCCCTCGCGGCGCTGTTGGACTTCCAGAACCTCCTGAATCTCGGCGTCGGCGGCCTCGCCGTCGTCGCCGCCGTCGCGCTCGTGATTCGGCCGTTTTTGGTCTTCGTCTCGGCGCGCGGCGACCGCTTCACGAGAGAAGAGAAGCTCTTCATGAGCTTCGTCGGCCCGCGCGGTATCATCCCCGCGTCCGTGGCCTCGCTGTTCGCTATCGCCCTGCAGGAGGAGGCGACGCGACTGGCGGCCGAGGGAATGACCCAGCAGGCCGCCGCGCTGAACCAGAGCGCCTCGATTCTCGTCGGCACGGTGTTCCTCGTCATCCTGACGACCGTCGTCTTCGAGGCCGGTCTCGCTCGCCGGATTGCAGAATATCTCGACGTCATCCCAATGCGTGTACTCATCATCGGAGGCGGGAAAGTGGGCCGTGCGCTCGCCGAACGCCTCGCAGACCGCGGAGAGAACGTGGTCCTCATCGAGCAGGACCAAGAAGTAGTCCAGACGGCCCGGAACATGGGCTTTACCGTCCATCACGGCGACGGAGCCGACACGAGCGTCTTACGCTCCGCGGGGGCCGCGAACGCCAAGTTCGTGGTCGCCGCGACCGGCGACGACGACGTGAACCTGCTCGTCGCGCAGTTGGCGAACTCGAAGTTCGACCCCGAGAGCGTCCTCGCGCGGGCGAACAACCCCGACAACGTCGAGGCGTTCGAAGAACTCGGCGTTCGGACCATCTCGTCGACCATCGCCACGGCGCAGGCGCTCGACAACTACATCGAGCGCCCGTCGATGTCGAACTGGATGGGCGAAATCGGTCGCTCCGGCGACGTCCAAGAGGTCGAGGTCACCGCCGAGCGACTCATCGGTCGGACCATCCGCGAGGTCGGACCCGAACTGCCGGACGGCTGTCTCGTCACGCTCGTCTCGCGGAACGGTGACACGACGGTCCCCAACGCGGAGTACACACTCCAGGAAGGCGACCGCATCACCATCATCGGCGAGCGCGAGGCCGTCCGGGACGCAGAAGAGCTAGTCAACCCCGAATAGCGGCTCTCGCCGCCCGGCGCTCGTTCGGTTTTTCGCGTCGCCCCCGACCGCTCAGCGCCGGGCCCACCGAACGAACACCGCCCAGTAGCCGGCGGTGAGCGCGACGAGGACGACCCAGACGGACGCGCCGGGAGCGGGGCTCGAAACGAATCCGAATCCCGCGGAGGCGGCCGCCGCCACCAGCGCCACCAGCGCCGCCAACGCCCCCGACAGGGCGGTCGTCGTGAGGTTCATCACCGAGATACTCTCGACGACGGGAGTATGAACGTGACGGAATTGGCACGGACGTTTGTGACATATATCGGGCGGGGAGCAACGATGCGTCTCGGAGGGCTGGAAAAACAAAAAGCAGCCGAGCCCGCAGCTATCTGCTGAACTCTATCGCCGCGCCCTGACCGAAGCCGACGCAGAGCGACGCGAGGCCGCGGTCCACGTCGCGCTTCTGCATCTCGTGGATGAGCGTCACCGGCAGGCGCGCGCCGGACGCCCCGAGCGGGTGGCCGAGCGCGATTGCGCCGCCGTTGACGTTGAGGCTGTCCGCGTCGATGCCGAGTTCGCGCCGGGAGTACTCACACTGGCTGGCGAACGCCTCGTTGATTTCGACGAGGCCGTAGTCGTCGATGTCGGTGCCGGCGCGGTCGAGGAGGCCGCGGGTGGCCGGGACCGGGCCGATGCCCATGACCGTCGGGTCGACGCCGGCGACGTTGTTCGTGCCGACCGAGGCCAGCACGTCGAGGCCGCGGTCCTCCGCGAACTCGCGGCTGGTGACGAGGACGGCGGCCGCGCCGTCGGTTATCTGCGAGGAGTTGCCGGCGGTGACCGAGCCGTCGCCCGAGAAGGCGGGGTCGAGGCCGCCGAGAATCTCCATCGAGGTGTCGCGGCGGATGCCCTCGTCCTCGGTGACGACGCCGTCGGCCGTCTCGACCGGGACGATTTCGTCGTCGAAGCGACCCGAGTCGGTCGCCTCGGCGGCGCGCTGGTGGCTCCGGAACGCGAACTCGTCTTGGGCCTCGCGGGAGACCTCGTACTCCTCGGCGACCTTCTCTGCGGTCATCCCCATCTGCAACTGGAAGATGTTGTACTGCTCGCTCAGTTCGGGGTGGAGGTGCTCGTAGGAATCGCCGTCCATCGGCACGCGGGACATGCTCTCGACCCCGCCGGCGACGATGCACTCGCGGTTACCGGCGGCGATGGCGTCGGACGCGGAGATGATGGCCTGCATCGAGGAGGCGCACCAGCGGTTGATGCTCGTCGCGGGCGTCCCCTCCCCGAGGGCCGACAGGAGCGCGATGACGCGGGCGACGTTGTTGTCCTGTTCGGCGCGCTGCTGGGCGACGCCCCACATCAGGTCCTCCACGTCGTCGGGGCCGACGTCGTGTTCGTCGAGGATGTGGTCGATGAGCGTGACCGAGAGGTCCTCGCTTCGAACGTCTTCGAACACGCCGCCCGCCTTACCGAACGGCGTGCGGTACGCGGCCGCGATGACTGGCTCTGGCATGGCACAGCATCGGGGTTCGAACACCATAAATAGTTTAGAACTCGCTATTCGTCGTGACGAGTTGTTCATCGGGTCGAAAAACGCCGAGAGAGCGGAAACGTGGAGACGACGGCCCGACTCTCGGAACTCAGGAACTGGTGGCGGAGTCGCTGTCCGGCCGACCGGGGGTTCCGCCGGTACCCGCGTCGGCAGCCGTTGGTTCCGCCGGGAAGAGCTCCGGCGCGACATCCGCCGAGGCGTGCTCGAACGGCGCGTCGTCGACGCGGGTGTCGGCGTCGCCGGCGGCCTCGGCGTCGTCAGCCGGGTCGTCGTGGGCGCTGCGTTCGGTCATGCTCAGTCGCTCGTGACCGCCTGTTCGGACTGCGCTTCGTCCTCGGCGAACGGGTACCACGACTGCTTCGCGTCGTGCATGTACGGCGCTTCGAACTCCGTCTCCTCGGGCACGCAGTACTCCGTGACCGCCTCGGTCCCCTCGGCGTCGACCCACTCGCGGAACGTCTGTCCGGGCTCGCGGCGCTCCGCGAACGCCTCCACGAGCGACGCGATTGCGCCCGGCACTTCGTCGGCCGGGACGCGCTGTTGAATCCAGTCGACGAACGACGGCTCCTCACCGATGCCGCCGCCGACGCCGATGTCCATCGCCTCGACCATCTCGCCGTCCTTCTGGGCGCGCATGCCGAACAGGCCGATGTCGGCCGTGTTCGCCTGCCCGCAGTCGGCGGTGCAGCCGGAGTAGTGAATCTTCAGTTGGCTCACGTCGTCGGGCACGTCCACGTTGTCGCGGAGCCACCGGAGCATCCGGGCGGTCCGGGCTTTCGTCTCCGTGAGCGCGAGCGAGCAGAACTCCGTGCCGGTACAGGCGACCGTGCCGCGCTGGAACGGGTTCGGGACGGGCGTGTGTTTGCCGAGGAGCGGCTCTGCGAGCAGGTCGTCGAGCTTCTCCTCCGGCACGTCCATCAGAAGCGGGTTCTGGCGGCGAGTGAGCCGTATTTCGCCGGAACCGTACTCGTCGGCGATGTCGGCCAGTTCGATGGCGTCCGACGCCGTGAGCCGACCGACCGCGACGCTGAGGCCGACGTAGTAGTCGCCGTTGGCCTGCTCGTGGACGCCGATGTGGTCGTGTTTCCCGTCGGACTCCGGGCGACCCGCGTTGTAGGTGTACTCGTCGCGGATGTTCTCGCCCGCAGACCGGAGTTCGAAGTCGACGTACTCCTCCTGAAGCAGGTCGCGAATCTTCTCCGTGCCCCACTCGTCGACGAAGAAGCGACTGCGGGCGCGGGCCCGAACGTCGCGGTTGCCGTGTTCGTGGTAGAGTTCGACGAAGCCGCGGACGACCTCGTAGGCGCGCTCTTCGTCGGCGACGAAGATGTCGAGGTCGCGGGCGACGCGCGGCTTCCGGGAGCCGAGGCCGCCGCCGACGCGGACGTTGAAGCCGGTGACGGTCTCGCCGTCGATTTCTTTGGTCGCGGGTTCGAGCCCCACGTCGTTTATCGAGTCCTGCGCGCAGCCCTCCCGGCAGCCGGTGACGCTGATGTTGAACTTCCGCGGCATGTTCGACAGCGCGTCGTTCCCGCGGAGGTCCTCTTGGAAGCGGTCGAGAAGCGGCTGGGATTCGACGAGTTCGTGCTTGTCGCGGCCGGCGACCGGACAGCCGGTGATGTTCCGCATCGTGTCGCCGCCCGCAGAGCGCGAGGAGACGCCCGCCGCTTCGAGCCTCTCCCAGACCTCGGGGATGTCTTCGAGTTCGAGCCAGTGGAGCTGAATCGACTGGCGGGTCGTCAGGTCGATCCACGCGTCTCCGAACTCGGGGTTCTCGACGGGGCCGGAGGCGTAGTCGCGCGCGACCTCACCGATGGCGCGAAGCTGCCCCGGTTCGAGGACGCCGTTGGCGTTCGTCAGCCGCATCATGAAGTACGAGTCCTGACCCGTCCGCTGCTGGAAGACGCCCCAGAACTTGAAGCGAGTGAACCACTTGTCTCGCTCCTCTTCGGGGATGGCGTCAACCCCCTTTTCCGCGAACTCCTCGATTTTGTCGCGGACCGCATCGCCGTAGAGCTCCGACTTCCAGGCTTCCTTCTTACTCGCCATTACCGACCACCAGTGGGCAATCGTCCACTATCCGTGTGCGTTTGGTTGCGAACTTGGTCATGTTTCGTGATAACACGACTCGATAGAAGTTGATAAGCGTATTCGTTGATAATGTGTAGAAATAGGCCACATGTTCACTATTCGTCCATTTTATAACCAAATATTCCGAATATAAGGGTATATTCTGGGCAGAAATCCGGCTGTTTATTCGACAATCTAAATATATCATAATGAACGATAGTGTAGTATATGCCTCGAACGCGGCTCACCGGCGAGGGGTGAGCGCGCGCAAGTCGTCGAAGGAGTTCACGTTGTGAAACGCGTGCGTCCCGGCGTGAGCCTCCACTTCGCGGTCGTCGAGGACGGTCACGTCGAGCGCGGACATCACGGTCTGGAGGCGCTCGTCGCCGTCGCGGATAGTGTCGGTGCAGGCGACTTCGGCAGCGCGGCAGTGAACGACCGCGGGGAGCGGTTGGGTCGTCTCGGAGACCCGCGGGACGACGCCGGCGCTGCCCTGCAAGCGGCCGAAGAGGTGCGAGATGAACCCGCTCGGGACGAGCGGCATATCGCACGGGAGGACCGCCGCGTACTCGGCGCTCGTCGCCCGCAGGGCGGTTCGCAGGCCGAAGACGGGGCCTCGGTCGGGATGCGAGTCCTCCGCGAACCGGATATCGAAGTCCAAGAGTGCGCCGGCGAGGGAGTCGCGCTGTTCGGCGCGGCAGTTGACGACGAGTTCGTCGACGACGGGGTCGAGCGAGGCGGCGACCCGGTGAATCATGGGCTGGCCGCCGACCGTAGCCGTCGCCTTGTCGATGCCGCCGAATCTGGTCGAGCGGCCGCCGGCGAGGATGATGCCCGCGCGGCCGGTGTCGAGGTGTGGGTGCGACGCGTCTGCCATTCTCAGGCGGCGGTGGGTTCGAGTTCGCGGGACCGTCCGCCGGCGGCGACGAACGCCATCAGTCGCTCACCTCGGCGGCGAGGCGGTCGGAGGCGGCTGTCGTCTCGGGGTGTTCGAGGCGGACGGCGCACTGCTTGAAGTTCGGTTCGTTCGACTGCGGGTCGACCGCAGGGCTTGTAAGTCGGTTTGTCATGGGATGGTGAATAGAGAGCCAGACGAGGCCCGGCGGGACGGCGTCGTCGGGGTCGAGCGTCGCCGGGACCGACGCCCGACGGGAGACGACGGTGGTTCGGCGGTCGCCCTCGGGGTCGACGACCGCGTCGCAGTGCGCGTCGATAGTGTCGGGATGCGCGCGGGCGACCGGCTGGTCCGGCGTGTCGCTCCGCGTGCGGACCCCGGTGTTGTACCCGTCGGCCTCGCGGCCGGTCGTGAGCGTCAGCGGGTACGACTCGTCGGCGGGTTCGGGGAGCGACGACCCCGAGAGCGCGCTGAACTGGGCCTTCCCGGACGCCGTCGGGAACGACCACGTCGGGTCGTCCGACTCCCCGTCGGCGTCGTCGTAGTAGCGGTATCCGCCCTCGCTCGTCGGGTCCGGCGCGGGCCAGCGGACAGCGCGCTCGCCGTCGAGTCGCGTGTACGACAGCCCCGAGCAGTCGGCGTCGGTGCCCTCGGTGAGGGCGGCGAACTCGTCGAACAGTTCGCTCGGTGAGACCGACGGTCTCGGGAGCAACCCGGGCGCGACGCGGGCGGCCACGTCGGCGATGATGTCGAGGTCCTGTCTGACGCCCGGCGGCGTCTCCGTGGCCGGGCGGACCCGCGAGACCGTCCGCTCCATGTTCATCGTGGTCCCCTCGGACTCTCCCCACGTCGCCGCGGGGAGCACCACGTCCGCGAGTTCGACCGTCTCCGACCGGAAGGCGTCCTGCACGACGAGGAACGAGTCGTCGAGGACCTCGCGGGCGGCCGTGGCGTCCGGGAACCCCGCGAGCGGGTTGGTGGCGACGGTCCAGATGACCGACGGCGACGACTCGAACATGCCGACCGGCCCGGGTCCGTTGTCGTCGGGGAGTCGAGAGACGGGCACGTCCCACGCCTCGGCGACGGTCCGGCGGTGGTCCGGGTGTTCGAACGGTCGGTGGCCGGGCCACGTCCCCTTCGAGGAGACCACGCGGGTGCCCATCGAGTTCGCCTGCCCGGTGAGCGAGAAGGGGCCGGACCCGGGGCCGAGGTTGCCGGAGGCGAGACAGAGGTTCACGAGCGCGCCGGCGGTCGCGGTGCCCCGGACGCTCTGGTTGACGCCCATGCCCCAGTAGACGAGCGTGGGCGCGTCGAGGAGCGACGCCAGTTTCTCGACCTCGTCGAGGGTGACGCCGGCCTCCGACGCCGCCTCCTCGACCGGGGGGAGTTCGTCGACGACGCGGTCGAACCCCTCGGTATGTTCCTCGACGAACGCCTCGTCAACGCGGTCGGTCTCGACGAGGTGTCCGAGAATCGCCTGCGCCAGCGCGAGGTCGCCGCCGGGGTCGATGGCGACGTGGTCGTCGGCGACGCCCGCGGTCTTCGTCTCGACGGGGTCGACGACGACGAGGTCGCCGTCGTCGGCCGACTGGCGAATCCACCGGAACATCACGGGGTGGGCGACCGCCGGGTTCGCCCCCCAGACGAGGTGCGTCTCCGCCTCGGGGATGTCGTCGTAGGTCGGCGGCGGCGCGTCGCTCCCGAAGGCGCGGTAGTAGGCCGTGACCGCGCTCGCCATGCAGAGCGTCGTGTTCGCGTCGTAGTGTCTGGTGCCGATACCGCCGCGAGCGAGTTTTCCGAGGGCGTAGGCGGCCTCGTTCGTCTGCTGGCCGCTGCCGAGGACGGCGACCTCGTCGGGGTCGTCGGCCATCGCGTCGCTGATAGCGTCTCCCGCGCGCGAAAGCGCGTCCGACCACGAGGTCTGCCGGAGTTCGCCGTTCTCCCTGACGAGCGGTCGCGTGAGCCACGAGCCGTCGGGGTCGGCCGACTCGCGGATGCCGCGACCGCAGGCCAGCCCGTTGTTCACGGGATGCGAGGGGTCGCCCCGGACCGCGTCGAGACCGTACGCCGTATCGGAGCCGAGGTGGACGTGGCCACAGCCGACCGCACAGCGCATGCAGGTCGTGGGGACTTGTTTCGCCACGCGACTCACCACCCACCGCTCGCGTCGAATGTACCGCATTCGGGCATATATCCCGTGCCGTTCGTGAATATCATTTCACTTTCTTGGCTCACAGTGGCGGAAGATAACCATAAAGACCTAATCGTTTAATAACGGATATTTTTCCCCACGTGTTCCGAATAAAGACACAATATACAATCGAATGAAAGGAATATAATCGCGTAAATCCCCCAATTTAAAATATGTTTTTTGATTGTTTTTCTGAAATTAATGTCTGACGGCGGTTCCGGACCGCGTTCCGTGCCATCGAGGCCGGTCGGTCGCGCGCGGCACCCGGCGGCGCTCCGACGCTCTTATGCGTCTCCCCGGGCAATTTCTGGGGGATGAGTGAACGGGCGCTCGAGGTTGTCGAGTTTCTGCTGACGGCCCACCTCTACACTGACGACCGAACGCTTGACGAAAACGACCTTCCCCCGCGGTATCGACGCGTCTTCTGGGCGGACGCCGAGGACGACGGCGACGAGGACGACTCGTCGGCCGCCGGCATCGAGCGACCGCTCGTCGTGACCGAGTCCGTCGCGCGGAAGGCGACCGGCGTCGAACACCCCTGGGACGCGATTTCCGACCTCATGTTCACCCAGCGTGAGGAGTTCTCCGGGCGTCTCTCGCTGACCCAACCCGAGATGGCGCTGGAGTGGTTCGTCAAGCGGGCCGACTACGACCGGCTCGTGACGAACCCGACGGTCGCCAAGTCGGTCGAGGACCGCGACGACGTGGACGTGACCCACGCGGACGCGAGAGAACAGACCCGGCCGATTCACGCCGACCGCGTGTGGATAGACAGCCTGCTCGACGAGTACTTCGACGACGAGGACGACGCCGAGATGCTCGACCTCGTGCAGGTCCGCGCGCCCGAGGAAATCGAGATGACGCTCGACGACCTCGTGCTCACGACGGACCAAGAGGGCGAGATTCACAAGCTGATGAAGGCCATCGAACACCGCGAGTACCTCGCGGACATCGGCCTCCGCGAAATCGGGAAAATCCTGTTCGTCGGACCGCCGGGGACCGGCAAGACCACCGTCTCGCGGGCGCTCGCCCACGAACTCGGCCTGCCGTTCGTCGAGGTGAAGCTCTCGATGATTACGAGCCAGTACCTCGGCGAGACGGCCAAGAACGTCGAGAAGACGTTCGAGGTGGCGAAGCGCCTGTCGCCGTGTATCCTCTTTATCGACGAGTTCGATTCGGTCGCCAAGACCCGCCGGTCGGACGAGCACGCGGCGCTCAAGCGCGCGGTCAACACGCTGCTCAAGAGCATCGACGACATCTCGCTGATTCGCGACGAGGTCATCCTCATCGGCGCGACCAACCACCCCGACCAGCTCGACTCGGCGGCGTGGCGGCGCTTCGACGAAATCGTCAACTTCCCCAAGCCGGACCGCGGGATGCGCGCCGACATCCTCCGCGTCATCACGAACCGGATGGACATCGACGAGTTCGACCCCTCGGCCATCGCGGACGTGACGGAGGGCCTGACCGGCTCCGACCTCCGACTCGTCCTCCGCGAGGCCGTCCTCGAAGCGCTCACCGAAGAGCGGATGGAACTCACGCAGGACGACCTGCTCGAGGCCGTCGCGGACTTCGAAGAGCGCGACAACCTGAAGAACCTCGACATGATGTCCGACTCGTCGGAACTCGTCGCGGGGTCGGAGTCCGGAGACGGTCACGACCACAGTCACGACCACGACCACGCGGACGAACACGAAGGCGAGACGCAGAAGGACGCCGGCGCGGCGCAGTAGGCGGGCGACGGGAGCGCCCGCCGCGGTCGGCCACGTTTATACCTCGCCGCCCCCGTGGTTGAATCAATGCGCGTGACCCTCCTCGGGACCGGCGACACGACCGGAACGCCCACCGTCGGGTGCGACTGCGAGACCTGCCTCGCGGCCCGCGAGCGAGGCATCGAGCGGACGCGCTTTTCGGTCCACGTCGAAAACGAGCGGACCGGCGAGTCGCTCCTCGTGGACTTCAGCCCCGACTTCCGCCACCAGTTTCTCACGCAGGACGTGCCGCTTCCCGACGAGGCCTTAGTAACTCACATTCACTTCGACCATCTCGACGGCCTCGGCAACGTTTACCGCCTCCTCGACGACCTCGCGGTCCACGCGGCCGACGAGGTCGACCCGGTCACGGGCGAGAGCGTCGCCGACGCGATTCGCTCGAAGTTCGACTACCTCGACCGCATCTCGGTCGAAGACCGGACGCCGTTCGAGTCGTTCCGCGCCTGCGGCCTCGACGTGACGTTCGTGCCGGTCGTCCACCCGCCGCTGGTCTGTTACGGCGTCGCCATCGAGGACCCCGAGACGGGTGCGAAGCTCTCGCTTTCGGGAGATACGACCTACGCGATTCCCGAGGCGTCCCGCGACGTGCTCCGGAATCCCGACCTGCTTCTCGCCGAGGCCATCGTCCCCGCGTCGGTCTGCGAGTACCACCCCATCGGCGGCGACGACTACGACGAAAACGGGGTCGCGCGGACCTTCGGCACGAAGCACATGACCCGCGAGGGGGCCATCGCGCTCGGCGAAGAACTCGACGCCGACGAGACCCGCCTCGTCCACGTCGCCCACTACTATCCCGCCGACGAGGCGTTCGAAGAGCCGCTGGCGGTCGACGGCGAGGTGTACGACCTGTGAAGCTGCGAGCCGTCGCCGAGGACACGGCGTTCAGATATCTCATGGTCGCCGGCGTCGTCGCGGCCGCGGGAAACTTCGTCCTGACGTACGTCGACACGGGTCGGCTGGACCTCGTCGGCGTCGTCGTCCAAGTCGTCTTCGTCGCCGTCATCGGCGTCGCGCTCGTCGCCTACTGGAACTACATGGAGCGGCGGGCGGACGCGGAGTGAGGCGTCAGCGATACCGGTCGAGTCCCGACTGTCTGCGGACCGCGCCGGGCGGGTCAGCGACCCAGTCCGTCCGCGACTCGCGGAGGCCGTCGCGGTCCAGTTCGGGCGGGTCGGCCGCCTCGAACGCCGGGCAGTCCGTGCCGCACTCCGAACCGGGGTCGACGACGTGGTCGAAGTGGTCGCAGACCGGGCGGCCGTCGGCGTCGACGCGGGCGCGGGCACAGCCCGGCAGGTCGTAGGCGCGCCATCCCTTGCCGTAGGCGCGCTCGGCGAGTCGGAGGCGCGCGGTTCGCTTTTCTGCGGGCGAGACGAGCGCCACGTCGGTGTGCAGCGAGTGGTACTCGACGGGTTCGACGCCGGTCGAGTCGGGCGAAAGCGGGCGAGGCTCGCGGACCACCTCGCGGTCGCCGGTGTCGGGGTCGAAGCGCCAGACGCCGACTTCCTCCGGAATGCGGTTGAGGTGCGCGCCGGTAACATAGCTCTCAGTCGTGAGAATCACTTCGTCGAAGACCGCGAGGCTCACGTCGAGGCGAAGCTGTCTGAGCAGGTCGCCGGGGCTTCCGAGGTCGGGTTTGTTCTCGATGCCGACGAGCCGGGCGAACCAGTCGTCCGGGTAGCGGGCGGCGCGGCGGACGTACTCCCTGCTCCGGCGGCGCTCGGACTCGAAGAAGCCGACCTCGACGGCGCGGTCGGTGGCGCGCCGGGCGCGACCGGGGTGGCAGTCGAAGCCGTCGCGCCAGAAGACGGCGCTGCCGGCTCCCACGTCGCTCTCGATGGCCGCCGCGGGAATCGCGCGGTCGGTGATGCGGGCGCGGTCGTCGAACCCCGGCCCCGGGACGACGGCGCACACGTCGATGATGCGGCTCCCCGGCGAGGCGACGGACGCGCCGAGTTGGCGCGCGGGGAGCCAGTCGGTCGTCTGTTCGAGGCGGGCGCAAAGCGCCAGTTCGAAGGCGAACTCCGAGGGCGACGACGCCGGAACGGGCACGTGACACGCTCGGTGGCGGAGCGGCAAAAAGGTCGCTCCCACGGCCGTCGGGTCGTGTCGGTGTTCTCGTATCTGATTTTCGGGGGGGTACCTATTTGAGACAGAGCGCGGCAGTACTGACCGATGAAGGGGGAAAACAACGAAACCCACAGTATCAGGCGGAGAGCGTACCTCGGAATCGCGGCCAGCGCGGGACTCGCAGGTCTCGCCGGTTGTAGTTCCGGAATGACCGCGAGCGCCGCGCGGGCACCGCCGCAGGTTCCCGAGGCGGCGCTCGAAGCCGGCGGCTGGGAGTACATCGGGGGACACTCCTTAGACCCGGCCTTCGAGCAGTCGGTCGGCCCGGCGAGCGTCTCCGCGGCGTTCGAGACGCTCGTCTACGAGGACATGGACCTCTCGGAGACGCTGAAGGAGAAGACGCTCGGACAGGCCGAGGGGCAGTTCTCGCTGTTCTTCGCGACGCGCGTGACGCTCGACCCGAGCCTGTCGAACCTCCCGAAAGCGGCCCGCGGGACGGTCGTCGACGTGGTCGAAGAACACGCGCGGGCGAACTACGAGGGGCAGTTAGAGGACGTGGATGTCACGGACATCGAACAGACGGGCACGCGGTCGACGACGGTCGACACCGGCGAGTCGGCGCGCGTGACCGAGTACGAAGCCACCATCGCCTTCGACGAGATTACGTTCCCGTTCACCGAGGAAAAGGAGTTCACCATCGAGGGACAGGAGTTCGACGTCAGCGGGATGCTGGCCGTCTGGGAGCACGACGGGACGATTCTCGTCGCCGGCGGCGCACACCCCGGCGAGAACATCGAACTCAGCGTGACCAAGGAGCCGACCGAGGCCATCGAAGTCTCGGTCGACATCGACCTCGGCCTCACGCCCGACGCCTACCGCGAGGAGCTTCAGTCGCTCGTCGCGGGCGTCGAATAACCGGCAACGCCCGGAGCCGACAGCGATTCGAGGGGTTACTCGAATCGGTTCGCGAACCGTCGTGCCGGGGGGCACGACCACCCATTTTTCGAGCCGTCACCGGGACCGGGAGACGCCGCTGAATCGCCGCGCGCGGTGTGTGACCGCCCGACGCGGCCACAGCGTCGCCGCTCCGAGAACAGCACCTTTATCAGTCGTTCGGAGCCAAGTTCACGCAAGATTACTCTCAGGAGGTCAATGGTGACGAAAAACCCACAACAACCGGAGGTGAACATCGGACTCGTCGGTCACGTCGACCACGGAAAGACGACGCTCGTTCAAGCGTTGTCCGGCTCGTGGACGGACCAGCACTCGGAGGAGATGAAGCGCGGTATCTCCATCCGACTCGGGTACGCCGACGCGACGTTCCGTCAGATTCCCGGCGTTGACGCGCCGGAGTGTTACACGGTCGAAGAGGAGACGGAAGACGGCGAGGAGACGGACGTACTCCGCACCGTCTCGTTCGTCGACGCGCCCGGCCACGAGACGCTCATGGCGACCATGCTCTCTGGTGCCGCCATCATGGACGGTGCCATCCTGCTCGTGAGCGCGACAGAGGACGTGCCGCAGGCCCAGACGGCCGAGCATCTGATGGCGCTCGACATCATCGGCATCGAGAACATCGTCATCGCGCAGAACAAGGTCGACCTCGTCGACCGCGAGCGAGCCGTCGACAACTACGAACAGATACAGGAGTTCGTGGAGGGTACGGTGGCCGAAGACGCGCCCATCGTCCCTATCAGCGCCCAGCAGGAGGTCAATCTCGACCTCCTCATCGAGGCCATCGAGGAGGAGATTCCGACGCCCGACCGCGACGAGACCGAAGACAGCCAGATGTACGTCGCGCGCAGCTTCGACATCAACCGCCCGGGGACGACCTGGGACGGCCTCGCGGGCGGCGTCATCGGCGGCAGCGTCGTCGCCGGCAAGCTCGAAGCGGGCGACGAACTCGAACTCCGCCCCGGCCGCGAGGTCGACGAGGAGGGCCAGACCGAGTGGCGCTCCATCACGACCGAAATCCGCTCGCTCCAGGCGGGCGGCAACATGGTCGACGAGGTCCGCCCCGGCGGGCTCTGCGGCGTCGGGACCGGTCTCGACCCGAGCTTCACGAAGGGCGACGCGCTCGCGGGACAGGTCGCCGGCGAGCCCGGCACGCTCCCGCCGACGCGCGAGCAGTTCACCATGGACGTGGAACTGCTCGACCGCGTCGTCGGCGGCGAGGAAGGCGAGGGTATCGACGAGATATCCACCGGCGAGCCCCTGATGCTCACCGTCGGCACCGCGACCACGGTCGGCGCGGTGACGAGCGCGCGAAGCGGCGAGGCGGAAGTCTCGCTCAAGCGCCCCGTCTGCGCCGAGGAGGGCGCGAAGATAGCCATCAACCGCCGCGTGGGCGCTCGCTGGCGGCTCATCGGTATCGGGACGCTCAAGTGACGTGACCGCCACCGTAGTCGTCATGGACACGAACGCGCTCATGATGCCGGTCGAACTCGACGTCCGCGTGTTCGACGAACTCGACCGGCTGCTCGCGGCCGACGCGGACCTCGTGGTCCCCACGGCCGTCCTCGACGAGCTGGAGAAGCTCTCGTCGGGCGGCGGGACCGAAGGCGTCGCGGCGAGCGTGGGCGCGGACCTGGCGACCCGGTGCCGGGCGGTCGAAACCGAGGAATCGTACGCCGACGACGCGGTCGTCGAACTCGCCGAATCGGGCGAGGTCGACTACGTCGTCACGAACGACAAGCCCCTCCGTGACCGGGTGCTCGACTGCGGGATTCCCGTCGTCGGCATCCGGGGGCACGCCACGCTGGCAATCACGGAACCTTAACGAAACTATGTACAAACGGGTACGACTCAAAGATACAGTCGAAGTCCCACCCCGACACCTGGGCGACGTGACGCCCGAGCGGGTCAAGCGACTGTTGCAGGACAAGTTGGAAGGACGGATGGACGAGGACGTGGGGAGCGTCGTGAGCGTCGTGAACGTCAACGACATCGGCGAGGGCACCGTGCTGCCCAACCGCCCCGGCGTCTACTACGAGGCCGACTTCGACGCCATCACCTACGACCCCGACATGCAGGAGGTCGTCGACGGCATCGTGGTCGAAGTCGTCGAGTTCGGTGCCTTCGTCGGCATCGGCCCGGTCGACGGGCTGCTGCACGTCTCGCAGATATCCGACGAATACCTCGCCTACGACGGCGAGAACCAGCAGCTCGCGTCGACCGAGTCCAACCAGACGCTCGCCGTCGACGACGAGGTGCGCGCCCGCATCGTCACCAAGAGCATCGACGAGCGCAACCCGCGCGACTCGAAGATCGGCCTCACGGCCAAACAGCCGGGGCTCGGCAAGCACGGCTGGCTCGAATCGAAGCGCCAGCAGAGCGAGGCCTCGGCGGAGGGTAACTGATGGCGAAGCCCCGTCTCGCCTGCCGCGAGTGCCACTTCGTCAACGACCCGGACAAACAGACCTGCGAGAACTGCGGGTCGAGCAGTCTCACCGAGGACTGGGCGGGCTACGTCGTCATCACCCATCCCGAAGACAGCGAAATCGCCACCGAGATGAACGTCACCGAACCCGGCGGCTACGCGCTGAAGGTCCGCTGAGGGTCCGCTGAGCATGCTCACCCTGCCGACGGCGCTTCGGGCGGCGTTCAAAGAGCCGTTCGGCCCGGTGTACGCCGAGGCCGACGACCTGCTGGCAGACGCATCCAGCGAGGACGCGGACGCGCCGCTCGTCGCCGTCGGCGACGTCGTCACCTTCCACCTCCGCCGCGCCGGTCGCCCGCCGGACGTGGCCGTCGTCGACGGCAAGACGAAACGCGAGGCCGTCGGCGAGGAGATTCGGCGGGCGGTCGAGACCGGCCGCCTCGTCGAGGTCGAAAACGAACCGGGCACCGTCTCCGTCGCCCTCGTCGAGGCGCTCGTGGCCGCGCTCGACGACCCCGAGCCGACGACGCTCCTCGTCGAGGGCGAAGAGGACCTCGCCACGCTCCCGGCGGTGCTCGCCGCGCCCGTCGGTTCGACCGTCGTCTACGGCCAGCCTGACGAGGGAATGGTCCGCGTCGCCGTCACCGACGCGGCCAAAAGCGAGATGCGGGACCTCCTCGCGCGGTTCGACGGCGACTTCGACGCCGTCGTCGCGCCCATCGACGCCTGAGACGCGGGCGCGCTCGTCCCTTCGAAATCCTTTTACTTGCTTCGGAGGGAATTACGGGTAACTGAACCATGGATATCGAAATCATCTCCGAGGAGGAGAACCCCATGTTGCACCGGACGGACGTTCGATTCGAGATCGTCCACGAGGAAGCGACGCCCTCTCGTCTGTCGGTCCGCGACTCGCTCGCGGCCAAGCTGAACAAGGACTCCGACGAGGTCGTCGTCCACGAACTCGACACGAAGTTCGGCATGCGCAAGACCGCGGGCTACGCGAAGGTCTACGAGAGCCCCGAGTTCGCGCGCGACGTCGAGCAGGACCACATGCTCGAGCGCAACAAGATTACCGACGCCGAAGTCGAAGCCGAAGAGGCGTAGTCTCGGCTTCCGACCGCCGTTTCTTCACACTCGATGCGCATTCTCGGAATCGAAGGTACAGCGTGGGCCGCGAGCGCCGCGGTTTTCGAGACCGACGACCCCGACGCGCTCCGCTCCGGTACCGGACGGACGCCCGACCCCGCGGTCGACCACGTCTTCATCGAATCTGACCCCTACCAGCCCGACAGCGGCGGCATCCACCCGCGCGAGGCCGCAGAGCACATGGGGACCGCCATCCCCGAGGTCGTCGAGACCGCGCTCGAACACGCCGCGGCGCGACACGACGGCGACGGCCCCGTCGTCGACGGCGTCGCCTTCTCTCGCGGCCCCGGTCTGGGGCCGTGTCTCCGCATCGTCGGCACCGCGGCCCGCTCGGTCGCCCAGACGCTCGACGTGCCGTTGCTGGGCGTCAACCACATGGTCGCGCACCTCGAAATCGGCCGCTACCAGTCCGGCTTCGACTCGCCGGTGTGTCTGAACGCCTCGGGCGCGAACGCCCACCTGCTCGGCTACCACAACGGCCGCTACCGCGTCCTCGGCGAGACGATGGACACCGGCGTCGGCAACGCCCTCGACAAGTTCACCCGCCACGTCGGCTGGACCCACCCCGGCGGCCCGAAGGTCGAGGCGGCCGCGGAGGACGGCGACTACGTCGAACTGCCGTACGTCGTCAAAGGGATGGACTTCTCGTTTTCCGGCATCATGAGCGCCGCGAAGGACGAGGCGGACGCGGGCACGCCCGTCCCCGACATCTGCGCCGGTCTCCAAGAGACCGTCTTCGCCATGCTCACCGAGGTGGCCGAGCGCGCCCTGTCGCTGACGGGGACGGACGAACTCGTCCTCGGCGGCGGCGTGGGCCAGAACGCCCGCCTGCGCGAGATGCTCGCGGAGATGTGCGACCAGCGCGGCGCGGAGTTCCACGCGCCCGAACCGCGGTTCCTCCGCGACAACGCCGGCATGATAGCCGCCCTCGGCGCGCGGATGCTCGCCGCGGGCGACACGCTCGCGGTCGAGGAATCGACCGTGGACCCGAACTTCCGCCCCGACCAGGTCGAAGTGACGTGGCGCGGCGCGGACGAGTCGGTCGCGCGCGCCTACACCGACGACGGCGCGATTCGCGGGGCCGAGGCGACCGTCGACATCGGTACCGAGGAGGTCGTCAAGCGGCGCGTCCCGAAGACGTACCGCCACCCGGAACTGGACGACAGGCTCCGACGCGAGCGTACGAAGGCGGAGGCGCGGCTGACGAGCGACGCCCGGCGCGCCGGCGTTCGGACGCCCGTCATTCAGGACATAGACCCCGTCGACGGGGTCATCGCGTTCCAGCGGGTCGGCGATGCCGACCTCGCGGAGCGCCTCGACCCCGAGGCCGTCCGCGTCGTCGGCGAGTACCTCGCGCGACTCCACGAGGCCGGTATCGTCCACGGCGACCCGACGACGCGGAACGTCCGTGTCGGAACGGGGCCGGACGGCGACCCGCGCGTGTATCTCATCGACTTCGGCCTCGGCTTCCACACGGGCCACGTCGAGGACCACGCGATGGACCTCCACGTGTTCGCCCAGAGCGTCCAGGGGACCGCCGCCGACGCCGACCCGCTCATCGACGCGCTCGAAGCGGGCTACGAGGCCGTCGGTTCGGCCGAGGTCATCGCCCGGTTGCGCGAGGTCGAGTCGCGCGGCCGGTACCGGTAGGCCGCCGTCGAACTCGTCGGAAGGCCAAAACGATTTATCCCGAGCCGGCGTATCCGTCACACATGGCAGACAAACCGCAGCGCGGAACGCTTTTCGGCATCCCGTACAACTTCGAGCGCCCGAGCGCCGGCCGACTGCTCTCGTCGTACTGGCAGCCCGGCAAGGGCATGCTGGTCGAAAAGCCGTTCGGCATCGGCTACACGCTGAACCTCGCGAGCTGGCGGTCGTGGGTCGTCCTCCTCGTCGCCGGCGGCCTCCTCTGGAACGAGCGCCAGAAGGCGGAAGAGACGGAAGACGAGGCCGAGGCCGACGACGGCCCCGTCGAAGTCATCGTCGACTGAGGCGACGCGACCGACACCGACGACTTTTCCACGTCCGCCCGCGGAGGGCCGGACGTGCTCCGATACGTCACCACGAACGCGGGGAAGGTCCGCGAGGCGCTTTCGTACCTCGACGACGACGTGACCCAACTCGACTTCGACTACACCGAGGTGCAGGCGTCCGACCTCGGCCCCATCGCGGCCCACGGCGCGCGCGAGGCCTACCGCTACGCCGACGAGCCGGTGCTCGTGGACGACGCCGGCCTCTTCATCGACGGCTTCGAGGGCTTTCCCGGCCCGTACTCCTCGTACGTCGAAGACACCCTCGGCGTCGAGGCGGTTCACCGACTGGCCGCGGCCGAGCTCGACGAGCCCCGCCGGGCCTCGTTCCGCTGCGTCCTCGCGTACTGCGACGGCGAGCCGTTCGAGGCGAGTCCGGACCCGATAGACCGCGACGACCGGACCGTGGCGGCCGCACGCGGCGCGGAACAGGACGCAGAAGAGACGGAGGCGCTCCCGGTGAAGCTCTTTACCGGAAGCGTCAACGGCCGCATCGTCCCGCCGCGCGGCGAGGGCGGCTTCGGCTACGACCCCATCTTCGAACACGATGGCGCGACGTTCGCGGAGATGAGCGCCGAGGAGAAAAACGGCATCTCCCATCGCGGGCGGGCGTTAGCGAAGTTCGCGACGTGGTACGCCGAGAGATAGCGAGGCGAACGTCGTCGGGCGCGGAGCGTCCGACGGAAGTACGCCGAACGGTAGTGAGGCGTCCGTCGAAAGTCGCTGATTGTCGGCCAGACGCTGAACCGGAGTCGTCGACCGCGTCGCCAGTCGCTACGCTTACCTCGCCGGAGCGACCCCGAGACGCATGGACCCCAGCGACTTCTTCGAGGGCGGGACCGTGACCGTCTCGGCGGCGACCTACGCGGTCGTCAAGACCGAACGGAGTGACCCGGACGCCTTCGCGACGATTCGAGACGGAACCGAGACGACTGTCGTCGTCGAGGAGGGACGCGTCGACGAGGCGGCGGCCGTCGAAATCGAGCGGGGCTGGAAGCGACTCACCTTCGAGATGGTCCTGCCGTTCGAACTCGTCGGCTTTCTGGCGCGGGTCGCGGGCGCGCTCGCCGCGGAAGATATCTCGGTGTTCGCGCTGTCGGCGTACTCGACCGACCACGTGCTCGTCCGGGAGGGCGACGTGGCGGCGGCCGCGACGAAGCTCGAATCGCTCGGGTGTGCCGTCGAGCGCGCCGAGGACTCCGGCGGCGGGAACTAACGCCGGTCCCGGCTCGCGAGCGAACAGTTTGATACGTTCGGCGGTGCCACATTAGCCGTGATGGTTCCCGACTGCGACGACTCCCTCCCACTCGTCACCGACCCCGGCCAGACCGACCGCGCGCGCACCGCCCGAGTGAGAGCCGACCCTCGCCCCGGCCCCGACTTCGACCCCGTCACGACCCACAATCGCGGGGGGTCACGCTCAGGCATCGCGGGCGCGTACGGAGACGCATGAACCGAGCGAACGTCGTCGCCGCCGGCGCGGCCAGCGGCTACGGCATCGCCGTCTTCGCCGCCATCGCGGTGTTCTTCGGCGACGCCTCGCAGGGCCTCGGTGTTGCCGTCGGCTTCGGTCTCGTGACCGTCCTCGCCATCTTCGCGGTGACCCGCGTCCTCAACGACTGACCCGACAGGCGGTCAGCGACAGAGCCGACACGGGTGGTCGATTGGGGCGGCGCGAGCGACTACGCCCGCGGGTCGCGGTCCGGCCCGGGGTACGGCCCGCCTTCGACCTCGGCGTAGAGACTCTCCGGCGCGAACAGCGACGCGAACGCCTTCGGATGGCGGACGCTGACCGGGAAGCGACCGCCGAGCGCCGCGCCCGCCTGCGCCGAGCTAAGCCGGTCGTCGAACGTGAGGAGATGCATCGCGCCGCCGCGGTAGGCCGACGCAAGCGCGGGGTTGTCGCCGTCCGGATGGGCGACGAGTTCGGCCCACGAGTCGGTTTTCTCGCGCCAGTCGGCCGCGAGGTCGGCGTCCGCGAGCGACGAGACGACCGCCTCGGCGTCGTCGAGGAGCGGGTCGCTGGCGACGAGCGTCGTCCACGAGTGTCGCCGCAGGTGGTCGAGCGCCGCTCTCGCGGGGCCATCGACGAGCAGGTCGGCCGCGAGCACGTCGGCGTCGGCGACGACCCGCGCGGGCGAGGGCTCCGTCTCAGGCATCGTCGCCTCGGCGGGCGCGAAGCGCCTCGCTGATGTCGGCTTCGGTGGTGTCGTAGGCGGCGGCGCGGGCGAAAAGCGACTCCCAGCTCATGGCCGTCTCCACGGGGCGAGTCGAAAAGAATCCGACGCAACCGGATTCGGGGTCGAATCGTTACGATGCACCGGTATTGAAATTATTTGTGATTACGTTGCGTGGGAAACAGTTAATTCGCGTTCGGCGAACCACAATGCATGGCGATAGAGCGACGGCGTTTCTTACAGGCTGCTGGTGTCGGTGCGGTTCTCGGACTGAGCGGATGCACGGGGAACACGAGTCCCCCGCAGGCGAACAACGAGACCGCCGAGGGCTCTGGCGGGAGCGAAAGCGGTGACGGTTCGACCCAAGAGCTGACGCTGGCGACGACGACGAGCACGTACGACACGGGGCTGCTCGACGCCCTGAACCCGGTGTTCGAGGAGAAGTTCAACGCTCGGGTGAAAACCATCTCACAGGGGACCGGCGCGGCAATCGAGACGGCGCGAAACGGCGACGCGGACGTGATTCTCGTCCACGCCCGCGGCGCGGAAGACGAGTTCCTGCAAGATGGCTACGGCGTCAACCGCCGCGACGTGATGTTCAACGACTTCGTCGTCGTCGGGCCGGCGGACGACCCCGCGGGCATCTCGGGAATGGAGAGCGCGGCCGACGCCTTTGCGACCGTCGCGGACGCCGGGGCGACGTTCGTCTCCCGCGGCGACGACTCCGGGACGAACAAGAAGGAACTGCTCATCTGGGAGGCCGCCGGCGTCGAGCCGTCGGGGACGTGGTACCGAGAAATCGGCAAGGGCATGGGCGACACGCTCGTGCAGGCCGACCAGTCGGGCGCGTACACGCTCTCCGACCGCGGGACGTTCCTCGCGACGCAGGACAACATCGACCTCGAAATTCAGGTGCAGGGCCCGCTCAAGGGCGGTCCGACCATCCTGAAGAACCCCTACGGCGTCATCCCGGTGAACCCCGCGAAGTACCCCGACGTGAACTACTCGCTGGCGATGGCCTACGCCGGCTTCCTCACGAGCCCCGAGGGACAGGAGATAATCAGCAACTACACGGCCAACGGGTCGCAGTTGTTCTTCCCCAACGCGCTCTCGGAGGACCCGCAGTTCGGCCAGTACGTCCCCGAGAACTACGACGGCGGGGAGAACGCCTCGTCGTCGGCGTCGGTCTCCGACGCGCAGTTCGAGTCGTGGGTGGCACAGCACGTCCCCGAGGACTTTTAGTCCGACCGGACCCCACCACCGCCCGTGTTCGCCCTCGGCGACCTGAACCTCACCTACCTCGTCAGCATCACGGCCGTCTCGCTGTACGTGAGTACCGCGGCGGTCGCGCTGAGCGCCGCGCTCGGCCTACCAATCTCGCTGGCGGTCGGGTTCCGCGACTTCTACGGGAAGTCGGTCGTCACCTCCGTCATCTCGACGGGGATGGGCTTTCCGAGCGTCGTCGTGGGGCTCGTCGTCCTCTTGGTGCTGTCCCGGTCCGGGCCGCTCGGGACGTTCGAACTGCTGTTCACGCCCGAGGCGATGATTCTCTCGCAGACCATCCTCGCGCTCCCCGTCCTCGTGAGCGTCTCGCTGTCGGCGGTCCAGTCGGTTCCGCAGGACCTCAGAGACGCCGCGTTCGCCGCCGGCGGCACCTCGACCGACGTCGCCCTGTTGGTCGTCCGCGAGGCGCGCTACGGCATCGTCACGGCGCTTCTGGCCGCCTACGGCCGCGCCATCAGCGAGGTCGGCTCGGTCCTCATCGTCGGCGGAAACATCGTCTTCTCGGACAGCACGTCGTTCACCCGGACGCTCACGACGGCCATCACCGTCGAGGCGCGGAAGGGGAACATCGAGACGGGCATCGCCCTCGGAGCCATCCTGCTCGCGCTCGTCCTCGGCGTGAACGCCCTCGGCGCGCGCTTCCGCGACCGGACCCCGGGACGGAACGGGAGGGGACGATGACGACCGAGCGACCGGGTGCCGGCGATTCGGGTTCCGAGAAGCCCGACGAGACCGCCGCGCCCGACCCGGCGGCGAACGGCGCGCGGCGGAGCAAGACCCGACTCGCGGCCCGCAGCCTCGGCCACGGCTTCGGCGACGGCGCGGTGCTGGAGGATATCTCGCTCGCCGTCGAACCGGGCGAGATTCTCGCCGTCGTCGGCCCCTCGGGCACGGGGAAGACGACGCTCTTCCGACTGCTCGCCATGTTCGAGCGTCCCGGCGAGGGGACGGTCGAGGTCGGCGGCGACGACGTGTGGGACCTCCCCGAGGCCCGCCGGCTGGCGGTCAGACGCCGGGTCGGGATGGCGTTTCAGACGCGGAGCCTCTTTTCGACGACGGTCGAGGAGAACGTCTCCTACGGGCTTCGAGTCCGTCGGTCGTGGTCGGCTCGCGTCCGCGACGCGGTCGAGGGACTGTTCGGCCGCGACGAGCCGTCCGAGACGGTCAGAGACGCGCTTCGGACCGTCGGAATGTTCGACAAAGTCGGCCGCGACGCCGGCTCGCTGTCGGCGGGCGAGGCCCAGCGCGTCGCCATCGCGCGGGCGCTCGCGCCCGACCCCGACGTGTTGCTGCTGGACGAGCCGACGTCGAATCTCGACCCGCGGAACACCGCCGCCATCGAGTCAGCGATGCGGGCGGCGCGGGACCGCGGCATCGCCGTCGCACTCGCGACCCACGACATGCAACAGGCTCGGCGGGTGTCGGACCGGACGGCCGTCATCCTCGGCGGGACGTGCATCGAGTCGGGGCCGACCGACGCGGTGTTCGAGTCGCCGGACGACGACCGAGTCCGCCAGTTCGTCGAGGGGAAACTCGTCTACTGAACGCGGGCTGACCGCCGCGGTCTCGTCGGTGGTATAACAGCACATATTGCGGGTAGATGGCGTGTGACTCCCGTCTGACGCAGATTTAAGGTTCCCCATACGTACCCGAGTATGGGGCGCGTATTCGGCCTTCGTTCCCATCCTCCCACCGGCGCGCCCGGCACGAAAACCACCACCACCATCGTCGTTCTGGTTCCCCCGGTACGACGCGCGGCGCCGCCACC
The DNA here is from genome assembly GCF_003665865.1 of Haloferax sp. Atlit-109R. Classification (NCBI taxonomy): domain Archaea; kingdom Methanobacteriati; phylum Methanobacteriota; class Halobacteria; order Halobacteriales; family Haloferacaceae; genus Haloferax; species Haloferax sp. Atlit-109R. The sequence continues at coordinate 1,028,393 of NZ_QPLO01000002.1, forward strand.
ACGGCGCTGTTTTCCGAGGCAGACCGTACCGCAGCGAAGCGTCTCGGTTGCGACGGGTCTCGACAGGAAACTCGTCGTTTCGGCGTCAGCCGAGCAGTTTCGACCGAACCCGGTCCAACGCGTTGCGCTCCGTTAACAGCGCGAGCTGGTCGCCGGGCTCGACGACGGTTCCCGGAAGCGGAATCGTCATCGGCTCGCGTTCCCGGCCGTGGGCGTAGACGCGGCCGTCCGCACCGAGGTCGATGTTGGCGACGTGTTCGCCGACGACGGGCGCGCCGTCGGGGACGCTGACCGTCGTCAGCCGAAGTTGGTCCGTCAGGTCGCCGATGGCGTTGAAGTCGCCGCCGAGAAGCGCCGTCTTCGCCCCGGCCGCGCCGAGGCGTTCGGGGTAGATAATCTCGTCCACGTCGTCGGCGTAGCGCTCGTAAATCTCCTGGCGGTAGTCCTCGCTAATTCGCATGACCGTCCGGCAGTCGTACTCTTTGCCGAGCATGCAGGCCGCGAAGTTGATGTTCGGGTCGCCGGTCAGCCCGCCGATGGCGTCCGCGCCCTCGATGCCGGCCTCCCGCAGCACGGTTTCGGTGCCGCCGTCGCCGAGGACGGCCTCGAACCCCTCGTCGCGGGCGCGGTCGACCTTCTTGTCGTTGTTGTCGACGACCGTCACGTCGTGGCCCTCCTCGCGGAGCACTCGGGCGGTCCGCGAGCCCACGCGACCGTACCCAACGATAACGAAATTCATGGTAGTAGTATGCACACCGGGTGGCTAAAAGATGGCCCCGTCAGGACCGAGTCCGTTCGAGGCGTTCCCTGACTGAATCGATGGTGTCCGCGAGCGGCGGCGTCCCGAAGAGGGCGACGAGCACCGCCCCGACGGTGTCGAAGACGAGGTCGACGATGGTGTCGCTGAGTCCGTACTGGACGAGGACGGCCTCAGAGCCGATGGCTTCTGCGGCGAGGCGCGCGCCGAACTCCAACACCTCCCAGAACACGCCGGCCGCGAGCGTGAAAAGCAGGACGTAGACGAACATGAAGCGGTCGGGGAGGTGGACGGCCTCGGTGTACTCGTCGACGGCCCGCGCGGTGACGTAGCCGACGGCCGCGACCACGGTCGCCGAGAGCGTGTGGGTGACGTGGTCCCACCAGTCGATGTAGTTGTACGGGCCGAGCATGCCGACGGCGTGGAGCAACACCGCCAGCGCCAACCAGAGACCGAGAAGCGGGTGGAGCCGAATCTGCCAGTCGCGGCGGAGCACCGCGGGGAGGAACGTCGCGCCCAGCGCGAGCACCGCGTTGACGACGACGCTCAGATTCCGCGTGTAGATGCCGACGAGCAAGATACACAGGATGGCGGCCTGAATCACCCGCCCCGCGAGCCGTTCGAATCGACGGGAGACCATTGCGGTGTGCTACGGCCTGAGCGCCCTAAATTCGACCGTGGTACTAGCTAGCACGACCACCGACACCGTTTTTCCTCCAGATTGCATACGCCCCACCGATGATGGCCACCACTCACGCCCTCGCGGGTGTCGTCCTCGGCACCGCCGTGTGGGCGCTGGTCCCCGAGGCCGGGATGCTCCCGGTGCTCGCGGCCGCACTCGGCGGCCTGTTCCCCGACTTCGACCTGTACGCGGGGCACCGGAAGACCCTCCACTTCCCCGTGTACTTCAGCGCGCTCGCCGTGCCCGCGGTCGCGGTCGCCGCGCTGAACCCGACGACCACGACGCTCGCCGTCGCACTGTTCCTCGCGGCGGCCGCGCTCCACTCCGCGTCGGACGTGCTCGGCGGCGGCCTCGAACTCAAGCCGTGGCTCGGCACCTCCGAGCGCGCCGTCTACGACCACTGGAACGGCCGGTGGCTCGCCCCGAAGCGACTGATTCGCTACGACGGCGCGCCCGAGGACCTCGCGCTGACGCTCGCGTTTGCCGTCCCGCCGGTCCTCGCCTTCGACGGCCTCGCGGAGACGCTCGTCATCGCCGCGGTCGCCGTCTCCGGCGTCTACGTCCTGCTCCGCAAGCCGATGGTTGCGATTGCCGAGACCGCCGTCGCGGCGATGCCCGACCACGTCGTCGACCTCATGCCCGAGCGGTTCGTCCGCGACTTCCGCTGAATCGCACCCACTTCTGCCCGAGTTCCACCCGCTTTTTCGAACGCGTACGACGGCCTCTCCCCCGTCAGCGCTGCCCCTGATACCGACTAGCGGAGCGACGACGCCCCCCAGTTCCCGACGACGAACCGGGGAGTCGAACCCGTTCGCGTCGGCGCGGTACGGGGGATGAACCGCTCGCGTCCCCGCCATGGGCTCCACCGGTACCCCCCAAGCGTATGGCGTCGGCGAGAGTGGTACGACGCATGTTCGCACTACTCACGTCGCTCGCCGTCGCGGTCGGCTGTCTCGCCGTCGCCGCCGGGACGGTCGGGACTCTCGGAGGCGCTGACGACCCCGACGACGCCGGCGCGTACGACTACGTCGTCGCGCAGGACGGCAGCGGCGACTACGAGACGATTCAGGCCGCCATCGACGGCGCGAAGTCGTTTCCGCCGGGGCGAGTCCGTATCCTCGTCCGAGACGGCGTGTACGACGAGAAAGTCGAAGTCCACGCGTGGAACCCCGACATCACCCTCGTCGGCGAGAGCGCCACGGAGACGGTCATCACCCACGGCGACCACTTCGAGCGAATCGACCGCGGGCGCAACAGCACCTTCTTCACCTACACGCTGAAGGTCCGCGGCAACGACTTCCGCGCCCGCGACCTGACCGTCGAGAACAGCGCCGGCCCGGTCGGACAGGCCGTCGCCCTCCACGTCGACGCCGACCGCGCCGTCTTCGAGAACTGTCGCGTCCTCGGCCACCAAGACACCGTCTACGCCGCCGGCGAGGGGGCGCGCCAGTTCTTCTCGGACTGCTATCTCGAGGGGACGACCGACTTCGTCTTCGGCGGCGCGACCGCCGTCTTCGAGGACTGCCGCGTCCACTCGAAAGCCGACTCGTACATCACCGCGGCCTCCACGCCGGCGAGCGAGCCCTTCGGCTTCGTCTTTCTCGACTGCGAACTGACCGCCGACGCCGACGTGTCCGAAGCGTATCTCGGCCGCCCGTGGCGGAATCACGCCCGAACTGCGTTTATCCGCACGTGGATGGACTCGCACGTCCGCTCCGACGGGTGGCACAACTGGTCGCGACCGGACGCCGAGGCGACGGTCGAATACGCGGAGTTCGACAGCCGAGGCCCGGGGGCGGAGGGCGAGCGGGTGTCGTGGGCGACGGCGCTGACCGAGGACGAGGCTGAGCGGTATTCGAAGGCGAACGTGCTGGGTTCTGCGAGTCGTGGGGAGTGGTGGGACTGGGAGGGATGAGCGTGCGAGCGGGGCGGTGTCAGACGGACGTTGAACTCACTCGATGCGGTTCGCTATCGCTCTGTGTGAGTTTGTGAGAAGAGCCTAGGCCGGGATTTGAACCCGGGGTCTCGTCCTTACCAAGGACGCGCTTTACCGCTAAGCTACCCAGGCAGGCATTCCTTGGTTGTCCGGGTTCCTCTTTAGGGGTTTCGATTCGAATCGCCCCGGAACCGTGGTAGCGTATGTCGATTAGCGGTCCGCGGCGGAGGTGACCGCGTCGTCGCCACCGCCGCCTCGGTAGAGCGCCGCGATGCGCTCGACGGTCCCCTCGGAGACGGTCTCGTCGGCCGGGGGGAAGTCGCCGTCGTGGGTGTCGGCCAGTCCCGCGGCGTACTCCACGAGCGCGGTCGGGGGGGCCGAGCCGACGGCCGTGGTACCGGCGACGACGGCGAGCGTGCAGATGTTCACTTCGAGTTCGCCGTCGAGGTCCGGGCGCTCCGACTCGGCGGCCGAGCGGCGGCGAGTCTGGTCGCGGCCGAAGGCGCGGACCGTCTCGACGGCGTGGTCGGCGGCCTCGGTCCGGGCGAGGAGGTAGAAGCCGCGCGAGACGAGCACGTCCGCCGCGAGGATATCGAGGTCGGCGTCGGTGTCAGCCTCGGGGGAATCGAGCTGCGACCACGGCTCGTCGTGGGCGAGCGACCGGGTGAGTCGGAGGCCCTCGTAGATGAGTTGCACTCCGGCCGCGCGGGAGGCCAGCCCGTTCAGGTCGACCTTCGGTTCGACGGCCCGCGCGCTCACGAACGTGAGCACTGCCGGCGTCAAGGAGGCGGCGTCGAGGCGTTCGTCCAGCGCCACGCGGAGGGCCTCGGGCTCGATGTCGGAGAGGGCCTCTCGCGCGGCCTCGCGGGCTCGCACGGCGTCGTCCATCGGCCGAGACTTACGGTTGGGAGGGCAAAGACCTTTGGAAAACCACGGCACAACGGGCGTATGATACGGACGACGGACGACGGCGACCTCCGGGTCGTGACCATCGACCGCCCGGCGCGACGGAACGCGCTCAGACCGACCGACCTCGACGCCCTCGAAGCCGCGGTCACGGGTGCCGACGCACCGGTCGTTCTCCTCCGGGGGAGCGGCCCGGCGTTCTGCGCCGGCGCGGACCTCGACAGCGTCACCGACCTCGACGACCCCGAGGCGTTCGCAAAGCACGGCCAACGCGTCGCCGACGCCGTCGAATCGGCCGAATCGGTCGTCGTCGCCGGCATCGACGGGGCGGCCCGCGGCGGCGGCGTCGAACTCGCGCTCGCCTGCGACGTGCGGGTGGCCACTCCGCGTGCGACCCTCGGTGAACCGGGCGTCCGACTCGGCCTGTTCGGCGCGTGGGGCGGGACGGTTCGGCTCCCGCGCGTCGTCGGCGAGGGCCACGCCCTCGAATTCTCGCTTTCGGGCCGCGTCGTCGACGCCGACGAAGCCCTCCGGATGGGTCTCGTCTCTCGAATCGTCGACGACCCGGGCGAGGTCGCGGCCTCGATGGCCGACAACGACCACCGGTCGCTCCGAATCGTCAAGGAGCGACTGCGCGACCGCGGCAACCGGGACGGACGCTTGGAACGGGAAGCCGCCGGCTTCGCGGAGTTGCATCGGGCGAACGTCGACGACATCGCGGCGTCGCGCGAAAAGTGAATTCCGCGGGCGGGTCGGCAGAGCCGCGGTGACCTACACGTCCAGCGCCGACGGCGCGGGCGGCATCGACCGCTTGTGGGCGCTCCCCTCGACGAGGCCGACCACGCGGTCGACCTGTTCTTCGGTTACGTCGAGGTGACGAGTCGTCGCGGACTTCGAAAGCGGGCCGTCGACGTGGAGCGCGAGAATCGCGTCCAGCGCGTCGTACGTGAGGCCGAGTTCGCCCTCGTCGGTCTGGCCGGACCACATCTCGGCAGAGGGCGTCTGCAACACGAGGTCTTCCGGCACGCCGACGTGGGCGGCCAGCTGGCGGACCTGCTGTTTGTAGAGGTTCCCGATGGGGTTGCAGTCGACCGCCTGGTCGCCGTACTTCGTGAAGTAGCCGGTCATCGCCTCCGCGCGGTTACCCGTTCCGAGCACGATGCGGTTCTCGTGATTGGCGACGAAGTAGTTGAGCACCGCTCGCGTGCGGACGTAGACGTTTCCGGCGGCCATGCGGTCGTCGGCCGCCTCGGGGAACGTGTCGAAGAACGTCTCGGCGATGGGCTGGATTTCGACCACGTCGTACTCGATGCCCAGCATCTCGGCGACGCCCTCGGCGTCGCTCATCATGTCCTCGTCGTTCGCCACGCTCGGCATGACGAGCCCGTGGAGGCTCTCCTTTCCGAGCGCCTCGACGGCGAGGAAGGCGGTGAGCGTCGAGTCGATACCACCGGACAGTCCGATAACGGCCCCGTCGACACCGGCGGCCTCGACGGTGTCTTCGATGAAGGTCGTGATGTGCTCGCGGTGCGCTTCGAGTTCCTCGTCGGACAACAGGAGGTCGAACGGGGCGTCCTCCGAGAGAACGTCGACGGATGTCATGGGCCTCGCTTGGAACCGGGAGCCCAAATAGCCACGTGTCACGCGAAAACAATGGACGGGTGTCCAGTTTTCTCGGGGGCGCGATGGGGTGAAGCGCTACGTTCAAGTGCCCCCGAAGTCTACGAATTTTTGCTTCGGAAGGCGGTTCGAAGCGAAGCGTAGCGCGCCGATGGTCCAGTGGTAGGACACGAGCTTCCCAAGCTCGGAGCCCGGGTTCAATTCCCGGTCGGCGCATCTTCTGAACGGAACCGGACGAGGAGCCGCGAGGCTCCGAGTCCCGTGGAGTGAAGAGATGCGGCCCGAGGGAATTGAAGCAGCGAGCAACGCGGAGCGTTGCGAGTGAGGTTCAATTCCCGGTCGGCGCACTCGCGGGACTCCCGGTCGGCGTACAAACTCTCGTCTTCGAATCGTAACCCGCGCCGCCGACTCAGAAAAACAGGTTCTGCACGTCGTCGAACTCCGGTGACTCCGAGCGGAACACCGGCTCGCGGGCGGTCTGTCGAATCATCGCGTGGCGTTCGAGGGCCGAGTCGAATTCGAGAATCGCCCGCTCGATGTCGCGGGCGAGCGCGTCGATTTCGCCGTGGAGTTCGTCGTCGTCGGCCATGATACGCGTAGTTAGGCGAGGGCTGATAAAACGGACTCGGCTACGAGTCGTCAGCGGAGCCGTCGGGTGCAGTTCCAGCAGAGGTCGAAGGTGGTGTCGGCCTCGTTTTCGGCCCCGCAGTTCGGGCAGATGCGCTCGCCCGTCGGCGTCGTCTGTACGCCGGCCTGCGAGCCGTCGTCGAGCGACGCCGCGATTTCGGGGTGGGTGTAGCGGTCCGTTCGGGCGGAGTCCCGGCCGGACCCCTCGCCTACCGTCGGCTCCCCACCGTTGACGAGGTATCGATAGACCAGAAGCTGGAGCAGGGTCAACCCGAGGGCGTAGACGACGATCCAACCCCAGGAGTCCATCACACATTGACTTACGTTAGCATGCTATATCGGTTCTTCGGTCGAACGGGTCTGCTGACGCTCTCGGCGGTGGTCGCGGGCGATGTCGACGCGGCGGGTTCGCGTCGAAACGAGTTACTCGCGCCGGTGGGAGTCCACCGGGCCGTCGAGGTCGCGGTCGAATTCGTCGAATACCTCGATGTCGTCTGGGAGTTCGTAGGGAATCTCGCGCTCGTCGGCGCGGCGCTCGCCCCCGGCGTCGAGCGGTTCAGCGACCTCTTCGAAGCCGGGCTTTACTTTCACGCTCTTGGCGGGCGAGCCGACCGCGATGTGGTGGGCGGGCACGTCGCCCTGGACGACCGACCGCGCGCCGACGATGGCGTTCTCACCGACCGAGACCCCGGCGTTCACCATCGCGTCGTAGGTGACGCGCGCGTCGTCGCCGATGGTCGTGTGGTAGTTTCTGACCTCGGTCTGGTCGACGGTGTCGTGCGAGTGGCTGTATATGTGGGCGCTGTCGGAGATGGAGACGCGGTCGCCGATAGTGAGTTTCCCGCGGTCGTCGAGGTGGACGTCGTCGTGGATGACCGTGTTGTCACCGACGGAGATGTTGTGACCGTAGGAGAACGTGACGCCCTTGAAGATGCGGAGGTTGTCGCCGGCCTCCGCGAACAGGTGGTCCGCGAGCATCTGTCGGAACCGGAGGGCGAAGGCGACGTTGTCGGCCATCGGCGTCGCGTCGAACTGCCGCCAGAGCCACTGGAGGTGCTTCGAGCGCTTGAACTTCGCCTCGTCTTTCTCGGCGTAGTACTCGGCTTCGAGCGTCGCGTTACAGGGGTCGTACCCTTGCAGTCGAACCCGCGTCGCGGGCGAGACGGGCTTGCCGTTCTGCCAGCGCTCCCACGCCTCGCGGTCGCCGAACAGGTCGATGAGGGTGTCCCGAACGACCGTACAGGTGTCTTCGTCCGAGGCGAGCCGACCGTCGACCTCGTCGATGAACGCCTGTAAGCCTTCTTCGGCGTCCTCCGGAAGCGAAACGTGGACCTTCGTCATTGCACCGTCGTAAGCCGTCGAGATTCAAATGGATTCGGTTGTGCGAACCGCGCGTCAGGCTTCCTCCGGGCAATACTGGCTGGTTTCGACCGTTGGTGAACGGAAATCCGAGCGCCCGCCCGCAGCGGGATTCCCAGCGTACGGGAACAAAACACACGGAATAAGTCGCCCCAATTCGTAGGGCCGGCCATGCACTACCGCGAACTCGGCACCTCCGGAATCGAAGTCAGCGAGGTCGGCTTCGGTGCGTGGGTCGTCGGGACCGACTGGTGGGGCGACCGCTCGGACGAAGACTCCATCGAGATGCTCCACCACGCCATCGAGCAGGGCATCGACTTCTTCGACACGGGTGACGTGTACGGCCACGGCCACTCCGAGGAGGTCGTCGGCGAGGCGCTTTCCGACTACCGCGACGAGGTCACCGTCGCCACCAAAATCGGCTACGACTTCTACAACAACCCGCAGGCCGGCCACGGCGAACTCCCCAAGGAGATAACCGGCGAGTGGGTCCGCGAGGCGACCGAAAAGAGCCTCGAACGCCTCGACATGGAGTACGTCGACCTCCTGCAACTCCACAACGCGAACGTCGACGAGGTCACGCCCGACGTGCTCGAAGCCCTCGACGAACTGAAAGAGGAAGGTCTCATCGAGGCCACCGGCTGGGCGCTCGGCCCCTCCATCGGCTGGCTGGCCGAAGGCGACATGGCCATCGAAGAGGAGTTCGACGCGCTCCAAATCGTCTGGAACGCCTTCGAGCAGGACGTGGGTAACCACTTCCTCGACACCATCCGCGAGACCGGTTCCTCGACGAGTCTCATCGCCCGCGTGCCGCACTCCTCGGGCCTCCTGAACGAGCAGGTCCGCCCCGAGACCGAACTCGGCTCCGGCGACCACCGCGGCTTCCGCCCCGACGAGTGGTACGAGACGGGCTGGGAGAAGCTCGAACAACTCCGCTTCCTCGAACGCGACGGCGAGCGGACGATGGCGCAGGCGTCTATCGCCTACCTCCTCGGCTACGACGAGACCGCGGCCGTCACGCCGACGTTCCGCACGAAAGCCGACATCGACGCGTGGGCGAAGGCCTCCGACGTGCCGAAACTCACCGACGAGGAGATGAGCCGCGTCGAGGAACTGTACGCGGACAACTTCGGCATCGACCGCTTCGACGGCATGGACGCGCTCCGCTCGTCGGTCGACGGCGACGACATCCGCGCGGCCGGTCTCGACAAGCGCGTCGCGAAAGGCGCGCGCAACGAAGCCTGATGGGCCGCCTGAAAACCCTCCTCGGCGTCACCGCGGTCGCCCACGTCGCGCTCGCGTGGCTGGTCAGCCTCGACGCCAAGAAGCGCGGCGACGACGCCGGCAAGTGGATTGCGCTGACCCTCCTCACCGGCGTCGTCGGGGCCGCGAAATACGTCCGCGACGGACGCTGAGGCGCGACCGCCGGAAAAACGGACCCGAAACGACGACGGCAGCGGCAACGAAGCCGTCTCGTTCCGACGCGGTTTTTGTGTTTCAAGCAACACGCTCGACCGATAGTCCTCGAACGAGTCGGTTCGGTTCGTTCCCGCGATGTCCGCGCCGTCACCCGAAATTCGCCCCTCTTGGAGTTATCACCGTGGTGTGGGATAGACGAGTGGACCGACTTTCGGACGGACCTGAAGCCGCTGCGAGACCAAAAAAGACACAACGCTCGACCGAGTTCGGGACGACCATGCGTAGTTCACTCGTCGACGTGCTCCCGGACCTCCTCGAACTCCTCGTCTTCGGCCTCGGCAGCGCGGGGCTTTCCCTCGCCGGCGCGTACATCGAGCGGTTCGCCTTCGTCACCTTCGAACAGGGCAACGTCGAAATCGCCGCGTGGGCGGTCGTAATGGGCGCGGTGGCGCTGTACTTCGCGTACAGCGTCGGCACCGACAAAGTGCGCCCGAAGCTTCGAGACGTTCGCGCCGCGCTCGCGTAGAGAAGCCGCAGTCTGATTTTCGGCGTTCCCGCGTCAGGCGAGGAACACGGTCGCGGCCGGTCCGCGAGCACGCACACGCCACCGTTTCCTGCGCTCGCTCCGCTCGCTGGCAAAAGCTGGACCAAAACGGTTCGTCACCCCCGCATGGGGGTTCCTCACCCCGCTCTCGATGGTCGCGAAGTTACGCTAAGAACACGTGTCGCGGCCGGTCCGCCAGCACGTCGCGGCCCCACTGGACCGTGTCGCGGAACGCGTCGGAGCGGAAGAACTCCATGGCGTCGTCCTGCGAGCGCCACTGGCTGGCGATGAACATGTCGTCTTCGTCCTCGACGTTGACCATCAGGTCCGTGTCGAAGTGGCCGTCCATCTCTTCGAGGAGGCCGCCGACGGTGCCGAACTTCTCGACGAAGTCGCCGCGGTGTTCGGACTTGACGGTGTAGAACATCCCCATCGTGCCGAAGCCGGACTCCTCGCCGGCGCGCTCGACGATGCCGGGAAGCTCCGAGAGGAAGCCCGCGGCGGTCTCGGCGGCCGACGCCGTCTCCCAGATGGAGACGACGGCGACCCGGCCGCGCTCGTTGGCCTCGTAGACGGCCGTCTTGACGTGCGTCGGGTAGTGGTCGAAGTTGCCGCGGAGGCCTTCGACCTCCTCGAACAGCTCGTCGGCGTCGGCCTCGGAGTAGAGGACCGTCGCGTACACGTCCTCGCCGTGGGGCTTGCCGGCGTAGATGTTCAGGTCTTCGAGCTGACCGCGAATGTCCTCGTCTCCGGTCTCGTCACCCCCGTCGTCACCGTGGTGGTGGCCGCCGTCGTCGCCTTCGCCGTGATGGTGACCGTCGCCACCTCCGCCGTGGTGATGACCGCCCTCGCCATGATGGTGGCCGTCACCGCCGTGGTGTCCGCCCTCGCCGTGCGCGTGCCCGCCGTGGTGGGACTCGTCGCCGAACTCGCTCGTCGGGACGCCGTCGCCCGCGAGGAACGCGCCGAGGTCCGACGGCGGGAAGCGCCGGCCGACGTAGAACTGGCCGAACTCGCCGTACTTCGAGGACACCTCGTCGAAGCGCATCTCGTAGACGATGTCCTTGATGTCGGTCGGGTCGTCACCGAACAGGGTGACGCCCCATTCGTAGTCGTCGAAGCCGACCGAGGAGGCGATGACCTGCTTGATTTTCCCGGCGTACTTCCGACCGGTGTCGCCGTGGGTGGACATCAGGTCGCGGCGCTCGTCGAACGAGAGGTCGTACCAGTTGTGCTCCTCGCCGCGGCGCTTCGACATCGGGTAGAAGGACATGTAGGTGTCCTCGGGGATGTCGGGCTTGAGTTTGCCCTCGATGTAGCGCAGCAGGCCGGCGTCGATGTCCTCCTCGTTACCCTCGAAGTAGTCGTCCGAGACGTAGCCGGACACCTCGGTGACGGAGACGTAGGAGGTCGGCTGTTCGGTGAAGGCCGCGAGCGCGGTCCGCTCGAACTGCCGTTCGGCGCGGGAGACGTCGTCCAGCGTCGGTCGGAAGTGGACGACCACGAAGTCCGCCTTGTGGCCGAGGACGGAGAAGACGGCGGACGCGCCCGCCTCGGCGTCCTCGACCGCCTCGTGGGCGTCGAGGTACGCGACGCCCTCCTCGATTGCGCGGCGGCGCTCGTGTTCGGGCGCGTCACGCCACGCGTCCCAGTCGACGGTTCGGAAGTCGTGCAGCGCGAACCAGCCCTCGTCGGTCTGTGGGGCCTCTACCATACCGTGGCCTAGGGAGTCATCCGGTATTGAAGTTGCGAGTCGTTTTCGCGGTTCGAGAACCGTCGAAGGAAAGCGGGACGGCGTCGACCGAGACGACCGGGGCGACCGACAGGCCGGTCAGCCGAGGAGCGTCGGCCCGAATATCATGAGCACGAGCGACGCGAGCATCGTGAGGCCGATGGAGGTCGTGATGGTGCGGACGACGGTGTGGGGGTCGTCGACCGGGAGCCGCGAGACGACGGCCTCGGCCGAGGTCCGCAGGATGCGACCGCCGTCGAGCGGGTAGCCGGGGATGCAGTTGAAAAGCCCCAGTTGGAGGTTAATCCACGCCGTCCAGAACAGGACGTTGGCGACGATGAAGACGCCGCCGCCGAGGAAGCCGAGCGGGCCGCCGACCTGATAGAAGTTGACGACCTGCCCGGTGAAGCCGGGGAAGTTCGGAATCCCGAGGACGACCGACGCGAGGGGCAAGAGCAGCGACACGTAGACGAGTTGGAGGGGCGAGCCTTCGAAAGCGGTCGCGAGGCCGCCGTCGCCGCCGTCACCGCCGAGAAGCGAGAGGTACGTCCCCGCGGGGTACTCCTGCGTGCCGAAGTCCGTCAGGAGCAGGCCGCTCGTCCCTTGGAAGATGTTGACGCCGAGGAAGCCGTTGCCGTCCTGCTCGTTCACGCCGAGCGTGACCTGAACCGTCTCGAAGCCGCCGTTTCGGTACAGTTCGACGGCGACGGTCTGGTCGGGGTCCGTCCGGTCGAGCGCCGCCTGCAACTCCGTCGACGAGGTGATGCGCTCGCCGTTGAACGACGAGACGATGAGGGGTTGGGTCGTCCCCGTGGCGTTGTACAGCGGGCCGTTCTCGGCGACGTTCGTGATGTATGCGCCGACCGGGATGGTGCGCTCGCCGGCGGAGGTGTCGAGGCGGGCGAACCGCGAGTCGCCGACGGCCGACTCGAAGTCGGCGCGCGTCGAGACGGCGGTCCCGTTGACCGCGGTCACGCGAATCGGGTCGGAGCCGGACTCGACGGTCAGGTTCGCGGGGTTGCCGGCGACGGAGCCGGCGACGACGAGTTCGCGCGTGACCGAGACGGTCCGCTCGCCGTCGAGTTCGACCGACACCGTCCCCGCGTCGGTCGCGAGGAGCGCGGCGTCGAGTTCCCGCGTCGTGTTGACCGGCGTGCCCTCGACGGCGGTCACGCGGTCGCCGCCCGAGATACCCGCCGCGTCGGCCGGTGAGCCGGCGTACGCGCCGGAGACGGCGACGCCCGGCGCGACCGAGATAGAGCCGATGACCGGGCCGAAAAGCAGGGCGAACGCGACGAGCGTGACGGCGAAGTTGTTCGTCACGCCGGCGGCGAACATCCGCGACTTGCCGCCGCGGTCGGCGCGGCGCTGGCTCTCCTCGGAGGGTTCGACGAACGCCCCCACGGGGAGTATCGTCAGGAGGACGACGCCCATCGACTCCACGTCGATGCCCTCGACGCGGCTGAGGACGCCGTGGCCGCCCTCGTGGACGACGAGACCGACGAGGAGGCCGAAGAGGATTTCGGGCGCGACCGAAAGCGGGAGGAAGTCGTTGACGCCGGGGATGACGAGGAAGTTCTGCGGCTGGTTCACCTGCGTCGGGGCGGGCGGATTCTGGAGGATGACGACCGCCTGAAAGACGAGGAGGACGAACGTCCCGACCATGATGACGAGGGCGATACCGAGGCCGACGTTGCTCCACGCCCGCCAGAACCGCTTGGGGGCGGCGATTCTGTCGAGGAGTTCGCGGCCGCGACGGGTGTGGACCGTCGTGAGGGGACCCTGGACGCGGACGTACTCGGGGAGGATACCGCGAGCACGCAACAGCGCCGCGAGGAGAGAGTAGGCGATGAAGCCGGCGAGAACCCAAAGCAGCGTGTTCATCGCCCGAAGGGAAGCGGCGCGCGCCAAAAGGCGTTCGGGTTACGGTCCCACCGTTCGGGTCACGGTCCCGCCTTCGAGACCGAGGGCGGGCGTTGGCGGCCGCGAATGACGACCGCAACCGAACCCAACCCGCAACGAGCGCGTCGCGTTACTCCTCGTCGTCGCCGTCGTCGCCGGGCGACTCGATTTCGACTTCGACCGCGCCGTCGTCGTCCGCGTCGGTCTCCTCGTCGCTCGCGTCGCCCGTCTCGTCCGCCTCGGCCGCCTCGTCGTCGGCCGCGGCGTCGTCCGTTTCCGCCTCGGGGTCGTGTTCGACGGTGACCGTGGCGTCCTCGTCGTCGGTCGCGTCGTCGCCTGCGCCGGTCTCCTCGTCGGCCGCCGAGTCGCCCTCGGCGGGGTCGTCGGCGAGCGCGATGTCGGTAAAGGAGTCGCCGGACGACGAGCGAAGCCGCGAGACGGCGTAGGCGACGCCCACGAGGAGCAACGCGACGAGGAGCAGCCGACCCCACGAGCGGCCGCCCGAGGTGTCGTCGTCGACGGCTTCCTGTTCCGAGTCGGCGTCGAACTCCTCCAGTTCGACGTCGAATTCGTCTTGCGATTCCTCCACGGACCGGATGAAGTCGATGAGAGACATGTGAACTGTGATGCGGCGAGGCCGCGGTAGGCGTCGTTCGCGGGGAACGAGCCCGTCTCACCGTACGCGCGTCGGGGACATAAGTCGTCCCCCAGAAGGGTTTTAGCCACCCCGGCGACGAACGGAAACCGTGTTCGACAGTTCCCGCTACGAGGTCCGACAGAAGGTGTCCATCAGCAACAAGTACGTCGTCTACGAGGGCGACGACCCCGTCCTCTCGGCGAAGCAAAAGAAGTTCAAACTGAAAGAGGACTTCCGGCTGAACGACCACGACACCGGCGAGGAGCGCTTCCGCGTCAAGGCCGACAGCGTCCTCGACGTGTCGGCGGCCTACGACATCGTCGACAGCCGGACCGACGAACGCGTCGGCGCGGTCAAACGCGGCGCGTTCTCGTTCGCCAAACACACCTACCAACTGCTCGGCCCCGACGGCTCGGTCGCGGGGCGAATCGTCGAGGACAGCGTTCCGATGGCGGTCGCCAGACGGCTCGTCACGACGCTCATTCCCTTCTCGTACCGCATCGAGGACGCGGCCGGCGAGGAAGTCGGCGCGGTAGACGGGCAGTTCTCGCTCCGGGACAAGTACACCGTCGACGTGGACCGCGAGCGTATCGACCCGCGACTCGCCGTCGTCGGCGCGGTCGTGATAGACGCCATCGAGGAGAACTGACGGACTCCGTGCGAACGCGAGGGAAGCGAAATTGAGGGCGAGAGCGAGGAGTCAGTCCTCGCGGCGGAGTCGCGTGACGACGAAGTCGCGCTCTAGCTCGCCGAGGAACTCGCCGAGTCGCGGCCCCTGTTCGGCGTCGAAGAACAGCCGGTAGCCGGCGGCGAAGAAGTCGCCCATCTCGATGTCGTGGCGGCGCGCAGTCTCGTAGATTTCGCCCTGAATCGTCTCGCCGTCGTGGCCCTCGGCGACAAACTCCGCGAGGTCGTCAAGCGCGGCCTCGACCGCGGGCTCGAAGTCGAATTCGGGGAGGTCGACCTGCAAGCGGTAGTTGTACTGGTTGTCCATCTTCTCGGCCCAGCGGCGGGCGCGTTCGACCCGGTCGAGCGCCTCCTCGACCACCTCGTCGGGAGTGTCCTCGTCGAAGAAGCCCTCGTTGCGGGCCATCTTGACGCGGAGGTCCTCGTCGTCGGTCATGCCGAGGACGGCCGCGAACGTGTACGGGAGTCGAACCCGGTCCTCGCGGACCTCGTCGACGACGAACGGGTAAGCGCGCTCGGCGAAGCGGGTCAGGCTCTCGTCGTCGACCTCGCCGAAGTAGGCGCGCTCGAAGCGGTCGAAGTCGTCCACGAGCTGGTCGAGTCGCGTGAGGTCGAGGTCGCGGGCCTTCCGCGGGTTGAGCGCGAAGAAGTACCGGAGCACCTCGGGTTCGAGCAGGTCGAGCATCTCCGCGACGGTGACGATGTTGCCGGCGGACGACGACAGCGCCTCGCCGTTGAGCGTGAACCACTCGTACACCATCGGCACCGGCGGCTCGATTCCGAGGACGTTCTCGGCGATGTCCTTGCCGGAGGGCCACGAGCCCTCGGCGTGGTCCTTGCCGAACGGCTCGAAGTCGACGCCGAGGACCTGCCACTGGCCGGGCCACTCGAAGCGCCACGGCAGTTTGCCCTCGCGGAACGTCGCGGTCCCCTCGTGGCCGCAGCCGTCGATGGTGTTGTCGCCGACGGTCATGTCGGTACAGACGTAGTCGACGGTTCCCGCGTCGAGGTCGATGTCCGTGACCGTCTCCGTGATTTTACCGCACTCGGCGCAGACGGGGTTGAAGGGAACGTAGTCCTCGTCGACCTTCGACTGGTACTCGCCCAGCACCTCGCGGGCGGTGTCGGCGTGGTCGAGGACGTGTTCGACCACGGGGTCGAAGTCGCCGCTCTCGTACAGTTCGGTGTTGGAAATCATCTCCACCGGGACGCCGAGGCGGTCGGCGTCGGCCTTCAGGAGCGCCGCGAAGTGCGCCGCGTACGACTCGGCCTCGCCGAACGGGTCCGGAATCGACGTGTACGGCTTGCCGAGGTTGCGGCCGAGCGCGCCGGCGTCGACCTCGCCGAGCCCGACGATGTTGCCGTCGGCGTCCGCGAGCTTTCGCGGGAGCTTCCGGAGGGGGTCTTTGTCGTCGCTGGTGAACACCTGCCGGACCTCGTGGCCGCGCTCGCGGAGCACCTCGGCGACGAAGTAGCCGCGCATAATCTCGTTGAAGTTGCCGAGGTGAGCCACGCCCGAGGGGGAGACGCCGCCCTTGACGACGACCGGTTCGTCGGGGTCGCGTGCCTCGATTTCGTCGGCGACCTCGTCGGCCCAGAAGCCGTGGTGGGTGGCGTCGGCATCGCCGTCGGTCGCGTCCGCGGCGGAGGCGTCGCCGCGGGAGGGGTCGTCGGTCGTCATCTCAGGGAGCCCAGTAGGTGGGTTCGTCGCCGCCCTCGGGGATGATGTCGGTTCCCGTGTGCTCGCCGCGGAGGACGGCGGGCGTGATGCGGTCGGGGTCCGTGCCGTCGAGGACGATGGTGCGCATCTTCGCGCGCTCGATGAGCTTCGCGGCGAGGAGGTCGACCGGGGCTGACGACCCGGCGTTCATCTCGATGTCGCCGATGACGTCGACGAGTTCCGCGGCGGTCATCTCCTCGAACTTCGTCGCGTCGGGGTCGCTGTTCGGGTCGGCGCTGAAGACGCCGTCGACGCTGGTCGCGTAGACGAGCAGGTCGGCGTCGACGTATTCTGCGAGCGCGGCCGCGACGGCGTCGGTGGTCTGGCCGGGCATGACGCCGCCCATCACCGAGATGTCGCCGCGCCGGATGGCGTCGCCGGCGTCCTCGTAGTCGTGGGCGACCTTGGGGTCGACCTGCGAGCCGAGCGCCGCGATGAGCAGGCGGGCGTTGATTCTGGTCACGTCGATGCCGATTTGGTCGAGTTGGACCTCGTTCGCGCCGAGGTCACGGGCAGCGCCGATGTAGTCGCGGGCGACGCCGCCGCCGCCGACGACCGCACCGATTTCGCACCCGTCCCGCGCGAGCGTTTCGACGACGGAGGCGTGACCCTCCACGCGTCGAGCGTCGAGGTCCGGCGCGAGCACGCTTCCGCCGATGGAGATGACGACTCTCATTGCACACGGGTATCCGTGACCGCATCTTAAGGGTTATCAACTGCGAGACGCCCGTGTCGGGGGCTTTAAACCACTCTCGCGGCGACTACCGGTATGCGACTCGTCACCGTGGAGACGGTTACGCTCATCGTCGTCGGCTGGGTGCTCGCGCTCGGCGCGATGCTCGTCCGCCACCGCCGCGACGAGGTCGACCGCCGAACCGTCTTCAACTGGGCGCTGGCGGCCTGTTTTTCGGTCGGCTGGGCGCTCTGGCAGTTCGACACGCTGCCCGCGACGGCCGACACGCCCGTCGGCGCGGCGGCCCCGTGGCTGGCGACGCTCCTCGGACTCGTCGGCGCGGCCGTCGCCGTCCACCTCTACCGGACCCGCCCGCGCGCCGAGGCGCGGGAATCGGAGCCGACGCCAGAGGCCGACGAGGCCGGCACGGAGCAATCTTAAACCGGCGCGGGCCGTCCTTCGGGTATGCACGTCCTCGGAATCGTCGGCGCGGGCGCGACAACGCTCTGCGACCGACTCGCCGCGCAGTTGGACGGCCGCGTCGCCACCGTGGAATCGCTCCCCGAGAGCGCGACCGAACCGGAGTCGACAGACGGCGTCGCCGCAGCTTACGGGCTCTCGCCGGACGGTAACTGGGTCGGGTCCGGCGACGACCGCGACCTCGATGGACTCCTCGACGACCTCTCGGCCGAGTACGACTACGCGCTCCTCTCGGGGTTCCCCGACGCGCGCGTCCCGACGGTCGCGCTCGCGGGTGCCGACGCGGCGAACGTCGTCGCGGAGGCCGAAACGGCCGACGCCGCGGACGTGGCGTCTCTCGCCGCCGAAATCGACTCTCACGAGCCGCACGTCACGCTCGAAACGCTGGTCGAGCGCGCGAAGGCCGACCCGCTGGAAGTGTACGCCGGCGCGATTGCGACGTTCACCGGGCGGGTGCGCGCGAAGGAGTCGGAGGACGACGACCCGACGCTGAGCCTCGAATTCGAGAAGTACGACGGCGTCGCGGAGTCGAAGATGGACGCGATTTCCGAGGAACTGGAGGCGCGCGACGGCGTCCTCCGCGTCCTCATGCACCACCGGGTGGGCGTCGTCGAAGACGGCGCGGACATCGTGTTCGTCGTCGTCCTCGCGGGGCACCGCCGAGAGGCGTTCCGGACGGTCGAAGACGGCATCGACCGCCTGAAAGACGAGGTGCCGATTTTCAAGAAGGAGACGACCACCGACGAGGAGTTCTGGGTCCACGACCGCTGAGACGGCGCGGATAACTCAGGAGATGCGGATAGTCCCGACGGGGCGAAAATCGAGCGATATTGCGGGTGTTGTTGCCGCAAAATGCGGCGTCAGACGGGCGAAAAACGGGAGTATTTACCCATATGAAGTCTGACGATATTCTCTGAAAGAATCTCTTAGAACCGGTTCTAAAAAATCTAAGCCGATTTCAAAGATTCCTAAAATGTACCGTTTGCAACGATTCAGGCTGAAAGCGGCCGAACTAATTCTAACGGACCTTCCTTTATAACAGGTAATGGGGCGATAGGTGGAAGTGAGGTGTACCAGATGAGCGCAACAGTACCCCCCTCCACCGACGATAGCTCCAAGGAAGACCGCCTCAAGCAGTACCTGCTCGACCGTGCGAAAGACGGCGAGATGTACTTCAAGAGCAAATTCATCGCCGACGACGTCGGCCTGTCTCCCAAGGAAATCGGCGCCCTGATGGTCAAGCTCCGCGACTCCGCGACGGACCTGACCATCGAGAAGTGGTCGTACACGAGCGCGACCACGTGGCGCGTCGAGACCGCCTGAGAGCACGCACTGCCCGCCCCGACCGACGCCAGCGCCAGGACGGCGCGCACCGCCCGGTCCCCGGACGAAAGAACCCGACCCCGCGACAGCCACTGATAGCCCCTAATGGCCCCGTGACAGCCCCGCCAAGCGCGCTCGGAAACCGAACCGAGACGCGACTCAACAGCCCTCGCGATTCGTGACCCCGGCGAATTGACGCCCCCCCCCCCCAGGGCGCAGCGACCCGAACTCACGACGCGACCCCGGAACGCCCTCCCCCCGCACGCACCCGTCGACGACCGCCCGACCCGCGAACCAACCCGACCCGCGAACCAACCCGACCCGCGAACCAACCCCGCATTTTCACTTTCGCGTTCCGCTTCGACGCACACCACACGGCCGGAGCGACAGCCCTCTCGCGCCGTCGTCGCCCGGTCGGGTCAGGTCTCCGTCACGGGATTTATGCACGTCGCCCGCCTACTGCACGCCGATGGAACAGTCCGAATCGGCGGACGGACCGCCGGTGGAGGCACTTCGCGCCGTCTTCGACGTTCACGAGGTGCGGTCAGACGGTCGCCGACGTATCTACTACGGCGAGTCGCTCGTCCCCGAGCAGATGCTCGTCCGCGAAATCTGGTCGGCGTTCCGGGGAGCCGGCTACGACGTGGAAGCGCAGGTGTCCGGGCTCGGAGAGACCGACGTGGTCATCGTCGAACCGGCCTCGCAAGGCGTCGAGGAAATCCCGTGGAAGAACATCACGCTGTTCGCGCTGACGATTCTCTCGACGCTGTTCGTCGGCGCGCACGCGTGGTACTACATCCCCCTGTCGGACATCGTCGCGAACCCGCTCGTGATGCTTCGGGCGTGGCCCTTCACCGCCGCCGTCCTCGGCGTCCTGTCGGTCCACGAACTCGGCCACTACGCGGTCGGGCGATACCACGGCGTCAACGTCTCGCTGCCCTACCTCATCCCGTTTATCTTCCCGTTCGGAACGCTCGGCGCTATCATCCGCATGCGCGGGCAGATGCCCGACCGGAAGACGCTGTTCGACATCGGCGTCGCCGGCCCGCTCGCCGGGCTCTGTGCGACTGTCGTCGTCACCGTCATCGGCCTCTCGCTCGAACCGATGACCGTCCCGAGTCGGGTCCTCGCCGGGTCGGCCGACACCATCGTCTTCAACAATCCGCCGCTCCTCGACGCCATCGCGACCGTGCTCGGTCGCCCGACAGAGTACGCCGACCCCCGGACCGTCGTCCACCCCGTCGTCATCGGCGGCTGGGTCGGGATGTTCTTCACCGTCCTCAATCTGCTCCCGGTCGGCCAACTCGACGGCGGCCACATGGTCCGGGCGATGCTCGGGGAGCGCCAAGAATCGCTCGCGGCGGCCGTCCCGCTCGTCCTGTTCAGTATCGCGGGGTATCTCCACTACATCCGGGGGCTCGGTCTCAACCAGTCCGTCGGCCTGTGGTTCTTCTGGGGGCTGATGTCGACGTTCATCGCCTACAACGGCCCGGCGAAGCCGATAGACGAGACGCCGCTCGGCCCTGCGCGGATGGCCGTGGGCCTCGTTACGTTCGCCCTCGGCGCGGCGTGTTTCCTCCTCGTGCCGATTCAGGTCATTCCGGGGTGAGGCGCGGGCGGACTCGACACCGCCGCGAAAACAGGATTCTACTCACCGCCGCCGTGGGTGTAACCGCGGTCCGGTACGGCCTCGCCGTCGGCGACGACGGCCGCGTCTGCGGATTCTTCGACGGCTTTTCCGACCACCGTGAGCGGCACGTCGGTCGCGTCGCGGGCGGCGTCGAGCGCGGCTTGGGGGAGCGTAAAGACGAGTTCGAAGTCCTCGCCGAAGAACGCCGCGAGGTCGCGTCTGTCGTCGGCGTCGGCCGCGACCTCCTCGACCGCGTCGTGGACGGGGAGCGCGTCGAAGTCGAGTTCGAAGCCGCAGTCGCCGGCCTCCGCGAGCTGGTGGGCCGAGCGGGCGAGGCCGTCGCTGGAGTCCATCATCGACGTGGCCGACCCGCGGAGGCCGACGCCGGCGGCGACGCGGGGCGTGAACCGGAACAGGTCGTTCGCGCGGACGGTCTCGCCCGCCTCGAACAGGCGGACGGCGGCGGCCGACCGGCCGAGTTCGCCCGTGACGCAGAGCAGGTCGCCCGGCTCCGCGCCCGAGCGGCGAACCGGGTCGTCGGTGCGGCCGATGGCCGTCGTCGCCGTCGTGAACTCCCGATGGGTGTCGAGGTCGCCGCCGACGTACGACGCGTCGACCGCCTCGCAGACGTCCCGCGCGCCCCGGACGAAATCCCCGAGTTCAGTCTCGTCGAGTTCGACGGCGGCGTAGGCGGCGACGGCGCAGGTGGCGCTCGCGCCCATCGCGGCCACGTCCGAGAGGGACGCGCCGACGGCGCGCCAGCCGGCGGTGTAGCGGGTCGTCCCCGCGGGGAAGTCCGTCGTCTCGTGGAGCATATCGGTCGTGACGACGAGGTCGTCGACGACGGCGGCGTCGTCGCCGGCGTCCGGCAGGTCCGCGGCGAGCAGTCTGAGGGCGGCGCGCTCGTCCATATCCGGACGTGTCGGGCGGAGCGGAAATGTCCATCTATCCGCCAGCGAGCGGCGGCGCGGGCCGCGAGTCCCCGACGGCGGCGACGCGGGACCTGTTACTCGGCCGTCGAATCCGGTGACTTAATGCCCGTCGTAGACGCATCCCCAGCAAATGGCCCGCGAGAACCTCCGCGCGACGGTGCTCGGTTTCGCAGCGGCAATCGCCGTCTTCGCCGTCCTGTTCTACTTCGCGGGCGTGGACGAACTCGTCGCCCGGGTGACGATGGCCGAGCCGACCTACCTGGCCGCCATCCTCGCCATCACGCTCGTGTGGCTCGTCTCGTGGGGGGCGTCGCTGAAGACCGTCCTCGGCGTGCTCGGCGTGGACGTCTCGCTCGTCCGCTCGTTTCTCATCTTCACGGGCGCGACGTTCTCGAACAACATCACCCCGTTCGGGCAGGCGGGCGGCGAGCCCGTGACCGCGCTGCTCATCTCCCGGAGCGCCGACACCGAGTACGAGACCGGGCTGGCGGCCATCGCCAGCGTCGACACCATCAACTTCGTCCCCTCGATTACCATCGCGCTCATCGGCGCGGGCTACTACGCCACGGAGGTGACGCTCGGCCGCAACCTCGAAATCGCGCTCGTCGCCGTGGTCGGCCTCGCGGTCGGCGTCCCGGCGGCCGTCTACACCGCGTGGAAACGCCGCTACGACCTCGAACGCCGGCTCATCGGCGCGCTGACGCCGGTCATCCGAACCGTCTCGCGGTACGTCCCGCGGGTGTCGGTGCCGTCGAACGACGGCATCGAGCGCCGCATCAACGGCTTTTTCCGCTCCATCGAGCGCGTCGGCCGGAACCCGCGGGGGCTGGCGGTCGCACTCGGTCTGTCGGGAATCGGATGGTTCTGCCAGATGGTCGCGCTCTGGGTTGCGTTCCACGCCATCGGCGCGCCCATCGCCTTCTCCATCGCGCTGTTCGTCGTCCCCATCGGTGCGATAGCCGGCGTGACGCCGCTGCCCGGCGGCGCGGGCGGCATCGAGTGGACGCTCGCCATCCTCGTCGCGGCCGCGAGCTCCGCCGTCTCGTTCGACGTGGCGACCGCGGGCGTCGTCGTCTTCCGCGGGTTCATCTACTGGGTGCCCGTCGTCCTCGGCGGCCTCGTGATGAGCACGGAGAGCGCGCGCGGGTGGCGGTCCTGACGGCGCGATACGGGCTGTCACCCCGGCGCACGCCGGGCGGGGCGCAGGAGCCTCCAACCGCCCGTATCGGGCGAATACGATGCCTTTAAACGCCGCGATTATGAACCAATAGCCATGGTAACCATCTATGACGTCCCGGCGGACGCCCTCATCGAGGAGGTCGCCGGACGACTCGAGGACCGTATCGAGCAACCCGACTGGATGGCCTTCGCGAAGAGCGGCCAGACCCGCGAGCTGCCGCCCCAGCAGGACGACTTCTGGTACGTCCGCGGCGCGAGCCTGCTCCGCAAGGTCGCCATGAACGGCCCCGTCGGCGTCGACCGTCTCTCGACCGAGTACGGCGGCCTCAAGCGCGGCTCCAACCGATACAGCGTCTCCGGTGCGCACAGCGACGCCGGCAGCAAGAACATCATCCGCACGCTCCTCCAGCAGCTCGAAGAGGAGGGCCTCGTCGAGACCGCCAAGGGCGAGGGTCGCCGCATCACCGCCGAGGGGACGAGCTTCCTCGACAACGCCGCGTCCGAC
The DNA here is from genome assembly GCF_003665865.1 of Haloferax sp. Atlit-109R. Taxonomy (NCBI): domain Archaea; kingdom Methanobacteriati; phylum Methanobacteriota; class Halobacteria; order Halobacteriales; family Haloferacaceae; genus Haloferax; species Haloferax sp. Atlit-109R. The sequence continues at coordinate 1,051,643 of NZ_QPLO01000002.1, forward strand.
GTGCTCTCCGACCTCGACCGTCCGGAACTCGAACGCTACGCGTAGAGCCGCCGACACACACCGAGAGTTCTTCTTCGACGGCGGATTCCCCGAGAGCCGTCTGTATGCGGGTCCGTAATGGTTTTCAGACATCGGACCGTGCGCTAGGGTATGAGTGGCAGTCCCGACGATGAGCGACTGGAGGAGCTTCGAAAGAAGAAGATGCAGGAACTCCAAGAACAGCGGGGCGGCGGCGGACAGGGCTCCGCGGAGCAACAGCAGGCCGAGGAGGCCCAACAGCGCGCCGAACAGCAGAAACAGGCGCTTCTCAAACAGCATCTGACCGACGAGGCCCGCCAGCGCCTCAACGCCGTGCAGATGTCCAAGCCGGACTTCGCGGAGCAGGTCGAACGCCAAATCGTCGCCCTCGCCCAGAGCGGGCGCATTCAGGGCCGCATCGACGACGACAAGATGAAGGCGCTCCTGAAGGAGCTGCAGCCCGAGTCGAAGAGCTTCAACATCCGCCGCCGGTAAGACGTGGAACTCGCGCTCCTCTACAGCGGCGGCAAGGACTCCTCGCTCGCCGCGCTGCTTCTCGACACCTTCTACGACGTGACGCTCGTGACCGCCCACTTCGGGGTCACGGAAGACTGGACTCACGCCCGCGACGCGGCGGCCGAACTCGGCTACGCCTTCGAGACGCTGGAGCTCGACCGCGAGGTCGCGGCGGCGGCGACCGCCCGGATGGTCGAAGACGGCTACCCCCGAGGCGGCATCCAACACGTCCACGAACACGCGCTCGAAGCGGTCTGCGGCCTCGACTTCGACGCCGTCGCCGACGGCACCCGCCGCGACGACCGCGTCCCCTCGATTTCGCGGGCGCAGGCCCAGAGCCTCGAAGACCGCCACGGCGTCGACTACCTCTCGCCGCTTTCGGGGTTCGGCCGCGGCGCGGTCGACCGCCTCGTCGAGTCGCATCTCGACGTGGAGACCGGCCCGTCCGAGGAGATTCCGAAGGCCGACTACGAGGGCGAACTCCGCCACCTCATCGCCGCCGAACACGGGCAGGCGGCGGTCGACGAGGTGTTCCCGGACCACGTCCAGAGCTACGTCCACGGCCGGCGCTGAGGGCGGCCCCGCGTTCTGACGCCGTCCCGGCCCGGACACCCGCTCCCCCGGCGCGCCCCCGATTCGTACCGCGTCGTTTTTCACGCCGCCGCGCGCCGGGTGAGGCATGGACCCCGGCATCGCCTACTCCGTTCTCGCCGCGTTCGTCTGGGGCGTCTACATCTTCGCCCTGAAGCGGTACTTCCCGGGCTACTCCGGGGCGGTTCTCACGGTCGTCGTCAACGCCTTCGCCGTCCTCCTGTACCTCCCGGTCACGGCGGTGACGTACGACCCCGCGGCAGTCCCCTCGCTGGCCGAACTCGGCGCGACGGGCGTCGGAATCGTCGCCGGTACGGCCGCTCTCGTCGGCGTCGCGCTCATCCTGTTTGTCGACGCCCTCGAAGCCGGCGACGTGTCCTACGTCGCGCCCATCAACAAGCTCGTCCCGGTGTTCGTCCTCCCCATCGAGATTCTGTTTCTGAACCAGTTCCTGACGGGTGTTCAGGTCCTCGGCGTCGCGGTCGCCACCGTCGCCGTCTACGTCGCGAACTACGAGGGCGGGGCGTTCCTCGACCCGCTCAGACGCGCCGTCCGGTCGCGGCCCGCCCAACTCGCGCTCGCCAGCGCGGCCTGTTACGCCGTCAGCGACGTGGGCAAACGCGTCGCCCTACAAGAACTCGGCATCCCGACGAGCGTGTTCGTCCCGGTGCTGTTCGTCGGCGCGGCCCTCGCCGTCCTCCCCGTCGCAGTGCGGGAGTGGCCGGGCGTCCGCGGCGACCTCCCGAAGTTCGCCGCGGCGGGCGCGCTCGTCGCCGTCGGAGAACACGTCACCTCGACGGCCTTCGGGCTGGTGCCGGCGAGCGTCGCCTCGCCAATCGTCAACACGCAGGCCATCGTCGCCGTCGTCCTCGGCGGGGTCGTCCTCCGAGAGGCGCGGTTCGGCACGCGCCTCGTCGCCGCCGTCCTCGCGGTCGCCGGCGTCTCGCTCATCGCCCTCGGCGACGCGGCGGCGCTCCGCGCCCTCGTCGGGTAGTCGCCGTCGCCCCGAACAACAGGTTTCAAGCGCGACCTGCGCCAACCAACGCCCATGTACGACCGACTCAAGGGATTTCGTGACTTCTACCCCGGCGAGATGTCGGCCCGGCGCGAGGTCGTCGACACCGTCGAGACCGCCGCCGCCCGCTACGGCTTCCGCGAAATCGGGACGCCCCACCTCGAACGGACCCAGATGTACGTCGACAAGTCCGGCGAGGAAATCGTCGAGGAGCTGTACGCCTTCGAGGACAAAGGCGGCCGCGAGGTGGCGCTCACGCCGGAGCTGACGCCGACGGTCGCCCGGATGGTCGTCGCCAAACAGCAGGCGCTGTCGAAGCCCATCAAGTGGGTCTCGACCCGGCCCTTCTGGCGCTACGAGCAGGTCCAGCAGGGTCGCTTCCGCGAGTTCTACCAGACCAACGCCGACATCTTCGGCTCCTCGGAGCCGGAGGCCGACGCCGAGATTCTGGCCTTCTGCGCCGACGCGCTGACCGACCTCGGCCTCACGGCCGACGACTTCGAGTTCCGCGTCTCCCACCGCGACATCCTCGGGGGCCTGCTCCGGTCGTTCGACGCCGACGTGGACGTCGCCGACGCGGTCCGCGCCGTCGACAAATCCGAGAAGGTCGAGCGCGCGGAGTACCTCGGCCTCCTCTCCGACGCCGGCCTCTCGTACGACCAGGCCGACGAGTTCGCCGACCTCATCGAGCGCGGCGACCTCGACGAAATCGCGGCGTTCGGCGGCGACGACGTCGAAGCCGCGGTCGAGAACCTCCGGAACGTCCTCGCCGCCGCCGACGACTTCGGCGCGGGCGAGTTCTGCGAGGTGTCGCTTTCGACCGCCCGCGGGCTGGACTACTACACCGGCGTCGTCTTCGAGTGCTTCGACTCCACGGGCGACGTGTCGCGGGCGACGTTCGGCGGCGGCCGCTACGACGACCTCATCGAGTCGTTCGGCGGCCAACCCACCCCCGCCGTCGGCGTCGGCATCGGCGGCGCGACGCTCCAACTGCTCTGTCAGCGCGCCGGCGTCTGGCCCGACGAAGAGCTGGCGACCGACTACTACCTCCTCACCGTCGGTGACACCCGCGGCGTCGCCTCCGACATCGCCCGCGACCTCCGCGCGGCGGGCAACGTCGTCGAGGTCGACGTGTCCGACCGGAGCTTCGGCGCGCAGATGTCCTACGCCGACTCCGTCAACGCCGACACGGTCGTCATCGTCGGCGAGCGCGACCTCGAAAACGGCGAGGTGACGGTCAAGGACATGGCCAGCGGCGACCAGACGACCGTCCCCGTCGACGACGTCCCCGGTGACCGCGACGCGCCGACCTACGAGGACTACGAGTAGGCCGCCTCGCGGGTCGCGCCGGCAACGCCGACTGTCCCGCCGCCCCCCATCGCCGCCGCGATTCTCGCGCCGCGATACCGGCGCGCGCCCTGTTGTTTCCGCCCGTCGTACGGGCGAGCGACATGTACGACAGGATTCTCGTCCCGGTGGACGGGAGCGCCCCCGCCGACGAGGCGCTCGACCGCGCGCTCGACCTCGCGGCGGCGACGGACGCGACGCTGTACGCCCTCTACGTCGTCGACGAGCGCGCCCTCCACGCGACCCAACTCGACGCCGGCGGCCTCGTCCGCGCCTACGAGGCGGAAGGCGAGCGCATCGTCTCCGAGGCCGTCGAGGCGGCCGAGGCCGACGGCATCGAGGTCGTCACGGCCGTCGAACACGGCTCGCCGCACCGGGCGATTCTCCGGTACGCCGAGGAGGTCGACGCCGATCTCATCGTGATGGGCACCCACGGCCGCCGCGGCATCGAGCGCTACCTGCTGGAGCGTCACCGAGCGCGTGCTCCGACTGGCCGACGTGCCGGTGCTCTCCGTCCGAAGCCAGGACTCGCCGGTCGAACGCGAGTGAGCGGTGCGGTCGGGCGGGCGCGACGGCGCGGGTGGCGTCGGTTAAGTAGTCCGCCGGGCAAGCACCCGCCATGCGCGCCTTCCGCGTCGCCTACGACGGACGCCCGTACCACGGGTTCCAGCGACAGCCGGACGTGCCGACCGTCGAGGACGCCATTTTCGACGCCTGCCGCGCGCTCGGCGTCTGCGACGACGACGAGGAACCGACCGACTACGCCGCCGCCGGGCGGACCGACGCCGGCGTCTCCGCGCTCGCCCAGACGGTCGCCTTCGACTGTCCCGACTGGTGTACGCCGCGGGCGCTGAACTCGGAGCTACCGGGCACGGTCCGGGCGTGGGCCGCCGCCGACGCCCCCGACGACTTCCACGCCCGGCACCGGCCGACTCGCCGCGAGTACGTTTACGACCTCCACGCGCCGACGGAGGGGTTCGACGACGACCGGGCGAAAGCCGCCTTCGACGCCTGCCGCGGCGACCACGACTTCCACAACCTCACGCCCGACGACCACGGAACGGTCCGGTCCATCGACGGCGGCCTGACCCGCGACGGCGACTTCCTCCTCGTGCGCGTCGAGGCCGGCGGCTTCGCCCGCGAACTCGTCCGCCGACTCGTCTCGCTCGTCCGCGCCGTCGGGTCGGGCGCGGCCCCCCTTTCGAAGGTGGACGATGCGCTCGGTCCCGACCACCTCGACGGCCCCGAGGGCATCGCACCCGCGCCGCCGACGCCCCTGCTTCTCACGGCGGTCGACTACCCAGAAGTCGAGTTCGACGTGGACGCGATGGCCGCCGAGAGCGCCGCGGCGGCGTTCGAAGAGCGGGCGCTGGCGGACCGTATCGGCTGGCGCGTCGGCTCGCGCATCCGCGAGGGAGTCGAGCGGGCGGGCGATGCCAGACGCGTCGGCGACGGCGAAGACCGCGGTTGACCGACGCGTGAGGGGTCAATAGCCCTCCGGAGCGGTTGGGGTCGCACATAGCAACGTTATCGTCGGTCGAGGCCGAACGATTCGACCATGTGCTACGACGCTGTCATCTTCGACAACGACGGCGTGCTGACGAAGCCGACGCTGCTCGAAGTCCAGCGGGAGGCGGTCAGGCGGGCGTTCGACGAGTTCGACGTGGAGCCGACGACCGAGACGGTCGACGGCGTCATCAACGGCGGCCTCACGCGCCTGCGCCGCATCTGCGCGGTCCACGACGTGCCGGTCGACGACTTTTGGTCGCACCACGAGACCCACGCCGCGGCGACCCAGCGGGCGTGTCTCGAAGACGGGACGAAACCGCTGTACGACGACGTGGCCGCCCTCGACGACATCGACCACCCGCTGGCGGTCGTGAGCAACAACCAGCACGCGACCATCGAGCACATTCTGGACGTGTTCGACATCGGTGACCGATTCGAGGTGGCCTACGGCCGCGACCCGACCGTCGAGGGCGCGCGGGTGAAGAAGCCGGACCCGCACTACATCGAGCGCGCCATGGGCGAACTCGGCGTCGATTCGGCGCTCTACGTCGGTGACAGCAACGTCGACGTGGTCGCGGCCGACCGCGCCGGCATCGACTCGGCGTTCATCCGCCGACCGCACCGCGACGGCTACCAGTTGGCCGCCGAGCCGACCTACGAACTCGACTCGCTCGACGAACTGCTCGCGGTGTGCTGACGCGCGGGAGAACCTCGCGGCCCCTGCAACCCTCACCCCGCGACCTTCACCGCGGGTCCGCGCCGCGTATCGACCAGTAGACACATCACGCGGCTCGCCGTCGGCTCACGCATGGACCGGTCCGCCGCGTGGGACGCCACCCTCCGCATCGTCTTCGGCCTGTTTATCATCGGCGTCGGCAACGCCGTCGGCGGCTTCCTCGCCGGCACGACGGGTATCGCCGGCCTCGCGCTCTATCTCCTCGTCGCCGTGCCGGCGTTCGTCTACGGGATGTTCTACGTCGTCATCGGGGCCGGGATGGTCGTCGAGGCCGCGACCGAACGCGCGCTCGAAGCGGCGGAGCTAACGGTCGAAGTCAGCGACGGCGACGACGGCGGCGAGGGGCGCGACTCGGGCGGCGACAGAGGAGACGACACCGAGTCGCCCGCGCGCGACTGACCGCCGGACTCACTCCCAGCCGTCGGGCCAGATGCCCGCCGCCTTCATTCCCGTCTCGAAGTCGGCGTCGCGGAACGCCGCGGCGAGTTCGTCGTCATCGAGTCGGGGAATCTCCCCGTCGGCGGCGGTCGCGGCGAGTTCGCGGACGATAAGTGCGGTCAGCATCCCGTGTTCGCGGACGTTTCTGTCGTCGACCTTGTCGCGGGTGTCGGCGTGGGTGTGGCCCCAGCCGCGGCCGCGCTCGCCGCTTTCGCTCCTGAGTTGGAGCGCCGGGACGCCGGCGCGGACGAACGGCCACTGGTCGCTGAACGGGTGCGGTTCGGGTTCGATGTCGACCGGGTGGCGCGTCTCGTTGCCGACGCGGGTCGCCACCGCGGCGGTCGCCTCCGAGGTGTGGCTGTGGGCGACGAGGTCGCGGAACCGACCCGCGCCGTCGACGTTGACGACGGCGGCGACGCGGTCGAGGTCGAGGCGGTCCGCGAGGTGTTCGGAGCCGGTTAGCCCCAGTTCCTCCGCGCCGACGCCGACGACGCGCACGCCGAGAGCGAGGTCCATCTCGGCGAGGAGTCGCGCCGCGGTGACGACGACCGCGATGCCACAGCCGTTATCGAGCGCGCCTTCAGCGATATCGTGGGCGTCGAAGTGGGCGCACAGGAGGAGTTCACGGTCGGTGTCGGGGCCGACGCGCCCCTCGACGTTCCGGCTCTCGCCGGGCGTCGTCTCGGCGTCGACCGCGAGGGTCGCTTCGCCGCCGCGGGCCGCGTAGTCGGTCAGCCACGACCCGGTTTCGGCGCTCACGCCGACCGCGGGGGCGGCGGCCTCCTCGTCGTAGCGGAGCGCCCCGGTCGGCGGGAGTTGGCCGGGGACGTGGTTGACGAAGACGAAGCCGACCGCGCCGGCGTCGATTGCGTAGTTGAACTTCTCCATCCGGTGGACGAACCGGCCGCCGGCGGGGGTGGTCGTGCTGGCGACGACGAGCGCGCCGTCCACGTCGGCGGCGTCGATTTCGCTCGGCGTGCCGTAGCCGACATCGACCAGCGGACCGGAGACGGTCGCCGGGGGCGCGTACGGAAGCGCGACGGCCTCGAAGCGCCGTTCGTCGGGTGCGGTGAGGTCGAGCGTCGTGTCGCCGCGGGTCCAGCGGGCCATCTCGAAGGGATCGAACTCGACGCGCCGGACGCCCGCGTCGGTGAAGGCGTCGGCGACGAGCGTGCTCGCGCGTCGGTCGCCCGGCCCGCCGGCCATCCGGTCGCCGATGGCGGTCAAGTCGGTGAGGAACGCCCACGGGCGGTCGTCGACCCACGTCCGGGCGAACGCCTCGCGGACCGCGGGAGAGAGGTCGTCCATGGCAGTTCCACACGCCCGCCGGTCAAAGTGGTTTGCGCCGCCGGGGGCCGCGTCGACTCGGGCGGCCCGCCGCGGTCGGGGTCGGTGTCGGATGCCGAAAATCGCCCACAACATCTAACTCAGTTGACGTGGTACGCACGACCGCCATGCCTACATGTCAGAACTGCAATTCTTTCGTCACGGAAGGTTACGTCAGGGTGTTCGCCCCGGAGGGCATGGACGCCCCCCGCGTCTGTCCGCACTGTGAGGACTTAGTCCGGGACGGTTCGCAGGTCCGAGAAGCGAGAGCGACCCGACACTAACCGCGACGCGGCCGCCCTCCTCGTCCCCGCTTCGCCGGTCGATTGATAAGGCTTACCAGCCGCGCGCGCGTCACAGTACCCGACATGAGTTCGGTTCCCGAGCGGAGCGACATCGACGAGGAGTACAAGTGGGACCTCGACAGCATCTACGCGTCCGACGACGAGTGGGAGGCGGCGTACGAGGACGTCGCAGAGCGCGTCCCCGAACTGGCGAGCTACGAGGGCCGCGCCACCGAGGACCCCGAGACGCTCCTCGAACTCCTCGAAACGATGGAGGAGGTGCTCCGCGAGGTGTCGATGGTCGTCTCCTACGCGAACCTCCGCAGTAGCCAGGACACCCGGAATCAGGAGTACCAGGCGCAGGCCGGCCGCGCCGAGGCGCTGGCGTCGAAGGCCCGCAGCGCGGTCAGCTATCTGGACCCCGAACTGCAGGAACTCGGCCGCGACGGCGTCGACGAGTTCGTCGAGGAGGAGCCCGAGCTGGCGGCCTACGAGCACTACTTCGACGACGTGCTCCGGACGAAAGAACACACCCGCTCCGCCGAGGTCGAGGAGGTCCTCGCCGACCTCTCGGACGTGACCGGCGCGTCCAGCGACATCTACTCGATGCTCGCCAACGCCGACTTGGAGTTCCCGACGGTCGAACAGCCCGACGGCACGTCGGTCGAAATCACGCAGGGTAACTTCACGAAACTCCAGAAACACCCCGACCGCGAGTTCCGCCGGACCGTCCACGAGGAGTTCTACGACCGCTGGGCCGACGTGCGCAACGCGGTCGGCACCTCGCTGAAAAACAGCGTCAAGAAGGACGTGAAGACCGCGCGCATCCGCGACTACGAGACCGCTCGCGAATCCGCCCTCGACGGCCCCAACGTCCCCGTCGAGGTGTACGACAACTTACTCGACACCGTCCGCGACAACCTCGGCCACCTCCACCGCCACGCCGAGTTGAAACGGGAGGCTATCGGCGCGGACGAACTCAAGATGTGGGACCTGTACGTGTCGCTCACCGGCGACCACGGCCCCGAGATTCCGTACGAACAGGCGAAGGAGTACATCGTCGAAGCCGTCGAACCGCTCGGCGAGGCCTATCAGGAGCGGATGGCCGAGGGCCTCGACGACCGCTGGGTCGACGTGTACGAAAACCGCGGCAAGCGCTCCGGGGCGTACTCCGCGGGCACCTACGACACCCAGCCGTTCATCATGATGAACTACCAGGACGACCCCGCATCGATGTTCACCCTCGCCCACGAACTGGGCCACTCGATGCACTCCGAACTCGCCAACGACGCCCAGCCGTGGCACGATGCGAGCTACGACATCTTCACCGCCGAGGTCGCCTCCACGGTCAACGAGACGCTCCTGACCGAGTACCTACTGGAGAACGTCGACGACGACGAACTCCGGACGCACGTCCTCGACGAGTACCTCGAACGCTTCCGCTCGACGCTGTTCCGCCAGACGATGTTCGCGGATTTCGAACTCCAGATTCACGAGATAATCGAGAACGACGGCGCGCTCACGCCCGACCGCTTCGACGAGCTGTACGGCGACCTGAAGGCGACGTACTACGAGCCCGCGGCGACCGACGACCGCATCGCCCGCGAGTGGGAGCGGATTCCGCACTTCTACTACAACTACTACGTCTACCAGTACGCGACGGGCATCTCCGCGGCGGCGGCCATCGTCGAGCGCATCCGCGAGGAGGGCGAGTCGGCCGCGGCGGACTACCGCGAGGCGCTCGCGCTCGGCGGCAGCGAGTACCCCCTCGACGTGCTCCGAACCGCCGGCGTCGACATGACCGAACCCGAACCCATCGAGGACGCGATGTCGGTCTACGCCGAGTTCCTCGACGAGGCCGCGACGCTCCTCGACCTCGAATAGGCGAAAAATCGCAGGCCGGGCTCAGCCGACCTGTCGTTGCATATCCCGCCTGCAATCGACGGTGATTGCGTGGGAAGTGTCGGATTCACTCCCGCCCTAAGCGGCGGGGTTCTCTCCTTATAGAAAGATACTCTCACAAAGTGCCAGTTTGACGAGAGCGACAGCCACGGAGTGGAAGTAGCCAACGCAATGTGCAACACGGCTTGGCGAAGCTATCACTCGGAGACGTAGGAATCAGAAAGCCGTGTCACTCCGCACGTACTTCGTCGCAGAAACGGGCTGGGAGGGACTTGAACCGGGCCCAGACGTGCTCGCTTCGCTGTGCGCGACTGGTCGGGTTCAATCTCTCGAAGCCGTTTCACTCCTCACGGTTGTTCGGAGTAGAAACGGGCTGGGAGGGACTTGAACCCCCGACCGTCTGGTTAAAAGCCAGACGCTCTGCCTAACTGAGCTACCAGCCCTCGACGTTTCTTTAAATGGGGATACTGATAAGCGTTTATTTTCGCCGCCCCCGCCTGCTTTGTACCCCGTTCCCGTCCCCCACAATATGGACCTTCGCGACTTCGTGGACGCGCTGCTCCGGTTCGAGAGCGTCGCCCGCGCCGAAGCACCGGCTCAACAGTGGGTCAAAAACCGCCTGCACGACTTCGGGTTCGAGACGTACGAGTGGACCGCCGACCCGGAGCGACTGGCCGAACATCCCTCGTTCCCGGACGACCCCGACGACATCGACACCGCGAACCGGCCGAGCGTCGCCGGCGTGGTCGAGTTCGGCGACCCCGACGCGGGACCGACGCTCGTCCTCGACGGCCACGTCGACGTGGTGCCAGCCGACAGGGAGTTGTGGTCTCACGACCCGTATTTGCCCGGCTGGGACGACGACGCCGGCACCGTCAGCGCCCGGGGCGCGGCCGACATGAAAGCGGGGCTCGCGGCGTGCGTCTTCGCCGCGCTCGACCTCCGCGACGCCGCGGCGGCGGGCGATGTTGCCCTCGACGGGCGGGTCGTGGTCGAGAGCGTCGCCGGCGAGGAAGACGGCGGTATCGGAGCCGCGGCGGCCGCGCTCGACAACCCCTACCCGTTCGAGCGAGACGCCGCGCTCGTCGCCGAGCCGACGCGGCTCAAGCCGGTCGTCGTCACCGAGGGGTCGGTGATGAAGCGACTCCGACTGACCGGGCGGACGGCGCACGCGGCCTCGCGGTGGCGCGGGGTGGACGTCATCGAGAAGTTCGAGGCGATTCGGGCGGCGTTTTTCGACCTCGAAGCGGAGCGGACCGACGCGGTCGACCACCCGCGTTTCGACTACCCGATTCCGTGGCCCGTCTGCGTCGGCCGCGTCGAGGCGGGGTCGTGGGCGTCGAGCGTCGCGGGGACGCTCACCGCGGAGTGGCGACTCGGCGTCGCGCCGGGCGAGACGGTCGAAGAGGTCGAAGCCGCGTTCGAGGAGCGACTGGCGCGCGTCGTCGCCGCCGACGATTGGCTCTCGGCGCACCCGCCGGCGTTCGAGCGGTTTTCGGTGCAGTTCGAGCCGGCGGAAATCGACGCCGACGAGCCGGTCGTGGAGTCGCTGCGGGCGGCGCTCCGGGCCGACGGCCGCGACGACGACCCGGTCGGCGCGACCTACGGCGCGGACTCCCGGCACTACGTCGAGGCGGGTATCCCGACGGTGCTGTTCGGGCCGGGCGATATCGACCAGGCGCACTTTCCGGACGAGACCGTCGAGTGGGACGAAGTCGAGGTGGCGCGCGAGGTGATTCGGGAGACGGCGACGCGGTTCCTTCAGTCGAGGTAGTCGTCGAGCGCGTCGGCGACCACGGCGCCGGGCGGCGTGTCTTCGAGCGAGGCGCGGCGGCGGAGTTCGAGATACACGTCGGCCGGGAGCGTCACGTCGAGCGTGCCGATGTCGACGCCGTGGTCGGCGAGAGCCTCCACGGCCGGCGTGCCGTCGTTGACCTCGCTGGCGAGGCGGCGGACCTCGCGGACGGTCAGGCCGGCGTCGAGCGTCGCCCACGCGAGGTGGAGTCGGGCGTCGCCGGAGACGCGGGCGATGTGCTTGGCGGCCGTGGGCGCGATGCGGCCGCGGGCGACGTGCCGGCGGACCGACTGCGGGAGGTCGTGGACGCGGGCCCACTTGCGGATGAAGGAGACGGACACGTCGCCGCCGGCGCGCTCGGCGGCGCGCTTGTACGAGCCGACGCCGCGGACAAGCGCGGCGCAGGCGGCCGCCCCGCGGAGCATGAACACGTGGTCGTCGTCGCCGGCGGTGGACTCGGAGAACGAGCGAACCGTTCTGGCGGCCTCGGCGAGGCTGTCGGGGTCGGTGGGGTCGAAGCCGACGGCCTCGCGGGCGCGGTCGCCCGTGACGGCGGGGTCGCCGCGGACGACGGGTTCACCGACCGGTTCGCGCCGGTCGGCCGGAACCTCGGTCGTTCGTCGGCGTTCGTCGTTCGTCATCTACGAATCGGTAACGCGTTCGGGCTTAAAAACGTCTCCCCGAGAGGCGAGATTCGCGCCGCGGGCGGCCCGCGAGCGAAGACAGACGGCGGAGCGTTACTCCTCGCGGGACTCAGAGAGATGTGACCAGATTTCGGTGCAGCCCGCGCCGTCTTCGAGGTCCTTGAGGTGGGCCGCGGGGTCTTCGTCTTCCGCCTCGGCGGACGGGTCCGCCTCGGCATCGGGGTCGCGGTCGAGTTCGGATTCGAGTTCTGCCTCGCCGGTCATGCGTTTCCCTCCTGGGACTGTTCAAACAGCTCTGGGGCGACGTCGGCGGAGGCGTGTTGTCGGACGGCGGTGCGGTGGTCACTCATCACCACCACGTACCGGTCGAACCCGCATAAGGGAATCCGCACCTGTAATGTGTACCCCCACTCCCGGCTACCGGAACGGGTTGCCCCTACCTCTGACGGCCGGTTTCGGGGACAATCGCAGGACTCCGACCGAACGACCGCCGAAACGGCCGTCGCGCTCCCCCGCGGGGATTGCGGGCGTCGTCCCGCATAGGTAGCCGGAGCGACGAGGGTGAGGTATGAGCGTCTCCCTGCGCGTCCTCGACGACGGGGCGTGGGTCTCCGTGAACGACGCCAGAGAAGTGAGCGTGAGCGAGCTCTGGCGGCTCGACGACCCGTCATTCTGTGGGTGCGAGCTTCCCGACTTCGTCGTCGAGAACGTCCTCGACGTCGGCGCGGACGGTAGAACCGTCTCCGCGAAAGTGTACGGCCAGTGCATCGCCTGCGGCCAGACGGGCGTTCCCGGCTGGGTCCCGGTCGGCAGGCTCCGCGAGGGCGAATTCGTCGATATCGACCGCGAGCGGGTCGTCCTCCCGGTTCGACGCGGCGACGACGGCGAATAAGCAATATTCTCCGCTTTTGGGCAGCACCGGGAAGGGTTGACGGTACGCTCGGGGCCTTACGTGGGCACGTATATGGACATTCATACGAATGCCCACGGACGTCGAACGCTGGAAGTCGGAGGTCTACGGTAACGAGATACGAGAGCACCTGCTGGAGTTCGCTGAGCAGGGCTGGGACTCCATCCCGGAAGACGAGCGAGACGCCTGGTTCGAGCGCTTCAAATGGTGGGGACTGTACCACCAGCGCAACGGCCAAGAGTCGTACTTCATGATGCGCATCGGGACGCCGAACGGCGTGCTGACGCCCGGCCAGACCGAAGTCGTCGCGGAGGTCGCCGACGAGTACGCCCGCGGCCCCGCCGAGAACCCCATCTTCGGCAACGGCTACGTCGACTGGACGACCCGCCAGTCGATTCAGCTCCACTGGATTAAGCTGGAGGACATCCCGGAAATCTTCGATAAGCTCGAATCGGTCGGGCTGTCGACCCAGCAGGCCTGCGGTGACTCGTGGCGGAACATCGTCGGCTGTCCCGTCGCCGGCAAGGACAAACACGAGCACGTCGACGCGCTCCCCGTCGCGATGGAGCTCAACGAGACGTTCAAGGGCAACGACGACCACTCGAACCTCCCGCGCAAGTGGAAGGTCTCCGTCACCGGCTGCCGCGAGGGCTGCGGTCAGGGCGATATCAACGACCTCGCGCTCGAACCCGCGACCAAGGAAATCGACGGCGAGGAGACGAAGGGCTTCAACATCCGCATCGGCGGCGGCCTCTCGCGGAACGAACCGCGGCTCGCCCGCGACATCGACGTGTTCGTGACGCCCGAGCAGGCCCCCGAGGTGTCGGGAGCCATCTCCGCGCTGTTCCGCGACAACGGCGACCGCGACAACCGCTACAACGCCCGCATCAAGTTCCTGATGGACGAGTGGGGCGCGGAGAAGTTCCGCAATGTCCTCCAGGAGGAGTACGTCGACTTCGAGCTGGAGACCGCCGGCGAGGACCTGCGCTCGGAGTACTCCTACAACTCCGGCTACGCCGACGGCGGCCACTCCGACCACGTCGGCATCCACGAGCAGGCCGACGGCAACTACTACGTCGGACTCGACGTGCTCGTCGGCCGCATGGGCGTCGACGACACGAAGGAACTCGCCCGCGTCGCCGACGAGTACGGCTCCGGCGAGATTCGCATCACGCAGCGCCAGAACGTCATCATCACCGACGTGCCCGAAGAAAAGCTCGACGCGCTGCAAAACGAGGACCTTCTCGACCACTACTCGCCCGACCCGCACCCGTTCATGCGCGGCTCCATCGCCTGTACGGGCACCGAGTTCTGTTCGCTCTCCATCGTGGAGACGAAAAACCGGCAGGTCCGCTACGCCCGCTGGCTCAAGGAGAACGTCGAACTCCCCGCGGGCGTCGAGGACTTCCACATCCACCTCTCGGGCTGTACGGCCTCCTGCGCCCAGCCGCAGATTGCGGACATCAGCCTCCGCGGCATGAAGACCCGCAAAGACGGCGAGCCGGTCGAGGCGCTCGACATCGGCCTCGGTGGCGGCCTCGGCGAGAACCCGAACTTCGCCGAGTGGGTCACCCAGCGCGTCCCCGTCGACGAGGTGCCGGGTGCCATCAAGAACCTGCTCGCCAACTTCGAGGAGCGCCGCGAAGGCGACGAGACGTTCCGCGAGTTCGTCGCCCGGACGGACGAAGAGGACCTCGCCGAACTGGTCGAACCCGAAGAGACCAGCTACGAGGACCCGATGATGCACAACACGAAGCGCACGTGGTACCCCTACGCTGACGATGACAGCCTCGACGCGAGTCCCGCGCCGACCCGCGCCGACGGCACGCCCATCCCGAGCGACGACTGAGCGGGTCGCCTCGGTGACGACGCCGCCGCGCTACCTATTTACGACGACACCCAACAGTACTCACAGATGCCAGACCGAATCCTGAAGGTCAACGCCTACACGACGCTAGACCTCGTCGACGCGTCGGCGACGGGCCACGACTTCGAGGAGTCGGCGTTCGCCGTGTGCAACGTCACCTCGCCGCGGAAGCACCCCGACGAGATTACCCTCGAACTCGAACTCGACTGGACGCAGCTCGACGCGCTCGCGCCGCACGCGGACAAACTGACGCTGTCGCCCGAGGAGGCCCGAAAAATCGCGGCCGACCTCGAAAAACACGCCGACCGCGTCGAAGCCGAACAGCAGGACTGACCGCCGTCCCCCGATTTTCGACGACAGTTCGACGCCCCGAGCGACGCGACTGTCCGTACGACCCCGACGGTTCGTGGCAACACCACCCATGAGATATTCTCCCCCGGTTTGGTCAACGAATCGTGTGAAACCGTGACTCGAATGGTCGAATCGTATTGCTACGAGCCCAATCGTTAGACATATGCCTTCGGGAGTCGCAGAACGTGTTGTGATACAGACGACGCCTCTACGCTGTCCACGCACCGAGCGTCGACCGCACTCCACCTCCCGCGCCCGCCCGGCGAATCGAACGCCGGCCACAGCGCGGGGGGTGATGGCGTGAGCCGTCATCGGACCCTCGTCCTCTTCGTCGCGGCCGCGGTGCTGTTCGGAACCTCCTTCGTCGGCATCAAAGCCGCCATCGGGTCGGTCCCGCCGGTGCTGTTCGCCGCCTTCCGCGTCGACGTCGCCGCCGTCGTTCTCCTGACGCTCGTCGCCGTCCGCGGCGGCTACTGGCTCCCGCGGACCCGCGCCGACGCCCTCGGCATCCTCGCCAGCGCCGCGTTCGTCCTCGGGGCGAACAACGTGTTCCTCTTCCTCGGCCAGCAGCACGCGACGACCGGCGCGGCCGCCGTCATGTACAGCATCATGCCCGTCGCCTCCCCGGTGTTCGCCGTCCTGCTCCTCGACGACGCGCGCATCTCGGCTGTCGACGCCGCCGGCATCCTGCTCGGACTCGTCGGCGTCGTCGTCATCGTCGGCCCCGAGAGCGTCCTCGGCGGCGGGAGCGTCGGACAGGCGCTCATCGTCTGTTCGGCGCTGTCGGTCGCCTTCGGGACCGTGCTCCTCAAGCGCGTCGGGCCGTCCATCGGGACGCTCCCGCAGACCGCGTGGGCGATGGCGGCCGCCGCCGTCGGCATCCACGCCGCCAGCCTCGGTCTCGGCGAGTCGGTCGCGCAGGTCGCGTGGTCGCCGGAGCTCGTCGCCGCGATTCTCTACGTCGGTATGCCCGCGACCGCCGCGGCCTACCCGGTCTACTTCGCGCTCCTCTCGGAGGCCGGCCCGGTCCGCGGCAACCTCGTCGCCTACGCGATGCCGGTCGTCGCCACCGTCACCGGCTGGGCGTTCCTCGGCGAGGCCGTCTCGCCGGCGACCGTCCTCGGCTTCGGGGTCATCCTCTCGGGGTTCCTCCTCGTGCAGCGCGAGAGCGTGGCTCGGTTCGTCGGCCTCCGGGGGAGCGTCCCCGCGGAAGCCGAATAGGAGAAGAAGAGAACAGCACAGAACTCGAAAGGCGGACCGACTTCAGGCCGCGACCCGCCGCCGGACCGCGACGGCGACGGACACCAGCGTCTTCTTTTTCATCGCCGCGAAGCCGAAGAAGATGGCTCCGAAGCCGACGAGCGCCGTCGTGTCGATGACGTGGCCGAGGAGTACCCAACTCATGAGCGCCGCGACCACGGGCTCGACGTAGCCGATGAGGTTGAGTTCGGTCGGGCCGAGGCGGTCCAGAAGCTCGAAGTAGAGGAGGAACGCCACCGCGCCGGAGACGAGCGTCAGGTAGAGGAACGACGCGATGCCGACGGGGGCGAGCTCGATAGTGGAAAGCGACTCGCCGCGGACGAGTGCCCAGCCGTGAAGCAGGACGCCGCCGCCGAGCATCGACCACGCCTGCATCGACTGGACCGGGAGGTCACTCCGGAGCGGGCGGGTGAGGACCGCGCCGAGCGCGAACGACACCGCGGCGAGGAAGATGAGGACGATGCCGAGTCCCTGCGCCGACCCGGACGACCCCGAGAACGCCGAGACTGGGTCGGCCACGAGCACGGCACCGGCGAAGCCGGCGAGCAGCCCGACCGTCCCGGTCTTCCCCAGCGACCCCCTGGCGAGGATAACGGAGGCGAAGACCGCAGTCAGGATAGGCGAGAGGCTAATGATGATAGAGGCCACCGCGCCGGGGACGTGTTCCTGTCCGAGGTAGAGCAGGCCGTGGTAGGCGGCGATGATGAACACCGCGCCGATGGCGGTCGCGAGCAGTTCGTCCCTCGTCTTCGGCCGCCAGCGGTCGGTCGAGTAGCAGGCGTACGCCAGCATCACGAGCCCCGCGAGTTCGTAGCGGAGCGCGGCGAAAGAGAGCGTCGGGAAGAACTCCAAGCCGACCTCGATGGCGACGAACGAGGTGCCCCACATCGCCGCGAGCGCGACGAAAAGCAGGGGCGTCGTCGGAACGTTTCTCCAAGTGGTTCGCGTCATAGTCGAATCTGTTTCAGCTCTCAGAGACGCACGCTGTTAAATCCTTCTACAAGAGATTTGTTTTGAGTTGGAGATTAGAATAGATAGTCTATATTTTGCTGTACCAATCGCTCTATAATTCGTGAAGATTCGAGAAGCCGCGAGAGGTGGCGAAAACGGCGGACAGAACAAGGACTTACGTCACCGACCGCAACGGGAGGGTATGGACGAACGCGACGTGCGCCTGTTGAAGGCCATCGCGGACCTCGGGACGGGCAGTCCCGAGAAGCTACACGAAGCGACGGACATCCCCGTGTCGACCATCCACTACCGTCTGAACAACCTGAAAGACGACGGCGTCATCGAAAACGACCTCTACGACATCGACTTAGAGGCGTTCGGACTCGGCGTCACCGTGGTCGTGGAAGTGCTGGCGGATTACAGCGGGTCGTACGAGGAAGTCGGGAACAAACTGCTGGAGATAGAGGGCGTCACGCAACTCTACTTCACGATGGGGGAGACGGACTTCATCGTCGTCGCCCATCTCGCGGACTCCGACCGCGTGGAGCGCCTCATCAGCGACTTCGAGGCGACGCCGGAAGTCGAGCGAACGAACTCGACGTTCGTCATCTCCTCGATGCGCGACAGCCACCGGGCGCTCCAGAGCTACACGCTGGAGACGCTCCTCGACGAGTTGGGTATCGAGGACTGAGAGTCGGCCGAGGGAGTATCACGGGTGGCCACGTACTACCGACCATGTCGAACGACGTGCGGACGTGGCTGGTCGAACGGACCTACTCGGACGACGAACAGAACATCATCATCCTCGTGTACGCGACCCCCGACGGGACGCGCTACCACCGGAAGGAGCGCTCGCTGACGAGTTTCGAGTCCGACGTGCGCGACACCTACGCCGCCGTCGACGTGCCCGAAGACGAACTGGGTCGCGTTGCCGACGAGGAGACGAGGGAGTCGTACGCGGCCGCCGCGACCGAGATGGCCGAGTCCCACGAGCCGACCGACACGGTCTGAGACCGGACGGTCGGCTCAGTCCACCGACGCGAGCGGGAGCGAGACGACGACGACCGTACCCGTGGGTTCGTTGTCCTCGAAGTGGACCTCGCCGCCGAACGAGTCGACAAGCTGGTGAACGAGGTAGAGTCCGAGGCCGGTCCCGGTGCTTTCGAGTCCCTTTTCCCCCTTGCCGAAGACCACCGACTTCCGCGCGTCGGGGATGCCCGAGCCGTCGTCGGCGATGCGGATGACCGCCATGCCGGCGTCGTCGTCCACGGCCGCCGAGACGGTGACGACGGTGTCGTCGGCGTTGTGCTGGACGGCGTTGTTGAGGAGGTTCCCGAGCACCGACGCGATGAGCGGGTTCGCGCGCACCGCCACGTCCGGTATCTCGCCGTCGACCGCGAACGTGGCGTTGGGAAACGCCTCGCGGCGGACCGCGAGCTCGCGGTCGACGGCGCTGGCGAGCGACATCGGGCGGGTCTCGACGCCGCCGCCGCTCATCGTCTCCATGAGGTCGCGGGCGACCTCGGTTATCTCGGTGGTGTGGCGGCCCGTCGAGAGGATGCGCGAGAGGATGTCCGCGCCCTCCTCGTCGACGTGTTCTCTGAGTAGCTCCGCCCAGCCGACGACGACGGCCATGTCGTTGCGGATGTCGTGGCGGACGATGCGGTTGAGCGCCTCCAGCTCGGCGTTCGTCCGTTCGAGTTCGCGCTCGCGGGTGCGACGGGCGGTCACGTCCTGTATCGTCCCCCTGAGCGCCGCCACGCGTCCGTTTCGGATGACCGGCTCGCCGTGGGTGCGGACCCACAGCTCCGACCCCTCGGCGGTCACCAGTCGGAACTCTTCTTCCCAGGGAACGCCCTCGGACCGACAGCGGTCCAACAGCTCGCGGATTCGGTCCCGGTCGTCGGTGACGTAGAACTCGATGGCGTCGTCGACCGTCGGCTCGTAGTCGAGCGGCACCTCGTGGATGCGCTTCGTCTGGTCGGTCCACGCCAGCGTGTCGGTCACGAGGTCGAGTTCCCAGCCGCCGACTTTCGAGATGCGCTGGGTCCGTTCGAGGAAGTCGCGGCTCCGTTCGAGTTCGTCCTCGCGCGCTTTCTGCTCGGAGAGGCTCTGGAAGACGACGACGTTGCGGTCGCCTTCGAGGGACGTGATGGAGAACCGAACCGGAACGCGTTCGCCGTCGCGCCGGCGAATCGTCACCTCGCCTTGCCACTCGCCGTCGGCTTCGAGCGCGGGGGGAATCGTCTCTCTGAGGCGTTCGAGTTCCGGCTCGTCGTGGAGGTGGCCCCAGCCCGTCCCGAGCATCGACTCGGGGTCCGAGTAGCCGCAGATGTCGGCCGCGGTCTGGTTGACGTACACGTGTCGGTCGTGCTCCGTGATGGTGACCCCGGCGTCGACGGCGTCGACCGCCTCCTTGAACGCCGCAAGGTCGCGCTCGCGTCGGCGCTCTTCGGTCACGTCCTCGACCGTCGAGATGAGTCGGTCCCGTCCCGAAATCTCGGCGACGGTGAGGCTGACGCGAATCCAGACGGTGCCGCCCGACGCGCCCTCGATGGGCCACGTGAAGGCGGCTCCGCCCTCCTCGCGGGCGGCCTCGACCTCGCGGAGAGCGCGCTCGGCGTCGTAGCCGTCGATATCCGCGGTCACGTAGAGGGGACTCGTATCGATGACCGACTGGCGGTCGATGCCGAGGATGTCCAGATAGTGCTGATTGATGTCGACGAGTTCGAGCGTTTCGAGGTTGCGAACCGCGAGGCCGACGTTGACGGCCTCGAAGAGCGCGCGGTAGTCGAGCGAGCCGACGGCGCTGTGGGCGGCGTCGTAGACCTCGCGGCCGAGCGTGTCGAGGTCGCGGTCGGCAGCGGTCGACCCCGCTACCGAGACGCGCGGGACGCCGTCGGCGCGGAGTTTCGAGGCGAGCGAGAGACCCTCCGCGTCGGTGACCTCGGCCGAGACGACGGCACAGTCGATACGAGCGCGTTCGAGTTCCGCGTGGACCGCGTCGAGGCTGTCGGCGGTCGAGACGCTGACATCGGTCGTCGCGTCACCGACCGAGTCGGGAAGCTCGTCGGCGAGACGCTCGCGAACGGCGGCGTCCTCGCTGACGACGAGGACGTGTAACCGACCAGGCATACCGGCGAGAGGACAGCGAGGTTCAAGTATGAACCGACAGCTGTCGGCGGGAAATCATGACCGGCGGGGAGCGCGAACGCCGCGCCCCGCCCACGTCGAAGATTCCAAACTTCGGGCGGCGAAAACCGGAGAAATCCAATCTTTGCCGGCGTCGGAGCCGAAGCCCCGAAGCGACAATCGACCTAAACGTGGAGCGCGTACTGTCACCTGTGAGGCGGCACCCGCCGCCTCGGTGAACACTATGACGACGACAAACGACTCGACGCGACTCGCTGGCATCGTCCTGCTCGCGCTGGCCGCGCTGTTCGCGTTCCCCGCCCTCGTCGGGATGGCCGGCTTCGGCGGCGGCATGCCGATGGGGTGGGGCGGCGGCTGGATGCACGACACGTGGATGCACGGCGGAACCGGCGGGACCGTCCCGTGGTGGATGTGGGGGATGGGAATCTTCGGGCAACTGCTCGTCCTCGCAGTGGTCGTCGGCGGCGGCGTCCTCCTGTTCCGCGCCCTGCGCGACGGGGACGACGGGAGCGACGGCGCGCTCGACGAACTCCGCCGGGCCTACGCCCGCGGCGACATCGACGACGAGGAGTTCGACCGCCGCCGCGAACGACTCGACCGCGACTGACGCGTCGGAAATCGAGATACTCCGGACGTTGCAGGCGAAACGAAGGGGTTCCCCGGGAGGCGGTCGCGGGGAGTCGGCGCGCGGCCGACCCGCTGAAGGCAGTGCGCACTCACCGCAACGACTATGGTCATTTAGGCCAACCTAAAACCATGGCTTCGGATGCATCCGACGGGAAGTTCCGTTCGTTTATCGGTCGGTTCCGGTCGCAGCGGACCCGACTCCGCGTGTCCGCGTGCGTCGCCGCGAGCCGGTCGATAGCGGTTCCGGACGACGACGAGCACGCCGAATAGGTCGGGGGAGCGGTCGGTTCGACCCGCTACGGGTCGCCGCCGGCGCGTCTCAGACTTCGACCGTCGCCCCGATGTCGGGAGCCGCGGCCTCGTAGCCGTCGGCGCTGAGCTCCCCGGCGAACGCCGCACAGCGGTCGCCGTGGTTGACGAACACCGGCGCGTCGCGGTAGTCGTCGAGGAACGACAGAAGCCCGTGGCGGTCGGCGTGGGCCGAGAAGTCGTACATCTCGGCGCGGGCGGCCACCGGGACGACGCCGCCGTTGAGTTCGCACCGGCCGCGTTCGACCAGTTCCCTGCCCGGCGTCCCCTCGACCTGATAGCCGGTGAGACAGATTTTGTTCGTCGGGTCGCCCCGAATCTCGGGGATGTACGTCATCGCCGGCCCGCCAGAGAGCATCCCGCTCGTCGTCACGATGACCGAGTTCTCCCGGGCGATGCGCTTTCGCTGGCCGTCCCGGCCCGAGACGACTCTGGCGTTCGACTTCGCCCGCTTGAGCGCCGCCGCGTCGCGGACGTAGTCGGAATGGTTTCCGAGCATCTTCAACACGCGGACCCCCATGCCGTCGACGTAGCAGTCGATGTCGTGGGCGTCGAGCACCATGAGAAGCTCCTGCGTCCGGCCGATGGCGAACGCGGGGACGACGACGGTGCCGCCCTCCCAGACGGTCGTCCGCACCGACTCCACGAACCGCTCTTCGACGGTCGCGCGGTCCTCGTGCTCCACGTCGGAGTAGGTGGACTCGCAGATGACCACGTCGGCGTCCGGGCGGGCGGTCGTCCCCGAAACCAACCGCTGGTCGTCGGTGTGGAAGTCGGCGGTGTACAGCAGGCGGGTCTCGCCGTCGTCGACGAGGACGTGGGCGCTGCCGGGGATGTGGCCCGCGTTGTAGAACGTGACCTCGTGGCCGGCGGCCTCGAACGGCTCGCCGTAGTCGTGGTGTGCCGACTGCTGGGTCATCCGCCGGACGTGCGTCTCGGTGAACGGACAGTTGTAGCTGCCGCCGTGGAGTTTGAGCGTGTCGCGCGCGAGGGTCCGAGCGAGTTCGTCGGTCGGCGGCGTCCAATGGACCGCCGGCCAGTCGTCGCCCGAGAGGAGCGAGGGGACCGTCCCGACGTGGTCGAGGTGGCCGTGCGAGACGACGACGGCGTCGGGCTCGACGGAGCCGACGGGGAACTGCGGGGGGTTCCCGGTCAGCATCCCGTAGTCGAGCAACAGCGAGTCGTTGACGAGAATCGCGCTGCGCCCGACTTCCTCGGCCCCGCCGAGGAACTGGAGTTTCATTGGCGGCAGTACCGACCGGAGGGGCTTTTGCTCGTCGGTCCCGCGAGGCCAGCGGGACTCGGCGGGCTCGCGGGCTCGACGCTTTTCACGCCGGCCGCCGTCTCCCGAGGCGTGACCGGCTCCGACCCTGACCCTGACCCCGACGCCAGTGCCGACGCCGACGCCGATACCGACGCCGAATCCGACCGCGACGACCTCGACCGACTGGTGACGACGCTCCACGACCGCCTCGCCGCGACGGCGACCCGCCCCGTCCGCGAGGACGCGAGCCGATGGCTCGGTGAAGCGGAGGCAGTCGCGGGCGACCTCGCAGTCGGCCCGCTCCCGGACGACGAGGTGGTCCGGACGCGCCTCGGCCACGTCGAACACCTGCTGTCGAACGTCGACGGAACCGAAGACGAGGCGGCCGACGAACACGTCGCGTCGGCGCGGGCGGCGCTGGCCGACGCACTGGCGATGCTCGGTGACGGCGACGGCAGGAGCGACGGCGACAGAGCCGGGTGAGCGGCTCGACGAGAGAAACGAGAACGGAGGCGAGAGACGAGCGGGGACACCGGGGACGGAGAGACGCGCGTGTCGCCCGGCGGCTCAGTTCGAGAACCAGTCTTTCGCGGTGGACGCGAGGATGGAGAGGTCTTCGAATTTGAGCATCCGGAACATGGCGAGCGGGCTACCGCCGTTCGCGGCGTCTAACTGCTCGTCGGGGAGGCGGTGGAGGTCTTCGAGCAGTTTGTCGTAGCGCTCGTTGGAGGCGCGGTAGAGCATCTCCGTCATGAACAGGCGGTTTTTCACCTTCGGCGCGACGCGGTCGTGCCACAGCTGGTCGTAGATGGCGAGTTCGGACGCCGAGGTGTCGCGCTCGGAGTTGGTGAGCGCGCGGTCGGCGGTCGCGGCCGCGACCCGGCCCGAGCGCATGCATTTGTCGATGCCCTCGCCCCACAGCGGGTCGACGGTCGGGACCGTGTCGCCGATGGCCATGAAGTTGTCCGTGCTCATTCGACCCGGCAGTTGGATGTGCGCGGAGCCGCGGTGCTGTTTGCCCGCGATGCGCTCCGCGTTCGCAAAGCGCGGGTCGGACTCGGTCCAGTACTGGAGGTAGTCGTCGATGGTGTAGCCCGACTTGGCGTTGTGGCGGTGGCCCTCGTTTTGGATGTAGCAGACGCCGACTTTCGCGGTGTCGCCGCCGGTGTGGAATATCCACGAGTAGCCGCCGGGCGCGATGTCGTGGTCGAGACGGAGCATCATCGCGTCGGTGAGGTCGCCGTAGCCGTCGGGCGCGAGGTCCATGCCCTCGAACTCGTACTCGATGCCGATGGCCTGCTTCTCGCGGCGGAGGTCGCAGACGTCGAGGGCCTTGGCGAGCGGAGCGCTCGGTCCCGTGGCGTCGATGACGATGTCGGCGTACACCTCCTCGTCGCCGTTGTATCGGACGCCGACGATTTCGCCGCCCTCCATGATGGGCTTGGAGACGCGCGCGTCGAAGCGGTACTCCGCGCCGTCGGCCTCCGCCTCGTCGACGAGCCAGTTTTTGAAGTCGGCAAACTCGAGGACTGCACCGGGCTGGTGGCGGTGGTAATGGTCGTTCGGGGACTCCAGGACGACGTCGTCGGTGAAGTTCATCACGACCTCGTCGGGGATGTTGAACGAGGCCATCGTCGACGGGAACGTCCCGGCGGTCGATTTGTTGCTTCTGGAGGGGAACTCGTCTTCGGACTCGGTTTCGAGGACGCACACGTCGTAGCCTCGGGCGGCGAGGTCTCGTGCCGCCTGTCCACCTGCGGGGCCCGCGCCCGCGATAATCACGTCGTAGTTGTCAGTCATTGTAGAGTAGGCATCACCGGTAGGGTTGGTCGTACGCGTTACACACCTTTTCTGTAACAAGCGTGTAATCTGCTTTGGTTTTGAACGGTCGGGAACGGGGGCCGTTCGACGGAATCCGTCCTCGGAGGGGCGACAGATGACTGCGGGAGGCGGCGGCCGAGCGGGGGTGGCCGCGGCGCACCGCTGGACAGCAGCGAAAACGACGACCGACAGGGCCGCAACGCGAGCGAGCGGCGACGGTCAGGCTTTCGGGATGCGGCGGACTTGGAACTCGCGGTAGCCGCCGTAGGCGGCTTCGAGCGCGCCGAGCCACCAGTTCCAGCGCGTCGCGGGGCCGCCCTCGGGCGCGTCGCGCATGTTCCGCACGATTTCGTCGCCCGTGAGCGGCGCGCCGCGGTCGGACTCGGCCTGCCCCGAGTCCGCGAGGTCGCGGGCCTGCCGCGCGACGACCCGGCGCTCGGCGTCGGTACCGCCGAACTCGGCGAGGGCGTCGCGGAACGACTCCTCGTCGAACGCGGGATGGGTGTCGCCGTGCCTGTCGGTGGGGGTCACGACTCTCTCTACGGGGGCCATGCCAAAGAAGGACTCGGCCGATTCGTCCGGGTGAAAACCCCCGTCTGCGGCGCAGAGCGCTCGGCTGGCGACGCGACGCCGGCGCTACGCCCACCACTCGCTCCGGCGCTCGCCGTACGTCGCGTTCTGGAACGGTTCGGGCTTGTCGTCGTCGGCCTCCGCGCCGAGGTAGTGGGCGGTCCAGTAGCCGACGTGCCAGCCGACGGCCTCGGTGTCGAGGTCGACGAGGACGACCCGGTAGCTGCCGTAGGTCTCTAACGAGCCGTCGCCGTCCGGGTCGTAGCCGCCGGCGATGGCGCAGGAGGCCGCGCCCGCGGCGCACGGCGAACTGTCCGCAAAGGAGATGCGCACCTCGGCGTCCGCGGGGTCGTCGACGTAGGTGTAGGAGAGGTTGTCGGGCATCCCCGGCGCGCCGCCTTCGAAGTAGTCGAGCGCGTGGCGAACCTGCTCGCGGGCCGCGTCGGGGTCCGAGGCGTTCGTGTCGTCGATGTGGACCGTGAAGTTCGGGTCGTCCCACGGGAACGCCTTCTCGGTCGCGTTCGTCCGCGGGAGCGTGTAGAGGATGCCCGTGGCGTTCATCAGGTCCGCGGGTTCGTCGCCGTGGGCGAGTCCGAGCGTGTGACCGAGTTCGTGTGCGACGATATCGACCGTCGAGTCGTCGCCGTATCCGGTTCGGACGTAGACGGTCTCGGGGCGGTCTATCTGCCACGCGTCGGTGAGGTAGGGCGCGCAGCCGGCCGCGTCGTCCAGCCCGCTGCACTCCGGGATGTCGTCGGTAAAGCGGACCACGAGGTCCGGGTCGCGGGCGTCGGCGTCGACCTCGTAGTCGATTTCGTACTCCAGGTAGCGCGAGTCGTTCCCCTCCCAGAACGCCGTCGCCTCGCTCACGAGGGCGGCGTAGTCGCGGCCGTCGTCGGGCGCTTCGACGGCGACGACGACCGGCTCGGACCCCCACGGCCCGTAGCCGGGCGCGGGCGTGAACGCCGTTGTGGGTTCGGGCGTCGGTGACTCGGTGGGCGCGGCAGTCGGGGTCACGGTCGCGGTCGTCGACGGAGGCGAAGTCGTCGGGGTCGCGGTCGCCGCGGGCGACTCGGTTGCCGAGTCGGTGGTCGGCGGCGAAGCCGCAGACGTGGCAGTCGTCGCTGTCGTCCCGTCGGTTCCCGGCGACACCGGCGCGGCACAGCCGGCGAGGACGACGAGCACCGCCACGAGGAGAGTCGGGCCGCGCATACCGAGACTGCGGCGGCGAACGGTCAAGAGCGTTTCCCGACGGCGCGAAAACGGCTCGACCGACAAAGCGGTCGCTCGGCGGTTCGAAAGCGGCTGAGAGGAGTAAGCCCCCTTCTGTTCGTCCCAGCATTCGGCTCAGCGTCCGCGTCCTTCTCGGGGCGAGCCCCCGAGGGCGCGACGGGCGAACCCGACGCGCCGTCCGAACTACCTTCGCGGCGCGGACTTGCACCGGTGAGGATTCGCCGTTCCATCCGTTCTCGACCGTCGGAGATGGCGACGCCACCTCATCCCTCTGCGGGTTAGCTCCCTTCCCTTACGGGTCGGTTCGCACGCGGCCGTGACGGCCGCGCCGGCGACGGCGGAGCCGTCGCGCGCGCATCATCGGTCGGGTCGAGCGGTCTCGTTTCTGTTCCAGCGCCAGCCGTCTCCGACTCCGGGCTTGCGCCCGGTCACCCGTTCGGACGGTGGGGGGACTTTCCTCATGCCCGTCTCGGGCACGGGAACTGGGCTCTCTCTGCCGACCTACCCTAGTCAGGTCGGTCGGATAAGCGGTTCGATTAACGGGGTCCTACCGGGGTTTAGCCGCACGTTATGTTGCAACGAAACTACATAACAACGGGATAACATCCGAGGGAAGCGTTGAAGTCACCACAGAACTTGAATGGTAATATGTCCGAGGCGCAGACCGTACACCTCACCTACGATGATGGGGCGCGGGCGGTCGAACTAGCGCGGGAATCGGTCGAATCGTACGTTCTTCACGGGCAGAGAGAACAACCGGGCAGCATGCGCGACGCGTTTTACGCTCGAACCGGGGCGTTCGTCCGCATCAAGTCGACACGGGGGCGCGGTCGACTGCGGGGCTGTGCGGGCGCGTATCGGGGGAAAGACCAACTCGGTCACGCCATCGTCGACGCCGCCATCAAGGCCGCGTCGGGCGACTCCTGTCAGACCGAAATCGAAGCACCCGAACTGCCGAACCTGAACATCTCTGTCTGTATCGTCAACAACTACACGCTGACTAACGACCCAGTCGCAGACATCGAACTCGGCACCCACGGCATCGCCATCGACGCCGGCGGCACCCACGGCTGGATGTATCCGACGCTGCCCGTCGAACTCGGCTGGTCGAAAGAGGAGTTCCTCACGAACGCCTGCCGCAAAGCCGGTCTGTCGCCGCTGGCGTGGCAGGACGACGATACCATGATTACCCTGTTCGAAGGACAGGTCTTCCGCGAGCGCGACGACGGCGGGAGCGTCGAAGCGCTGTAAGTCGTCGCGACGACAACTCGACTTCTCGGAGGGAGGGCTACGACCGGCGAGCGACGGCTCCGAGCGTCGCCGCCGCAAAACGAGAACGCGTGCTTACTCCTCGCTGACCCCGCCGAATCCGACCGACTCGGCGTCTTCGCTGGCCCGCGTCGCGGCCGCGTCGATGTCGAAGTCGAACTCGGAGACGACTTCGCCGTCGCGGATGAGCGGTTCGAGGAGCGACTCACCGTCGGTCGGACCGGGCCGCCCGCGGAGGCCGACGTGGTGGCCGCCGTCGACCGTGCGGTAGACCTCTTTGACGCCCGAGAGCTTGCCCCGCTTGGCCGCGGGTTCGCCGTTTACCTCGACGATGTCGAGCGCGAAGTCCACCGGGTCGGCGTTCGAGATGTGGCCGCCGACGCCGAAGCCCTCGACCACGTCGCGGAGGTGCCGAAGTTCGGCCGGGCCGAGACCGCCGCTCACGAAGATGCCCACGTCCTCGTGGCCGCGGGCGTCGAGTTCCCAGCGAACCTCGCGGACGATGTGACGGAAGTCGCCGCGGCGCGAGGAGGTGGTGTCGAGGCGGACGCTGTCGAGGTCGTCACCGAGCGCTTCGACCGCCTGGAGCACCTCCTCGGTCTCGTCGCCGTAGGTGTCACAGAGGGCGACCCGCGGCACGTCTTCGTCGACGGCCTCGTCGAACGCGCGGAACGCCTCGGCCTGATTGCCGCGCCCGAAGGCGATGAGGAGCGCGTGCGGCATCGTCCCCGACGCCTCCTTCCCGAGAATCTCGCCGGCGGCGACGTGCGAGAAGCCGTCGAGACCGGCGACGAGGGCGCTCCGCTCGACCATCGCGGCGATGGCGGGGTGGACGTGTCGCGCGCCGAACGAGAGAACGGTCGAGTCGGGGGCCGCCGCGCGGGCTTCGAGGGCGGCCGTCGCACAGCCCGAGGCGTGCGAGAGGAAGCCGAGAAGCGAGGTTTCGAGCCGGGCGAACTCCAGATAGTCGCCCTCGATTCGCATCACGGGGCCGCCGTCGAACAGCGTGCCCTCGGGCATGGCGTCGACGTCGATATCGCGGCCGGCGAGGAGTTCCGCGGCGTCTTTCACGCCGGCGAACAGCTCGAAGTCGCCGTCGGGGAACTGGTCGGCCGTCACCTCGGCGACGACGCGGGGGTTCTTGCCCGCGTGTCGGAGGGTCGCCTCGGTCCGCTCGAAGTAGGCGTCGGTCGCGACGCCGTCGCGGATGGCCTCGGGACCGACGATATCGAAGTCACTCATTGGCGCGGATTCCACCCGGCCGATGAAAAAGGTGTATAATCGGTCACGTGCGTCGAAGACGAATTGTCTTCAACGGGTCAGCAGACGGCGACGAACAGGACGAGCAAAGAGGCGACGAGCGCGAAGCGACCGAGCCGGCTGGACATACGGAGCGACTGTCAGCCGAGAAACAAGTGATTTCTCCTAGCTTCGCTCGTGAATCTCGTCCACCTGCGCCACGGTCGGCGCGTTGACGACGGTGACGGTGTCGCCGTCTCTCGTCACCCGATAGGCGTCCGCGAAGGGGCCGTCGTCGACGCGGTAGGTGTCCTCGCCCGCCTCCGACGCGTTGAGGCTGCGCTCCAGCGTGTCGGTCACGTACGCCCGCTCGAACTGCTCGGCGTCCGCCTCGGTGTCCCAGACCGTCCGCCAGACGTAGCCGCGCTCGTGGGGGTTCGCCTCGTACGTCTCGTCGGACGCCGGGCGGTAGGGAACCACCGCGTCGCCGGCCCAGCCCTCGGAGGGTTCGGCGGTGTAGTTGTACGGCGAGTACGCGCCGGGGGCCTGCTGGAGGCTCGCCCGGTCGACGGCGCGGTGCTTCCAGAACGTCGCGAAGATGGACGCCTCGCCGACCGTGTCGGCGGCGGGGTCGGTGTCGTAGCGCGTCCACGCCGCCGACGAGCGGTCTTCGACCGTCACCTCGACCGGTCGCTCGTCGGGGTAACGGGTCGGGTGGAGCACCTGCTCGGTCGAGGTGGGGCGGTCGGCGTAGGCCGCGTCGACGGCCGCCCAGCCGCCGCGGTCGCGCAGGTCCGAGACGAACGTCGGCCCCTCGCTGTACGGCGTGTAGATGGTGATGAACACCGGGTAGTCGACCGAGCCGCCGCCCGAGCCGCCGCCCGAGGGCCGGGGGACGCAGTCCCAGTCGGCCTCACAGCGGGCTTCGTACAGGCCGTCGACGTAGCGGGCGTCGCCTTCGACCAGCCCGCTGTGGGCGAGTTGGGCGTCCTGCGTCGACGGCGAGCGGTCCAGACCGAACTGCTGGTCCTGTGCGGCGTGGACCAGTTCGTGGGCGAGCGTCCGACGGTCGATGGTCGGTTGGCTGTCGTCGCTCACGACGACGATGCGGCCCTCGGAGGGGGAGTAGTAGCCGAGCACCACGCCGCCGTACAACTCGTCGAACACCTCGTCGATGGTCCGGTCCTCACCGACCAGCAACAGCGCCTCCCACACCTGGTCGTTCCAGTCGCTGTGGACCGGGTCGGTCGACGCGTCGGACTCGTTTCGGTACTCGGCGCGCGAGACGACCTCGACCGGCACGGACTCCTCGAACTCCAGTTCGCGGACGACCTCGACGCGAGCCATCGTGCGGGCGACGAACGCCTCCATCTCGGAGTCGTTCAGGCCGTCGGACTGGTCGACCGCGATGGACTCGTCGTACCAGTAGCCGGCCTCCCAGCCCAGCCGGTCGGTCGGCGGGTCTTCGGGCCACGACCGGTCGGCGTCCGGGTCCGGGTCCGGGTCCGCGCCCCCGACCGCGGCGTCCGAGTTGTCGTTCGCGGCGCTCGGGTCTGCGACGGGGGCGGCACAGCCGGCGACGACGAGCAGAAATGCGGAGAAAACGGCGACGAGGCGGCGGTTCATAGCCAATTCACGGGCGGGAGTCGAAAAAGCGTCCCGGCGCGGGGTCAGCAGATTGCGACGACGGAGCTGTACGTCTCGTTTTCGTACCTGACGTACGGGCGCTCCACCCAGAACTCGTAGGCGTCGGTCCGCTCGGAGAACGACGCGGCGTCGGCGCTCTCTGCGGAGTTTGACCCGCCAACCGCCGCGTCGAACTCCGCGCGCCGCTCTGTCGAGAGGTTCGCGTAGTCGAAGACGGTCGCGTCGCTCGGAACCTCATCCGCGGGGTCGACCGAAAGCGAGGCGTTGCAGTCGAAGTACCACTCGTCGGTTTCCGTGGGCGTCGCCGGGTCGGTCGGTGTGGGTTCCGTCGTCGCAGTCGGCGTTTCCGCCGTCGCAGTCGGCGTTTCCGCCGTCACCGACGGCGACTCACCCGGCGCGTCGGCAGTCGGGACGCCGACACAGCCGGAGAGGACGGCGAGCGCGGCGAGCGCCGCCAGCGGGAGGGCTCGAAAGCGGGCCATATCCCGGTTGGCGTCGCCCCGCGGCAAGTGCTTTGTCACCGGGCGGGCGGGAACGCGAAACGGAACGGGAAAATCAGCGTGAAACGCGGAGTCGACTCAGCCGGCGAGTCCCGGCCGAATCTCGTCCACGTCGGCGGGCGTCGGCCCGTTGACGACGACGACGCGGTCGCCGGTGCGGACGACCCGGAAGGCGTCGTTGAACGAGCCGTCCGCGATGACGTAGACGCCGTCGTCCCGCTGGGTGGCGTCGTGGGCGCTGAGGATGTTCAGGTACGCGTCGTGGAACTCCCGCGCGTCGTCGTCGGTGTCCCACTCAGTCATCCAGACGTAGCCGTAGTCGGTCTCCGCGCCGGCCGCGTTGCGGTAGGGGAACAGGCGGTCGTTCGCCCAGCCGTTCGACGGCTCGGCGTCGTAGTTGTACGTGTCGTACTGCGAGTTCGTGTCGAGGATGGACTGGACGCGGACGGTTTCCGCGCCGGACGTGCGGGCCTGATACCAGAACATCGCGAACATCGACGCCTCTCCGACCGTGTCCGAGCCCTCGACGCCCTGGTCGGGGAAGGTGGTCCAGCCGTTCGTCCCCTCGTCGACGAAGGAGATGGGACGGGGCGATTCGTCGGTGACGTGGATGGTCTGTTCGGTGGACGCCGGCGGGTCGCGAAGGGCGTCGTTGACGGCCTCCCAGCCGCCCCGCTCGTAGAGGTCGTGGACGTACACCGGGCCGTCGGAGTACGGCTGGAAGATGGTAATCAGGACGCCGAGGTTCGGGCTGCCGCCGCTGTTTTCCGTGTCGGGCGTGGCGACGCAGTCCCACGTCCCGGCCGCGCACCGCTCGCTGTACTGTCGTTCGACGTAGCTGGCGTCGCCCTCGACGATGCCGTCGGTGGCGAGGTCGCCGTCCTGCGTCTCGCTTCGGAATCGGGCGTCGGTCAGGTCGAACCGCTGGTCCTGTGCGGCGTGGACCAGCTCGTGGACGAGCGTGGCGTTGTCGATGGTCGGCTCGCCCGGGGAGTCGGTAACGATTTTGATTTCGCCGTCGGACGGCGAGTAGAAGCCGAGGACCGAACTCCCGGTCGTCTCGGAGATGGCGCTCGCGCTCGCGGTCGACTCACCGGCGATGAAAAGCGCCTCCCACACCTGGTCGTTCCAGCGGTTGTACTCGGAGTCCGAAGCGGCAGAGCCGCCGGCGTTGGCGCTCCGGTAGTCGTCTCGGGAGACGACGCTGACGGGGACGCGCTCGTCGAACTCCAACTGCCGGAGCTGTTCGACGCGGGCCATCCCGCGGGCGACGTACGCCTCCATCTCGGAGTCGTTGAGGCCGTCGGACTGGTCGACAGCGATTGGCTCGTCGTACCAGTAGCCGTTCTCCCAGCCGAGCACGTCCTGGTCGGGGTCGTCGAAGCCGTCTCTGTCCGGGTCGGGGGTCGCGGGCGACGCGTCGCCGCCGGGCGCGGCCGTGGGGGCGGCACAGCCGGCGAGAACCAAGAGTACGGCGGCGAAAACGGCGCGGAGACCGGTGGTTCGCATATCGTACCCTTAGACTCCGGAGTGAAGTACCTTGTCGGGTTCGGGCGTCGAATCGAACCGGCGCGTACTGTTTTGGTCGTCCCGGCGCAACCCACGCGCATGGAACTCGACCCGACCCGAACCGCGGTGGTCGTCGTGGATATGCAGAACAGCTTTTGTCACCCCGACGGGAGCCTGTTCGCGCCGGGGAGCGAATCCGCAATCGAACCGGTTACGGGACTCGTCGCCGCCGCCCGCGACGCCGGCGCGCGCGTCGTCTACACCCGCGACGTGCACCCGCCGGAGCAGTTCGACGGCAACCACTACTACGACGAGTTCGAGCGCTGGGGCGAACACGTCGTCGAGGGGACGCGGGACGCCGCCCTCCACGGCGACCTCGACGTGCGCGACGAGGACCTCGTCGTCGAGAAGCACACCTACGACGCGTTCTACCGGACGCAGTTGGCGGGCTGGCTCGACAGCCACGGCGTGGACGACCTGCTCATCTGCGGCACGCTGGCGAACGTCTGCGTCCTCCACACCGCCGGGAGCGCCGGCCTGCGGGACTACCGACCGATTCTCGTCACCGACGCGCTCGGCTACATCGAGGAAGAACACAAGGCGTACGCCGTGGACCACGCCGACTGGCTGTTCGGCGAGACGGCGACGCTCGCGGACGTGACGTTCGAGTAGACCGGCGGCCCCGCCGAGCGCGAGCGGAACCCTGACTCTAACCCCGACTCCGACGCTGACCGCGACTCCGACCGCGTCTCACTCCCGAAAGAGCCGATACGCGCCCTGTCCGGTGGCGACGGCGTCGTTCCAGTCGCTCGACGGCGACTGCCGGGCGGCCACGTCCGAGTCCTCTTCCGGGTCGGTGCTGACGACGGTGATGGTGCTCACGCCGACCGAGCCGCCGGCGCGGACGACCTCAGCGACCGCGGTCAGGTCGCCCGACGCCCGCCGCAGGTAGTTCACGTTGAGATTGATGGTGGCGACGCCGCCGGCGAGCGGGTCGTCGAGCATCGTCCGGAGGGCGATGCCGCCCGCGGTGTCGATGAGCGTCGCCGCGATACCGCCGTGAATCGTCGGCGGCGACACGGTGTTGGTGAGCTTCTCGTCGTACGGGATGGTCATCACGATGCGGCCGCGCTCGATGGCGTCGACGCGGGTGTTGAGCCACGACAGGTAGCCGTGTTCGTCCTCGATGTGTCGCTGGACGATTGCCGCGGCCTCGGCGGGAAAGTCGTCGGCCATATCACGAACGAGTGTGTCAAATAGTATGTAACCGACGGTCGGTGGCAACCCCGGCGGCCCCGCGAGCAGCGCGAGCAGGCGGTCGCCTCGCCGGTCCCGCGAGCAACGAGTGGGCCGCACCGAGGCGACTGCGAGCGGGAAACCGACCGGCGAGTGAGCCGAGCGGACGGGAGCCGTGGAGCACTTGTCAGTCCGGTGGTGAGTGAAATATATACACGTTCACGGAGTGATACGGGTATGAGCGACACCCGCGTCGTACTGGTCGACGAGTGCCCCGACGGCCTCGTCGACGCCCTCGGACGACGCGGGTTCACGACCGAGACGTGCGCCGACCGCGGCGACGTGTTCAGTGCCCTCGACGCCGGAGTCGGCGGCGTCGTCGTCCGCGGCGCTCTCGACGCCGAGTTCGTCTCCGGCGTCCGCGACCGAGTCGGCGTGGTCCCGGTGTTCTTTCTGACCGAAAGCACCCCGGAATCGGCCCACGACGGCGGCGCAATCGCTATCAGCGACCCGGAGACGCCGGAAGCGGTTGCCTCTGTCGCCGCGCGGGTCGAGCGGGCCATCGAGTTCACGCAGTGGGCGTCGGCCGGGCGGAACTCGGACTCGCTGTATCGGACCGTCGTCGAACAGAGCCACGACGCCATCTTCGTCGCGCAGGACGGCGAGTTTCGCTTTTGGAACCGCCGGCTGACCGAGCTCACCGGCCTGCGCGACGGCGAACTCGCCGAGCGGTCGGTGTCGAGTATCGTCCACCCCGACGACCGCGAGCGGGCCGCCGCCATCGCCACGACGCGACGACAGGGCGGCGACGCACCCGCGAGCTACGAGATTCGTCTCGTCGACGCCGACGGCGCGGCCCGCGAGTGCTCGACGAACGTCAGAGAAATCGACTACCACGGCTCCGACGCCGTCCTCGTCTCGATGCGCGACGTGACCGAGCAGCGGGCCACGGAAGCGCAGTTCCGCGGGCTCGTGGAGCTGGCACGGGATCTCGTGACCCTCGTGGGAACCGACGGGCGAATCAAGTACCAGAGCCCCTCCGTCACCGAGGTGCTCGGATTCGACGAGGACGAACTCGTCGGAGAGCACGTCGCCGACCTGATTCACCCCGACGACTGGGACCGCGTCAAGGCCGTCTTCGAGCGCGCGCTCCAGACCGGGGCCGACGGGACCGACCCCGTCCGGTACCGCCAGCGGAACGCCGAGGGGTCGTGGACGTGGCTCGAATCCGTGGGGAGCAATCAGGCCGACACCTCGGTCGACGGCTTCGTCGTCACCTCGCGGAACGTGACCGAACAGCGGAGCTACGAGCAGCGGCTCAAGCGCTACGAGACCATCGTCGAGAGCATCGGCCAAGGCGCGTACGTGCTCGGCGAGGCGGGTGTCGTCCAGTTCATCAACGAGGCCGCGCTCTCGCGGACGACCATCCCCATGTCGACGTTCGTCGGCCGACACGTCTCGGCGCTCCGCGACGCCGGCTATCTCGCCGCCGACCAGTACGAACGCGCCCAGTCCGCGCTCGACGCCGTCCTCGGCGGCGAGAGCGAGCGCGAGCGGTTCGAAATCGAACTGTCGTTTCCCGAGAAAAACTACGTGGCCGAGTTCACCGTCTCGCCCATCGTCGACGACGGCGGGGAGGTCGCGGGCGCGGTCGGCATCTCGACGGACGTGACGGAGCGAAAGCGGTACGAACAGCGGCTCAACGCGCTGCACGCGTCGACCCGACGGCTGACGGGGGCGACGAGCCGCGAGGAAGTCGCGGAAATCGTCCGCGAGGCCGTCACCGAAGTCCTCGACTACGCGATTAGCGGCGTCCTCCTGTACGACGAGTCGCAGGACGCGCTCGTCCCGACGGCGTTCACCGACGAGGCGTGGGACGTGTTCGGCGACGTGCCGCCGATTCCGCGAGGGGCCGGGCTGACGTGGGAGGTGTTCGAACGCGGCGAGCACAACCTCTACCGGGACGTGGACTCGAACCCGCGACGGTTCGTCCTCGACGCCGGGGTCAAAGAGGAACTCATCGTGCCGATTCCCGACCACGGCGTGTTCTTCGTCGCGTCCGTCGGCGACGACTCGCTGGCCGACCAGCGCATCGCGTTGGCGAAGGTGTTGGCCGCCAACACCCGCGCGGTCTTGGACCGGGTCGAACGCGAACAGCTCTTGCGGCGGCGCGAGCGCGAACTCGCCAGCCAGAACGAACAGCTCGAATCGTTCGCGTCGGTCGTCTCGCACGACCTCAAGAACCCGCTGAACGCGGCGATGGGCTATCTCGACCTCGCCCGCGAGCAGTACGACGGCGACGAACTGGACCGCGTCGCCGACGCCCACGAGCGGATGGCCGGCATCGTCGAGGACATGTTGGCGCTCGCGCGCAACGGTCAGACGGTCGAGGAGGCCGAGCGACTGTCGCTCGGGGGCGTCGCCGAGGCGGCGTGGACGACCGCCGCGAGCGACGCGCCGGAAGCGACGCTCGTCACCGACGGCGAAATCCCGGTCGACGCCCACCGCGGGCGGCTCAGACAGCTCCTCGAAAACCTCTTTTCGAACGCGATTCGCCACGGCGGCGACGACGTGACCGTCCGGGTCGGCCCCCTCGACGACCGCGCCGGCTTCTACGTCGAAGACGACGGCCCGGGGATTCCGCCGGACGACCGCCCCCGCATGTTCGAGGCGGGCTACACCACGAGTTCCGAGGGGACCGGCTTCGGCCTCAGCGTCGTCATGAGCGTCGTGAACGCCCACGGCTGGAGCGTCTGGTTCGTCGAGAGCGACGACGGCGGCGCACGGTTCGAAATCACGACCGAAAGCGACCACTGACGGGCCGAGAGTGTCGCCGCCGGCGGCAACACTAATTGCGGGTCGTCCGAACGGAGCGCCATGGAAACACCGGACGAGACGACGGTCCGCGCGGCCGACTCGTGTCGGGAGTCGCTGCCCGAGCGCGTCGACGGCGGGCGGGTGCTGTTCGGATTCGACGGCTACATCGACCGCGTTCGGGAGTTCGTCTCCGAGCGACAGTCGGCAGATACCTACGAGCGGGTGCCGACGCTCGACGCGTTCGCTGACCGCGTGAACGACTCGGTCGAAGCCGAGAGTTCGCTCACCTTCGAGTGGATTCAAGACGGCGTCCGCACCGGCGGACACGTGAGCCACCTCGCGCGCGCCTTCGACCGGATGGGGTTCGAGCCCGGAGTCGTCGGCTGTCTCGGCGACCCGGTCGAAGAGCCGTTCGTCGAGGAGTTCGGCCACCTCCCGCTGGAGACCCTCGGGTCGCCGGGCTACACCGACGCCGTCGAGTTCGGCGACGGGAAGCTGATGCTCACCGAAATCGGCGCGCTGATGACGCTCGACTGGGCCGGAATCGAGTCGCGCGTCGGCCTCGACCGACTGGCCGAACTGGTCGACGGGGCCGAACTCGTCGGGATGGGCTACTGGTCGGAGATGCCCGAGCTACCGGACGTGGCCCGCGGCCTCCGCGAGGAGCTGTGGCCGACGCTGTCGGACCCGCCGGAGACGCTGCTTTTGGACCCCGGCGACCTCAGAAAGCGAGAGCCCGACGTGGTCGCCGCGGGCGTCGAGCAGGTGTCGGCGCTGGACGACGCGGTGCGCGTCGTCGTCTCTGCGAACCGCTACGAGACGCGCTATCTCGCGCGGCTGGCGGGCGTCGAGAGCGACGACTTCGGCCGCGAGTCACAGGCGGCGTTCGACCACCTCGGCGTCAGTCGGTTCGCGGGCCACGGCATCGAGGAGGCGCACCTCGTCGACGAGGCGGGAACCGCGACCGTCGGGGTCCCCCGGACGGACGACCCGGTGTTGACGACGAGTTCGGGCGACCACTTCAACGCGGGCCTCGCGCTCGCGCACGTCCTCGACCTCGGTCGCGCGGAGTCGCTCGTCGTCGGCAACGCCGTCGCGGGACACTTCGTCAGAACCGGGTCGCCGCCGACGTACGACGAACTACGGGCGTTCGCCTCGGGGTATCTCGATTACTTCGACGCCGCTTAAATACCGATTGTCCACACAAGGGTCAGATATATTACTAGAATCGGCGTACCGATATGCGTCGGTGGCACCCCCCACACGGGCGCACCGCCGGAGAGCCGCGAGTCGCGCCGTTCCGGCGGCGAAATCGACACCCGCCGTGGCATCTCGCGCCCGGTTGCCGCGCCCCACCACGGTCCCGTTTTGACGCATCATCGGCTCTTCACTCGGACCGCGAACCGCGGTCGAGGTCGTCTATCGTCGACCCGACGAGGTTTCGGAGGGCCCGACGAAGCCGCTGTGAGAGCGCCTGTTCGGTGATACCCAACCGGCTCGCGATGTCGTCGAGACCCGCCTCTTTCGGCGTCTCGAAGTAGCCCCGTTCGAAGGCGAGCCGAAGCGCCGTCAGCTGTTTCTCCGAGAGGCCGGTGTCCGGGGGGTGACGCTCGTCGAGGCGGGCCGGTTCGACGCGGCGCACGTCGATGTCGATATCGCGGGAGAGACAGGCGTCGTGGAATCGGGTGGTCAGCTCGTTCGACGGGAAGTACACCGACAGCGACCAGCCGTACCTCGTGCCGACCATTCGCCGGACGATGCCGTCGCACTCGCGGATGGCCGAGAGGATGTCGCCGTCGCGGGTCGCCCACTCGCAGCGGTAAAGCCGTCCCTCGGGTCCGTCCGATACCGGTTCGAAGCGCTCGATGCTCGCGTGGTCGTCGAGCAGGTCGTCGAGCGCCTCGCGGTCGCTCCCGCGGGCGACGAAGTAGGGAACCGGCTCGTCCGTCACCGGGATACCGCCGACGAACGTGAGTTCGAACTCGGGGTCCTCGAACGTTCCGTCGGGCGAGGCCCCGGCCAGCGGGTGGCCGAGTTCGACCTCGTACCCACTGGCGTGGTCGCCGGTCATCGCAGCGCGGAGGCAGCGGCTGCATCGAACACCGAAGCGACGGCACACGCTCGTATGTCGGATCTCACGAACGGAGAAAAATACGGGCGACCGAAGGATATTTTTTGCGGAGACTAATCCTTTCATAGTAAAGGTGTTTAAAAATGGTGCCACAAAGTGGAGGTGTCGGGCAGTCGCGCCGGAGAGGATTTAAAAAGCAGTTTCATGACACTTCTGCCGCCGTCAGTCGAGTCGAATCGGGTCGGCGCTGGGGCGAATCTCGACCGACACCTCGTCGCCGGTGGCGAAGCCGTGACCGGGACAGACGAGTTTGCTCCCGAAGTCGACGCGAGACGCGAATAGTGACAATCCAGTGATTTGAACGCCGTCGACGAGCACGTCGAAGTCGGCCCACGGAACGTCGCGGCCGGCCGCCCGGCCGACCCGCTCGCCGAGGAGCGACAGCGATTGTCCGTCTTCGATGGGCGAGAGCGCGCCCCCGAAGCCGTAGTGGGCGAGCCCGCCGTCGAGGACGACGCCCTCGTCGCTGGCGAGACCGACGAACCCGTCGGGGGCGACCGCCGCGTCGGCGCGGGTCGGGGCGTCGAGAACGACGAACGTCTCGGCCGTCTCGACGACGGTTCCCGTCCCGTCCCAGTCGAGCGGCGAGACGGTCACGTCGGGCGACACCGGGAGCGACCCCCGAGCCCGGTGGTGGTTCGCGTCCGCGGCCCGAAAGCCGACGTGGACGTGGTTCGAGACCCACGGCGCGAAAAAGCCGGAGCGGACGAGCCGTCCCAGCGAGTCACCGACCGCGACCTCGTCGCCCGCGTCGACGCCGGGGTCGACGTGGAGGATGCGCGCGACCAGTCCGTCCCGGGGGTCGTCGTCGGGGTCGCCGAGCCAGTCCAGTCCGGTGGCGTCGGCGTCGACATCGACGAGGATGAGGTACTCGTCGTCGTGGGCGTAGGGCTTGTCGGGCGCGCGGACGGTCCGCGTCTCGCGGACGACGCCCGCGACGGGCGAGCGGGCCACCGGGTCGTCGGCGGCGACGTAGAGGTCGATAGCACACCCGCTGTCGTGGGCGGGGTACGGCGAGTTGTAGAGCGAGAAGCGCTCGAAGCGCGAGAGCATCGGCCGCGGCAGTCGCAGCATGGTCGTCGGGACGGGACGGGTGCGCTTAGGTACGTCGGGGTGGTTCTCTCGGGTATGCGCGTCATCCGCGGCCGCGGGCCCGACCGGGAGGCGGACCGGGCGGTCACCGCGGCCATGCTCCGCGAGGCGGGCGACACGGACGAACCGGCGTTCCGCGCGTGGACGCCGCACCGACAGCTCGCGTTCGGCAGGCGCGACACCCGCGCCCCGCGGTACGACGAGGCCGTCGCCGCCGCCGAGGAACGCGGTTTTCCCGCTGTCGAGCGCTCCGTCGGCGGCCGCGCGGTGGCCTACACGGGAACCACCGTCGCGTTCGCCCACGCGGTTCCCCTCGACGACGCCCGGAGCGGCCTCGACGCGCGGTACGAGGCCGGAACGACCGCCGTCGTCCGCGCCCTGCGAACCCTCGGCGTCCCCGCGCGGCGGGGCGAGCCCCCGGCGTCGTACTGCCCCGGCGACCACTCGGTCCAAGCGGGCGGGAAGCTCTGCGGCCTCGCCCAGCGCGTTCGAAAAGAGAGCGCGCTCGTCTCCGGCGTGGTCGTCGTCACCGACCGCGACGAGATAGCCGACGTGCTCGCGCCCGTCTACGAGGCCATCGACGTTCCCTTCGACCCGGATTCGGTGGGGAGCGTCGCCGACGCCGGCGGCCCGGCCAGTTCCGACGCGGTCTGCGACGCCCTCGAAGCCGCCTTCGTTGGCGACGCGGAGACGCGCGTCGAAGGCGCGGCGGACCTCGCGTGAGCGACTGACTGCGACCGCTCCCCGAACCGCCGGACTTAGCACCCGGCGCGTCGCACCCCCTCGTATGCGAATCGAGAACGCGACGCTGGCCGACGGCCGCGCCGTCGACGTCCGCGTCGAGGACGGAACCGTCGAGGCGGTCGGTGACCTCGACCCCGTCGCCGACGAGGAGACCGTCGACGCCGAGGAGAACCTGCTTCTGCCGGGCGCTATCGACGTGCACGTCCACTTCCGCGAACCGGGATTCGAGCACAAGGAGACGTGGGAGACCGGCGCGCGGAGCGCCGCCGCGGGGGGCGTGACGACCGTCGCCGACCAGCCGAACACCGACCCGACGACGACCGACGGCGCGGGCTTCGACGTGAAAGCGGAGTGCGCCGCGAACGCCTGCATCGACTACGGTATCAACGGCGGCGTCACCGCCGACTGGGACCCGGACAGCCTGTTCGACCGACCGCTTTTCGCCCTCGGCGAGGTGTTTCTGGCCGATTCGACCGGCGACATGGGCATCGAGGCCGACCTGTTTGCCGAGGCCGCGGAGCGCGCCGGCGAGGCGGGCGTGCCCGTCACGGTCCACGCCGAGGACGCCGACCTGTTCGACGAATCGGCCATCGAGGGCGACCTCGGCGGGGTCGGCCGCGACGCCGACGCCGACGCGTGGAGCGCCTACCGGACCGCCGAGGCCGAAGCGGTCGCCGTCGAGCGCGCCGTCCGCGTCGGCGGCGAGACCGGCGCGCAGATTCACATCGCCCACACGAGCACGCCGGAGGGCGTCGACGCCGCCCGCGACGGCGGCGCGACCTGCGAGGCGACGCCGCACCACCTGTTTCTGTCCCGCGACGACCTCGACGAGTTGGGCACCTACGGCCGGATGAACCCGCCGCTCCGCTCCGAGGCGCGCCGCGAGGCCATGTTCGAGCGCCTCGCCGACGGCCGCATCGACATGGTCGCCACGGACCACGCGCCGCACACGCGCGAGGAGAAAGAACGGTCGCTCCTCGACGCCCCGAGCGGCGTCCCCGGCGTCGAGACGATGGTGCCCCTGCTTCTCGGCGCGGTCGTCGCCGGCGACCTCACCGCCGAGCGCGTCCGCGACGTGGTCGCCGCGAACCCCGCCGACGTGTTCAACCTGCCGCGCAAGGGCCGCATCGAGGCGGGCGCGGACGCCGACCTCGCGCTGTACGACCTCGACGCCGCCCGCGAGATTCGCGGCGCGGACCTCCACTCGAACTGCGAGTGGACGCCGTTCGAGGGGCACACCGGCGTCTTCCCCGAGTGGACGATGCTCCGCGGCGAGTTCGTCTGGGACGGCGACGAGTTCGGCGCGGTCGCCGGCGAGAACGTCCGCGACTGAGCGCGACTGAGCGCGACTGCGGCGCGAAACTCTCAGAACCGCGCGGCCGCGACCTGTGCGCCCTTCCAGCCGACGCCGACGAGCACCGCCAGCGGCGCGGTCAGTGCGACCAGCGAGACTGCCGACCCGGCGAGGCCGCCGAGTCCGCCGAGTGCAGACGATGCGACGACGGTTGCGAGAAAGCCGCCCACGGCGAGCGCCGGGGCGACCAGCGCGTACGCGAACAGCCAGCGCTGTCTGCGAGTGAACCGGACGCCGTATCCCGGTCCCGGCGGGATGAGCAGGCCACCAGCGAGGAGGACGAAGCCGGCGACCCCGAACACGAGGAGGAAAAAGCCCGCGAGCCCGTGGGCGAAGCCGTCGCTTCCGGGCGGCGGCGGGGGCATCGTGACGGCGGTCCGCCAGACGAACGCGAGAAGCGCGACCCCGGCCCCGGCGACGGGGAGTTGGAGCGACCCGAGGACCGCGCGGAGTGACCATCGCATCGGGCCGACTGTCGGCGGGGAGACAGATAGCAGTTCCGCCGTCGGGTGTCGGGACCCCCGCCGGACCGGACGAACCCGACGCAAGCGAATCTTTTTCCCGTCCGACTCCCCGAGGGAGTGACACGCATGACCGACGAGCGGACGCCGCCGCGAGGCCGCGACCCGAACGCGGACGCCGACGAACCGCACGCACTCACGGGACTGCTGTCGTTCTGGGAGACGGTCGTGGAGGACGCCGAGGCGACCGCGGCCGAGTACGAAGACGAGGGCTGGGAGACGCTCGTGCTCCATCCCGGCGACGTGTCGGTGTTGCCGCCGGCGAACCTGCCGG
Organism: Haloferax sp. Atlit-109R; assembly: GCF_003665865.1. Classification (NCBI taxonomy): domain Archaea; kingdom Methanobacteriati; phylum Methanobacteriota; class Halobacteria; order Halobacteriales; family Haloferacaceae; genus Haloferax; species Haloferax sp. Atlit-109R. Next base: position 1,094,413 of record NZ_QPLO01000002.1, read on the forward strand.
AGGCGACGGAGCGCGTCGGCTTCGACGTGCTCGTCCCCGGAAGCGAGTTCGACGCGCTGTCGTCGTGGGTCGAGTCGGCCGAGTTCGACCGCTACGACGTGTACCGCGCCCGCGAGGACGACACCGTGTTCGTCGTCTCGGTCGTGCAGGACGCCGCGGCGTCGAAGGCCGTCGTCGTCCCGCTGTACTACGAGCTGGGCGAGGTGGACGCGATGGCGACGAAGGCGCGAAAACAGGACGAACTCCGGCTCTACGTTCGGCCGGTCGAGGCGGACCGACGCGTCGAGTTAGTCCAGTCGGAACCGGACCCGCTTTTCCCCTGACTGCGAGTCGGCGCGGCGTCGGTCCGGGGGCAAAACCGGTGCGGAGTCGCACGGACCGCGGGGCCTCACCCCTCGTCAGACAGTTCCTCTTGCCGCAGTTCCGTGCTCGCCTCGCGGACCTCGCGCATGACGCTCGAAATGCGCTCTTCGGCTTCGAGTTCCTCTTCGACCGAGAGGTCGACGCCCTCGACTTCGAGCAGGAACTTGGCGATTTCCGTCACCTCGTACATCATCTCGTCGAGTTCCTCGGCCGTGAAGAACCCCGACATCGCGCCGTAGAGGAACGTCGCGCCCGACTTCCGGACCTTGTCGCGGAACGCAGACCGGGCCTGATTGACCGCCTGCGGCGTGTAGGTATCGGTCATGAAGGGGACGAGTTCGGGGAGGTTGTTCCCGATTTTCGTCATCTCGACGCCCGTCTCGGTCCGGAAGTCGGCGCAGAGTCGCGCGATTGCCCACTCGCGGGCCGTCACGTAAGTCCGCTCGCGGAGGAAGTCGTTGACGCGGTCGTACTGCGCGCCGTCGACCTTCTTGAACCGGGCGTACTTCTGTACGTCCTCGGGAACCGCGTCGTCGGCGTCGGCTCCGGCGTCTGGACCGGCGTCGCCGGCCTCGGATTCAGTCGCGGTTTCGGCGTCGGCATCGGCTCCGGCGTCGTCTCTCGGTTCCGCGCCCGCAGTCTCCGAGTCGGTGGCCGGGTCTGCTGGCTCCGTGTCTCCCGCCGCTTCGTCCGCCGCCGCTTCGTCCGCCGCCGCTCGCGGGTCCGCGTCGGGGCGAGCCGTCTCCTCGGCGTCGCTCGCGCCCGTCTCGAACTCGTCGGACTCGTCTGTCATACCGCGGGCTACCGCGGCACGGCCGAAAAGGGTTCCGCGACGCGCGGTCCCCCGCCGGCGGGGATGTCGCCCCCCGTTTCCGGGTAAGGGTTTTCTATCGCGCCCGCGAGATTGGGAATCATGAAGGTACTGCTCGGAATCGGTGGCAGCGACGATTCCATGCGGGCGCTCGAAACGACGGTCGAACGGACGGCCGAGGTCGGCGACGACCTCACGGTCGCCATCGTCGACAACCCGTCCGGCGAGCGCTCGCGCGAGGAGATGGAAACGCGGGTGACGGAACTGCTCGACGAGCGCGGCGTCGACGCGACCGTCCGCGCGCTCGACGGCGACCCGGGGAGCGCCCTCGTGGACCTCGCCGAGAACGAGGGGTTCGACCAACTGGTGCTCGGCGGCGGCGAGACGAGCCCGATGGGGAAGATACAGATCGGCAACATCGCGGAGTTCGTCCTGTTGAACTCCCACGTGACCGTCACCCTAGTACGATGAGCGACCGAACGTTCTCCGACGCCGTCGCCGACCCGTACGACGCGCCGCCGCTGTCGTTCACCGACGGGGAAGACCGCACCATCGAGGTGCGCGCGCACGACGGCTCCGACGAGGAGTTGGAGGCGCTCGTCGAGATGTACGACGCGTTCGACCCCTCGGACCGCGCGCAGGGCATCCCGCCGGGGCGCGAGGACCGCATCCGCGACTGGCTGGAGAACATCCTCGACGAGGACTGCCTGAACGTCATCGCGTGGGACGGCGACGAGGTGGCCGGCCACGCGACGCTCGTCCCCGACGGCGACGCCTACGAACTCGCCATCTTCGTCCACCAGACGTACCAGCGCGCCGGCATCGGGACGCGGCTCATCAAGGCGCTGCTCGGCCACGGCCGGGAGTCCGGCGTGGAGAAGGTGTGGCTCACGGTCGAGCGGTGGAACCGCGCGGCGGTCGGCCTCTACCAGACCGTCGGCTTCGAGACGAGCGACGCCGAGAGCTTCGAGTTGGAGATGACCATCCGACTCGCCGAACCGCCGGACGACGAGGGCGGCTGAGGGCGGCGGCGAGCCGCGACAACGACCAACGATTCAGGATTCAGACAGGATTCAGACCGAAAGCACGGGCTGGCTGGCGTACAGGAGGACGTACTCGGCGGCCTTGGCGAGCACCTCGCCGGGGTCGCCCGAGACGGGCTCTCGGGGCACGACGATGAAGTCCGCGTCGAGTTCTTCTGCGGTGTCGAGGACGACGCTGCCGGGGTGGCGGAGCTTGCTCGTCCGCGAGAAGCCGTAGGCGACCGACGTGGTGACGGGCACGTCGGCGGTCTCTGCGAGCGCCGACACCGTGTCGGTGACGGCCTTGCTGTCCTCGGCGACGGCGTCCTCGTCGACGACGCCCTGCTCTATGGCGCGGACGACGTCCTCGCCGAGGACGTGGACGGCGTGGACCGCGGCGTCGTACTCGGCCGCGACGGCGGCGGCGTACTCCGCCGCGCGCGTCGCCTCCTCGCTTTGGTCGACCGGCACGAGAACGAGGTCGATAGAGAGCGGGCGCGGTGACATGTCCCCACCTGCGTCGGGGGACGACAAAAAACTCACCCCACGGTCCCGCCGGCCGACCGCCCCAGACTGGTTTTATGCCGCCGCGCCGTGAACCCGAAGCCATGTTCGACACCATCGTCATCGCCACCGACGGCTCGGCGAGCGTCCGCCGGGCGGTCAGCGTCGCCGTCGACCTCGCAGAGCGGTTCGACGCGTCGGTCCACGCGCTGTACGTCATCGACGCCGGCGACGTGGAGACCGCGCCGGACCGACTCCGCGACGAGATGCGCGACGCGCTCACCGAACGCGGCGAGGAGGCGCTCGCCGAGGTCGAGGCCGCGACCGACCGCGAGGTGACCGTCGCGGTGCGAGAGGGCCGCCCCGCCGCCGAGATTTCGAACTACGCCCGCGAGGTCGACGCCGACGCCGTCGCCATGGGAACACGGGGCCGCCACGGCGAGAACCGCTTTCTCATCGGCAGCGTCGCCGAGCGCGTCGTCCGGACCTGTCCGGTGCCGGTGCTGACGGTCCGCCAGCTGGAGGAGGGGACGACGGACTCCCTGCTGAGCGACGAGGCGGCCTGAGCGGGCCGCGTGGCTCGGTTCGGTCGCGGCCCGCGGGACGTTCGGCGCGGTCTCCGCCGACGGAATCGGGAGGAGTTTTCCCCGTCGCGCCCGAGTTCGGCGTATGGAAGACGAGCTCATCGACAGTTCTCAGCTCTCGCTCCCCCGCAAGTCCGTGCTCCCCGGAGCCGGCTTCTTCTACCCCGAGTCGTTCGACGAGGAACGCGCCGAAGAGCGCGCCAAGGCGAAACTCGAAGACGCGTCGGTCGCGGTCGTCACCGACACCGACGCCGACGGCCTCGGCTGCGTCGCCCTCCTCCGGGAGGCGTACGACGCCGCACTCGACGTGGCCGACTTCGAGGAACGCATCGAGGAGAAACTCGCAGACGACGAAGGCGACGAGGACGACGAGGACGAATCGCCCCTCAACGAGGAAGCGGAAGAAGAGCGCCCGAAGTCGCCGGTCGCGCTGATGGGGTCGAGTCCGTACTCGTTGGAAGACGACCTCCAGCGCGTGGCCGACTACGCCCCCGAGGGCGTCGAGGTGTACGTCTGCGACCTCTGTCCGGACAAGTTCGAGTACGTCGAGGAGGAACTCGCCGCGCTCGTCGAGACGGCGGGCGAGATTCACTGGTACGACCACCACCAGTGGAAGCCCGAGGTGGCCGAGGCGGTCCGCGAGGCCGGCGTCGACCTCGTCGTCGGCGAGTCCGACGAGGAGTGTTCGACCGACGTGACGCTCCGCGAACTCGACTACGAGTTCGACGAGCGGTTTTCCGAACTCGCGGCCGTCACCCGCGACCACGACCTCTGGCTGAACGAAGACGAGCGGAGTCAGGACCTCGCGGACTACGCCTACTGGACTTCGAAAGAGGAGTACGTCGCCGTCGTCGGCGCGTACGGCGCGGACCTCCCGCCGGTCGTCGAGGAGTACATCGCCCACCGCCGCGTCGAAAAGGAGAACCTCATTCAGGCCGCCGTCGACCGCGCCGAACTGAAGACCGTCGGCGACTGGACGGTCGGCGTCACCTACGGCCGCTGCTCGCAGAACGAGGTCGCCGACGCCCTCCGCGAGGCGGGCGCGGACGCGGCGGTCGTCGTCAAGCCCGCCGGAAGCGCCTCCATTCGCGGCTCCGACGACTTCGAGCGCTGTCACGAGGTCGCGGACCTCGTCAACGGCGGCGGCCACCCGAAGGCCGCCGGCTGTAAGCCCGACATCTACGACGACATGCTCGACTACGCTCACCACTGGACGACGCAGGGCGCGACGACGAAGCGCGTCATCCTCCGGGCGTTCGAGCAGGTCGCAGACGCGGTCGCGGAGGCGGAAGCGGAAGCGGAAGCGGAAGCCGCGGCCGACGCGGAAGCCGACGATGACGCCGAAGACGACGAAGGCGTCGAAACCGAGCGCTAACGGCGAAACTAAACTCGAAACGCGGCGTCGAAAAACGGGGGTCGATTACGCGTCGTCGACGACCCAGCGGTCGGAGTACGTCGTGCCGCAGGTACACTTGGCGTAGGCGTGGACCACGTCGCCCTCCTCGTAGATGCCGCCGACCTCCTCGTTTTGCGCCTCGGCGAACGAGAAGATGAACTTCACCTCGTGGTTCTCCTCGGCGGCCGCCTCGGGGCAGGTGCCGCCGCTCAGGTCGTCGTCGATGTCGCCGTCGTTGCCCATGGCGGTCTGGGCGAACTCCATGGCGTCCATGCCCGTGCCGGCCGCGAAGGCGCGGCGGCCGTCGTCACCGGGGACGACGAGGACGTAGCCGTTGTCGACTTCGACGCCCATGTTCGGGAGTTTGCCCTGACTGTCGAGGTACTCGTGGGTGAGATAGAGCGCCACGTCGTCGAGGCGCTCGCCTGCGAGATACTCCGTTACCTTGCTCATACCCCGCCTAGGGCGGTCGGCGCGTAAAAGCGGCGTGTCTCGGAGTCCGACCGGTCACTCGTCGGACGGGCCGAACTGCTCCGCGATGCTCGAAAGCGAGTCGTTCGGCCGTTCGGTGATGCGGTACACCTGCCGGACACCCGGAACCCGGAGGCCGTACTGGTAGCCGTCGTCCAGTTCGTCGAGTTCGACGGCGTCGCCGTCGGCCCGGTCGTGTTCGCGGCACCACTCGACGAGTCGATTCTCGCCGTCGTTCGGGGTGCGAGCGAGGCGCTTGTTGTCGTACGCGCCGCGAATCACGAGTCCCGAGGCGTCGGCCGAGAGACGGGCGTGGTAGGCGGTGCCGCCGAGGTGGAGGCGGACGAAATCGCCGTCGGCGGCGAGCACGTCGTCGGGGACGCGCAGGCAGGGGCGGCGAGTGCCGCCGCTTCGGGCGATGTTCGCGCGGAACGTCTGGACCGACGGATGGTCGGAGGGCAGTTGCTCTGGCACGGGGAAGAGAGGAGTGAGACGGCGTTATTCGTCGGCTTCTTCGTCGTCGCCCTCACCGAAGGCGGCGGCGACGTCGCCCTCGCCGGCGACGACCTTCGCGTTGATCTGGACGGTCTCGTCGGAGACCTCGCGGCCGCGGACGGTGACGCGCTTGCGCTCGCCGTCGCGGGACGGCTTGTAGCCGATGCCGTCTTCGGCGAGGATTTCCTTGAGCGCGCCGCCGGGCACGTCGGGGTGCATCGGTCGGCCGGCCTTGTCCGAACCGCCCGTCAGTTCGAGCGTGAAGCCGTCGAGACCGACGGCCGCGCCGTCGACCTCGTCACCGAGGTCGCGGCCGAGGAATCGGTTTGCGTCCTGTCCTTCGACGTCGACTTGGTAGGTCGCACCGGAGTCGGGGTCGGCGACGACGACCATGAATTCTGCCATGCGCGGATGAAAACGGTCGCGGATAAAAAGTACGTCGAAAGCGCGTCTCGGGACCGCACCCACCGAATCGGGGTGAAACGGCCGAATTCGGCGTCGTCAGGGAGAACGGAGAACCCAGGTAAGAGTTAACATTCAACATATCGTACACCGTAACATGAGCAAGGATATCGACACGCGTGGGGTCGTAGCCCTCGTCAAAGCCAAATCGAGGGCGCTGGTCGGCCCCGAGCCGACGGACCTCGTCGAACGACGCCCGGCGGAGTTGGTCGAGCGCCGGACGGAGGCGTTGGTCGAGGCGGAGCCGACGACGCTCGTCGAACCCCGGCCGACAACGCTCGTAAAACAGCGACGCCACGAATGTCCCACCTGCGGCTACAAGTCCGAAGAGGCCGTTCACGAACGAGTCTGCCCGGAGTGCGGCGGGACGCTTCGCAACGCCGGCACGGGTCGGGACTGAGTCGCAAGCGGCGGAGTCCAGGAGGAGGCACAGACACGACGTTCGCGGTGGTTCGTGCTCGCCGCACCGAGAAGACAGAGACGGCGCTGCGGCGGGTTAAAACCCGTCTTCCCACCGGAACGTGCCGTTCCGCTGGACGACCTCGCCGTCGACCTCGATGCGCGAGTCCTCGCTCATGTCGGTTATCATGTCCGTGTGGACCGCGGACTGGTTGCCGTCTTCGCCCTCCGGGAGACACGCGCCGTAGGCTCGACCGACCGCGAGGTGGACGGTGTCGCCCATCTTCTCGTCGAAGAGGATGCTGTCGGTGAAGCGGTCGATGCCGCGGTTCATGCCGATGCCGAGTTCACCGAGTCGGCGCGCGCCCTCGTCGGTGTCGAGGATGCCGGCCAGCGCGTCCTCGCCCGCGCCCGCGGAGAAGTCCACGACCTCGCCGCCCTCGAACGTCAGGTGGACGTTCTCGACGCGCTGACCCTCAAGCGTCATCGGCACGTCGAAGAACACCTCGCCCTCGACGGCGTCCTCGACGGGCGCGGTGAACACCTCGCCCGACGGGAGGTTGTGGGAGTCGTAGGCGACCGACGCCGCGGAGTTGACGGCGGTCCGCCCCTCGATGGACATCGTGAGGTCGGTGTCGGCCTTGACGATGCGGACCTCCGACCCGGCGTCGAGCACGTCTTTCATGTTCGCCATCTCCTCGGCGAGTTCCGACCAGTCGCGGAGAATCGCGTCGTAAACGAAGTCGGCGTACGCCTCGAAGGACATGCCCGCCTGCTGGGCCGCCGCGCGGGTGGGGTGGACCGTCGAGACCCAATCGGTGTCCATGCGCGCCTCTTTGACCTCGCTCGTGGCGCGGCCGTAGGCCTGCCGCGTCTCGGTCGGCACGTCGGCGGTCGCCGCCGTGTTGCGGGTGCCGCCGAGAAAGAGCACCGAGTCGGCGGCCTCGTAGAGGGCGAGTTCGTGTTCGGGAAGTTCGAAGTCGCCGTCGTGCGCGCGGAGGTACGCCCGCTGGACCTCCTCGGAGGCGTACGTCGTGACGACGTTCGCGCCGCGCTCGCCGAGTGCGTCGGCGACGGCGACCGCGAGGTCGTGAGCCCCCTCGCCGACGGAGACGACCACGTCGTCGCCGGCCTCGATTCGCGCGCTCCAGTCGACGAGCACCGCGGCGTGCTCGTGGATGCGTTCGTCCATACGCGACCCTCGCGCGCGGCGGTAAAAACGTCGGCGTCCGCGAACGCGCCAAACCACAACCACTACCACCCCCCGCGGACGATGCCGACGCATGCAACTAGGCGTCATCGGCCTCGGCCGGATGGGACGCATCGTAGTCGACCGAGTGCTCGATGCCGGGCACGAGGTCGTGGCCTTCGACCTCTCGGCGGAAGCCGTCGCGGCGGCCGCCGACGCGGGTGCCGAACCCGCGGACAGCGTCGCCGACCTCGTCGACCGACTCGGCGACGACAAGCGAATCTGGCTCATGGTCCCCGCGGGCGACGCGGTGGACGCGACCCTCGACGACCTCGACCCGCACCTCGACGGGGACGACGTGGTCGTCGACGGCGGCAACTCCCACTTCGAGGAGTCCGTGCGGCGCGCCGAAGCGTGCTCGGCGGCCTACCTCGACTGCGGGACCTCCGGCGGCCCCGCCGGTGCCGAACTCGGCTTTTCGCTCATGGTCGGCGGCCCGCAGTGGGCCTACGACGAGCTGACCCCCGTCTTCGACGCCGTGGCGACCGGCCCCGACGGCCACGGCCACATGGGCGACTCCGGCTCCGGCCACTACGTGAAGATGGTCCACAACGGCGTCGAGTACGCGCTGATGCAGGCGTACGGCGAGGGCTTCGAACTGCTCGCCGAGGGTCGCTACGACCTCGACCTCGAATCGGTCGCCAAGACGTGGAACAACGGCGCGGTCATCCGCTCGTGGCTCCTCGAACTCTGCGAGGAGGCGTTCCGCGAGGAGGGCAGCGACCTCGGTGACGTGGACGACCACGTCGCGGGCGGCTCGACCGGCACGTGGACGGTCCAAGAGGCGCTTGAACAGGAGGTCCCGGTCCCGCTCATCTACCAGTCGCTCGCCGAGCGGTTCGGCTCCCGCGCCGACGACCGCTTCTCCCGCCGCCTCGCCAACCGGCTCCGGTACGGCTTCGGCCGGCACGAGGTCGCTCGGAAAGACGACTGACGCGGCCGCGAACTACCGGCCGTGCCCGGCGACGCTCTCGGCGCGCCCGAGACGGACGCCGTTCTCGCCCCCGATATTGTGGGAACCCCGGTGAAACCCTCGTCTCGGCGGCGAAATCGACCGCCCGCGGGTGCCGCCACAATCACAATTTCCTTAACCCCTCCCTCCATATCCGCCGGTATGGCAGTCATCAGTCTGGTGGGTGTCGGGGCCGGATTGGTCCTGGTACTCCTCGCCGTCGCCCTGCACTACTCGAAGGGCACCGGCTGGGAGCCGACCGCCGACATCACACAGGAGGTCCTCGAACGCCGCGCGGCGACCGTCGCAGAGACCGACTTCCCCGAGCCGATGAACCGCTCTATCGGGGGCGGCGGCGGCGTCGCCGCGGTCGGTGGCGGCGAAGAGGGCGCCGAACTCGAAGGCGAGGAAGCGGAAGAAGAGCCGAGCCCCGCCGACATGCCCGAAGACGAAGTCGAGTACTTCGAAGTCGAGTTCGTCAAGCAGGGCGAGACCATCGAGCTGGCGAGCAACGAGACGGTGCTCGACCAGGGCGAAGACGCCGGGATGGACCTCCCCTACGCGTGCCGACAGGGTTCCTGTGTCTCCTGTGCCGCGAAGATTACCGACGGCCCGGCCGAAGAGTACATCACGCACCACACCCAGGAGACGCTCTCCGACGAGGAGATGGACAACGGCTACACGCTCACCTGCGTCGCCTACCCGAAAGCCGACTTCGCCATCGAGACCGGCGAAGCGCCGTAACGCGACGACCGCAGCCACCCACCTTTTCTCGCGACGCCACCCATCCCGGTGAGCCGCGGTCGCCGCTCGTGCGGCCGACCGCCCCGCCACGACTCGCCCAGTCGCACTCGTTCGGTGCCGGGACGTTCCAGCGTTCGAAGACGCCTATCGACGCTTTCAAACGGTCTCCGCGTGTCTCACCTGTTCAGTGTCCCTCCCCGAAGGAGGTTCCCTCACCGAAGGCGACCTCAAACGGCCGATGTTCGAACTGGCGTGGCCGATTATCGTCACCGAACTCCTCCAGGTGGCGTACAACCTCGCGGACACCGTCTGGCTCGGCCGGCTCTCGACCGACGCCGTCGCCGCCATCAGCCTCGCGTTTCCGCTCATCTTCCTTCTCATCTCCGTCGGCGGCGGCTTCACCGTCGCCGGCAGCACGCTCGTCGCGCAGTACACCGGCGCGAAAAGCGAAGGCTCCGCCGGGACCGTCGCCGGACAGACGCTCACGTTCATCACCGTCATCGCCGTCGTCGTCGGCGTCATCGGCTTTTTCGCCACCGACGCGATGCTCGGCGTCCTCCCGAGTTCGGAGGCGACCGCCGGGCAGGTCATCCCCCTCGCCGGCGACTACATGCGGGTGTTCTTCCTCGGCCTGCCGTTCCTCTTCGGCTTCTTCGTCTTCTCCGCGCTCATGCGCGGCTACGGCAACACCCGCGCCCCGATGGTCGTGATGTTCATCAGCGTCGTCATCAACATCGTCATCGACCCGGTGTTCATCTTCGGCTTCGACGCCAACCCGCTGTTTTCGATGCTCGGAGTAGAGGGCTTCCAGGCGAGCCTCTTCGCCGCCACGGGTTTCGACGGCTTCAAAGTCGCCGGCGCGGCGTACGCGACGGTCCTCTCGCGCGCCGTCGCCACCGTCATCGGCATCTACGTTATCTTCGGGACGAGCGCCGGCCCCGACGTGCAACTCGCCGACTTCCGCCCGCAGTTCGAGTACATCAAGCAAATCGTCGATATCGGCGTCCCGAGCGCTATCGAGCAGTCCGCCACGGCCCTCGGCTTTATCACCCTCACCGCGATGGTCGTCACCTTTAAGCCCGAAGTCGTCGCGGCGTTCGGCCTCGGCAACCGCCTCACGTCGCTCGTGTTCCTTCCGGCGCTCGGCCTCGGTCGGGCGACAAACACCATCGTCGGCCAGAACCTCGGCGCGGGGAAACCCGACCGTGCCGAAAGCGCCGTCTGGCTCGCCGCCAAAGTGGGCGCGAGCGTCATGCTCGCCACCGGCGTCCTCGCGTACGTCTTCGCCGAACCCGTCGTCGCGTTCTTCCTCCAAACCGGGACCACCTCGGCCGCCCAAACCATCGACCTCGGGGTCGAGTACATCCGTATCCGCGCGGTCGAGTTCGGCTTCATCGGCGTCCTCCAGGTCGTCCTCGGCGCGTACCGCGGCGCGGGGAATACGAAGACCGCCCTCGGTTTCTCGCTTTTCGCGCTCTGGTTGGGCCGAGTGCCCATCGTCTACCTGCTTTCGTTCCAGTTCGGCTTCGCCGAGACCGGCATCTGGCTCGGAATGGCCGTCGGACAGATTCTCGGCGCGATTGCGGCCACGGCGTGGTTCACCCGCGGGACGTGGAAACACAGCGTCGTCGACGCCGACGCGGCCGGAACGTAATCGGCCGCCGGCGCGGGTTCCACAACGGTTTTACGTCGGTGCCGTGTAGCTCTCTCCGCTGAGGGCCCGTAGCTCAGTGGACAGAGTGCTTGGTTCCGGACCAAGATGTCGCGGGTTCAAATCCCGTCGGGTCCGTTCGGTTTCTGAACGGTGTAGATTCGATAGACGTGAGTACATCACTTATAAAGAGTACGTCGACTTCTGAATTGATTCCGTTCGTTTTCCGAACGGTGGTCACCGCTGTATTGCGATTAGGTAGGATTCAAAGGGGAGAGGGCAGTGTGATGAGATATTAATTCACAGACTACTTTGGGATATAAAAGAGCGGTCGTTTGGATTTCCTGTTTTCTTTGGCTTATTGGTTAGTAGAGTCTAGTTAGCCTGCCGAGTCTGTCACCTACTGTTCCAAGTCTTAGTGTTACGTGTAGACCGTTACTTCAGAAACCACTGCAATTTGCCACGGTCAATCGTTTCGGAATCAACCACTTTGACAGACTGTTTCGATATTGATGGCTGCTGTGCTGAGAAACGAGCAGGCAAATTAGTCACGATCGGTCTTCCCGTATTTCACTTTCGCCCCGGACACCATAGGTTAAATAACAGACACTACAAATGCTGACTTATGACAGGATGGGGCGACTATGCCATCACGGCGGTTCAATACAACTACGACAATACTCGGATTAAACAGGTCAAGCGGAAGGAAGTGAAGCCCGAAATTCTCACGAATACAAGAAAGATTGACCGTTCTACCGTGGTGACAAGTATTGAATCGGGCAATGACTACACTACCGCATTTAAGAACGAGAGTTCAGGGAAATGGCAGCTCGGTGATGAGGTACACGTACTGGAAGTCGGCGGTGAGATGTTTATCCGAACAGATCAAAACGATACAGAGGAAGACAATCTTGATAATCTACCTACGTTCTAAACAGTCATAGTTTTGCTGTCATACTACTATGGATGAGATATTCTAACTACAAACCATATTTCCCGAGTTCCCATATGGTGCCATGCAAGACACGCAGTTCTACTTAGCAATTGAGTCGATCATTGTTCGTTCAAGTACACGTCATTGCTGGACAGGACAACCTGTGTATCTATCAAGCCAGTAATGACAGCGAATGATGGTTTTAACAATGCTGTCTGTCCAGATTCTGGAGAGTTAGTTCTGAAGCAACCAGTTCGACTCTTCAATTTCGAGGTTGTTGCAGTTTTCACAACATAGAATTCGTTGGCCGGTCACGTCCCGTCCATTATCCGTCTCGTGAACGTCTCTTTTTGGACGATAGTACCTTCCCTCACTCGCAAGACTAAATGGGTGAATACATTCAGGACACGTGTAGTCGGATTTGAACTGTAGGTACGCAGGCGGAGTGAATATATCGAACCCATCGAAACCGACGATCTTGAGCAAGGAACTTACAGCGGAACCATCGTAATAGAGAGGGAATCCTACCGTGGTCGTGTCGAGTTTGAACCACTCCTGATTCGGAATGACTACCGACCGGACGACGACGAGTACGCTAGACAGAGTGGGCGGATGCTCGCTCACGGCCCATACGTCGATCTGTATCTCGACCCGCCACGGTTGTCGCTCAGCGGTGACCTCCCCGTCATCCCCGCAGACTTCAACGAAGACGACAACCCTGGTAAGCCAGGTGCTGAGTGGCACGTAGACGTCACCGATGCTGCTAAACCAAAACTGTATCTCAACGAGGCGTACCCGACTGTCGTTGCAGCCATCAACGCGATCGAGAGACCGACCAAACAGGGACTCATCGGACGTGTCGCACTAAATCATCTTGCTGTCTCTATGTTGACGCAGTTCACGATCAAAGGAGCTACGCACGCAGTCATCAAAGGGGGAATCGAGTACGACTGGCAAGAGACACTCTTGACTGATCTCTGCGGAGATTACTTTACCGACGGTACAGTCGACGAGTTCGAGAGTTCGTTGGACATCGAAGCAATCTCCACGACCATCAACGAGGTCGAGGCAATCTACCAGCAGCGACAGCAACCATACAACGATATTAAACGACTATTGGAGATGATCTGACGATGGAGACACTCTGCAGACTCACTACTGGTGGCGAAGGGAACCTAGTAACAGACGAGTTCATCCAAGACGATATCACGTACGACAGTAGCGAGGTTCAACCCTTCGTAGAGGAAACTGACTACGAAGCAGATCTCGACTCGCTAGGTCAAGTGCTTGACTACGTCATGAACGAAGGGCGCCACCGATTCGAGTCGGACCGCTCGGATTTAGACGCTGCCGTCGCACCTGCCGTGAGAAAATTTATCGACGTTCCTCGCAGAGCAGCTGGCGACCCGGGAATTTGGCACTACTTAGCGATTATCTGGCGTCCCGACTACGTCCGATTCCGATGGCCGATGAAGGGGACTACTTCGATCACATCACTTCGAGAGAAGTTCACGAAATCGACCGAAGACCTCTACGCACCGGCCTTTGCGAGACTTTGGTTCATGGCTGACTTCACCCGATCTGAACAGGGCAGTTACGAACCGACCGAGAAAATACTCTCCCGCCAATACATCTCGAATCGGTTATTCGATCGCAAAGACCTCCGTCGTGAGGCCGCCGTCCAAGCCTTCGCCGAGGTCGCCTACGAACGCGACGACGACGAGTTCATCGATGACAGCGGTCTCGTCGAGAAGGTGGCGCTCGCACTGAGTCACGAACTCTCGTCCATCTCTGCAGAAGCGATCGAATCAGACGGAGTAAAGAAGCTGATAGAGCAGAAGATAGGACGGGTCAAAGACGGTTCGTAAGTCAGTCCAAGTCACTTTTTCAGCTAGATGAACGATTTGGTTGTTGAGCCGGTATTCTGACAGTACTATTCATCCTCGTTTGGGAACTCATCATCAAAAAATCGCCAAAGTGAGTTCTCGATGAATTACTTCAGTCAGACCTCAGGTGTCTTCTGAATTATACTTATTTTCTTGTAAGTACTCTTTTCGGAGGTTATCTCGAATCAGAGCTTCTTTTACGCCGTCTCTGTATTCCGAATCGATATCACTGATATCTGCCCGACCTCCGTGATTGATGATTGAGTAGACAGTATCGTCATCATCGAAGCCTTCCGGCTCGGACACCTCCGAAATGACATCAGCTTCTTGCCACCAATCTACAAGTGCCGTCGCTCGCGACTCGACAATAGTGTTCGATGGTTGACCATGTCCACTCTGTAGGAATCTGGTCAACTCCTCATAAGAGAAGTCCCTTATGCGTCTTTCACTACCACGATGATTGTGGTATAACCAATTCCGAAGTTCTCTGTAGAGCTTCTCGTGGTGTGAATCGTGGAAGTGCTTCTCTTCTAGATGTTTCGTGTTAGCAATTTCTCTTCCTTCTAAGAGGAAGTCCCCCAGTCCGCCGTCCGGCACATGCCCAAGTGGGTGGTTTGAATCATCTTGTTCAACTGCTGAGAGCCGTTCGTCCGAACTCTCAAACATCCATAAGGAGATTGGTATATTCGGACTTCCATTTACATCTGCTGTCTCAACATCCTCTAAGATTGACGACTCATCAACCTCATTAAGAGCGATGGCCCCGTTGACTTTGTCCTCATTCAATGTGGTTCCAAGCCGAGTTTCGATAGCCGTTGAGTTGTCTACAATATAGTAACAAAGCTGTTGAATTCGCTCGTATGAGTTATCTTCTTGCTCTGGACTCACTACGGCGAGAATCGCAATACTCCCGTGTTCGTAACTTTCGGCAACTAAGAGGTCTGCCGGGCCGAACTCTTCTTCGTGGAATACAACACGACCTTCAATTGTCCAGTCAGTCTCATTGTGGATGATTCCACCATGAACAAAAGCAGCAAGTAGCGTGGACCGGAGAATAAATCGACGATCGTATGTCTCCCGGTCACGCTCATACGTGTTCTTCATGGCTTCAACTTCATCGGGGTCGTCAAGGCGGGCCTCAAGCCGATCAGTAAGCCAGTCTTCAGCGTTCCCATCCGCCAATTCGTTGAATTCAGTTTCCGTCTCTTGCCACCCTCTCGCGTGACCGTTCAATCCTTTCATTCTTGCACCACCTCAACATTCTCCTGACTCTGTGCATCTTTCTCGACGTTCTCCTGGACGGATTCCAAAACGCCAAAGAATGTCCGTAAGTCCTCACTTCCATCTCTGGGGAAAAGTCTCATTGACTGGCTATCGCCACGGAGATCGAAATAGAGTCCATTACTCACGTCATAGATGGTAGTTGTGAAATACACCGGGTCGGTTTCTACGATTGGGTCAACAGGTGCATAGTTACGCTGTCTCAATGACTCAATAGTGCCTTCAATCGTTTCGTAGTCAAATTCAGAACCATCGCTAGGCGTAATGAGAGCTGGACTCGCCTGAGAAACCTCCATATCACCTAATTTGATTGTGTCAACATCAGCACTATCGTAAGCCTTCTTCCCGTTGACCATCTTGTCAGTAAGGCCGTCTACTCTTTCGTATAATAAGTCGATAATACTCCCGGACTCAAGCTTTAGAACCCCAGATTCGTCGATCCTAAACCGGATGACATCAGGGATTTCCAAACAGATTTTGCTAATGCGTACACCAAAAGTGTCCAGTAAGTGAGGAAGAGCAGTTGCGCCGTCGTCGCCCCAGTAACTCAGAGTCCGTTTGTTATCTGTATCAAACTCATCTGGGATGCTAGGATTAGACTCCCCACGTCTACGCCTTAGGTGGAATTCTGTGGCTTTGGCTTGGTCGTTCGCAGACACCATATCCTTGACTAGTTGCCGAATTTGTCGAGAGGAGACCTGCATAACCTGTGTGTTATACACTCTTTTCAAATCCGGAATTAAGTCACCATCAACATAGTCGCTCTTTGAATCATTTGTGACAATGGTAAAGAGCCCGTCTGAGTCACGCTTAACGAAATAGATTCCAGTCTCATTTTCTTCGTCAGAAATGAGTCGAGAAACTGCCCCATACTCGTGTTCTTCATACCATCCTTGACCACTCCGCATCAACTCGTTGATAAACTCCTCCTTTGAGTGACTGGTCACACCAGGAATAATCTGTAGATGGCTCCCGGGATAGTATCCGTAGAATTCGTCCAGATATTTCAAGAAGTCATTAGTGTCATCGAACGACCCCCGATAGAACCCATCTGGACGAGATTCTTTGTCTTCGCCGTCGTCTGAGTCATCCGGTGGCTCCGGTTCGATTTTGAAGACCATACCGCCACTTCATGCTAATGATATATCAAACTTGCATGAGGACTAGCTAGTTGGTGTGATTCATTGACAGTAGTATTTACACCATAGGAACGGTAAACCCAGTCCGGACGCTATCACGTGACCGACATCTGTGACCATCAAGCGGCAGACGAGCCTAATCGCGCTAAGAGATCGTACAGCGCTAACAGCTGCAGCCGTACCGTTTGGGAAGGCCACGATGATACATATTGCATTCTTCATTCTGAAAAGAGTAAATGTGTTGAGCAGGTTATAGCGGCGATTGAAGAGGAATACGGTAGCGTCACCGGTGTCAAGTTTTCTAGCTTGTCTGAAGGGTCTACACTAGACCTGTCCAATATGCGACTTCCTCGAGCAGACTTTACTGGGTTAGATCTTAGTGGTGCGACGTTTGATGGTGCCTTGCTTGCCGGCGCAGACTTCTCAGAGACTAATTTGGACTCAGCGACGTTTGAAGATGATGCGTCACTACGGAATGCTGTTTTTACTGAGGCAACCTGCGTCCAGACACAATTTCAGAGTGCCGATCTACGACAGGCATTATTCCAAGATGCAGAGATCGTTGATACTAATCTATGGGGCATCAAAGGTACAGAGATTGATTTTAGTGATAGTTCCCTTGAGGAAGTTCGGCTACACCAAAGCAATTTAGATGAGGCAATTTTCACAAACGCCACTCTTGATCAGGTGTCATTCAATGCTTCCAAACTGACTGAAGCAACATTCTCAAAAGCAACATTACTTGATTGTGATTTTAATGAAGCCGAGTTATCCGACATCCGGTTTCCAAATATTGAGATCGACGCTAAAACCAGCTTTGGACCACAGCTACTACTAGAGTACGAAGGCGACCGCTGTGCGGAACCAACGCACTTGCTGAGTAAATATGAGATACCCCGAGTCAGCGACAGAAAATTCGGAACCCGTACGTCACCAATAGAGCCAGATCCACCAGATTCTGTCTTTCCGAGGATCCGTTGGAGAACACATTTTAAGTTCAAGCTTTGCTCCACACCTTATCGAATTTATAGCCGTCTTCGTGCCCAGATAAACCTATGGAGAGCCAAAAAACAAGCCGAAAGTGGGACAGATGTCAAAGTTCCAAAGCAGCTGAAAAAGCTCCGTCAAGCAGAGCAAACCTACAGCGTGCTAAAAACCACCTATCGAAGCAACTCGCTTCGCCAAGCGGCAAGGGAGTACAATGTCCGTGAAAAGGAAGCGGAGCGTAAGCATCGATTCCCAGGGCTAGCGTGGGTTCGTAACTCGACACTTAAATGGCTCATGTGGTACGGAGAGAGTCCAAAGCATGTACTTAAGGTAGGATTTGTAGCCTGGATACTGTCGGCCATGATTTTATTTGGATTAGGTTTCCAAACCCCATCTGAACATATTAAATTCAGTGTATGTGGGACATTTCGTCCCGGTGTAGCACTGCCTGTTTTAGAACTGAGTCTCCGGCGGTTATTGACATTCTCAAGTGGCTCTGTAACACTGACGGGAGCAAGTGAGTCTGCCGGAGTACTCATAACTGGCTTTGGGAAACTGCTCGAAGCATTGCTGATTTTCACCTTAGGGCGGAGAGCAGTGGCATAGTAACCTGCTTATTACATCAGACAATTCAAAGATGGGGACGACGGAATCTGCTGATTCACTAAACATACTTGCAGTCTCCTGGATAGGTCGCCATCCCTTCATACTCAACGAGCTTCATTTTTAGAGCCTCTAACTCGGACTCGATCTCGTCTAAGACCGAAGCTGCTTCCTTAGAAATCGAGTATTCTTCGTAACCGTCGACTTTGTTAATCGCTCTCTCCAGCGCTTCAACCACGGCTTCTTTGTCGTTCACAACTGAGTCGTCTCGGGGGCGGGTAACGACGAACGTCCCGTATCGCGATTTCCGGTCGCCAGGATACTTCACCTTGTCACTATCTGCACTAGTCTCTGTTTCTATCACGTCGTGAGCGATTTTCACGAGGTCCTCTTTGGTTCGGTCCGTGCGTTCTAGGAGGACGCCTCGCTCAAAGACCCATCCAGAATAAAGAGAGGTCGGTTGGAGGTCAATTGATGCTTCTTCTAACGGCTCCTTGTCGTCGAACTCGTCAATGAACTCATCCTCCAGAGATGTGAATTGTTCGTAGAGCTCCTCTATCCGGTTCTTGTGCTCTTTCAGTTCATCTCCGTGGTTCTCAATCAGGTCCTGGAAGTAGTTGTCCTCTTCTAGGTTGCTCGGTGCGACGTGGAACCCTTCCGGTGGTAGTGTTCAGATAAGCTGGTTCCATGCGAACGCGAATGATCTGAGCCAGTCGTCGGCAGTTTCTGCTTCGGCGTTGCTGAAACAGTTTGAGAACGAGGAAGTTCGACGTTTTATCTCTCGAAAGACACGTTCGACGCTGTTCCGATTCCCGTGTTTTTCGTATCGGAATCGGAGGCCGTGTCGGTTGCAGGCGTCTTTCAGCGGTGTCGCGCCATCGACGAGAAACACGGCGTCGTCGACGTCGTGTTTCTCGCGAAGCTCACGGAAGAACGAATGAGCGAGAACCTTGGTTCTCGTCGGTTCAAGCCTTGTATGAAGTAATTCATTTGTTTCTGGGTCGACAGCCGCGTACAGCCAGTACTGTTCGTCGTTGAGTCGAATCACGGTTTCGTCAACTGCAACGTGAGTCGGACTTCGACCATTGTCGGGCTGTAGATCAGTCTTGTGCACCCAGTTGTGAACCGTGGAACGAGCCCGTTCGACACCAAATATCTCAAGAACAGAAACAGTATTCGAAAGCGACAATCCAGCGAGATGGAGTTGAATACTGAGCTTCATCAGCAGTTGCGGTGTCGCTTCTCGTTCCACAAACTCTAACTCGATCTGGCCGAGATTACCGCCGAGGCAAGCGTTTTCGGGCATAGAGCACTCGGGAAACGCTCCGCCTCACCTTTCAATCCTTATCTGAACACCGCCCACACGGCGCAGAACGGACCAGACCATGATATTCGAAAACACATCCACAGTCGGTAGTATCGAGTGGCGTTTCACCCCGTCTCGGTATCGAGATGCGTCCCGCCGGTATGGAGGGTCCAATGAGTAGCTCAGTGTCCGAATCTGACTCTCCACTCAAGGTCGCAACGTTACTGTTTGCGACGACCTTGGTTGCGCTCTCGGGCGCAATCGTCAATCCCGTGTTGCCGGCAATCGAAAGCGCGTTCCCGTCGGTTCCGAACGCGGGGACTTTGGCGCAGCTCGTCAGCACGCTGACTGGTCTAATCATCGCTATCTTCGCCCCGATAATCGGCGTGATAGTCGACCGATACGGTCGGAAAGCGGTGTTGGTCGGGTCGCTGGCGCTGTACGGAGTCGGGCCATCACTGGCGTACGTCGCCGATTCGCTCTACGTAATTCTCGGGACGCGAGTCCTGCTCGGCATCGCCGTCGCCGGCATCATGGTGAGCAGTACGACGTTGATCGCTGACTACTACTCGGGCAAGCGCCGGGAGAAGGTGCTGGGCTGGCAGGGGGCCATCATGCCGTTCGGTGCAGCAGTCGCGGTGATCGCCGGCGGGGTCATCGCTGACCTCAACTGGCGGACTGCGTTCCTCACGTATCTCGTCGCCCTGCTCGTGCTCCCGGCGGTAGTCCGGTATATCGACGAACCGGACCGAGGAGATAAACAGCAGGCGGGGTCGATTCCAACGTGGACGGAGCTCCGAGAAATCCTGTCGACGCTCCCGCTCGCGTTCCTCGCGGCCCTCTATCTGATCATGTTTGCGGGGATGATCGGCTACAATCAGATTAACGTCGAGATTCCCTTCTATCTGCGGACGGTGACATCCGTCGGCGGACTGATGACCGGGGTCGCGCTCGCGGCGATGATGATTATCTCGGGGCTCGTCACGATGAACTTCGACCGAATCCGCGAGCGGTTCGACCCGGTCGTGATTCTGGTCGGCGTCTTCGTCGCGACGGGCGTCGGGTTCACCGTCACGAGCCTGACCACCAACTACTGGGCTATCGTCGTCGGAATCGTCATCGCGGGAACGGGACTCGGCCTGCTCCTCCCGACGACGAACTACTGGGTGTCCGCGCGGGTCGACGAGCAGTATCGCGGGCGGGCGCTCAGCGGCGTGACGACGACGCAGTTCCTCGGGATGTTTATCTCCCCGATAGCCGTCGCGCCGCTCATCGAGATGTTCGGAACCGGCCGAACCTTCCTCGTGCTCGGCGCGGTCGGGCTCGTGCTTGCCGGCGTCTTCGGCGCGGTTGCCGTGCGCAACCAGTCTTCGCTGACCGAAGCGACGCCGGCCGGCTCGGACGATTAGTCGCACGAGAGGACGAGCGGGCGCGGATTGCTCCCGGCCGGGCGATAGCTGAGCGCAGTTGGCGCGGCCGCGACGGGACCGACCCGCTTGGACCCGTCCCGACCCGACCCGGCCCGACAGCGGGTCGGTCGGCCCGCTCCCTCGTTGGACGGTGTCCGCACAGCGACGTCGAAGGCGGACCGCCCGCGGAGAGGCGAGAGCGGTTCGTAGCGGTCTGCCGGAATGCAACAGAGAAAACTCGCCGCCGCGGACATTACGGCTGGGCTGCATCGTTAGCTATTCGGGGATAGTATTGTAAATAAGATTGAATTCTATTGGTCGGCCGCGTAGCTGTCAGTCCGCGAACGGTGGAGACGCTCCGCTCGTGGTTTTCGGGCGTGAAACTGCGCTCGACAGGATTCTATCGAACGATCAGCTCGAAAAACGGGGAGTAATCGACGCATGCAGCCGAATGGGTCTGCAACTGTCGGAGTTCGGGTTCGCTGAAGACCGCGTGTCTCCGAGAGTCGGAAAGATGAACCGGCCAGCGTCGTCTCTTGCCGTCGAATCGATTGGCCGTCGAAGACGAGTTTAACCCAACTAATATTGTCCTTGATAAGCAAGACACTATGATGAGTCGACGAGGGGTTCGTCGACTGTACTCTCTCCGTCGGCTTCGCTTTCGACGGGGTGTATCAGATGGGATAATTCGACGGTGAAGAACGGAACCGTGAGAAAAACGCGTTCGGCCGACGAGTACCTGCGGCGACGCGGCCGACGACACGGTGAAGATGTACTTATCCTACAATACCGAGTTCGAGAACGGATACGGTCGGTGACCGGCGACGACGTGCCGGACCGACCGCGTCAGTCGCCCGAGACGCTTTCATCGAACTGGTCGATGAGAGTCGGAACGCTCGCCCAACTCAACGCTCGGGGAGGTAGATAATCTGCCGACACAATGCGCTAACGGGCCAGCATGAGACGGCCAGTGAGCCAAGAGGATTCCGGCCTCGCTGACGACGGCTGCCGGCAGTGAGGTCAATTATCACCTGCACGCGGAATCCGCGCTCAACCGCCAACATCTGGCCGCGGTAGTGAATCGCTATTCGAACAATACTCCGTGACGCGTCGGTGCGACGGCGAGCGACGCGGGAGCCGAGACGGACCCGGTGGCTCGGCGGTCACCGACGAGGGAGAGACAGAAGCGCTGTCCGCTGTCCGAGGCTTTTTTTCGCCGTGGGGAGATGTTCGGGCATGGATGCAGACCCGCGCGAAGCAGTCGCAATCGACGCCGCGGAAGTGGGAGCCGACCACGCGTCGGCGCGTTTCAGAACCGAACTGGACATCGAACAGAAAGGCGACGCAATCGACCTCGTGACCGAGGTCGACCGCGAGACACAACGGCGCGTCATCGCGGCGATTCGAGAGCGGTTCCCCGACGACGCGGTCGTCGGCGAGGAGGACGACGAACTGAAGACCGTCCCCGAGTCGGGCTACGCGTGGATTATCGACCCGATAGACGGGACGCAGAACTACACGCGGGGGGCCCGCGAGTGGGTGACGAGCGTCGCCGTCGTCGAGGACCAGACGCCGATTGCGGCGGTGAACGTCTCGCCCGAGACGGGAGACACCTACGTCGCGACGGCGGCGCGCGTCGAGCGGAACGGCCAACCCATGACGGTCAGCGACGAATCGAACACCAGCGCCTTTCTCGTCTCCTCGACGCTCCGGTATCAGGTGGGCGACCGGCCGGGAATCGAACGGCTCTCGGGCGATATCTTCGGGACGTTCGGTGAGATGCGAAAGCTCGGGACGACGCAGCTGACGCTGTCGCGACTCGCCGACGGGTCGATAGACGCGGTCATCGGATTCGACGAACACCCGAACGCGTGGGACACGGTCGCGGGGGTCTACCTCGTCGAGCGGGCGGGCGGAATGGTGACCGACATCCACGGGAACGCCTGGGGACCGGGACAGCCCGGTCTCGTCGCGTCCAACGGGCACGCACACGACGAGGTGCTCGAAGCGGCGCAGGCGGCGTTCGAGGAGACCCGATAACGGCGCAAACGGCATCACGCGGCATCGCGCCGACCCCAAACCGAGTCCGTGGCGACGTGGGCGTGACCGCGACCTCGACCCTGGGCCCCGACCGACTGAATTACACGGTTACGCCTGTAATGGAGATGCGGACGAGAGACCGACGACGACGGGGAACCGTCAAGCGACCGGGAAGATATATCAACTAAAATATAGTTCTGAGCGCCGGAAGCCGCACAGGGGACCGGCCTCGGACGGACGGCGCGGCCGCAGCGCGCCGACGGATGAGACGGCAAACGAGCCGGGTTGTTCACCCGCCGACGGACCTACTTAAACGTTCACGCGTCCGAAAACCGAGCCGAGAGCGGTCGTCTCAGCCGCTCAGTCGCCCGTGAAACCGACTCTCACGCGTCTCGGAAGACTCGGCGTTCCTAACTCCCGAATACGTATATATGAACGAGCCGGTCACCCCGCAGCGGCCACGATGATTCCGACTCGAACAGGTCGTAATAATCATAGAGAACCATGTTAACTATTGACAATCAAAGCGCGAGCACATAAACGTTCGACTCCGCGGAACGCTCGGAGCGCCGACCAGTCGGGGAGTGTCACGAGTACGCGAGCGTGCAGCGCCGGTGTCGCGGCCGTCGTGGGGGCGACAGTAGTCGTGACGGAGGTACATCTTTAAGCCCAGACCGTAGATTCCCCTCCATGAATAGACACGACCCGTCCGGCGTGCTCAAGACGACAGCCGCCTCCTTGGCGCTCGTCGACCACATCCTCGAACTGGAGGGGGCCACGATGGGCGAACTGGTCGAGGCGACCGACCTCGCGAAGAGCACCGTCCACGCTCACCTCAAGACGCTCGCGGAGTACGGCTACGTCGTGAACGTCGACAACGAGTACCACCTCGGGGCGAAGTTCTGCCACCTCGGAGACTACGTCAGGACGCGCAAGGACTACTACCGCGTCGCCCAAGAGACCGTCTCGTGGCTCGACAGCGAGTCGTCGATGGACGCGGACTTCGCGGTCGAAGAACACGGTCGCATCGTCTCGCTGTACGGCGACCTCGAATTCGCCAACACGCCGCGCTTTCTCATCGACGGCAGCCCGTTTCACGTCCACACGACGTGTTCGGGCAAGGCGATTATCGCCGAGTACCCGGAGACGCGAGTGCGGGAAATCATCGACCGCTGGGGACTCCCGGCGGCGACGGGCGACTCCATCACGACCGAAGACGAACTGTTCGCGGAGTTGGCGACCGTCCGCGAGCAGGGCTACGCCGAAAACAGCGGCGAGGCGGTCGAGGGGTTTTGGGCCATCGGCAAAGCCGTGAAGTCGCCGCGCGGCGAGGTGTACGGGTCGCTGAATCTGAGCGGTCCCGCCTACGTCATCGACGAGGAGACGCGGGCGACGCAGGTCGAACTGCTCGAACGCGCCGCCGAGCGGTTCGAACAGGGCGTCGCGGAGCTGTATCAGACCCAAGCGAACGAGCCGAACGAAGAGTGAAAACGAGGGCGAGAGGGTCGGTGAAGCCGTCGGGCGAAGGGGAACGCAGACGCGTTACGCCGGGACGTTTCCGGACGGGACGACGCCGTCGTCGGTCCAGCCGCGACGCTCGTAGTACGCGTCGAGCGCCGCCTCGAACCCGTCTAGCTCGTCGGCGTACGGGAGCGTGTCGTCGCCGCGGTCGAAGCCGCGCTGGTTGTTGAAGTGGCGTTCGAGCGTGACGATTCGGTCGCCGACGGCCAGCAGGTCCTCGAAATCGGCTCCGAACAGCATCTCGTAGCGTTCGGGCGTCATGAAGTCCCGCGAGAACTTGCAGACGATGCCGCTGTCGTTGAGCGCCATCTGGTTTTCCTTCTCGATGAGGCGCTTGGGTTTGCCCTCGAACCCCTCCGGCGGGTAGGCGTCGTCCTTGCCGACCAGCGGGTACTCCTGCGAGTAGAACACCGCGTACATGTGGTCCGCGCCGCGGTTGGCGACGGCGTACGACAGCCCCTGTCCGTGGAGGACGCGGCCCTCGTGGGCGGCGAAGTCCATCCCCTTGACCGTCCAGTTCTCCACGCCGAGGTCGTCGTGCACGCGGGCGATGCCCTCGGCGAGGTCGTCGCCGACGCCCTCCCGAAGCGCGATTTTCTCCACGAGGTCGTGGATGAGGTCGGTGTTGCCGAACTCGTCTTCGCTGGCGAGGTAGGCCGCGACGGTGTTGCCGGCCGAGATGGCGTCGAGTCCGTAGCGGTCGCACAGCTCGTTCGACTTCATCACTTCCACGATGTCGTCGACGCCGGAGTTCGACCCGAACGCCATGGTGACTTCGAACTCGGGCCCCTCGGTCTCGACGCCCGCCGCCTCGTCTCTCGTGGGGAGCTTACACGCGAACGCGCAGGCCGAGCAGGTTCCCTTCTTGTACTTCTTCTGCTCGATGGCGTCGCCGTTGATGCCCTCCGCGCCCTCGAAGTGGCGCTCGGAGAAGTAGTACGACGGGAGACCGTCCATCTCGTTTGCGAGGTCCAGCACGGCGACGGTTCCCTGTCGCTTCATGATGTGGTCGTCGGTGGCGGCGTCGCGGTGAATCTCCATCTGCGACGCCGGAATCTCGATGTCGGGCGCGGCATCGCCGCCGAAGGTGAGCGCCTTCACGTTCTTCGACCCGAGGACCGCGCCGAGGCCGCCGCGGCCGAACGCGCGCTCCTCGCTCGTCATGATGGAGGCGAAGCGCACGAGGTTCTCGCCGGCGGGACCGACGACCATCGTCCGGTCGGCTTCGATGCCGTGTTCGTCGTCGAGGTACGCGACCGTCTCGGGGACCGTCGCGCCGGCGAGGTCCGGGACGGCCTCGAACTCGACGCCCTCGTCTGTGACGTGGAGGACGACCAGTTCGTCGCTCGCGCCCGCGAGTTCGACCGCCGAGTAGCCCGCGTCAGCGAAGTTCCGCGAGACGAACCCGCCGGCGTTCGACGAGCAGAGGCCGCCGGTCAAAGGCGAGACGCTGGTGCAGTTCGTGCGGCCGGTGAAGCTCATGGTCGACGCCTGCATCGGGCCGGTGCTGAAGTACACCCGGTTGTCCGGGCTGAACGGATCCACGTCGAAGGGAACGCGCTCGTGGGCGAGTCGAGTGGCGACCCCGCGCCCGCCGACGTAGGATTCGAGAATCCCGTCGATGTCTTCCGTCCGACTCGTCTCGTCCCCCAGGTCGACCGTGAGAAGCGGACCTTTTGCGTGTAACATTGGAAAAAGAAGGAGTTGCCTCGCACAAATCCATTGTGGTTACTGTTGTGTCGCTAACCAAATCACCGCGGGAGGTCGACTTCGAAACCGGATACTGTGTACGTTATCAATAGGAATCGTGGACAAATTATTTATGACTGTTCTGCATGGGTTGAGGCATGGTCGCAGGTCCGCCGATTCACGAGTTGCACTTCGACGACGCGCCGAGCGTGGACGACGTTCCGGGGCCGAAGTCGACGCGACTCCTCGAAAAGCAACAGCGAATCGACAGCAGCGCCGTCTCGTACCCCGAAGACATCCCCATCGCGTTCGACAGCGGGAAGGGCGCGACGGTGCGCGACGCCGACGGCAACACCTTCATCGACATGTTCGCCGGTATCGGCGTGCTGAACGTCGGCCACTCGAACCCGTACGTCCTCGACGCGGTCCACGAGCAGACGGACAAGTTCGTCCACACCGTCGACTTCCCGACCGAGGCGCGGCTCGACCTCATCGAGAAGCTGGACGAAATCGCGCCCGAGGGGCTGCGCGGGAACAACCGCGTCGTCTTCGGCGGCCCGACGGGAAGCGACGCCATCGAGGCCTCGATTAAACTCGCCAAGTACAACACCGAGGGGACCGGTCTCGTCGCCTTCCGCGGCGCGTACCACGGCGCGACGAGCGGCGCGATGAGCCTCACCGGCAACAAGAAGTTCAAAGGCGACTACGCGCCGCTGCTGCCCGACGTGGTCCACGCGCCCTACCCGAACACGGTCGAGATGGGCAAGGGCCCGCAGGAGGCGGTGGACCACTGTCTCGAAGAGGTCAAGGCCATCTTCGAGGACCCCTACGGCGGCCTCGCCAACCCGGCGGGCATCTTCGTCGAGCCGATTCAGGGAGAGGGCGGCGTCGTCACCCCGCCGAAGGGATTCCTGAAGGGTCTCCGCGACATCGCCGACGACAACGACGTGCCGCTCGTGTTCGACGAGATTCAGAGCGGTCTCGGTCGCTCCGGCGAGTGGTGGGCCAGCGAGTGGTACGGCGTCACGCCGGACGTGATGACCTCGGCGAAGGCGCTCGGCGGGACCGGCTTCCCGCTGTCGGCGACCATCTACCACGAGGACCTCGACACGTGGGGGTCGGGCGACCACGCGGGAACCTACCGCGGCCACGTCGTCGGGATGCGCGCTGGCACCCGCGCCATCGAGTACATCCAGGAACACGACCTCCTCGCGCACGCCCGCGACCTCGGCCAGTACATCCGCGGCCGGCTCTCGGAGGTCGCGGAGGACAACCCCCGAATCGTGGACGTTCGCGGTGAGGGCCTGTTCATCGGCGCGGAGTTCGTCGACGCCGAGGGCAACCCCGACGGCGACGCGGCCGACGCGCTCCAGCAGTACTGCTTCGAGCGCGGCGTGCTGGTGTGGAAGGCCGGCCGGCACGGCAACATCCTGCGGCTGCTCCCGCCGCTCGTGCTCACCCGCGACCTCGCGGAGACGGCGCTCGACGTCATCACCGACGGCATCGAGTCGGTCACGGCCGAAACGCAACGAGTCTAACCACCCTCACCACCGATGCCACCGGAACGAGTCATCACGGACGACGCCCCGCGCACGGACAACCCCTACTCGCAGGGCGTCGTCGCCGGCGACACGCTCTACGTCTCGGGCTACGGCCCGGTCGACCCCGAGACGGGCGAGGAGGTCGACGGCGACATCGAAGCACAGACCGACCGCGTGCTCGACAACATCGCGGCCGTCGTCTCCGAGGCCGGCGGCGACGGCCTCGACGACGCGGTGAAACTGACGGTGTACGTCACCGACCTCGACGACTACGAACGGGTGAACGAGGCGTACGGCGCGCGGTTCGACGAGGTGCCGCCGGCCCGCGTCTGCGTCGAGGTCGCGCGACTCCCCGGCGACGTGCGAGTCGAGATGGACGCGATAGCGTATCTCGGATAGGTCGCGGATGTGGGGACGGGGCGCGGGGACGCACCCGCGCGACCGCCGAGGTTCCGGGGACCGGCGACCCGCCGGTCAGTCGTTCAGGTCGTCGACTCGGCGGTCGCGCCGCTCGTTCGCGGCGTCGATTCGCTCGACGAACTCGGACATCTGCGCTTTCATGTCGGCGCGCAGGTCGGTCGCAGAGAAGTCGTCGGACTCCGCGAGGAGCCTGACGAACGCCTGTAACTCCTCGTCTGTGAGCTGGTCGAACGCGCCGCGTTCGAGCTTGTCGATGACGGCGTCGACGTCGATTTGGCCGACCGGTTCGACGTTGAAATCGACCGTGACCATCCGGTAGTCGGAGCCGGCCAGTTCCTGTTCGGCCTTGTTGACGCCCTCGGCGAGCATGTCCTTGAACGGGGTGTAGTAGCCCATCGTCCCGAGGTGGAGGAAGGCGAGCATGTCGGTGATGCCCCGCGTGTACGCCTCGCGGTCGGCGGCGTCGGGGTTGAACACCGTCTCGCGGTCGCGGTCTTCGAGCGACTCGAACAGGATGGTGAAATCGAGGATGGCGTTGCGGAGGCGTCGTCGAATCCGGTTTCGCTTCTGTTTTTTCGAGTGGTCGGTGTAGTCGGTCTTCCGGCCGAGCAGGAACTCGCGGTCGCTCGGCGTGAGGATGCCGCGGCCGCGGTCGGCGGCGTAGGCGAGGTCGTCGGTGCCGTCCGTTCCGTCGGCGTCGTTTGCCATATACAGAACGCGTGTACGAATTCGATTAAGCGTTACGAACGAACCGGAAATTCGGCCGATACGGGCCGGAAATCCGGGATTCCTCGGATTCTGTCTACAATTCGTGTGAGAACGCCGGGAGCGCGCGAACGAGGCGGCACCGTTCGGAGCGAAGCGCCCGGCCACGGCGCGACGACCAACCGAAATCGAACCGACCACCGATTTTTCGACCGTTTGTAAACGGATTCCGTTCTCGGCGTCACCGATAACCACAAATTTTATGGTAATGTTTGCACTTGTCGTGACGTAAGACATCAGGTAGCATGGTGTCCGTCGGAGCGATAGCATGACAGACCACATTACAGCACACGGGTGCAACGGTCATCGTGGCGCACAGTTCGGGGCGCGGGCCTCGACCAGTCAGTCGGGAGGTGACGGCTCCGTGCGGACGGAGTCGAGAGGCGCGGTCACTCACGGGGGGTGTCGGCGGTGAGTTCCTCCAACGGCGCGGTCAGCGAGTTCCTCGACGAAATCGAGCCGGTGATATTCGCGTTCGGCGCGGCGATAACGCTGCTTTTCGTCGGCGCGTTCAGCCTCAATCCCGAAGGCTCCTACGAGTTCGTCCTCGGGATTCGCCGGTGGATTCTCGCGACGTTCAACTGGTTCTTCCTGATAGCGATGCTCGGGTTCGTCCTGTTCTTGGGCTTCGTCATCTTCGGGCCGTGGGGGAACCTGAAGCTCGGTGACGAGGACCCCGAGTACGGCTTCCTCTCGTACTTCGCGATGATGTACTCCGCCGGCCTCGCGGCGGGCATCGTCTTCTGGGGCCCCGCGGAGGCGCTGTTCCACTACTCGACGGTCCCGCCGCTGTACGGGGCCGAGGCCCAGTCCTCGGCGGCGATGCCGCTTGCGGTCCAGTACTCCATCTTCCACTGGAGTCTGACCCAGTGGTCGTGTTTCACCGTGATGGGCCTCGCCATCGGCTACTTCGTCTACAACTACGACGCGCCGCTCCGCGTGTCGGCGGTGCTGACGCCGATTCTCGGCGCGGACAACGTCGACGGCGCAATCGGGAAAGTCGTCGACATCCTCGCCGTGTTCGCGACCCTCGGCGGCGTCGCCACCTCGCTTGGCTTCATCGGGAGCCAGTTCATCACCGGCCTGAACTTCCAGTGGGGTATCCAGCTCGGTGACGTGGGGACCATCCTCGTCATCACGGGCATGGTGGTCATCTTCACCATCTCGTTGGTGTTAGGCGTCGACAAGGGGATTCGCCGGCTCTCGAACTTCAACATGGTCGTGTTCGGCCTATTGATGCTCGCGACGCTGATATTCGGGCCGACCTTCCGCATCCTCGAACTCGGTACGCAGGCGACCGGCGGCTTCGTCGGTGATTTCTTCCAGATGAGCCTGTTCACGCAGGCCACCGCGACCAGCGCCAGTAAGTGGGTCAACGCGTGGACCGTCTTCTACTGGCTTTGGCCGCTCGCGTGGTCGCCCTTCGCGGGGCTGTTCATCGCCCGCATCTCGCGCGGTCGGAGCGTCCGCGAAGTCGCGTTCGCCGGCATCGGCGCGACCTCGCTCGCGA
The DNA here is from genome assembly GCF_003665865.1 of Haloferax sp. Atlit-109R. Classification (NCBI taxonomy): domain Archaea; kingdom Methanobacteriati; phylum Methanobacteriota; class Halobacteria; order Halobacteriales; family Haloferacaceae; genus Haloferax; species Haloferax sp. Atlit-109R. The sequence continues at coordinate 1,124,547 of NZ_QPLO01000002.1, forward strand.
CGGTCCCGTGGTTCGCCATCGTCGGCGGCGCGGGCGTCATCATGCAGCACACGGGCGCGGCGAACGTCCTCGGTCCGGTCTCGGAGTACGGCGAGGCGGTCTCGGGGTACGTCCTCTTCGGCAATCTCCCCATCGCCGGGCCGCTCCTCCTGTTCGCGTTCCTCGTGCTCGTGACGACGTTCTTCGTCACCTCGGCCGACTCCTCGACGCTCGCGGTGTCGATGATGACCACCGGCGGGAAAGAAGAGCCGTCCGCGCTCAACCGCATCTTCTGGGCCGTCCTCCAGGGCGCGGTCGCGTCCATCCTGATGGTCGTCGGCGGCGTGAACGCCTTGCAGTCCGCGGCGATTATCACGGGCGCGCCGTTCGCGATTATCTGCGTGATAGCGACGCTCGGACTCATCCGAACCTTCCAACAGGACTACGGCAGCCTCCTCCTCCAAGACGAGACGCGCCTCTGGGGGAAGTCGGAGTCGACCGGCGGGCAAGCGCCGGCCGTGAACGTCTCCAGCCACGACGACGACTGACGCCGAGTCCAGCCGACCGCAGTTCCGTCCCCGTCGCCGTCCGTCTCCGTTCTCTGCGCTCGGTTCCCATCGCGAGCGCCGCCGGCGCGGTCGATACGGCCGACGCGACCGACGCGAATAGACCAACACGGTCGTCCCTGAGATACCAAGTTTTAATGTATGCCATTAACAAATCCTGTGTATGAATCGGGATACCGCAGAGCCGGACGCAGCAGCGCTGCCCGGACCCAACGCCGAGAAGTGGGTCGAGTTCCACCACGAACACGCCGCGCCCAGCGAGTACTCCCACGAGTTCGTCTGGGACGTGACCGCCGAGGCCGACGGCCCGTTCGTCACCGACGTGGACGACAACGTCCTCTTGGACTTCACCTGTCACATCGGGGCCGCCCCGCTCGGCTACAACAACGAGAAGGTGCTGTCGAAACTCCGGGAGTTCGACCTCGTCGAGCCGATGAAAATCGCCGGGCAGGACATGTACTTCGGAGCCGGTCCGGACCCCGAGACGGCCGAGTTCCCCGGGGCGAGCCACCTGATGGACAAGCTCACCGACGTGTCCTCTCACTACGGGATGGACACGGTGTTCCTGTCGAACTCCGGGGCCGAGGCCGTCGAGAACGCGATGAAGATAACGCACGACCACGAGGCCCCCGCGAAGTACGGCTACGCCTTCGAGGGGAGTTTCCACGGCCGGACGCTCGGGACGCTCTCGCTCACGAAGTCGAAGGAGGTCTACACCCGCCACTATCCGCAGGTCGCGGGCATCGAGACGGTGCCGTTCTGCGCGGATTCGGGCTGTTCGGGGGGCGACGACGCCTGCGACTGCGGCTTCTTCGCGGGCGACGGCTCGCGGTTGCGGAACTCCCTGTCGCCGGAGGGCGGCCACGTCAACCCCGACGAGGTCGCCTTCGCGATTCTCGAACCGATTCAGGGCGTCGGCGGCTACCGCTTCCCGAGCGAGGCGTTCATGGCCGAGGTGGGCGCCGTCTGCGACACCTACGACATCCCGCTCGTCGTGGACGAGATTCAGTCCGGCGTCGGCCGCACCGGCGAGATGTGGGCCGCCGACCACTACCCCATCGAACCCGACGTCATCGCCAGCGCGAAGGGACTCCGCGTCGGCGCGACCGTCTCGCGGTCCGACGTGTTCCCGACCGAGAAGAACCGCCTCGGGTCGACGTTCGGCGGCGGCGACCTGCTCGCGTCGATGCAGGGCGCGCTCACCCTCGACGCCATCGAGGAGTACGACCTGCTCGACAACGCGACCGAGCGCGGCCGGCAGGCGAGGGAACTCCTCGCCGACGACGCGCCCGACCACGTGGTCGACGTGCGCGGCAAGGGTCTGATGCTCGCCGTCGAGTTCGACACCAAGAAGCGCCGCGACGCCGTCGTCGAGGCGGCGCTCGACCGCGGCCTGCTCACCCTCGGCTGCGGGAAGAAGACGATTCGCCTCCTGCCCCCGCTCGACTCCACCGAGCGCGAAATCGAGCTGGGCGTGGGCATCTTCTGCGAGGCGATGGACGCCGTGGCGACCGAAGCGGTCGCGTGAGGGTCGGCGTCGCCAGCGAACAGCACAGAAAAGATGCAGGCCCGAGAGGGGCCACCCCCGTTTTTCCGGACGCGTCAGGATGACTCAGTAGACTCGCCGCGCTCGTCCAGCGAGTGCGAAGCGACTTCGACTCCGTCAAGCGCCGAAAGCGAGTCGAGGGCGTCCGCGAGGTGGTCCGGGCCGCTCCCGTCGAGTCGGACCTCGACCGGAACCCGATTCGGCGCGTCGGACGCGGTTCGGGCGGCGCGCTCGACGCTGTCGAGTTCGGCCCCCGAGGCAGCGACTGCCTCGGAGAGGTCGCCCAGCGTCGCCGGCCAGCCGTCGAGTTCGAGGCGGGCTTCGACGGCGCGCCCGAGCGCCTGCATCCCGACGCGAGTCAGTTCGGCGTGTTCGGAGAGGCCGACGTTGCCGCCGGAGACGACGGCCGCGACGCGCTCGTCCTCGACGTCGACCGCGCCGGAGAGCAGCGCGGCGACCGGGGCCGCGCCGGCCGGTTCGGTGACCGTCTTCGCCCGCTCCGCGAGGACCGTCGTGGCGACCGCGAGGTCCGTGTCGTCGACCGAGACCACGTCGTCGACGCGGTCGCGGACGACCGCGAAGGTCCGCTCTAACAGTCGCGCGTCGGCGATACCCTCGGCGACGGTATCGACCGCCGAGAGCATGCGAATCTCGTCGGCCTCCAGCGAGGGCTTGGCGTGGGCCGCGCCCTCGGGTTGGACGCCGATAACTCGCACCTCGGGGTCCCGCGCCTGCATCGCGGTGGCGATGCCCGAGATGAGGCCGCCGCCGCCGATGGAGACGAGAACCGCGTCCACGCCGGGCGCGTCGGCCGCGATTTCCCGCCCGACGGTTCCCTGCCCGGCGATGACGGCCGCGTCGTCGAAGGGGTGGACGAACTCCAGTCCCTCGTCCTCTGCGAGTCGCAGGGCGTGTTCGTACGACTCCTCGTACAGTTCTCCTTCGACGACGACGTCCGCGCCGTAACCGCGGGTCGCGTCGATTTTCACCGCCGGCGTGATTTCGGGGACGACGATGGTCGTGTCGATGTCCAATAGGTCGCCCGCGAGCGCGACGCCCTGCGCGTGGTTGCCGGCGCTGGAGGCGACGACGCCCCGCTCGCGCACCGACTCGGGGAGTTGCGCCATCGCGTTGTACGCGCCGCGAATCTTGAACGACCCCGTCCGCTGGACGTTCTCCAGTTTGAGGTCGACCCGCTCGGCCCCGCAGCGGTCGGCTATCGTCCGCGAGCTATCGAGCGGCGTCCGGTGGACCACGCCGTCGAGGCGCTCGTGGGCGTCCGCCACGTCGTCGGCGGTGACGATTTCGGACGCCGGCGGTGCCGACTCGCCGGTGACGCGCCCGTCGCTCATCGGTTCGCTCCCGTCCCGACTGTCGGTGCCGACTCGACCCCCACGACCGACAGAATCGACCGCGTGAGCACGTCGACGCCGGTTTCGAGGCTTCGTTCGTCCACGTCGAACGTCGCGGTGTGGTGGCTCGTCGGATGGTCGGTCCCGACGATAGAGTAACAGGCGAGGCCGCCGTCGCGCTGGACGCGCTCCATGAGGAACGTCGCGTCCTCGCTCGCGCCGAAGTCGGCGGTCTGGACGACGCGGTCGACGCCCTCGACGGTCTCGGCCGCGTCGGCCACAGCCTCCACGAGTTCGGGGTCGCTGTCGGCCCGGGGACTCTCGCTGACCACGTCGACCGTCGCCTCGCAGCCGTGCAGTTCGGCGGCCTTCTCGAACCGCCGGCGGAGTTCGGACTTCGCGTACTCCATGAGTTCGGTCGTCTCGCCGCGCGCCTCGGCGACGGCCTCGACCTCGTCGGCGATGACGTTGCTCGCGGTGCCGCCTTCGACCCGACCGACGTTGACGCGGGTCATCCCGTCGGAGTGTCGCGGGATGCCGTAGACGCTCTCGATGGCCGTTCCGAGCGCGTGGATGGCGTTCGCGCCGGCCTCCGGCGCTTTTCCGGCGTGGGCGGTCGTCCCCTCGATTTCCGCGTCGATGTGGCACATGGCGAGCGGTTTCTCGATGCCGGCGACGACTTCGCCCGTCGGGTGGTCGAGGCCGACGTGGACCGCGAAGAAGTAGTCGATGCCGGCGGCGTGCTCGCTTTTCGCCATGGGCGCGCCGCCCCCCGAAACCTCCTCTGCCGGCTGGAAGAACACGACGAGGCGACCCGAAAAGTCGCTCTCCTTGACGGCTTCGAGCGTCGCCAGCCCCCACGTCATGTGGGTGTCGTGGCCGCAGGCGTGCATCGTCTCGCCCGTCTCCGAGCGGAAGCCCTCGGCGGCGGGGTCGTGGCCCGCGTCGGCCGACTCCTCGATGAACAGGCCGTCGATGTCGACCCGGAGGCCAACCGTCGGTCCCTCGCCGCGGTCGAGGACGGCGACACAGCCGGTCGTCCCGCCGCGGAGGGGTTCGAGAAGCTCCGGGTCGGTCCCGCGGTCGAGCGCCCGCTCGTACCACTCGTCGAGCCGGTCGTCGCTCGGGACGGCCATCCGGTCTGCGGGGTCGTAGGCGTCCGCGCCGACGGCGAGTTCGTCCACGCCGATGGCGCGGAGTTCCTCAACGAGCCGCGCGGTCGTCCGGAACTCGCACCAGCCCGGTTCGGGGTGGCGGTGGAGGTCTCTGCGAAGCTCCGCTAATCGCGCTCGAACGGCGTCAGCCATGCGTACACGTACCACCCGCCACCCACTTAAGCATAAACGGTATCCGTGGACACCGGCTACACAAAAAGACTAAGGGAGCGTCACCCAATCGATGTAGCAACCGCGCCCGCGACGCGCGCGACCGATATCATGACCGAGACAGACATCGTCGTCCTCCGCGAGGGGACCGAGGGCCTTTCGATGGAATCGTACGCCGACGCGCTCCGCGAGCGCCTCCCGGACCGGACCGTGACGCTCGCCCGGACGCCGAAACAGGAACGCGAACTCGTCGCCGACGCCCGCGTCGTCACGGGCATCACGATAGACGAGGACCTGCTGGACCGCGCCGACCGCCTCGAACTGTTCGCCTGCACGTTCGCCGGCACCGACCACGTCCCGATGGACGCGCTCGCGGACCACGGCGTCGCCGTCACCAACGCCGGCGGCATCCACGCGCCGGGCATCGCCGAGCAGGCCATCGGCAACATGCTCGTGTTCGCCCGCCGCCTCCACGAGGGCTGGCGGCGCAAAGAGCGCGCCGAGTGGCGGCACTTCCAATCGGGCGAGTTCACCGACAGCACGGTGACGATTATCGGCCTCGGCTCCATCGGGCAGGCCGTCGCCCAGCGCTTGCAGGGCTTCGAAGTGGAGACCGTCGGCATCCGCTACACCCCGTCGAAGGGCGGGCCGACCGACGAAGTCGCCGGCTTCGAATCCGACGCGATTCACGACGCGCTCTCCCGGAGCGACTACGTCGTGGTCGCGTGCCCGCTGAACGACCTGACCCGCAGGCTCATCGGGGACGCGGAGTTCGCCACGATGCCGACCGACGCGGTGCTCGTCAACGCCGCCCGCGGCGGCATCGTCGACACCGACGCGCTCGTGTCGGCGCTCCGGTCGAACAAGATTCGCGGGGCCGCGCTCGACGTGACCGACCCCGAGCCGCTCCCCGCGGACCACCCGCTGTGGGGGCTGGAGAACTGCCTCATCACGCCTCACACGGGCGGACACACGCCGAAACACTGGGACCGCCTCGCCGACATTGTCGCCGGCAACCTCGGGCGGCTCGACGAGGGCGCGGAGCTGGAGAACCAAGTGCTGGCCGCCGAGTCGAACTGACTCCCGATGGCGACGCAGGAACGCCCCGACGACCCTCGCGGCGACCGGCGGGCCGACTCGCAGGTCGACCGGCGTGTCGACCCAAGCGACGACCCGCGCGCCGGCTACGACTACGCCGGCGGCGACACCGACCGCGAGGCGCTCGTCTCCGACCTCGACCGCCTCGTCGACGGCGACGTTCGGTTCGACGAGTACACCCGACAGCTGTACGCGACCGACGCGTCGGCGTACGAAGTGCTCCCCGTCGGCGTCGTCATGCCGACCTCGACCGCCGACGTGGCGGCGGTCGTGGAGTACTGCGCCGACCGCGAGATTCCCGTCCTCCCGCGCGGCGGCGGCACGAGTCTCGCCGGACAGGCCGTCAACGAGGCGGTCGTCCTCGACCTCTCGCGGCACATGGACGGGGTCGAATCGGTGGACTCCGAGGCGGCGACGGCGACCGCGCAGGCCGGGGTTACGCTCGCGGAGCTCAATAACTCCGCGGCCGACCACGGTCTCACGTTCGGCCCGGACCCCGCCGCGGGCGACCGAAGCGTCCTCGGCGGCGCTATCGGCAACAACTCCACCGGCGCGCACTCGCTGAAGTACGGCAAGACCGACTACTACGTCGAAGAGTGCGAGGTCGTCCTCGCGGACGGGAGCGTCCACCAGTTCGGCGAGGTGGGCGTGGACGACCTCCGGGAGAAAGCCGACCCCGACAGCGACGCGTGGGGTGCCGACGGTCCGGAGAGTCCGCTTCTCCCCCGAATCTACGCCGAGGTCGTCCGCGTGCTCGACGAGGAGCGCGAGGAGATAGACGCCCGCTACCCGGACCTCAAGCGCAACGTCTCGGGGTACAACCTCGACGCGCTGGTCGACGAGGCGCGCGGGGAGCGCCCGCTTTCCGACGGGACCGGCACCGACCCTGACTGCGAGGCGGGGTCCGTGAACCTCGCGCGCCTGCTCGCCGGGAGCGAGGGCACCCTCGCCGTCGTGACCGAGGCGACCGTCTCGCTCGAACCGCTCCCGGAGACGAAGGCGGTCGCGCTCCTCACCTACGAGGACGTGTTCGACGCCGCCGCCGACGTGGCCCCCATCCTCGACCACGACCCCGCGGCGGTCGAACTCATCGACGACGTGCTCATCGACCTCGCGCTCGACACGGCCGAGTTCCACGACGTGGCCGCGTCGCTCCCCGACGGCACCCGCGCGGCCCTGCTGGTCGAGTTCTACGCCGACTCCGACGCGGACGGTCGGCGGAAAGTCGCCGACCTGCTGACGGCTCGCGCGCCCTCGGTGACGCCGGAGGCGACGCCGTCTTCGGGTGTCGGCGTCGCTGACGACGCCCGCGCGTTCGACGCGCTGGAAGCCCACGACGAGGCGGCGCGCGCGGGGCTCTGGGAGATGCGCAAGGCCGCCGCGCCCATCCTGCTCTCGCGGACGACCGACGAGAAGCACATCTCGTTCATCGAGGACTGCGCCGTGCCAGCCGACGAACTGCCGGGGTACGTCGAGCGCTTCCGCGAGGTCATCGACGACCACGACGCGAACACGAGTTTCTACGCCCACGCGGGGCCGGGCGTGCTGCACGTCCGCCCGCTCGTCAACACGAAAACGCTCGACGGCCTCGACTCGTTCGAGACCATCGCCGACGAGGTGACAGACTTCGTCGTCGAGGCCGGCGGGTCGGTGTCGGGCGAACACGGCGACGGCCGCGCGCGAACCCAGTGGAACCGCAAGCTGTACGGCGACCGCCTCTGGAACGCCTTCCGCGACCTCAAGACGGCGTTCGATCCCGACTGGCTCCTGAACCCGGGGCAGGTCTGCGGCGACGTGTCGATGACCGAGAACCTCCGCTTTTCCCCCGACTACGAGTTCGACGCCGGCTTCGACCCCGAACTCGAGTGGGACACCGAAAACGGCTTTCAGGGGATGGCGGAACTCTGCCACGGCTGCGGCGGCTGTCGGGGCGACCAGTCGACCACCGGCGGCGTGATGTGTCCGACCTACCGCGCCACGGAAGAAGAAGGATTGTCGACCCGCGGCCGGGCGAACATGCTCAGACAGGCGATGAGCGGCGACCTCGACGCCGACGCGACGGACACCGAGTTCATGCGCGAGGTGCTGGACCTCTGTGTCGGCTGTAAGGGCTGTGCCCGCGACTGTCCGAGCGAAGTCGACATGGCGAAACTCAAAGCCGAAGTCGAACACGCCCACCACCAGCGCGAGGGTGCGAGCCTCCGAGACCACCTGTTTGCCGAGGTGGACCGGCTGAACGAACTGGGGTCGCGACTCGCTCCGCTTTCGAACTGGGCGGCGAAGGTGCCGGGCGCGCGGACGGTCATGGAGAAGACCGTCGGCATCGCCCGAGAGCGGTCGCTCCCGACGTTCCACCGCGAATCGCTGGAAGACTGGTTCGAAGCGCGGGGCGGCGCTCGCGTCCCCGAGGCCGAGGCGACCGACAAGGTGCTTCTGTTCCCGGACAGCTACACCAACTACAACCACCCCGACGCGGGGAAGGCCGCGGTCCGCGTCCTCGAAGCCGCCGGCGTCCACGTCTCGATTCCCGACGACGTGACCGCCACCGGCCGCCCGGCCCACTCGAAGGGCTTTCTCGACCGGTCGCGGGCGCGCGCCGAGACGAACGTCGACGCGCTCGCGCCCCGCGTCGAATCCGGCTGGAGCGTCGTGCTCGTCGAGCCCTCGGACGCGGTCATGCTCCAGTCGGACTACCTCGACCTGCTTTCGAGCGAGGACGCCGAGCACGTCGCCGCCGAGACCTACGGCATCATGGAGTACCTCGACGCGAAGCGTCTCGTGGAGGACCTCGACTGCGACGCGTCGGCGGGCGCGGCCGACGAGACGCTGACGTACCACGGCCACTGCCACCAGAAGGCGACGCGGAAGGACCACCACGCGGTGGGCGTCCTCCGGCGCGCCGGCTACGACGTTGACCCGCTCGATTCCGGCTGTTGCGGGATGGCCGGAAGCTTCGGCTACGAGGCCGAACACCACTCGCTGTCGACGGCCATCGGCGGCATCCTCGCGGACCAGATTAGCGGGAGCCGCGGCGACACCGTCGTCGCCCCCGGCGCGTCGTGTCGGACCCAACTGGAGGACATGGACGGCGCGGCCGACGACCCGCCGCACCCGATAGAGAAGGTCTCCGAAGCGGTCGCTGACTGAGACGCGCGCCGAAAAAGAACCGCGAGTCGTGTCAGCTTTCGCCCGACGCGCAGTCGCTCAGGGCCAGAGGCCCCGCGTCTCCTTCGCGCCGCCGATGCGAGAGAGCGCGACGACGTACGCCGCGTCGCGCCACGTCAGGTCGCGTTCTTCGACGTGTTCGCGGACCGCGTTCCACGCCTTGAGCATCTCCGCTTCGAGTTCCTCGTGGACGCGTTCGAGCGACCACTGACGGCGGTTGATGTCCTGGAGCCACTCGAAGTACGAGACGGTGACGCCGCCGGCGTTGGCGAGGATGTCGGGGACGACCGGGATGCCGCGCTCTTCGAGGACGGCGTCGGCCGCGAACGTCGTCGGCCCGTTCGCGCCCTCGACGACCATCTCCGCCGAGATGGAGTCGACGTTCTCGGTCGTGATGACGTTCCCGATGGCCGCCGGGATGAGCACGTCCACGTCGAGTTCGAGCAGTTCCTCGTTCGAAAGCGACTCGGGGGCGTCGTAGCCCGACACCATGCCGGGGCGCTCGTCGTGGCCCTCGACGTCCTGCGTGTCGAGGCCGTCGGGGTCGTAGATGGCTCCGTCCACGTCGGAGACGGCGACCACCTTCGCGCCCCACTCGTCGAGGAGGCGGGCGGCGTTCGCGCCGACCGAACCGAACCCTTGGACCGCGACGGTCGTGTCTTCGATGTCCCAGTCGTAGAAGTCAACGGCCTCGCGGGTGACGATGGCGACGGAGCGACCGGGGGCTTCCTCGCGGCCGTACGACCCGCCGATGACCGGCGGCTTGCCCGTCACGACGCCGGGCGTCGTCTCGCCCTGCTGCATCGAGTAGGCGTCCATGAACCACGCCATCTCCTGCGGACCGGTTCCCATGTCGGGCGCGGGAACGTCCTTCTTCGGCCCGACGACGTTGCGAATCTCCTCGGCGAAGCGGCGCGTGAGTCGCTCGCGCTCCTCGTCGGAGAGCGTCTTCGGGTCGACCGCGACGCCGCCCTTGCCGCCGCCGAACGGCAGGTCCATCACGGCGCACTTCCAGGTCATCCACATCGAGAGCCCGATGCACTCGTCGGCGGTCACTTCCGGGTGGTAGCGAAGTCCGCCCTTGTACGGCCCGCGCACGTCGTCGTGCTGGGCGCGGAAGCCGGTGAACACGTCGAGCGAGCCGTCGTCGCGGCGGAGCGGGACCGACACCTGCTGGACTCGCGTCGGGTGCTTCAGGCGCGCGACGACGCCGTCGTCCACGTCGGCGTGACTCGCCGCGCGTTCGAGTTGCCGTCGCGCGGTCGCCAGCGCCGTCTCGGGTTCGGACCCCGAGCCGCCGTCGGTGACCGCCTCGCCGTTTCGATTTTTGCCATCTTCGTTCATCATATTAGGGCTGTGACCCGGAGTCATAATTAAGTTGTGAATAGCCGGCGGGGGAAGTCGGCCAGCGGTTCCGCCCCGTCGGACGTGACGACGAACGTCTCGCTGAGTTCGACGCCGAAGTCGTCGAACCAGAGACCGGGGATGGTGTGGAACGTCATGTTCTCTTCGAGGACGGTCTCGTCGCCGGGGCGGAGGCTCGCCGTGTGTTCGCCCCAGTCCGGGGGGTAGCCCAGCCCCATCGAGTAGCCGATGCGGTCTTTCTTCTCGATGCCGTACTGGGCGATGGTGTCGCGCCACGCCTTCTCGACGGCCTCGCAGGTCACGCCGGGTTCGACCGCGTCGAGGGCGGCTTCCATCCCCTCGACGACGATGTCGGCCCGCCGGGACAGCTCTTCGGGCGGGTCGCCGACGAACGTCGTCCGTGCGAGCGGCGAGTGGTAGCGGTGTCGACAGCCCGAGAGTTCGATGATGACCGGGTCGCCGTCCTCGAACTCGCGGTCGGTCCACGTGAGGTGCGGCGTGCCGGTGTGGTCCCCCGAGGGCATCAGCGGGACGATAGACGGGTAGTCGCCGCCGTAGTCGTCGGTTCCCTCGATGAGCGCCGAGTAGATTGCCTCGGCGGCCTCGTACTCGGGGACGCCCTCCTCGATGACGTCGAGGCCGGCCTGCATCGCGTTCTCGGAGATGCGGGCGGCCTCGCGCATGTAGTCGAGTTCGGCGTCGGACTTCTTGATGCGCACGCGGTTCACGAGGAGCGTCGTGTCCTCGAAGCTCGCCTCGGGGAGATTCTTTTGCAGGCGCGTGTACGACTTCGCGGTGAAGTAGTAGGCGTCCATTTCGAGGCCGACGCGGGCGTCGTCGACGCCGAGGTCCTCCAGCACGGCCGCGACGAAGTCCATCGGGTGGAGGTCGTGCGGCGACTGGACGTGGTCGTCGCTGTACGGCCGGATGCTCTCCTCGCTCAGCGTGGTCGTCGCGCGCGCGCCGTTGGCGTCCATGTCGCGGCCGACCCACACGGGTTCGTCGCGGTCCCGCGTGACCACGACGCCCTGATGGACGTAAAACGACCAGCCGTCGTAGCCGGTGAGATAGTTCATGTTCGCGGGGTCGCTCACGAAGAGCGCGTCCAGTCCCCGCTCGGCCATCCGCTCTTTGGTCCGGGCGATGCGTCTGTCGTACTCGGCGCTGTCGAATACGGCTCTTGGCATGGGAACCTCTATCGAACCATCGAATAGGGCCCGTAAAAATTTTTTGTGGACCACGGTCACGGATACTGTGTACATCAACGCCGCGGTGGCAGTTAGTATTGTATATTATTCACATGACTACATCCGATGCAGAGGGCCACAGGTACCGGTCGTGTCTCATTACAGCCACATTAAGCCTCCAGAAATTTGAATTACCTAAACCATGTGACTCATATAGATAATCTAGATTATTTCACCAAGCTATTGTGTTCCACAGATACAATTCTAACTGCCACCGGCTCACCGAGAACAGTACGCATCTGCTGGGAGCCCAATCGTTATTCCTCGCAGTCTCGGAGCGGGGGTATGGACTTCTCTATCGTCGACCTCTCGCCGGTTCCAAAAGGTGGGACCGCGACCGACGCGTACGCGAACACCGTCGAAACCGCCAAGCAAGCCGAGCGACTGGGTTACTCGCGCTTCTGGGTCGCCGAGCACCACGGCATGGCGAACACCCTCGCGGGGACGACGCCCGAGGTGTTGCTCGGCCACCTCGCCGCCGAGACGGACTCGATTCGGCTCGGTTCCGGCGCGGTGTTGCTCAACCATTACAGCCCGTTCAAGGTCGCAGAACAGTTCGGCGCGCTCGACGGACTCGCGCCCGGCCGCATCGACGCGGGACTTGGGCGGGCGAACGGGTCGCCGGCGGCGGACCAGGCGCTCGGGACGGACCGGCACGTCGAGGACCCCGACGGCGACCACGCGGAGAAAATCGAGGCCGTCGTCAACCACCTCTACGACGACTACCCCGACGAACACCCCTACGCCGACCTCGAAATCCCGCGGGGCGACGGCGACCTGCCGGTTCCGTGGGTGCTCGGGTCGAGTCCGTCGAGCGCGACCATCGCGGGCGAACTCGGACTCCCCTACTGCTTCGCGGGCTTCATCAGACCCCAGTTCGCCGTCCACTCCTTCGAGGAGTACCGCGAGAGCTTCCAGTCGTCGTCGCTCGCCGGCGGCATCGACGAACCACACGGCATGGTCGCGGTGAACGCCGTCTGCGCCGAGACCGACGAGGAGGCCGCGCGACTCCGCGCGGTGGCCGAGGCGTCGTACAAGCGGATGCGCCGCGGCGAGGTCGGCACGCGACCGACCGTCGAGGAGGCGATAGACGAACTCGGCGGCGTCCCCGAGCCCACGCCGGCGACCCTCGGAGCGAAGGAGTGGCCGCGCGCGATTTCCGGCAGTCCCGACACGATTTCGGGGCTGTTGGACCAGCTCGCGGAGCGCGTCGGGGCCGACGAGATGATGATTCAACACGTCGTCGGCAATCACGAAGACGGCCTCCGCTCGCACGAACTGCTCGCAGAGGGCGTCGGCCTCGTCTGACGCGCCGGTCTCCGAGACAGTCCGGCTCCCGGTCGATTCATATCCCAGTCCCCGAAATGAGAGGTGTGTCACGCCTACGTCATCTCCGGCTCGAAGACACGCCGTTCGAGGCCAGAGAGTTCTCGCTGCTCTGGCTCATCGCGCTGGCGACCTACGGCGTCGGCGACATCGTCACGACGCTGACGATTCTCTACTACGAGCGCCGGTTCGACGAGGCGAACGCCCTCCTCGTGGCGAGCACGGACGCTCTCGGACGGTGGGGGCTGGTCCTCCCGAAGCTCGCGGTGTTCCTCCTCTGTCTCGGCATCTGCGTCTACGGCGCTCGCGCCGGCGACAAGGTGCTGTACTACCTGCCGCCGGTCACGCTCGCCGTCATCGGGGCGTTCGCCACGGCGTTCAACCTCCGGCTCTTCGTCGGCTGAGCGGCGAGCGACGGAAAAACGAGGCGCGAACGGCTCAGTCGGTCGCCTGTTCGAGCGTGAAGACGAACTCCACGTCGACGCTGTCGGTCTGTATCTCGTTGCCTGCCGCCTCCCGAAGCTGCCACTCGACGACGAGCGACAGCGACTCCCCGCCGTCGAGTCGGCCGAGCGAGACGGATTCGTTCCACACGTCGGCGAAGTCGAGATACGTCGTCTCATTTCCGAGCACGTAGGAACTCGTCCCGTTGGCCCGCTCGACGCGGAGTCTGACGGCGAGCGCCTCGTGGAGTTCGCCCTCGTCGGCTCCGCCGGTCGAATCGACCGCTAACTCGGGGCCGGAGCGACCGTTTTCGGCGGACTCGAACGGCATCGACTCCAGCGTCAACACGCCGGGGTCGCGCCCGCGGTTGGTGAGCGTCCCCGTCGAGTTGCCCGCGGAGCCGGGTGCGACCGACTGGGTGTCGAGAAGCGAGACGCCCGCCCCGCCGGAGCCGAGTTCGAGGTCGACGCCCGCCGGGGCGCTCCCGGCGGTGTTCTCGACGGTCACGTCGAACGACGCCGTCTCCTCGGTTCGGGCGACCTCGGTCGAGTCGCGGAAGAACACCGCGGTCACGGAGACGTAGCCCGTCGTGACAGTCGTCTCGCCGTCGTCGGTGGCGGCGAAGCCGGCGGTTCGGTTCCCCTCGGCGTACGTCACGTCGGAGCCGAGTGCGGTGGCGATGTCCACGGGACTCGACTCCCGGAGCGTGACGCGCCGCTCTTCCTGCCAGCCGTCGTCGGGGACCCACGCGTTCACCACGAGCACGACGCTGTCGACCGTGCCGGTCCACGAGAGCGTCCCGGTCACGGGGCCGCTGAGCGTCCCGACCGTCCCGTCGACGCTGCGGACCGTCGCCGGGTCCGCGGCCTCGACGGTGAGCGTCGGGTCGGGCGACACCGACGATTCGGCCGTCGTCGTCGTTTGACTGTCTCCGGAGCCACCACCTCCACCGCCACCGCCAGTTCCAGCGCGTGCCGTGGTGGTCGGGGGTGGACTGCTCGTCGGCGCGGGCGTTGGCGTGGGAGACGACGGGGTCGGGTTCGGCGTTGTGGTCGCGCTCGGCGTCGACGCGGGTGTCGGAGTGTCCGGGTCTTCGAACTGGTTCGTTTCCTCCGGTGGGGCGTCCGGCGTCGGCGGCGGCGGGGGGGTCACGGTGACGGTCGGCGGCGACGGCTCGGGGTCGTCGCCACGGAGGTCCGAGAGCACGTCGTTGATACCGCGGTCGTCGAGGAAGCGTTCGATGCTTCCGGGAGCGGCAAAGCCGGTTCCGACCAGCACGATGCCGATGACGACGAAGACGATAAACACCCGGCCGACGACCTGCGAGAACTGCGGCGAGAGCGTGCCGAAAAGTTTCGCCGGCAAGAGCGAGGCGAGCGACAGCGGAAGCGGGAACAGGCCCGCACGCGGCGGGCGGTACTCGACCACCAGCGCCGTCTCGGTCGGCCGGTCGCCGGGTTCGACTTCGTCGCCGACGTCGACCGGACGCGTCTCGGTTCGCGGCCCGTCACCCTCGTCGGAAGAGGACCGCTCGCGCTCGCGTTCGACGAGCGTGGCGTCACCGTCGACGCCGACGAACGACGCCGACGACGGGTCCCAACGCCGGACCGCCCGGACGACGCCGTGGACGGGGAGGCGCTCGCCGGGGAGACAGAGGACGCGGTCGCCCCGCGAGAGACGGTCGAAGTCGACCTCCTCGAAGCGCTCGGCGTCGTCGTCGCGGTCGGCCGCCGACGCGTCGACGAGGCGGCGACACCGCGTCGCGTCGGCGAGCTGGAGTTCGGGCGACCGCTCCGGCGTCCAGTCGAAGTCGAACGCGTCCCCGTCGTCCGAGCCGGTCACGAGAAATTCACCGCCCGTCCTCGGAGGGCTCGTCGGTCGCCGCCGCGTCAGAAGCGCGGTCGACGGGGTCGGTCACCCACACCATGTCGCCGGGCGAGTCGGAGGACGCGGAGGCGGAGGCGGACGCCGAGGGCGACGGGTCGACGACCGCAACGGGCTCCGAGAGACGGACGCCCGTTCGCTCGGGGGAGAGCGTGACGCCGCCGTCGGAGGCGCTGACGTAGCCAGTTCCGGTCTCGGTCCCCGCGTCGGGCGACCCGTCGCGTCCGGCGCTCTCGTCGGACTCGTCGGAGTCGACCTCGACGAGCGCGTCGGCGTACAGCGAGTAGAGTTCGGTCACGACGAGAAGTACGCCGGGGATGATGACGAACAGGACCAACCCGAGTTGCGACTGGGCGAACTGCGCGGCGAGGCCGAGGTACGGGACGCGGAACCAGACGCGGCCGACGACGCGGTCGGCGGCGACGGGGTCCGAGTCGATATCCTCGTTGGCGTCGCCTTTCGTCCGGAACACCGGGCTGTCGCCGCTTCGGTCCACCGCGACGACCCGGTGGGTCACGCGGTCGGTCCGCTCGTCGGTGATGGCGCTCCCGGCCGCTCGGTAGGTGATGATGTCGCCCTCCGAGATGTCCGCGGGCGACACGTCGCGGACGACCACCACGTCGCCGGCGTCGAACGTCGGTGACATGCTTCCGGAGAGGACGGTGTAACTGGCGTCGGCCCCGAAGGCCTGCGGCGCGGCGAGCACGACGACGAGCGCGACGGCGACGAGGAGGACGACGCCGCCGAGGACGCGGGCCGCCGCGGCGAGGCGAGACCAGTTCATTGGTCGGTCGTCTCCATCGTCTCCGTCGTCTCCGTCGTCTCCGTCGTCATCGCCTGCTCACCGTCGTCGTCGCTGTCGTCAACTTCGGTCTCACCGTCTGCATCCTCGCCCGGGCGACGCTTCTCGTCGGTTCCCTCGTCTGCTTCAGCTGTGCCGCTCCGGTCGGGCTCTCCGGCTGTGTCGTTGACCGTGCCGCTCCGGTCGGGCTCTCCGGCTGTGTCGTTGACCGTGCCGCTCCGGTCGGGTTCGTCGCCTGCGTCGTCGCCCGTGCGACTCTCGTCGTCTTCGTCTCCTTCGGCGGCTTCGGCGGCTTTTTCGACCGGGTCGCGTTCGTCCGCGTCGACTTCAGCCGCTTCGATATCGTCTTCGGCGCTGGTGTGGTGATGGTGGCCGCCGTCGGTCTTGACGTCGACGCGCATCACGAGGTCGTCGGGGTCGGCGTGCGAGTAGTGGTGCCACGAGAACCGGAGTTTGCCGGTGAGCGAGAACGACCCGTCTATCTCGCGGCGAATGCGGACGTGGTTCGTGCCGGTCGCGTCGACCGAAACGTCTGCGAGGCTGCTCGTCCGCCCGTCGGCGGTGAGTTCGAGGTCCGAGACCGCGACCGACGACCACGCGGCCGAGGCGGAGACCGTGACGCCGAGCGCGACCACGTCGCCCGCGCCGACGCCCTGTCCCTTCTGGCCGTATTTGTCCGGGTACTCCGTGTCGCCGACGGTCATCGTCACCTTGCTGCCGTCGAAGTCGACGCGGAACGATTCGGTTCGGCCCGAGACCCACGCGCGCTGCCAGTCGTTGTTCTGCTTGTGGAGGCGGGTCTCGAAGGGACCGGAACGCTTCAGCACCGCGATTTCGTAGTTCTCCGGCTCCGAGTTGCCGTACACGAAGCCGTCGTAAGGCTCGCCGTAGCGGGCGACCGTCGCCCAGTCCCAGCCGCCCATCGCGTCGCGGGCGTCGCCGGAGCCGGACTCCGAGTCGTCGTCGCCGGCCTCGCAGGTCGCGCCGCCGTCCGAGTCGGCTCGCTGGTCGAGCGCGAACCGGAGGTCGACGCCCGCGATGTCCGAGGCGACTTCGTTGCCGGCGCTCGACGGGAGTCGCCACGCGATGGAGAACTCCACCGACTCGCCGGAGGCGAGTTCGTAATCGAGGTCGAACGTCTCGTCCGCGACGAAAATCGAGTCGAGGGTCGCGTAGTCCGAACGCCCGCAGAGGAACGTCTTCGACCCGTCGGGAGCTTCGAGCCACGCGCGGACTTCGAGCACCTGCGCGAGTTCGCCGTCGCCGACGCGGGGGTCGTTCTGCGACGGGGGCTCCGACTGGCCGTTTTCGTCGTCGGTGACGCCGAGCACGTCGATGTCGAGGAAGCCGGTGAGCGACCCGCGGTTGCGGAGCGTCACCGACGCGGTGCCGCTGTCGCCGGGCGCGACGTCGACCTCTTCGAGGAACGTGAGTTGCTCGTCGTCGCCGTCAACCGTCAGGTCGAGCGTGCCGACGCCGAACGACGCGTCGGCGCGCTCGGCGTCGGAAAACGCCGAGTAGGTGCCGACGCCCGCGGCGGCGCTTCCGGCGCTAATCGTGAAGAGCCCGCCGAGGAAGCGGCGTCGAGTGAGCGTCAGCGTTGGCGTCTGTTTCGGCATTGAGTGGCGTCGATGAGTGCGTCCGAACGGCCGGGACGAAAGAGGAGACTCGGTCGGAGTGGCTGCGACCGAGTCGCGTCGTCCCCGTCGCCCGCGAACGAGGGTGATTGCTGGCTGTGCTGCCGGGTCGTTACCGGCGGTTCTGCCGGATCGTTACTGGCTGTCCCGCTGGTTCAGTTCGAAGTCGAACTGGATGTCGAGCCCGTCGGCCTGGAACTCGTTGCCGGCGCTTTCCTGCATCGCCAGCGCGAAGGAGAACGTCTTCGTCTCGCCGGATTCGAGGTCGATGTCCTGGACGTTCGAGTCGTCGTCGCCGTCGGCCGCGTCGCTGTTCGCCGCGACCACGTCAGCGAGGGTGGCCGAGCCGCCGAAGCGGTCGTCGAGCACGTCGAGGCTCCCGACTTCGAACGTCGTCACGTCGAGGACGCCCGCGAGGTCCGCCACCGAGGCGTCCGCGTCGCCGTCGTCGCCGGCCGTGGCGTCGCTGTCGTTTTCGGTCAGCGTGAGGTCGATGTCGAGACTGCCGTCGAGCGACCCGTCGTTTTCGAGGTCGACTTCGAAAGTGTCGGTCTCGTCGCCGGGCGCGAGACCCGTGGCGCTGAAACTCGCGGAACTGGCTCCGTCGGCGAGGCTCAGCGTCCCCGCCTGAAGCGTGTTCTCGGTGCTCGATTCGGTGTCGTTAAAGAGGGCGAACGTGCCCACGCCGGCGGCGGCGCTTCCCGCACCAATCGTGAGGAGCCCCCCGAGGGCGCGGCGTCGTGTGAGTTTGAATACTTTGTCTGCCATTGAGTTCTCCGTGCGGCCCACCGTACACCCACTCCCGTCCGTGATATTCTGGGTGGGGTGACCTTCAGACATCTCTACTCGATTACGCGGCAATAACCCGATACCACCACTATGCGGTATCCGACAAGAACCGAGCGACGTGATAGCGCTCGGCACGTGAGCGCGGAGGAACCGACGAACGCGTATCGGAGCGGTCGGTTCACCGACCGCCGCGCTCGCCGTCGAACAGTTCTGCGAAGACCTTCCGCTGGGCCGCCCGGAGGTGTTGGGTGAACGTCGACCGCGAGACGCCGATGGCCTCGGCGACTTCGGCGGCGCTCCGGCGTTTCGGGCGCTCGAAGTAGCCCGTCCGGTACGCGACTTCGAGCGACTCGCGCTGTCGGTCGGTGAGGCCGGCCAGCACGCTCGCGCCGATATCGGACTCGACGGTCCGGTGGCTCCGCGCGGTCATGGTGACGCTGTCGAAGACGGCCGCGAGCGCCTCGACGAACGGGCCGGCCGGTCGCCGCCGGGGGAGGTCGACGACGACGGTCGCCTCGCCGGCGGCCACGACGACGCGGTGGAGGACGCCGCCCGCGTCGGCGACGGCCGTCCCCAGCGAGGGGGCGGCCGTGTCGAACTGCGCCCGGACGACCCCGCCGTCGGCGGTCACGGCACCGGCGGTCACGCCGTCGAGGCTCGAAAGCACGTCCGTCACCGCGGCCTCGGACGCGCCGCGAACCGTCACGAAGTAGCGCTCGCTGTCGCCGCGTGGCAACACCGTGTGGACGACGAGTTCCGCGTCGCGGCCGAGCGCGTCCACGACCGCCAGAATCCCCGCGTCGGCGTCGCGGACGCGGAGGCTGACGCGGACGACCTCGTCGGCCACGAGCGCCTCGCGGCTCTCGGCGGTGCTGAGGGCGTAGCCGAGCGTCTCCGCCAACTCTTCGAGTCGCCGTCGCTCCCGGTCGTCGTCGGCACCGCGGCGGTAGACGCCGAGAACGCCGTAGTCGACGCCGCCGTACCGAAGCGGGACGGCGACCGCGGTTTCGATACCGTCCGCGCCGGCGGCCGCCGTCCACCCGGCGTCGGGGGCGGTCGCCGGCGCGTCGGACTCGCGTCCGTCGACGCCTTCGACGCCGCGGACGACCGTCGTGCCCTCGCGGAAGGCGGTCAGGCTCGGTTCGGTCGAGTCGCGCCGGGCCGCCGCGTCGGCGTCGAGAACGCCTGCTGTGCGCAGGTACGGCTCGTCGCCGACGACCGCGAGCGGGTCGAGCCCGCCGCCCGCGGTCCGCTCGCCCACCCACGCGACGACGGCGTCGGGGTCGCTCCCGATGTACCGACAGAACGACTCCGCGACCTCCACGCGCGAGGACTGCCGGACGAGAATCTCCCGAATCGCCTCCTTCGTGTCGCGTTCGCGTTCGAGTCGGCGCTGGTGGTGGACCTGCGCCGTGATATCCCGAAGGACGCCGATGGACCCCGGCAGCCCGTCGTCGACGACGTAGTCGACGTCGAGGATGCAGTGGCGCGTCTCGCCGGCGCGGTCGCGGATGCGAATGTCGAGCGACCGCGGGGCCGACAGGTCGAGCGCGTCGCGGACGCGGGCCCGGTCGTCGGGGTGGACGACCGTCTCGACGATGTCGCCGTCTGTGAGCGCCGCGCGGTCGTAGCCGGTGAGCGTCGTCGCCGCCTCGTTGACGAGGACGACGCCGCCGTCGCGGGCGACGAAGATGGCGTCGCGGACGTTCTCGACGAGCGTCCGGTAGCGCGCCTCGCTCTCGGCAAGCGCGCGCTCGGTCCGGTGCTTGTCGACGGCCGTTCGGACGCGCGTGGCGAGCGCCGCGGCGCTGTCTCCGACGCTCGTCTTGACGATGTAGTCGTTCGCGCCGGCCGACAGCGCGCTGCTGGCGAGTCCCTCGTTGCCAGCGCCGGTAAAGAGGAGAAACGGGATGTCCGGTCGGTGCTCGCGGACCTCGGAAAGCAGCTCGATGCCCGTCCGACCGGGCATGTAGTAGTCGCTGACGACGCACTCCACGTCGTCGGTGAGGCGGTCGAGCGCGCCCTCTGGACTGTTGGCCTCCCGAACGTCGAAGTCGGGGGCCTCCTCGCGGAGTCGCTGCACGACGAGCGCCAGCCAGTCGCGGTTATCGTCGACGAGGAGGACCGTGACGGGGTCCGCACTCGTCTCGTCTGTCGTCTCGGTCACGGCGGTTCGGCCGTCCGTGGCACATCGACCGGGATAAGCTGTTCGGGTGACGGGTCCGGGCGGCAGCCCGAGAAACATGGAATGTTCGTTTGGTTTGCGCCGACAGCGACGGGAATAATCGCTCGCAAACAGACACCTCTAAATACCAGAGCGGGCACAGAACACGCACCGATGGACGCGAGCAGCGGTCGGGCCCGGTGAGAGATGGACTGGCAGTACACCGTTTTGGTCCTTCCGACCCTCTTTGCGATGAGTACCGCGGTCCTACTCGGGGCGTACAGCCTCCGGCACATGCAGGCCCACGGGCAGTCGTCCGAGCTCGTTACCTTCTTCGCCGTGAACGTCGGACTCGCCCTCTGGACCGGGTTTGCGGCGCTCAAACTCCTGCAGACCGACCCGGCGCTGAAGCTGCTTTTCTACCGGTTTCTCTACTTCGGCGTCGCGCCGCTCGGCGCGCTCGCGTTCCTCTTTACGCTCCTCCACACCGACCGGGTCAGCCGAATCACGCCCGGACTGGTCGCGGCGGTCATGACCGTGCCGGCCGTCTTTCTGGCGGTCCTGTTTGCGAATCCGAACGGCCTCGCCATCGAGGCGACGCGCCTCGTCGAGGCGAACGGTCTCGTCGTCCTGCGGGTCGACGTCGGTCTCGGTCACGTCGTGTTGCAGTTGCTCTACAACGCGGTGCTCTCCGTGCTGGCTATCGTGCTCATCCTCTACGAAGCGGCCCGACTGGGTCGAACGTACATCCCGCAGGCGGTGTTGGTGAGCGTCGGTCTCGCCGCCCCGTTCGTCTTCGTCGCGTGCAGTTCGCTCGGAATCCCGCCGTTCAACAGCGACGGCGTGAACCTCGTTCCGACCTCGGCCGCAGTCACCTCCGCGGCCATCGGCATCGCGCTCTTTCGCTACCGGTTTCTCGACTTGCCGCCCATCGCCTACACGACCGCGATGGAGGAGTCGCCCGACGGCGTGTTCGTCCTCGACGCGGACAAGCGAATCGTCCACGTCAACACCCGCGGTGCGGCGCTCTTAGAGCGCTTCGGCGCGGCCGTCGGCGACCCGGTCACCGCGGTCTCGCCGGACCTCGACCTGACGACGGAACAAAACGACAGCATCGAAACCACCCGAGAGGGCGGCGAAGCGGTGTATCTCAGCGCCCGCTCCCAGCGACTCGAACGGGGCGACCAGACCGTCGGGTGGGTCATCGTCCTCCGCGACGTGACCGAGTTACACCGCCAGAAACAGACGATTCTCTCCCAAAACGAGAAGCTCACGCTCCTCAATCAGATCGTCCGTCACGACATCCGAAACGACATGGCCGTCATCCTCGGCAACGCGCAACTGGTCGAGGAGTCGGTCGACGACGAGGCGCTGCGCGAGCGCCTCGACACGATAATCAGGAACGGCGAGCACGCCACCGAACTCACGGTGAACGTCCGGAACCTCATGGCGACGATGCTCGACGACGAGGAGACGAATCGCCCGACGACGCTCGCCGGACCGCTCTGGGCGGAAGCGAGCGCGGTCCGCGACGGAACCGCCGACGCGTCGGTCTCGCTCCCCGACGAGCCGTCGACCGTGACCGTCGTCGCCGACGACATGCTGGGGACCGTCTTCCGCAACCTCCTCACGAACGCGGTGCGGCACAACGACACCGACCGGGCCGAAATCGACGTGTCGGTCGAGGTCCGCGACGACGACGCGCTCGTCCGCATCGCCGACAACGGACCGGGCATCCCCGACGACCGAAAAGAGGTGGTGTTCGGCCGCGGCGAAAAGGGGCTCGAAAGCCCCGGAACCGGCCTCGGCCTCTACCTCGTCGACACCATCGTCAGCGGCTACGGCGGCGACGTGTGGGTCGAGGACAACGAGCCCCGCGGCGCGGTCTTCGTCGTCCGCCTGCGGAAGGCCTGAGAGCGGGACGACCGCGCTCCCAAACACTCAAAAAGTCAGCACGTCGATAGGAAGGCGATGCCCTCCACCGTTCTGCCCGCCGGCGTCAGCCGGTGGCGAGTGGCCGTGCTCGCGGCCGTCGCCGCCGTCTTCGTCGGTCTGGCGACGCTCATCGACGGGCCGGTCGATCCGGTGCTCGCCGCCATGGGTCTGCTCACGCTCGTCTACATGGCCGCCGGCGCGGTCGATACCGTCCGTGAACACCCCGCCTTCCCGCTCGCTTCCGCGGTGTACACGACGTTCCTGTTCGCCGGCGGATACGTCAGCGGCGCGCTGTCGAATCTCCTGTGGGCCGTTCTCGCGGTTCTTTCGGCATTCGGCGTCGTGGTCGAGGCGTACAACTACCGGCACGGAACGAGCTATCTCCGGCTGGATTTCGAATGACGGGACCGAGCGAGACCGCCGTTTCAGGGGCGATAGCCGCCACGTCGGTCTTCGTGGGACTTGCCGTTGCCTTCGGTGGCCCGCAGGTCAACCTCGCGGCCGGCGTCGTCTGGACCGTTGCGACGGGCATGGTGCTCCTGCATCTCCGCGGGAAAGTCCGCGACGCTCGGAGCGACGAGCCGCCCGAACCGGGACCGCTCCTGCGTCTGGCCGAAATCGACTACGACCCGCGGTACGACCGCTATCTCGGTGTCCTCCTGTTCGCCCTCGGTATCGCGGCGTTCGCGGCGCTCCTCGTCGTCGATACGTCCGGTTGGAACGCGTTGTTCCTCGTCGGCGTCGGGAACTGCTGTCTGATTGCCGCGCTCGGGGCGGTCGCGCTCTCCGATAGATAGTGCGAAAATCGGAAGGACCACGTCGCAGTCCGCTGGTTTTCGAGGCGTCGGCCAAAAAGACTACTTAGGGAGCTGGCGATTTCCACATGTCCGCACGACGCTGTCTGGTCGGCGGACAGGTGACATATCTGCACAGACAGGCGGCCCATCCCGTGCCAACGGTACTCCGACCCTGCCCCCTCGGACTGCCGCCCGATGGTCCGCCCCTACATTTCTACCCGGTCATCGTCGTTCCGCGAGCGACCGGTCTGCGACTCGTCAGCGACTCAGTCGCGGCCCGGAGCCGCGGCCCCGGCGAGACCGGCCACGCGGGACCCGAGTTCGTCGTAGACGCGGACGACCGTACCGCGGAGCGACTCCGTCGCGAGGACGGCGAAGCCGGTGAAGATAGTCGCGAAGCCGACGACGGTGAGCGTCGAAATCGACTCGCCGAGGAGCACCGTCCCCCCGAGCGTCGCGACGATGGGCACGGCGTAGAAGACGAGGTTGCCGCGAATCGGCCCCACGTCGTCGAGGAAGCCGAAGTAGGTGAGGTAGGCCACCGCGCCGGCGAAGACGCCGACGTAGGCGAGCGCGACGAGCGCCGTCGGAGACCACGTAGCCGCGGCGAGCGACTCGCCGGAAGCGACGCTCATGCCGTGGGTGAGCGCCGCGCTGACGGGGAGCGCCCACGCCGTGCGGACGGTGCTCGAAAGCGACGTGTCGGCCCAGCGGATGAGCACGGTCCCGAGCGCGCCGCTGACCGCGCCGAGGAAGACGACGCCCTTCCAGAGCGCCTCGCCGTCGAGCAGGTTCGCGGGGTCGACGCCGACGACGAGGCCGACGCCGAGCAGGCCGATGAGCATCCCGAGCGCGCCCCGGGTGGAGAGGCGCTCATCCGCGAGAAGCGCCATGGCGAACACGGGCGTCAGAATCGGATTGAGGCTGAAGATAATCGACCCGACGCCGCTGGAGACGTGCTCCTGCCCCACGAACAGGAGGGCGTTGGCGAGGCCGATGACGAACACGCCGGTGGCGAGGATGCCGACCACGTCGCGGACCGACCGCGGGAGCAGTTCGGCGCGGGAGCGGGTGGCGACGACGTAGCCGACGAGCAGCACCGCCGCGATGTCGAACCGGAGCGCGACGAACAAAAGCGGCGGCAGGTAGTCGAGACCCGCCTTCGCGGCGACGAACGTCCCACCGAAGAAGAACGCCGTCAGCACGAACAGGACGAGCCGCCGGCGCGTCGCCGTCACCGACCCACACCTCCGAGCGAGAGACCGAACGCAGAGTGAAGTGAACGCATCTTGGATACACGTACGACTCCCCCACGTATAGTTTGATTCAGAAATTAATTCATGGCAAGAAAGGTTCGCGGCGGTCGAGCATGATTCATGGTGTGAAATTATTTCGAGACGCGAAAGAGGTTTACCGAGGCGCGCACAACCCCGGTGCATGGAGTCGGCATTAGACGAGATAGAGTTCCTCGCACTCTCGCAGAACCGCGTCGACGCGCTCAGGTACCTCGCCGAGCGGCCGCACTCCAGACGCGAACTCGTCGAGCGCACCGGAGCGTCACAGCCGACGATGGGCCGGATTCTCAGCGACTTCGAAGACCGGTCGTGGCTCGTCCGCGAGGACGGCGCGTACCGGGCGACGGTGACGGGCGAACTCGTCTCGCGGGGCTTCGACGACCTCGTCGACATCCTCGACACCGACGCCAAGCTCCGGCCGGTCGTCGAGTGGCTCCCGACCGACGCCATCACGTTCGACCTCGAACACCTGACCGAGGCGACGATTACCACGCCGAGTCAGGTCCGGCCGAACGCGCCTGTCAAGCGCGCCGTGACCCTTCTGAGCGAGGCCGAGGACGTGCGAATCTTCTCGTACGCCTTCAACGAACAGAACCTCGACATCGTCAGGGAGCGGACCGCCGCCGGCGACCAGCGGTTCGAGGGCGTCTTCTCGTCGGACGCCATCGACGCGCTCGCCCACGACTCCCAACTGCGCGAACAGCTCCGCGACCTCCTTGACGCCGACGCGGCCGCCGTCCGCATCACCGACGAGCCGATTCCGATGGCGGCGACCATCGCAGACTCGACGGTCCACCTGTTCCTCCGCGACGACAGCGGCATCCTCCAAGCCTCTATCGACGTGACCGAACCGGAGGTGCTCACGTGGGCCGACGAGCTGTTCGAGCGCTACTGGGAGGCGGCGGAGCCGCTCGACCTCGACCGACTCTGAAAGCGGGTATCACGACCGACCGCGTCGTCGCCCCGTCAACCGACTCACGAGACATATCGGCGGCCTGCGAGATGCCAGCAGATGCCCTCGTCCCACCCGTCAGTCGAGTTCGTCGAACGAGTCGACCTCGTCCCAGCAGGAACACGGCAGGTCGTCCAGAGAGGTGACTTCGTCCGGGAGGCTGGTGATGGGAATCCCGGACCCGGCCTCGTCGCAGTCCTGTTGATGAACGCTGAAGTCGTCGCTGGACATCGTGTACATGGTCAGCACGCCCTGTTCGCCGGCTTCATTGAAACAAGTTGTGAGTGTGGCAGCCGAGCGCGGGGCGTCAGAGAACCCGGAAGACGCGAACCGTGTCGCGCTTGCCCGGTTCGCAGAGCAGTTGGGCGAGGCCGAGGTCCGAGAACTCGTCTTTCCAGTTGCGGTGATACAGCGGGAAGTCGTCGTTGACGTAGCTCACCTCGGAGCCGGCGCGCCCGCGCGTCGGGCCGTTGCCCTCGTTTTCGGCGGTTATCACGAGGTCCGAGGAGACGCGGGCGATTTCCTCGAACACCCACGTGTCGTCGGGGTGGACGTGCTGGAGCGTCTCGACGGAGTAGATAACGTCGAACTTGTCGTCGGGGAAGTCGGGGAGCAGGTCCTCGATTGCGCCGGTGAGGAACGTGCCGGTATCGACGAGTTCGGGGAAGTACTCGGCCATCACCTCGAAGGAGTCGTCGTTGATGTCGATGCCGGTGATGTCCTCGTAGCCGCGGTCGTGGAGGTGTGCGAGGTGGCGACCGGAGCTACATCCGAGTTCGAGAATCGACGCGTCCTCCGCCGCGTAGTGCTCGAACACGGTCGCGAGCGTCTCACTGACCTCGTTCGGGCCGATTTGGGCGTAGTACTCCGGCGAGAAGTCGCCGGAACGCTCGGCCCATCCGCGGTGGTTGTCGTCTGCGTCCATACCCCGAGTAGCGAGCGGGCGGGTAAATGTTCCGCGGAGTGTGCGCCACCGGGACGGAACGCGATTGGGGTCCGAAAAGTCGGTGACTGCACGTCGGTCGAGTGCGCTGGAGGGCGCAGGGAGCGTGCTGGAGGGCACAGGGGGAGCGTGCTGGAGGGCACGTCGAGGAGGTGTGCGTCAAGGGGACCGAACGTGAAGGGTGCGTCAGGGGGATTCGGCTGTCCCGCGAAGGGACAGGGAGCGAGTGTGTCGTGGGGGGCTGGAGGGGTGAGCGCCGCCGCGGGCACGAGCAGTCGGGTGTACCAGTCGAGCGTGCCGTGCCTCGCTCGCGGCGCGTGCGCCAGCGGGTCGTCGACCGCGGTCGTTACGCCGAGTCGTCGGTCGTCGTCTCGTTCTCGGTCGTTTCGTCGTCGGTCGTCGTCTCGTCTTCCGTCATCTCGTCGTCGGTCGTTCCGTCGTCGGTCGTCGATTCGTCTTCCGTCGTTTCTTCCTCGGTTGTCTCTATCGTCGTCGTCTCGTCTTCTGTCGTCGCTATCGTCGTCTCGTCCTCGGTCGTCGTCCCGACACCACCGGTCTCGGCTGTCGTCTCGGTACCGCCGACCGCGGGTTCGCCGTCCGTGCCGTTCGTACCGTTCACGGGACCACCACCACCGCCCGTGTCCGTACAGCCGGCGAGTGCGACGGTCGCTACCGCGACGCCGACACCGAACTGCCGTCGAGTGAGCGTTTCGCGCATCGCAGTCAGCAGTCTCGCTCGGCGGATGATAATGGGGGAGAGTCGTCCCGACCGTTCTCTCCCTGAACAACCGTTTCGAGCGACTGTTTCGACCGTTTCAGTCGGATTAACGGAACGTTCGCCAGCCAACCGAGGGCCGACGAGGGCGGCCCAGTACGGCGATTGTCTCGTCGCTGCGGAGCGACCCGGCGAGAGGCGGCGGCGAGCGGTCGCGGACGGCGACGAACGACATCGAGAAGCGATAGACCCGCCTGTGAACCCCGGTGGCGACTGTCGATACCGACGCCCCGGACGGGGAGAAAATACAGTATATGAAAACATTCAGACCGAATTGACTGTCCGAATAGTTGTAAAAATGTTCAATAAACAGATAAACAAAACATTATACACTAGCAGAGTCGACAGATAAAGAACAAACACATGCCAGTCAAACGCGTCTCGGGGGTCGGATGGACGCTCGTCGCGGCGTTACTCGTCGTCGCGGTCGCCGTCTCGCCGGTCGTCGTCGCCGCGGATGGCGTCGAAGTGCGTGCGGTCGACCACGGCGGCCCGGGCGTCGTCGCGACCGAGAACGGCCGGCCGTACGTCGCCTCGTGGCAACCCTCGACGGTTTCGGTGACCGTCGCGGGAGACGGCAACGACACCGAGGTCTGCTTGCAGACCGACCGCGACGACGGCTCGACGATGCTGTTGGGGTGCGAACCGCTCGGAAGCGAGGGGGCGAACGCGACCGGTGAACGGCGCGTCGGCTTCGAGTTCGCAGCGTGGCCGGCGAACGCGACCGGCGAGCGCACCGTAACAGCGGTCGTCAGACCCGGCGACGGCGGCGAGCCGGTCGCGCAGGCGAGTCGCGGTGTCACGGTGCTCGCGCCGGCCGGCGACGCCGACGGCGACAACCTCGGCAACCGGGACGAACTCGACCGCGGCACGGACGTGCTCGTCGCCGACACCGACACCGACGGCGTACCCGACGGCGCGGAGGTCAACCGCTACGAGACCGACCCGACGAGCACGGACACCGACGGCGACGACCTCAGCGACGGCGTCGAAATCAACGAGCAGGGGAGCAACCCGACCGAGACCGACACCGACGGCGACGGCCTCGACGACGGCGCTGAGGTGACGACCCACGGCACGGACCCGACGACCGCCGACACCGACGGCGACGGCCTCGACGACGGCGCGGAGGTCAACCGCTACGAAACCAACCCGACAGCCACCGACACCGACGGCGACGGCCTCGAAGACGGACCCGAGGTCAACGTCCGCGAGACGAGCCCCGCCGCCGCCGACACCGACGGCGACGGCCTCGAAGACGGCCCCGAAGTCAACCGCTACGAGACGAATCCGACCGAGGCGGATACCGACGGCGACGGTCTCGACGACGGGCGCGAAGTCAACGTCATCGGGACCGACCCGAACCGCGGCGACACCGACGGCGACGGCCGCGGCGACGGTGCTGAGGTCGAAGCGGGGACTGACCCGAACGCCGCACCGGGGGCGGTCGTCGGGTCGCTGGAACTCGGCGGCGAGGGCTGGCTGCTCGTCCTCGCGGTCGCGGCCATCGCGGTCGCCCTGCTCGTCGTCGGCGTGCGAGTCCGCGACAGCGACGCGCGAGCGAGGCTGTCCGACGTTCGCGCCCGCGCGGCCGACCACGTCGACGGCCGAGGCGACGGAGCGTCGGCGGACGCGGTCCAGACTGGCGGAGGCGGCGGTGCGGCGCGTGCGCAGTCGGCCGCCAACAGTTCCCCCGCCGACGGCTCCCCCGCCGCCGAGGAACTCCTCGACGACGAGACGCGCGTCCTCAGGCTCCTCGACGACAACGGCGGCCAACTCCGGCAGTCGAAAGTCGTCGAGGGAACGGAGTGGTCGAAATCGAAGGTGAGTCGCGTCCTCTCGCGGATGGCCGACGAGGGAACCGTCGCGAAGATAAATCTCGGCCGAGAGAACCTCATCGCCCGCCCGGAGAGCGTTCCCGAACACGCCCGGTCGCCGTTCGACGAGTCCTGAGCGGGCGACGCGGCGACCGGGACGACCCGGCCCGCGAGTTGGAATCCCGAACCGCGGACGGAGTTGGAACATACCAACCAAGAATATAGGCCTCGGGGAACTAGGGAAGACTCATGCGAGAATTCGTCTTCACCGTCGAGTACGAGCGGGGTGCCGACGAGGTGATGGACCTGTTCATCGAGAACCCGGACTTACACTCCAAGACCATGGCGATACACGCCACGAGCGAGTCGATGTGGCGACTCGACCGCCTCACCGGGCCGACGGAGGCGCTCGAAGCGTTCGACGAGGTCATCGAGCAGGCCACCCGGTGCAACGGCGTCCTCGGGATGTGCGGCGCGCCGGTCGTCGAGTGGGAGTACGAGGTGCTGTCGGAGACGCCAAACGGGCGCATCGTCTACTCCTGCCGCGAGGAGGGCGACGGGATTCAGTCGATTCCCCACGTCGCCGCGAAGCACATCGGCGACGGCCTCCTGATGCAGGCCGAACGCCGGGGGGCACAGAACCAGTGGCGACTGCTCATCTCCGACGACGACACGGTGAGCGAGATTTACGAGGAGGTCAAAGACAGCCTCAGCGACGGCCTCTCGCTGAGCGTCCAGCGCATCAGCGAACCCGAGTGCTGGCTCGAAGAGAGCGTCTCCGCCGACGGCCTCCCGCCGGAACAGCAGGCCGCGCTCGAAGCCGCCGTCGAGTTCGGCTACTACGAGACGCCGCGCCAGCACACCGTCCAAGAAATCTCGGAGGAACTCGACATCCCGAACTCGACGCTCCAGTATCGCCTGACCCGCGCCGAGGCGTGGCTGGCCCGGCAGTTCGTCACCGGCACGCTCGGCACCGAAGTCGAAGACCGCGTCGACCCCGAAAAGCTCGAAGCGAGCGCCTGACCGGCGACTCCCGGGCCGGACGCTCGACGAGAGACGGCCGCAGAACGGTTGGAACATTCCAACCACACCCTGATACGCCGCGGACGCGTACGTAGATGCGTGGGAAAGGACACTTTCAGCGACATCACCGGCCTGCCGGACGACCTCGGAATCGGCGACGACCTCGCGCGGGCGGACCAGCGCGCGTCGATTTGCGTCGACACCCGACGGTACGGCAAGCCCGTGACGGTGGTCGACGGTCTCGACCTCCCGGCCGACGAACTGGACGCCCTCGCGTCGACGTTGAAGCGACGGCTCGCGGTCGGCGGGACCGTGACCGACGGGCGCATCGAACTGCAGGGCGAACACGGCGAGCGCCTCGAAGCCGCGCTCCGCGACGAGGGCTTCGGCGTCGAGCGCTGAGCGTGTTGTCGTGATTCGATAGCTCTCGCGGCCGAAAAGGGCGGATAACTGACGCGGCAACCGACGTGCGAGCGGTCGATGTCTCCCGGTCGCGTATTCCGGGAACGAACACAGTTGGTATATTCCAAACGAGAGCCCATTACCCTGGGTCCGGAATACAGAGGTACTCAATGGACACGAAACACGTCGACTGGCGTTCGATGCGAGACGAGTCGGCACCGGCGGCGGGACCCGAGGCCCGACAGTCCGGCGACGAGCGCGACGAGGGCGAGGCCGAGACCGAATCGGCCGAGGCGGCGGTCGCGGAGCGGACCGACCTCGTCTACGACGAGCAGCACGGCGAGTGGGTCGACCCCGAGACGGGCGAAATCCTCCGCGAGGACGAAATCGACCGCGGCCCCGAGTGGCGCGCGTTCGACGCCGCGGAGCGCGACCAGAAATCCCGCGTCGGGTCGCCGACGACGACGATGATGCACGACAAGGGGCTGTCGACTAACATCGGCTGGCAGAACAAAGACGCCTACGGCAACTCCCTGTCGACGGGACAGCGCCAGAAGATGCAGCGCCTCCGGACGTGGAACGAGCGGTTCCGCACCCGCGACTCCAAAGAGCGCAACCTCAAGCAGGCGCTCGGTGAGGTCGAGCGGATGGGCTCGGCGCTCGGGCTTCCGGACACCGTCCGCGAGACCGCCTCGGTCATCTACCGCCGCGCGCTCGACGACGACCTGCTGCCCGGCCGCTCCATCGAGGGCGTCGCCACCGCCGCAATCTACGCCGCCGCTCGGCAGGCCGGCGTCCCGCGCTCCCTCGACGAGGTGCGGCGCGTCTCCCGCGTCGACAAGATGGAACTCACCCGGACGTACCGCTACGTCTCCCGCGAACTGGGGCTGGACATGAAGCCGGCCGACCCGGCGCAGTACCTCCCGCGGTTCGTCTCCGAACTCGACGTGAGCGACGACGTGGAGCGCCGCGCTCGGTCGCTCCTCGACAACGCGAAGCGGCAGGGCATCCACAGCGGCAAGAGCCCGGTCGGACTCGCGGCGGCGGCCATCTACGCCGGCGCGCTCCTCGCCGACGAGGGACTGACGCAGTCCGAGGTGAGCGACGTGACCGACATCAGCGAAGTGACCATCAGAAACCGCTACCGCGAACTCCTCGAAGCGACCCAGAAATCGGGCGAAAGGGCCGTCGGGTCGACCGCCTAAGCGGACGTTTCGAGCGCGAGAAGACGGTTCTTTCTTCGATTCGCGTCGTTTTCAGACGCCCCGTTCGGACTGTTCGACCCGTTCGACCCATTCAGACTGTGCGGGTTCGGCCGCGGGCGACGCGACGCCGTTCTCACGCCGTCAGCGGTTGCACGAACACGACGACGACGCGCGAGTCGAACTGCCGCGACCCGGCAGCGCGTCGCGGACGCGGTCAGCGAGTGCGCCCGCGGTTTCGCGGACTCTCCCCTCGGCGCTCGATTCGGCGCGTCGTTCCCGGTAGTCGAAGTAGAGCGCCGTCGGCAGGAGAAGCGAGGCGTACACGCCGCTGATAGCGACGGCAATCTGCATCGGATGGTCTGCGGGGATGACCGCCCAGCCGACCGCGATAATCGCCCACAGCGCGATTCCCTGCCGGATGGTCGGACACCATCGGTTCGTGCGCCGCCGACCGCGACTGCACGTCGGCGGCGTCCATGTCGGCGTCATCGCCCGATTCGGACGCCGGGCGGTCCGTTCGATGGGACTCGGCTCGCGCATCGTCGGATAGCGTAGAGGCGTGACGGAACGTTCGTTCGGACATAGAATGGTATCGGCGGCTACGGTTCCGAGCCTAATGTGGTCTCGTTTGGAAGCCGTCTCTGTGACGATTCCACGCTCTTCAGTGAAGGTTCCGAGCCTAATGTGGTCTCGTTTGGAATATACCAACCACGAGGGCAGAGCCGGCGTTCGGACCCGCGGGTCAGACGCTCGCGCCGTCCACCGGTTCCGCGAACGCGACGGTCTGTTTCACGTCGGTGACTTCGACCTCGACGCGGTCGCCGGGTTCCGTGCCGGGGACGATGATGACGAAGCCGCGTTCGACCTTCGCGATGCCGTCGCCTTGGTCACCGAGCGTGTCGATGATGACGGACCGAACGTCGCCCTCCGCGACGGGCGGTTGTCGCGGCTGAGAGTGCGCTTCGCGGGGTCCAGACGCGGTGTCGGCGGCGGATTCCCGAGCGGGGTCCGAATCGATGTCGCGGTCGTCAGCGGTCGTCGTCGCCGTCGTCTCCGTCGTCGTCGCCGCCGCCGATTCGACAGCGGCCTCGGTCGCCGACGCGGCGTGCGGACTCGAAAGCAGCGCGACGCGGTACAGTTCCTCCGTCGAAATCGACCCGTTTTCGACGAGTTCGGTCGGAATCGACACCACGTAACGGTCGCCGTCTCGCTCGACCGACGTCTCGAAAAGGAGCCGAAGAGAATCTGAGATATCAGTCACTACCGCTACTTCGACTCAAACAAAATAAAAGGTGGTGAAAGTGACTACCGTTCCGGTCGCCGAGACACGATAGAATCCCCGGAAATCCGATTCGACCCGACCGGAATCGTTCCCGAATACACATGTCAACCCAATGCTAACTATCGGGCATGGCACGCGACACACTCGTTTCGTGGCAGACGTTCGCGCTGTTCGTCCTGTTTCCGCCGGCGGCGCTCGTCGCCCTCGTGTTCTTTCCCCTGACGCTGCTCGTCTTCGGGTGGCTGTACTACCGCGGCAAGTACGAGTCGATACAGGAGTCCGACGACGAGCAGACGGCCGTGGAACCGAGCGACGCCGCTCGGTGAGTGACGCATCCGCGGGCGCGAACGTGGCCGGGCGGCCCCCGAGGGGTCGGCCGTCCCACACACGGGCGAGCATTTCTCGTCGGGAAGACGGATGTCGACGAGACAACGGATTTTTGAGTTCGTCAACTGAGTAGTTGAGTATGGTTTACGAGACTGGGAACCCGACTGTCGACGACGCGGTGCGGCGGGTGCTCGACGGCGACGAACTCGACCGGACCGACGGGATAGCGCTCATCGCGCAGCCGGTCGAGCCCCTCGCGGCGGGTGCCGACTACGTCCGCTCCGTCCGCTCCGACGGGACCGTCGACGCCTGTTCCATCGTCAACGCGAAGGCCGGCGACTGCGCCGAGGACTGCGGCTTCTGCGCGCAGTCGGCGCACTTCGACACCGGCATCGAGACGCACGGCTTTCTCGGGCCGGAAGCGGTGTTAGACGCCGCGCGGCGCGCCGAACGCGACGGCGCACAGCGGTTCGGCATCGTCGTCGCCGAGAAGGGCGTCTCGAAGGAGCGCCGACCCGACGAGTGGGCGGAGGTGCTGGCGGCGATTCGACTCGTCCGCGACGAGACGAGCGTCGAAATCGACGCCTCGCTCGGCCTGCTCACCGAGGAGGAGGCGCGAATCCTCTCTGCGGAGGGCGTGAACCACTACAACCACAACATCGAGACCTCGCCGCGGTACTTCGACGAAGTGGTCGGAACCCACGACTTCGAGGACCGACTCGTGACGCTCCGGCGGGCGAAAGACGCCGGGATGGACCTCTGTGCCGGCGTCATCCTCGGGATGGGCGAGACGCCGGCGGACCGGGTCGACGCCGCTCTCGAACTCCAGAAAGTCGGCGTCGAGTCGCTCCCGGTGAACGTGCTCAACCCCGTCCCCGGCACGCCGCTCGGCGACGCCGACCACGCCGACATCACGACGACGGAACTCGTCAAGACCGTCGCAGTCTACCGACTGCTCCACCCCGACGCGCGCGTCCGTTTGACCGGCGGGCGGGAAGTGAATCTCGCGCCCGACGAACAACACCTGCCGTTCGAGGCCGGCGCGGACGGCGTCCTCACCGGCGACTACCTGACGACCGACGGCCAGTCGCCGGCGGCCGACATCGAGGTCGTCGAGCGGGCGGGCCTCGAACCGAACCGCGCGGTCAACGACTTCGACGTGGACGCCGTCAAGCGCCGAGAAGCGAGAGACGGCTGAGGGGCTGACGAACCGCCGAGCCGTCGAACCCTGAACCGCCCAATCGACGAACCGCCGAACCACCGAACCGCCGAACCGCCGCCCGAGACGCGCCACATCACCCGAGCGCGCTGTGCCGGGACATGAGCGAGATGACCTGCCGGTGGAGCGCCTGATTGGACGCGACGACGGTGTCGCCGGTCACGTCGTCTATCGCCTCGACGTGCGTCACCTCGCCGCCGGCCTCGCGGACGAGAAGCGGGCCGGTCCGCGCGTCCCACATATCGAGGTTCTGCTCGAAGTACACGTCGAAGCGGCCGGCGGCGACGAGCGCCAACTCCGCGGCGGCCGACCCCATCCGGCGAACGCCTCGCGTCGACTCGCAGAGCGCTTCGAGGTACGCGCCGTCGCCGTTCGCTCGGGCCAGCGAGTCGAACCCGGTCACGACGAGCGCCTCAGACAGCTCGGCGGCGTTCGAAACCGAGAGTTCCCGCCCGTTGACGAACGCGCCTTCGCCCTCGATTGCGACGTACAACTGGTCCGCCGGGACGTAGTTGACGACGCCGACGTCGGGCCGCGTCGCACCCTCGTACATGATAGAGACGGAGAAGTGCGGCACGCCGTTGTGGAAGTTGACCGTGCCGTCGAGCGGGTCGACGACCCAGCGCGGCTTCGGGCGGAACTCCGGGGAACCCTCCTCGGAGACGACGTTGTCGTCCGGGAAGGCGGCGGCTATCACGTCGGTGATTCGCGCTTCGGCGGCTTCGTCCGCCGGGCGGTCGCGGAACCGCTCGCGCGAACTCGACTCGAACCGGGCCCGTAACTCGTCGCCGGCGACCTCGGCCGCCCGAATCGCGGTCCACAGGTAGCGGTCGTTCACCATGCACCGACGTGGCCGGGGCTCGTATATTGTGACTGCTATGTTGTCTCAATAGTAATCTGTTCAGTACGTTGCTATCATAGTACGGTTGATAAGTCGTTGTCGATGACGTATCGTATGCTCACTATCGGGCATCGAGGCTGTGCGGGCCAGTATCCAGAGAACACGATTCCCGCAATCGAGGGGTCCGCGCCCCACGTCGACCTCGTCGAGGTGGACGTGATGCGCTGTGGCTCCGGGGAGCTGGTGGCGTTTCACGACGACGACCTGTCGCGGCTGACGACGGCCGCGGGTCGACTCGACGAAACCGCCGTCGACGACCTCACGGCGCTTCGCGTCGACGGCTCGGAGGCGACGATTCCGCGGTTCGACCAGGTGGTCGAGGCGTGGCCCGCGGGCACCGGCATGAACCTCGACACCCGCGACCCGGGCCTCGTCGAAGACGCCTTAGCGGCCGTCGAGGGACTCGACGAGCGGGTCGTCTTCTCGTCGCCGTCGCGCGAAGCGGTCGATATCGCGCTGGAGACGCCGACGCCGGCCGAGGTCGGCTACTCGTTCCGCGACGACGCGTCCGCGGAGTTGACGTGGGCGGCAGAACGAGGCTGTGAGTTCGTCCACGTCGAACACGGCCTGTGTACCTCCTCGGACCTCGTGGAGCGCGCGCACGACGCCGGCCTGCTCGTCGACGCGTGGACCGTCGACGACGAAGCGACCGCGACGACCCTCCGGTCGCTCGGCGTGGACGCCCTCACCGTCGACCGATGGGATGTCGTCGCCCCGGAGGCGTGCTCGTGAACCCGACTCGACGCCCGAGGCCGTCGACCACCTTTTTATACCCCAATCAGAGCGGTACGAGCCACACCAGAGAACAACATATGTCTAATTATACTCCAAATAATAGGAAA
This sequence comes from Haloferax sp. Atlit-109R, assembly GCF_003665865.1. Classification (NCBI taxonomy): domain Archaea; kingdom Methanobacteriati; phylum Methanobacteriota; class Halobacteria; order Halobacteriales; family Haloferacaceae; genus Haloferax; species Haloferax sp. Atlit-109R. The sequence continues at coordinate 1,160,951 of NZ_QPLO01000002.1, forward strand.
ATTTAAATTATGTGTTCGGATATGTCCCAGTACATGCCTGAAAATGGCCCTATCGGCGAGCGAGCCGAAACGACGAACCGAGCTACCGGACGCACAACCAGTCGGCGCGGATTCCTCGCGACGGCGGGGGCCGTCGGCGTCGCGGGACTCGCGGGCTGTTCCGGCGGCGGGGGCGACTCACCGACCGGGACCGAGGGCGGAAGCGGGAGCACCGAACAGTCGGGAACGACGGCCGGGACATCCGGCGCGCAGGACGTGACCGTCTCGTTTTGGCACATCTTCGGCGGCGAACTCGGCCAGACGCTGGGAGACATGGCCGCCGAGTTCTCACAGCAGAACGACGGAATCACCATCGAGGCGGTCAACAACGGCGGCTACCGGCAGAACCTCAACCAGTCGTTGCAGGCGTCGCGGGCCGGCGACCCGCCGGGTATCGTCCAGATATTCGAGGTCGGGACGCGACTCGCGCTCGACAGCGGCTCGTTCACGCCGGTCGAGGAGATTCTGCCGGAAGAGGAAATCGACTTCGACGACTTCCTGCCGTCAGTCTTGAACTACTACCGCATGGACGGGACGCTGAACTCGATGCCGTTCAACTCCTCGAACACCATCATGCTCTACAACAAGAGCGCGTTCGAGGAGGCGGGCCTCGACCCCGAAACCCCGCCGCGGAGCCTCGCGGAGGTCCGGCAGGCCGCACAGACCATCGTCGACCAGACCGACATGGAGAGCGGAATCAGCTGGCCGAACCACACCTGGATGCAGGTCGAACAGCAGTTCGCCAAACAGGACCAAGTGCTCGTGAACCAAGAGAACGGCCGCGACGGTCGACCCGACCAGACGTTCTTCAACTCCGAGGCGGGCCGCAGCGTCTACTCCTGGTGGAAGGGGATGGCCCAAGACGGTCTCTATCTCAACCCCGGCATCGAGGCGTGGGGCGAAGCGCGACAGGCGTTCCTCACCCAGAAGGTGCCGATGCTGTGGGACTCCACGTCGAACATCGTCTCGATGCAGTCCGGCGCGAAGGAGAACGGCTTCGAACTCGGCTCCGGCTACCTGCCGACGCCCGACGGCGCGAACACCGGCGTCGTCATCGGCGGGGGGTCGCTGTGGGTGCCCGACGCCCTCTCCGACGAGAAAAAGCAGGCCGCGGGAGAGTTCATCGCCTACGTCACCCAGACCGAGCAGCAGGCGCGCTGGCACCGCAACAGCGGCTACTTCCCGGTCCGACAGAGCTCCATCGACCAGCTCACGGACGACGGCTGGTTCGAGAACAACCCCAACTTCAGCACGGCGTTCGACCAGCTACAAGACACCGAAGACACGCCCGCGACTCGCGGCGCGGTGATGGGTGTGTTCCCCAAGACCCGGTCGATTAACGAGGAGATATCGGTCAGCATCATCAACGACCAACTCGGCGTCGAGGAGGGACTGTCGCGGATGGACACGCAGGTCGGCGAGGCGCTCGCCGGGTACAACGGCAACTACGACGGGAGCCAGTAGGCTCCCCGACACGTCAGCCACATGTCTACTGCCACAAAACCGTACGATTCGACGCTTCAGGCGGCGCTGTTGTTGCTCCCGACAGCTGCGGTACTCGTCGCGTTTCTGTACTACCCCGCGCTCGAAACGTTCCGCCTCAGTCTCTACGAGACGCTGTTTCTCGGACAGCGACAGACGTGGACCGGGCTCGGGAATTTCGTCACCCTGCTCACGTCGGGCACCTACCAGTACAGCTTCTTCATCACGGTCGCGTTCGCGGCGGTCGTCGTCTTCGGGACGCTCGGCGTCTCGCTGCTGATCGGCTACCTGATATTCTCCGTCGACGTTCGGTCGTCCGTCTATCTCGTCGCCGCGATTTGGCCGTACGCGCTCCCGCCGGCGGTCGCCGCGATTCTCCTGAACTTCATTCTCCACCCGAATCTCGGCATCTTCACCCACTACCTCGAACTCCTGACGCCGCTCACCTTGGACTGGTTCAACGACGGCCCGCAGGCGTTCGCCATCCTCGCGGTCGTCGCCGTCTGGAAACAACTCGGCTACAACATCATCTTCATCGTCGCCGCGCTGAACAACATCCCCGAGATACTGACGGAGAACGCGCGCATCGACGGCGTCGGTCGGTTCAGAATGCTGTACAAGGTGTACGTGCCGATGATTGCGCCGACGATGACGTTCCTCGTCGTCATGAACACGATATACGCGTTCTTCTCGACGTTCCCGCTCGTCGACCTGATGACGAGCGGCGGGCCGAGCGACGCCACGAACTTCCTGATATTCAAGCTCTACCGCGACGCCTTCCAGTTCAACAGCCTCGGGCTGGCGTCCGCGCAGTCCGTGATTCTGTTCGTCGTCGTGTCGGTTCTGATGTACATCCAGCTTCGGTTCGCGTCGGGCTACGGGCGGTACGGAGGATAACGAGATGGCCACAGAGACAGACACCACGACGTTCGACGCGGGAAGACTCGCGCACCGACTGCCGGACGACGCGCTGCTGCACGGCGGCATCGTCTTCGCAATCCTCCTGATGGCGTCGCCGCTGCTGCTCGCGATTATCATGAGCACGCAGTCGACGACGGAGGTGTATCAGGTGACGAACCTCGGCCTCGGGTCGAGGGGGCTGTCGAACTACTCGGACGCGCTCGTGAACTACGACTTCAGCACGTACATGCTGAACTCGTTCGTGATGAGCGTCGTCGTCGTCGTCGGGAAGGTCACGCTCTCGCTGTTCGCGGCGCTCGCGCTCGTCTACTACCGCTTCCCGTACGAGCGGGCGGTGTTCATGTTCATCCTGCTGACGCTGTTGTTGCCGGTGCCGGTTCGAATCGTCCCGCTGTTCCAGCTGATGGCCGACCTCGGCTGGACGAACTCCCTGTTGGCGTTGACCGGACCCTACATCGCGAGCGCGACGGCCGTGTTCCTCTTTCGCCAGCAGTTCACGGGGATTCCGGCCTCGCTCGTCGAGGTCGCGCGCCTCGACGGCGTCGGCCCGCTCACCTTCCTGTTCAGGGTGCTCGTCCCGATGTCGAGAGGGATGATTGCCGGGGTGTGCGTTATCACGTTCATCTACACGTGGAACCAGTTCCTCTGGCCGCTGGTCGTCGTGACCGACAAGAGCAGTCAGGTCGTCCAAGTGGGGATTCGGTACCTCCAGGGCTCCGCGCAGGCGGGGCTGACGCAGTGGGGGCTCATCATGGCCGGCGCGGTCCTCGCGTTGCTCCCGCCGCTCGTCGTGCTCGTCGTGCTGCACCGACCGCTCCTGCGAACGCTCACCATCCAACAGAAATAGCGAACCCACCATGTCAGACATCACGATTCAGAACTTACGGAAGACGTACGACGACGTGCGCGCCGTGAAGGGTATCGACCTCGAAATCGACGACGGCGAGTTCCTCGTCGTCGTCGGCCCCTCGGGGTGCGGCAAATCGACGACGCTCCGGATGCTCGCCGGCCTCGAATCGGTGACGGACGGCTCCATCGCCATCGGCGACCGCGTCGTCAACGAGGTGCCGCCGAAGGACCGAAGCATCGCGATGGTGTTTCAGAACTACGCGCTGTACCCGCACATGACGGCGGCGGAGAACATGAAGTTCGGCATGAAATCGGCCAGCGAGTTCTCCGCCGACGAAATCGAACGGCGCGTGGAAGACGCCACCGAGACGCTCGGTATCGCACACCTCCGCGACCGGAAGCCGAAGGAACTCTCGGGCGGGGAGCGACAGCGGGTCGCCATCGGCCGGGCGCTCGTCCGCGAACCGGACGTGTTCCTGATGGACGAGCCGCTGTCCAACCTCGACGCGAAGCTCCGGGTGCAGATGCGCGCCGAACTGCTCAAACTCCACCGCGACCTCGATACGACGACCGTCTACGTCACCCACGACCAGACGGAGGCGATGACGCTCGGCGACAGGGTCGCGGTACTCGAAGACGGGAGGCTCCAGCAGGTCGCACCGCCCCAAGAGCTGTACGACTACCCGACGAACCAGTTCGTCGCCGGCTTCGTCGGCGAGCCCGCGATGAACTTCGTTCCCGTGGCGGTCCGCCGGCAGAGGAGCGAACTCGTCGCCGAAGCGCCGGGCCTCTCGCTCACGCTCCCTGCGGGCTCCGGGCTGGACGACGTGGACGACGACGGCCTCGCGCTCGGCGTCAGACCCGAAGACGTGTCTCTCGTCTCGAACACCGCCGGGGCGTCGGAGTCGTTCACCGCCGAGGTGACGGTCACCGAACCGCTCGGCGAACTCCTGCTTCTGCACTGTCGCCTCGGCGACGAGGAGATTCGGGTCAAAGTCGAGCCGCGAAGCCGAATCACGGCCGGAGACACCGTCGAACTCGCCGTCGATACGGACCGCCTGCACCTGTTCGATGCGGACGGCGACGCCGTCTACCACTCGTCGGTTCCCGAGCGGGCGACCGAGAGCGTCGTAGCCGACTGACGAGGCAGGCGGCGAGGCGAGCGGCGAAGCGAACGCAGGGCGCGTCGCTACCGCCCGTCGAACGCCTCGGGCGACAGGTCGAGTCCCGCGCGCTCCTCGTCGGTGAGTTCTTCGAGGACGCTCGTGCCGGACCCCGGTTTCGAGTCCCACGACCAGTCCTCGTGAAGGCGGAGGCGGCCGTCTTCCAGTCGCTCGATGCGGTCCGTCGAGTGGCCGGTCGCAGTCGTCCCGTCGTCGGTGACGTGAGAGTACCGGAAGTCGAGCGTGTCGCCGCGGTGGCGGCCGACGAGGTGGCCCAGCCTGACGGTTCCGCCGCGGTACGTCGCGTGAATCAGGTCGCCGGACTGGTCGAACCAGAAGTGGGTGTCGCCGCCGACGTCGCCGCTCTCGGCGTTGGCGACCGATTTGAAGACGCGCCCGTCGAGGGACGGCGCGTGAGATTCGGACATAGTCCGTGTGCGAGGCGGACCGTTATGAGTGGTCCGCCGAGAACTGCGAGCGGCCGACTTCCCCCGGTCGACCGCCCGTCGCGGCCCCTGCACCACCACTACCACCAGCGGTCAGTAGCTACTCCGATCTCCCGAACCGGAGTCAGAGCCGTTTTTGACCGCGTCAGTCGCCTTTTCGATGCCTTTCTTGGCTTTCTCCTCGCTCACCTTCGTCCGCTTTCCGACCTGTTTGGCGACTTCGTCTTCGTGGCCCTCTACCAGTCCGAGCAGCCGTCGAAGCTTGCTCATCACGCCCATGGCGTCGGCAGTAGCGACTCCTCGGAGGAAAAGGTGGTGGCCCCGAACCGCGGAATCGACACCCGAGAGAGACGGCGGCCGGCTTCGGGGAGACGGTGAATCAACAGTCGAAAGAACGAATTATCTATAAATCCAATATATAATAAAATACTGAGAGGTGTGCGAGCAGTCAATCGTCTTTCTCTACGGTAGGAGAGGAGTGAACGGGTCGGTCGATACGGCCCGTTCGAAGGAACCAACAGACGAAAAAAGGAACTAGACGCAGTCTTCAGGCCCGCGAGGGTCGAGCTTTCGAGACGTGCCGTTCGGAGCGACTCTCGCGTCGTCAGCACGAACGACGGCCTCGCGTGATGTTCGAGTCGGTAGCGCCAGTACGGTCGCTTTCGTCGGGTACAGTGATTGAGCGTCGGTTGTACTCTGGTAGCAAGGTCTCGAAACCGGCGAGTATCCGACGGCGGGTTCCGAGACGAGTGGGTCCATCGTCCAGCCCCGAAATTGATACGGAATATGGTATTTTTTCGATACTCCCGAATTGCTGTTAGTTCGTTCTGGCGTTCCTGTCGGGGCGACGAGCCATGGTCCCGATCGGCGTCTCAGCTTCCCCGGTAGGTCGTGTAGCTCCCCGGCGACAGCAACAGGGGAACGTGATAGTGCTCGCTGGCGTCGTCGACGACGAACCGGACCGGAACCGTCTCCAAGAACGACGATTCCGTGGGGCCGTCGCGGTAGTACGGGCCGACTTCGAACAGGAGTTGGTAGGTTCCGGTCTCCATCGCGTCGCCCGACAAAAGCGGTTCGTCGACCCGTCCGTCGTCGTTGGTCGTGCCGCGGCCGACCGTCTCCGCCTCGCCGGACGAATCCAGTTTTTGAAGCGTCACGTCGACGCCGGCCGCCGGTCCCTCGCTGCTGGTGTCGAGGACGTGCGTGGTTACTCCTTCGCTCATCTTACTGCTCGTCGAGGTCGCCGCGGTCCATCGAGAACTGCTGGAAGCCGGTCGGCGCGGGCGGCTCCCGCAGGACGCTGGCGTCGCCGTCGAGGTCGTCGCGGACGCTGAGCCAGGTGCGGTTGTTCGCCTCGAACCGAACGGACGCGAGCTGCGGATAGCGTTCGAGGACGCGCAGGCCGATTTGGTAGATGAGGTCCTGAATCGAGTTCGAGTCGACCTCGTCGAAGACGACGTGGGCGATGTCGCGGACCTGCTCGGACGGCACGTACTGTTCGGGGTCCTCGCCGAGCGCGTCTTCGGGGTCGTCGTAGCTCCAGAAGATATCGAGCGAGATATAGAGCGTTCGGTCCTCGCGCTCCGGGAGCGTCGTGTACTCGTCTTGGACGTAGCCGGTGAACGAACTCCCCTTGACCTTGACCAGTTCGAGGCCGGTGACGCCGCTCGTCTGGTCGGTGATGACGGGTGTGCCGTCGTCTCGCGTCAGCGAGATGGAACCGTAGCCGGACTCGTTGTCGGAGACGCGGAAGACGAGGTCGCTCGCCTCGTACCCGTCGCCGTCGTCCTCTGGGACGGGCAGTTCGTCGAATCGAATCTCGTCGGCCGACACCTCGGCGGCGCTCATCTGCGAGTAGGTGTCCAAGAACCCCGACCCGACGAACTCCAAGAAGCCTTCGAGGGTGGCCCCGTCGTACTCGCCGGCGTGGTGGAGGATGAAGTTCTTCATCGAGTCCGTCGCCACGACCTTCGTGTTGTCGCCCTCGCTGAACGACGGCAGGAACTCCTCGCCTTCGACCTGCACGCGAACGTCGAGGCCGAACAGCACGTTGTCCCGCCCGTCGAACGACGACTCCGGAATCGTGCGAACGCCCTCCAGCGGGGTCGCGTACGTCCGGTAGACGGCGACGTTCTCCTTCCCGTAGTTCATCGTCCGCTGTTCGCCGCTGTCCGGGGCGTCACCGTCCACCGGTGACTGTTGCGCTGTCATAATTCGTCTATGAACGGTGCATCGTTAAACAAAAATCTTTGCGTTCGCGTGACATACGCGACTCGTTTCGGCTTTGATTCAGACAGACAGTCGATTCCTATTCTGACGAGAACCGCTCCGCCAACCGGAGTTCCGCAATCGTGTGGACCTCGTCCAGCGCGGTCCGAAACTCCGTCGACTCCGAGTGGTCGACCCGGCGTTCCATCGCCGCGGCAATCGCGTCGGGGTTCTCGTCTTTCACCGCCATGACGAACGGGAAGCCGAACCGCTCGCGGTACGTCTCGTTCAGTCGTTGGAACGTCTCGTACTGGCTCCGCGAGAGCGAGTCCAGCCCGGCCGACGCCTGTTCCGCCTCCGAGGCGTCGGTCATCTCGGTCCGCTCTCCGAGGTCGGGGTGCGCCCGGAGCAACTGGAGTTGCTTCTCGCGCGACGCGTCCTCGACGGCGCGCTTCATGGCCGACCGAAGTTCGTCCACGGACGAAAACGGTCGCGACGACCGCGCCCGCTCGGCGACCCACGGCGAGTGTTCGTATATCTCCCCGAGCGCGTCCACGAACGAGTCGTCGTCGAGGCGGTTCACCTGCTGGAGCGTGAGTTCGTGCATCGTTGTTTGGCGTGCGTGACCTCGACACTTCAACCTACTCGTGAACCTCCCTCCTTCCGCGTCGAATCGGCGGGGGGCCCGACTCACGCGCTCCAATCGGGGCGCTCGCGCTCCACGAACCGGCCGTGGCCGGGGTCACCGACGACCTCGCCGTCGGCCGCGACGACCTCGCCGCGGACGAGCGTCTTCGTCACCCGGCCCGTGACTTCCCGACCCTCGTAAATCGAGTAGTCCGCCTTCGAGGCGTTCGCGTCGGCGGAAATCGTGTACGTCTCGTCGGGGTCGAACAGGACGATATCGGCGTCGGTTCCGGGTTCGAGCGTGCCCTTGTTCGGGAGGCCGAACGTCTCGGCCGGGTTCGAACACATCACGCGGACGAGGAAGGGGTACGAGAGCCCGCGCTCGTTGACCGCCTCGTCGTGGAACACCGGGAGACTGACCTGCACGCCGTTCGCGCCGAACGGGCCCTCCCACCACGGCCGGTCGACCTTGTCGGCGCGCTTCGAGGCGACGTGGTCCGTCGAGACGACGCTCAGCACGCCGCGGCGGAGGTATTCGAACATCGCCTCCACGTCGTCTTCCTTGCGGATGGGCGGCGCGATTTTCGGCAGGTTCCCCAGTTCCACGTAGACGGAGTCGTCGAGCGTCGTGTAGTGCGTGCAGGTCTCCGCCCTGACCCGTGACCCGTCCTCGCGGTGGCGGGCGAGCGCGTCGGCGGCCGCCCGGCACGTCGTGTGGATGCCGTAGTATTTCGCCCCGGCCTCGGTCGCGAGCGTGACCGCGTCGGACGCGGCCATCGCCTCGGCGTAGTCGGGGCGAGACTGCGGGTACGTCTCGGGAGCGTCCTCGCCAGCGGCCCGGAGCTCGGCGGTGAGCGCCCGGCAGACCGAGTCGTCTTCGCTGTGGACCACGCCGACCGCGTCGTGTTCGGCGAGGCGGTCGAACACCCGCTTGAGAAAGCCGTTCGAGACGCCGAACTCGTAGGCGGTGTACATCTTGAACGAGGTCACGCCGTCGTCGACGAGCGCCGGAATCTCCTCGAAGACCGCGTCGTCCTCCCTGAGAATCCCGCCGTGTAATCCGAAGTCGACGAGCGCCTGCTCTTGGTTGGCGCGTTTGCGTTCGAGGCCCTCCGAGAGGGTCGCCGGCTCGTCCCACGGACTGTCCGCACCCTCGTAGGCCTGCCACGCGAAGTCGATGAACGTGGTGACCCCGCCGAGCGCCGCCGCGCTGGACACGGTTCGGTAGGTGTCGATGGAGACGTGGTCGTCGACGTGGACGTGCGGGTCGACGACGCCGGGCATGACGACCTGTCCAGTCGCGTCGATTCGGTTCCGTCCAGCGGGGAGGGCGTCCTCGTCGCCGACGCCGACGATGCGACCCTCGTCGACCGCGACCGCGGCGTCGAGCGTCCGCGAGTCGGTGACGACGGTCCCGCCGGCGAGTATCGTGTCAATAATCATCACGACACACTCCTCGGTGGAGCGAATTATACGTACCGGTAGACCGCGGGTCGAACTGGGGCGAGAAAGCAGCAGACGGGGCGAACTCAGTCGTCGACCGGCGCGGAGGGCGACGACTCAGAACTCGACAGTTCGGTCAGGTCTTCCGGGTCGAGGCCGTCGGTGTGCTCGGTCGGGCCGAGGCCGACGCCGCCGCCGGGGAGCACGACGTTGAGCGCGAGCGCGGTGAAACCGCCGGTGACGAGCGCGGAGCCGAACAGCGTCTGCACCTCGGCGGGGAAGTTCTGGAGCACCTCGGGGCGGAACGCCACGCCGAGGCCGAACGCCATCGACAGCGCGAGAATCGTCGAGTTCCGGTGGTCGAGCGTGACGTTCTGCGTGATGATGCGCGCCCCCGAGGAGAAGATCATCGCGAAGAGGATGAGCGCGCCGCCGCCGAGGACGGCGTCGGGCATCACGGAGACGACCGCGCCGACCTTCGGGACGAAGCCGAGCACGACGAGGACGACCCCGCCGATGCCGACGACGTATCGGCTCGCGACGCCGGTGAAGCTCACGAGGCCGACGTTCTGCGAGAACGACGTGTTGGGAAGCGCGTTGAACAGCGCGGCGAACGCGCTCATCACGGCGTCGGCGACGAGGCCGCCGCGGAACTCCTTGCGGGTCGGGTTCCGGCCGGTCGCCGACACCGTGCCGGAGATGTCGCCGATGGTTTCGAGACCGGTGATGACGTAGAGGAACGCGACCGTGAGCACGGCGCTGGGCGGGAATTCGAGGCCGAACCTGAGCGGCGTCGGCACGGTTATCCACCCCGCGGTCGCGACGGCGGTGAAGTCGACCATCCCGAGCGCGATGGCGGCGACGTAGCCGACGACGATGCCGACGAAGACGCTGATGACGCGGAGGAAGCCGTCGAAGAACTGGTTGAGAACGACCGTGACGACCAAGACGAGCCCCGCGAGGCCGAGGTTCGCAAACGAGCCGTAGCCGGCGGCCGAGGGGCCGGCGGACGCGCCCGCGGCGTAGTTCATCCCCGTCGGGATGAGCGTCAGCCCGATGAGCATCACGACGATGCCCGTGACGAGCGGTGGGAAGTACTTCTGGAAGCGGTCGAGCGTGACGCCCATCACCAACTCGACGGGCGCGGCGAGAAGTGACGCGCCGAAAACCGCGGCGATGCCGAACTGTTGGCCGATGCCGATGAGCGGGCCGAGGAACGCGAAGCTCGTTCCCATGACGATTGGGAGTCGCGCGCCGACGGGACCGATTGGGAAGGCCTGCACGAGCGTCGCCGCGCCGGCGACGATGAGCGCCATCTGCACGAGAAACGTCGTCTGGCCCGACACCGAACCGACGGCGCCCGCGAGGATGAGCGGCGGCGCGACGTTGCCGAGGAACATCGCGAGGACGTGTTGGATTCCCAGCGGGACCGCCTCGCCCAGCGGCGGTCTGTCTTCGATATCGTACAGTACGACCGAGTCGCTCTCCGCATCGGCGGATGTGCTAGTCATCAGCTCACACGACACGAGACTGGCTTTTGAAACTACCCCTTATTCACCTAATATATCTATGAATGATGTTTTCCTTCGAGCAAGAACACACGTACAGACAGCGCTCGCTCGTCGAGCGAGACAGTCGTAGAAATCATCGAGGGAACGTATGCAATCGCGCGGCTCATCGAGGGCGCGCGCTACCGGTGCGACCGCCTGTGGCGTCCCCGCCTACGGACGGGCCGATACCGACGGTCGGGAGCGCGTTGAACGTCCGCTCGTCGACGAGGCCGCGCGTCGTCTCGGTGAGGGGCACGCGAGTACGAGGTAGTCGCTCCGCGCGGCGGCCGAAAGCACGTCGTGAAGGACCGCGATGTCGGTCACTCCGATACCTCTCGGATGACGACGTCTTGGACGCCCTCGCGGAGCGTCAGTTCCTCGATTGCCTTCAGCTCCTCCGCCGTCGCGTCGATGGTCGCGAAGTGGTTCCCGGCGAGTTCACCGGCGGGGCTCTTGAAGCACGTCGGGCCGCAGGGGACGAGAATCTCCTGTTCGTTCCGGTAGCCGGGGTAGAGAAGCAGGTCGCCCCGCGACGGGTAGACGGTGTGGTTCTCCCGCGGAATCTCGGGGAGGTCGATTTCGTCGATGTTTATCCACGTCGCGATGCCGCTCCAGCGGACGTGCATGAGCCCCGACTCCAACGGGAGGAACTCTCGAACCGCCTCGACGGAGGCGGGCGCGCGGTCTTCGTGCAGTTCTGCGGTGAACGTCCGGTCTCCGATTTCTAGCTGTAACATGGGTGTAGTGGTTCGTGTGATGGTGGTTAGTTTCGTTCGGTGTCGTCCGTCTCGGTGTCGCCCGTCGTCGCCAGTCTGGCGAGCGTCCCCGCGAGCACTTCGGTCGCGGCGGTGCAGTCGGCCCAGTCGGCCCGCTCTCTCGGTGAGTGCGAGTGGCCGTTCTCGGAGGCGACGAACACGAGCGCGGCGTCGGTCACGTCGGCGACCTGCATCGTGTCGTGACCCGCGCCCGAATGGAGCGACAGCGTCTCGATGTCGCACGCGCGGGCCGCTTCGGTCGCGACCCGCCGACAGCGCTCCGACAGCGGCGTCGGCGGAACGTCGTAGGTGCAGTCGAACGAAGTCGTCACGCCGCGGTGGGTCTCGACCGCGTCGAGCGCCCGTTCGACCGCGTCCAACTGGAGGCGTATCTCCTCGCGGTCGACCGACCGGAGGTCGAGGCGGAGCGAGGCCGCGCCGGGGACGACGTTGACGACGTTCGGTTCGACGTCGAGTTCGCCGACGGTTCCGACGGCGGTGCCGCTGCCGGTCGTCGCGATGTCCGCGGCGCGCCGCTCGACCTCCAAGACGAGTTCGCTCGCGGCGGCGAGCGCGTCGTGGCGCGCCGTCATCTCGGTCGTCCCCGAGTGGTCGGCCTGCCCCTCGATAGACACGTGACACCGCGCGGTTCCGGTGATGTCGGTGACGATACCGAGAGGGACGCCGGCGTCTCCGAGGCGCGTGTTCTGTTCGATGTGGAGTTCGACCCACGCGTCCCACGCGCTCGCGTCGAGGCGGCCCGAGCCGCGGTAGCCGACGCGGTCGAGGGCGTCTTCGAGCGTCACGTCGCCGTCCGTCAGCGCGAGCGTCTCGTCGACGCCGCGTTTCCCGGCGGCGACCGTCGACCCGAGGACGCCGTCAGCGAAGCGCGTCCCCTCCTCGCCGGTGAAGCAGACGACTTCGAGCGGGCGAGCGGGCGTCAGGTCGCTCTCGCGGATGCTTCGGACGGCCTCCACGGCGGCGTAGACCCCGAGCGGTCCGTCGAAGATGCCGCCGTTCGGAACCGAATCGAGGTGGCTCCCGGCGGCGACCGGGGCCGCATCCGGGTCGACGCCGTCCGGGGTCCACCGACCGGCGATGTTGCCGACGGCGTCGATACGGACGTCGAGACCGACCGCTTCGAGGCGGCTCACGAGGTAATCGCGGGCCCGCCCGTTCGCCGCGTCGGCGGGGAGCGCGGTTCGACCGCGCCCGTGTTCGGTGTCTACCGAGCCGAATACCGCCGTTCGCTCGATGTCTTCGCGGAGAGAGTCGCCGTCGATGTCGAACGAAACGCGACCCGCACTGCCGCGAGTCGGGGCCGTCACGGTCCCCCGTCACGGCGACCGCTGCGCCGTCGATTCCGCCGCCGGGTGGCACCGTGTCGCGGCGAGGCAGGAACGTCCGCGACCGAACCGCCGCCCGTCCCCGTCGTCCGGAGCCGGCGGTCGGCGGCTGTCGGCTTCGGTCTGAAAGGTATCATTGCGTACTTACCCCGAGAGTAACACCACTTGTTGATAAACATTTCGTGAGATGGCGATTTGGTGGCCAGAATACTCGATATTTTTCAAATTTAGTGAATACATACACAGTTCCAACCGGAGGGCCGGATTAGAATGTTCGACTATTTCAAACGCCGACGAGACAAGTGCGTCCGACAACCGCCCACACGACCAGCTCGAACCCGATTACTCATCCCGTCCGAGCGAGACATCGAGCGCGCTCGACGAAAGTGGGGTGATACCGCTCCGTTAGCCACCGCCGAGCGACGGTGGTTACCTCGGCTCGTCCAAGATGCTCGAACGCGCGACGGGGGACAGCGACACCACGGCGTGCGCTCCCGTCCTTGGGTGAACTCCTCGCGATGGATTACAAATTTACGGTTGTAATTTCCTATTCCAGACGCACGACCCCCGTGATGACAAACGGTATCGTGTCTCTCGCGAGCCGCGAGCGGTCGCCACAGCGCGCTCGACCTCCCGCGGAACGCGTTCGACTATTTCAAACGGGAGCGTCGAATCGGGAATCAGGCGGGGTCGGTGCGAGGCGGGGTGAGGCTGGGGAGACGACGAACGAAACGACCACACCGGCGACATCGAGACCGCTCCCGAAGACCGCGCTCGTGAACCGGACAATCGAGGGGATGCTGGCACAATTATGCCCCCTACCAGAATATTTAATTGCGTATAGGAGCCGATATATTCAAGAATGATTCAAGATAGCACGTCAACTACCGTAATCCGAGCGAGCGTGAACGGTGAAGACGAACAGTTCGCCGTCTCGTCCGGCGAGACGCTCATGGAGACGCTCCGCGGGGCGGGGTACTACGGCGTCAAAAACGGCTGTGACGAGGGCGTTTGCGGGGCATGCAACGTCATCCTCGGCGACGAGGGAGTCACCCGGTCGTGTCTCGTTCCGGCGGCGAGTTGCGACGGAGCGGAGGTGATGACCGTCGAGGGACTGGCCGACGACGACGGCGGCCTCCACCCCCTTCAGTCGGCGTTCCTCGAACACGGGGCCGCCCAATGTGGCTACTGCATCCCCGGCGTACTGCTCGCCTCGTACGACCTCCTCCAGCGGAACGACGAGCCGACCGAGAGCGAGGTCGCAGACGCGCTGAGCGGCAACATCTGTCGCTGTACGGGCTACGTCCAGCAGATAGAGGCGGTGCAAGCGGCGGCCGACCGCCTCTCCGGGTCGGACGCGTCGTCCGAGGGCTCCGGGTAAGATGCCTCGGTCCGACACCGGCGACCCCGAGACGGCGGCGAAGTCGACCAGCGAGGCGCGCGGAGACGACGCCCCCGTCGGCGAGAGCGTCGAGAAAGTCGACGGCTGGGGGCTCGTCACCGGCAAGGCACGCTACACCGACGACGTGCCGACCGACGACGCCCTCGCCGCGAAGGTGCTTCGGAGCCCGCACGCGCACGCTCGCGTTCGGTCTATCGACACCGAGGCCGCGGAAGCGATAGCCGGCGTGAAGGCGGTGCTCACCCACGAGGACGTTCCCGAGGACCGCTTCACGCGAACCGGTTTTCCCTACCCGGCCCCGGCCCCGTTCGACGAGCGCGTCCTGAACGAGACGGTCCGGTTCGTCGGCGAGCCGGTGGCCGCCGTCGCCGCGCGAACCGCCGAGGCCGCCGCGGCCGCGGTCGACGCCATCGAGGTCGACTACGAGCCGTACGACCACGTCCTCGACGCGCACGAGGCGATGGGGGCGGACGCGCCGACGCTCCACCCTGAGCCGTACGAGAACCCTCAAGAGAACGCGGCTCCCGAGCGGAACGTCGTCTGCGAGACCCGCCACGAGGAGGGAAACGTCGAACGCGGGTTCGAGGCGGCCGACGAGGTCGTCGAGGGGGAGTACGAGACGCAGGCCGTCCACCACCTCCCGATGGAGACGAACACGACCATCGCGTGGGTGGACGACCGAAGGCGGCTCGTCCTGCGGACGACGACGCAGGTCTCGCACATCTGCCGCGACAAAATCGCCCGCGTGTTCGGCCTGAACCGCACCGACGTTCGAGTCGTCAAGCCCCGCGTCGGCGGCGGCTTCGGCGTCAGACAGGACACGCTCCCGAACCAGTTCATCGGCGCGGCGCTCGCGCTCGAAACCGGCGAGAAGGTCCGGCTGAAAAACGACCGGAAGGAGGACCTCCACGGGGCGCAGACGCGCCACGCCCAGACCGTCCGCGTCAAGACCGGCGTCCGGGAGGACGGGACGCTCACGGCGATGCACGTCGACGTGACCTCGAACACGGGCGCGTACGGCTGTCACGCCTCCGCGGTGCTGATGAACGCCGCCCACGAACCGCTGTCTGTCTACCCCTGCGAGAACCGGCTTTTCACCGGGCGCGCGGTCTACACCAACGTCACGCCCGGCGGGGCGATGCGCGGGTACGGGGCGGTACAGGGGACGTTCGGCATCGAGAGCCACCTCGACGAGGTCGCCGCGGCCATCGGGATGGGCCCGGTCGAGTTGCGGCGGCGAAACGCGGTCGAGGAGGGCGACGAGAGCTTCGAACCGGAGTACAGCGAGAGCAAGCGAACCCTCGAATCCGTCGGCGTCAAGGAGTGTCTCGAACGCGCCTGCGAGACGCTCGGCTGGGCGGACGGCCCCGAGGAACCGGCCGACGACCGCTACCAGCGCGGCTACGGGGTCGCGCTGGCGATGGCGAAATCCGGCGTCCCGAGCAGCGAGTTCTCCCGGTGTAACATCACGCTGGAAGATGACGGGACGCTCACCGTCCGGGTCGGCGTCGGAGACACCGGACAGGGCTCTGAGACGGTGATGGGCCAGATTGCGGCGAGCGTGTTCGGACTCGGCATCGAGTCGGTCCACGTGAAGGCCGACGACACCGACGCGACCCCGTGGGACAACGGGGCGTACGCGAGCAGTACGACCTACATCAGCGGGAACGCGACCGAGAAGGCCGCTCGCGACCTCGCGGCGAAGGTTCGCGACCTCGCGGCCGAGTGGCGCGGAGTCGCCCCGGACGACGTGGAACTGGCCGACGGCGAGGTCCGGTTCCCCGACGGAGAGTCGATGGCCCTCGAACGGTTCGCGTCGGAGGCGTTTCAGGGGATTCACGGGCCGAAGCGGCGACTCACCGGAACCGGGAAGCACCACACTGCGCTCTCGCCCAAGCCGTTCGCGGCGCAGCTCGCGGCGGTCGAAGTGGACACCGAGACCGGCGAGTTCGAAGTGCGCCGACTCGTGAACGCCGTCGACTGCGGACGGGCGATTAATCCCGCGGGCGCTCGCGGCCAAGTCATCGGCGGCGCGGTCATGGGACTCGGACAGACGGTCTCCGAGGACCTCCCGCTGGACGACCGGGGCGCGCCGGAGTTCCGCGGGCTCCGCGACTACGAGGTGATGCACGCGCCGGAACTCCCCGACATCGACACGGAGTTGGTCGAAACCGACGAGCCGACGGGGCCGTTCGGCGCGAAGAGCGTCGGCGAAGTGTCGATACTCGGCCCGCCCGCCGCGATTGCGAACGCGATACACGACGCCGTCGGCGTCCGGGCGACCGAACTCCCGATTACGCCCGAGACGGTGTGGACCGCGCTCCAGGAGGGCCGGGACCGATGACGGCGTTCGAGTCGGTCGAGTACGTCGAACCCGAGACCGTGCCGGAGGCGGTCGAGCGACTCGCAGACGCCGACGAGACGCGCGTCATCGCCGGCGGATACAGTCTCGTACCCCTGCTGAAAGACGGCATCGAGACCCCCGACCGGCTGATAGACGTGAGCGGCCTCAACGAGCTGCGCGGAATCACGGAGCGGGGCGACGGCGTCGCTATCGGCGCGCTCGTGACCCACGACGAGATTGCAACCGACGCGACCGTCGCGGAGCGCGCGCGGGCGCTGGCCGACGCGACCGATTCGGTCGGCGACTTTCAGGCGAGAAACCGCGGGACGATCGCGGGCAACCTCGTGTTTGCCGACCCGAAATACGACGCGCCGGCGGCGTTTCTCGCACTCGGCGGGAGAGTCGTCACTCGCGGGCCGGCCGGCCGGCGGGCGATAGCGGCGGACGACTGGTTCCGCGGCCCCGGAACGACCGCGCTCGACGGGAACGAGCTCGTCACCAGAGTCGAGGTGCCGAGCGTCGAACGGAGCGGCTACGTCCGAACCTCGGAGTACTCGGGGTACGCCGTCGTCGGTGTCGCGGCCGCGTTCGAGACCGACGACGGGGTCGTGCGCTCGGCCCGAGTCGCGGTGAACGGGGCCAAGCCGTATCCGGTTCGGCTCCCGAACGTCGAACGCGCGCTCGTCGACGAGGCCGTCGGCAGGGTCGTCGACGGCGACGGTGCGACCGAGGCCGCGACCGCCGCACTCGACGACGTCGAGACGGCGTCGCTACTGGCGAACGACGCGGCGACCGAGGAGTACCGGCGACAGCTCGTCCGGACGTACTGCCGACAGGCAATCGAGCGGGCCGCTTCGGAGCCGTGAACCGCCGGCCGAGCGGGGCGTGTGGGCGTGTTCGTCCGACCGTCCCGTGCGGCGGGGCCACCGAACCGACCGATAAATCAATACTGCTGACGGGAGTACGGGAAGGCGACTGAACGATGCGAACGACAGACGACCCGTGGAGCGCGACCGCAGACAGCGTCCGGCAGTCGATGCGCGAGCAGCGAGGCTCGGGGTCGGAGGCGGTCGTCGCGACCGTCGTGAACGTCGAGGAGTCGGGCTACCGCCGACCGGGGGCGCGGATGGTCGTCGTGCCCGACGGCGAGCGACTCGGCGCGGTCACCGCCGGCTGTATAACCGAGTCGGTGACAGAGACCGCGCGGCGGGTGAGCGCGAGCGGGACGCCGCGACTGGAGACGTTCGATCTCCGGGGAGGCGACGGCGACGCGTGGGGGCTCGGACTCGGCTGCAACGGCGTCATCGACGTGCTCGTCGAGCCGGTCGACGCGAGTTTCGACCCCGCGTTGAGCGAACTCCGCGAGAAACGCGCGGCGACGGTGCTCACCGCCGTCGAGACCGACGACCCGGCAATCGGCGTCGGCGACCGGACGGTGATAACGCGGGGACGGGGCGAACGGCTCTCGAAGGGCCGTCCCGGCCTTCCCGAGGCGGTCGTCGCCGAGGCAGAATCGCGGCTCGACGGGGCGGCGTCAGGCGCGGCGGCGACGCTCGACGTGCGGACGAGCGACGGCGACGTGCGGGTGTTCGCAAACGACCTCGCGCCGACGCCGGAGCTGCTCGTCTTCGGCGGCCACGGAGACGTCAACCCCGTCGCGTCGCTCGGCGCGCAGGCCGGCTTCCGCGTCCGCGTCGCGGCCGCGAGAGGGGCGCACGCCGACGAGAGTCGGTTCCCGGCGGCCAGCGAAGTGACCGCGGTACACCCCGCCGAACTCGCGGCCCTCGTCGACGCGCCCGACCACACCTACGTCGTGCTCATGTCGCACAACTTCGTCGACGACCGACTCGCGCTGGAGTCGATACTCGGGACCGAGGTTCCGTACGTCGGCGTGATGGGCCCGCGGCGGCGGTTCGACCAGCTCCGCGAGGCGATGGACCGAGAGCTTGACGCGACCGACCGCGACCGAATCGCGGCCCCGTGCGGCCTCGACATCGGCGGCGACGAACCCTCGGCCATCGGGCTGAGCATCGTCAGCGAACTGCTCGCGGTTCACAACGGCCGCAGCGGGGCACGGCTGACCGACCGCGCGGGCCCGATTCACGGGCGGCCCGAGCTCGGATGACCCGGGTGGGCATCCTGCTCGCCGCGGGGGCGGGAACCCGGTTCGAACCCGGGAACAAGCTCTGTCAGCCGCTCGACGGCGAGCCAATCGTCCGCCGGGCGGCCCGGCGGCTGGTCGAGTCGCCGGTCGATGAAACCGTGGTCGTCCTCGGACACGACGCCGAACGGGTCCGGCGAACGTTAGAACCGCTCGAAAGTCGGCTGACGGTCGTCCGTAACGAGCGATACGACGCTGGACAGAGCGCGTCGGTTCGGCGCGGGGCGGAGGAGGTGCTGTCGCGCGGCGGGTCGGTCGGCGTGTTCGCGCTCGGCGACATGCCCGCCGTCGGGAGCGCGACCTACGACGAACTCCTCGCGGCGATTGACCGCGACGACCGACACGTCGTCGTCCCGGTGTACGACGGGCGACGCGGAAACCCCGTCGCGTTCGACGCGGCAGCGCTCGACCGGTTCGGGAGGCTCACGGGAGACGCGGGTGCGCGCGCCCTGTTCGAAGCGATGCCAGTCGCTCGAGTCGCCGTGGACGACCCCGGAATCCACGCGGATATCGACACGGTGGCCGACCTCGAAGCGCACCGCTGACGCCGGTCGTCGAGGCGTCTCCCGACCGCCGCGAGTTCGGCATCGTGGAGGGCTGACCGGGCACGCGGGACCGCCGGAGCGACGCGGGAGCCACACCACCGCCCTCGGAATGCAGTAGACGATTATATTCATTATATCCGTGGGGTGAGAGGGAGGAGATACTAACAACATTACGACGGTACTACTGTAACGAGTCGCGGGCGCGGCTCGGCGTGACCGAACGACGGGCGACACGAGTGAAGGCGGCGTGAGCGGTGAAAAGAGGGGTGACGGCGCGAGTCAGGGCACGGCCAGTGCCACGGTCGCGGCGTCGAACGCCGGGTCAGTCCATCTCGCGGTTGTACGACTGCAACAGCGCGGAGGGGACCGCGAGTCGGACGCTCTCGGTCCGGATGACCGCGTACGAGAGGACGGCAATCGTCGTCAGGTAGGGGTACGTCGACATAATCTGCGGGTTCGTGAGCGTGTTGACGAGCGGGTTGAGGACGCCGGCAAGGGGGGCGTTCGGGTCGAGGGCCAGCGAGAGCGACTGCGACCGGAGTTGAAGCGCGTCGAGCAGGCCGAAGAGGTACGCGCCGACGAGCATCCTGCTGGGCCGCCACTGGGCGAAGACGACGAGTGCGACCGCAATCCAGCCGCGGCCCACGGTCATGCCGGGAACCCACAGTTGGGAGAACGCCAGCGAGAGGTGCGCGCCGGCGGCCCCGGCGAAGCCGCCGCCGATGATGACCGCGAGATAGCGAAGTTTGAACACCGGCACACCCATCGTGTCGGCCATCTCGGGGTCTTCGCCGACAGCGATGATTTCGAGACCGAGGTTCGACCGATACAGGAAAAACCAGACGACCGGCACCGCGAGGAGCGCGAGGTAGTCGGTTGCGGTACTGCGGAAGAACGCCTCACCGACGAGTGGAAGGTGGACGAGGTAGCGGCCGACTATCGGGAAAGTCATCTGGGGGAAGCCGGTGATGGACTCTTGGACCCACCCGGACCCGAAGAACGTCGTCAGGCCGGTCCCCAACAGCGTCAGCATGACGCCGCTTATGACCTGGTTCGACTTCAGGGAGATACAGAGGAACGCGTGGACGGCCGCGAGCGCCATCCCGCAGGCGATGCCGGCACCGAAGCCGAGCCAGTAGTTCCCCGTAACGGCGGTGACGACGAACCCGCCGAGCGCGCCGACGAGCATCATCCCCTCGACGCCGAGGTTGAGGACGCCCGCGCGCTCGCTGATGAGCTCTCCGAGCCCGGCCAACAACAGCACCGTCGCGGCCTGCACCGTCGCGTTCAGGAGGCCGGCGGCGAAGCTCACCACCGCGCATCACCGCCTGTGGCGTCGGCCGGCGCGTCGTTCCCCCGCCGGTCGAACGCGATGCCGACTCGGTAGCGCTTGAAGAACTCCGAGGTGATGAGAAAGAGGATGACGAGCGCCTGAATGATTTCGACCAACGCCGCGGGGACGCCGAAGGCGACCTCGACGCTCGACCCGCCGACGAACAGGACGGCGAAAAACAGCCCGGCGAGCATGACCTTGACCGCGCTGTTGCGGCCCAGGAGGGCGATGGGAATCGCGGTGAACCCGTAGCCGGGGGCGAAGGCGGCGCGGAACCGCCCCTGCGAGCCGGCGATTTCAGCGATGCCGCCGAGCGCCGCGAACGCGCCGCCGAGGAGGAAGACGAACAGGTACACCGTGTACCGGCTCATCCCCGCCTGCCGGGCGGCCTCGTCGTTCGAGCCGACGAACGTGACCTCGAAGCCGAGGCGCGTCTTGGTCATGACGACGTACGTGGCGACGACCGCGGCGACGGCGACCAACAGGCCGGCGTGAACGTCCGCGAAGAGCGGTATCGACTCGCCGCCGGGCACGAGTCCGGCGAGCGGCGGGAGGGTCGCGGCGTCCGAAAAGCGAGCCGACTGCGGGAAGTTCCCGGTGCCGCCCTGCATGGGCCCGCGGAGCAGGTAGCTCTGGAGTTCCTGTGCGACGAACGTCAACAGAAGCGAGGTGATAATCTCGTTGACGTCCCACTTCGCGCGGAGCCACGCGGGGATGCCCGCCCAGAACGCGCCGGCGACGCAGGCGGCGAGAAACATCAGCGGGAGCAACGCCACGGCGGGAAGCGAGACGTTTACGGCGACCCACGTGCCGGCGAGCGCGCCGAGGAGGAGCTGTCCCTCGGCACCGATGTTGAACAGCCCCGCCTTCAGCGGGAGATACACCGCGAGGCCCGCCAGAATCAGGGGGACCGCCCTGACGAGGACCTCCGTGAGGCCGAACTGGCTGGTGAGCGTCTCGACGAACATCACGCCGTAGGCGTCCACCGGGTCGACGTTCAGCGCGACGAGCGCGACGCCGCCGACGGCTAAGGCCGCGAGGACCGTCAGTACCGGCGTCCCGTAGGCTAGCCACGCGGGGACGGTTCGCCGGGGGTCGAGTTGCAGTTCGACGTTCATGAGCTCCCACCGAGTCCTCGGACTTGAGCGCCCGCGGTCGCGGTGGCGTCCCCGCCGCCGGTCATTTCGAGCCCGATTCGCTCGCGGTCGGCGTCCTCGGGCGTCGTCTCGTAGACGACCTCGCCCTCGTAGACGACGAGGATGCGGTCGCTCAGGTCGATAATCTCGTCGAGGTCCTCCGAGAGCAGCACCACGCCGGTCCCCTCGGTCCGCTGGTCGAGAATCGCCTCGCGGATGGACTCTATCGCGCCGACGTCGACGCCGCGGGTGGGCTGGTTCGCGACGAGGAGGTCGGGGTCACGGGAGATTTCTCGGGCGAGAATGAGCTTCTGTAAGTTACCGCCCGAGAGGTCGCCGGCCGTCGCGTCGGTCACGTCGTGGACGCCGCGAACGTCGAACGCCTCGACGAGCGCCTCGGCGTGCGCCCGGAGTTCGCCGTAGTCCAGCGTCACCCCGCTCCCGAAGCGGTCCTCGCGGAAATCCTTCATCGCCGCGTTGTGCATCACAGAGAGGTCCCCCGCGGAGCCGTAGCGGTTTCTATCTTCAGGGACGAACGAGACGCCGTTGTCGATAAACGTCCGGGGCGAGGCGTTCGTGAGGTCCGTCCCGTCGACAGTCAGTTTGCCCGCGGAGACAGTGCGGAGTCCGGCGATGACTTCCGCGAGTTCCTTCTGCCCGTTACCGCTGACGCCGGCGATGCCGACGACCTCACCGCGGCGAACCGTGAGGTCGACGTTCGACAGCGCCTCGATGCCGCGGTCGTCCGTGGCGGAGACGTTCCGCGCCCGGAGGACTGGCTCGCCGGGGGCGACGCGTTCTCTGTCGACCGTGAACAGCACTTCGCGGCCGACCATCATCTCCGCGAGGTCGGCCCGAGAAACGTCTGACGTGGAGACGGTGCCGACGTTCTCGCCGTCGCGGAGGACGGTCACGCGGTCGACGACCGCTTCGACCTCCTCGAGCTTGTGCGTGATGAAGATAATCGACACGCCCTCGTCGGTGAGGCGTTCGAGCGAGTCAAAAAGGCGGTCGGCCTCGGTCGGCGTCAACACGGCCGTCGGCTCGTCGAGGATGAGCAGGTCGACATCGCGGTACAGCGCCTTGAGAATCTCGACGCGCTGTTGCTGGCCGACGCCCAGCTCCCAGACTTTCGCGCTCACGTCGATGTCGAAGCCGTACCGGTCGGCCAGCTCTTGGATGCGCCGCTCCGGAACGTCGAGGCCGAGCGAAAACCGCCCGGCGAGCGACTGGACGAGCGAATTGGAGCGGACGGCGTCCGGGAGCCATCCGCCCGCGTCCGCGTCCGGGCGAAACAGCGTCGCCGGCTCGCGCTCGCCGAGGACGACGTTCTCCGCGACGGTTAGACGGGGAATCAACATGAAGTGCTGGTGGACCATCCCGATTCCCGCGTCGATAGCGTCCTGCGGGGAGTCCAGCCGAAGCCGCGTTCCGGAGAGGGAGATTTCGCCGTCGTCCTGCGAGTAGAGACCGTACAGAATCTTCATGAGCGTGCTCTTTCCAGCGCCGTTCTCGCCGAGCAACCCGTGGATTTCACCGCGCTCGACGGTGAGGTCAATGTGGTCGTTGGCCACGACGCCCGGAAACGCTTTCACGATGTTCTCCATCCGGAGAAATGGTTCCCTTGTCATGTGGTATATTCACAGGAGTGTATTGAATCCACCAAGATAACTGTTCTCATGACCGGAATATTTGTTTTGACGTGCCCATCTGTTCGGGGGTGTTCGGATGACGTGGGGAAATTCATAAATCCCGCCTCCGACAAGAGCGCCTATCGATGTGGACACCGACCGCCTCTCGGATAGCCGAATCGAACGGAGCGCAACGATGAGCGACGAACCGGTTGACCTCCTCGTCAGCGGGAACCTCGTCAACGTCAACACGGGGACCGTCTCGGAGTCGTTCGTCGCCGTCGACGACGGGCGAATCGTCGCGCTCGAAGAGCGACCGGCGGCCCGCGAACTCGACGCGGAGTACATCGCGCCCGGTCTCATCGACGCGCACATGCACGTCGAGTCGTCGATGGTGACGCTCCCGCAGTACGCCGACGCGGTGGTGCCGCGGGGCGTCACGAGCGTGGTTCACGACCCGCACGAGATTGCGAACGTGAGCGGCGTCGCCGGCGTCGAGGCGATGATGGCCGACGCGACACGGACGCCGCTGAAAGTCCGCTTTACCGTTCCGTCGTCGGTCCCGGCGACGACGTTACAGGACGGGGGCGCGACGCTCGATGCCGAGGCCGTCGACGCCCTGCTCGGGGAAGACGAGGTCGTCGCGCTGGGCGAAGTGATGAACGTTCCCGGCGTCGTCGCCGGCGACGACTCCGTCCACGAGAAGATTCGGGCCGCGAGGGACCGCGGGCTGACGGTCGACGGACACGCGCCTCGGGTACGCGGAAGCGACCTCCAGACGGTCGCCCGATACCTCGACAACGACCACGAGAGCATCGGTCTCGCGGAAGCCCGAGAGAAAGTCGAGGCGGGACTCCGCGTCTACCTCAGGGAGGGTTCCGCGAGCAAGAACCTCGCGGACGTGGTCGGTCTCGTCGACGAGGTGGACAGTCGGCGGCTCTCGCTGTGTACCGACGACAGAGACGTCGTCGACCTCGTCGAGCGGGGCGGCGTCGACTTCGCGGTTCGAAAGGCCATCCGGTTGGGCGTCGACCCGGTGGAGGCGGTGCAGATGGCGACCGTCAACACCGCCGAGAGCTACGGGCTCCCCTTCGGGCGGATTCGGCCGGGGGCACCGGCTGACCTCGTCTTGCTCTCGGACCTGCGAACGTGGGAGGTGGACCACGTCGTCGTCGACGGCGCAGTCGACCCGACGAAGGGTGGTGGCGCGCCGCCGGCGTCGGCCATAGCGACCGACACCGTGAGGTTCGAACCGGTGTCGGCGGCGGACCTCGCGGTGCGACACGCGGGGGACTACCCCGTGCGAGTCAGAGTCATCGACGCGGTCGGCGGACTCCAGACGGGACGGGCGGAAGCAGACGTTCCCGTCGCGCCGGTCAACGAGGAACGGGTCCTCACCGCGAACGCGGACGACGACGTGCTTCCACTCGCCGTCATCGAACGGCACGGGGAAGCGGGCGGCATCGGCCGCGGATTCGTCCGCGGGCTCGGGCTGGAGCGGGGCGCTGTGGGATCGACGGTGGCCCACGACGCGCACAACTGCATCGTCGCCGGCGTCGACCACGACTCGATGGCGACCGTGGCGAACCACCTCCGGGATGTCGGCGGCGGCGTCGCGGCGTACGACCCGGAGGACGACGCCCTGTCGTCGCTGGCGCTTCCGATGGGAGGGTTGATGTCGGACGAATCGCTGGGGACCGTAAAGGAGACGTTCGAATCAGTCGAGGCGACCGCCGACGACCTCGGACTCGACCGCGACGGTGGCCTGATGGCGCTGTCGTTTCTCGCCCTCGAAGTGATTCCGACGTACCGACTCACCAACAACGGACTGGTCGACGTGGAGTCGTTCGAGTACGTGCCGACAGTTATCGACTGACAGCAGAACGACCGCCGCGGCGCGTGGAGTCGATATTCGTCCACAGAAACATCGTATTCAGCGACATGCGATTGCAAAACGTGGCGGAACCGACCCGTATGACAGTTATATCTAGAAGATTATGAAAATATTTAAGTATAAATTACAATGACAAGTAAGCGGTTACGCGATGTTAGACGAGGAATCTTCGATTCAGCGGAGAGACGTACTGAGTGCGCTCGGTGCCGCCGGCGTCACCACGCTCGCGGGTTGTACCGGTGGAGACACCGGAGACACCGACGACACGGAGGCGAGCGAAACGACGGCCAGCGAGGGAACGACCAGTGGAACGACGACCGGCGACGTCGAGACCACCGACGGCGGGGGGCCAAGCGAGGGAGAGACGGTCAACGCCGCGTGGGTGTACATCTCCGAAATCGGTGATCTCGGGTGGTCGTGGGCGCACGACCAAGCCCGGCAGGCCGTCGACGAGCAGTACGACTGGTTGGAGACGGAGTACACGGAGGCCGTCGCGCCCTCGGACTCCGAGCGGGTCTTCGAGCAGTACGCCCAAGGGGACGTGGACGTGATATTCGGAACCACGTTCGGCTACCAGGACCCGATGTACGCGGTGGCGGAGGACTACCCGGACACCGTGTTCGAACACGCGACGGGCTACCGGACGCGGGAGAACATGGGTCGCTACATGGGTCGCATCTACGAGCCGCGGTATCTGGCCGGACAGGCCACCGGAATGGTCACCGAGAACAACACCATCGGGTACGTGGCCGCGTTCCCGATTCCGGAGGTCGTTCGGTCCATCAACGCGATGGCGCTGGGCGCGCGCTCCGTCAACCCCGAGGCGACGTTCAAGGTTCGCTGGGTCAACGCCTGGTTCGACCCGCCGACGGCCAGAGAGGCCGCGAACGCGCTCATCGACGAGGGCTGTGACGTCATCGCCCAAGAGCAGGACTCGCCGGCGGCGGTCAGGGCCGCCAGCGACGCCGGCGTCTGGACCTCAGGGTACAACGCTCCGATGGGGCAGTTCGGCGGTGAGAACTACCTCATCTCTCCGATTTGGGACTGGACCGAGTTCTACGGTCCGACCCTCGAATCGCTCCACGAGGGGTCGTGGGAAGCCGATGCGTTCTGGGGCGGGATGGAGACGGGCGTTCCGATGCTCGACGAGTGGGGACCGAACGTCTCACAGGAGGTCAAAGACCAGGTCGCCGCGACGGAAGAGCAAATCCTGAACGACGAACTCGACGTGTGGGCGGGCAGCGCGTTCGAGGGGGAAAGCGACGAGTTCCTCTTCCAAGAGATGAGCAGTTTCGTCGAAGGCGTCGAAGGCGAAGTGCCGAGCTAATCCGCGTCTGCCGGGGATGCGCGGCGGAGCACGACGACGGTCGACCGGCCGACCGACGGACGAGTATGCCAACCCACAGCGCACTTTTTGCGGCCGCGAACTACCGCAGACGACGAGGGCCACCGGACCCCCGCCGGTGGCGGCGACCCGGAGTCACTGCGTTCGGCTATGGTAAACGAATTTCGCGGATTCCGAGAACGGACAGACCCGCCCTTAGACCGGAATATGAGAATAAGGCCAAATATAGTGTATTTACCGTACGTACACATTCATGTAGCATCGTATAGTTAACATAGGCGAACGTTAATACGGGAGGAGTGACACAACCACACTATGAAACAGACGGGGCAAAAAGGGGGGCCACGGACGCTGAAGACGGTCACGACGGCGTCACGGGTTCTCGACGCCGTCAAAGACTGCGATGGAATCGGTGTTTCGGAGCTCTCCGACTATTTGGACATCTCGAAGAGCACGGCGTACATCCATCTCAGGACGCTGGAGGAAAACGGCTTGCTCGTCCAGCGCGGGGACCGCTACCGGTTCGCGTTCAAATTCACCGTCCTCGGAGAGTACGCGCGGAATCAGAGCCCGCTGTACCGATACGGTAAGCCGGAGGTCGAAAAACTCGCGGCGGAGACCGACCAGTACACGCACATCGTCACCGAGGAGAACGGCTACGGGGTCAACCTCTACCAGGTGAAAGGGGACACGAGCGTCGATGGAGAGTACCAGACCGAGAAGGTACAGAGCCAAGACCACCTCCACTACACCGCCTCCGGAAAGGCGATTTTGGCCGCCCTTCCCGACGAGCGAGTCGAGGAAATCATCGAACAACGCGGACTCCCTGCGCAGACGAAAGCCACTATCACCGACCGCGAGGCGCTGTTCGACGAACTCGAACAGATTCGCGAGCGCGGCTACGCGTACAACGACGAAGAGGAGATCAGAGGGTTTCGCGCCATCGGCGCGCCAATCGAAGACCCGAGCGGGCAGGTGCTCGGTTCGGTGAGCGTGTCGGGCCCGACCAGTCTCCTGCAAGGCGAGCAGTTCCAAGAGCACGTCCCGAAACTCGTCACGCAGTCCGCGAACGTCATCGAGGTCAACATCAACATGAACGCGCAGTCGTAGTCGATGGGACGGGACGTTTGTAATGCTCGAACGCGCTTCCAAACGGGAGTCGTGTGAGAATATTGTTAAATACCCGCGATATTCACCTTGCATTGTCTTGGAGAACGCCTAATACCACCGACAGAAGCACGCTCTATTGGATTTGATTCAGCACACCCACACAAATGTGTTATTATCGTACAATACACCGTGCGCGATGGCACGGATGCGGGAGCGGCAGATAATTTTACACATCTACGACCGTAATCCGCTGCGACGAAGTGCTGAAATTGTGTCATTAGATAGTCACGATTCGAGAGCATATAAAGTTCGGCAAAAACGAACGTACCGTCGGTCGAGCCAGGAGAGCGGGCGAAGACCGCGGGTTCGGCTCGCTCGAACCCGAGTCACGCGAGCGCGAGTTCCAGTTCGAACTCGCTGACGATGTCCTTGACCGTGTGTGCGAGTTCGGCCTTCCGGTCCTCGCCGGTCACCGAGTGGGCCGGGCCCGTGACGCTGAAACCGCCGATAACGTCGCCCGAACGGCGCGTCGCGGCGACGCCGATGGCGTAGAGTTCGTTGAAGTTCTCGGCGCGGTTGACGGCGTAGCCCTGTTCGCGGACGCGCTCCAGTTCCTCGAACAGCGCCTCGCGGTCGGTGGTGGTGTTTTCCGTCTCCTGCGGCAGGCCCCATCGGTCGAGTATCTGTTCGATGCGCGGCTCCGGGAGTTCCGCGAGAATCGCCTTCCCGACGGCGGTGTTGTGCAGGAACAACCGATTGCCGAGTTGCTCGTGGGACCACCCCATCTTGCTCCCCGAGGCGGTGTGCAGGAAGACAGCCTTCCCACCCATCTCGACGGTGAAAATCGACCGAAGGCGGGTCTCTTCGAACAGTCGCTCGGTGAACTGCCGCGCGAGGACGAACGCCGGTTCCCGCGTCCGGACTTGGTTCCCTAACCGAAGCAGTTCCGGGCCGATGAAGTAGAAATCGCCCTCCTTGATGACGAACTGTTCCTGCTTGAGCGTCGCGAGGTGACCGTGAATCGTGCTCTTGGGCTTGTCCATCCGCTCGGCGATTTCGGAGACTCGCGCGCCGTCTATCGCTTCGAGTTGCTTCAGAATCGCTATCGAGGTGGCGGTCGTCCGGAGCGTCTTTGGTGAGTTATCCGTTGGCATACCTCAATATTTTCGGCTATGTATTTAAAATTCGGGATGGTCGAACGACTAAGCGGACGCGGTCTCAGCGAGACGGTGTTGGGCGGCGTCCGGGCGGCGTCGACCGACGTCACCCCTCGACTTCGACCCACCCGCCGCGCTCGCCGGACTCGTACGCCGCGTCGAGGACGCGCAGCAGTTGCACGGCGTCGTCGACCGTCGCAGGCACGTCGCCGGTCTCGTAGCCCGCGAAGTAGTCCTCGAAGTAGTCCTGCACGAAGTCGCCCCACGCCGGGAAGCGGTCGTACGTGAACTCGAACTCGACGGTCCGCTTCGGCGCGGCGGTCCAGTCGGGGTGCTCCGAGGTGATATCGAGCGGGACCGTGGGTTCGTGCTGGAGCGAGTCGTGGTGCAGCGGCGTCAGCGCCTGTCCCTCGGTGCCGTAGAGTCCGAGGTGCGTGTCCTTGCCGCGGTCGCTCAGGTAGTAGCCGGTGTGGTACGTGCCGAGCGTCCCGCTTTCGGTCTCGAACTGGAGGACGGCACCGGCTTCCACGTCCGCCTCGACCGCGTCGTGGAACCGGGCGTTCACCCGCGCGATGGGGTCGTCGAGAATCCACGGCATCACGTCGACCCAGTGCGGGCCTATCCATTGGAGCGCGCCGCCGCGGCTCGTCTCGCGGTCGTAGAGGTAGTGGTCGGTGTCGCGGTAGGAGAGTTGGCTGGCGTTGAAGCGGCCGTCGAGCGTCCACACGTCACCGAAGAAGCCCTCCGAAACCCGGTCGCGGAGCGTCATCGCGACGGGGTTGCGCCGGTAGTACATCGTCGGTGAGACGGTCACGCCGAGCTCGTTGGCGCGGTCAGCGATATCTTCGAGGTCGGCGGCGGTCCGAGCGATGGGTTTCTCGCTGATGACGTGAACGCCGTTCTCGACGGTGCTCTCGATGATTGCCGGCGTCTCGTCGCTCCGGTAGGTTATCCACGCCACGTCGACGTCGGCGTCGGAGACGAGTTCGTGAGGGTCCTCGTACACCGCCGCGCCGCCGACGAGGTCCGCCATGTCCTGTCCCTCGGTCGTGATTTCGTCGGGCCGGTCGTCCATCGCCGCGATGTTCCCCACGTCGACCCGTCGTCCGGGTTCGCAGACCGCGGTAATCGTCGCGTCCAACTCGCTCGCGACGGCGAAGTAGGGGTCCCGGTGGTGGTGGTCGATACCGATGTATCCGATGTTCGCACCCATACACGTAGTTCACCGAAAATGATGTAAAAAGATGCGGGTACAAGCAATATAGCCGGTCGCGGGCGGCGCGTCGGCTCCGCGCAGTCAGCCGTCGGGCGATTCGACCCGCCGAGACCACGACCGAAGCCACTGTCGGGTCCCGCCGTTCGGGACGTTCAGTTCGTGGCTGTTGACCGGGAGGTCCGGGTAGCCGCCGACCTGCTTTTGGCTGTCGACGAGATAGCTCGCGCCGAGTTCGACGTGTTCGAGGATGCGCTCGTCGGTCGCCGTCCGGTCGGCCGGGCGCGCGCCGACGTTTTCGAGGTTGTGTTCGAACGTCCGGTCCGACGGCATCGCCGCGAGTCCGTCGGGCCACAGCGGTCGCTCGTCGACGACGGTCACGTTCTCGTCGACCATCGGCACGTCGTCGTCGGTGACGTTGTCTTCGAGGTACGCGGTGGCCGTGTCCACATCGTCCTCGGCGAACACGTTCGCCTTGTCGGAGTTGGGGTTGCGGTAGGCGTTGCCGACGATGCTCGCCTCGGTGTCGGGATCCAGCCACGTTCCGTCCTCGAAGTCGTACATCACGTTGTTGACGACGACGCTCTCGGTTCCCTCCTTGAGTCGGGGGTGGCGGTCGGTGTTGAACGCCCAGACGTTCCCCAGCATGGCGACGTTCGTCGCGTCGTTGCCGATGAGCGACCCGTAACCGTGTTCGCCTTTCGGGTGGACCGAGTCGTCGAGCGCCTCGGCGACGAGGCAGTTCGAGACGGTCGTGTCCGCGGTCTCGTAGCCGACCGAGAGACACTCGTCGACGCTCCACGAGGCGGAGACGTGGTCGATGACGTTGTTCTCCGTCTCGTCGGCCGTGTTGACCGTGTCGAGCGCCCAGTCCTCGGTCGGCTCCTCGATTCCCGCGTCACCGAGTCGGACCCGGACGTGCTGGAGGACGCAGTCGCTCGCCGCGACGTTCACGCGGCCCCTGACCAACGTGACGCCCGGCGAGGGCGCGGTCTGCCCGGCGATGTAGCACTTGTCGTACGGAATCGGCAGGTCGCGCACGCCGAGGTCAACCGTGCCGCTGGTCTCGAAGACGACCAGTCGCTCGCCGTCGACGGTGACCGCCTTTTCGAGTTGGCGGCGCGTCGGTTCGGTTATCACGATGACCGGCGTGTCGTCGTCGAGCCACGGTGCCGCGTCCGCGAACCCGTCGCTCGGTCCGAACTGCGACGCGCTGTCCGGACCGGCATGGTCCGAGCCGGCGCTGTCCGGGGCCTTGCTGTTCGACGGGTTCGGCGTGCTGAACGTGGAGACTGCGCCTCTCGCGGTGTCTCCGTCGGCCGTGTCGGCCACCGCGCGCACCTCGTAGTAGCGGCGGTCCGTCAGGTCGCCGGCCTCGACGCTGAACGCGCCCGGCGAGGAGCGTTCCGTCGATGCCGTGGTGTTCCACGACTCGGTCGGGACCTCCCGGTACTCGAAGTAACACGCCGCGGAATCCGCACCGCCGAGGTCGCTCAGTTCGCCGGTGAGGGTCGCGGCGTCGGAGGCGATGGCGGTCACGTCGCCGGTCGAGACGAGCGGGACGCCCGCCGTACTCTCCACGCTTCCCGCGACATCGACGTCGCCGATGTCTCGGTTCCGGTCGGGGTCGACCCCCGAGAGGTTCTGGAACGTCGCCGTCGCGAGCGTCCCGGAGAGGTGGCTGGTGACGGCCAGACCGACGTAGACGCTGTCGCCCAGCGAGATGTCGTCGCCGCCGAGCGTGGTAATCGAGGTCCACGTCTCGCCGTCCGTGGAGTGGTACGTCTCTATCGTGTCGCCGCTTCGCGCGAGGCGGAGCCAGTCGGCCGGTGTGCCGCCGACGCTGTTCGTCTCGGCCCCGTCTTCGGGTCGGTACTGCATCGACGCCTCGCCGTTGGGGCGGCGGCGGACCATGACGTTCTTCGCGTCGGGGTCGAGCGACTCGCGAACCATCGGGCCCGCCTTCGTCCAGCTTTCGACGTTGTCGATGCCGGTGTTCTGGACGGCGACGTCGAAGTCGCCGCTCAGTTCCGTGTAGTGGTAGTGGAACGCGTCGGCCGTGCCCCAGATGTCGTCGCCGCCGCCCTGCATCGAAATCACGGTCGCGGCCGCAGCGCCGCCACCGAAGAGGCCAGCAGTCGTCGCGCCGATACTGCCTGCTCCGAGCACGCGGAGGAACGTTCTCCTGTCAGGTGTCATGAGCGAATTACTCACCAGATAACATATTCAACGATTGTTATAATTTATGGTAGCCCCGAACTGGGGCGACGGCAGTAGATAAAGTTCGAGAGTGGCGAACGAATGAAACGGTGTCTGTGACGAAATGACGAGGTGAAACCCAATATATTACAAGCATACGTTTGTAACATATCGGGAAATACATATAAAGTTCGGCATACCCGAATCGGAGTCGCCCGAGTCACGCACGTCGTCGGCTCCGCGCTCACATTCGGCGTCGAATCGGCTGTTCACGGGTGCGGGCGACGGTCAGACGCGCGAATCGTTCACGGCGGAACCCGAAACCATGCAAAAGGTTATTACACTCCGACCAGCAGATTGGTGCAACGAGTTAGCCCATGCAAGAGCTAGGTATCATCATGAACGGCGTGACCGGCCGGATGGGAACGAATCAGCATCTCATCCGCTCTATCGTCGCGCTGCGCGAGGAGGGCGGCGTGGAACTCCCCAGCGGGGAACGAGTCATGCCGGACCCGCTTCTCGTCGGCCGCAACGAGCGCAAACTCCGCGAACTGAGCGAGGAACACGGCATCGACCGCTGGACCGTCGACCCCGACCTCGAAACGTGTCTCGACGGCGACGACGAGGTGTACTTCGACTCGCAGATAACCCCCCGCCGCCCTGACAGCGTCATGAAGGCTATCGACGCCGGAAAGCACGTCTACTGCGAGAAACCGCTGGCGAGCGACCTCAGCGCCGCGCTCGACGTGGCCGGGATGGCCGAAGACAGCGACGTGAAACACGGCATCGTCCAGGACAAACTCTGGCTCCCCGGACTGTTGAAGCTCCAGCGGCTCATCGAACAGGACTTCTTCGGCGACATCCTCTCGGTGCGCGTCGAGTTCGGCTACTGGGTGTTCACCGGCCACGGGCAGGAGGCACAGCGCCCCTCGTGGAACTACCGCGCCGAGGACGGCGGCGGCATCGTCGACGACATGTTCTCCCACTGGAGCTACGTGCTGGAGAACCTGTTCGGTGAGGTGGAGTCCGTCCGCTGTCTCCAGAAGACCCACATCGACGAGCGAATCGACGAGGACGGCGAACCGTACGAGGCGACCGCCGACGACGCCGCCTACGCCATCATGGAGTTGGAAGACGACATCGTCGCCCAACTCAACTCCTCGTGGACCGTCCGCGTCAACCGCGACGACCTCCTCGAAATCCAGGTCGACGGGACCGAGGGAAGCGCGGTCGCCGGCCTGCGCGACTGCAAGACGCAGGGCCACGCGAACACGCCGAAACCGGAGTGGAACCCGGACACGCCCAAGGAACACGACTTCTACGAGGACTGGACGGGCGTCCCGAACAACCGGGTGTTCGAGAACGCGTTCAAGCTCCAGTGGGAGAAGTTCATCCGCCACGTCGTCGCCGACGAGCCGTTCCCGTGGGACTTCACCGCCGGGGCGCGCGGCGTCCAACTCACCGAGGCGAGCTATCGGTCCTCTGAGGAGGGTCGCCGGGTCGTCCTCAACGACTTCAGCGTGTAGAAAAGCCCCCCGACGAACAGTTTTATGTCGAACTCGGCCGTCGAGTTTCGCATGCACACAGATGACGGCGAGAACCCCGTAGACTGGCTCTCAGTCCCGGAAGACGTTATCCTCGAAGCGTGCGGCAACCCGCCGCTCCCCGAGTTAGGTATCATCGAACAGGTCTGGGAGACGAACCCGATTCCGACAGACGAGGTGGCGGAGGCGGCCGCGACGGCCGTCGGCGCGCTGTCGTTCGCGGACGTTCCCGACGGCGGCGAAGTCGCGCTCGGCGTCGGAAGCCGCGGTATCGCGAACATACCCGACATCGTCGCGGGCGTCGTCGACGCCGTCTCCGAGGCGGGCTACGAGCCGTTCATTTTCCCCGCGATGGGAAGCCACGGCGGCGCGACCGGCGAGGGACAGCGGGAGATGCTGAACGAACTCGGCGTCACCGAGGAGCGAATCGGTTGCGAGATTCGGTCCAGCATGGAGGTCGTTGAGGTCGGGCGCACGCCGGACCGCGACGTGCCCGTCGTCGCCGACGCCAACGCCGCGGCCGCGGACGCCATCGTCCCCATCAACCGCGTCAAGCCCCACACCGACTTCGACGGCGAGGTCGAAAGCGGGCTGTCGAAGATGCTCGTCATCGGCATGGGCAAACAGCGCGGCGCGCAAATCGCCCACAAGTGGGCCGTCGACTGGTCGTTCCGGCGGATGATTCCCGAGATAACCGAGCAACTGCTCGACTCGCTTCCCATCGTCGGCGGCGTCGCCATCGTGGAAGACCAGCACGACGACACCACGCTCATCGAGGGCGTCCCCCCGTCGGGCTTCCTCGACCGCGAGCGCGAACTGCTCGAAACCGCGTACGACCTGATGCCGAAGCTCCCGTTCGAGGAGCTCGATTTGGTCGTGTTCGACCGGCAGGGCAAGGAGATTAGCGGGCAGGGGATGGACACGAACGTCATCGGCCGCCGACCGTTCTCCATCAACGAACCGGCCCCGGAAAAACCGAACATCAAGCGCATCTACACCCGCGGGTTGACCGAGAAGACCCACGGCAACGCGATGGGCGTCGGGTCGGCGGACGTGATTCACGAGGACATCGCCGCCGAGTTGGACGCGGGGACGACGCTCATCAACGCGCTCACCGCGAGCACCATCCGCGGCGTGAAGCTCCCGCCCGTCGTCGAGACCGACCGTGCGGGCGTCGTCGCCGCGCTGTCGACCATCGGCGTCGTCGACCCCGACACGGTCCGGGTCGTCCGCGCGGCCGACACCATGCACCTCCACCGGCTGTACGCCTCGCCGGCGCTCGTCGAGGAGGCCCGCGACCGCGACGACCTCCGCGTGGTCGAAGAGGCCTCGCCGATTGCGTTCGAAGACGGGCAGTTCGCCGCGCCGTCGCTCCGGGACTGAAGCGCACAGAAGCGTCTTTTTCGGAAAAACGAGTTCGTCGGGCGTCGCCTACCGCTCGACCGTCTCTGGCTGTACTGAGACGACGGCTTCGGCCATGTCGCCGTAGTTGCCCGCGAGGAGCACCGAGGACTCGCCGTCGTCCTCGTCGCGGACGTGAGCGAACGCTTCGCCGTCGTCGGGGGCGACGCAACCGCCGATTCGGAGGTTCTCGACGCCGTCTGCCACGACTGCCGGCCCCTCGTCGGCCTCGGCCTCGAAGCCGTCGAGGACGACGGTCGAACTCGCTTCCGCGGTCAGCGGGGTCCCGCTCCCGTCGGGGACCGTCACGCGAACGTCCTTGAACGAGACGCTGCCGAGCGACTTACAGAAGACGCCGTGTCGCTGGTCGTAGCCTTTCGCCATCGCGGGCGAGAGGTCCGAGGCGTCGAACGGGCGGGTCGCGTCGATGTCCACGTCGGTGAAGGAGATGCCCTCGAACCGCTGTTCGGGGAGGCCCGCGAGGAACGCCGCCGACTCGACCTCCTCGGCGGTGATGTGGTGGAAGTCGACGTTGCGGACGTTCGGCGTCGCCTCGGTGACGGGCTTGGGGTCGCTGTCGATGTCCGTCTGGTAGTAGCCGTTGATGACGAACGGGCAGGCGACGCGGCGCATGACGATGGTGTCGAACCGGAGGTCCTCGACCGTCCCGCCGCGGCCGCGCTTGGACTTGATGCGGATGCCGCGGTCGGTGTCGGTGAAGGTGCAGTTCGTGACGGTGACGTGCCGCACGTCGCCGGCCGTCTCGCTCCCGATGACGACGCCGCCGTGGCCGTGTTCGACCGTGCAGTTGGTCACGACGACGTTCTCCGTCGGGCGACCGACTTCGCGGCCCTCCTCGTCCTTTCCGGACTTCAGGCAGATGGCGTCGTCGCCGGCGTCGATGTGGGTGTCGCTGACCCTGACGAATCGCGAGGAGTCGATGTCGATGCCGTCGCCGTTCGGGGCGTCCGGGGGGTTCCGAATCGAGACGTCGTGAATCGTCACGTCGTCGGAGTAGACCACGTGCGTGTTCCAAAACGGGGAGTTCCGGAGCGTCACGCCGGAGACGGTCACGTTCTCGCAGCCGTCTATCTGGAGCAGCGGCGGGCGCACCGTGAACGTGCTCACCGCGTCCTGTTTGTTGCCCCTCCGAATCTCCTCGAGGCGCTCGGTGAGTTCGGAGGGGTACTGCTCGGGCGGTACCGACACGAACTCCCACCAGTAGGAGCCGCCGCCGTCGATGACGCCCTCGCCGGTGATGGTGACGTTCGCGGCGTCGGCCACGTGGAGACACGGGTGGAAGCCGTCCTGGTTCCACCCCTCCCAGCGGCTCTCGACCGTCGGGAACGCGGTGAAGTCCTGGACGAACCGGAGTTCCGCGCCGTTGGCCAGCCTGAACGTCGTGTCGTCGCCGACGCGGAGCGGGGCGCTTCGGTACGTCCCCGGCGGGAGATACACCTCGCCGCCCGTTCCGGCGCAGTCGTCGAGCGCCGTCTGAATCGCCGCCGTGTCGAGCGAATCGTCGTCGTCGATACCGTAGTCGCGCACGTTCCGCTGTTCGAGAGTCACGCCTGAAGCATCCGCGAGCGCGTTGATAAACGTTGTGCCGAGGTACCACGGCGCAGTACGGCCGGTCGCCCGATGGGAGGAAGACGGCAGGTCGCCTCAGAGCCGGTCGCGCAGGAAGGGCCACGCGCCGGCCTCGAAAAAGCGGTGGCCGCCGTCGCCGACGTAGAGACTGCACTCGCCGTCGGCGTCCGCGGCGCAGTACCGCTCGCGGATGCGGTCGAACGCGCGTCTCGTTCCGGCAATCGGGAAAATCTGGTCGGCGTCGCCAGCGACGACGCGGAGCGGCCGCGGAGCGACGAGGCCGGCGATGTCCCACACCTCGCCGAGGCGTCGGAGGCCCGGGACGTAGTTGCACAGGCAGTGGTCGATGGGGACGATGGAGTCCTCGAACGGGCAGACCGACGCGCAGGCGACGACGGCCCCGAGTCGCTCATCGAGCGCGCCCGCGAGGAGTGCGACCGTCCCGCCGCCGGAGTGACCGCAGACGGCCAGTCGGTCCGCGTCGAGGTCGGGGGCGTCCGCGACGAAATCGACCAGCCGGCACACGTCCCAGACGCGCTCGCCGACGAGCGACCGGCCGACGAGTTGGGCGCGCTGCTGCCAGTACGTACACGCGCTGACGGCGTTGGACGCGTTCGATTCGTCGGCCGCGTCGGGGGCTAGCTCACCGAAGGCGCGCATGTCGGGGGCGACGACGGCGAAGCCACGGCGAACCGCCTGCCGCGCGATGTCCCGTCGGTCGTCGGTGATGTGACGGCGGGCCGCCTCGCCATCTGCGACACCGGCGGCGAGGTCCTTGCCGTGTTCGGTGTGGCCGTGAAGCGCGACGACGACGGGATACGGCGGGTCCACCGAGTCGGGGACGAGCAGATAGAACGGGACGCGGAACCCCCGTTCCGTGCGGACGCTCCACGTCTGTCGCTCGTAACTCCGGTGTTGAACCGCTCCTCCCGAGCGCTCCCGTCGCCTCGGGTCGATGTCCTCGACGGCGCGGTCACGCATCGCCGGGAATCCGAGTACATCGCGCAGTTCGCCGCGGAACGACGCCTGCCACGCCGCGAACGCCCGGCCGGAGGTGCCCGCGGACACGACCGAACTGTCGCTCCCGTCGCTCGCTCGGAGGACGCCGTCGAACCAGTCGTCGTAGTCGAAGCCGGTCATTCGGTGTCGTTTCGACGAACGCGACGACCTCACAAGTGCGTGTCGACGCCGTAAACGGGGTAAATCGTTCCCCGTGGGCGAACAGAACAGAGAGAAGCGATAGCTCGCATCTGAGGCCGTCTACGACCCGTTTTCGGACATATCTGGCGGGTAACGAAACGAGCAGAACGCGGGGAAACGAGCATTACGGTTGTAGCGGCGTCACGGCAATCGACAGACGCCCACCGACCGCAGTCCTGCCGATAAGAGTCCTGAGAGCGGGTATTCTCGAACACCGGGCGCTGACAGAGCGTCGGTTCGGGGGGGACGCCCGCTCGGCCGACGGGTCTGAGTTCCCCGTACGCGAACAAAAACGGCCGTCTCGGAGGTGTACTCGACGCCGAAATCAATAGACAGCGGAATGATAGCGTCAAAAATGTCAGCGTGGTATGGAGAACAGGACATTGTAGTATGAAGAACGGTGGCGACGCGAGTCGAGAGCGAGGGCGAGAAAGAAACCGAGACCGGCCGGGACGGACCGAAACGGAACGGGCCAGACCGGACGAGACCGGGCCGAGAGTCAGTCGGTCAGTCGAGCGCGTCGCTCAGGTAGCCGCACCGCCAGAAGACGACGCCGACGGTCGCGAGAAGCACGCCGGCGAGGGCGAAGTCCATCATGAGGACGACGTACGAGGCGGTCCCGCGCTCGATGCCCGTCATCGCGAGGAGTCCGAGCACGACGATGAGGAGCGTGAACGAGAGCACGGTCGTCCACAGCATCTTCTTCCGGCAAATCCAACATTTGAAGTACGACCGTTCTGAGGTTCCCATTACCGGCGATTTCGCAAAACGGGATAATAGTCCTTTGGGGCCACCATCTCGCGGTTCGGCCGTCCAGAGTCGCAAGCGCGTCCGCGCAGTCAAACTTAATGTCATTAAATAATCAGCATTATCGATGGGTATATATAGAATAGTCGTAATGGGTACTGTGTGATGGATTCGCAAAGCAGCGCTGAGTCCGACAACTGGATAAGCGACGGTGAATGGGAAGACGTGTCGCCACAGACGCGACGTCGTCTGCTTCGAAACGCGTTCGGTGCCACCGCCGGCGCCGCCGCGCTGGCAGGATGTAGTCAGGGCGGGGACGAGGACACGCCGACACCCCTCGAAAACGAGGGCGGCGGTGGAAGCACGACGACCGACGGCGAGTCGGACGGTCAGTCGTCGGGACAGACGCTCGACCACATCATCTCGCTCGCGCCGACGAACGCCCGGTTCAACCCTTACGGGAACGCCGCGAACTTCTCGTTTCGGTGGTACTGGGCGATGTTCGACCAGTTGGCCGTCCACGACAAGGTGTCGAACCAGACGAAGGGGATGGTCGTCGAGGACTGGGAGTACGCCGACAACGGACAAGTCGCGTGGAACATCCGCGACACCTACACGTGGCACAACGGCGACGACCTGACGGCGGAGGACGTGACGACGCAGCTCAAAATCGGTCAGCTGATGCAGACCGTCCACAAGGGCTACGGCGCACAGCCCCTGTACGAGAACGTAGAGCAGACCGGGACATACGAACTCACCTTCGACCTCGTCGAGCCCAGTATCAGCCGGGAGATATTCGAGTTCGGTCACATGAAGCGCCGGGCGTGGCTCTGGGCGCACCGGGACATCTGGGGGCAGTACGCCGAGATGTTCGACGACGCCACCACCGAATCGGAGCGAACCTCCGCCCAACAGGAGATGATGCAGGCGATTCAGCAGGACGTCTGGGACAACGCGAACGTGCCGGGGAACTCCGTCTGGGAGTTCGTCAGCGGGGAGGAGAACGTCGCGCACTTCGAACCCTACGACGACTACGTCAGCCCATTCAGCGACGCCGAGTGGGCGAACGGCGAAATCACGGGCGACATGATAGACTACAACCTCGACTGGCACCGTTACCCGAACCAGCAACAGCGGACGAGGGCGATGCAGGAGGGCGTCATCGACGTGAGCTACCCACCCGAATCGCAGTCCGCCCGGGACCAACTCAGAGAGGGCGGATGGGGTCCCGCCGACGACCTCTCGGAAGACCAAATCACGCCGCAGATGCGAAGCGGGTCGATGGGAGTCCTGCTCAACTGCCAAAGCGATATCACCGGCGACCCGCGCGTTCGGAAGGCGATTCACCACATCGTCCCCCGGAGACCGCTCGTCGAGTGGGTCCCGGACTACGGCACCTACTGGGTCGAAGACCGCATCCCGACCGGAATCGGCCAAGACAAGGAGGTGCCCTGGTTCGGCGGGAACTCGGAGTGGCCGAGCGGCGCTCTCACGCAACTCGACCGATACGCCCACACGGAAGACGACGTGGACGAACAGCGGGCGACCGAACTCCTCGAAGCCGCCGGCTTCTCCCGGTCGGGAGGTCGCTGGCAGGACCCGAACGGGGAGAACGTCACCCTCCGGTTCTACACGGCGACGTCCGACGAGGAGCCGATGGCCCTGCGGTTCGCCCAAATCGCGAAGACCTATCTAGACGACTTCGGTCTCCAGACCGAAGTGACCGCACAGGAGGCGACCATCCGCGCCGGAAATACGCTCGAATCCGGCGACTGGGAGATGCTGTTCGACAGTTGGGGCGGAGCGAAGTCCGGCCCGCCGTTCCTCGGCTTCTCGAACTCGTTTAGGGTTCAGGAGTCGCTGTCCGGACAGCCGCTTCCGACCAACGACAACTGGGCGATGGACCGCACCGTGGAGGTTCCGTACCCCATCGGGAACCCCGACGGCGACCTCCGAGAAGTCGACGTCATCAACGAACTCAACGAACTCCGAACGCAGATGTCGGACGAAGAGCGCAGACAGAAAGTCGCCGAGGTCTCGTGGATATTCAACCAGACGCTGCCGATGATGCTCATAAACGAGGAGGGCGGTACCGGCGGCTACTGGCTGAATCACGACAACTGGGGGACGATGCCGCCGGACAACAACCGGAATCCGGCGTATCGCTACGAAATCGTCGAGGTCGGTCAGTACTCCTACTGCCAGTACATGGCCAAGATGGGAACCGAGTACTTCCACCCGGCCGGAGGCCAGTAATCTCACCGAGCGCCGCCATCTGAACCGGAACCCGTCGTCTCACCGAGACAGCCACACGTCTCAGCCATGCGGTGAACTCCCCGTACGGAGGCGGAACTAATCGCCCCGGACGCGACGACGGCGAGGCCGGTTCGGTCGAGTGCGGTCGAAAGTGGCCCTATTCATAATGATTAAGTACACACATGAGAGATAACAACTAGCAAGGATGGTCGAGAAAAATTACTACGTGCGCCGGATAGCGCAGGCCCTGATAACGGTCTGGGCGGCAATCACGTTCTCGTTCGTGACGGTTCGGCTCATTCCCGGCGGGCCGATGGACTACATCGCCGCGCAGATTAGACAGCGCTCCGGAGGGGCGGTTTCGACGACCCGTCTCAACCAGATGGTCGAGATGTACTCGAACGTCAACCCGGACGAACCGATGTTGCAGGCGTACGTCGAATACATCATCTCGGTCGCGCAACTGGACTTCGGCCGGTCGATATTCTACGCGGACCCGGTCTGGAACGTTCTCGGACCGGCCATCCCGTGGACGATGTTCGTCTCGCTTTTCGCCCTCGTCATCGGCACCATCATGGTGTTTCTCATCGGCGGCTTCCTCGCCGTCCACGAGGGAGACGCCTGGGACATCGTGGGAAGCTACTTCGTCATCTTCTCCGACGCCGTCCCGTACTACATCGTCGGCCTCGTGCTGCTGTTCATGCTCGGGTTCGGCACCGAGTTCTTCCCCAACGGCGGGCGCTACGACAACGCGCTCACGCCCGGGTTCAACATCGAGTTCATGGCTAGCGTGCTGCGACACGCCGCGCTGCCCATCATGTCGTTCGCGCTGACCTCGTGGGGCGGCCTCGAATTCCGGGCGCACTGTACCCGCATCATCGGTGAGGACTACGTCGACGTGGCGGAACTCAGGGGACTGCCCGACAGCCGGATTCAACTGCGGTACATCGGGTGGAACTCGATGCTGCCGATGTACACCGGCCTCATGGCCGGGCTCGCCAGCCTGTTCGGCGGGTCGGTCATCATGGAGCAGATATTCCGCTACCGCGGCATGGGCTTTTACTTCTACGAGGCCACGATGGCGCGGGACTACACGACGGTCATGGCGGCGGTCATCCTCTTTACCATCGTCACCGTCGTCGGCCTGCTCATCGCCGACTTCACCTACGGCTTCATCGACCCCCGCGCCGGGCACACCCAGCGCGAGTCCTACTCGCGGTCGTACCGCGAAACCCTCCAGCGATTCGTCAACCGCCTGCGGGGCGGCGGCGCGGACGAGACCGAAACCATCGACGACCGCATCGAAGGCAACCGCATCTCGTCCAGCGGCGCGATGAGCTTCGACGTCGATAGCTCCGACTTCTCGCGCGGCGAGTACATCAGAGAGCGAATCGACCAGAGCCTCCTGACCCCGTTCCGCATCATCTGGACCTCGCCGCGGGCGCGCGTCGGCGCGATAATCCTCGGCATCTTCGGCTTCCTCGGGCTGTTCGGACCGTACCTCGTCCCCGAGGTCAGGCCGATGCAAGGGCCGATTCTCCTGCAACCGCTGGAGAACATGCGCTACCCGCTCGGCACCGACGACATCGGCCGCGACCTCCTCGCACAGCAGGTGCTCGCGACCCGTCCGATGCTCATCATGATGCTGTCGGGCGCGGCGGTGACGCTCGGCCTGGCCATCCTTCTCGGCGTCACGGCCGGCTACCTCGGCGGCGTCATCGACAAGGTGCTCATGACGGTGACCGACGTGATGATGAACATCCCCGGACTGGCGCTGGTCATCGTCCTCGCCGTGATTCTCGAACCGAAGAGCCCGGTGTTCGTCGGGTTCGTGCT
This sequence comes from Haloferax sp. Atlit-109R, assembly GCF_003665865.1. Classification (NCBI taxonomy): domain Archaea; kingdom Methanobacteriati; phylum Methanobacteriota; class Halobacteria; order Halobacteriales; family Haloferacaceae; genus Haloferax; species Haloferax sp. Atlit-109R. The sequence continues at coordinate 1,203,824 of NZ_QPLO01000002.1, forward strand.
GGCAATCGACAACTGGCCACGGTTGGCCCGACAGCTTCGGTCGCAGGTGCTCACCATCCGCAGTGAGTCCCACGTCGAGGCCTCGCGGGTGCTCGGACTGCCCACGTCGAGCATCCTCTCGAAGAACGTCATGTCCCGGCTCATGCCGATGCTGACGATGGGGACCGTCGGCTCCATGCGGAACATCCTGATGGAGTCGGTCGGCCTGTACTTCATCGGCGTGCTGCCGTTCACGACGAGCAACTGGGGCGTCATCCTCAACATCGCCCGCAACGGCGGCGCGCTGTCCGGCATGGACCGCTTCCACTGGCTGCTCGCGCCGATACTGTTCATCGTCACGATGACGTACGGCCTCCAACTGTTCGCCCAGGGGACGGACCGACTGTTCAACCCCCGCCTGCGCGCCCGCCACGCGGCCACCGTCTCGACCGACGACATGGAAGGCGGTCGCGGCGGCTCGGAGGGCGGCGACGGTGCCGCGTCCGCTGCGGACTGACGAGCACACCCCAGTCGGTCGATTTCGTGTCGCTGTTTTTTCGGTCGTTTCGCGCCGAGCGTATCCGTGCCACTCGATAGCAGGGAAAAGATTAACACACGCGCTATCGACCTATCAAACGGACTTCAACCATGAAAGTGGAGAAAGAAGGAAATACGACGCGGTACCTGCTCGGCCTCGTGATACTCGTACTCCTGCTCGTCGGGGTGTACTACGGGTTCACCATGATGTGATCAGACCAGCCGGTACGCCCAGATAAGGACCCGGAACGCGACGGCCACGAACACCAGCAATCCGCCGATTATTCCGAACATTCCCGCCCAGACGCCGGTCTGGAGGACCGCGCCCAGGAGAATCAACAGCGCGCCGATGAGAATCACCGCCGAGGTGATACCGCCGAATTTGGAGCGAACTGTCCACAGGACGTTCTGTCGCGTCTGCGCTTGCGCCATGCCAGCACGGACATCGCGGACGAACTTATAGTTTGCCGGTATCGCGGGTCGAACTACCCGAATCCCACGGAATCGGCACGCGACGACTGCGCCGGCGGAAAGTGTTAAGTGGGATTGAACATGATAGTTTTCCACTACGGTCACATGTTGACGATAGGCACGCGTAACGGGCGGGGTCGCTCGCCCGCCGTACGAACCGACGAGAGGGACTGACCATGGCGACGCAACACACCAAACGGAAGACGCGGGACGAGCCATCTGCCGAGCACAACGTCTTAGAGATAACGAACGCGAGCGTCGCGTTCGCGATGGAGCGCGGGGACGCGCGGGTCCTCGACGACGTGTCGATAAACGTTCGCCGCGGCGAGGTGCTCGGCGTCGTCGGCGAGTCCGGCTCCGGCAAGTCGATGCTGGCGGACTCCATGCTCGACGCCATCGACTCCCCGGGGACGCTCACCGGCGACGTGGTGTTCAACCCGCCGGAGGGGGGCGAGCCCATCAAGGTCAACGAGCTGAGCAAAGAGGAGCTTCGCCGGTTCCGCTGGGAGCGCGTCTCGATGGTCGTACAGGGGGCTCTCGACTCGTTCAACCCGACGCTCAGCATCGGTGACCACTTCGTCGAGACGCTCCGAGCGCACGACTACGACATTCAGGAGGGGATGGAACGCGCCCGACAGCTCATCTCCGACGTACACCTCGAACCCGACCGCGTCCTCGACGCATACCCCCACGAGCTTTCGGGCGGGATGAAACAGCGCGCGCTCATCGCGCTGAGCCTCATCCTCGACCCCGACGTGCTCGTGATGGACGAGCCGACCGCCGCGCTCGACCTGCTGATGCAGCAGTCGATTCTGAAGCTCCTCTCGGAGCTGAAAGCCGAGTACGACCTCACCATCGTCATCGTGACGCACGACCTGAGCCACGTCGCGCGCATCTCCGACCGCCTCGCGGTGATGTACGCCTTCGAACTGCTGGAACTCGGCCCGGTGCAGGACATCGTCATGGACCCCGCCCACCCCTACACGCGGGAGCTCCTCAACTCGATACCCGACATCGACGCCGACCTCGACGAGATGGCGTCCATCGAGGGGACGAGCCCGGACCCGCTGAACGTCCCGAAGGGGTGTTCGTACCACACCCGATGCCCGCTCGCCGACGAGCGGTGCCGGGCGACGAACCCGGACCTCATGGAGGTGTCCGACGACCACGGGGCCGCGTGCTTCTACACGGACGAGGCCCGCGAGACGATTCCCCTCAAGAAGGAGGTCTCGAAATGAGCGCCGACCCCCTGCTCCGCGTCGACGACCTGAGCGTCCACTTCGGCGGCAACCAAGGCATCCTCGACCGCTTCCTCGGTGACGACAAAGGCGTCGTCCGCGCCGTCGACAACGTCTCGCTCGACATCGGCGAGAACGACGTGGTCGCGCTCGTCGGCGAGTCCGGCTGCGGCAAAACGACGCTCGGAAAGGCCATGATCGGCCTCCAGCGCCCCACCTCGGGAACGGTCCGCTTCCGCGGACAGGACATCTGGAAGTCCGACCTCGAAGCCGGCGACATCCCGTACAAGGAGATTCGGAAGTCGCTCCAGATGGTCCACCAGGACGCCGGCAACTCGCTTGACCCCAACCGGACGATATTCAAGAACCTCAACCCGGCGCTGAAGAAGTGGCGGCCGGAACTCAACCTCGTCGAACGGCGGGAACTCGTCCACCAGATGCTCGATACGGTCGGGCTCACCCCCGCGGACGACTACGCGTCTCGGTATCCCCACCAACTGAGCGGCGGGGAGGCCCAGCGGACCGTCATCGTCCGGTCGATGCTGCTCGAACCGGACCTCATCCTCGCCGACGAGGCCGTGAGCGCCCTCGACGTGAGCCTCCGGGTGAACCTGATGGACCTGCTTCTCGAACTCCAGGAGATGTTCAGCACCTCGTTCGTCTTCATCTCGCACAACATGGCGAACGCCCGGTACCTCGCCGGCCGCGCCGACGGCCGCATCGCCGTCATGTACCTCGGCCGCATCGTCGAAATCGGCCCGGCGGACGAGATTATCAAGAACCCCCAGCATCCGTACACCAAGAGCCTCCTGTGGGCGACCTCCGGCCTCTCGGAGATAAACGACCCCATCGAGACGCCGCCGGTCAGGAAAATCGACATCCCGGACCCGGAGAACCCGCCGAGCGGCTGTCGGTTCCACACCCGCTGTCCCGAGGCGCGGGAGTACTGCACGTCGAACACGCCGGACCTCTCCGGCATGGGCGGCCCGTCTGACCGCCACGAGGCGGCCTGCTTCGACGCACACGACAGAGTCGACTACCGGAACAGCGAGCCGCTCACCGACGACCTCGACATCGACGTCGCGGACGACGCGGAACAGCCGGCCGACTGAAAGAGAAACCTCGATTGAGACTGCTGTTCAGACGGCGGCACCAACACCGAAACCGGTACCGGCACCGATGCCAGTTTTCGCTCCCGTACTGACGCCCGTTTTGGCTCCCGCACCGATGCCTGCGCTCACTCCCGAGTTCACTCCGCGTCGCCCGCCGGACCGACATCAGTCGGGAAGCCGTCGGGGACCGACGGCGGGCGCTCGCACTGCGCCGAGAGTTGGACGTACGCGCCCTCCTCGGCGGACTCGCGGATACCGTCCATCGCTTCGAGGACGTGGAACCCGAGGTCGCCGCTGGTCCGGTGGTCCCAGTCGGAGCGAAGCGAGTACGCGAGGTCGACGAGGCCGAGACCGCGCTGTTGGCCGGGGTGGTCGCGCTCGACGGAAACCTCGCGCCACTCGCCGTCGTCGTCGTCGCTGAGGTGGACGCGAGGCGTCCCGTCGAACCGGTTGGGGTCGGTGACGCTCAGCGTCCCCTCGGTGCCGTAAATCTCGAACCCCGGCAGTTCCGACTCCCACACGTCGAAACTCGTGAGGAGCGTCCCCGTCGCGCCGTTTTCGAAGGTCACGACGGCCGTCTCGTGGGTCGGCACCGACACCGGAATCCGCTCGCCGCGGCGCGGTTCGCTCGTTATCTCGCGCTCTGCGAACGGGGTGTTCGCGGTCCCGGCGACCGACTGAATCGGGCCGAGGAGCGTCACGAGCGACGTGAGATAGTACGGCCCCATGTCGAAAAGCGGGCCGCCGCCGTCCTCGTAAAATCCGTCGGGGTCCGGGTGCCAGTGTTCGTGGCCGTGGTTCGACCAGAGCGCCGTCGCGCCGACTGGGTCGCCGATGCGGCCCTCGTCGATGAGGTCGCGGCAGGTCTGGATGCCGGTGCCGAGGACGGTGTCGGGCGCGACGCCGACGGTCAGTCCGCGCTCGGCGGCGGTCTCCAAAATCGCCTCGCCTTCGGCCTTCGTCGCCGCGAGCGGCTTTTCGGTGTAGGCGTGTTTGCCCGCCTGAAGCGCGGCCGACACGAGGTCGCCGTGGGTGCCCGCCGGCGTGAGCACGACCGCCACGTCGATTACGGGGTCGGCGAGCAGGTCCTCCGTCGCGAGGACGCGAGGCACGCCGTACTCGTCCGCCTTCGCCTCCGCGCGGTCCGCGTCGAGGTCGGCGCAGGCGGCGATGTCGAGGGCGTCGAAGCGGTTCCCCGCCTCGAAGTAGACGTCGCTGATGGCTCCACAACCGATGATACCGAGAGTCACGCGCTCCATACCGGGGCGACGCGGGAGAGGCCCAAATAGCTGTTGCCGGGCGCGGGCGCGAAGGGGTCGTCGGTCAGGGAAGCGCGCTCAGTCGTCCGCGTCTTCGAGGTTGCCGCGGCCGCCGATAGACGACACCGACACCCACTCGCCGCGGCTGTCCGATACCTCGGCGGCGAAGGCGATGTCCAGTCCTTTTCTGGCCGCAGCGGGTGAGACCATCGGCGGTCGCCCCTCGGAAACGGCCGCGACGAAGTCGCGTATCTGGGCGACGTGCGGGCCGTCGGGGCGGGGTTCGGGGAGTTCAACGGGCTGTTGTTCCCCGTTCACTTCGAACAGTTCGACGCCCGTCTCGGTGACGCGAAGCGTCCCCTCGGTTCCGTTGAATTCGAGGCTGATGGGCTGTTGGGGTCGCGTCGCCGTCGTCGCCGACACCTGCCCGAGCGCGCCGCCCTCGAATCGGAGGGAGAGCGCGGCCGTGTCGGGGGCGTCGATGTCGTGGTACAGCGCGTCGCCGGTGCCCGCGACCCGTGACACGTCGCCCGCGACCCACTGGAGCAGGTCGATGCCGTGAAGCGCCTGCGTGAACAAGACGCCGCCGTCGAGGTCCGCGCTCCCGTGCCACGAAGACACGTCGTAGTACGAGCGGTCGCGGTGCCACTTCACCCGCACGTCGGCGAACACGAGTCGTCCGAGCCGGCCATCGCGGACCACCTCGCGGGCGAACTGCATCGTGGGGAACAGCCGCCGTTGGAGGATACAGGCGAGGGTGACGCCCGCGTCGCGGCAGGCGGCGACCATGTCGTCGACACGGTCGGGCGTGATTTCCAGCGGCTTCTCGCAGAGCACGTCGATGCCGTCTGCCGCGGCGTCGACGACGATGTCGCGGTGGGCACCGTTGGGCGTGCAGACGCAGACGGCGTCGAGGTCGGCGTCGACTAACAGGGCGGCGTGGTCGGTGTACGACGGACAGCCGTATGTCTCACCGAACGAACGAGCGGTCTCCGCGGTGTGGTCGGCGCAGCCGACGAGGTCCGCGCCGTCGACGGCGGCGAGCGCTTCGGCGTGGGACCGGCCCATGCTCGAACAGCCGACGATACCGACCCGAACCGGCGTCTCGGTCATCGGCGCTCACCGTCGGACGAGAGAGTGGCAGTGACTGTGACTGTGGGCGTCATCGATTCGAACGTCAGCGGGCGGCGTGATAAGCGTTTACGAGCGGGGGTCGGGGTCGCGCAGTCGTGCGGTCGCGCGGCCTCACTCGGGCGAGAAGCTCTCGGTGAGCGTCCGCCCGACGAGTCCGGCGGCGACGAACGCGAGGACGCTGGTGCAGACGAACGCCGTGGCGTAGTCGAACCGGGTGGCGAGCACGCCGACGACGAGCGGGCCGAGCACGCCGCCGAGGCCGCGAGCGGTCGAGCGAAGGCCCATCAGTTCGGACTCGCGGTCGACGGGGGCCACGTCGGCGACGAAGGCGATAGTGCCCACGGTGAGCATGGAGAACGTCACCGCGTGGACGACGAAGGCGGTGCTGCTGATACCGATGCGGGCCAACTGTCCGTCGGGGACGAGCGCGAGCACCACGACGAGCGCCTGCACGCCGCTGCCGGCGAGACCGCCGACGATGAGCTTCTTCCGCCCGATGCTGTCGCTCAGGCGGCCGAAGCCGTACATCGAGACCACACGGACCGCGGGGCTGACCGCGAGGACGGCACCCATCACGACGTTCGAGAGGCCCACGTCGGCGACGAGGAACACCGGGACGACCGAGATGAACCCCTTCTCGGTCATGTTCCGGAGGACGATACCGACGTACAGCCAGCCGAGTCCGGTCCGCTCGAACAGTTCTCGCCGCGCGCCGCCGGGGAGGAGTCGGCCGCGGACTTCCCCCAGGAGTCGGCCCGCGGTCAGCGTCGCCTCCGACGGCGGCGTCGGGTCGCTGATGCGGAGCGTGAGGAGGGTCGCCACGAGTCCGAGGCCGACGACGACGAGATAGAGGTCTGTCGGGACGAGCACGCCGACGAGATAGCCGACGAACAGCCGACCGCTGATGGCTCCCGAGGAGCGGGCGCTGCTGTAAAAGCCGATGGAGCGCCCGCGGCCGGACTCGCCGCCCGACTCGCTCACGATGGTCAGAATCACCGACTGGAAGCCGGCGGTGAACACCGCGAACAGCCCGCGACAGGCGATTTGGAGCGGGACCGACGCGGTGACGGTCAACGGGGCGACCGCGAGCGTCGAGAGGAACGCGGTGCCGATGAGTATCGCCCGCCGGCGACCCGTGATGTCGGCGATTGCGCCCCAGACCGGGGCGAACACGAACAGTCCGAAGGAGAACGCCGCGTACGCGAGGCTCACCGCGAACGGCGACCCCTGTTCTCCGATGTAGAGCGCCATCGCCGTGCCGAAAAGCGACCCGCACGCGACGCGCGAGACGCCGATGAGCGCGAGTGCGCTCCGCTGCCCTCGACTCGCTGGTCGAGCCTGCTGATTGACTCCCACTACGACCGGGTGTGACACTACCACCCAATAAAGATTGGCGAGGCGGAAGGCGGCGCGTCCGACCCGGCGAGCGGACTCGGTGGTGCGTCAGGTCGACGGGCCGGCGCGGGCGATGGCGAACTCCGTGAGTCCGTGTCGCTCGGCGCAGGCTCGGTCGCCGTCCGCGACGGCGAGAAGGAGCGATTCGAGGTCGTCCGCGTCCGCCTCGCGAGCGTCGAGGTCGATGTCGTCGGGGACCGCCGCGAGGGTGTCCGCGTCGCCCGAGAGTTTCACCACCGGGACGACGGGATGGCCGGCCGGCGTCCCCTGTCCCGTGACGTGGAGGACCAGATGCGCGCCCGCGGCGGCGAGGCCGGTCGCGGCCTCCTCGACCCGGGAGGGGGCGTCGAGAATCGTCACCCCGCCGTCGGCGTTCGTGCCGTTCGCGGCGTCCACGTCGCCTCGGTCGTGCCCGGCTCCGACCCGCTCGCCGTACGCCACGACACCCGTGACCGGCGCGTCACCGAGGAACCCCGTCGCCGCGTCGAAGCCGCGGGTCGCCGCCTCCGTGCCGACGCGCGTCGCCCTCGCGGGCCTGCCCGCCGCGTCGAGCAGTCGGTCGGCGGCCGCGCCGCCGACGAGCGCCCGCGTCTCCTCGGGGTGCGCGGCGAACCGTTCGTTGCCGGCGACGACGACCCGCCCGCCGGCCGCCGCGACTCGCTCGACGAACGCGGCGACCAGCGGGTGGGCGTGCCGTCTGGTCGAGTCCGCGAGGTCGTCGACGACGACGCCGACCGTCAGGTCCCCGAGCGTCGCCGCCGAGTCGTCGGCCGTCGCCGTCGAGTCGTCCGCCTCCGCTGGCTCCTGCGGGGCCGCCGACTCGCGGAGGTCGGCGACGGCGGCCGCGCCGCGGTCGACGCAGGCGTCGGTCCCGCCGGCGTCCTGTATCGTGAGTTCGCGGACCGGAAGCCCGCGTTCCTCGACCGCGGCGGCGACGGCGTCGCTGCGGACCGTCTCGCAGCCGAGGCCGACGACGACCGTGCCGGCGACGTTGGGGTTGCCGGCGAGACCGACGAGCGTTCGTTCGGTCTGCTCGGCGTCCGCGCCCAGTTGCCCGCAGCCGTGGTCGTGGGGCGCGGCCACCGCGCCCGGCGAGCGAGCGGCTATCTCCTCGGCGACGACGTGCGAGCAGATGACCGACGGGAGGACGAGCACCCGGTCGCGGATTCCGAGGCGGCCGTCGGGTCGGCGGGAGCCCGAGAACGAATCGCGGCCGGTTCGGTCGGGTCGGTCGGGTCGGTCAGTGAGGCGGTTCTCGGTCATCGCTCCGCCTCCGTTGCCGCCATGTCGCCGCGGCCGCGGGTGCTCTCGCAGTTGTGCGTGTGGACCCACTCGCCGGCCGCGACCGCCTCCGTGGCCCGCCCGATGACCTCGCCGTACTTGCGGACCGCCTCGCCCGCCGACAGCGGTTCGAGGGCGAACTTGTGGCCGAACGGAACGTCGTCCGCGAGCGTCACCGTCCGGTCTCCGTCGCGGACCTCGCGGCCGTCGTCGAGGTCTCCGAGCGCCGTCGCCACGCTGTCGCCGTCGGCCAGCACGAGGGCGGCCCCGTCGAGGACGCGGCCCTTCACGCGCCACGCACCTCCGCGAGTTCGCGCGGGTGGACCTCGGTGATGGCGAACTCCTCCATCCGGCGCGTCTCGGCCCCGGTGCGCTTCCCGTCGGCGACGGCGAGCACCTCGTCGAAGACGCGCTCGCCCGCCTCGGCAATCGTCGCATCGCCCTCGACCACTGCCCCGGCGTTCACGTCCACGTTCGCCCGCATTCGCTCCCACGTCCGGGGGTTGCCCGTGACCTTCACCACGGGCGCGACGGGGTTGCCGGTGGTGCTCCCGCGGCCGGTGGTGAAGACGATAATCTGCGCCCCGCCGGCGACCTTGCCGACGACGCTCTCCACGTCGTAGCCCGGCGTGTCCATCAGGACGAGGCCGCCGCCGACCGGCAGGCGCTCGGCGTAGTCGACGATGCCGCGCACGGGGGTCGTGCCGCCCTTCGAGATGGCTCCGAGGCTCTTTTCCTCGATGGTCGTGAGGCCGCCGTCCTGATTGCCGGGCGAGGGCTGTGCGCCCCGGAGGTCGACGCCCATCAGGTCGGCGGTCGCCTCGCGTCGTTCGACGCGGTCGAGCAGTCGACGGCGGGTCTCCTCGTCGGCGCATCGCTCCGCGAGGACGTGCTCCGCGCCGATGAACTCCGGCGTCTCGCTGAACGAGGCGGTTCCCCCGGCCGCGACGAGACGGTCGCAGGCGTCGCCGACGGCGGGGTTGGCGGCGATGCCCGAGGTGGCGTCGCTCCCGCCGCACTCGACGCCGACGACGAGTTCGCTCGCGTCGGCCGACTCGCGGCGGGCGTCCGCGACCGCCTCGTTCAGCGAGTCGAGGGCGGTGCGTCCGCGCTGGAGGGCCGCGGCCGCCCCGCCGACCTCGCGGACCGACAGCGTCTCTACCGGCTTCCCGTCGCGGGCGATTCGGTCGGCGATATCGTCGGCGTCGATGTCCTCGGTCCCGAACTCGACGACGAGCGCCGCGCCGACGTTCGGGTTGCGTCCGACGCCGACCAGCACTCGCTCGGTCTGTTTCCGCGCCGCGTCCGGTTGGCTCGCTCCCATCTGGTGCGGCGTCGCACGCGCCCACGCCCCCGCTTCGGCCGCGACGCCGCGGGCGACGCAGGACGACGCGACCGAGGTCGGAAGGACGGCGACGTGGTTTCGGACCCCGACGCGGCCGCTCTCCCGGCGGTAGCCGGTGAACTCTCGTCTCATACCACGGGATTCGGTAGCGCCCGACAAAGTGGTTTCGTCGGGCGCGGGCGGAACGCTCTTGCGGGCGGGTCGAGTGAGTGAGTCGTATGCGAACCTACGAGGTCAGCCGCATCGACGCGGCCAGAGCGGTCCCGCTGACCGGGACGGTCGACGGGACGGTGTGGGAGCGGGCGAACGTCGCCCGGCTGGACGAGTACGCGTGGGGCGACGAACCCGGCCCGGAGACGACGGTCAGGGCGCTGTTCGACCCGGCGGCGCTCTACCTCCAGTTCCACGTCGAGGACGACGAGATAACCGCCGACGTGACGGAACTGAACGGGCCGACGTTCGAGGACAGTTCGGTCGAACTGTTCGCCACGCCAGAGCCGCCAGACGACGGCTCGCCGGGGCGGTACTGCAACTTCGAGGCGAACTGCTGCGGCGCGTTCAAACTCGCGTGGCAGGAGCCGAACTGGCGCGAGCGCGACATCGGCCGCGACCTCGTCGCACCGACCGACGCGGCGGCCGTCGAGGTCGAGACATCAGTTTCCGGCCCGACGAAGACCGCGTCCCCGGACGACGACACCTGGTGGCTCGCGGCGCGGCTCCCGCTTTCGACGCTCCGGTCGCTGACCGGCCTCCCGCTCGAACTCGACTCGGGGGCGGTCTGGCGCGGGAACTTCTACCGGAGCGGCCTCCCCGACGCGCAGAAGGGGACGTGGAACCGCATCGACCTACCGGAGCCGACGTACCACTCGCCGGAGTTCTTCGGGCGCATCGAGTTCGAGTGAGCGGTCGTCGCCAGTTGGCGAGGCGGGTGGTTATCCCGCGCAAGCCGTGGTGGGTGGTGGCACCGAAACGGCTTTTCGCACGGGTCGCGAACGGCAGCCCATGCGACAGCCGTCAGCGTTAGTCATCGGAGAGACGACCTTCTCGTTCCACGACTTCGAGGAGATGCGACCGCACATCGAGTCCGCCATCGGCGACGCCGCCGCGGTGACCGCGACGACAGACAGGGACGCCCTCGCCGCCCTCGGGGGCTACGACCTCGTCGTGGACTACCTGACCGACGCGACCCTAACAGACGAGCAGTTGGACGGCCTCCTCGGGTTCGTCCGCGACGGCGGGGCGTACCTCGGTCTCCACTGCGCAGCCGACCTCATCAACGTCCACGACGGCGACGGCGGCCTCGACAAACGCGACGAGCCGTTTCCCGACCTCCGCGACCTCCTCGGCGGTCACTTCCTCACCCACCCCGAGCGCTCGACGTTCGGCGTCGAAATCGTCTCCGACCACGCCGTGACAGACGGCGTCGGCGGCTTCGAGGTGTTCGACGAGCCGTATCAGGTCGACGTGGACGACGACGTGACCGTGCTCGCGCGCATGGCCCACCCCGACCTCACCGACTACCCGGTCGCGTGGGTCCGCGAGTACGGTTCGGGCCGAGTCTGTTATGCGTCGCTCGGCCACACCGCCGAGGCCTTCGAGAACGAGGACTACCGGCGACTGCTCCGCAACGCCGTCGGCTGGCTGGTCCGCGACTGAGCGGGTCGGCCGCGGCGTCGCCGGCGTTACCGTGTGAATGTTTATCCCGGTCGGTTCCGAACGTCGGGGCATGAACCTTCGAGCCGCCGACCTGACCGTGTTCGTGTTCGTCCTCGGCGTCCTGCTCTCGGGGATGTGGCTGGCCCAGCAGTTCGGCATGCAGTGGTCGCCGATGCTGTTCGCCATCGTCGCCGTCGTCGCGGCCGTCTGGACCGTCTACTACCGGTTCGGCGTGGAACCGCGAATCGACGCGAGCAGAGCGGACGACGGGACCGACCGACAGGAGGCCGGTGCCGGCGACGGCGCGGGGGAGTGACCGACCTCACCGAGTCGCACCGCCGGAAAACAGCGTTCTCAGATGCCGCTTCGCCCGCTATCGCTCGCTGAAGTACGGGATAATCTCGTCTTCGTAGTGGCGCATCGTCGTCTCGTAGTCACCGACGGGGATGAGAACGAGGTTGTCGACGCCCGCCTCGCGGAACGCCTCGATGCGCTCGATGGCGCGCTCGGGGTCGCCGGCGACGCAGATGTCGTCAACAGCCTCGTCGGGAATGCGCTCGGCCGCCGCCGACAGTTGCCGTTCCTGTTGCTCGTCGAACGCCATCTGCCACATAACCGGCGTCGACGCCGCGATATCCTCGTAGCCCATGTCGGCGAGGAGCGGCGGCCGGAGCGCGAGGTTCACGCGGTTGCGCTCGATACCGGCCGCGCGGGCCTCGTCGCCGTCGTCGGAGACCGTCGTCGGGACCATGACGGCGCGGTCGATGGCATCGGGGTCGCGGCCGCGGTCCGCGGCCACGTCGAGGACCTTCCGCAGGTCGGCCGCGTACTCGTCGGGCGAGTAAATCCACGGGAACCAGCCGTCAGCGACCGCGCCCGTCAGGCCGCGCATGCTCTCGCCGTAGCCGCCTATCCAGAGCGGCGGCCGCGGCTCCCGTGCGGGCTTCAGCCCCATGTGCGCGTCGTCGAGGTCGAAGTAGTCGCCCGCGAAGGAAAACGGCTCGTCGGCCGTCGAGTTCCACAGGCCGTCGATGACGGCGACGCACTCCCTGAACCGGGTGTACGGGTCGTCCCAGTCGATGTCCGCAACCGGCGCGAAGTTGAACGCCTCGCCGGCCCCGATGCCGAGACCGGCGCGACCGTCCGTCATCCGGTCCAGCGTGGCCGTGACGTGCGCGAGTTCGGTCGGGTGGCGGCGCACCGAGTCTGCGACGCCGGGCATGAGAGTCACTTCCTCGGTGCGCTGGGCTATCGCCCCGAGGACGGAGAACGCCTCCCACGGCGGGTCCACCAGATACTCCTCGGAACCGGTCGGGTGAAACAGGTGGTCCGGGACGGTGACGGTGTCGAACCCGGCCGTCTCGGCTCGGACCGATCGCTGGATGGTTTCCTCGACGTTTCCGTAGCTGACCACTTGACAGCCGAAGCTCAAGCCGCGGCTCGGTGTGCTCGACATCGCGTGTACCGACTGAACGGCGGGATAAATAGCTGCCCCCGAAAGCGGGGAAGTGACGTGTTCGGGGGGTCGAAACGCCGACTTACGCCCGCAGGACCGACGCGTCGAGGTCGTAGTCCGTGAAGTACTCCCGCTCCAGTTCGACGAGTTTCGCGAACAACTCCTGTGCCTCGTCGCGCGAGACGGTGACGAGCGGTTCGTTGAGGAACGCCTGAAACGCGAGGTCGAGGTCGCCCTCGAAGCCCGCGCGGACGAGCGTCTCCTGATTCGTGACGTGGGTTTGCACCATGCTCTCGACCTCGTCGGGCAGGCCGCCCGCACAGAGGGGCGTCACGTCGTCGCCGGAGAGGAGCGCGTTCGTCTCCACCACCGCGCCCTCGGGGAGACCGTCGACCTGCCCCTCGTTGGGGTAGTTGAGGTGCGTGACGAACGTCCCCTCGCCGGAGAGCGCCCGCATGATGTCGACCGCCTCCTCGCCGGACTCGCGGAACTCGAACGCCGCGTCGCCTTCGAGGTAGCGCTCCATCTCGTCCGGACCCTCGTCGTCGGAGACGCGGGCCGAACTCGGCGTGAGTCGGATGCCGTAGCGCTGGATTTCCTCCGGTTCGTCGATGCTCAGATACCACGGGACGAACTCCACGAGGTGACGGTCGCCCGCCGCGCCGAGGACGCCGAAGCGGTCGTAGAGGTCGAAGGCGACCGCCTCGTTGTTCACCCAGTAGGACTCGCCGTCGAGGTCGCCCGGGTCGCGGTCGAAAAGCGGCTTCCGGCGGTCGAGTTCCTCGTCGAGGTACTGGAACACGTCGCGGTCGCGCCACCGCGCCTCGTCGACCCACGTGAAGTGGTTGACGCCCTTGACGTTCACTCGAATCTCGTCGCGGGCGACGTCCTCCGCCTCGTCGATGTAGCGCTCCGCCATGTCGGCGAACAGCTCCTGCGTCTTGAACACCTCGTGGCAGAGCCCGATGGCGTTGATGTCGGGGAACTCCTCGTAGAGCGCCCGCGTGCAGACCGTCATCGGGTTGGTATAGTTGATAACCCACGCGTCCGGGCAGCGCTCGCGGACCGTCGCGGCGATGTCGCGGTACTGCGGAATCGCGCGCAGCGCCCGAATCGCCCCGCCGGGACCGACGGTGTCTGCGACCGTCTGATAGATGCCGTACTCCTGCGGCACGTCGATGTCGTGGACGAACGTCTCGCCCGGCGGGTCCTGAATCGAACAGATGACGAAGTCGGCCCCGTCGAGCGCCTTGTCCATGCTCCGGGTCGCCTCGAACGACCAGTCACCGGCCGCCTCCTCGCGGTCCATCACGCGGTTGCCGAGGAGGGCGTTCTTCGACGCCATCTCGTAGTTCACGTCGTACAGCGTGACGCTCCCCGCGAGGTCAGGACACTGCGCGAGGTCGTTGATGAGCGTGTGGGCCCACCCCTGACTCCCGCCGCCGATGTAGCCGATGTCGATGGTTCGGGACGAACCCGACGGTACAGGCTCCGCCTGCTCCGACAGCTGATACATGTGATAACATATGACGAGTCAGGGTCGCAAATAGCTGTCGTTTCGGGGGGTCCGGATGCTCCGTCACTCGGTCAGGATGGTGACCGGTCCGTCGAAGTTGAGGACGACGCGCTGTGCGGTGTCCCCGAACAGCGCCTTTCCGGTCGGCGAGCGCTGTCGGCCGGCGACGTAGACGTGGTCACAACCGCGCTCGGCGGCGACGCGAATCACCTCGTCCGCGAACTCGCCCTCCTCGGCCACGACGGTGACGGCGTCGTACTCGACGGTTCCGTCCACCGACTCGAACGCCTCGTTCGCTGCCTGCGACGCGAATCGGGTTGCGACCTCCCGCGCGGAGTTCGACTCCAGCGGCGTGTTGGCGGCGTCGCTCATCGCCTGCAACGTCTCGGCGTTCTCGACGATTTCGTCCTCGGTGATTCGCGTGAGGAGTACGAGCGGCGTGTCCGTGCCGGCCGCGATTTGCCCCGCCTCGGCGAGGAGGCGCTCGTTGGAGTCCGTACTGTCGACTACCACTAGCGATGACTGCATACCGGTGCCACGGTGCTTTGACGCATAAAACTATCCCGCGAGTCGGAACAGCGCGGGGTCGGTTCGGCGGCGCGGTGAGGAAGGAGACGAGCGGGCGAACGGCCCGACTCAGTTGTCGGCGCGGTACCGCTCAAGCGCGTCTTCGTCGATGTCGACGCCCAGTCCGGGGCCCTGTGGCACGTCCACTTCGCCGCCGGTCGGGTCGAACGGCGACTTGAGAATCTCGTCGCGGAGCGGGTTCTCGCTCCGGTCGAACTCGACCATCATCGGGTCCGGGACGTGCCGCGTGTGCGGGTAGTCCGAGACCGAGGCCGCGAACTGGACCGCCGCGGCGAGGCCGACAGCGCTGTTCCAGACGTGCGGCCGGACCGCCACGTTCTCCGTGCTGGCGAGGTCGGCGATGCGACTCGCCTCCGAGAGCCCGCCGCACCGACCGAGATTGGGCTGGACCACGTCGACCGTCCGGTCGTCCACGAGACGCTTGAACTCGAAGCGGCCGTAGTGCGCCTCGCCGGCCGCCAGCGGCACGTCGACGCCGCGTTTGACCTCGCGGTAGCCCGAGAGGTTCTCCGGCGGGACGGGCTCTTCCATCCACGTGATGTCGAACTCCTCGATGGCCTTCGCGGTTCGAATCGCCTGTCGCGGCCGGTAGTTCCCGTTGATGTCGACCATCAGTCGCGCGTCGTCGCCGAGGAGTTGGCGGGCGGTTCGAACCCGCTCCACGTCGGAGTCCGTGCCGGTGCCGATTTTTATCTTGGCCGCCGAGAAGCCCTCGTCGACGGCGTCTCGAATCGGCGCGGCGATGTCGCGGTCCGCCTCGGTGAAGTACATC
Source organism: Haloferax sp. Atlit-109R (assembly GCF_003665865.1). Taxonomy (NCBI): domain Archaea; kingdom Methanobacteriati; phylum Methanobacteriota; class Halobacteria; order Halobacteriales; family Haloferacaceae; genus Haloferax; species Haloferax sp. Atlit-109R. The sequence continues at coordinate 1,219,563 of NZ_QPLO01000002.1, forward strand.
GTCGAGGCGTAGGCCGTGAGCGTCTCGCGGGGCGTCCCGCCGAGGAGGCGGTGGACGGGTTTGCCGGTCGCCTTGCCGACGAGGTCCCACAGGGCCACGTCGATGCCGCTGAGGGCGCTCTGGACGAAGACGCTCCCGCCGAAGTGGTACGGGTCAGTGTACGACTCCTCGGCGAGCCGCCGCACGTCGAAGGGGTCCATCCCGACCACGTCGTCGCGGAAAAACTCGTCGACGACGGGCGCGACGACGCTCCCCGGCGCGAACGCCTCGCCCCAGCCGACCTCGCCGGTGTCGGTGTCGACGCGGATGAGCGTCGTCGCCCTGTCGTGGCCGAACCCGCGCGCGTCGCCGAGGCCCTGCCCGTCGGGCAGGCGGTGCGATATCGGGATGACTTCGATGTCTGTGATTTCCATGTCGGCTACACTGCGGACCGGTACAATATAGCTTGTGCCGAGCGGTCGAGCGACGGCGCGGCGGCGACCCACCGACGTGACAGTGCCGGATGGGATAACCGAGGCGCTTGAGGCCGATTCCACTCGGGTTCGGGATGTCCGGCCCGAGGAGGCGAACCGACGATGTCAGATAGCCATAACTTTCATTGTTTTTCACCTTGATCGATGATTGCTGGCAATCATGCTACACGTTAGCTACCATGAAACACAATAGACGGGAGTTCATGAGAGCGATTGGTGTCGGAACTATCGGGAGTTCGGCTCTGTTCGCGGCCGATTCGGCCGCGGCAGCGGACGGTTCCGAGCGTACCGACTCGTCCACCGGGTCGTATTTCGGCCCCGGCGACGGGTTCGCCGATGCGGCTCCGTGGCTCGACGACGACACGCCGGTGTACACTGTGACCGAGCCAACGCGCGAGGCGTTCGAGGCCGCCGTCAACCGGAGTGGGCCGCGCGTCGTGGTGTTCGAGACGAGCGGAACCATCGACCTCGGCGCGGCGCGACTCACTATCGACGAGGACAAACTGTATCTCGCCGGACAGACCGCCCCGTCGCCGGGTATCACGCTCGTCCGAGGTGGCCTCTGGGTCGAAGCTGACGACTGCGTGCTCAGACACGTCCGGGTTCGGCCGGGCGACGCCGGACGGGACGTCGGGTGGGTTCCCGACGGGGTGCGGACGGCCGACGAGACGGAGAACAACGTCATCGACCACTGTTCGATTACCTGGGCGGTCGACGAGAACGGGTCGCCCGGGTACGACTCGCGACGGACGACCTACTCGAACTGCATCATGGCCGAGGGACTGGCCGACGCCACGCACCCGAAGGGGACCCATTCCTATGGGTCGCTTGTCGGCGACGGTGCAGAGGAGGTTGCGCTGTACGGGAACGTCTGGGCCCATAACATCGGCCGCAATCCGCGACTCAAGGCCGAGACGCGCAGCGCGCTCGTGAACAACGTCATGTACCATTACAACGAGTCGGTCAACCTCGGGGACTCGACGGTAGCGAGCATCGTGGGGAACTCGTTCCGCCGGGTCGACGAGGGAGACTACAATATCGAGGGCGGCGGCGAGGTGTACGGCGACGCCAACACCACCGACCCGGAGACGCCGATGTACGGGCCCGACGTGACGCTCCTCGACGAACCGCCGCTGTGGCCCGACGGGCTTTCGCCGCTCTCGGCCGCCGACGCGACGCGACACAACCTCGCGTACGCTGGGGCGCGCCCGGGCGACCGAACGTATCAGGACCGGCGGGTCATCAACGAGGTCCGAAACTTCGATGGCGAGTACATCGACAGCCAGTCGGCGGTCGGCGGCTATCCGGACCTCGCCGAGAACAACCGGGAACTGCACGTCCCCGAGAGCGACCTCCGGCAGTGGCTCGAATCGCACGCCGTCCGCGTCGAGCAGCGCGACGCCGGGTCTCGCTGACCCGTTCGACGACGCGAAAAGAAAAGCGGCGTCGTGGCGACTACCGCCACACGACCGGCTTCGTCACTCGGCGTCGTCGTAGTGGAACTCGGTCCACGGCCCCTCCTCGAAGGGGTAGTCGTCGAGCACGTCGAGGTTCACCTCGACGCCAAGCCCCGGCGCGTCGGACAGCGAGAGGACGCCGTCCTCGACGGTGGGTTGACCCTCGATGATGTCGAACGCGAGGTCGAAGGGGTACATGCCGGGGTCGGTGTCGGCGTCGAGGAGCGGGTCGTCCTCGAAGACCGGATATTCGAGAAGCGACACCTCGGGCGCGGCCGCGACGAGGTGCGCGTTCGCCAGCAGGCCGACCCACGTCCCGAAGTTGTGCGGGACGAACTCCACGTCGCGGCCGACGCAGGACTCGACCGCGGGACGACAGCCGGTGTAGCCGCAGTGGTGGCGAACGTCGCCCTGGAGGAAGTCCACCGCACCCGTCTCACCGAGCGCGACGAGTCCGTCTGGCGTCGGTTCGCTCTCGCCGCCGGCCAGCGGCGCGCCCGTCGCCGCGAGGTCGACGTAGCCCGCGTGGTCGTCCGGCGAGACCGGCTCTTCGACCCAGTAGCAGTCCCGCTCGGCGGCGAAGGTGACGAGGTCCTCGACCGTCTCGCGGTCGTAGCCGTCGCGAATCTTCCACCACGTGTGCACGTCGAGCATCACTTTCATGTCGCCCGCAATTTCGGAGAGTAGTTCGATAGTCCGGCGGTCCCCGTCGGGACCGATGCCCGGTCGGTACTTGTAGCCGAAGAAGCCGAGGTCGCGGATGGTCGCCGCCTGTTCGGCGTAGCCCTCGGGTTCCATGTACATCCCGGCGCTCGCGTACAGGGGCATCTCCGTCGTCGGGTCGGTGCCGTAGTCGTCGGCGAGCAGTTCGTAGATGGGCGCGCCGACCTGCTTCCCGCGGATGTCGTACAGCGCCACGTCGAGCGCCGAAATAGCCTCGTGGCGGAGTCGGTCGGGCAGGTCGGTGTCGCGGAGTATCGCGTGGGCGTCTCCGACTTCCTCGATTGGCTCGCCTTCGAGCGCGTCGGCGACCGCACCGTTTACCACGTCCGCGAAGGTCCCCTGCGAGTCGCCCTCGAAGTACTCCCGCATCGCGGAACTGCTCGCGCCGGCGGTGGCGATGCCGCGGGTGCCGTCGGCCGACTCGACGACGACGAGCACCACGTCGCGTTTGAGCAGGCGACGGGTGCCACCGTGGAAGGGGCGGTCCTGCGGCGGTTCGATGGGTGACGAGAGAGCGTAGCCGCTGATAGTCGCGATTCGCATATCTCAACAGACTCGGCCATCACGATAAAACTCCGCCTCGCAAGCGGGACTCGGGGAGGGAGCGGAGACAACCGGGAGAGAAAGGCGGCGCGCTACTGGAAGACGTCGGCGGCGAACGGGTAGAGGTCGTCGAGGGCGACGCGCTCGTTGCGCCGGCCCGACTCGTAGGCCGCCATGGTGATGAGCACCGCCTTGAGGCCGTCGCGGGCGGTCGCGGGCGGCGTCTCGCCGGTCTCGATGGCGTCGAGGAACGCGGTTCCCTTGCTCAGCCACCGCTCGTAGCCGTCGTAGGGGTGGTGTTCGGTCCCCTCGTCGTCGATGACGTAGCCGGTGCGGTCGTCCCACTCGTGGCCTTCGAGGTATATCGCGCCCTCGTCGTCCCAGATGTGGACGTGCTCGCGGGTCCGCGCGACGACGCCCGTGTCGGAGACGTTCGCAACCGCTCCCTCCGCGAACTCGACGATGATAGAAGACTGGCGGTCGAACACCTGCTCGTCGTCGTGGAAGTCCACGTAGGCGTTGACGTGGGTCGGCGTGAGGCCGGTCGTCCAGAGGATGGCGTCGATGACGTGCGTGCCGACGTTCAGGAGGTGGCCGCCGCCGCTCAACTCGGGGCTCATCCGCCAGTCGTCTTCCTTCTCGTAGTAGGACTGCCAGTCGTGAGTCACCTCGCCGGTGATAAAGCGCGGGACGCGGTCGCCGTCGGCCCACTCGTCGCGGGCGCGCTTGTAGGCCGGATTGAAGTGTCGCTGGTAGCCGACCATCACGGTTTGGTCGCTCGCCTCGGCGCGGGTCGTGAGTTCGTAGGCCTCCTCGGCGTCGGTCGCGAGCGGCTTCTCGCAGAGGACGTGCAGGCCGCGGTCCAACACGGCCGAGGTCTGTTCGTAGTGGAGGCCGTTGGGCGTCGCGACGGCGACGGCGTCCATCGGGGCCGAGTCGAGGAACGCCTCGAACGACCGGTAGCGGTGCGCCTCGGGAACGTCGAAGGAGTCACCGACCTCGGTGAGGCCGTCGGGGTCCACGTCGGAGATGGCGACGAGGTCCGACCGGGGGAGTTCGACGAACTGTTGGCAGAGCCGACGACCGAGGCTACCGAGGCCGACGACGCCGACGGCGATTGGAGACGGGTCTGTCTGACGCGGCATGGATGCGATTACAGAGATAGGGCAGATAACTGTTGTGACGGTCGTCGGGCGCGCGACCCCCCTGTCCGAAGATTTTATGCGCGAGTGCCCGGTGGTTCGGGTATGCCACTCGCAGAGAGCGGTGTGCGCGAGCACCTGCGCGGCGTCGCCGCCGGGCTCCTCACCCCGTTCGACGACGACCTCGACATCGAACACGACGAACTGGCAGCGAACGCGACGACGCTCTACGACGGGGGAATCCGCACGTTCCTCGCGTCGGCGAACATCAGCGAGTACCACTCGCTGACCCGGCAGGAGCGAATCGCGGTGACGGAGACGGCGGTCGACGCGCTCCCGTCAGACGTGTGCGTCCTCGCCGGCGTCGGCGGGAGCACGGCGAGCGCGCGCGAACTCATCGACGCCTACGACCGCATCGGCGTCGACGGGATGATGATAATGCCGCCGGACCACACGTACGTCCACGAGCGCGGCCTGCTTCGCTACTACGAGAAACTAGCCGAGGCCTCGACGGCCCCGCTGGTGCCGTACGTGAAGGGGTTTAACCCGTCAATCAACTATCTCCGTGACCTCGCGGGACTCGACGGCGTGGTCGGCATCAAGTACGCCATCGAAGACGCCGTAAAACTCGGCGCGGCCGCCAGCACCACCGGCGACGACGTGGTCTGGGTGGACGGCCTCGCGGAGCCCTTCGCCGTCTCGTTTTGGAACGAGGGCATCGAGGGGTTCTCGGCGGGCGTGAGCAATTTCCGCCCGGAAGTCGGCCTCGCGCTGTTCGAGGCGCTCACCGAGGAGAACTGGGGGCGCGCCCGCGAGCTTCGAAACATCTGTCTGCCCTACCAGAACTTCCGCGACCAGACCGGGCAGAACAACAGCCTCGACGGCGCTATCAGCGTCCCAGCGGTGAAGAAGGGGCTCGAACTGGCCGGCCTGCGCGGCGGGGCAGTCCGCGAGCCGATTCGGTCGCTGTCGGCCGACGACGAGCGCCGCGCCGAGGAACTGTACGACCAACTCGACGACGACATCGAACGTCTCATCGACTGAGTGGGGACGACAGAAGACGCCGACGACCGACAGCGGCGAGAGCGACGGCCACGCACGAGGTCGAGTGCGTCGCTATCGGCGCGGAGAGTGACGACTGAACCGACGGTTCAGCGACGAGACGGCCGGCCTGCGCACCGCGGGCCGGACCGGACAGCTACCAGTATCTCGCGCGACCCAAATATTCATCACCCGAGACGCGGGGTATGTTGGCATGCGCGAGTTCGAAGCGACCGCCGAGGCGACTCGGCCGCCGACGTGGGCGCACAAACAAAGAGCGCTGTTCGACCTGACCGCCGACGCGGTCGACCGGTTCGTCGCCGACTACACCGGACCCGACGGAGAGCCGTTCTGGCCGCCGGACGACCACGTGGGCGTCGACGGCTTCGACGACGTGGTCGAGGGATTCTACAACTGGCCGCTCGTGTACGCGATGGGCGGCGAGGAAAGCCTGCTCGACCACGCCCGCCGCGTGTACGAGGCCGCGCTCGAACGCGGCGCGGAGACGGAGACGCCGTTCGGCCATCCGATGGTCGTCGACGAGTTCGAACAGTGCCGCGACTGGTTCCACCTCGGGGAGGGCAATCTCTACACGTACAACATGGGCCTCGCCGCGCCCGACGACGAGGCGGTCGTCGACCGGGCGAAGAAGTTCGCGGAGCTCTACACCGCCGACTCGGAGGCGAGGAACTACGACGCCGACGAGCGGGTGGTTCGCGGGCCGATGAACGGGAGCATGGGCCCGGAGTTCTGCGACTTCTCCGCCTACGAACACCACCCCTACGGCGCGGACTACCGCTGGGCCAGACACGGCCTCCCGTGGCGGGACTTGGAGTTCGACGAGGCCGCAGACCTCCTCGACCCGGCGAACGAAGAGCGCCTGTTCGAGGTGTTGAACGAGCGCTGCGCGAAGGGCGACATCCCGCTGAACCTCAACATCACGAGCCTGATGACGAACGCCTACCTCCACACCGGAGAGGAACGCTACCGCGAGTGGGTGACCGACTACCTCGGCGCGTGGCGGGAGCGGACGGCCGAGAACGGCGGTATCATCCCCGACAACGTCGGGCGCTCCGGCGAAATCGGTGAGTACACCGACGGCTCGTGGTACGGCGGCTACTACGGTTGGTCGTGGGGCGGGTGGCACTACGTCGGCATCGGGCCGACGGTCGCCGCCGAGAACGCGGTCCTGCTCGAAGGCGACCGGGAGTATCTCGACTTCCCGCGGTCGCAGCTCGACGTCCTCATCGAGAACGGCATCGAAGTCGCAGAAGACGACGTACACAGCACCCTCCACATCCCACACAAGTACGGAGACGAGGGAGACTACCACTACAACGCGTCGGGTGTTCTCACAGAAGACGACGGAGAGGTGCTGTGGCGGGACGGCTGGTACGAGTTCCAGCCGCACACGGACGACCCCTACGCGGTCCACCTCTGGTACATGTCGATGCGCGACGAGGACCGAGACCGGATTCGTCGGCTCCGCGACTGGGGGACGCAGGACTGGCGACGCGTCGACCCGCGGGCGAAGACGAAACACGGCGACGGCCACGAGTACGCGTGGCTCGCCTATCTCGACGGGGAGTTCCCGGACTACCCGGACCGAATCCTCGACGCGACGCGCGAGCACGTCGACGAGCGACTGCGGCTGTTCGACGCCGAGGGAAACGAACCGACGACCGTGGACGAGGACTACCTCAGGGACCGGAACCCGGCGTTCCACAAGGCGCTCCTCCAACTCACGATGGGCGCGCCACAGCCGGTCTACTACGGCGGCCTCGTGATGGCCCAAGTGCGCCACTTCGACGCCCGAAGAGAGCGGCCGGGGCTCCCGTCCGGCGTCGCCGCGCTCGTGGAGTCGGTGACGAGCGACGGCCTCGAACTGACGCTCGTCAACACCGGTGCGAGGCGGGAGGAGGTCGTCGTCCAAGCCGGCGCGTACGGCGAACACCGGTTCACCGCGGTCGAGACCGACGGGGCGGAGCGCGGTGTCGACGACCCGAGTTACGACCACCCGTGGTCGGAGACGGAGCCGTAAGCGACACGCCGACCGGGCCGCGCCGGGTTCGGAAGGCGCGTACGAGGACTGGAAAAGCGTCGATTCGTTCCCGTCACGGGAACGACAGTAGTCGTCGCGTGGCATCTCAGTATTCGAGAGAGCGACTGAGAAGTCTCGAAACCGATGATTAGCTATCAGGTCGCCCTGCGACGGAAACACCGGGAGAAACGGTGTTCCCGTGTTGGGAATTATTAATCGAGATATATTCTACGAGTCCGGAGCGAGGGCCGTGGGAGGAGCTATCAGACACAGATTACACCCATACGTCTGTAACGAAAATGGGTCGGGAAATCGGGTCAGCATCTCGTAGTTCGTCGGCTCCGAACGCAGGAGTGGCTGATTCGTCGCTGATAGCCGTTCTTCTTCGATTATACACATTGTTCCCTTTGAGGGAACGGGCTTTGCGCGTGAACGAGGACCGCAGTCACGAGTGGTGAGAGAATTTATCACCGGGGGCGAACACTATGGCGCATGCCCACACGAGTCACCGTCTGGAACGAGAACGTCCACGAACGGGAGGAACCGGCCGTTGCGGAGCGGTATCCGACGGGAATCCACGGAACCATCGCGGCGCATCTGGAGGGACCGGACCGCGAGGTACGAACGGCGACGTTACAGGAACCCGAACACGGCTTAGACGAGGCGACGCTGGACGCGACGGACGTGTTGGTCTGGTGGTCCCACTGCGCCAACGACGAGGTGACAGACGCCGTCGCGGAGCGCGTCGTCGACCGCGTCCACGAGGGGATGGGCTTCATCCCGCTGCACTCTGGGAAGAACTCGAAGCCGTTCACGCGACTGATGGGGACGACCTGCAACATCAAATACCGCCACGGCGGCGAGCGCGAGCGGGTGTGGGTCGCGGACCCCGGCCACCCCATCGCTGACGGCCTCGACGAGCAGTTCGTCATCCCGGCGACGGAGACGTACGGCGAGCCCTACGACATCCCTGAACCCGATAGAACCGTCTTCATCTCGTGGTTCGAAGGCGGCGACGTGTTCCGCTCGGGCGTCTGCTACCGCCGCGGCCGCGGACGAATCTTCGCGTTCCGACCGGGCCACGAGGAGTATCCCATCTTCCACCAAGACGAGGTCAAACGCGTCATCGACAACGCCGTCGAGTGGGCGACGCCGACCGAGGGCGCGTCGGCGCGGTGGGGGAAGACCGACCCGCTCGAACACGTCGAGGAGTGAGCGGAGCGGCGCGCGTCGGCGCGGAGACTGTTCCCCACTGAAGAACGACGACCACAACTGCTGCTGAACGAATTCGCTCTTTGGTCACTGGGAGAACTGGGAGGATGTTCGACCTCGGGGTCGAGCAGCGGGACGGCCACACATACCAGATTTAGATATATATTTGAAAATTGGTAATTCAACGTAGAACAGCAACAGGAGGCTACGACGTGCTCGCGGTGGGGTTCCACCGTGAGCCGACAGTCCGCATCAGCCATCCGCCGATTCGACCGCACCCCAGACCGAACATGGAGGCGAGACAGACGACGACCCCGCCGGCGAATGCGAAGAACGCGACTCTGGACAGCGGCCACGCCACCGTCGTTCCCGTCGTCACCGCGAATATGACCAGTTCTAGAACGCCGCCAAGAAAACCGGCGTAGAGTCCGGCGGCGTCCGAATCCACCGAGCGGACCGCGGCGACGACTCCCGCGGTGACCGCCCCGAATATCATCATCCCGGCACCGACGGTCGCCTCCGAGTTCGGGAACCAGTTCACCACGGCACTGATGGGAAGCGAGGCTATCGCCCCGACGAGCGCGGCGTTCCATTCCGGAGAGAGGGCACTGAAGCGGGGAATCGAGATCATACGCGCGTATGTAAGGCGGCTAAGAAGTCATATATTTGGCGGGGTTTGACCGCGGGGGTCGAACTGTACTCGGCGTCCGGGCCGTTCGTGGTACTGTTCGCAGACTGTGGGGCCGGCGATGACGACAGGACCCTCGGAGCGATAAATGTCACAAGTAGTAGATGAATAGAATCTATAAAGTATTTTGATATATTGTAATCGGGGGTTCGGTTCCGACGCAAGAGATACTACGATGCCCGCAGGACGTGTTTCATGGCAGACAGTACAACAGTCGACGAACTGGTCGTCACGAAGCTTTCCGACGCAACCTCGACAGCACTCGAAGGCGGTCGCACGGAGTCGGTCGAACTACGCGGCGTGTCGGTCACGCGAGCGACGCTGGAGCCGGGGTGGGAAGCGGAAGCCGACCGCGACGGAACGGAACCCGACTACTGTCAGAACGCCCACGACATCTACGTCGTCTCCGGGACGCTCGGTCTCGAACTGGACGACGGGGCGCGGACGGAGACTGCCGCCGGCCGTGCCGCGACCATCCCGCCGGGGCATCGCGGCTGGACGGTCGGAGACGAGCGACTCGTCTATCTGGAGTTCGACCCGAGCGAGTAACCGTGACTACCATACCGCCGGTCCGCGTAGCCTCCCGACGAGATGTCCCGATTCGTGGCGGCCGCGTGCCAGCTAGACTCCCGAGACGACAAGGCGGCGAACGTGGAGCGGGCGCTCGGCCTCCTCGACGAGGCCGCGGCCGACGGCGCTGACTTCGTGGCGTTCCCGGAGATGACGACCTTCATCGGCCCGGAAGAGCGGTTCGCAGAGGTCGCGGAGGCGCTTGATGGCCCGACGATACAACGGTTCTCGGAGAAGGCCCGCGAGCACGGCGTCTTCGTCCACACGGGCAGTTTCTTCGAGCGGATTCCGGACAGCGACCGAGTCTACAACACGTCGGCGCTCATCGGCCCGAGCGGCGAGGTGCTCGACACCTACCGGAAGGTCCACCTGTTCGACATCGAACTCGACGGCAGCGTCGAACACCGCGAGTCCGACTACGTCGCCCCCGGCGATAGGCCGGTGACGGTCGATACCGATCTCGCGACGTTCGGCCTCTCTATCTGCTACGACCTCCGGTTTCCGGGGCTCTACCGGGCGATGGCGCAGTCCGGCGCGAACGTCCTACTCGTCCCGTCGGCGTTCACGATGCACACCGGAAAAGACCACTGGGAGCCGCTCCTTCGCGCCCGCGCCATCGAGAATCAGGCGTACGTCATCGCGCCCGGCCAAATCGGGGACAAGCCGTCGTGGGTCGAGACCTACGGCCGCACGCTCGTCGTCGACCCGTGGGGGAACGTGATTTCGAAGGCGCGGGACCGCGAGGAAGTCGTCACGGCGACCATCGACCTGTCGCACCTGGACGAGATTCGCCGCGACATGCAGACGCTCCAGCACGCGCGACCGGACGTGTACGAGCGGTCGGAGAAGTGAGGACAGGACCGCGGACCCGGCCCGATTAGCTCCCGCCGAGGACGCGCTTGAACAGCGTGAACGTGAGCAGGGTGAAGAACAGCCCGTTCAACATCCCCTGACTCGCCGCGAGCACCCGCGCCGCCGGCCCGAGCGGGTTGATATCGCCGTATCCGACCGTGCTGAAGCTGATGTAGCTGTAATAGACGTTGTCGAAAAGCACTTCCATCGTCGTTTTGTCGACGGCGGCGGGGTCGAAGACGCTCCCCGCCTGCGTCAGGAACGGCCCGCCGAGGGCGTAACACAGCCCGAACAGCGCCGGGAGGAGGAACGTGAACGCCGCGATTCGCGGGAGTCGGTTGCCGTAGCCGCAGGTGACCTGCATGAGCGTGTTCAGCCCCACGCTGGCGACCTTCTTGCCGCGGGCCCACGTGTTCAGCGAGTACTCGTTGAGGATGATGTCGAAGTTCTTCTGGCGGTTGTAGTAGTAGCGCTTGAACTCGAACTCGCGGCTCGCGGGGGTGTCACCGACGGCGTTGGCGCTGTCCTGCGCCTTTCGGTACGTTTCTTCGATGATATCGGGCGTCAGTTCGACGGCGAACTGGCCGGTCGCGCCGTTGCCGACGAAGTCGTGGATGGTCCAGTCGTTGCGTTCGAGATAGCCGTGGTGGTCGCTGAAGTCGAAGCGGTCGAACTCGGTGAGGCAAAAGCGGAAGTGGTCCAAAAGCTGGTGTTCGTTGCCGTCGCCCTCCAGCGTCAGGTCGCCGATGGTCGCGCGGGTGAGGTCGTACGGCGTCGGCTCGCCGGAGCCCTGCGAAATCGTGCCGCCGTCGAGCGTCGCGTCGGTGAAGTCGAGGTAGGTGTCGCGGTCGCCGACGAGCACGCGGAAGCGCGCCGTCTCGAAGTCCGACTGCCGGAAGTCCGCCCGGTCGTGGAACGTCGTCTCCCAGAACGACGCGCTCGTGAAGTTCGCGGCCTCGAACTCCGCGCCGGCCTCGAAGGTCGCCTCGTTGAACGAGGCGTTGGCTTCGAGATGTTGCAGTTCGCCCTGGAAGAACGCCCCGCGGAAGGACGCGAGGCCGCGGAACGTGGCGGCGTTGAATCTCACGTCCTCTTCGAATCGGGCCTCACCGAACCGGGCGTTCGATTGGAACTCGACCGCCTCGAACGAGGCATCGGAGCCGAACGTCGCCTCCTCGGCGACGACGGCGTCGTGGAACTCGCTGTCGTCGAAGTTCGCTTGCCCGCCGAACGACGCCAAAGAGAGGTCGAACGCGCCGTCGACGCGGAGGCGATAGCAGTCGGTGCGGGCGGTGAACGTCGCGCGGTCGAAGCTGACCGCGCCCTTGAACACGGCGTCTTTGAAGTCCGAATAGCGGAATCGCGCGAGTTTGTAGTCGGCTTCGCCCTCGAACGTCGCGCCCTCGAACGTCACGTCGTCGTGGGTCGTCCGGCTGCCGCCGTTGAACTCGACGCCGCGGAACTCGGCCAACTGCATGAATCGGGCGTTTGCGAAGCTCGCGTCGTCGTCGAACCGCGCCTCGTCGAAGTCGGCCATCTCGTCGAAGCGGACGCCGTCGAACCGCGCGTCGCCCTCGAACTCGACGTGTTCGAAGTCCGAGCCGGCGGTGAACCGCGCGCCGTCGAACGTCACGTAGTCGAAGATGGCCTGTCTGAAGCTCGCGTCGTCGCGGAACGTCGCGTCCGCGAAGGTGATGTGGTCCTCCAGAACGTGACTGCTCCCGCTGGTCTCGACGTTTCGGAAGCGCGCCGTGCCGTGGAACGTGGCGTCCGCGAAGCTCGTGTCGCCCTGAAACACCGTCTCGTCGCACCGGACCTCGCCGCGGAAGGTCGCCCCGGAGAAGCGAACGTCCTGTTCGAACGTCGCCTCGTCGGCCGTCACCGCGCCGGTCACGGTGACTTCCCGGGCGTCCACGTCGCCGGTGACGACCGCCTCGTCGAGTTTGAGGCGGTCGACCGTCGCCTCGCGGAGAATCAACCCTTGGTCGAGGCGGCCGTGGGTGAGATCCAAGCCCTCGATATCGGCGTGCTGGAAGTTGAGGACGTGGTTCGTCGCGCCGTTGATGTCCTGATAGGTGAGCGAGAGATGCGGGAGGTCCGCGCCGACGTACTCGTTGACGCGGGTGTCGGGCGACTGGAGGTTCGCCCGGAGTTCGTCGACGATGTCGTCGCCGGTCACGTCGAGCGATGCGCGCTCGTCGCGGCTCATGTGGAACACGCAGAACTCGCTTTCGGGGTGGGCTTCGTGCGGACACTCCCACGTCGTCTGGAGGTGGGCGTCGGTCTGCACCGACGGGTCGAACGTGTACCGACACGACGAAGAGGACATCAGCGCCGGCGTGGACTCATTTCTCGACATGGCTGGGAAGGGGCGGATGGCTGGGGAGGGGCGGACGGCTGCGGTGGGCGCGCTGAGGACGGCGGGCGTGACGGGTGCCGCGAGTCCGGCGGCCGAGCCGAGTGCGGCGAGCGCGCTCGGGCGTCGGGGCGACGCTCGACCGCGCGGACGGTCGTATGTGCAACATTGTCCGACGTGTTGATATATATCTTCGGACCGCCGCCGGCGTCAGTCGAATATCTCGCGGCGCTCGGACGCCGAGAGTTCGGCGTGAATCGCGTTGGGCGAGCAGTGTTCGCACTCGCGGGCGGGATTAGTGCTCTGCTCGAAGGTCCAAAGCGGCCACCCGAAGAGGAAGAACGCCTCCATCTGGTGGCGCTCGATGATGGCTTCGGCGGGCTTGCCGCAGTTCGGACACCACTCGTCGCCGTCGGCCGGCTCTTGGAACGTCACTTTCCGGCGGCCGAATCCGGCGTTCGAGTACGCCTCGCTTCTGGACATCTCGACGAGGTCCTCGGCTGGATACGGGTCGGAATCGACCGCGTTGTCGAAGCCGGTGTCGGTCTCGACGCTCGACGCGAGATACGGCCCGACGCTGACGGTGTTGTCGTAGCCGACGAAGTGAACCGAAACGGCCGCGCCCCGACCCTCGACGCGCACCTCGTGGCCGTGGCCGACGAGGTAGAGCTCCACGTCGGCGGTGACTTTCGTGAGGTCGATGTCGTGGGCCATGCCGACCGCGTAGACGCCCGTGTCCGGGTCGGTCGCGCTCCCCGACTGCTTCCAGCCGAAGGTGGACACGTCGTAGTCGTCGGGGGCGGCCGCGGGCGTTGCCTCGCCAGCGTAGACGTTCTCCGCGCCGGGTGCCGAAACCGCGCCGTCGGCGGCGTCCGCGGCGATGAACACGTCTTCGGCGTCGCCGAGAAGCACGTCGCCGGCGACCGACTGGACGTAGCCGTCTTCGAGACTGCCGCGGATTTCGGTCTCGACGGCCGCGTCGCCGCCCGTCCCATCGCCGACGGCCGCGTCGTCGGTCACCGGCGCGTGGGTGAAGACGTACTCGGCGTTCTGCACCGCGAGGTCGCCGGCGACGCTCGCGCCGCCGACGAACACGTCCGCGGGGTCGCGGAGTTCGACCGGGGGTCGTTCGGAGCCGTTGAGCGTCACGTCGCCGTCGTAGGTGGAAGCGTTTCGGGTCATCGGTGGGTGTTGAGCGTCATCGGTGGGTGTTGGGCGTCATCGCTGAGTTTTGGGCGTCATCGTCGTCTCCGTGTGCAGCGCGAGGTCGTACTCCGGGTAGGTGTGGTACGTCTCGTAGCCGCCGTCTGCGATGCGGATGGTGGTCCACGCCTCCGGGTCGAACCGGTAGGCGACCGTCGCGTCGTCCGGGCCGGGGAAGGCGTCGAGCGGCCGGCCCTCCACGACCGTTCGGGCGTCGAGCCGGTCGCTCTCGAAGCTGAACTCGCGTTCCGCGCCGGCGGACAGCGGCGTCCGATGCGTCCGTTCGTGCGGCAGCGGCTTGCACGAACACAGCTCGTGGAAGTCGAGCGCCGGCAGGCCGACGTAGTGGGACTCGCCGATGACGGTGAGGACCGCCGGTTCGCCCGCGAGCGTCGCCGGGGCGACCGTCTTCACGTCCACGGTCGTCAGGTCGGGGACATCGGCGCTGTAACCGAAGTACAGTTCCGTCGGTGTCTCGGCCGGCGGCGACGGGTCGGCGGAGGAAGGCGATTCGGTCGTGGAAGGTGGGTGGGAGGGCATGGGAAATCAAGTGTCGACGAGGATGTCGTAGTTCGGGTGGAAGATGGAGTTCTCGCGGACGCCGCGGTAGTGCGGGACCGCGTGCCACTCGACCGCGCCGTAGTGTTCCTCGCGGGCGCGGACGTACCGGGTCGCGCCGTCGCCGGTGAGTCGGGGGCGGTCGCCGGGGGCGAGCACGTAGAACTGCTCGACGCGCTCGGTCTCGCCGTCGTCGTCGAGGTCCTCGCGCACCCAGTAGGAAAGCTCTCGGGTGAAGCCCGCGGCCCCGACGGTGTTGACGAACGCCTTGTGGTGTTCGGGGTAGGCGTCGGGCGAGTAGCCCCACGTCACCGCGACGCCGTCCTCGGAGAGGTGGGTTCGGACGGAGCGGTAGAACTCCGTGGAGTAGAGGGTGAGCAGGTCGTCGTCGGTCGCGCCGGGGATGTCGAGCAACACGAGGTCGTACGTCTCGTTCGTCTTTTGGAGATAGCGGTAGCCGTCCGCGACCGTCGTGTTCAGCCGGTCGTACTCGTAGGCGTCGTCGTGCCAGCGGGCGAAAAACGGGTCCGTCTTCGCGTCGCGCATGAACTCGCCGTCGAGGTCAACGTGGTCGACGGTGACGCCGTACTCCCGCAGGTGGTCGACGGCAATCCAGTCGCCGCCGCCGACGACGAGCACCTTGGTGTCGGGGCCGGGGTCGACCAGCGACATCGGCACGTCGACCAGCCCCTCGTGGTAGCTGTCGGCCCAACTCTCGCAGAGTTGGACGGCCGCGCCGAGGCGGAGGCACCGTTCTGTCCGCCCGTCGAAGTGCGGGTTCGGGCCGGTGCCGGTCCAGGTTCGGTCGTACCGGATGACGTGCTGGTAGGCGGTCGTCTCCTGTGAGGTGACCGTCGCGCGTATCGCGCCCGGCGGGTACTCGTTTTCTATCTGCTGTTCGAGGTAGAGCTGCGACAGGCGCTCGTCGGCGACGTCGTGTTTGGCGACGACGCCCGCGTAGGTCGCCGTCAAGAGGAGGCAGACGACGAGGAGCGTCTTCGAGACGCGGGCGGCCGAAAGCGACCGGTCGGAGCCGTCCGTTCTGGCGCTGGCAGCCGCGTTCCCGCCGGTGCCGGCGCTTGCGGACGCCTCGTCGCCGCCGAGGGGCCACCACGACCACGCGCCGAAGTGGGCGACGAAGACGAGCGCGGCGACCCCGTTGAGGAGCGCCAGCACGAATATCGTCGGGATGAGGCCGATACCCGGGTAGAGGACGCGAGCGTAGACGACGGCACCGGCGAGGCCGCCGACGTAGTCCATCGCGAGGACGACCGAAAGCCCGCTTCTGCGGCCCTCGGTCCGCTCGACGGTCCAGAGGGTGCCGACGGCGGCCACGACGAAATCGTGGATTCGCGTGCCGGCGGTCCGGAGCCACGAGGGCGTCGACGACCCGTCGTCGTCGAGGTCGTCGAACATGCGGGTCAAAAGCGGGAGTTCGAACCCGGAGAGGAACCCGACGACGACGACCGGCAGGCGGGCGACGGTCCAGACGAGTTCCGCGGGCACCGCCTGCGGGATGCGGACGCTGTTGAGGCCGACGATGAGCAGGAAGCCCGCGGGTGCGGCCGCGGCCAAGAGCACCTCGGTGCGGAAGAAGTTCCCGCCGAGGGTCTCGCCGTCGAGGTCGTCCGAAAGCGCCGCGCCGATGCCAAGGCTGAAGAAGTACAGCCCGACCGTGATGACGTACTGGGTGACCGTTCCGCCGTACATCACCGTCAGCAGCTCCGAGTAGACGAACTCGTAGGCGAAGCTACAAAAGGACACCACGAAGGTGAGCGTCAGGAGCGTCGCCGTGTCGGTTCGTGTGTTAGACATCGATGGAAGGCGAGTCGGTCGCGGCGGACGCGACGATGTCGCCGCGGCGGTCGTCGTGGTTCGTCCCGGTCAGATGCGCGGGGAGACTTTCCACTCTTCCTCGATGGAGTACCCCGCGTCACCGATGCCGTCGGTGACTTCGAGGTCGTAACACTCCCAGCGGAAGTCGTGGTTCACGTCGTCGCCGACGATGTGCGCGCCGACGCGGTACCAGCCGTCGCGACCCAGTTGGCTCCCGTCGGACATGTCGTACTCGGCGGTGCCGCTCGGGTCCTGTATCTCGCGGTCCCACGGCACCGGGCCGGCGTCGGGCGCGTCGTCGCGCATCGCCGCGGTCGACCCGAGGTAGGCGATGCCGAGCGCGGCGACGCCGACCGGGAACCGGCTCACTTTGCCGGCGTTGTTCTCGTACCAGTCGTCGGCGTAGTCGCCGCCGTGGTACCACGCGTGGCCGTGGACGGTCCGCGGAGCGGAGGCGTAGCCGCCCGTGCCGCGACCGGTCGCACCGCGGCCGCCACCGCCGCCGCCCTTTCCTTTCGCGCTCACGACCCCGACGGGACTGAGCGCGGCCAGCGACTGCGGGTCGAACCCTGACAGCGACGACTGGTCGGCGGCTTCGTAGCGGGACATCACCCACGTCTGGTCGGCGAGGTCGACGACGAGCGAGCCGTCGGACACCTCGAAGTCGGAGACGACGCTGGACTTTCGCGGGGGAGGGGAGTTCGAGCCGAGACAGCCGGCGAGCCCGCCGGCGGCCCCGAGACCGGTCAGTTGGAGGAACGTGCGGCGCTTCATGGGGACTCTCGTCTCTGTCAATCAGAAAACTAGGATAACAGTCTTGTGGTTCGATACGTTCGGCGTGAGAGAAAACCGCGCCGGCCGGTGCGTATCTCGGAACGGGGCCGCGGTGGGCCCGCGGTGGGCCCGCGACCGCGCCAACCGCCTCGTGTCGCGGCGAACGCACACGAGCGGCTACGCGGCCAGCGGGATGATGATAACGAGGAGCTTCGCGTAGACGACCATGAACAGGAGCGCGAAGGGGTAGGTGTTACCGTAGCCCGCCGCGACCTCGTCGGCTCCGGTGGCGTCGACGGCGGCCGCGAGACCCTTCGTGTCGGTGTGGCCGCCCGTGATACCGCCGGCGGCGCTAATCCAGTCCATGCCCCAGACGTAGCGAGTGAGCGCGAGCCCGGCGAGGATGGCGATAAAGCTCGTCAGCGCCGAGGCCGCCACGATTTGGAGGCCGTACTCGGAGATGGTTGCGAGGAAGCCGCCGCCGGCACCGATGCCGACGACCGCGAGGAACATCGCGAGCGTGAACGCCCGAATCTCCGAGAGGATGCCGGTGTCCATGCGCGTCGGCACGGGACCCACCCGGCCGAAGTAACCGAAGACGAGCGCGGCGACGAGGACGCCGCCGGTGGTCCCGAGCGAGGGCGTGCCGAACGGTCCCATCGGAATCGGAATCGACCCGATGACCGCGCCGGCGACGATGACGAGCGCGTAGCCCATCACGCTGAACGTCACCTCGGTGACCGACGAGCCCGATTCGTCGTCGTCGGTGCCGCCGATAGCCTCGTCGAAGCCGCGCTTCTCCTCGTCGAGGTCGAGGCGGGCGATGACGGGGTACAACTGCTGGAACACAACGATGACGAGCACGCCGACGACGTAGCCGACCGAGTGGCCGATTTGGTAGTCCTGCCGGGCGGCCGCGGGGAGGGCCTCGATAGCCGACCCCAGCCCCGGACTGCTCGTCAGCGCGCCCGAGAACGACCCCATGATGAGGGGCGTCGACGCGTTGGGGAAGACGAACTGCGTCCAGACGTAGGTGAGCGCCAGCGCGACGGTCGGCATCAGCACCGCGACGGCGACGAAGTTGAGCCCGTACGCCTTGACGGTCCCCTCGATTTCGTGCGCCGCGATGAGACCGACGGCGGCGACGAACAGCGCCAGCGTGAGCCCGCTGTACGCGTCGGGGACGGTGAAGCCGAAGTGGCCGAGCACCAGCCCCGCAAACAGCGGGCCGGCGACGCCGAACTTGACGCCGCGGAAGCTGATTTTGCCGAGCCCCATCCCGACGAGCACCGCGAGGAACAGGACGAACAGGCCGTTGCCGACGAGCGACTCGACTATCGCCACGGGCGGTCACCCCCGAGACCGAGATGCACGCGAGGGGTCGAACCGCACCCGACCGAGCACCGTGACGGGCACTGACATAGTTGAATGTTCGGTGACATACACATGGAGATTCACAGATACGGTGGATAAGGCTTGATTCGATTCTCACGGGTTGACGACGAACCAAAATCGCTGGACGGCAGCGCACACACTGTATTCTACGGGATATTATCAGCCGCCACGTCGAGACGGCTCGGTCGGCCCACAATCAATCATCATCTATGTGAAATGATTCGCGGAGTTCGGTCGTGAGTCGGTGCACGTCCAACTGTTCCGGCAGGTCGTCCCGGCCGTCGTGGTCCGTGAGCGAACCGGGTTCGAACGCGGGGTTCCGCTTTTCGACCGTCTCCAGGGGAACCTTGGTCGTGACGGTGAAGTGTTCGACCGGCGAGACGAACCCCCAGAGCGCGCCCGCGGTGTTGAGAACGACGAGAACCGGCGTCCACGGGACCGCGAGGAGCGTGAGTTTCGACTCGGACCAGTAGCTCGCGACGCCGACGCCCGTCACGACGAACAGCGTGGCGAACTCGACGAGCGAGCCGATTCGGTAGAGCATCAGGTCGGGGAGCGCGCCGGGGACGAGAAACGTGAGGAGCGTTATCAGCGGGATGAGCGGCGAAAAGCCCCACGCGACGAGGCGGAACTGGAGGAACACCTGATAATGTAGCGGCAGGAGGTCAGAATCCTGTCGCGTCCCCGAGAACCACCGACGGCGCTGTTTGAGCATCGTCATCACCGACGGTGGGGCCTGATTGCGGAACTTGCAGTCCAGCACGTTGAACTCGAGGTTCGTCGCGCTGGCGGCGCGCCACGCGAAGTCCGTGTCCTCGGTGATGGTCTTCGAGTCCCACGTGATGTCGTTTTCGAGGCGCGTCCGAATCGCGATGCCGCCGCCCCACGCGTACAGCGGGAATCTGAACCGGCCGAACGCCCGCTGCTCGCGCTGGTAGCCGATGCGGAACACCTCCGAGAGATACGTCACCCACGACCCGGTGTACAGCGGGAGTTCCGTAATCTGGACGATGTCGCCCTCCGGCAACCCCTCGAAGTTCGCCATCAGCGTGTCCTCGTCGAGGTAGAGGACGAACTCCTTGTCGCAGGGAATCTCGCGGCGCGCCCATTCGAGCGCCCGGCCCTTGTGGGTCGCCGTGCAGGTGAACTCCTCTGGGACGACGTGGACCGACGCACCGTCCACCGAAATCGGCTTCTCGGCGACGACCCGAACGTCCGCGAGGCCGTCGGGGACCGCGTCGACCGTCGATTGGACGATGCCCGCCGCGTCGATGGTGATGATGCGGACTTGGATGTCGTCGTAGCCGTAGGCGACGTCGTCGGCGGCGATAGTCTGTCGCCACGCGAGGACGAGCACCTCGACGAACCACGTGAAGACCGACGCCGAGTAGAGCGCGAAGACGGTCCAGACGAGCATCAAGAGGGCGAATATCGCCAGCTCGGACTGGACTTCGAACATGTAGATTAGACATACATTCTTGGAGTAATGAATGTACGGACTACGGAATCGACCGACTCGGTGCGGGCCAGGAGCCGTCGCCCGCGACGAGACAGAGCAGTGCCGGAATCTGAGAACCAGCACAACCCACTTCCCCCGTGTTGACCGACTGACTACCAATGGCTGATTCCACGAGCGGCGTCGCGGAGGCGAAAGCCGACACACTGCGGGAACAACACCTCCAGCTCCTGCTGGAAATCGAGCCTGCAAAGCGCTGTTCGTGCCCGTTAGCCGGCCCCGACTCGGCGGTCGAAGACGTTCACACGCAACTCGACGGCGACGTCTGCCACGCCGAGGTGACCGTCGGCGACGGGGACGCCTCGAAAGTGGTCCACGCGACGACGAGCGTCGGCGACGACTGTCTCTGCCGGGCGTTCGCCGAGTTCGAATGCGTACCGCGAATCCGCCGCGCCGACGGCGAGTGTATCGTCGTCGAGACGTATCTCTCGGACCGCGCGGTCATCACCGACCTCGTGGAGCGGCTCGACGAACTGACCGAGCGCGTCTGTCTCAGGCGACTCACCTCCGACGGGCGCGGCGATTCGACCGAGTCGAAGACGGCGACGATCGACCTCTCGTCGCTCACGGCGAAGCAGCGCGAGGCGGCGCTCATCGCCGTCCACCACGGCTACTACGAGACGCCGCGACGGACGGAGTTGGCGACGCTCGCGGAGGCGCTCGGCATCTCGAAGTCGGCGCTCTCCCAGCGGTTGAACGCCGTGGAAGCCAAGCTCGCGACGGCGGTGTTCGACTCCGAGTAATCCCTCGACCACCCCGCAAAAACGGCAGACAGCTGACGTTCGAGACGGCTCGGGGCGACGTCGAGTATATAAACCGCTTCATTATCCAGCGGGTGGCCTACCGAGGCCGCCACCCTCGATACGTGTGTAACCATGAACGACCCACAACAGCCGCGACTGACTCCGCTCGACGAGTGGGAGACGGAAGCGGCGAACATCCTCGACGGGGGCGATTACGACGCCGAGTTGGGACTGCGGATGGCCCGCGACGCGATTCGGGTCTCGAACGGCGAACTCTCAGACGAGGCGTTCCACGAGAAGTACCACGAGGCGGTCGTCGCGGAGTTCGGTGAGGACGCCCGCCCGACCGAACCGGAGGGGTTCGATGAGTGACGACAGACGCGGCTCGACGGGAGGTGGTGGCGACGGCGTGTTCAGACGCGACGTGCTGAAAGCCAGCGGGGCCGCGGCCGTCGCGCTCGGACTCGGGGGCGGCGGCTACGCCTCCTCGCTGGCCGAGACCGCCACCGAACCGGCGTCGAGGCAGAACCCCGGCATCGAGAGCTACGTCGGACAGGACGAGATTATCAGGACGGCGTGCGCGCCGAACTGTCGCGGGAAGTGTCCGCTCGAAGCGCACGTCCGCGACGGACGCGTCAGGAAAATCGAGCCGCAGATTCCCGAAGACGAGCGGTACAAACGCGCCTGTACCCTCGGGCTGTCGCACACCCAGCGCATCTACAACGCCACGCGGCTCAAGTACCCGATGAAGCGCGTCGGCTGGGAGCCGGGGAGTCCGAACCCCGAGGGCCGCGGCGACGCCGCCGAGTTCGAGCGCGTCACGTGGGACGAGGCGCTCGACTACATCGCCGCGGAGATGGAGCGCGTCCGCGACGACTACGGCCCCGAGAGCGTCTACTTCGAGACGGGGTCGGGGAACAACGGCATCAGCGGCACCATCCAGAGCCGGCTGTCGTCGCTGTTCGGCGGGACTCAGAAGTCGTGGTCCATCGACATCAACGTCGGACTCGGCTTCAGTCGACTCGCCGGAGCCGGCTTCTTCAACGTCCCGACCAACGAGGTCGTCGACTGGCGGAACGCGAACACGGTCATCGTCTGGGGTTCGGACATCTTCGCCAGCAACCTCCAACAGGACGCCTCGAAGCTCCTCGACGCGGTCGAAAACGGCGCGAAGCTCGTCTGCGTCGACCCGGTGTACACGAACACCGCCGCGAAGGCCGACCTCTGGCTCCCCATCAAGCCGGGGAAGGACACGCTCCTGACCCTGTCGATGATTAAGACGGTCCTCGACGACGGCACCTACGACACCGAGTTCCTCCGGAAGCGGACGCTCGGGCCGGCGCTCGTCCGCGACGACACGGGCGAACTGCTCGACGCGAGCGACGTGTTCGACGACGTGACCGAGGACCTGCCCGTCGCGGTCGACGAATCGACGGGCGAGCCGGTCGCGCTCGAACCCGAGACGTACGGCGAGTACGCGCTGTTCGGTGAGTACACCGTCGCCGGCGTCGACTGCCACACGGCGCTTTCGCTCCTCGAAGAACACGTCTCCGACTACGACGCCGACGCCGTCGCCGCCGAGGTCGGCATCAACGCCGACAACATCCGCACCGCGGTGCGCTGGCTCGCAACGCGCGGCCCCGGCGGCATCGCCTCCGGCTACGGCGTCGACCGCTACAAGTACGGTCACACCTTCGGGCAGGCGTACGCCATCCTCCTCGGGCTGACCGGCGACTTCGGTCGCCACGGGAGCATTCAAGGGAGCCACCCGCTCGGCGGGTCGTACGACAACGGCGGCTACGACGCCCCCGAGGACGGGCCCGGAACCACGTCGCTCCCGCAGACGGACATCCTCACCGCGATAGAGTCCGGCGACCCCTACCAGCTAAAGGTGATGTACTCACAGGAGTCGAACTTCATCGCCAACCAGATGCCGGACAGACAGCGGTGGCTGGAGGCGTCGAAGAACCTCGACCTCATCGCCGTCGCCGACATGCACCACACGCCGTCGGTCCAGCACGCGGACATCATCCTCCCCGCGTCCCACTGGTTCGAACGCGAGGACGTCGTCGACACGTGGGGCGGCCACCCGCACATCATGTACCGCCAGCCCGCCCACGACCCGCTGTGGGAGTCGAAGTCCGACCACTGGATGCTGGTCAGGCTGGCCGAGCGCCTCGGCTTCGGTGACTACTTCAACCGCGATAAGTCGGCGACGCTCCGAGAACTGCTCGCCAACGACGACGAGGTGGACTACGAGACGCTGAAAGAACAGGGAACGGTGAAGGTGAGCACGCCGGTCGTCAAGTTCACTGGGGAGTTCAACACCCCGTCGGGCCGGCTGGAACTGTACGACGAGGACGCGCCGACCGAAGGCGGCGTCACGCTGGAACTGCCGAAGCACATCGAGAGCCGGACGGCCGACGACTGGGACACGGCGGAGGACTACCCGCTGATGTTCATCCAGAAGCACTCGAAGTGGCGCATCCACTCGCAGTACGAGTACCAAAACTGGCTGCGGGAGATAAACAACGAGCCGCAGTTGGACATCAACCCGAAGGACGCCGCGGCCCGCGGCATCGAAGACGGCGACTACGTCCGCGTCCACAACGAGCGCGGCGAGATGGTCGTGAAGGCGAAGCTGAACGACGGGATGCAACCCGGGCTGGTGAACACCGACCAGGGCTGGTGGGGAAGCGACTACGTCCGCGGCCACCACAACGACCTGACCCACACGGACGTGTGTGAGGTGACGGGGAACTTCGCGTTCTACGACACCAGAGTCGAGGTCGAACCGGCGCCGAGCGACGTCGACACGAGCAAGTACACGAGCGACCAGCCGACCGGTTCGGGCGCGACCAGCGCCGGGGCGGGAGGTGACTGACCATGACTAACTACGGCTTAGTAATCGACCAAGAGCGGTGTATCGGCTGTCACGCCTGCGCCGTGACGTGTAAACAGGAGAACAACGTCGGCCTCGGCCAGTACTGGAACCGCGTGCTCACCGAGGGCGGCGACAAGATGGACACGCCGGCCGGGACGTACCCGGAGAACGGCGAGGACGGCACGCTGGAGATGTCCTACCAGCCGACGGCCTGCCAGCACTGCGACAACGCGCCGTGCGTGAAGGTGTGTCCGGTCAACGCGACCTACACCCGCGAGGACGGCATCGTCGAAATCGACTACGACAAATGTATCGGCTGTCGCTACTGCATGGCCGCCTGCCCGTACAACGCCCGCGTGTTCAACTGGGACGAACCGCAGACGGTCCCCGAAGACGGCACCGGCGACGTGCCGGCCCGGCCGCAGGGCGTCGTCGAGAAGTGTACGTTCTGTTCACACCGCGTCGAGGAGGGGCTCGACCCCGCCTGCGTCGTGAACTGCCCGGCGGACGCCCGCATCTTCGGTGACCTCGACAACGAGGAAAGCACCGTCTCGAAGTACATCAGAAAGTACCAGACGACGCGACTGCTCGAAGACCGCGGCACCGACCCGAAGACGTACTACATCCGCGGCGAGATGAGTCCGGGTCGCCCGCAGACCTCCGACAAGATGGAGAGCGAACTCGACGACGTGTCGGTCTGGTCGGAGCCGAAGGACAACGGTCCGGTCGAGGAAAGCGGCGGAAGCGGCGGCGGCGGGTCGCACGGCTCGCTGTCGAACGACGCGCTTCCGCACGTTCCCGCGTTCGAGGGAGGTGACGACTGATGTCGAGAGAGACCGCCACCTCGCGGTTCGTCGTCCCCGAGTTCGGAAGCGCCGGGAAGCTCTGGGTGGGCTTTCTCGCCGCCGTCGTCTTAGTGGGCGTCGCCGCGTGGGCCTACCAGCTCACCACCGGCCTCGTCGTCACGGGGATGCGCAACGTGTTCTCGTGGGGGCTGTACATCATGATGTTCGTCCTGTTCGTCGGGCTGTCGGCCGGCGGGCTCATCATCTCCAGCGCGCCGAAGTTCTTCCACTCGCACCGCTACGAGGGGTTCGCGCGCCTCGGGGTGTTGGTGAGCCTCGCGTGCATCACCGTCGCCGGGCTGCTCATCCTGCCCGACATCGGCCGCCCCGAGCGCCTCTACCAGTTTTTCACCTCGCCGGACTTCCGGTCACCGATGGTGTGGGACTTCGGCATCGTCATCCTCTACGGCGCGCTGAACCTCTGGTATCTCTGGCTCCTGACCCGCCGCGACCTCGCGGCCCGCGGGTCGCGGCTGGCGCTCGGCGTCGAGGACACGGAAGCCGGCCGCGAGCGCGACCGGACGCTCATGTTCTGGACCGCCGCCGTCGCGCTGCCGACCGCGGTCGCGCTCCACTCGGTCACCGGGTGGATTTTCGCGACGCAAATCGGCCGCGGCGACTGGTTCAGCCCGCTCGTCGCGCCGGTGTTCATCGCCAAGGCGCTCGTGTCCGGGCTCGGTCTGCTGTTGGTCGTCTCCGTCCTCGTCTCGCGGTTCACCCGCTTCAGCGTCGACCGCGAGGAGCTGACGAGCCTCGGGAAGGTGCTCGGCATCTTCCTCGCGTTCCACGTCGTCTACCTGCTCGCGGCCGAGCGCCTCCCGCACGCGTGGGCCGACCACTTCGGGTTCTGGGCCATCACCGAAAGCTTCCTCATCGGTGAGTCGGCGTACTTCTGGCTCTGGACGGTCGTCGGCGGGGCGGTCCCGCTTGTCATGCTCGCGCTCCCGTCGTTCCGCAAGCGCGTGTCGGTCATCTTCACCGCCAGCGCCCTCGCGGTGTTCGGGACGACCTTCGAGGGGGTTCGACTGGTCTTCACCGGCTACGACGCGGCCAACATCGACGCCGCGCCCGGCATCTCCGTCGGCGGCGAGTACGCCGGCGTGACGACCGACATCTGGGCGACCGCGGGGTCGTACACTCCCACGCTCGTCGAGGTCGCGGTCACCGCTGGCGTCATCGCCATCGGCGCGCTCATCGTCACCCTCGGACTCCGATACGTCCCGATTCAGGCGGAACCCGAATCGACCGCCGTCGCGACCGACGGTGGCGAGACGCGGGGGGAAGACCGATGAGCGAACCCGCCGCCCAAAGCCCGAGCGAGGGGAACGAGAAGTACGAGGAGCACGCGGCGGCCGGCGACGCCTTCGAGTCGGCTCGGACGGCGACGTACGCGGTCCTCGCGGCCTGCTGGCGCGAACCGACCGAGCGGCTGGTCGAAGTCGCAAACGACGGCGAACTGTCGGCGCTGTTCGGCCCGCTGGAGTCGCTCGAACTCCACGCGCTGCGAAGCGAGTACGCCCGGCTGTTCATCGGCCCGGCCGGCCCGCCGTGTCCGCCCTACGAGAGCGTCTACCGCGACAGGGCGGACGACGACGAGTTCGGAGAAGTACTGGGACCGGCGACGACGGCCGTCGAGCGCTGGTATCAGGCGTTCGGCGTCGAGCACCGACCCGAGCAGCGCGACCTGCCGGACCACGTCGCGACGGAACTGGAGTTCTGCGCGTACCTCGCCGAACACGGCCGCGACGACCGCCTCGACCAGTTCCGCGACGAACACCTCACGCAGTGGGTCGACGACCTCTGTGACCGGGTCGAAACCGAGACGCGGTCGCCGTTCTACGCGGCGCTCGCCCGGACGACGCGGGAGGTGGTCAGCGACTGACACACAGCCGAGTTGGAACCGCCGAACCGAACGCACTCACCAGGTCGCTCCCGCGCCGAGTCGACTCGCTTTTTCGACCTCTTTAAAAGCCTTAATTATCAGCGGTTACATACACCGTTAGAGTCAACCGATATTGGAGTAGTGAGTACGCATGCACGCACACCACGACCGGTCGCGGCCGGCGACCCCCCTCTCCGAGTCGATTCTCGTCTGCGGCGACAGTCGAGTGTCGCTGACCGGCCCAGAGCTACGCGGGTTAGCCAGCGAGGACCGAACAGTGACGGTCGCGTGCGCGTCGGGGACGCGACACACCGCGACGTGGACCGGGGTTCCGGTCCTCGACCTCTTTGCCGACGCCGGCCTCGACGACGAGACGACGCACCTCCTGGTCGAGAGCGCCGACGGCTATCGGGTCTGCATCGACGTGTACGCCGCCCTCGACGCGGTCGTCGCCTACGCCCGTGACGGGACACCGATAGGCGAAGAACACGACTACGAGACGCGCTTTATCGCGCCCGACGTCGACGGGTCGCGGACGGTGAAAGGCGTCCGCGCCGTCGAGGCGCTCGCGCTCGACCCCGCCACCGACCCCGAATCGCTCGAAGACATCTTCAAGAAACCCTGACCAGATGACGCGAGAGAGACAGAACCGACCGGACCGGACGGACGCGCCGACAGCGGCGGCCGCGCCGAGTCTACGGCCCGCGCCGGACGCGACGGCCGTCGTCCTCGCCGGCGGCGAGAGCACCCGCTTCGGGCCCGGACACAAGGCTCTCGCGACGCTCGACGGGGAGCCGCTGATTCGGCGCGTCGTCGGGACGCTCCGAGCCGTGGCGGGCCGCCCCCCGATAGTCGCGGTTCGGACCGCAGACCAGCGCGAGCGCCTCGCGCAGGCGCTCCCGAGGGACTGGGACGTGCGGTTCGTCCGCGACGAACCGAGGCTAGCGGGGCCGCTCGCGGGCGTCACCGCGGCCGCCGACACAGTCACCACTTCGTGGCTGTTCGTCGCCGGCTGTGATATGCCGCTTCTCGAACCGCACGCGGTGGCGGCGCTGTTCGAGTGCGCCGCCCGGAGCGACGGCGACCGCGACCGCGACCGCGACCGGCACGTCTCAGCGGACGGCGACCGCCCCAGTCCGCCGGCCATCGTCCCCGTCTCCGAGCGCGGCCACGAACCGCTTCACGCCCTGTACCGTCGTGCCGCGGTCCGAGACAACGTCTCCGAACTCGCTCCCGACGACGGCCTCGGGGCGCTTTTGAACCGACTCGACGGCGTCGAGTACGTCGGATTCGACGCGCTTCCCGAGAGCGTCGACCGGTCGGTGACGAACGTGAACACGCGCACGGAGTTGGCGCGGGTCGCCGCCGGAGACGAGGTGCGGCGATGAACCCCGACTCGGCCGCGGGTCGGTCGAGCAGACGGGCGTTCCTCGCGGCCGTCGGCGGGGTCGCGGCCGGCGGCCTCACCGCGACAGCGGGCTGTCTCGGCCGGGGTGAGGAAGCACCGACCGTATCGATTCTCGCCGCCGGAAGCCTCCAGCGGGCGCTCACCACCGAGTTCGACGCGCCGGACGGAACTCGCATCGAGGTCGAGGCCCACGGCTCAGCGCGCGTGGCCCGGATGGTCGACGACGACCAACGCGACCCCGACATCGTCGCCCTCGCGGACCCAGCGCTGTTCGACGCGCCGCTTTCGGTCCCGTGGTACGCGACGTTCGCCAACAACGCGCTCGTCGTCGCGTACAACCCCCAGACGGAGGGCGGAACGCGGGTCACCGAGGCCGCCTCGTGGCCCGACGCCCTCCTCGACGACGCGGTCAGCCTCGGTCGGACCGACCCCGACCTCGACCCGCTGGGCTACCGGACGCGGTTCGCGCTCGCGCTCGCGGCCGACCACTACGACCGGCCGGCGCTCACAGCGGACCTGCTCCGCCGCGACCAGATATACCCCGAGACGCAACTGCTCGCGCAGTTCGACGCCGGCGGCGTCGACGCGGCGTTCGTCTACCGGAGCATGGCCGTCGAGCGCGACTACCCGTACCTCGAACTCCCGGCGGCAATCAACCTGAGCGACCCCGACCACGCGTCGGCGTACGCGACAGTCAGCTACACGCTCCCGGACGGCGTCACCGTCCGCGGCGGCCCGATTCGGTACGCCGCGACGCGCCGCACCGACACGGCGGCGGCGAAGTCGGTGTTCGAGGCGCTCGTCGGGACCGCCGGCGATTTCCTCGAACCCTCCGGGTTCACCGTGCGCGCGAGCCACCCACACTACTTCGGAGATGTCCCACCGACAGCCTAACCGCCTCGAGCGCGGCGTCACGCGACTCCTGCCCGAGACGTGGCGAGGCCTGACGCTGCTTCTCGCGGGGGTGCTTCTCCTCTACTACCTGCTTCCAATCGGCGCGCTCGTCTTCGCGCAGTCGCCGGCGTCGCTGGCTACCGACGTGACGAACGAGGTCGTCCTGACCGCCGCCACCAACTCCGTCGTCGCGGCGACGCTCAGCACGCTGGTCGCCGTCGCCTTCGGCGTTCCCTTGGCCTACTGGCTCTCGCGCACGTCGTTCCGCGGCCGCGACGTGATTCTGGCGCTGGTGATGCTCCCGCTCGTCCTCCCGCCGGTCGTCAGCGGGATGTTACTGCTCAGACTCGTCGGCCCCGCCGGCCTCGGCCAACTGACGAGCGTCCCGCTGACGCGCTCGCTTTTCGGCGTCGTTCTCGCGCAGACCTACGTCGCCTCGCCGTTTCTGGTCGTGACCGCGAAGACGGCCTTCGACGGCGTGGACAGGCAACTCGAAGCGGCGGCCCGCTCGCTCGGAGAGGACCGCGTCGGGAGCGTTCGACGCGTGACGCTCCCGCTGGCGAAGCAGGGCATCCTCGC
This sequence comes from Haloferax sp. Atlit-109R, assembly GCF_003665865.1. NCBI lineage: Archaea > Methanobacteriati > Methanobacteriota > Halobacteria > Halobacteriales > Haloferacaceae > Haloferax > Haloferax sp. Atlit-109R. The sequence goes on from NZ_QPLO01000002.1 coordinate 1,249,178, forward strand.
CGGCGTGACCCTGACGTTCGCGCGGGCAATCGGAGAGTTCGGCGCGACGCTCATGCTGGCGTACTACCCGCGGACGCTCCCGGTGCAAATCTGGGTGTCGTACCTCTCGACCGGCCTCGACGCCGCGTTCCCGGTCGCGCTCGTCCTCGTCGGCATCGCCGTCGGGGCGATTCTGCTGGTCCACGCGCTGGGGACGAACCCGTGGGAGTGAACGGACAGAAACCCACCATCGCGCCGCACCCGAGGGTCGAGTGCGGCGGCCCCCGAAGCGACCGTATGCCCGTCGCGAGCGTGGGCGACGAGACGGTCGTCTCCGGCGAGGCCGTCGTGTTGTCGCTGGCGCACGACGGGGGCGTGAGAGGAAGGAACGAAGAGAGGAGTCGGGCTACCGACCGCAGGACTCACTCAGACCGGCGTCGTCCCGCTTACAGCGGGTAGTCGCGGGGTTCGTGCTGGAGGGAAATCCACTTGTCCTCGGTGATTTCGTCGAGGAAGGCGTCGCTGTTGTAGGTGCCGACGCCGGACGCCCCGATGCCGCTGAACGGGACGTGCGCCTCGTCGTTGATGGGCTGGTCGTTGACGTGGACGTTGCCGGTCTCCATCCGGAGGGCGATTTCCTTGCCGGTGGCGAGGTCGCCGGCGTGGACCGACCCGGAGAGGCCGTACTCGGTCGCGTTGGCGAGTTCGACCGCCTCGTCGACGTCCGAGAACGGGATGACGGGCGCGATGGGGCCGAAGTGCTCGTTGCAGGCCGCGGCCATGTCGTTGGTCACGCCCGAGAGGACGGTCGGCTGGACGACAAGCGAGTCGTCGACGCCGTCGAGGTCGGCCGTCGAGCCGCCGGTTTCCAGCGTCGCGCCGGCGGCGACCGTCTCCTCGACGTAGCCCAGCATCTCGTCGCGCTGGGACTCGTCGATGATGGGGCCGACGACCGTGTCGTCCTCGTGGGCGGAGCCGACGGGCAGCTCCGCGGCCCGCTCGGTCAGCTTCTCGACGTACTCGTCGTAGACCGACTCGTGGACGATGTGGCGGTTGATGGAGATACAGACCTGTCCCTGGTGGACGAAGCTCCCGAAGACCGCGGCGTCGACAGCGGCGTCGACGTCCGCACCCTCGGTCACGATGTGGGCGTTGTTGCCGCCGAGTTCCATCGCGGGCACGGCGAGGTTCTCGCCGGCGATGCCCGAGACGCGCTTGCCGACCTCGGTGGAGCCGGTGAACGCCACCACGTCGCTCTCGGGGTGGCCGGCGACGCGGTCACCGATTTCGGAGCCGCGGCCGGTGACGACGTTGACGACGCCCTCGGGGAGGTCGGTCTCCTCGAACAGCTTGGCGAACAGCAGCCCGCCCGTGATGGGGGAGTTGGTCGAGGGCTTCAGTACGACCGCGTTCCCCGCGGCGACGGCGGGCGCGACCGCCCGCATCGACAGGTTCAGCGGGAAGTTCCACGGCGAGATGACCGTCACCACGCCCTTCGGGTTCTTCTGCACGATGTTCTCCTTGCCGGGGATGTTGGAGGCGACGTGCTCGCCACGCATCCGACGGGGCAGCGTCGCGGCCTCGCTCGCGTGGTCGGAGGCGATTTGGATGGAGGTCTCGCCCATGATGCGCGAGCCGCCGACCTCGTGTGCGAGGAGGTCGATAATCTCGTCTTCGTACTCGTTCAGCGCCTGGAGGAACTGCTCGACGACCTCCTGCCGCCGCGCGGGCGGCGCTTCGGCCCACGATTCCTGGGCTTCGGCGGCCGCCTCGTAGGCGGCGTCGACGTCGGCCTCCGTCCCGCGAGGGACGTGCGCGACCGTCTCGCGGGTCGACGGGTCCTCGACTGCGATGCTCTCGCCGCTCTCACTTTCGGTCCACTCGCCGTCGATGTACAGCGCGTTCCAATCGGCGTCGGTGGCGATGTCGTCGACCATGTGCAGTCGTGAGTTGGGGACGGCGGGATAAATGGGGCCGTAATGGGGAGAACTGCTCGCGTTACAACAACCTCAAGAGCCTCTGTCCCCGCGGCGCGCGAGGCGCGGTGACAGTATGGACGTGTCGAATGAAAGCGTCGTACACAACGACGACGAGGAGACGACAGACCGCCGATGAATATATGTTTTTTTAACAGAAACGGGTTCCCATGAGGCGAACCAGGGCGCTGACGATGTATCTCATCGTTCCGTGTCTGCTCTACGCTGCCGCGTTCGTAATCGTGGTAACTCAGTTTTCGGCTGTCGTCGAAACCAGCACGCTGCGGCAGTCACACACGATATTCGCAGCGATTATCGCGGTCGTTCTGCTCGTGAAAAGAGACGAACTGTCCGCCGAGAGGTGAGCGCGTTCCGCTCGGGGTGCGTGCTGTACTGCGTCACGAATCAGAATCGTCCGCCGAGTGCGAGGCGTCATCCGTACGCCTCAAGTTTGCCCATTCGACGGCGAGTCGCCGTTCCGCGAAACATCCGAACCGACACCCACCTTCTTTACGGAGCGTTCCGTGGTCGCGAACAGAGGACTCGATGACACCGAAACAGGGTGGACATACACCGCTTTCTCCTCGCGCGACGCGAGCGTTCGAGCACCTTCGGCCCCTCGTCGCTGACCGCGACGCCGGGATGCCCGTGGCGGACGCGCGCCAACGAGTTCGCTCGGCGGGTGAAGACCCCGCGGCCGTCGACGAACTCCTGAACAAGGGCTATCTCTACGAAGTCGAAGGCGACGTGTTCGTGACGTGAGCGCTGCCGCGCCGGCCTGACCGGACGCGAAGGCGGACCGCCGAACCGGACGCGACGAAGTGCGAGGCCGCGCCGACCGCGACCCGCTCGCGGGAGTCGGGTGCGACTATCCTGTGACACGCGAAGATTTTCGGCTATATAGCTCCCGTGCGACTCGTGAGACGCACATATCCGTCACGAGAATCGAGAGGAGCCACGAGATACTTACACCGCGAGCGAGACGTGCGGGGTGCATCATGAAGAAGGTCCTCGCACGAATCGGAATCGGCAACGCGACCGTCGATACCGTCCTCCCCTCCGATACCGTCCGCCCCGGCGAGACGGTCGACGCAGAGGTTCGCATCGAAGGCGGGTCGGCGGAACAGGAAATCGGGAAGGTTCGGTTCGAGCTGGAGACCCGCTACCGAACCGACGACGGCTACCGAGAGGTCGATATCGCGCAGTACACCCTCGCGGAGAGCCTCACTGTCCAACCGGACGAACAAGAGACACGGGACGTGTCACTCGACATTCCCCACGGGACGCCCGTCACACTCGGGAACGTCGACGTGTGGGTCGAGACCGAACTCGACATCGAACTGGCCGTCGACCCCGAAGACAAAGACTACCTGAACGTCCAGCCGACGCCGCGGCTGCAAGCCGTCTTCGACGCGCTCGACGACCTCGGCTTCTCGCTGCACACCGCCGAGTGCGAGGCCGACCCCCACGGCGTGTTCACCTCGTCGCGGCGCTTCGTCCAAGAGTTCGAGTTCCGACCCACGTCGGGTCCGTTCGCCGGCGATGTAGACGAACTCGAAGTCGTGCCGCGACCGGACGAAGACGCGCTCGAACTGTTCCTCGAAGTCGACCGCCGCGGCGGCGTGCTGAGCGAGCTCAGCGACTTAGACGAGCGGACCGTCCAGACGACGGTTCGGACCACCGACGTGAGCGACGTGCGCGACGAGCTGGAGTCGCTGATTCGCGCCAACGCCTGACGGCGGCGCACGGGACGAATTACCCCAACTCACTTCCGGCGACCCAACGTTTTTGCGTCGATTCGGCGTATCTCTGCCGGCATGACGACACTCGAAGACATCGACCTGGACTTCGTCCCGTTCGGCGAGACGGGCCTCCAGACGAGCGAACTCCAGTTCGGGACGTGGCGGTTCGGCAAGGAGACCGAACAGGGCAACGTCGAAATCGACGAGGAGCGCGCGCACGAACTGCTCGACGCTTACGAGGCGGCCGGCGGGCGCTTCATCGACACCGCAGACATCTACGGCGGCGGCGCGAGCGAGCGCTGGATCGGCGACTGGCTCGAGGACCGAGACCGAGAGCGCTTCACCATCGCGTCCAAAATCTACTGGCAGATTCGCGACGGCGACCCGAACAGCCGCGGGACGAACCGGAAGAACGTCCGCCACCGCATCGACGCCCTACTCGACCGCCTCGACACCGACTACGTTGACGTGCTCTACATCCACCGCTGGGACGACGAGACGCCCACGCGCGAGATGATGAAGACGCTCAACGGTCTCGTCGAAGACGGGAAGGTCCACTACCTCGGCGCGTCGACGCTCCGACCGAACGCCTGGAAAGTGGCGAGGGCGAACGAAATCGCCCGCGCCGAGGGCTGGGAGCCGTTCACGGTCGCACAGCCGCGGTACAACCTCGTCGACCGCGAAATCGAAGGGGATTACTTGGAGATGACCCGCTCGTACGGCATCGCGGTCTGCCCGTGGAGCCCGCTCGGACAGGGCTTTCTCACCGGAAAGTACACCCGCGAGGACGGTCTCACCGGCGAGTCCCGCGCCGCGGAGTCCAGCCGGTTCGAGGAGTCGTATCTGACCGAGGAGAACTTCGACGTGCACGACGAACTCGATGCGGTCGCCGGAGAAGTCGACGCGACGCCCGCGCAGACGGCGCTCGCGTGGCTCATGCACCGCGACGGCGTCACCGCACCCATCGTCGGCGCGCGCACGGTCGAACAGCTGACCGAGAACCTCGAAGCCGCGACCATCGACCTCACGGACGAGCAGGTCGACCGCCTGACCGGGGCGAAGCCCGACCCCTACGCGGGGCTCTAACGGCCTATTTGGGCAGTATTACACGCCCTCGCGAATCGTCTTGTAGAGGTGCGCGAGCGTCTTCATCCCCGGCGCGTTCCGTTCGAGGGAGTAGAAGGGGTGAAGTTCGGGGTTGAACTTCGCCTTGTATCGGTTGATGCGGCGGTTGTTCGCGCCGACGAGGTCGTAAGTCGTCCGCCCGCGGTCCATCGCGTCGCGCATGATGCGCCAGTCCAGCAGGTCGTTGATGGCGAGGTCTGAGTCCACGTCGGCCCGGACGCCGCCCTGCCACCGCGACACCGTCTCCTTGTAGTCGACGGCGAGGATTCCGCCGGCGAACTCGCCGTCGATTCGGAGGACGTAGGGGCGAATCTGTCCCTCGGGAAGGGTGGCGTAGAGGTCCCTGACGAACTCCGGCGACGACCGATAGGAGATGCCCTGCGCTTCGTAGCGCGAGGCGACCTGTTCGACGATGCGCGCGATTGCTTCGGGTCCGCCCTCCTCGATGGTGTACGCGTCGTCGGGCGCGTTCCGGATGTTCGACCGGGCGTCGCTACTGAAGCTCATGAACACGTCGTCGACGCCGGGCGAGAGGTCGACGTGGTAGGTGTACTGCGGCGTTATCGCGTAGTCGTTCCACGAGAACGCCCTGAGGTCGTCGTACCGGCCGTCGAGTCGGATGTGGGCGTAGCGCGGCCGAATCTCGTCGCGGACCCATGCGAGACAGTCGTCGATGAACTCGTGGTGTCGGCCCTCGCGCTTTCGCTGTTTCATGTGGTCCATGTTCAGGAGGACCGGACCGAGGTACGCGACGCGAAGCTCCGGCGGCGGCGAAAACACCGTCGCTATCGGCCCCTTGTTGATTCGGAACACCGGAAACAGTCCGACGACCTCCTCGCCTTTTCGTCCGACGAGCGGAACCAACTCCGCGCCCGCGTGCGCCGCCTGAATCTCCAGCGCGTCGTACTGATGGAACGCGTTGCCATGCGGTGACTGTTCGACGAACGCGTCCCAGCCGTGGACGTCGTCTCCAGTCGCCCGCCGAACCTCGATACTCATGAGTAAGGTGCCTGAACTGTCGCGTCAGCCCTCTTTGTTATGCGCCCGTTATGCGGGTGATTTGACCCGCTTCGGACGGCTCACAACCGCATCACGGCAGTCGTTAACGGCAAATCTCAGATAAGAATCCGACGACGGTGCAAACGTTCGCGGGTCGGAAGTCGACGAGTCGGGAGGAAGCCGTCAAAGCGGGGACTACCCTCGCGTTTGTAACGCCGGGTCGAAGCCACCGTTTTACGCGGTGAGACCGAACTTCGACCATGGCCGGTCTCTCCGAACGCGCCGCGTCGCTCGTGACGAGCGAACCGCTCATGGCGCACCTCGCGACCAGCGTCGACGACCGCCCCCACGTCGCGCCCGTCTGGTTCGACTACGCGGCCGACCGCGGGGTAATCGAAGTGCTCACCACGGGCCGAAAGCTCGCTAACATCCGCGAGAACCCGCGCGTCGCGCTCTCCATCCAGAAGGACGAGAAGGGACAGGCGCAATGGAAGGTGACGGTTCTCGGAACGGCCACCGTCGTCACCGACGACGACGCCCTGCGAGCCGCCACGCGGCGAATCAATCGGAAGTACGGGGCCGATGAGTCGGCGTGGCCCGAAAACGAGTTGGTCCGCATCTCGGTGGGGACCGCGACGGTCAGCGAGTACTGAAGTCGTTCAGTCGGACGACGGCGCGTCAGTTTGGCCGTCGTCGAACCGCCGAATCTCCCGCGAGAGCCGCCCGAGGTCGAACCCGGCGTCCGCGAATCGGGCGGCGACGAGCGACGCCGCCGTCGACACCACGAACGCCCCGCCGAAGGAGGTGAGATACAGCGGGTCGGCCGCGGGGAGCAGGCCGCCGACGACCGGAATCGACGTGATGACGCCGCGGAGGTCGGGGAAGAACGCGAGGCCGACGGCGAGCCCGGTGAGACTGCTCGCGAGCGCGCCGAGGCCGGTGATTCGCGTCGAGTACAGCCCGTAGACGAGCGGGAAGGCGACGGCCGCGCCGAGCAGGTCAGCGAAGAAGAACAGTCGGAGGACGCTCTGAGCACGGAGACTGACGTAAATCGCGGCGGCCGCGACGGCGATGGTGAGCGCCCGCGACCCGAGGGCGAGGCGGCGGTCGCTCGGCTCCGCGAGCAGGCGGGCGAGGTCCGCGGTCACGAGGCTCGAAAGCGCGTTGAACAGCGTGTCGATGGAACTCATCACGAGCAGGAGCGCGAGGAGGACCGCCGCGAGGACGAGCCACTCGGGGAACGCCTCGCCGAGGAGGACGAAGAAGGCGGCGTCGGCGTTGTAGCCCGCGCTCGCGGGGTCGGTGACGACGGCGGCGTTGCCGACCGCGACGACGCCGAAGAAGGCGGTGACGAACACGATGGCACCGTTGGCGAGCGCCGCGGTCCGGAAGCTCCGCCCGACCGTCTCCGACGAGTCGGCCGCGTAGATGCGCTGCCACCAGGTCTGGTTGATGAGTTCCGCGCCGAGGATGGCGAACGCGAGCGCGAGGCCGAACTGGAGGCCGGCGACCGCCCCGAGGTCGAGGAGCGCGGGGTTCGTCGCCGTGATGCCGTCGATGGCGGCGGCGGGGCCGCCGAGCGCGACGAGCGCGCCGGCGAACGCGAGCAAGAGGAGCGGGATGACGACGACCGCTTGGACCGCGTCGGTCGCGATGCTGGCCCGGAGGCCGCCGTAACTCGTGTAGAGCAGGACGAAGCCGCCGACGAGGAGCGCGGTCTGCCACTGCGGGACGCCGGCGACGAGCGAGAGCGCGCCCGCGATGCCGGTCAGTTCGGCGGCGAGGAAGATGAACATGTAGAGCGCGCTCACGAGGAGGACGAAGGCGTACATCGCGGTCCCGTATCGGGCGTGGGCGTACTCGGTCAGCGAGTGGCCTTCGGGGATGAGTTCCCGGATTCGCGGGCCGAGGCGGGCGTAGACGAGCATCGGGACGGCCTCGCCGACCGCGTAGCCGACGACGGCCGCGATACCGAAGCTCGCGCCCGCTTCGGGGGCCGAAAACAGCACCCAGACGCCCATGACGGACGCGACGAGCGTCGACGTCGTCCGCCGGCTTCCCGCGGAGTCGCGGGCGCTGATGAGGTCCTCGACGGAGCCGACGCGACCCCGGGAGAACCACACGCCGACGCCGGTAAACGCGACGAGCGTCGCGACGGTTAGCCCGAGCGCGACGGTCGAACTCACCATCGGTCGTCACCCGGTCGGGACGAACCTCGGCCCAGTTCGTACGCCTCGTCGAAGAAGACGACCTCCAGTTCGACCGTGCGACGGAACAGCTGTTCGAGCCGCCGTTGTCGGCGCGGCGAGGCGGCCGCACCCTCGCGGTCGAGTTCGGTTCGGAGCCACTCGACGAACGACGCGAAGTCGTCGACTGCGTGGAGGTCGACCCACTCGGAGAGGTAAAATCGAGACGGGGAGTCGTCAGCGTCGGCCGCGGCGGTCGCCCACGACAGGTAGACCCACTCGGCGGGGACGAGCACTGCCAGCGTCTCGGCGTACCCGCCCTGCCCCGCGGCGCGTTCGAGGAGGTCGATGAAGGCGCGCGTCGTCGGCGTGGTTTTCGGCTCCGAGTAGACCGATTCGGGCACGTCGAGCGCGTCGAACGCCCGCAGGAAGTAGTCGTCCTCGTCGTCGGTCAGGACGCCGAGAAACGAGACGAGTTCCGACTTCGACGACATCGTCGGCGCGGTGCCGACGGCGTGACCGAAGACGCCGACGAGCGTCTCCACGAAGGCGTAGTCCTGCACGAGATACTGCCTGAACACGTCGTCCGCGAGTTCGTCGGCGGCGAGTTCCCGCGTCAGTCGGTGCGCGGTCGCGTCGTCCCACGACTCGCCCGCGCGGTCGCGGAGCCAGTCGGTAAAGCGCGGGTCCGACCGCGACGCGGCGAACTCGTCGTACGTCTCGGGGGCCGGCTGGCTCTCACCGGGCGAGCCGACCGAGTCCGACGGGTCGCCGTCGGTCATAGCGGCCACTCCTCTTGCCGCCACGCGGCGTCCCAAAACAGGTACTCGTACTGCGCCGACGTGCGGAACAGGTCGCGGTAGCGCTCGCGGTCCGACTCGGTCGCGCTCGCGGCCACGTCGTCCATGAGCGCCTTACACCAGTCGGTGAGTTCGGTGAACTCGTCGCCGGCGTACAGCTCGACCCACGCGGCGTACTGGTCGTGGTCCGGGATACCCGCGTCCGCGAGGCGGCGTCCCGTCTCGTTGAACCCCCACATGCAGGGGAGCAAGGCGGCGACGATATCGCCGAACGAGCCGAGCGTCGCGGTGCGAACGAGGAAATCCGTGTAGGCCCGGGTCGTCGGTGACGGCGTCGTGGCTTCGAGTTCGTCGGTGTCGATGCCGAACTCGGCGGCGTAGCTCCGGTGGAGGTCCATCTCCTCGTTGACGGTCGATTCGAGGAGGCTCGCGAACGTCCCCATCGAGTCGAGCGTCGGGGCCTTCGCGGCACCGAGCGCGAAGAGACGACTGTACTCGACGAGGTAGACGTAGTCCTGCCGCACCCAGTAGCGGAACGGCTCCTCGTCGAGGCTCCCCTCCCCGAGTCGGACGACCATCGGATGGTCGAGGATGGCCGACCAGAACTCGTCGTCCTCGTCGTGAATCGTGTCTGTGAACGCCATAGCGAGTAATCGAAGAAGACGCTGAAAAGAATTATGATGGGGTAGTATTCATTAGTTATTCGCGCGGGAGAGCGGCGTCTCGGACCAGCGTATCGGATGTGTTCAACGGGTTCGCCACCGTTCGACGGTTTCTAAGTCCGGACTGTGTTCCAAATCCGGACTGTTGTCCGGTCGACGGCCGATTAGCCGCCCGGTTGTCCAGTTGTCCGGTGGTTAACGGGGAGAAACGACCCCGGTAGTTTAAGTCGAATGAGTGTCAACTATTTCACAAGATGTCGCAGGTGAACGCCATCGGGTCCATCGAGATTCAGAACGTCGTCGCTTCGACGGAAGTTCCGGTCGAGCTCGACCTCGAACGACTCTCGCTCGACATGAACGGGACCGATTACGACCCCGAGAACTTCCCCGGACTCGTGTATCGGACTCGAAATCCCAAGTCGGCGTGTCTCGTCTTCCGGTCGGGCAAAGTCGTCTGCACCGGCGCGGACAGCGTCGACGACGTGAGTACGGCCATCGAAACGCTGTTCGACGAGTTCACCGAACTCGGAATCCCGATTCCCGACGACCCGGATATCACCGTCCAAAACATCGTTTCGAGCGCCGACCTCGGGGCGGCGCTCAACCTGAACGCGTTGGCTATCGGCCTCGGTCTCGAAGCCGTCGAGTACGAACCCGAGCAGTTCCCCGGACTCGTCTACCGCCTCGACGAACCGAGCGTCGTCGTCCTCATGTTCGGGAGCGGGAAAATCGTGATTACGGGGGCGAAGCGGGTTGGCGACGCCGAAGCAGCCCTCGAAACCGTCGACGATGACGTTCGCGAACTCGGACTACTCGGGTGAGCACTCGTCGGGTACTCGGTCGGCGGTGAGCGACGGGGTGTTGCCCGACGTGTTGGCGTGGTTGGGGGGTAGTGAACTGGAAGTCGGCAGACCGGTCACGGATTCGTTGTTCGTTGTTTGTTGTTGGATTTTGTGCCGCTTTGTTATTTTGTTGTTGTTATTATTTTGTTGCTGTTGTTTTATTGTTTTTTGTTGTGTTAAGTAGTAGAACTAGTAGTCTAGCTACTAGTGATAATGTGATGTCGAGATACCATGACTACTCTTCGAGGACCGGGTGTCACTCACGAGTAGACCATCTGTCCTCGGGAACACACACACACCCCCCTCGCGTTTGTAACGGCTACGCCAGTCCCTAGGGAGATTCGACACACCCCCCTCGCGTTTGTAAATATAGGGGCAAAATCAACCGATAACACCTCACCCGTCGGCCCACCCCCCACGCCGATTCGCGTTACATTCGCGAGGGTGGTGTGTCTGCACTGCCCCTTTCACCACTCGACGTTACAAACGCGACGGTACTCCCCCGTTCGATTACAAACGCGAGGGTGGTCTCTCGGAGGCCGAGTTACAAACGCGAGTGTACCCCCCACCGACTGTGTCTTCCTCGTGACCGCCTCTGCCGTTACAAACGCGAGGGTGGTGTCTGACGGTCTTACTTGCGCGATACTACTCGTTGATCGTCGAATCCAAAACCGGGTCCGAAGTGCCGTTCAAACGGCCGTATTTGTCGCTGTTACAAACGCGAGTCCACCCCTTCACATTTATTACGGGTGAGTATGAATACCGAACTCACATGACATCGGACGAGAGCGAGGGTGGGACCCGCGACCCGCTGTTCCGCTATGACCAACCCATCTTCGCGAACGAGGATATCCTCAAAATCTCTCATCTCCCCGGTCCCGACAAGATTGTCGGCCGCGACGAGCATATGTCGAAAGTCGCACAGGCGCTCAACCCCGCCATCTTCGGACGCGAACCGACCCATCTGTTCATCTTCGGCAAGACCGGGTCGGGAAAGACGCTCACCGCTCGCCTCGTGAGCGAGCGACTCCAGCACGAGGCGGTCCGCGAGGACGTCGACGTCCGCATCGCCGTCATCGACTGCGGCGAACAGCACACCGAGGCCTCGGTCATCAAGACGCTCGCCTCGCAGGTCAACGACCCGTCGAAAAGCGGGATGACGATTCCCGAGCGCGGGCTGTCGACCGGCGACTACTACAACCGACTGTGGCAGGTGCTCGACACCTGTTCCGACGTGACCATCGTCATCCTCGACGAAATCGATATGCTCCGCGACGACGAGGTGCTCCGAAAGCTCTCGCGCGCGGGCGAGAATCAAAAGATAGTGGACTCGCGCATCGGCATTATCGGCATCTCGAACAAAATCGACTACCCCGAAGAACTCACAGAGCGCGTCAAATCGAGCTTCGCCCACGACGAACTCGTCTTCCCGTCGTACGACGCGAACCAACTCCGCGAAATCCTCGAAAACCGGAAGGACGCGTTCAAGCCCGGCGTCCTCACCGACGACGTGATTCCCCTCGCGAGCGCGCTCGCCGCCCAGGAACACGGCGACGCCCGGAAGGCCATCGACATCCTGCGCAACGCCGGCCGAATCGCGCGAAACGAGAGCGCCGAGACCGTCACCGACGACCACGTGCGGGCGGCCAAGGAGAAAAGCGAGGCCGACCGCTTCAGCGAACTCCTCGAAGGGACCGCCACGCAGTCGAAGGCCGTCCTCTACTCGCTGGTCCTCCAGACCGGCGGCCGGAAGACCGCCGAGATTACGACGAACAAGATTTACCGACAGTATCTCACCGTCGCCGACGACCTCGACATGGACCAACTCTCCGAGCGCCGCGTGCAGGAACTCCTGCAGGAACTCGACTTCCTCAACGTCATCCAGTCGGAGGTCCGCGGGCGCGGCCGCGGACAGGGCGTCCACGGGACCCACCGCCTGCTCGAAGACCCGGACATCGTCAAGCGAGTGCTCCTCCGGGACAGCCGTATCTCCACGCTCGAATAGCGACGCACGGCACGCGACGCCTGCGTCCGCACGGGTCTCCGATGCTGTCGGCCGCGTCGGAAAAAAGCTACCGCACGAACCCTTAACACACGTCCGTCTCTGTCGATAGACGACCGAAACCATGGACGAAGAGTTACGCTCGTTGCTCACGAGTCTCGTCGAAATCGAGACCGAGAATCCGCCGGGGGACGAGGCGGCGGCGGCGCAGTTCGTGTCCGACTGGCTGGACTCCCGAGGCGTCTCGGCGACGCTCGTCGAGGAACCGTTCCCCGACCGACCGCAGGTCGCGGCCCGCGTCGGCGGCGGCGAACCCTCGGTCGTCCTCAACGGCCACCTCGACGTGGTCCCGGCGGGCGACCGAGACCAGTGGACCCATCCACCGTACGACTCGACCGTCAGAGACGGCAGACTGTACGGTCGCGGGAGCGCGGACATGAAGTGCGGCGTCGCCCTCGCGATGCTCGCGACGGTCGAGTTCGCCGACGCGTTCGAGTCCGGCGCGCTCGACGGCTCGCTCGTGTTCCACGCTGCCGTCGGCGAGGAGACGGCCGAACCGGGGACGAAGACGCTCCTCGAACGCGGCTACGACGGCACCTACGGCGTCGTGCTCGAACCGACGGCGCTGCGGACCGCGACGAGCGCGAAGGGCCTCGGCTGGTACGAGATTTCCGTCGGCGGCGACCCGTCGCACGCGAGCCGGCCCGACGAGGGGGACAACGCGATTGGGAACGCTCGTCCCGTTCTCGACGCGCTCGAAGCGTACGACGAGGAGATTCGGGCACGCTCCGACTCGCTCGTCGGTCGCCCGACCACGACGGTCACGCGGTTCGAGGCGGGGACGAAGGAGAACGTCGTCCCGGAGAGCGCGACCATCACGGTCGACAGGCGGTTCGTCCCCGCTGAGACAGTCGAGGAAGTCGACGCCGAAATCGACGCGCTGCTCTCCGACGTGGCGGCCGAACACGACCTGAACGTCGAGTGGACGCGAACGCGAGTCTACGAATCGGCGGCGGTTCCGACCGACAGCGACATCGCGGTGCGCTTTCGGGACGCGGCCGCCGAGCGGGCGGATATCGACCCCGAGCCGTGGGGGATTCGGGCGGCGACCGACGTTCGGAACCTCGTCAACGACGCCGGGATGGACGCGATTACGTGGGGGCCGGGGTCGATGGCGCAGGCCCACGCCTACGACGAGTACATCGAACTGTCGGAGGTCGAAGCCGGGTACGACATCCTCCGCACGGCGCTCCGCGGGCTGTTCGAGGCCGGCGCAGACTGACACCGACTGTCGGCTGACGGGCTGAAAAAACGTGACGCCGCGTTCGGCTATTCGACGAGTTCTTCGAACCGCTCGACCGCGGCGCTCGCGACCGCCATGTCTTCGGACACCTCGCCGCCGCTGACGCCGACGGTCCCGACGAGTTCGCCGTCGACTTCGAGCGGATAGCCGCCGCCGAAGACGACGAGTCGATTCTCGTCCGTCGTCTGGAGGCCCCACAGCGACTCGCCGGGCTGGCTCCCCTCGGCGAGTTCGTGCGTGGGCATCTGCAGCGCGGCCGCCGTGTACGCCTTGTTTCGAGAGATGTTGACGCTCGCCAGCCACGCGTCGTCCATTCGGTGCTGTGCGATGAGGTTACCCTCCGGGTTCGCGACCGTAATCACCATTCGCAGCCCCATCGACTCGGCTTCCGCTTCCGCCGCTTCGATGAGTGTCTTCGCCGTCTCGAGATTGATTGCATCGGACATATCGCTTCGTCGAAACCGGTCTCGACGGCCCTACTTATACGTGCGCCGCGGGTCTCGAACGAGCGGCCGATTTCGCTCCTCTCTCCCGATTTCGGGCGTCTGAGTGACCCTCGAACGACGCTGACGGGAGAACAACAACTATTGGTTCTCTTATACTTATTGTCAACCCTCGGAATCGGGTCGAAGACGCATCGAGAAGACGTTCGGTTCGAGGCGAACCGACCCGATAGCCGGTCAGTCGTACAGCGGGTACTCGGCGGTCAGTTCGTCGACCTTCTGGTCGACGAACCCCTTGACCGACTCGTCGTGCGGCGCGTCGACGATTTCGTAGATGAGGTCCGCGACGGTCCGGCAGGCCTCCTCGTCGAAGCCGCGGGTCGTCAACGCGGGCGTGCCGGCGCGAATCCCGCTCGGGTTGAACGCCGAACGACTCTCGCCGGGAACCGTGTTGGCGTTGAGGACGATACCGACCTCTTCGAGCGCCGCTTCCACGTCCTTGCCCGTCGTGTCCGGGTGCGACGGCCGGAGGTCGACAAGAACTAAGTGCGTGTCAGTCCCCCCGGAGACGAGTTCGAGGCCGCGTTCCTGTAACCGCTCGCCGAGGGCGGCGGCGTTATCGACGACCTGCGAGGCGTACTCCTTGAACTCGGGGGTTAGCGCCTCGCCGAAGCCGACGGCCTTGCCGGCGACGTTGTGCAGTATCGGTCCGCCTTGGAGGCCGGGGAAGACCGCGGAATCGACGTCGTCGGCGTGTTCCTCGTCGCACATGATGATGCCGCCGCGACCCGACCGAATCGTCTTGTGGGTCGAGCCGGTGACGAAGTCCGCGGTGCCGACGGGCGACGAGTGTTCGCCCGCGGCGACGAGGCCCGTGATGTGGGCGATGTCGGCGAGGTGGTACGCGTCGACCGAGTCGGCCGCGGCCTGTACGCGCTCCCACTCGACCTCTCGCGGGTACGCGGAGTAGCCCGAGATGATGATGTCCGGGTCGAACGCCTCGGCTTTCGCGGCGAGTTGGTCGTAGTCGACGTAGCCCGTCTCGGCGTCGACCTCGTACTGTTCGACCTCGTACGTCTTCCCCGCGACGTTCACCGGGTGGCCGTGGCTCAGGTGGCCGCCGTGGGTCAAATCCAGCGAGAGAATCTTGTCGCCGGGTTCGAGAACGGCGAGGAACACGCCCATGTTCGCCTGCGAGCCCGAGTGCGGTTGGACGTTGACGTGGTCGGCGCCCCAGAGCTCCTTGGCGCGGTCGATGGCGAGCTGTTCGACCTCGTCGGCGTACTCACAGCCGCCGTAGTACCGGCTCCCCGGGTAGCCCTCGGCGTAGTTGTTCGTCAGTTCCGAGCTTTGGGCCTCCATGACCGCCTCGCTGACGTGGTTCTCGCTCGCTATCATGGCGAGCGTATCGTTCTGTCGTTCGCGTTCGCCCGCCAGCGCGTCGGCGACGGCCGGATCGGTCTCTCGAACGGTGTCGTAAGGCATCGTGGGTGCATCTCGACTCTGCGGTATAACGCTTCGCCGTCCCCCGAGACGAGGGCGGCACGCCGAACCAGAACCACAACGTGACAGGACGCGCACGTTCTGTGTTCGGGTCGATGAGCGCGGTGAGTGCCGCTTGGATATCTTCGAAAGATATCCTGAATTGGGTTCGCTCACGGCCGAAATCGACGTATTACGTGTTCAGTTCTCACCGAGACGAGTACCCACCGGCGATAGCTCTATATTGGAACTTCGTTACGTCTCTCACATACCGTGCC
This sequence comes from Haloferax sp. Atlit-109R, assembly GCF_003665865.1. NCBI lineage: Archaea > Methanobacteriati > Methanobacteriota > Halobacteria > Halobacteriales > Haloferacaceae > Haloferax > Haloferax sp. Atlit-109R. Next base: position 1,264,997 of record NZ_QPLO01000002.1, read on the forward strand.
AAGAACTATCACAGACCACGGAACGTCCCGGAACCGAGGGGACACGCGCACGCCCCGGCGAGCCGTTCGGCCGACCGCCGAGGTGAGCCGCCGATGAGTGAGGTCGAGTCCCTCCCGGTGCAGTACAGCGACATCGAGCGCGCGAGCGAGCGACTCGAAAACGACCGCGTCGTCAAGCGGACGCCGATAGAGCGGAGCACCTCGCTCGGTGACCTCGTCGGCGCGGACGTCTACCTGAAGATGGAACACCTCCAGTGGACGGGGTCGTTCAAGACGCGCGGTGCGTACAACAAGATTCGACAGGATACCGACCGCGGCATCGACGAGTTCGTGGCCGCGAGCGCCGGCAATCACGCGCAGGGCGTCGCGCTCGCGGCGACCGAGTGCGGGGCCGACTCCACGGTCGTGATGCCGGAGAACGCCCCGCAGACGAAAATCGACGCGACGCGCGACTACGGCGCGGAAGTCGAACTCGTCGGCGAGGACTTCCAGGAGACGATGGCGTACGCCCAGTCGCTCGCCGAGGAGTCGGACGCCGAGTTCGTCCACGCGTACGACGACTGCGACATCGTGGCCGGACAGGGAACGCTCGGCGTCGAGATGTACCGCGACCTCCCCGAGATGGACACCGTGGTCGTCCCCATCGGCGGCGGCGGGCTCATCTCGGGTATCGCCACCGCCATCAAGCACCACGACCCCGAGATTCGCGTCGTCGGCGTGCAGGCTGAGGGCGCGGAGACGGTCCACGAGAGCCTCGACAAGGGCGTTCCCGTGACGCTTGACGACACCAACACCATCGCGGACGGCATCGCCACCGGCGGCATCTCCGAGTTGACGCTCCGAACCATCGAGGAACACGTCGACGAGGTCGTCACGGTCTCCGACGGGGAAATCGCGGAGGCGATTCTGCTGTTGCTCGAACGCGCCAAGCAGGTCGTCGAGGGTGCCGGTGCCGTCTCCGTCGCCGCCGTGCTGAGCGACGACCTCGACGTCGAGGGCGAGACCGTCATGCCGCTTCTCTGCGGGGGCAATCTGGACATGACGATGCTCCAGACGGTGCTCGTCCACGCGCTCACCAGCCGTCGCCAGACGCTCCGTCTCCGGGTTCGAATCCGGGACGAACCCGGCGAGATGGCGCGACTCTCCCGGCTCATCGCCGACCGCGACGCGAACATTCACGACGTTCGCCACGTCCGCGCCGTCGACGCCCTCGACGTCGGCGAGGCCCACCTCCTGTTCCGCATCGAGACCAAGGGAGCCGAACACGCGGCGGCCGTCGTGGACACGATAGAGGACGCGGGCTACGCGGTCGACGACGTTTCGGAGCCGAGCTAGCGCCCGGTTCCTCGGTTTCGACCGTTCTCGCAGCCGAATCTCGAATGCCTCTCGATTTGATACGACGTGTGAGATGCGGCGGGACGCGGCTTGAACGACGAACGCGTTGATGTCCTCTCCGCGAAGCGACTCACCGATACCGACGACGCGCCCGCTACGTCTCTCCGGCCGATTGCCGGATGCGCGCCACGACGTCTTCCCGACTCACGTCGGGGTCGTCGTCGGTCGTGAGTCGGCCCATCACGAATTCGAGCAGGTCGAGGTCTTGGAGCAGGTCGAGCGCGTCCATGCGTTCGAGGTCGAGCGCCTTGCCGAACTCGTAGACGGTCTTGGCGTCGTTGGCGGCGTCGGCGAGTTGGTCGATTGTGACGGACTCGGGGAGGCCGATGCCGTCGGCGAGCGCCTCGGGCGACCCGTCGCCGTCCGCCGCGGGTGCCGGTGGTCGCTCGACGCCCGTCGGGTCGCCGGCGAGCGACGTTTCGTACGACGACGGTTCGTGGACGCCTTGGTCGATCATGTACCTGCGGACCGTCTCGTCCGTCACGTCCATCTCGAAGGCGTCGGCCATCCGCTCGAACGTCTCGTACCGCGCGTACACGGCTTCGAGGTACGTCGTGTCTTCGAACGCCGGCACGTTCGGGTTCCGAACGGCTTCGGGCGGTTCGGAATCGGCGTCGTCGTCGGCCGTCTCGGTTGAACTCGTCGTCGGCGCATCGGTCGCGACCGTGACGACGACCGCCGGGTCGCCGTCGAGCGAGACGTCCGCGGCGTCGACGGCGACGTGCTCGCGGTCGCTCGGCAGCACGTCGTCGACGCCGAGCGTGAGCCCAATCGACCCGTCGGAGTCGAGCGACGCCCCTCGGATTCGAACGGGGATGTCGCCGTCGGCGTCCGACGAGAGCGCGAACTCGACATCCGCGGACGCGCCCGAGTCCGTGACCGTCACGGACGACTCGCGGACGCTCGCGGCGTCCGTCCGCTCGCACTCTTCGAGGAATTCGCCCAGCCGCCGAAGCGATGTACCCACGCTCATTGTCCGTTTCGACGGACGCGCCGAGACTCCCTGAAAAGCGGTGTGGAATACTGAGTCAGTTTATATAGCCCCACAGAATATGCGGCGAAAACTATAAACAAAAATCTAATGTTCACACTACTATATCGTGCCCACGAGAAACGCTTCTGTCGCGAGTGTCGACGCGAGTTCGCGACCTTCAACCGAACCGGCAGTCCGGCTTCCCCGGTGTCGAATCTCTGTATCCACGAGGTGAAGACACGATGAGTCTGATAACCGTTGCCGACATCGCGCACGACGACCTCGCGCTGACGCCGACGATTCAGTCGGAGGCCGCGAGCGAGATAGACGTCATCTCTCAATCCGCGACCGACCCCGAGACCGGCCTGTTTTTCTTCGTCGTGAAGGGCGCGGACGTCTCGGCGTTCGAAGCGGCGCTGGAGGTCGACCACACGGTCAGCGACTGGCAGCTCGTCTCCGAGCGGGAGGAGTCGGCGGTGTATCGCATCGGACACACGCCCGACACGATTCTTCTCTCGCCTATCATCACGGAACTCGGCGGGCTCATGCTCGACGCGTGCAGCAACGACACGGCGGGCTGGCGGGTCCGGCTCCAGCTTTCGGACCGCGAGGCGCTCTCAGAGGTGTGGGAGTACTGCGAGGCGAACGACATCTCCTTCGAGCTGAACCGGATGTTCCGACAGGACGGCTGGATGAACGGCGAGCCGAGCAAGCTGACCGACGCCCAGCGCGACGCGCTCGTCGCCGCCTACGAACACGGCTACTTCGAGGAGCCGCGAGAGGCGGCGCTGGACGACCTCTCCGAAGTACTCGACATCTCGCCGACGGCCGTCAGCGGACGCATCAGGCGGGGGACCGCGGAGCTGGTCGAGTCGATTCTCCTCGACGAGTGACGGAATAACCCCCGAAGAAAGGCGGGAGTCAGACCGCGAGGACGTAGTCGTCCTGCGGTTCGTAGATTTCGCCGCTCATCCGCAGGTCGCGGACGGCGTCGAGCGTTTCGCCGATGGCGACGCCGTTGTCCGCGAGCGCCGCGGCGAGCCGCCCGAGTTCGACGCCGTCGGGGTGGTCCTCACCGAGTTCGGTGAGCGCCGTTTTCACGTCGTCGCTCTCGGCCTCGACGTCGAACGCGACGCGCTCCCACTCGACGTCGTGGCCGGTGACGTTCGCGTGTCGACGGTACAGGTCGACGGCGTCGTTCGGCTCCGTGACGGAGACGTGGAGGTCGCACGCCGGGCAGGTGACGACGCCGGCGTGTGGTTTTTCGGCTAGTTTGGCACTCTCGTCGTCAGGCATTGTACGCGTCCTGCGCGAGGCGGTGCAGTTTGTGGACGGTGTGTTCGTTCGGACCGAGCTGTGCCTGCCCGAGCGCGCCGGACGTGAGCCCCTCGTACTGGCGTTCGACGAGCTCGAAGTCCTCTTCTTGGAGCTGCCGGCTCGTCTGGACGAACTTCTCTTCTTCTTCCGACAGCTCGGAGTCGCGGAAGTAGTAGTCCGCGATGAGCTGGAAGCGCCCCTCGTCGATGGGGTCGATGATGTACGTGCCGTAGCCGTCGGCGGTGCCGTACATGTTGACCGTGAAGTTCGGCCAGAAGTAGTAGAACTTGGCCTCGTGTTCGGGGTGGATGCGCATCTCGTCGTCGACGTCCTCTTTGTGCTTGTAGTGAAGCACCCAGTGGTAGTCGTTGACTTCGAGTTCGGACTCCATGAGTTCGAGTCCCTGCACCCAGTCTTGGTGGTTCGCCTGACAGTGGTCGCACTCCGAGTAGTTCCCGCTGAACGTCTTCCAGTTGCACTCGACTTCGGAGACGTAGCGCCGGGCGTGTTCGTACTCGCCGAGCGGCAGGTCTTCGAGTTCCGTCTTCATCTCCCCGGCCTGTTCGGCAAGCGAGAGGCTCGGTTCGTCCTCGAAGTTGACGAACACGAGCGGCCCGATAGCGTCGGTGTTGACCTCCATGAGGCCGTTTTCTTCGGGGTCGAGTTCGCTGACGGCGTCGTCGTCGAGGTCGGGATTCAGACTCGCCTCCTCGAAGCTCTTGGGGGTGCTCTGGAGCGACCCGTCGAGTTCGTACGCCCAGAGGTGGTACGGGCAGGTGATGCGGCTGAGGCTGCCGGGGTCGGTCATCGGCGTGTCGTCGAGCATCTTCGACCCGCGGTGGGCACAGACGTTGTAGAACGCCCGCACGTCGCCCTCGCCGTCGCGGGTGACGATTATCTGCTTGTCACCGATGGTTCGCGTGAAGTAGTCGCCCGCGTCCGGGATGTGGGTCTCGTGGCCCGCGTAGACCCAGTACCGACCGAACACTTTCTCCTTTTCCATCTCGTGGACCTCCGGGTCGGTGAAGTACCTCGCCGGCAGCGCGTTCGTTTCCGCGGTGATGTCGGCACTTACCGCACCGATTTCGTCACGATTGTTGTTCCACCGTGTCATGGGAGGAAGAAACACACATCTGTGGAAAAGGATTCGTCGGAAATAGTGGACCCGTATAAGTGGCGGTGGATATCCGCGAGCGGCCGCCGTTCGGCGGCGAGCGCCGCTCTCGGCGGGCCGAGCGTCGTTCCTCTGAAAAAGGGGCTCCGTGATACAGGTCAAGAGTCAAGGGGGGACGTTCCGAACCGCCGGGCACAATGAGTGTCCGCGACGACCGATACGATGTCGCCGTCGTCGGGGTCGGCGGGATGGGGAGCGCGACCGCGTACCACCTCGCCGACCGCGGCCTCGACGTCGTCGGTCTCGAACGCTACGACATCCCTCACTCGCAGGGGTCGTCCCACGGCATCACCCGCATCATCCGCCGCGCGTACTACGAACACCCGTCGTACGTCCCGCTCATCGAGCGGGCGTACGACCTCTGGGACGACCTCGCCGGCGAGACCGGCCGCGATATCATCCACCGAACCGGCTCCATCGACGCCGGCCCCGTCGACAACGACGTGTTCGCGGGTTCGAAACGCTCCTGTGAGGAACACGACATCCCGCACGAGGTGCTGACCGGCGCGGAGGTCAACGAACGATTCCCCGGCTACGAACTCCCCGAGGACTACCGCGCGGTCTATCAGGAAGACGGCGGGTTCGTCGTCCCCGAGCAGTCGATTATCGGCTATACCGAAGCGGCACAGGCCCGGGGTGCCGAAATCCGCGCCCGCGAACGGGTCGAAGACTGGGCGGAGACGAACGACGGCGGCGTGCGCGTCCGCACCGACCGCGGCGTGTACGTCGCGGACGCGCTCGTGCTCGCCGCGGGCGCGTGGAACTACAAACTCGCTGACGCGCTCGACGGCCTCGCGATCCCCGAGCGACAGGCGCTCGCGTGGTTCCAACCCGAGTCGCCGGCGACGTTCGCGCCCGAGGAGTTCCCCGTCTGGAACCTCAGCGTCCCCGAGGGTCGGTTCTACGGCTTCCCGGTCCACGACGTGCCGGGGTTCAAACTCGGCAAGTACCACCACCGCGACGAGGAGGTCGACCCCGACGACTTCGACCGCGAGCCGAACCGCGCCGACGAGGCGATACTCCGTGATGTCACGGAGAAGTACTTCCCGGAGGCCGCGGGGCCGACGATGTCGCTCGCGACGTGTATGTTCACGAACTCGCCGGACGAGCACTTCATCCTCGACACGCTGCCGGACCACCCGCAGGTCGCCGTCGGCGCGGGCTTTTCGGGACACGGCTTCAAGTTCGCCAGCGTCATCGGCGAAATCCTCGCTGACCTCGCCGTCGACGGCGAGAGCGACCTGCCGCTCGATATGTTCTCGCTCGACCGGTTCGAGTGACGACGGGCGGTCGAGCTTGCCGCTCGTCAACCGATTTGACGATATAACTTCCGTAAGTTTTCTTCATTTGCGTATAAATGCCACTATTATCGAAGCCGACTTGTTATGATGTGTAACACCAATGGGTTGGTTGAATCGTGAGGGGTGTGGACTCGTGTCACGGTCGGAGCGGACGCGTCGAATCCGACGCGGGTCGTCTCTCGACGGTGACAGTGGGTGGCCCCAAAGCGGGGACAACGATATGACCGAACACGAATTCATCTGGCGGTCGTCAATGGAGGCTGTATCGAATGGCGAATAGCAACGACTCGACCGGTCGGTCGACGAGCGAGTTACAGGAAGACCTGTTTTATCCCGATATGGAGCGCGAACCCGGTGACAGAAACATCCAGGGGTTGGGGTTCGATATCCATCCCGTCGTCTTCCCGGCCGCGCTCTTGATAATCGGCGTCTTCGTCGCTGCGACGCTCATTCTCGGTGAGCAGGCGGCGAGCGTCTATTCGGGTATCAGGGGCTTTTTCGAGGGGAACTTCGGGTGGTTCTTCCTCCTGTCGGTGAACCTCTTTATCGTGGTCTTGGCGTACTTCGCGCTGAGTAAGTACGGAAAGATAACCCTCGGCGGCGTCGAGGCGGAAAAGGAGTTCAGCGACTTCTCGTGGATGGCGATGCTGTTCAGCGCGGGCATGGGTATCGGGCTCATGTTTTACAGCGTCTCGGAGCCGCTGTACTACTTCAGTAACGTCCCCGGCTTCTTCGACGCCGAGGCCGGGTCCGGCGGTGCGGGTATCGCCGCGATGACGCAGACGTTCTTCCATTGGGGGTTCCACCCGTGGGCCATCTACGGCCTCGTCGGCTTGGGACTCGCGTTCTTTTCGTTCAATCGGGGGCTGCCGCTCACGTTCCGGTCGATTTTCTGGCCGCTCCTCGGCGAGCGAATCTACGGCTGGCCGGGCCACCTCATCGACCTCGTGGCGGTGTTCGCGACGCTGTTCGGCCTCGCCACGTCGCTCGGCCTCGGGGTCGCACAGATAAACACCGGGCTGTCGTACATCCTCGGCGGGAGCATGCTCGGCGTCCTGAGCGTTCCGAACAACACCGGGATGCAAATCGCGCTCATCGCCGTGATTACACTCATCGCTACCGCCTCTGTCGCGGCCGGCCTCGAAGGCGGTATCCGGCGTCTGAGCACGGTGAACGTCTTTCTGATGTTCGTGCTGTTGACGTTCGTGCTCGCCGCCGGCGCGACGATGAGCATCTTCGGCGCGTGGGTGCAGGGCCTCGGGAACTACTTCAGCGACTTCCTCTCGCTCGCGTTCTTCACCGGGACGCTCGGCGACGGCGCGTCCACCGTCAACGCTTGGACGGTGTTCTACTGGGCGTGGTGGATTGCTTGGTCGCCGTTCGTCGGGATGTTCGTCGCGCGCATCTCGAAGGGGCGGACGGTCCGCGAGTTCGTCTTCGGCGTGTTCGTCCTGCCGTCGCTGTTCTCGACGGTCTGGCTCTCGGCGTTCGGCGGGAGCGCGCTGTTCAACTCGCTTCAGGGTAACGGCGCGGTCCTCGCGACCTACAACGAGGCCGGCCAGACGGTCGCCATGTTCGCGCTCCTCGAACAGTTCCCGTTCAGCGCCGTCTCGGGGCTGCTCGCCGTGACGCTCATCGTCACGTTCTTCGTGACCTCCTCGGACTCGGGGTCGCTCGTCGTCGACCATCTCACGTCGGGCGGCAAGCACAACGTGCCGCGGACCCAACGCATCTTCTGGGCGGTCATCGAGGGCCTCGTCGCGTCGCTTCTCCTCTACGGCGGGGGTCTCGGCGCGCTCCAGACGGCGGCCATCGCGACGGGGTTCCCGTTCGCCGTCGTCCTCGTCATCATGTGCTACACGGTCTATCTCGGCCTCGACAAGGAGTACGAACTCCTGCAATCCGAGGAGTTCGCCGAGCGAATCGAGGACTTGGCGGACGAGGACATCGACATCGACGTCGGTCGCTCTCGGACGTCAGTCGTGACCAACGTCCGGCAGAACCCCGGCACGACGGACGACTGACCGCGGAGCCACCGAACCGATGACTCGACGCTATCGATGAACGCGCTCGCTGTCGTTTCGGCGGCGTTCGCGGTCTTCCTTTTCGTCGTTGCACTGTTCGCGATGACGGCCGGTGAGCTACGGGGCGCAGGTCTCGCGTTCCTGAGCGCCAGTCTCGTCATCTACCTCAGAGAGAAGCACCTCGTCGGCGAGTGACTTCGTCGGCGGGTGACTCCGGTCAGTGCGCTCCTCGTCGGCGCACGGCTTTCGTCGCCGCGCGTGTACTCGTCGCTCTCTGACGCTGATTCTCGTCGGACCACGCGACGCACCCGTGGTGAGGCCCCTCCCTCGTCACCCCCCGGTATCTATACACCTCAGATAGTGGACCCGGAGAGATATCCGAAGGCCGCAGTCACTACTGTTTGGTACATGAACACATGGTCTACGTTTCCCGAACGCGCCGGAACGGTCGTCGTCGGGGCCGGCTGTGTCGGTTGTAGCGCGGCGTATCACCTCGCCGAGTCGGGTCGCGAAGACGTCGTCGTCCTCGACCGGGGTCCGCTGTTCGAGACCGGGGGGTCGACCTCTCACGCCCCCGGACTCGTGTTCCAGACGGCCGGGAACAAGCTGATGACGGAGATGGCGTCGTACACGCGCGACCTCTACGACGGGTTCGGTGACTTCCGGACGTGCGGCGGCATCGAAGTCGCCTACACCGAAGACCGCTGGGACTTCCTCAAACGCAAGCGCGAGTGGGGTCAGTCCTACGGCATCGACGAGGGCCAACTCCTCACGCCCGAGGAGGTCGAATCGCGCGTCCCGCAGATAAACGCCGACGTCATCTACGGCGGCTACTACGTCCCCTCGGACGGGAAGGCCGACGCCGTCAGCGCCGCCGAGTCGATGGCGGAGGAGGCGCGCGAGGCGGGCGTCGAGTTCTACGGCCACACCGAGGTCACGGACATCGACACCACCGACGGCAGCGTCGACGCGGTCGAAACCGAACACGGCCGCATCGAGGCCGACGAGGTGCTCGTCGCCACGAACATCTGGGGGCCGCTGTTCGGCGAGATGGTCGGCACGGACATCCCGCTCGTCCCCTGCGCGCACCAGTATCTCGTCTCCGACGAACTGGACGAGCTCGAAGGCGCAGAGCGCGAAATCGAACAGCCGCTCCTCCGGCATCAGGACCACTCGCTGTACTACCGCCAGCACGGCGAGCGCTACGGCATCGGCTCGTACAACCACGAGTCGCTGCTGGTCGACCCGGCGGACATCTACGGGCCCGACAAGCTCGACGACCTCGGACTCGAATACCCGTCGCTCCGGGAGTTCACGGAGGAGCATTTCTACGAGAACACCCACCCGGACCACGACCGGTCGGCGTTCGACGCCGCCAGCGAACTCGTCCCCGGCTTCGAGGACTGCGAGTGGACCTCCGCCATCAACGGCATGTTCTCGTTCACGCCCGACGGCATGCCCATCCTCGGGCCGGACGAGGACACCGAGGGTCTCTGGTGGGCGCTCGCCGTCTGGGTCACGCAGTCCGGCGGCGCGGGCGACATCGTCGCCAGCTGGATGGAAGACGGGACGCCGCGGCTCGACGGCTCCCGCGTCAACGCCTCCGGCGCGCACGTCTCCCGGTTCCAGTCGCACACGGGCAGCCGAGAGTACACCTACGGGCGCGGCGCGCAGCAGTACCGCGAGGTGTACCAACTCGTCCACCCGCGCGAACAGCCGGACGGACAGCGCGCGCTCCGCCGGAGCCCGTTTTACGACCGGCAGGCCGACCTCGGCGCGGAGTTCTACGACAGCGACGGCTGGGAGGTCCCGCAGTGGTACGAGTCCAACGAGACGCTCCTCGAAACGTACGACGTGCCGGACCGCCCCGACTGGCTCTCGCAGAACTGGTCGAAGGTCCAGGGCGCGGAACACCAGCATCTCCGCGAGAAAGTCGGCATGGTCGACATGACGACGTTCACGCCCATCGAAGTGTCGGGCCCAGGCGCGCTTGAGTTCCTGCAAGGGCTCCTGACGAACGACATGGACGTCACGCCGGGCCGGATGCGCTACTCCGCGATGCTCAACGAGGACGGCGGCGTACTCGCCGATCTGACCGTCGCCCGCCTCGGCGACGAGCGGTTCGTGCTGTTCACCGGGGGCGGAAGCTCGGCGACGCTCCACTCGCGGTGGGTCACAGAGCACGCGCCCGACGACGGCTCCGTCGACGTGACCGCACACGTCTCCAGTCGGACCGGTATCGGCGTCTTCGGACCCGACTCCCGGAAGGTGCTTTCGGACCTCGTCGAGGCCGACCTCTCGAACGACGAGTTCCCGTTCTACTCCGCACAGGAGACCTACCTCGGTAGCATCCCCGTGACGATGCTCCGACTCTCGTACGCCGGCGAACTCGGCTGGGAAATCTACGCCCCGACCGAGTACGGAAGCCAGCTCTGGGACGCGATTCGCGAGGCCGGCGAGGAGTACGACATCGCGCCCGTCGGCTGGGCCGCGCTCGACTCGACGAGCATGGAGAAGGGATTCCGCCTGTGGGGGACGGACCTCACGCCCGAACACAACCCGTACGAGGCCGGCATCGGCTTCGCGGTCGACCTCGACACCGACTTCGTCGGGAAGGCGGCGCTCGTGGCGGACAAAAACGACGACAGCCCGAGCGACCGAATCGTCCCGATAACGCTCGACGAGGAGGAAGCCGTCGTCGACGCGGGCCACCCGGTGTTCGTCGACGACGAGGTCGTCGGCTACTGCTGTCGGGCCGACTACGGCTACACCATCGACGCCGGCATCGCGTACGCCTACCTCCCCGAGGAGTACGCCAGCTCGGGGCAGGACGTCGAAATCCGGTACGAGGGTGACGCTCACCCCGCGACGGTCCGGTCCGGGCCGCTTTTCGACCCCGACCGCGACAAGATGATTCGGTGAACGCTGGATTTCGTCGCGTCACCGCCTCCGCCACCGTCTCCGCCTCTGCCTCCCCCTCAATTTATCGGCGCTGTCGAACCGCAGTCACCGATTGTCCGCCGAGGCCGTGCTGAACTCGGCAGATTTGTTGGGAATCGGGACTGTCTGAAAAATACCTATCCTCCCGCTGTCACTCGTCTTCGACGGTCTTCAGGTCGAGCCGCGGGGCAAACGACTCGTACGTCTCGTCGCTCGAAACGATAGTGTCGCCATCGGATTCGACGAGATGGAGCGCATCGAAGGGTGTGAACCCGTGGTCTTCGACGTAGGTCGCGGCCGTGAGAACCGTATCTACGTCCCCGCGCACTTCCAACAGCGCGGCGACGTTCGTGATGACCCGCTCCGTGTCCCGCTCTTCTCGGTACGCGACCATGAGGAGTTCGATGAGCGTGAACTGCGACGTCCACAGTTCGTCTCGATGGTTTCGGTAGACCGCCTCTGCGGCGTCGTCCAGCCAGTCTTCGTCTTTGATGAGCGCCAATAGGAAGTCCGTCTCGGCGTACATTCAGCGGCCGGCCTCGTCGAGCGCCGCGTTCCGCGCTCCGCGACGGAGTTCTTCGGCCGTCTTCTCGACGTCCGCGAACTCGGAGCGGAGCGCATCGAGCGGGTCGTCTTCGATTGGAATCAGCTTGATACCGTCGTGCAGTTGGACGATGTGGTAGTGTTCGCCGTACCGCTCTCTGACCTCTTTAGGGAGCGTGAGGCGTCCGCGACCGTCCAGCGTCGCTTCGGACATACGGTCTACTACGATGGGTAGAAAGAAGAGTTTTCCCCATAACCCGATTTGCCACCCACTCGGATAGAACGCTCTCGTTCCCGACTGCTCCCGTTGTCGGTGCTACTCGACTTCTGTCCGGTGCTCCGAGTTCCGACAGACTCGGATTATCCGAATTATTCGGAATCTTCGTCGTCGACGCCGCGCTGTTCGAGGACGCGCTCGACGATTTCTTCGGGGTGTTCGGTCGCCACGGCGAGCGCGGCGTTGTGGAGTTCGCTCTTCGTGACGCCCTTGAGGCCGTGGTCGCGGGTCAGTTCGCGCTCCACGTCGTAGGTGATGATGTCGTCGAACTCGTCGGCGACCGCTTCGAGCACGTACAGCGCCTTGTGGACGGTCTCGTCGAACTCGAAGGCGGGGCGCTCGCGGGGGTCGACGGGTTCGGCGGACGCGGATTCCGTCGCTGCCTCGTCGTCCGATTCGACCGCGTCGTCGGTGCCGGCGTCTTCGTCCGCTGGTTCGGATTCCGGCTCTGGCCCGGAGTCGGTCTCGCCGCTTCCCATCGCGGCGTCGAGGTCGCCGAAGGGGTCTTCGCTCATCGGGCCACCTCGCCTTCTTCGACGATTTGCGCGAGTTCGTCGTAGCACGCCAACTGGTCGCAGGTGCTGTCGTAGTCCCGCAGCGGCATGTGCTCCCGAATCGACGCGTCGATGGCCGACCGATGCCGAATCCCCGGCTTCGGCAGGTCGCCGTCCCACTCGCCGTCGTCGATGGCCTCGAACACGTCCGGGTCGGTGTACGCGAAGTTCGGGAGCTTCGAGGCGATGTTCGGCTTCGAGACGAGCGCCTCCACGAGCCGTCTCGTCGGGCGGTCGTGGTCGATTCGGTCCCGCAGGTCGGTCGGCACGACCGCGAGGATTTCGAGGTCGAAGTGCTCGCGCGCGGGCGTGATGAGTCGCTTGACGGTCTTTTCGAGCCCCGAGAGCGCGCCCGATTCGGGGCGCATCGGCAACACGAGGTTCTGCGTGGCGTACAGCGCGTTGTCGTTGAGTTTCCCGCGCGCCGCGGGGCAGTCCACGACGACGTAGTCGTAGTCGTCCCCGAGAAGCGGGTCGATGACGCGCTGTTTGAGCCGCGCCGACCCCATCATCACGCCGCCGAGGTCGGATTCGACCTGTTCGATGCGGTCGTTCGAGGGGAGGAGGTCGATTTCGAACCCGGTCTCCAAGATGAGCTCTCGCGGCTCCAACTCGGCGTCGTCGAGGAGCACGTCTCCGAGATGTGCCTCCGAGTAGAACTCTTCTCCGAACCCGAGACCCGTCGTGGTGTGTCCGTTCGGGTCGAGGTCGACGAGCAGCACGTCGCTTCCCCGGTGTGCGAGTTCGCGGGCGAGGTTGATGGAGGTCGTCGACTTGCCGATACCGCCTTTGAGGAGACAGACGCTGACTGCACGTGACATGATGGGGATATCCGTACTATCGAGATTCTCGGCGTAGTTGAAATAATTATGGTTATCTCGGCACTCCGAGAAACTCGCCCATCTTAGACAATCTAAATTATCTAAATTATCTAAAGATATCCTCTCAGGACTGTCGTGTGGTCGTTGTCGGTTCTCCTCTCGGCAGTTATTATTGGACAAAAAATACAATACTACCATGGTTAAAATACTTTAGAATGCCTATATAGTGGTTCTTAAGGGGGTCTCGACTCTATTTCTCCTTCCGAATATACCAACTTGAATTATATCTGCGATATCTGATATACAGGTACATTATATATCTAACGTAAGGTAATAACTTGGATAATCTATTTTTCCCTGTTCTAACTTCAAAACTTCTGTATAGAGCCCGGTGGTAGTATTGTATATTGTAGGAACTAATGGTGTCCAGAGGGCTGGCGCTCGCCCGCCCGAAATCCCTCCTACGCCAACTCCGAGATATCGAACACCGGCTTGCACGTCCCGCCTTCGATGAACGTCTCGAAGGCTTCGTCGGCTTCGAACAGCGAAAACCGGGTGTCGACGAACGTCTCGCAGTCCACGTCGCTGTCGCGAATCAGTCGGAAGGAGCGCTCGAAGTCCTCGTACATCGAGGCGTACGAACACTGGAGGTCGATTTCGGCCCGAACGAGCGGGGAGTAGGGCATCGACGTCTCGCCGGTCTGGCCGACGAGGACGATTTGGCCGCCCTTGCGGACCTCGTCGACGGCCGTCGTGAGCCCCGAGGGGTGGCCGGTCGTGTCGAACACCACGTCGTAGCCGACGCCGCCGGTGTGGCGCTCGCGGCGCGCCTCGGTGTCGTCGTCGGCGACGTTGACCGTCTCGAAGCCGAGTTCCTCCGCGAGCGGGAGGCGATAGTCGGCGTCCTGTCCCACGCCGGAGACGACGACGGTGCCGCCCTGCGCGGCCGCGACTTGGGCCGTGAGCAGACCGATTGGCCCGGGGCCTTCGACCAACACGCGGTCGCCCGCGCCGACCCGGGAGTTCTCGATGACGGCGCGCGCGGCGATGCTCGTCGGCTCCGCGACCGCGGCGTGCTGCTGTTTCACGTCGTCGGGAATCGGGTGGAGGGCGCGCTCCGGGACGGCGATGAACCGCTCGTACGCGCCGTCGTGGTCGACGCCGGTGATGACCGCGTCCTGGCAGACGTTCTCCTCGCCGATGCGACACTGATAACACTCGCCGCAGCCGCGAATCGGTCGTTCGACCACGCGGTCGCCGACGCCGAACTCCGTCACGCCGTCGCCGACTTCGACCACGCGCCCGGCGTACTCGTGGCCGATGACCGTCGGCAGCTCCATCCGCTCGAAGGCGGATTCGAACTCGTAGATTCCCGCGTCGCTCCCGCAGAGGCCGGCGTAGTCGACCTCTACGAGCACCTCTCCGGCACCCGGTTTCGGTTTCTGTCGCTCGACGAACTCCATAGCGCCGGAGCTACGCTCTACTTTGGCAAGTCCTCGCATGAGAGCACATGTGGCACGGGTCGGTAAAAACGTATTGCATGCGGCACTCCCGTCGCGCGTTCCGCAACTATCATGTCGGCACCGTGCGGACTGAGACCATGGTCGCATACGAGCACACGCCAGTCTCCGTCAGTGACAAGCGCGTCGTCGTCGTCGGCGGGACGAGCGGTATCGGTCAGGCAATCGCCCTCGGATTCGCCAGCGAGGGCGCGGACGTCCTCGCAACCAGCCGACGCGAGTCGGCGGTCGACGAGACGGCCGACGCTATCGAGGAACTGGGAGCGAACGCGGTTCGGGAGACCTGCGACGTGACGGACCCGGCCTCGCTCGAACGCGTCCGCGAGCGCGCCGTCGAGGAGTTCGGCGGCGTCGACGTGGTCGTCGCCTCGCAGGGCGCGATATCCCGCGAGACGGTCCGCGACATCGACGACGACGCGTGGGACCACGTCACCGACATCGCGCTCGGGGGCGTCCGCCGCGTGACGCAGGAGCTGGTCCCGGCCGTCGCCGACGGCGGGTCGATTATCAACATCTCCTCGTTGGCCGCGCGGCTCTCGATGGCGAACCTCCCCGCCTACTCGGCGGCGAAGGGCGGCGTCGAGGCGTTCACCCGCGCGTCCGCGAAGGAACTTGCCCCCGAGATACGCGTCAACGCCATCGCACCGGGCTTCGTCATCACGCCGCAGAACGCCGACACCTACGCCGAAGGGACCGAAAAGCGCGAGCGAATCGACGAGCGAACGCCGCTCGGCAGAGTCGCGGAACGGGAGGAAATCGTCGGCGCGGCGGTCTTCCTCGCGAGCGACGCGTCTTCGTTCGTGACTGGTGAGGTCGTCACCGTCGACGGCGGGTTCGCGGACAGCGCGTTCTAACCCCGTCTTTCGTCTCCCGTCTCCCGTCTCCCGTCTCTCGTCTCCCGTTTCGCCATCGACGCGCTCTCGTGAGCGCGCGCTAGCCCCTCCCGACGGGAGTTTCGATGTCGCTTCCGACGGGTTTGCCGCCGGCAGACGCCGGAGACTGCTGGACAATCGTTCTGTAATAGGGAACGAAGGTGCGAGGCCGAGTGACTCGTCCCCCGCGTTCGCTCTTGCTCCGGACTCTCGGGAACCCCGCCCCGCTTCCCGGTGTCGACCGCCTGGATTACAAGCGTATGCGTGTAATCTAAAACCGGCGCACCGCACGTCGCGTGGGCTGTTCCCGGACTCTCTCGTTCGTGCGTGCTGTGATTGAATTCTGTGATAGAAAACGGGAGTGTCTGGCGAACTCTCGACCCACTCGTTCCTGATTATCGGCCGAGACGAGCCGTAATAGTCGACTTGTCTCTCTCGGTGGTCGTTTTCGACGACACCGGTGTGGGTCGTCAGTTCGCACTCGTGGGCTCCGACACGGCCGTCTCGTCGCCGCGTTGCCGATTCGACCCGCCGACTCGGCGTGTTCTGTTACTGGGAATTCGTGTGTCTCTCTACGTCACACGCGTCGGGCTCGTGTCGCCTCTTCTGCCTGTCATCTCGCGCTCGTCGGCGCTCGTCGTCAACGGGCGAGCGAACTACACTCGGCCGGGAGTTCGAGACCGAACCCGCCGACGTCTCGGGGTTTTCTGCATTGCCCCGCGCCGCGCCGCCCATACCGGGACGTACTTTTATTACAATCGCTGGTAATGAGGATACTGAATGCATTACCACCAGCTAGCGGTGTCGGGAGAGCGTCGTCTCACGGCAGGCCGCGACTCCACGACGTACGACCTCACGAGCGCCGACGCGGACCTTCGGACGTTCGGTGACTTGGCTCGGGTGGCGAGTATCGCCCGGACCTCGGTCGACCGACTCGCCGCCGAACTGACCGAGGACGCCGACGTGGTCGACGACGCGTTCGTCGACCGGCACGCGACGGTCCCCGTCGACGCCGAGGAAATCTGGGCCGCGGGCGTCACCTACCAGATAAGCGAGCAAGCGCGCGAGGAGGAGAGTTCCATGCCCGATATGTACTTCGACGTGTACGACGCCGACCGGCCGGAGGTTTTCTTCAAGGCCACGCCGTCTCGGACCGTCGAACCGGGCGACGCCATCGGCGTCAGAGGCGACTCCGAATGGGACGTGCCGGAGCCCGAACTGGGTATCGTGCTTCGCCGGGGGGAAATCGTCGGTTACACCGTCGGCAACGACGTGAGTAGTCGGTCGATAGAGGGCGAAAACCCGCTGTATCTCCCACAGGCGAAAGTGTACGACCGCTGTTGTTCCATCGGCCCGTGTGTGGTGACGCCCGAAGACGTGGAGGACCCCCACGAGTTGGAGATGAGCATGACTATCGAGCGCGACGGCGAAGTCATCTACGACGACGCCACGAACACCAGCGAGATGGTCCGCAGCTGCGACGAACTCGTGTCGTACTTCACGCGACACAACACGGTGCCCGAACTGGCGGTCATCCTGACGGGCACGTCGCTCGTCCCCGAACAGCCGTTCGACCTTCAAGAGGGTGACCACGTCGACATCACTATCGAGGGTATCGGAACCCTCTCGAACTCCGTCACCACCGTATGAGCCCCGCCCCCACCGACATCGTCGAGGAGTTCACGCGCCGCGACTGGCAGGGAGACGACGTGACGGGCACCGTGCGGGTCGCCATGATCGGCCTCGGCTGGTGGACCTGCGACGAGGCGATTCCCGCGGTCGAGGCGTCCGAGTTCTGCGAGACGACGGTCGTCGTCAGCAGTTCGAAGGAGAAAGCCGAGGGCGCGACCGCGTTGACCGAGTCGATAACCCACGGCCTCACCTACGACGAGTTCCACGAGGGGGTCGCCGCCGACGCCTACGACGCGGTGTACGTCGTCACGCCGAACGGTCTGCATCTCCCGTACGTCGAAACCGCCGCCGAGTTGGGGAAGGCGGTCCTCTGCGAGAAACCGCTGGAAGCGTCGGTCGAGCGGGCCGAAAAGCTCGTCGCCGCCTGCGACCGCGCCGACGTGCCCCTGATGGTCGCCTATCGGATGCAGACCGAGCCGGCCGTCCGGCGCGCCCGCGAACTCGTCGAGGCCGGCGTCATCGGCGAGCCGGTGTTCGTCCACGGCCACATGTCCCAGCGCCTGCTCGACGAGGTCGTCCCCGACCCCGACCAGTGGCGGCTCGACCCCGAACTCTCCGGCGGCGCGACCGTCATGGACATCGGGCTCTACCCGCTGAACACCGCCCGGTTCGTCCTCGACGCCGACCCCGTCCGCGTCAGGGCGACCGCCCGCGTCGACGACGAGGCGTTCGAGGCCGTCGGCGACGAGCACGTCAGTTTCGGCGTCGACTTCGACGACGGCACGCTCGCGGTCTGCACCGCCAGCCAGTCGGCTTACCAGTCGAGCCACCTCCGGGTGACCGGCACCGAGGGCGAACTCGAAATCGAGCCCGCGTTCTACAACCGCCAAAAGCGGGGATTCCGACTGTCGTGGGGGGACCAGTCCGCCGACTACGACTTCGAGCAGGTAAACCAGATGACGGAGGAGTTCGACTACTTCGCGTCCCGGCTCCTGTCGGATTCCGACCCCGCGCCCGACGGCGACCACGCGCTCGTGGACATGCGCGCGATGGACGCGATTTACGCCGCGGCGGAGCGCGGGACCGATGTCGCCGTCGACGCCGCCGACTCCGATTCCGCCGACTCCGATTCCGCCGACTCCGATTCCGCCGACGCTGCCGCCGCCAACCACGACGCCGACCCCGATTCCGACGGGACGTAGGACTCGATTCGGCGCGTCGTCGCCCGCAGTTTTATTATCGGGTTTCCCGCAGTTCCCCGCATGAAGTTCGGCATCCTCGGCACGGCAGGCATCGGCGTCAAATCGGTCATCCCCGCGGTGCAGGCGAGCGAGCACGAGGCGGCCGCCATCGCGTCCCGCGACGAGGCGCGGGCGAGCGCCGTCGCCGACGAACTCGGCATCCCCACCGCCTACGGCAGCTACGAGGCGCTGTTGGCCGACGACTCCCTCGACGCGGTTTACATCCCGCTCCCCAACGGCCTCCACGCCGACTGGGTTCGCGCGGCCGCCGACCGCGGGCTGCACGTCCTCTGCGAGAAGCCGCTGACCGCCAGCGCCGACGAGACGGCCGCCGTCTTCGACTACTGCGAGGACGCGGGCGTCACGCTGATGGAGGCGTTCATGTACCGGTTCCACCCGCTGACCGAGCGGGCCGCGGAACTCGTCGCGTCTGAGCTCGGCGCGGTCGTCTCTGTCACGTCGAACTTCTCGTTCCGCCTGCCCGACGGGGCCGACGACATCCGCATCGACCCCGACCTCGCCGGCGGGAGCGTCATGGACGTGGGCTGCTACGCCGTCAGCGCGGCGCGACTCTTCCTCGGGACGCCCGACCGGGTGTACGCGACCACGACCGACACGCGCGACTGCGGCGTCGACACCCGGATGTCGGGCGTCTTGGAGTACGACTCCGGCGCGACCGCCCGCGTCGAATCGTCGTTCGACACGCCCGAGACGCAGTACTACCGCGTCCAGACCACCGACGGCTGGCTGGAGGCGAACCCCGCGTTCAACGTCGACCCGACGGCCGCGGCCGAACTCACTTACGCGACCGACGGCCGCGTCGTCACGGAGACGTTCGACCCGACAGACAGCTACCGCCGCGAGGTCGAGGCGTTCGCCCGCGCCGTCGAGACCGGCGAGACGCCGCGCGTCGACCGCGAGGAATCCGTGTCGGTCATGCGGACCATCGACGCGATTTACGAGAGCGCCGAGACCGGGGCCGCAGTCGAGCTGGACTGACCGCCCGCCGCTGTCCGTTTCGACTCACCCCAACCGAACGTCGGAGCGGAACTCGGGCCGCCCGGTCGCCGCCACGTCGAGGCGGAACAGCGCGCCCGCAGCGTCGCCGGTGCTCTCGTCGCCCTCGCCAGCGCTCCCGTCCCCGTCGCCGCCGGCGGTCGTCACGTAGAGCGAATCGAGGTCCGGCCCGCCGAAGGCGACGCTCGTCACCTTCTCCGTCGGCACGTCGAACCGGCCGAGTTCGGTGCCGTCGGCGTCGTACTCGACCACACAGCCGCCCTCCCAGCGGGCCGACCAGATGTGCCCCGTCGAATCGACCGTCATCCCGTCCGGTAGCCCCGGCGTCTCCGGCGATTCGACGAACCGCTCGCGGGCCGAGACGGCTCCCGTCTCTTCGTCGTAGGCGTACCGATAGACGGTGCTCGCCTCGGTTTCCGTGAAGTAGAACCGCTCGCGGTCGCGGGTGAATCCCATCCCGTTGGGGATTCCGACGCCGGTTTCGACCGTCGTCACCGTTCCGTCGGTGTCGAGGCGGAACAGCCGCCCGCCCGCCGTATCTGACGGCATCGTCCCGCAGAACACCCGCCCGGCGGGGTCGGCGATGACGTCGTTGAACCGGGTCGGTGAGTCGACGATTCGCGCGCTTTCCCGGAGGTCGCCGTCGACGACGCGCCCGACGCGACCGCGGTCCATGAACGCTAGGAGCGACCCGTCGCGCTGTATCGTCACGCCGGCGATGACCGACGTTTCGACCGGACAGTCGTGCGCTCCGGTCTCGGGGTCGTAGCGGTGGAGTCGCCCGGATTCGATGTCTACCCAGTACAGCCGCTTCTCGTCGGGGTGCCAGACCGGACCCTCGCCGAGTCGGCACGACGTGTCGACCACTCTCGTGACGGTCATGAGCAACCGTTCGGAACCGACCGCAAAATACGCTTCCCTCGGGTTCGGGGCGCGGCACGCCGACACTGCGCCGCCGTGCTGCTACGCCACCGCGCCCCGTGTCGCCGTGCCGTCGCACCCCCGAACCCCCGCGCCCGCCGCTCAGAAGTGCGAGAGCTTGTCGCGTCGGTAGAGGTCGAGCGACAGCACCGTGTTCGGTGACCGCTGGCGGACCGCGTAGGCGATGGCGTCGGCCACCTCTATCGCCTCCGTCACTTCGCCCTCCTCGAACGACGCTTCGAGCGTCTCGCCGCTCTCGGAGCCGAACTCGGTCCGAACCTCGGTCGGATTGACGCAGGTCACGCCGACGTTCTCCTCGCCGACGGCCCCTTGGAGGCTCGACGCGAACCCGCGGACCCACCACTTCGTCGCGGCGTACACCGGGTTGTGCGGCCGCGGGTGGTTCCCCGACATGCTCCCGAGGAAGACGAGGTTGCCCTCGGACGCTTCGAGGTGCGGAAGCGCCTCCCTGGCCGTGTAGAACATCCCGTCGACGTTGACGCCGGTCATCAGGCGGTACTCCTCGTCGGTCAGCTCCGCGACCGGCTTGTCGATGCCGAGGCCGGCGTTGCAGACGACGATGTCGAGCGAGCCGAACCGCTCGACGGTCGCGTCGACGAGCGCCCGGACCGCGTCGGGGTCGGTCACGTCCGTCGGCACGACGCTCACGGCGGCGTCCGTGGCGTCACGAATCTCGTCAGCGAGCGATTCCAGTCGTTCGACTCTGCGGGCGGCGAGACACACGTCCGCGCCGTCCTCGGCGAGCACGCGCGCGGTCGCCGCTCCGATTCCCGAACTCGCACCCGTGACGAGCGCCGTCCGGCCGTCGAGCGGGTCTTCCAAGGCGGTTGGTCGGTCGACCATACGCCGTGATTGTGACCCTGCCGCATACGTGTTTCCCCACGGGAATCTGGCGACGGACGCTTGGAACACGTTTATTAGACTTCCGTCGATTGTCATCGTATGGCACGTATTGCGGTCACCGGAGCGGCTGGTAACGTCGGGAGAGTCACGGTCGAAGCGCTGGCGTCGGACCACGACGTGACGCCCATCACGCATCGCGAGCGCGAGGGACTCGACAGCGTCATCCTCGACGTGCGCGACGAAGACGCGCTGACCGAGGCGTTCGAGGGCCACGACACCGTCGTCCACCTCGCGGCCAACCCGAACCCCGACGCGGCGTGGGACAGCGTCTACGAGGTCAACATCGGCGGCACGTACAACGTCTACGAGGCGGCGCTGGCGGCCGATATCGACCGACTCGTCTTCGCCAGCACGAACCACGTCCACCAGATGTACAACATCGCGGACGCGACCCGACCGGAGACGCTGGCGGCCGACGCCGAGGCGGTCGGCGTGTCGGACCCGCCGCGCCCCGACTCGTACTACGGCGTGAGCAAGGTGTTCGGTGAGGCGCTTGGCAACTACTACGCGGACCGACACGGACTGGAAGTGCTCAATCTCCGCATCGGATGGCTCCTGACGGCCAACGAGGTCCGCGAGAAGATGGACGAAGAGGAGTCGGTCGCGCGCTACGTCCGCGCGATGTGGCTCAGCCCCGGCGACTGCGAACAGGGGATGCGCCGGGCCGTCGAGGCGTCGCTTCCCGATTCGCCGCTCGCGGTCAACCTCATCTCGGCGAACGACGACCGATATCTCTCGCTCACGGAGACGATGCGCGCCATCGGCTACCGCCCGCGAGACAACTCGGCGACCGTCGTGGAGTGAGCGAGCGGGGCGGTGGCTGAGCGACCGTGGAGTGACGTTCGTCGATGCCGACGCACCGCTACTGCGAGTCGGTGTCGCGGGCGACGACGCACGACCCCGAACGGCGTCTCGTTCGCCTCTCGAAGGAGCGTTCAGGTTCTCGCGCGGTAGTTTTCGGGGCGAATCCATCGCGAAGCGCGTTGCTGGGACCCACTGTTTTTATATCATCATCTGCTATCCACAACTTATATGTGTGGGTAGATAACATGGGTACTACATGGTCGAGCATGACAGTAGCGATGAAAGTGTAAACCGTCGAAAATATTTGAAGGCCCTGACCGTGGGTGCGGCCGCTGGTATCGCGGGGTGTACCGGCGGTGGCGGAACCGAGACGGAGAGCACCGAGAGCGGAAACGGGAACGGTTCCGGCGGTTCCACCGACGACACCGAGACGAGCGGGAGCAGTTCCGGTGGGTCGTGGGACTCGCAGCTCGAAGTGCTCCACGGGTGGGCCGGCGGCGACGGCGAGGCGGCGGTCACCGCGCTCATCGAGGCCTTCGAGGAGGAGCATCCCGAGATGGATACGAACTTCCAGGCGGTCGGCGCGAGCGCGAACGTGAACCTCAACGCGACGATTCTCCGGCGACTCGCGAACAACAACCCGATGAGTTCGTTCGCCAACTGGCCGGGCAAGAACCTCGAACGGTACTCGGGCGCGCTCATGGACCTCGAAGCCGACGTGTGGGACGCCGAAGGGTTCAAAGACACCATGCAGGCCCGCGCGGTCGAACTGTGTAAGTTCAACGACCAGATGCCGGCGGTCCCAATCGGCTCCCACCGGATGAACAACCTGTTTTACAACACCGCCGTGTTCGAGGAGGCCGGCATCGACGCGTCGAGCCTCGACAGCGTCGACGCGCTCCTCGACGCGCTCGAAGCTATCGACCAGAACACGGACGTGACGCCGATGGCGCAGGCGATGGTCGCGCCGTGGACGAATCTCCAACTCTGGGCGCAGATTCTGACGAGCCAGAGCGGCGTCGACGCGTACACGAACTTCATCGAAGGCAACCCCGACAGGGCGGCCGTCGTCGAGGCGCTCGAAGCGCTGAAGACCATCAACGAGAACTACATCACCGCCGACGCCTCGTCCATCAGCTTCACGACGGCGGGCCAGAAGGTCATCTCGGGGAACGCGGCAACCATCCATCAGGGCAACTGGGTGTACGGGATGTTCCGCGCCGACGATAGCTTCAACTACAAAGAGCAGTGGGACTGGATACCGTTCCCGGGAACGGAAGGTATCTACTTCTACCACGTCGACTCAATCGTCGCACCGAGCAACAACCCGAGCCGCGAGGAGACCATCGCGTGGCAGAAGTTCGTCGGCACGAAGGAGGCGCAAATCGCCTTCAACAACCCCAAGGGGTCGGTTCCGCTCCGCACCGACATCGACCCGAGCGAACTGACCGACTTCCTCGCGATGACCTACGAGGACCTCACCGACTCGGAGGCGTACCCGCCGACTATCGCCCACGGACTCGCCGTCACGCCCAAGACGATGGGCGCGTGTAAGACCGCCTTCGGCGACAACTTCATGGGGCCGTTCAACGTCGAAGCCACCGCCGACGCGCTCGTCGCAGCGGTCTCGGAGTGAGACCTCGGCTGAAACTTCACCCTCATTATACACAAATAAAATATAGGTATATCCATGGCTACACACGATAACACGGAGCACGTTTCTGACGCGACTGACGAGGCGGTCGGGTGGGAGTCGAAACTCCGGTATTTCCTCAACAGCGACTTCGTCCGCTCCGCGCCGTACTGGGGAATCCCGTTCGTCCTCATGAGCATCGCCGTCTACGGTGGTATCGGCTACAACTTCGCCATCTCGTTTACGGACTACGAGGGTCTCGGGACTCCCGATTACTCCACGCTCGACTTGGAGATGTACGCACAGGCGCTGTCGAGCGACGCGTTCATCGCCGCCGCGCAGAACAATCTGGTCCTCCTCGTAGGCTTTACGACTATCTGTCTGGTGCTCGGCCTGTTCCTCGCAATCCTGTTGGACCACGGCATCCGGTTTTCCGAGAAGTTCCAGACGGTCTATCTCCTCCCGATGAGCCTCTCGTTCGTCGTCACCGCGCAACTGTGGCTCTGGATGTTCAACGTCGAAAGCGGCATCCTCAACCTCGTGGTGACGACACTCGGGTTCAATCCGGTGGACTGGTTGGGGAATCCATCAATCGCGCTCGGCGCGGTGATATTCGCCCTCATCTGGCAGTTCAGCGGGTACACGATGGTCGTCTACCTCGCGGGGCTCCAGTCGATTCCCGACGACCAGTTCGAGGCGGCCCGCGTCGACGGCGCGAGCATCACTCGGACCTACCTCCGCATCATCGTCCCGCAACTGAAGGAGGCGTCCGTCAGCGCGGCCGTCGTGCTGATGGTGTTCGCGCTGAAGGCTTTCACCTTCCTGTACGCCCTCGTCGGTCGCTACCGCCCGCCGAACGGGACGGACATCCTGGCGACGCTCATGGTTCGCCGCGCGTTCAAGTTCGGTGAGTGGGCCTACTCGGCCGCCATCGCGACCATGCTTCTCATCATGGCGCTCGGCGTCATCGGACCGTACCTCTACTACCAGTACAAACAGGGGAGTCTCTGACCATGTCACAGTCGTCATCCACAGGCAGCTTCGACGTCGCATCGCTCGTCGAGGACGTGAACCTCCGGCGCGTCGCCCAGTACGCGCTCGTCGTGTTCTTCCTCGGGTTCTTCCTCGTCCCGCTGGAGACGGGAATCATGACCGCCATCAAGACGAACGAGTCGGTCGCTCGCTCGCTTCCCTTCGCGCCGCCGGTCGGTGAGGGTTTCACCCTCGGGAACATCCAGTTCGCTCTCGAACAGCTCTCGGGGTCGTTCTTCAACTCGCTCATCATGTCGATTCCGGCGACCATCGGGAGCGTCCTGTTCGGGAGCATGGCAGCCTACGGCCTCACGATGGTCAACTGGCGGGCGCAGATGGGTATGCTGATGCTGTTCGTCGTCGGCGTCTTCGTCCCCTATCAGGCCGTGTTGGTCCCGCTCGCGCGCTTCTGGAACAACATTTTCCCGCTCGCGCGGATGCTAGAGCCGATGGTGGCGTCGATACCCTTCTTCCAGGGGTACCACGCCGAACTCGTGCCGCTCGTCATCACCCACATCGCCTACGGGATTCCCATCTGTACGATACTGTTCCGGTCGTACTACCAGAGCCTCCCGAACTCGCTCGTTGAGGCCGGGAAAATCGACGGCGCGAGCATCACGAAGATCTACCGGCGCGTCATCCTGCCCATCTCGAAGCCGATGTTCGGCGTCGTGTTCATCTACCAGTTCACGCAGATTTACAACGAGTTCCTCTTCGCGTTCACGCTCGTCACCGGGTCCGACGCGCCCGCGGCACCGGTCACGCTGGTGCTGCCCGCAATCGGGGCGTCGACCTCCGGCATCGACTTCGGTATCAGGATGTCCGCGGCGTTCCTCGCGGCGGTTCCGACGCTCATCCTGTACGTCGCGTTCGCCGAACAGTTCGCGAAGGGACTTCGCACGGAGGCCTGACCCATGGGACAGATTCAACTCACCGACCTGACGAAGCGCTTCGGCGACACGGTCGCCGTCGACGACCTCTCGCTCGACATCGACGACGAGGAGTTCCTCGTGCTCGTCGGTCCCTCGGGGTGCGGCAAATCGACGACGCTCCGGATGCTCGCCGGCTTGGAGACCCCGACCAGCGGGGACATCTACATCGGCGGGGACCACATGAACTACCGCGTCCCGCAGAACCGCGACATCGCGATGGTGTTTCAGGACTACGCGCTGTACCCCCACATGACCGTCCGGCAGAACATCCGGTTCGGACTGGAAGAAGAGGAGGGATACACGTCTGAAGAACGCGACGAGCGCGTCGTCGAGGTCGCGGAGACGCTCGGCATCGCCGACCTGCTCGACCGAAAACCCGACGAACTCTCGGGCGGCCAGCAACAGCGGGTCGCCCTCGGACGTGCTATCGTGCGCGACCCCGAGGTGTTCCTGATGGACGAACCGCTGTCCAATCTGGACGCCAAACTGCGGGCGGAGATGCGGACCGAACTCCAGAACCTGCAAGACCAACTCGCGGTCACGACCGTCTACGTCACCCACAACCAGACGGAGGCGATGACGATGGCCGACCGTATCGCCGTCATGGACGACGGCGAACTCCAGCAGGTGGCCTCGCCCTTCGAGTGCTACCACGAGCCGAACAATCTGTTCGTCGCGGAGTTCATCGGCGAGCCGATGATAAACCTCGTCCGCGGGACGCGCTCGGAGTCGACGTTCGTCGGCGAGCATTTCTCGTACCCGCTCGGCGCGGACGTGCTGGAGTCCGTCGGCGACCGCGAGGACCTCGTCTTGGGGATTCGCCCGGAAGACATCGAGGTCGTTGACGCGACGACCGACGACACCGCCGACGACGCCGCGCTCGGCGACCACGAACTCCGGATGGGCGTGACCGTCGTGGAGCCCCACGGCGACCAGAACGTCCTCCACCTCTCGCACCCGGACCAGCCCTCCGCCGACGACGCCCTGCAAGCGGTCACGGAGGGGATGCATCTCGTCACGCGGGGCGACCGCGTCACGGTGACGATTCCGCCGGACAAGATTCACCTGTTCGACGCGGAGACCGGAACCGCGGTGCACAACCGACGTCACGACCAGGAAGCCGACTTCACACAACTCGAACAGTAGCCATGGCACGATTGACACTCGACGACGTAACGAAGGTGTACACCGACGAGGGCGGCGGCGATATCGTCGCCGTCGAAGAGATATCGCTCGATATCGACGACGGGGAGTTCCTCGTGCTCGTCGGCCCCTCGGGCTGCGGCAAATCCACGACGCTCCGGATGATGGCGGGGCTCGAAACCGTCACCGAGGGCGAACTCAGACTCGAAGACCGCGTCCTCAACGGCGTGTCCGCGCAGGACCGGGACATCGCGATGGTGTTCCAGTCGTACGCGCTGTACCCGCACAAGAGCGTCCGC
This sequence comes from Haloferax sp. Atlit-109R, assembly GCF_003665865.1. Lineage (NCBI taxonomy): Archaea > Methanobacteriati > Methanobacteriota > Halobacteria > Halobacteriales > Haloferacaceae > Haloferax > Haloferax sp. Atlit-109R. The sequence continues at coordinate 1,292,286 of NZ_QPLO01000002.1, forward strand.
GGGAACATGTCGTTCGGCCTCGAAGAGTCGACCGACCTGCCGGACGACGAGATACGCCAGCGGGTCGAGGAGACGACCGACATGCTCGGCATCAGCGACCTGCTCGACCGCAAGCCCGGACAGCTTTCGGGCGGCCAGCAACAACGGGTCGCCCTCGGACGCGCAATCGTGCGCGACCCCGAAGTGTTCCTGATGGACGAGCCGTTGTCCAATCTGGACGCCAAACTGCGGGCGGAGATGCGGACCGAACTCCAGCGCCTGCAAGGCGAACTCGGCGTGACGACCGTCTACGTCACCCACGACCAGACCGAGGCGATGACGATGGGCGACCGCGTCGCCGTCCTCGACGACGGCGAACTCCAGCAGGTCGGCACGCCGCTGGACTGTTATCACCGGCCGAACAACCTGTTCGTCGCGGGCTTCATCGGCGAGCCGTCGATGAATCTCTTCGACGGGTCGCTTTCGGGCGACACCTTCCGCGGCGACGGCTTCGACTACCCGCTTTCGGGGGCGACCAGAGACCAACTCGGCGGCGCGAGCGGCCTCACGCTCGGCATCCGACCCGAGGACGTTACCGTTGGCGAGCGGCGCTCCGGCCAGCGCACCTTCGACGCCGAAGTCGTCGTCGTCGAGCCGCAGGGGAACGAGAACGCCGTCCACCTGCGATTCGTCGACGGGGACGAGGGGACCCAGTTCACCGCGACCACCACCGGACAGTCGAGAGTCGAAGCGGGCGACCGCACGACCGTCTCGTTCCCCGAAGACGCGATTCACCTGTTCGACGGGGAGACCGGCGACGCGCTGAAGAACCGAGAGCTCCCGTCGAACCGCGCCATCGACGCGTTCGTCTCGAACTGACCGGTCACCGCGGTTTCCTTTTCGTCCGCGGTTCGCGCGCCGCTGTCAGCCGTCAGGTTATCTGCCGTCAGCGTCGCGACTGCAACCGCGAGTCGCGTCGCTCCGGTCTCGAACTCAAGCGAGTGAAAACGCGGCCGCGGCGGACGCGCCGCGGGGCGAGAGATGCTCACGGTTCTCGCCCGCGGTGGTGCGTCCGGGTTATGGGTGTGGTATGTCAGGCTGTCGCGGCCGCTGTGGGACAGTCTCGCTCTCGGCGTCGGGTTACTCCTCGTCGAAGAGCGTCTCCCCTTCGACCATGTGTGCTTCGACGGCGTCGAGGTCGAGCGTCAGCCCGAGGCCGGGCTTTTCGGGAATCTCCATGCGACCCTCCTGAATCAGGTCGTCCTCCTCGACGAGGTCCTCCCACCAGCCGAGCTGGTAGGAGTGGTATTCGAGGGCCAGCGAGTTCGGGATGGCCGCGGCGACCTGCGCGGAGGCCATCGTCCCGATGGGCGACGAGACGTTGTGCATCGCCACGGGGATGTAGTACATGTCCGCGAGGTCGGCAATCTTCCGCGTCTCGCGCATGCCGCCGACGCGAGGCAGGTCGGGCGCGATGATATCCACCGCCTGCGGTTCGAGCAGCGTCCGCTGGCCGAACTTCCGGTAGACGTTCTCACCGACCGCGATGGGCGTCGTCGTGGATTGGGTCACGAGCTTCTGCACGTCGTGGTTCTCCGGCGGCACGGGGTCTTCGAGCCACCACACGTCGTACTCTTCCAGCTCGGACGCGAGGCGCTTGGCGCTCCCGCCGGTAAAGGACCAGTGGCAGTCGAACGCCACGTCCGCGCGGTCGCCGACGGCCTCGGTGACGGCCTCGACGATTTCGACCTTGTGGTCGATTTCGGGGTTTCGGAGGTGGCGGTTCGCGCGGTCCTTCTCGTGGCCCGAGGGCACGTCGAGGTCGAACTTGATGGCGTCGTAGCCGAGCTCCTCGACCACGCGGACGCCCTCCTCGGCGCAGGCCTGCGGGTTGGCCTCGTCTTCGGTGTGGAGGTCGCAGTAGACGCGCACCTCGTCGCGGTACTTCCCGCCGACGAGCTGGTAGGCGGGCACGTCGAGGAGCTTTCCGGCGACGTCGTGGAGCGCGATTTCGATGCCCGAGATGGCGGAGATGACCTTGCCCGAGACGGAGCCCTCGCCGGACATCTTCTGGACGAGATGCTCGTACAGGCGGTCGATGTCGAGGGGGTTCTCGCCGACGAGGAACGGCTTCATCCGCTCGATGATGGCGGTGTCGCCGCCGCCCCAGTAGGCCTCGCCGGTACCGACGACGCCCGCGTCGGTGTAGACGCGGACGAGAATCCACGGGTAGTTCCCGTCGACCATCGTCGTCTGTACGTCCGTGATTTCGGCGTCGCGGACGCCACCTCGCGGATTCGTGATGTCCATCGTCTCCGCGGACAGGTCGCGCATCGTGTACTCCGCGTTCGGGTCGCTAAGCTTCGCTTGCTCAACCATTGCGCACGTATATCTCGAAAGCCACTACAAAAGTGTGTGGGTCGGTAGTCCGTCGCTCACCCCGACGCGCGCTCCCGAACTCGCCCCGTCGTCGACAGCCAACAAATAGTGACAGCTTCGCAAGAGTTGTATGTCGGAAGACAGAACGTGTACCCGATGACGGACCCTAGTAAAAACTACGTCAACGGTGAGTGGGTGACCTCGGAGACCGGAGAGACGACCGAGGTGACGAACCCCGCGAACCCGAGCGAAGTGGTCGCGGCGTATCAGCACTCGAACGAGAACGACGCCGCGGCGGCCGTCGACGCCGCCGTCGCGGCGGAAGACGAGTGGCGAAACACGCCCGGCCCCGAGCGCGGGCGCATCCTCCGCGAGGCGGGGACGCTCCTCGCCCAGCGGAAGGACGAACTGACGGAGATTCTCATCGCCGAGGAGGGGAAGGCGCGGCCCGAAGCGGCGGGCGAGGTACAGCGCGCCATCGACATCTTCCACTACTTCTCGTCGAAGGCCGCCGACCTCGGCGGCACGAAGAAGGGTGCGAGCGGGCCGAACACGAACCTCTACACGCGACAGGAGCCGGTGGGTGTCGCGGCGCTCATCACGCCATGGAACTACCCGATTGCGATTCCGGCGTGGAAGCTCGCCCCGGCGCTCGCCGCCGGCAACACCGTCGTCCTCAAGCCCGCCTCCATCGCGCCCGGCGTCGTCATCGAAATCGCCTGCGCGCTTGACGAGGCCGGCCTCCCGGACGGCGTCCTCAATGTCGTCACCGGACCCGGTAGCTCGGTCGGCAGCGAGTTCATCGGCAACGAGGGCACGGACCTCGTCTCCTTCACCGGCAGCAGTCAAGTCGGTGAGATGGTGTACGAGCAGGCCACAGACGCCGGCAAGCGCGTCCAGACCGAACTCGGCGGGAAGAACCCGACGCTCGTCGCGGACTCCGCGGACCCCGCCGAAGCCGCCGACATCGTCGCCAACGGCGGGTTCGGAACCACCGGCCAGTCGTGTACGGCCTGTTCCCGTGCCATCGTCCACGAGGACGTGTACGACGACTTCGTCGCCGAGCTCGTCGACCGCGCGGAGTCCCTCGACGTCGGCCCCGGTACCGACCACGAGATGGGCCCGCAGGTCAGCGAGTCCGAACTCTCCTCGACGCTCGAATACATCGACATCGCCGAGGCCGAGGGCGCGACGCTCGTCGCCGGCGGCGGCGTCCCCGAGGGCGAGGCAGTCGAGACGGGTCATTTCGTCGAGCCGACGGTGTTCACCGACGTGGACCCCGACATGCGCATCGCACAGGAGGAGGTCTTCGGCCCGGTCGTCGCCGTCATCGAAGTGAGTGACTTCGACGAGGGGCTGGCGGTCGCGAACGACGTCGACTACGGCCTGTCGGCCAGTATCGTCACCGACGACCACACCGAGGCGAACCGCTTCGTCGACGAGGTCGAAGCCGGCGTGGTGAAGGTCAACGACAAGACGACCGGCCTCGAACTCCACGTCCCCTTCGGCGGGTTCAAGCGCTCCTCGTCCGAGACGTGGCGCGAGCAGGGCGACGCCGGTCTCGACTTCTACACCATCGAAAAGACCGTCTACGACAGCTACTGAGCGTCCCGCCCGGTCGCCGACGGCGACCGTCTGCCATCACCTCGTTATTTTGCTCCCTCTTCTCTTCTCCTCTCCTCTCCTCTCTTCTCCTCTCCTCTCCTCTCCTCTCCTCTCCTCTCCTCTCCTCTCCTCTTTCGTGTCCCACCCCCGCCGATGCTGTTGTTCCGGCTCGACACCTTTCTATTCTCTATATCAGAATAGGATGGACGGAACTATTGTCGTGAAAATTACAAGCGTAATCGTGTAATTGTCTATCGTCGTCGTCCGTCGGGAACTACGTCAATACGGTCCTGCGTCGATGATTCGTGCGGAGCTGCTACTGTTCCGAGATAGCGAACGAGGGGCGTCAGTAGTTGATGTTGAGTTCGACGACGTTCGCCGCGCTCAGGACGCGTTCGGGAAGCGCCCCGTGGAGGTCTTCGTCGCTGACGCGGCTGGCCGGAGCGGAGACGCTGATGGCCCCGAGCACCTCGCCGGACGAGGATTTGATGGGTGCGGCGAGACAGCGCAGCCCTTCGAGACGCTCGCCGTCGTCGATGGCGTAGCCTCGCTCGCGAACTCCTTCGAGCACCTGAAACAGCTCTTGCCGCGTGCCGATGCTCTTCGGCGTCTTCTGTTCGAGTCCGTGACGCTCGATTATCTCGTCCACCCGCGACTCCGGGAGGTTCGCGAGAATCGCCTTCCCGAGCGCCGTCGTGTGTAGGTTCGTCCGAAGGCCCGCGTAGGTGTCGAGGTCCACGGCGTCGTCGCCTTTCGCTCGCATCAGGTAGACGCCCATCCCCTGTTCTTCGACGAGGAGGTTGGCGAGTTCGCCCGTGTCGGCGGCGAGCGATTTGACCTCTGGCTCGGCGACCTGATACACTTCCATCGACTTCCGACTGTGGCCGCCGACTTCGAGAAACTTCAACCCGACGCGGTAGTCGTCGCCGTCCTTGAGGACGTACCCGTGTTTCTGGAGCGTCGTCAGGTGGTTGTGGACCGCGCTCTTTCCCATGTCGAGGTCGCCGGCCAGCTCCGTGACCCCGCAGGGTCCTTTCTGCATCAACTCCTCGACGAGCGCCAGCGTCTTTTCCGTGGTTCGTACCGGATGTTTGGCGTCCATGATTATTCGTTATCAAGTATCTGAATAAGTGTTCTGGTCGGGAGAACGAGGCGCTGTGAACGCGGACTGTCGTTGAGGCGGGACCGCGGATGCTCTCGCAGCAGATACCTGTTTCACCAGCGGCCCCTTCGTCTCGGTGGACTGGGCGGCCGCCTCCCGTTGTCGGCAGTCTCTCGAACAGGGGTTTCACCACGACCACCACTGTCCGTCCCTCGACTATCTCTCTTTCCTCAGTGGTTTTTCTTTTGAATCACAATATTGGAAGCGGTGAACTTCCGTTCCCATCTCATCACCGCTCGTCTCTCGCCTTTACTTTTCTTCCACCTCTCCGTCGAAACAACATCCAGTGTTGTTCGGATATTCTTGAAACTCCGGATTAACGCCCTTTGAGTCCTGATCGCTGTCTTCCCTGTCGTGTCTGTGACTGCTGGTTTCGTCTCGTAGCGTTGGCAGCGACTGGCAAGTGTAGACGCTTCTTCCTGATATTGTCGTGCAATTAATACGCACTACCATGTTGGATGTCTTTGACCCATCGTTCAGTTTCCGGCCCTCGCTCGTCGTGACTCGTAGTCGAGGACGAACGGTTGGCTCCACGGTGGTGACTCGGCATCGGGGAGCGCCGTCGGCGGAGCCGACGTTTCGAGGCCCGCTCAGCGGGTCAGTCGTCCGCCGTGCCCGTCTGACTCGCGCCGTCCGGTCGCTCGTCCGCGACTTCGTAGAGCGCGTTCGTCACCGTTCCGTGTTCGGAAGCGTGCGGACGACTGGGGGAGTCGTCGTAGCCGTAGTCGAAGATGCGGTTCCGGTTGAGACTGAGCTTCGTGAACTCCGGTCGGAGCAGGTCGAACAGGTCGAACCGCGATTGGAGTTCGGGGAACTGCGCTTGATAGTCGAGAACCGCGCGTCGCGCGTGCGTCCAGAACTCCCGTTCGGGGTACGACTCGTGTTCTTCGAGCACGTCGGCGACGTACCGGAGGACGCAGACGAACAGCCCGGAGAAGATAAACTGACAGAGCCCTTCGGGCGGCTCTTTCCGAAGCACGTCGTGCACGTCGTCGGGGAGCGATTCCAACTCCGGGAGCGACTGGTCGCTCACGTTCACGTCGTCCGCGAAGTCCTTGACCGCGAGTCGCGTGGGGACGCTGTCTTCGACGACGAGGATGGTGTTTTGGCCGTGCGGGGAGAACACCGTTCCGTAGCGATAGAGGAAGTGCAGGAGCGGCGGCAAGACGGTGTCGAAGAACTCGCCCAGCCACTCGTCGAGGCTGAGCCCCGACTGTTCGACCAGCCGCGAGACGAAGGGTTCGCCCGCACCGTCGACGTGCATCAGCGACGAGAGCGTCATCGCCCGTTCGTCGTCTTCGAGGAACGTGTAGATGGACTCCCGCCAGACCGCGCCCAGCAGTTCGTGGTACTGGTACGGCGACCCGTCGATGTCGGTGAAGTCCGCGTGGTCGTAGTTGAGCCCCGCAATCTCGCCGGGGAGAATCAACCCCTGTTCTTGGAGGAAGTCGTCTCGCTCGTAGATGCCTTTGATGTACTCCGTGACCGTCGGCGCGAGTTCGGTCCGCTCGCCGGGAAGCCCCCGCCAGACGAGCGTGTTGAGAATCCGCATCGGAACTTTCACGTGGTGTTTCTCGGCGTCGTCGACGTTGACGAAGGTCCGGACCGACTGTTGCGGGAGGTACTCGTCCGGCCCGTCGCTGAGCGGGACGATATCGCCGGCCGCGATGTGGTCGGGAAACAGCGGGACGACGGTGTGTTCCCACTGCCAGTCGTGCACCGGCATGAAGAAGTAGGCGTCCGGGTCGTACCCCTTCGCGTCGAGGCGGCTTCGGAAGCGCTCGTAGTGATCACCGAGTTCGCCGCTGACGAGCGAGTCGTGGTCGACCCCTTCGGCTCCGACGAACGTCGCGTGCTCCTTGCGGACCGCCGCCCACGAGAGCGTCACCGGCGCTTTGCGCTCGGGCGCGTACCGCTTGTAGTCGTCGTAGCCCCAGCCGAGTCGCCCCTTGTTGTACGTAATCCACGGGTGGCCCTCCATCTCGCCTTCGAGACGGGCGTAGTCGAGGTCCGTCGGGTCGAAGCCCCCCCGGTCCCGCTTTCGCGACTCGATGTGGGCGTCCGCGAGCAGCGTCCGCTTGTACTCGCGGACGAGGTTCCCCTCGGTCAGGCCGTCGAGGTCGGTCGTCTCTCCGAGGTCGCGAAGCAGTCGAAGGGGGTCACGGAGCGACTCCCACGTCCCGTCGGCCCGCCGCTCGACCGTGTCGCCGTAGACGTGGAGGCTGTCCATCAGCCGGTCGGCGGCCTCGAACCGGTAGCTCACCTCGCCGAGGTCGAACCGGTAGCCGTGGCGGTCGTCGCCGGCGTCGACCTTCCGCGGCTCGATTATCTCCTCGTAGGCGAACTCTTCGAGCATCTTCGTCAGGAGGCGGCGTTCGACCGTCTCCCAGACGTCTGCGTCCAGTGCGTCCCGTAGCGTGGTGTCGTTCGGATTCATCGGTATCGTTAGTCGTCTTGCGTCGGCGTGGGTGGTGTCTCGCTTCCCTCGGCGCGGGAAGCGTTCGGTGCGTGGTCGAGGAACTGCGCCACCGAGAAGTCCTGAAAGACGGTGTCGTCGTCGTCGGGATACACCTCGCGGCCGACGAGTCGGTTGACGAACTTCGCGTTCCGGTAGCAACCGAGGCCGAGGTCCGGGACCCCGACGCCGTGGGTGTGGACCTCGGCGTTCTGGAGGAACACGTCACCCGGCGCGTCGACCGCGAGCCGGTGGTCTTCGGTCACGCCGAACCGGCCCTGTTCGTCCCAGTCGATGGCGTCTTCCAGCGGTTCGAGGAACGCTGGAATCGGTCGCTCGTAGCCCGTCCCGAGAATCACGACCTCGCTCTCGTGGACGAACGACTCCTCGGCCTGCCACTGGTGACAGTCGAGGGCGTACGCGTCGCCGACGGCCTCGATATCTCGGACTTCGGTCATCGCAAAGAGGCCGACGTCGGGGTCGCGCCCGCCGATGGAGCGCCGGTAGAGCAGGTCGTAAATCTCGGCGCTCGTCTCCGGGTCGATGCCCTTGTACAGCAGGTCCTGATTCGGGATGAGGTCGTCTTTCACCGCCTGCGGCAGGTCGTAGACGTACCGCTCGTACTCGGGGGTGAAGTGCTGGAGGCCGAGTTTCGAGTACTCCATGGGGAAAAACCCGTCAGAGCGAGTCAGCCAATCGAGCCGGTAGCCGTGGTCGGGCTGGCGCTCCAGGAGGTCCTGAAACACCTCGGCGGCGCTCTGCCCGGACCCGACGACGGTGACCGTGTCCGCCTCCACGACGCGCTCGCGGGAACCACGATACCGCGCCGTGTGGAACACGTCTTCGGTCGGGTGTCCACGGAGGTGTTCGGGGACGTGCGGCCGGGAGCCGATGCCGAGCGCGAGGTTCTCGGCGCGGTACTCGAAGCGGTCGCCGGTGTCCGGATTCCGCGCGGTGACCGCGTACCACTCCTCGCGGTCGTCCCAGCGAACCTCGGTCACTTCGCGTTCGAACCGGCAGGCGTCGAGTCGGTCGGCCACCCACCGGAGGTAGTCGTTGTACTCCCGCCGGGGAATCTGGAACGTCTCGTAGAAGTAGAACTCGTAGACGCGGCCGGTCTCCCGCAGGTAGTTGAGGTAGCTGTGGGGGCTCGTCGGGTCGGCCAGCGTCACGAGGTCCGCGAGGAACGGCACTTCCAGCGTCGTCCCCTCGATGAGCATCCCCTCGTGCCACGCGAACTCGGCGTCCCGTTCGAGGAACGCCGCGTCCACGTCCTCGGGCGCGCCGTCGAGCAGGGCCGCCAGCCCGAGGTTGAACGGGCCGAGACCGATTCCGACCACGTCGCGGACGCGGGGCTCGCTCATCGGCCCACCTCCGCCTCCGCATTCTCGGCCACCGTGTCGAAGAACCGGTCGCGCTCGCAGTGCATCAACAGCGCCTCCTTGTCGGGGAGGTCGATGCGCCCCTGCGGCTCGTAGCCGCATCGCTCGAAGACGTGGATGACCCGCTCGTTTCGCACGTCCGGTTCGCTGACGACGCGAGTCGCGTCGGTCGCGCGGAACTGAAACGCCGTCATCGCTCGCAAGAGCGGTATCGAGTGGCCGTGTCCGAGATACTCCGGCGGCCCGATGAGCAGGTGGATGCCCCGGTCTTCGGGGGCGGCGTCGTAGCACTCTGCGACGACGTCGTCGGCCGCGCGGTACGTCTCCCAGTAGCTCATCGGCGTGTGGTCGAGCAGGCCGACGTACGGCGTGAGATGGTCGTCGGCCAACTTCTCGTCGAGTTTCGCCCGAAACGCCGGCTTCGGAAGGTCGAGTTGCCAGTACGGCTTCACGTGGTCCGAGCCGAGCCACGCGTGAAGGCGGTCGACGTCCAGCGCCGGGTCGACTTCCGCGAAGGCGATGGTCCGGTCGATGGTCTCGTCGCGGACGCGATACGCGTATTCGCGGCCGGCGTCGGCAGTCGCCGCGTTCGCGGTCGCGGTCGCCGGTGCGTCGGTCATGGCGCTGGCACCTCCAGTTCCGTGACGAGCGGGTTGTCGATGTCGGCGTACACCGACTGGTTCGCCAGCGACCCCTCCAGTTCGTCCATGTCGTGGAACCGCGTGAGCAGGTTCGCCTTGCACGGAATCGTCGGGTTGGTGAGGAGGTCGTCGAGCAGCGACGACGACGGCCGGTCGTACTCACGGAGCGATTCGAGTTCGTCGCGGAGGACGCCAAGGAGGCGTCGCTCGTCCACCAGTCCGGCCGTGCCGAAGGCGTTGACGAGGCCGAAGGCGTTGTTGATGACGACGTAGTACCGGATGCGCTCGTCGGCGACGGCGTCCGGACAGACCGTGTCGGCGCGCTCGCCGATGCCGGGCAGGAGCGCGTCCACCTCGTCGTACATCGACTCGGGGAGGTAGTAGCCCTGATTGTCGCGGTAGCGGAACGTCTCGGGGTAGCCGCCGTCGAGGGTCAGCACGCTGTTTTGCTGGTGGGCCTCGACGCCCAGCCCGCGTTCGAGATACAGCCACAGCACCGGTCGAACCGACAGTTCGAGATACTGTCTGAACCAGTCTTCTGCGACCGCCGGAGTGGCCCGTCCCTCGTGGTCGGCGATGCCCTCCACGAGCGTCGCCAGCCGCGACGACCCGTCGTCGAGGTGGTCCTGACAGAGGCCGACCACGGGCGTCGCGTTCGCCGCCGCGTTGCCGCGGAAGGGATTCTCGCGCAGGACCGTCTCGAAGCCGGACTCGCCGTCGCCGAGGTCGACCGTCAGATACGCCGGGTCGCGGACGACGTCGAACGCCGGGAACCGGGATTCGAGGTCGCCGCCGAGTTCGGTGTCCAGCAGTTCGGTGATGGCGACGCCGCGCTCCAGTTCCGGGAGCTTGTTCGTCCGCTCGGAGTTGGTGATTTTGACGTTCAGCGACCCCTTGACCATGAACGGCGCGTCCGGGGCGTACAGCGTCCGTACCGACGAGGTAGGGTAGAACTCCCGGCCGACTTGGCCGACGTATTCGAGGCCGTCGCCGAGGTGCGCTTGCACCTCGGGTTGCGAGCGGAGGTAGTCCGCCTGCCACGGGTGGACGGGAAGCAGCACCTCGTCGCCCTCGACGTGTTCGGTGACGAACGACTCGGGGACCGAGTCGTCCGCGCGGAGGGTCGACTTGACCCACTCGGCCGCCGACTCCTCGCGAGTGGAGTCCTGCGAGACGAACTCGGGGTCGGCGCTGAAGTACGCCAGCGGGAACGACCCGCGGAGTTCGGGCGCGTAGGCCCGCGACTCGTGAGCCGGGATACCCTGTCTGCTCTTGGGCGTCGGGTGGAGCGGGTGGCCGAAGACGAGCGACTGCTCGGCGTCGCGGAAGGAGGTGTCGAAGCCGTACAGTCGCTCCTCGTCGCCGCGCCGGGCCTCGACGAACCGCTCGATGTTCTGGCAGCTCTTGACGACCCGCAGGAGCAGTTCGTCGGCCGCGCCGGTGTCGTCGCGGTCGAGTCTGAGTTCGCTCGTGACGAGCGTCACGAGCACGGTGTAGTCGAGGGGGAACGTCTCGCCATCGGGAAGCCGGTAGACGCCGGGCAGGTCGAACTGGTGGCGACCCGTCGGCGACCGGTACGAAAGCGGGACGTAGAGGTCCACGCCCTGCTGAGAGAGCGGCGCGTGGACGACTACCTCGGCGTCCGCCTCGACCGGCACGTCCCCGGCTGGGACGACGGCGTAGTCCCCGGTCTCCCGGAGGTAGCAGTTCAGGAAGCTGTGTATCGTCGCTGACTCGGCTGTGTCGTTCGGATTCATGCGTGTCGGTCGTCGGTCGTCGGTTCGAGAGCGGTTCCGCGGTCCGAAATCTCGCGCAGGAGGTCTCGGAGGTCCTCGCGCGTCGTTCGGGGGTTCAGGAGCGTCAGCTTCAGACACGTCTCGCCGTCGACGGTGGTGCGGGCCACCACGGCCTCGCCGTCGTCGAGGAGGGAGTCGCGGATGGCCTCGTTCAGGTCGTCGGCGCTCGGGCCGTTGACCGGGCCGTCGGCCGGGCCGCCGCCGTCTCGTCCGTGGTCGGGGACGTACCGGAACACGACGACGTTCAGGTCGGAATCGTGGACGAGCCGCAGGTCGGGGTCGGCCTCGATGAGCCTCGCGGCGTCGGCGGCGAGGTCGATGGTGTACTCGACCATCGACGCCAGCCCCTCGCGGCCGAGCGCCTGCATCGTCACGAACGGTTTGAGCGCGTCGAATCGTCGGGTGGTCTGGACCGACTTCGAGACGAGGTTCGGCACGCCCGCGTCGTCGTCGCGCACGGGGTTCAGATAGGCCGCGTTGCGGTCGATGAGGTCGTACGCCGACGCGTCGCGGACGAGCACCGCGCCGCAGCTAATCGGTTGGTAGAACAGCTTGTGGAAGTCGACCGCGACGGAGTCCGCGGCCTCGATGCCGGCGAGCTTGTCGGCGTGGTCGTCGCTCAGGGCGAGCGCGCCGCCCCACGCGGCGTCGACGTGGTACCAGCAGTCGAGTTCGGCCGCGCGCTCGGCCAGCGGGCCTAACGGGTCGATGCTTCCGAAGTCCGTCGTTCCGGCGGTGGCGACGATTGCGAACGGGCGTTTCCCGCGCTCGCGGAGGTCCGCCACCGCCTCGTCGAACGCCGCCATCGACAGGCAGCGGTCGTCGTCGGTCGGGACGGTGACGACGGCGTTCTCACCGAGGCCGAGGTGCGAGGCCGCCTGCGTGGCGGTGAAGTGGGCGTCGGCCGAACAGAGGATGCGCAGGTCCCGCGCCTCCGGTGGCAGCCCCTCGCGCTGGACGTCGACGCCGTACTCCTCCAAAACGACCTTGTTGCGGGCGAGGAGCAGGCCGACGAAGTTCGACTGCGTGCCGCCGCTCGTGAACACGCCGTCGCCGTCCTCGTAGCCGAACAGGTCGCACAGCTTCCCGACGAACCGCCGTTCGAGCTGCGTCGCGGCGGGGCTCTGGTCCCACGAGTCCATCGATTGGTTCGTCGCCGTCAGGAGCGCTTCGGCCGCGAGCGCCGGAATCGTCGGCGGACACTGGAGGTGCGCGATGCAGGTCGGGTCGGAGACGCCGACCGAGTTTCGCAGAATCGGCTCGGTGCGGTCGAGCGCCGCGGCCACGCCGTCGCCCTCGTGGGGCAGCATCTCGAACCGGGCGAGCGCGTCGTCGACTTCTTCGGGCGTCGCCCCCGAGTACGGCGTCGCCTCCGCGGCGAACTCGTCGAGGACGAGGTCGCACGCCCGCCGCATCGCGTCGCGGTAGCGCGCCCGGTCGTCGTCGTCGCCGCTCAGGAACCACTTCGCGGCGTCCGGTCGCGGGTCGCGGCGCTCGCCGACGCCGTCGACATCGCCGACGCCGTTCATGCGGCGACCTCCCGGCGGCCGTCGGCGTCCTCGATTGCGGCCTCGACGGCGTCCGCGAAGATGCTCCCGACGGCGTCCACGTCGCTCGGACTGACGACGAGCGGCGGGAGGAACCGGACGACGCTCCCGTGGCGGCCGCCGAGTTCGACGATGAGGCCGCGGTCGAAACACGCCTCGCGGACGGCGTCAGCGAGGTCCGGATTCGCCGGGTAGCGCCCGCAGGCGTCGGATTCGCCCGCGGGGTCGACGAGTTCGACGCCGAGCATCAGCCCGCGACCGCGCACGTCTCCGACGGCGTCGTGGGCGCGCTCGGTCGCGTCGAGGTGGCCGCGGAGCCGCTCGCCCATGCGCGCGGCGTGGTCGTCGAGGTCGTGTTCGAGGACGTGTTCGATGGTGGCGATACCGGCGGCCATCGCCAGCTGGTTTCCCCGGAAGGTGCCGGCGTGCGCACCCGGCTCCCAGACGTCGAGCGACTCGTCGTAGACGACGACCGAAAGCGGGAGCGACCCGCCGATGGCTTTCGAGAGCGTGACCGCGTCGGGGACGATGTCGGCGTGCTCGAAGGCGTACAGTTCGCCGGTCCGGCCGAGGCCGGTCTGAATCTCGTCGACGACCAGCGGGATGTCGCGCTCGCGGGTCATCCGCCGAATCTCGCGGGTCCAGTCGTCGGGCGCGGGAATCGCGCCGCCCTCGCCCTGCACGAGTTCGACCACCATCCCCGCGGGCTCGGTGATGCCGCTTTCGGGGTCGTCGAGGGTGCGCTCGACGTACCGGGCGGCGAGTTCGTGGCACTCGTCGCCGCCGACGCCGAACGGACACCGATACTCGTACGGATACGGAAGGTGGTGTACGTCGGGCATCAGACCGGGCACGTCCTCCTTCGGGTCGGTGTCGCCCATCAGGCTCAGCGCGCCGTTGGTCATGCCGTGGTAGCCGCCCTGAAACCCGAGAACGCTCCGGTTGCCCGTCGCGGTTTTGACGAGTTTGAGCGCGGCCTCGACGGCGTCGGTCCCGGCGGGGCTACAAAACTGCACCCGCGCGCTGTCAGCGAACTCGTCGGGGAGGCTGTCGAACAGCGTGTCGACGAACCGCTCCTTGACGGGCGTCGTGATGTCGAGGGTGTGGAGCGGGCGGTCCTCCGCGAGGACGCGTTCCATCGCCTCGACCACTCTCGGGTGGTTGTGTCCGAGCGCGAGCGTGCCGGCCCCCGCGAGGCAGTCGTAGTACTCCTCGCCGTCCATGTCGGTGACGGTGACGCCCGAGGCCTCCCGTATCGCGTGCGGGAGGTGTCGGGGATAGGTCCGCGCGCTCGACTCGCGGGCGGCCTGCTGTTCGAGCAACGCCTCGTTGCCGGCTGCCGGGTCGGTCATCGCGCTTCCCTCCGTTGATTCGTCGTCAGTCTATCGCTGTCGAACATGCGTGTTTTAGGCCGGCCTAAAAACACAAAAGGTTTACTGCAATCTAATTTTTAGTAAAAATTTCGGGACAGCGCAACCGCTCGTCGGCCGCGACGACCGACTCGCGGCGACCGGTCCTACGGTCCAGTTGGGTGCTCTTCCGACGGACGGAGTCGGTGGTCGGTCGCGTTCCGGGGTCCGCCCCGCCCCACCCCGCCCCGTCGCGGACTCACCTCGCTTTCGCTCGGCGGAACACCTCCATGAGCGGGAGTTCTCCCTCGACGAACCACGCTGCGGTGACCGCCGGGGACACGCCCATACCTTGGCTCACTGCCATATTTTTTAGGCTAGCCTAAAATATGATAAGCGTTCTGGCGGGACGCGCCGCTCGACGGGTGGGCGAAGAGAGAAAGCGGGGCCGCGAACCCGGGGCGAGTTACAGGTTCCCGTTGGCGATGTCCGCGACGCGCTGGGCGTCGAACAGGCGCTCGTCGGCGTCGTACAGGGTCCGCGCGAGGCGGTCCGTCACGACGAGGTTCGTGATGGGGCCCTGATAGAGCGCGCCGGCGCGGTAGACGTCGCCGTTCTGGACGGCGGTGAGTTCGCCCGCCACCTCGTGGTTTTCCATGAACGAGACCACGGTGTTCTGGAACTCCTCGCGTGTCTTGGCCTCCTGTCCGCGCACGAGGAGCACTTCGGGGTCGACCTCAAGCAGCGTCTCGAAGTCGACCGCGCCGCGGTTGCTGTAGAAGTCCCGCACCTCGGTCGTCGCGAGCGCGTCGTTGACTTTCAGGTCGTTGAGATGCTTGAAGCTCGTCCCCTCGTCGATGACGTAGGGGTAGAACTCCTCTGGCTCGTCGCCGCCGGCCCAGACGACCGCGGCCGAGGGTCGCTCGCCCTGCGCGGGGACGACCGGCGCGAGGTTCGACTGGAACTCCTCGTGGACCTGTTCGAACGCCTCGAAGCGGTCCTCGCGCTGGAACACCTGCGCGAACTTCTCGAACGCCTCGTAGAGGGTGTAGTAGCGGTAGTCCTCGTGCCACGCGTAGCCGCGCGAGAAGATGCTGTTGCCGAAGAACGGCCCGACCTGCGTGCTGATTTCCTCGATGTCGGCCTCGCTCCACTGGCCGCGGTTCAGGAGGAAGTTCGGGTCGGCGATGTGCACGTCCGCGTTCAGCTCGTAGAACTGCTCTTTGCCGACGCCGCTGTCTCCCCACAGCTGGCGGATGGACGACTTGTCGACGCTCACGTCCGGAATCTCGTCGTAGTACTGCGTGTGGTACCGGCCGGGGAGCCAAACGCCCATCGGCGCGTCGAGCCCGAGCGCGACGCCCATGTCGGCCCAACTGCCGTTGTTCGCAATCCACGCCTCCGGGACCGAGTCGAACGTGACCTCGCCGACCGGCTCTATCGACACCGAGTAGGACTCCGCTGCCTCGGTCGTCGTCTCTGTCTCGGTTTCGGTCTCCGTCGCCGCCTCGGTCGTCGCGGCCGTGGTCGTCTCGGGCTCGGACGCCGTCGTCGTCGTCTCCGACCCGCTCCCGCCGGTACAGCCGGCGAGCAGGCCGCCTGCGATGACCGCGCCGCCGTACTGGAGGTACTCGCGCCGCGTCGATTCCCGTCCGCTTTGTCCGTCGTTTGCCATGTCTTTTAGGCCTCCCTAAATGGTTAAAACGTCTTCGGAATTTAGGCGAGCCTAACTACCTTCGCGCGGGGCGGGGGAAGGAGGCGGCTCAGTCCGCCGCGTCGACGGGCGCTCTGACAGCGAGCACCGAGAGGTCCGAGTACGGCGTCGAGTCGGGGCCGCTCCCGCCGGCCGAATCGCGCAGGCCGCCGAGCGTGGTCCGGGTGATTCGCTCGTCGTCGTGGGTCAGTCGTTCGAGCACGAGCGCGTCCAGCGACTCGTCCGCGCCCGAATCGAGGAGGAACCCGGCGATGTCGCCCGGCATCCAGTCGAACGGTCGCGGCAGGACGAGCAGGTGGCGCTCGCCGGCCGCCTCGGCCAATCGGTCGAGGTCGGCGTCGAGCGACCCGCTTTTGTGGAGCGTGACGAACCGCGTGTCCTCCATCGGCGTCCGGGCGCGACTCGCGGCTATCTGGAGCGACGAGATGCCCGGAATCACCCGCACCGGCCGGTCGACGGCCCGCTGGACCCTCCCGAGGAACTGGTAGCCCGAGTGGTTCGGGTCGCCCATGAGCACCGCCGTCCCCCGGTCGCCGGCCGCGACGCGCCGCCCGAACTCGGCCAGCGCGTCGGCCTCGTCGGCGTAGCCGCAGGTGAGCAGGTCGGCGTCGGTCTCGTCGGCGACGAAGTCGACGACCGTCTCGAAGCCGACGACCACGTCGGCCTCTCGAATCGCCCGCCGCCCGCGGGGCGTCAGATACTCAAGATTCCCGGGGCCGACGCCGACCGCGTACACCGGCGCGGCGGCGTCCTCGGTACCGTCGGCGTCCTCGCCGCCCCCGTCGGTTTCGTCGATGCTCGGTTCGGGCGCGGCCGCGGCGAACGCCGCCGGGTCAGGTCCCGAATCGAGGTCGTACGGGTCGCTCTCGTCCTCACTCATGATTTGCGAGGTCTACGTCGCCGTTTCGCACGTCGCTGGCGACGTGAATCAGCTCGTTCGTGAGCGCGGCCGCGAGGCCGCTCCCGCCTCGTTTCCCGACGTTCGTCACCGCGGGCACGCCGTACTCGTCGGCTACGTCGCGGACGCGCTTCCTGCTTTCTTCGGCCTTCACGAAGCCGACGGGCGTCGCCACGACGGCCGCCGGTCGGGTTCCGTTCTCGATGCAGTCGCAGAGCGCCAACGCGGCGGTCGGCGCGTTGCCGACGACCGCGATTGCGCCGTCGTAGACGCCCTCCTTGTCGAGTTCGAGCACCGCGGCCGCGGTCCGGGTCATGCCCGTTTCGGCGGCGAGTTCGGCTCCGTTGCCGATTGCCTTCCGCACCTGGCAGTCGTGGCCGCGGCCGGTGATGCCAGCTTTCGCCATCGTGATGTCGGTCACGATGGGGCGCTCGTCGAGGACGGCCCTCGCGCCCGCGACGACCGGGTCGTTCTGGCACCGGATGAGGTGCTGGAACTCGATGTCGCCGGTCGAGTGGACCGCCTTCTGTCGGAGTCGGTCGTTAAGCGTCTCGTCGGGGACGAACGTCCGGACGATGTCCATGCTCGTCTCCGCGATGTCCATCGCTTCCTGCGTCGTCGCGCCGAGGTCGGCGTAGGCGTCTCGTTCAGTCATTGGATTGGGTCTGCGTCATCGCGTTCGTCGTGTTCGATTCGAGGTCGCCTTCGACGGAGAGGTTGATGTCCTGCAACCGCTCTCGCACGTCGTCGTCGGCGTCCCACAGGTCGCGGTCGATGGCTTCGAGGAACGTCGCGGTGATGCTTTCGAGCGCCCACGGGTTCACGTCGCGCAGCCACTCCTGTCGGTCCTCGTCGAAGGCGTAGGCGTCCGCGAGGTTCTCCCAGAGGGTGTCGCTGACGACGCCCGTTGTCGCGTCCCAACCGAGTGCCACGTCGACCGTGGTCGAGAGGTCGCCCGCGCCCTTGTAGCCGTGTTCCTCCATGCTGTCGAGCCAGTCGGGGTTGAGGACGCGCGCCCGCATCGCCTTGCGGACTTTCTCCTCGTTCGTGTAGACGCTGACGTTGTCGGGGTCGCTGGAGTCACCGACGTACGACGCCGGGTCGCTCCCGGAAATCTCACCGACCGCGGAGACGAACCCGCCGTGGAAGGCGTACCAGTCGGAGGAGTCGAACTCGTCCTGTTCGGCGGTGTCCTCGATTTTCACGGTCGCCTCGACCCCGCTCAAGCGGCGCTCGAAGGCGTCGTGGGCCTCGGTCACCTTGCCGCGACTCCCGAGGGCGTAGCCGCCCCACTGGACGAACACGTCCGCGAGGTCGCTCCGGTCGTCCCACTCGCCCTCGTCGACGGCCTTGTTCGTCCCCGCGCCGTAGCCGCCGGGCGTCGTCGTGAACACGCGGTGTTTGGCCAGTCTCTCGGCCTCGTCGGCGTCCACGCCCTCCGATTCGAACTCGGCGGCGTCCTCCTCGACGTGCTTTTTCACGTAGTTCAGCTCGTGGGGTTCGTCGAGTTCGACCACCGCGTCGACGGCGTCGTTGACGACGCTCGCGGCCTGCGGGAACGCGTCGCGGAACAGCCCCGAGACGCGGGTCGTCACGTCGATTCGCGGCCGGTCGAGTTCGTCCAGCGGAATCGGCTCCACGTCGTCGACGCGGCCCGCGTCGGTCCACACCGGTTCGACGCCCATGAACGCGAGCACCTGCGCGATGGTCTCGCCGCGGGTCCGGACCGTCGGCGTCCCCCACGCGACGACCCCGAACTCCTCGGGGTACTCGCCGTGGTCGTCGTAGTGGCGGTCGAGGACGCCCTCGGCGACGCGCTCGCCGACGCTCCACGCCGGCTTGGCCGGGACTTTCCGCGGGTCGAGCGTGTAGAAGTTCCGCCCGGTCGGCAGCAGGTCCACCCCGCCGCGGGTCGGCGCGCCGGAGCCACCGGGGCGGACGTACTCGCCGTCGAGGGCGTCGGCGGTCTGCGGAATCTCGGCTTCCGCGGCCGCGACTCGCGGGGCTGCCTCGTCGCAGATGAACGCCAGCACCTCGCGGAGGTCGTCGTGCGCGCCGCGCTTGGCCCGCGCGTCGCCGAGTTGGTCGATATCGACCACGAGCAGGTTCATGTTCACCTCGTCGTCGGGGCCGGCGTCGACCTCCGACTCGGGCACGTCGAAGTCGCGTTCCGCGAGTGCGGAGACCAGTTCGACGCACTGGTCGTAGACGCGGTCTGCGGCCTCCGAGAGATACATCCCGAGGTCGTCGTCGTACGTCCCCGGCTCGTCCCGCATCCGGTCGTAGTCGACGCCCATGACGCCCGCGACGCTCTCGCGGAGACTCGGCGTGTCCGCGTTCGGGAGGCGGGTGAGCGCGACGAGGTACTCCACGAGTCGGTCGTTTGCGGGCGGTTCGCCCATCGTGTGGAGGCCCATCCGAATCTGCGTCGTCTTCACGTCGGTCAGGTACTCGTGGACGCGCTCGACGAGTTCGTCGAACTCGACTTCGGCCTCGTCGGAGCCGACATCGCCGTCCGCGCCGCGGATGGCCTCGGCGTCGTCGAACCCGAGTTCGACCGCGAGGTCGAGGTCGTCGACCGCGTCGACGAGGAGTTCGCGGAGTTGGTCGCCGCGCTCGGGGCGGGCCTCGTCCATGCCGGCCTCGCGGTACTCGCGGGCGAGTTCTTCGAGGTCCGCGAGGTCGTCGTAGGTTCCCGCGGTGCGCATGACCGGCGTGAGGTAGTCCACGATGGCCGCGTACGACCGGCGCTTGGCCTGCGTCCCCTCGCCGGGGTTGTTGATGATGTACGGGTAGACGTTCGGGAGGTCCGAAACCAGTTGGTCCGGCGCGCTCTCGCCGTTCAGCCCGACGGTCTTGCCGGGGAGCCATTCGAGGCTGCCGTGGGTGCCGAGGTGGACCACGGCGTCGGCCTCGAACGACTCGCGGAGCCACGCGTAGAACGCCACGTAGTCGTGCGGCGGCTGGAGGTCCGAATCGTGGTACACCTTCGAGGGGTCCATCCCGAAGCCGCGCGGGGGCTGGACGGTCACGAGGACGTTCTCGAACTCGACGCCCGGAATCGCAAACGGTCGCTCCGGCGGGTCGCCCCACTCCTCGACGACGTTGTCGCGGAAGCGGTCGTCGGCGTCTTCGAACCAGTCGGCGTACTGGTCGGGAGCCACCACGTCGACGCTCAGGTCCCGCACGTCCTCGGGGGCGACCCAGCGGTCGTCCAGCGTCAACTGCGAGGTGAGGTCGTCGATGAGCGCCTGCCCGTCCGCGGGGAGGTCACCGACGGCGTAGCCCCGCTCCCGGAGTTCGGACAGGAGGTTGACCGTGCTCTCGGGGCTGTCCATCCCGAAGGCGGTCCCGATGCCGTCGTCGCTCGGCGGGTAGTTGTGGAGGACGACCGCGACGTTCTTCTCGTCGTTCGGGAGGTGGCGGAGCCGCGCCCAGTTGACCGCGAGGCGGGCGACGTGGTCGACGCGGTCCTCGATGGGGAAGTGCTGTTTCGGCGCGCTCCCGACGCCCGCCTCGTCTTCCATCCGCTCTTTCCCGCTTATCGGGTGGGTGATGACGTTGCCGTCGAACTCGGGGAGCGCGACCGACAGCGCGAGTTCGAAGCCCATCACGCCCGTGTCGCTCGACTCGTAGCGGCTCCGAGAGCGCATGGTCGTGATGGCCTGCAACACGGGGACGCCGAGTTCGGTGAGGAACACGTCTTCGGCGGCCGACCCCTCGTCGTCGGCGTCGCGGCCCCGCTCGCTCATCGACAGCGAGAACATGAAGGAGCTGACGACGGCGTCGACGACGGGGCCGTCGTCGTCCGAAAACCAGTTCCGGGCGACCCACTCGGCGTTCTCCTGTCCGGCCTCGTCGGTCGCGGGGTTGCAGAACGCCGGGAGGACGTTCGCGCCGAGCGATTCGAGGCGCTCCACGAGCGCGTCCACGTACCGGGTGTTCGCGTGCGTCCAGTGGGACTCGTAGAACCAGACGCCGATGGTCGGCTTGTCCGGGTCGTGCGTGTCGAGCAGTTCGTCGTACTCGACGCCGGGGTAGTCGGGGTGGTAGACGCCCTCTGTCGGGAGTTCGACAGGGTCGTCGACCTCGGTCTCGACGCCGGCGTACTCGGCGGCGAGGAACCGACAGAGGTTCTCGACGTTCACCGCGCCGCCGCGGTCGAGGTACTCGCAGACGCGCTCGCGGTCCGCGTCGGCGACGGTCGTGTCCCGGCGAGCGAAGGCGTCGCCCGTGGCCTTGACGACGAGCGGCACGCCCGCCGATTCGAGTCGTTCGACCGCGTGGTCGTAGCCGGGCATGCTGTCTTCGGCCCCGTGGAGCCAGAAGACGGCCGCCGTCGTCGACTCCAACTCGTCGACGAAGGCGTCCGCGTCGCTCACGTCGTCCAAGTCGCTCGCGGAGCGGACGACGAGGTCGATTCCGTCGAGTCGGCGCGCGGCCCGCTGGACCGCGCCCAACTCGTTTTCGGTCGCTGTGTACAGTCCGATTGTCGGTGTCATTGATAAAGTGTTATTGTCTTACTGCAACTACGTTTTCGTATTCGATGACGACTCAGACGCTTCCGTTCTCGGCTATCGTCGGGCAAGACGAACTGAAACGGGCGTTGTTGGCGGTCGGAGCCAACGACAACCTCGACGGCCTGCTCGTCCGCGGCGAGAAGGGCACCGCGAAGTCGACCGCGGTCCGCGCGCTTTCGGACCTCCTGCCCGAACAGGCGGTCGTCGCGGACTGTCCGTACGGCTGCCCGCCGGACCCGGACGACCCGGCCCGCCAGTGCGACTCGTGTCGGGCCCGCGACGACCCCGCGGTCGAACGCCGGTCGGTCCCGCTCGTGACGCTCCCGCTCGGCGCGACCCGCGACCGGGTCGCGGGCACGCTCTCCGTCGCCGACGCGCTGGACGGCGAGGCGTCGTTCGACCCCGGGCTCTTGGCCCGCGCGAACCGCGGCATCCTCTACGTGGACGAGGTGAATCTCCTCGACGACCACCTCGTCGACCTGCTCTTGGACGCGGCCGCGAGCGGCGTCAACCGCGTCGAGCGCGACGGGATGAGCGTCGAACACCCCGCCGAGTTCACGCTCGTCGGGACGATGAACCCCGAGGAGGGCGACCTCCGCCCTCAGCTCCGGGACCGCTTCGCCCTCCAGGCGACCGTCGTCGGCAGCCGCGACATCGACGACCGCGTGGAGATTATCGACCGGGCGCTGGCGGGCGGCGACGACCCGGCGACGGCCGGCGACGCCCACCGCGAGGAGACCGCGGCGCTCGAAACCGCGCTCCGCGAGGCGACGGCCCGCCTCGACTCGGTCGCCCTCCCGACCGAGTTCAAGCGCGATATCGCCGAACTCTGCGTCGACGCCGGCGTCGAGGGCCACCGCGCCGACATCGCCATCGCCCGCGCGGCCCGCACCCTCGCGGCGCTCGACGGTCGGACGAAGGTGCTCGAAAGCGACGTGCGGGAAGCGGCCGCCCTCGCGCTCCCGCATCGACTTCAGAGCCGCCCGTTCGACGACGACCCGGACGTCGACGACGTGCTCGACGACCACTTCGACGAGGACGAAGACCGGGACGACGACGGGGGCGGCGACGCTAACGACGGGGACGGTGAGGGTGACGATGCGGGCGATGCCGACGACGGCGGGAGTGACGACGGCGACGCCAGCGACGGCGAGGAACGCGCCGAGGGAGGCGACAGCGACGCCGACGCCGACGATTCCGACGGCGACGCCCCCGGCGCGGCTCCCGACTCTGACGCCGGGGACGACGACGCCGGGGATGACGACCGAGGCGGCGAGGTCGGCGGAGCCGACGAGCGCGGACCCGAAGACGGTGGTTCGGAAGGCGAAAATTCCGAAGACGGCGATACCGACGACTCCGGCGACGACCCCGACGAGGCCACGCCGCTTCTCCCCGGTCAGAACCGGGCCGCGGTTGGCGACGCCGACCGGCCGCCGGTCGAGGACGCGGGCCTCGACGCGGAGACGCCGGGTGACGGCAGCCGCGCCGCGGTTCGGGAGTCGCGTCAGGGTCGAGGCTCGCGGGTACGAACCGAACCGGCGACCGAGACCGACGACATCGACGTGCCGGCGTCGGTCCGGGCCGCCGCCTCGGCCGGCCGGTCCCGCGTCACCCGGTCGGACCTCAGAACCGCGGTCTCCCGCGGGTCGGCCGCGACGCTCGTCGTGTTCGTCGTGGACGCGAGCGCGTCGATGCGCGCCGCGATGCGGCAGGCGAAGGGAACCGTGCTGTCGCTCCTCGAAGACGCCTACGAGCAACGCGACGAGGTCGCGTTCGTCGCCGTCGCGGGCGACGAGGCCGAGGTGTTGCTCCCGCCGACCGACAGCGTGACGCTGGCGGCGCGGCACCTGAAGGAGCTTCCGACGGGCGACCGGACGCCGCTTCCCTCCGGGTTGGACGCCGCTCGCCGGGTCATCGACCGCTCGGACGCCGACGCCGCGCTCGTCGTCGTCGTCACCGACGGCCGGGTTACCGTCGCGGACGGCAGCCCCACCGGACAGACCCGGTCGGCGGCGCGGAGCCTCGCCACCGCCGACGCGTCGGTCGTCGTCGTCGACGCCGGCGACGACGGCATCGGCGTGACCGACATCCTCGTCTCCGAGACGGACGCGCGGCGCATCCCGCTTTCCGACCTGTCGGCCGAGCGGGTCGCTGAGGCCGAGCGCTTCGCGGACGGGCAGTAGCGGGGTATCGCTCGTCTCGTGTCGCATGGTTTCTTCTATCGAATCGGTCGCGTGCGGAGTCGGTAGGCTCCGCGCGTGACGCCCTCGTCGTGGTACTCGACCGGCTCTTCGACCACCGCGAGGACGCCCCCACCCGCGGCGACCGCGGTCGGGATTCCGGGGAGGTCGTCGGTCCGGACGTGCCCCGCCGTCGCACCGAACGTGTGGACGCCGTGGCGGTCGGCCTCTCGCTCCCGGAAGTGCTGGGCGGACGGCACGAAGACCCGCGAGCCGGCCGCGACGGCGGCGCGCGCGAACCCGCCGGTGTCGCGGGTCCACAGGCGCTCGCCCCCATCGACGGAGACGCCGACCGCGGTGTGTTCGTCGGGATGTCGCGCGTCCGGGTCGCGGGTCGACTCCGCGAACGTGTTCCCCGTGACGAAGGCGGCGGTTTCGCCGGCGACGCAGACGTGGGTCGGATAGGCGTAGACGGTCTCGTCGCCGACGCGCCGCTCGGTGGCGAGGTCGAGTCGCCACCGCTCGCTCCCCTCGAAATCGAGGAGGTAGCCGCGTTTGTCGCCGTGGCTGGCGACGGCCAGCGCGTCGCCCGCGAACGCCACGTCCCCGACCCGCCGGTCGCCGTCGGTGCCGGGGTCCCACGACGCGACTCGCCCTCCGGTGTGGGCGTCGAGGAGCACGAGACCGTCCTGTTCGGGGTTCGGACAGCGGTTGTACGCGACGGCGACGCGGTCCCCCTCGGCGGCGACCGCGATGGGCGAGGCGTGGACGCGTCTGCGCCACGCGACCCGGCCGTCGCGGCCGAACCCGAGGACGACGCTCCGCCAGACTCGCTCGTCGCCGTCGCGTTCGTACCGTCGGGCGGCGACGACGACTCTGTCGCCCGTCACCGCGAGGTCGACGACGTAGGGTCGGAAGAACAGCGAGTCTCTCGCCGCGGTGCCAACGTCGTCGGTCGTCGCGTACGTCCAGCGCGCGTCGCCCGTCTCGGCGTCGAGGACGCGAACGAGTCCGTCGCCGCCGCGCTCGCCGACGACGAGGAAGTCGTCGGCGGCGGCCATCGACACGACGGGGTTGTCGCCGCGCGCCTCCCAGCGGTCGTCGGTGTCGGATGCGGAGTCGGCAGCGGCTTCCAGCGCGACGACGCGGCCGGCCGCGGTTCCGACGAAGACGGCGTCGTCGGTCGCGGCGACCGCCGAGCGCGTCCAGTTGTGGCGACTGCTCGCGGGGTCGACTTCACCGAGGTCGCGGCGGGCCGAGAGTGGAGCCGATGGCATCGGTTCAGTCCTCGACGGGGAAGGCGTCGTGAAGCGTGTGGTGGGCCTCTCCGAGGTCGTCGAGCAGCGCGTCCGTGCCCTCGCGGAGACGGCGAAGCGACCGTTCGGCGTCGCGGACGGCGACGAGTCGGCCGCGGAGGTAGCCGGCCTGCGGGTCGTCGTCGTCGATTCGCGTCGCCTCCGATTCGAGGTCGACGAGCGCGGCGTCGAGATGTCGCTGGGCCTCGTCGAGCGTGGTCGCGTTCGCGAGCGCCTGAATCGGGCCGGGGTCGGCGTCGCCGAGGTAGTCTTCGAGTTCGGCTTCGGCGTGTCGCTTCGCGTGTTCGTCGGTCGTTCCGGTGATGTTCAACAGCGCCAGTCGGAGCGCTTCGAGTTCTGCGCAGGCCATGATTAGAGTGATTGGTGGACGAGGTTCGAGACGATGCGGTCCCGTTCGAGGTGGGACGAGACGATGCGGTCGGTGTCGTCGGGCGTCACGCCGCCGTACCAGACGCTGTCGGGGTAGACGGCGACGATTGGGCCGTCGCCGCACTGGCCGAGACACGAACTCCGGGAGACGTGTACGTCGCAGTCGTCGGCGTCGCGCACGCCCTGTCTGAGTTGTTCGAGGACGGTCGCCGCGCCGCTCGCGGCGCAGGTCTGGTTCGTGCAGACCGCGACGTGCTTCTCGGGGGCGTCGTGGACGTGCGGGTCGTCGTCAACGTCGCTCCGGTCGGCGTGTTCCGCCTGGTGGACGAGCGAGCGAAGCATCGCGCGAGCGCCGCCCTCGTCGTCCTCGTAGCCGGCGAGTTCGACCTTGTACTTGCAGGTGTCGCACGACATCTCGACGCTCCCCGACCGCGCCTCTTGATAGCGGTCGGCCAGCGTCTCGACCACCCGGGCGTCGGTGCCGAGCGGTCCCGACGCGCCGGCGTCGACGTAGGGGTACTCCTCGTCGAACGTCTCGGCGGTGTCCACGATTCGTTCCGTCAGCACGCCGTCACCGAGCATGTACGGGAGGACGACGACGGCGTCCGGGCGGTCCTTGGCGACGGTGTGAAGCGTCTCCTCAAGCCGGGGCGTCGTGACGCCGATGAACGCCGATTCGACGCGGGTGAACTCGCGGCCCTCGTACAGCAGGCGCGCCAGTTTGTGCACGTCGCCGTTCGAGTCGGGGTCGCTCGACCCGCGGGCGCAGAGCACGACCGCCACGTCGTTGTCCTCGCGGTCGACGCCGAGGTCGGATTCGACCGCCCGCGCCCGCTCGTCCAACAGGTCCACGAGCGAGGGATGGATGCCGAGATGTGAGCCGAACCTGAACTCGGTGTCGTCGTGGGTCGCGCGGGCCCGCTGGACCGCCAGCGGCACGTCGTTTTTGACGTGGCTGGCGGCGAAAAGCGAGAGGGGAACGACGGTCATCGTCCGGCAGGTCGGAGCCATCGTCTCGATTGCGTCGTCTATCGACGGCTCGGCGAGTTCGATGTACGCCGCGTCCACCGGGACCGACAGTTTGGACTCCAACTTCGCGGCGAGGGTCCGCACCTGCTCGTTCGACTCCTCGCGGCGCGAGCCGTGGCCGACGAGGAGCACCGCGTCGTCGTCGAGCGCCGGGTCGGGTCGTTCGAGGCTCATGCGTTCTCCGCCTCTTCGAGGCTACGGACGAGCTTTCGACGCCGCGTCGGCGCGAACAGGTTCGTCTCGTCGCTCCCCTCGTAGACCCACTCACCGAAGCCGGCGGCCGCGTCGTCGTCGATGCCGAACCAGTAGCCGCCAGAGGAGGTCTCGCCAATCTCGCCGGTCGGCGCGTCAACGGGGCAGGCGTCGAGCAGTCGGTCAACGGTTTCGAGGAGCGCCCGGTCGTCGTGGACGAACGAGATGCCGACCGTCCCCGACGAGGATTTGAAACAGACCGTCCCGCAGGATTCGAGCAGTCCGCGGAGGAGCTGTTTTCGCCGGGCGTCGAACACGTCGAAGCGGTAGCCGCCGGCGTCGCCGCCGACGGGGAGGCCGAACGCGGCGCTCGCGCTTCGCACCACGTCGCCGTCGACCGTCACGCGGTACTCGTCTTTGACGCGGGTGACGGCGGTGTTGTGGGCGTACTCTCGCGCCGTCTCCCGGCGGTCGATGTCGCCGCCGCCGGCGATGACCGCGAGGCGGTTCGCGCAGGTCTCGTCGCCCGTCGAGACGGTGAACTGCGCTCGTTCGATTTGGCCGCCGCCGGCGACGTGGCCCCAGAAGTAGGCCGTCTCGGGCGCGCTTTCGAGGAGGTCGTCCGCGGGGGCGACGCCGGCGTTCGCGTCGCTCACGCGTCCACCTCCCGGACCGAAATCGCGCCCGGCGGGCAGGCTCGGGCCGCGAGCGTCGCGTCGTCGTCCGACTCCGCGTCGCCTTCGAGGACGGCGACGACGCGCCCGCCCGTCTGCTCGACGCGCACGACGCCGGCCGCGTCGGGGTCGATTGTGGCGAGTCCGTCGTCGTCCTCGACGAACCGCCCGTCGCGGGCGAGACAGGCGAAGATGCCGTCGCAGGCGTCTCGGTCGATTTCGATTTCGAACATCTCAGTACTCGTACTTCTGCTCGTAGCCCCGCGGGGTCACCATCCGGTCGTCCCAGACGTACGTCTCCTCGTTGCCGACGAGCAGCGTCGTCGTCATGTCCACGAGGTCGGTCTCACCGAGGTCGGGCAGGTCACCGAGGTCGACGATTTCGACCTCCTCGTCGTCGCGGCCCGCGCCGTGGACGATGCCGACCGGCGTGTCTGGCGCGCGGTGTTCGAGGAGAATCTCGCAGCACTTCTCGTAGTTCGACCGGCGCTTGCGGCTCCACGGGTTGTAGATGGCGATGGTGAAGCCCTCCTTGGCGGCCGCGTGGAGGCGCGACTCGATGGTCGGCATCGAGGTCAGGTGGTCCGAGAGGCTGATGGTCACTGTGTCGTTGACGAGCGGCGCGCCCAACCGTGCCGCGCAGGACTGCGCCGCCGGGACGCCCGCGACCACGTCGAAGTCGACCATGCTCGCGGTCGCGCCCTTCGATTCGAGGATTTCGAGCGCGAGTCCGGCCAGCGCGTAGACGTTGGGGTCGCCGCTGCCGACGATGGCCACGTCGTTGCCGGCGAGCGCCCGGTCGACCGCCTCCTCGGTCCGGGAGACCTCGCCGCACATCGGCGTCGAGTAGATGTCCTCTGCGCCCTCGACGACGTCGTCGGGGAGGAGTTCGATGTAGGTCGTGTAGCCGACGATGTGGTCGGCCTCGCGGAGCGTGTCTTTCGCCAGCGTCGTCATCTCGCTCGCGCGGCCGGGACCGAGGCCGACGGCGACGAGTTGCCCCGGCTCGCCGTCGAAGTCCTCGATGGTCGCTTCGACCTTCTCCGCGGTCTGTTCCTTCTTCGACCCGCCCGAACTGCCGCCGCATTTCGAAGATGACTCGCCATCGGACTTCGAGGAGGATGCGCCGCACTTCGAGGTCGTGTCCGACTCGGCCTCCGTCTTCGTCCCGCCGCACTTCGATTCCGATTCCGATTCCGATTCAGTCGATTCAGTCGATTCGGTCGTCGCACCGCCGCAGTTCGATTCGGTTGTCGTGTCTGAGTCGCTCATGGGTTAGAAGTCGTCGACGTCGCGCCCGCCGCGGGGCGTGACGAGGTACGTTTGGTAGTCGTTGCTCCAGGGTTCGGTCTCGTGGGTGCCGATGAGAATCGAGGTTCCCATCCCGCCCACGTCGTCGTCGTGGGCCTTCGCGTCGCCGAGGGTCGTCACCGAGAACGTCTCGTCGTCCAGATTCCGGCCGGCCTCGCCGCGGCCGGCGTCGTTGAAGATGCCGACCGGCACGTCGTCGGCCCGCTCCTCGCGGACCACGTCGATGGCGCGTTCGTAGTTGCGCCAGCAGTTGTACAGGACGATGACGAAGCCGCTGATGGCGGCTGCGCGCAGTTTCTCCTCGATTTCGTCCCAGCCGCGCCACTTGTCGGACAGCGAGACCGTACAGAAGTCGTTCGACAGCGGCGCGCCCATCATGGCCGCGCCGCCGAGCGCCGCGGTGACGCCGGGGACGATTTCGATTGGCACGTCGGTCGCCTCGTCGCCTTTCGCCATCGTGAACACGAGGTCGGACTTCCCGTAGACGTTGGGGTCGCCGCCGGAGACGTGGACCACGTCCTCGCCGTCGCGGACGCGCTCGAACGCCTCGCGGGTCAGTTCGACCTGCTGTCCCATCGACGAGCGGACGACCTCCGGCCCGTCGTCGCTCCCCTCGGGCGGGAGGGTTCCGTCGTCGCGGAGGAACTCCTGATAGAGGTTCGAGGCGACCACGCAGTCCGAGGTGGAAATGAGTTCCTTCGCCCGCTTCGTCATGTGGTCCGGGAGACCGGGCCCGATGCCGACGACGTAGAGGGTCCCGTAGTCGTCGGGGACCTCGTCGCGGTCGTCGGCCGCCGGTTCAGTCGCTGACTCGGTCGCCGGTTCGGTCGGCTCGCGACCGTCGTTCATCGTCCCACCGCCACGGTCACGGCGTCGTCGTAGCGCCGCTTTTCGACGACGAGTTCGTGGTCGCGGCCGCCGGCGATGGCGCTCGCCTCGGCGATGCCGGGCCAGCCGATGAGTTCCTTCGACCGCGAGGGGGTCGGCCCTTCGAACTCGGTCAGCGTCTCCTTTTCGAAGTAGACGACGCCCGCGCCGATTTCCTCGGCCGCGTCGAGCATCCCCGGTTCGTCCGCCTTTCGCGTGCCGGTCGCGACGAAGTCGATGTCGTCCCAGTCGTAGTCGGCGTCGTCGAGCGCTTGCTCCCACGCCGTCAGGAACTGCGCTTTCTTCGCGCCGGAGACGCTCCCGGTTCCGAGGACGACGCCGTCGCCGCCGTTGCGCTTCAGGACCGTCACGTCGTCGTCGACGAGGACCGCCTTCGGGCCGTCGAGTCGGGCGACGGGACCGAGTTCGTCGTTGAGGACGGCGAGGTTCGTCGCCACGGTCGAATCGCCGTTGACGACGTGGGAGTCGAGCGCCTTCGCCTTGCTCTCGACGCCCTGTTTGCCCGCGGCCTCAGAGGCGGTCGTCATCGCCGGGACGGCCCCGAGCTTCGAGAGGTCGTGGGCGACCTGATTCGCGCCGTGGTGGCCGCCGGTGAGCGGAATCGCCCACGTCAGTTCCTCGTCGACGACGACGACCGCCGGGTCCTCCCACTTGTCGTCGAGGAGGCCGGCGGTCTTCCGCATGGCGATGCCGCTGGCCATGAGGCCGACGAAGCAGTCGTACTCGCCCCAGTGGTCGGCGAACACGTCGCCGTGGTAGGTGAGGACGTCTATCCGGTCGTAGTCGTCCGCGAGGTCGCGCTTGATTTCCTCGGCCGTGTCGAGCTTTCGTTCGAAGCTGACGATGGCGATTTCGTCGGCAACCTCGCCGTCGCTGTCTGGCGTTTGACAGTGGCCGCTTCCGGAGTCGGTGTCCGAGTTGGTGTCTGTGTCACTCATTGTCTGGCTCCTGTGTTTCGGTGTCGGGTTCGTCGTTCGGTGCGTCGCCGCCGCGGGCCCAGTCGCCGTAGAGGAACGACCGCTCGTACGCCGAGCCGTTCACCGCCTCGCCGATGATGACGAGCGCCGAGGCGCGGTAGCCCGCGTCTTCGACCCGCTCGCCGATGGTCTCGATGGTGCCCTCGATGACGTCTTCGTCCGGCCACGAGGCGTGGTAGACGACCGCGACGGGCGTGTCTGGGTCGTGGCCCTCGTCCAGCAGGCGGTCCATCGTCTCCGAGACGGCGTGGGTGCCGAGGTAGATACAGACCGTGGTGTCACCGAAGCCGACGAAGTCGCTGATGTGGTCCTCTTCGGCCGAGAGCGTCCGGCCCCGCGGCCGGGTGAAGACGACGTGATTCGAGACCTCGTTGAGCGTCAACTGGGTGCGGAGCGTCGCGCTCGCGGCGAACGCCGAGGTGACGCCGGGAACGAGGTAGCTCGGCACGCCAGCCTCGGCCAGCGCGTCCATCTGCTCCAAGGCGGCCCCGTAAATCGCCGGGTCGCCGCTGTGGAGTCTGACGACGGTTCGGCCCGACTCGTAGGCGTCGGCCATCAGCGGAATCAGCTCTTCGAGGTCCTTGCCGACGCTGTTGACCCGCTCGGCGTCGGCGCAGAACTCGTCCAACAGTTCGCTGTTGACGAGCGACCCCGCGTGCACCACGAGGTCGGCGTCCTCGACGAGTTTCCGCCCGGCGACGGTGAGCAAGTCCGGGTCGCCCGGGCCCGCGCCGACGAAGGGGATTCCCTCCTCGTCGGTGAAGCCGGTGTCCGCCTCGCCGTCCGCGCTCACGCCGACCCCCCCGATTCGACGCCGTCGAACTCGGCGGTCGCCACGTCGCGCTCGACGCCCTCGCGCTCGGCGTAGGCCAGCGTGTAGTAGTCGCGCTCCGCGAGTTCGTCGGGGTCGTCGGTGACGACCGTCTCGCCCTGCTCCATGAACAGGCGGCGGCCGAAGCGAACGTCGTAGCCCGCTTCGGTCAGCTTCTCGTGGGTCGCCGGCGCGTCGGTGACCTTGAACAGCACCATGCGGTCGGGGCCGGTCGGCGCGGCACCGTTGGCGGCCTCGCGGAGCGCCAGCCCGGTTCCGGATTCGATTTCGACGCCGAGCGCGGTCGTGAAGGCCGTCATCGCGCTCACGCCGGGGACGACTTCGAGGTCGATGTCGGGGTGGAACGCGTCGAGGGTGCGGCGGAGGTGGCCGAACGTCGAGTAGACGTTGGGGTCGCCGAGGGTCACGAACGCCACGTCCTCGGAGTCGGCGCGGGCGGCCACCTCGGCGGCGGCCTCCTTCCACGCGCGGCGGAGTTCGTCGGGGTCGCGCGTCATCGGGAAGTCGAGGTCACCGATGCGCTCCTCGGGGACGTGGTTCAGCGCGACCGTCCGCGAGAGGCGGCCGGGCGAGTAAACCACCGCCGCCGATTCGAGCAGGCGTTTCCCCTTGACCGTCACGAGGTCGGCCTCGCCCGGGCCGAGACCGATGCCGTAGACGGTCATAGCCCCTCCGCGTCGCGTCGGCCGACGACGACGTACACCGGGTTGTTCGACCGGAAACTCGTCGCGCCGGCGAGTTCGTAGCCGTGGCTCACCTGCATCTGGACGACCGCCGAGAGCAGGCCGCGCTCGCGGAACGCCTCGATGGCGTCGCCGGCGGGTTCGACCCGCGAGACGTTCATGACGATTCGGTCGACGCCGGTCTCGACGGCGTGGTCCAACACGGCTTCGAAGTTCCGACTGCCGCCGACGAACATCGCGTCGGCGTCGGCCGGGAGACCGTCGGGAGCCTCCGCCTCGCGGAGCGTCACGTCGGCGTCGTAGTCGTTCGCCGCGAGGTTCTTCCGCGTCACGTCCAGTCGGTCCGGCTTGCGCTCGACGGCGGTCACGCGCTCGACCCGCCGGGCCGCCTCGATGGTGACCGAGCCGGTACAGGAGCCGACGTCGACGAAGTGGTCCGTCGGCCGCAAGCCGAGTTTATCGAGCGTGACCGCTCTTACCTCCGGTTTCGTGGGTCCCGCCTTGGCGTCGTGCGGGAGCGTTACCTGTGACATTCGACTCGACAATCCCGGCGCGGTTTGAAAACAATTGTGCTTGTTGTACCACAAACTGGGTTTCATAAAATCCGCTCCCGAGTTATTAAATCGAGATTGCTGAAACACAATCTCGCTTGTTCTCGAAAGTTTTACAACTGTGCTTGGTTTTCATCAATCCGAGTTTACCATGGCTACGGCGAACACCGTCAACGGTCGCATCGAACGCGCACGAACGGAACTGACCCCCGCGCAGATGGCTGCCGGTTCCCTCTTTATCGTCGCGCTGGGCTTTACGCTCCTGTTCGTGCAGGACCCGCTCGTCCACGACTCGCTGCACAACTTCCGCCACGCGGCCGGCATCGCCTGCCACTGACGATGTTCGGGGAGTACCTGACGCGGGGAGTGAAGGCGGGGGTCGTCGCCGGACTGGTGTTCGGACTGTTCATGGCCGTCGTCGCCAACCCGCTCGTCGGCTACGCGGACGACCTGAACCACGCGACAGTCGAGGAGAGCGGACATACTCACGAGGCCGAAAGCGCCCACAGTCACGAGGCCGAGGGCGCTCACAGCCACGAGTCCGGTGACTCCCACGCCGGCGAGAGCGGCGGCCATCACGACACCGCGGTGTCGATGGCGGTCACGAAAGCCGTGAGCGTCGCGGCCGGCGGCCTGTGGGGCGTCGTGCTCGGCGGCGCGTTCTTCGGGGTCGCCTTTTTCTTCCTCGAACCGGCGATTCCCGGACCCGACGCCGCGAAGAGCTATCTGATGGGATTCGCGGGGTTCGTCACCGTTTCGGGCGCGCCGTGGTTGGTGCTCCCGCCGGTCGCGCCGGGGGCGGAACAGTCGCTCTCGACGGCGACGCGGCTCCCGCTCTACGCCGGGATGATGCTCGCCGGGGCGCTCGCCTGCCTCTCGGCCGGCTACGTCTACACCCGCCTGCGCGAGTCGCGGGGCCTCGGTGCGGCTCTCGTCGGCGCGGCCGTCCCGTTCGGCCTGCTCGCGGTGCTGGCCGTCGTCGCCCCCGAAAACGCGGTTCGCGGGGCGCTGTCGCCGGCGCTCGAAACCGGGCTCACCGGCCTGTTCGCGTTCGGACAGGTCCTCCTGTGGCTGGTCCTCGCGGCGGCGCACGCGCGGTTCCGGCCGTCGAGTGAGTCCGAGTCCGAACCGGGGATTCCGACCGCCGGCCGGGACTCGGCTCCCGCGGCCGACTGATGCGCGACCGAACCGACGAGGTCCGCGAGCACGGCTTTACGGACCACGTGTTGGTCTGTACGAACGGCCGCGAGTCCGAGTACGCCGACTGCGCCGAGGCCGACGGCCCGGCGGTGTACGACGCGGTGATCTCGTGGTTGCGCGACCGTGGCGTCTTCTGGTCGCGGGTCCACGTTGCAGAAACGAGCTGTCTCGGCCTCTGTAGTGCGGACGGGGCCGCGGTCGCCATCCACCCCCGAAACCGGTGGTACTCGGACGTTCGCCCGGACGACGTGCCGGCGCTGTTGGCCGAGGAGTTCGGTCCCGACGCGTCGAACCTCGGCGTTCGACCCCGCGACTGACCGTCCCGGGGACGACCGTCGGTGTCTGCGCCGCGCCGTTCTCACCGCCTCTTGTCGTTCCCTCCCCGACGCGGGCGGGGTTGAACGCAGAACAATAATATCGGTGCACACCTGATTACGGTCCATGGACGAGAAGGACCTTCGAATCCTCAAGGCCATCGGGACGCTCGAATCGGGGAGTCCCGACCGGATAACCGAGGAGACGGGCATCCCGAAGTCGACCGTTCACTACCGCCTCGAACGGCTCCAAGAGCAGGGCATCATCAAAAACGACATCTTCGATATCGACTTCGAGAAGGCCGGGCTGAACCTCACGCTCATCACCGAGGTCTGGGCCGAGTACGGCTCGGAGTACCACAAGGAGGTCGGCGACAAACTCGGGGAGGTGCCCGGCGTCAACGAGGTGTACTTCACGCTCGGCGACACCGACTTCGTCCTGATTTCGCATCTCGCCTCGCGCTCGATGGTCGAGGACCTCATCTCCGAGTTCGAGGAGATAGACGAGATTTCGCGGACGAGTTCGACGTTCGTCATCACGACCATCAAGGACGAGCCGAACCCGCTGAACGACTACGAACTCGAAGAACTGAAAGCGGCGCTTCTCCCCGACGTGTCGTGACGCGGCCCGTGCCGTATCCGCACGAACCCCGCCGCACCGCGTTTCGACCGCCGGAAGCGAAAGCGAATCAGTCTTCGAGCTGCTGGGCGCTCAGGTGCGCCTTCGCTTCCGTCCGGGTCGGCAGCCCGCCGGCGACGGCCAGCAGGACGACGCCGAGCAGACACCAGCCGCCGACCATCGCCCACTCGTAGGGCCACGCCAGCGCCGAGGGCGAGCCGGGGAGGTAGAGACCGACGAAGAACACGGTCAACAGCAGCCCGAGCGCGCCGACCGCGTAGCCCGCCGGCAGCTTGAACGGCCGGTCGAAGTCGGGGTCGCGGTACCGGAGCACGAGGAACGAAACGACGACGAGAAGCCACGCCGTCACCATGCCGAGCCCGCCGGCGTTGACGACCCACACGAGCATCTGCTCGCCGAACAGGGGCGCGAGCGCCGCGAGGCCGCCGACGAGCACGATTGCGGTCGACGGCGTGTCGTGGTCGTCGTGAATCGTCGCGAGCTTCTCGGGGAGCATGTGCGAGTCGGCCATCGCGTAAATCGCGCGGCTGGCTCCGAGGACGAACCCGTTCCAGCTCGTGAGGATGCCCGCGAGGCCGGCCAGCGCCATGATGCGGCCGATGGTCACGCTGTCGAACGCGATTTCCATCGCCGTCGCGGCGGGGAGCGAACTCTCGACGAGCGTCGTGCCCGTGGCGACCTGCCCGGCCGCCCAGATGACGGCGATGTAGAACGCGGCGGCGCAGGCGACCGAGAGCCCGATGAGCCCGCCGAGGAGCTTCGGTGACACGTCGGCCTCGCCCGCGGCCTGCGGAATCACGTCGAAGCCGACGAACATGAACGGCGTCATGATGGCGACCGTGAACACGCCGCCGATGCCGGCTCCCGCGAGCGGCGGCGACGACGGCGACGTGCCGTTGAACAGCGCGCCGAGAAGGAGCGTCAGCCCCGACAGCGTGATGACGAGCGCGAGAATCGCCTGGAACTGCGCCGCCGGCCGGACACCCCGATAATTGAGGTACGTGATAACCACGGAGCCGATGACGCCCGTCGCGACCCACGTACCGTAGACCGGCTGACCGGCGACCGTCCAGAGTTCGAACACGTTGAAGCCGGGGACGATGTACGCGAGGGCGCTCGGCAGCGCGACCGCCTCGAACGCGACGACGCTGATGTAGCCGAAGATTATCGCCCACGTACAGGCGAACGAGCCGGCCGGCCCCAACGCCCGCATGCTGTAAACGTGCTCGCCGCCGACGAACGGCATCGCGGAGGCGAGTTCGCCGTAGATGAGCGAGACGACGGTCACCATGAACCCGCCGAGGACGAACGCCGAGATAGCGCCGGTGACGCCGCTTTGGTCGATGAAGTACCCCGTCTGCACGATCCAACCCCATCCGATCATCGCTCCGAGTGCGAGCACGAACACGTCGCGCTTCGAGAGGACGCGTGAGAGTTCTCCTGTCATGGTTATGAGTGACATCACCACATTCTAACTTACCCACTATATATCTTACTGTGTTCAATTTTTAGCCTCTATTAGAAACACAGTTCAATAGTAATCCGTCATCTGGGACGACAAATCGAGCGACGATTCACCGGAAAATCGCCAAACGGCCGTCGGTTCGAATAGTAGTCAACTCGTCGAGCAGAAAGAAACGGCGTCCGCGCTCGATTCGCGTTCCGGGCGTCGTCGCGGGCGTCGCGCCCGGTGTCGCGTTGGGTGTCGCTCCGGGTGCTGGGTCGGGCGTCGTCGCGCTTACTCGTCGGCGGGCGCGTCCTCGACCCAGACCGTCTTCGTGTTGACGAACTCCCGAATCCCGTGCCGGGAGAGTTCGGTCCCGTAGCCCGAGTCCTTCGTCCCGCTGAACGGGACCCGCGGGTCAGACGCGACGACGTGATTGACCGCGACGTTACCCGCGGTGAGCTTCGTCGTGAGCGCCTCGCCGCGTTCGGCGTCGGCCGTCCAGACGCTCGCGCCGAGGCCGTAGGGCGTGTCGTTCGCCACGCGGACCGCCTCCGCCTCGTCTTCGACTCTGATGACGGTGGCGACGGGGCCGAACAGTTCCTCGGTCCTCGCGGGCGCGTCCTCGGGCACGTCGGTCAGCACCGTCGGCGGGTAGTAGTGGCCGGGTCGGTCCAGCGGTTCGCCGCCGAGGCGGAGCGTCGCGCCGGCCTCGACGGACGCCGTGACCTGCTCGTGGAGCGTCTCCATGAGGTCCGCCCGCGCCTGCGGCCCCACGTCGGTCTCGGGGTCGGTGGGGTCGCCGACGGTCAGTGCGCGCATCTCCTCGGTGAAGCGCTCGACGAACTCGTCGTAGACGGCCTCGTGGACGAGAAAGCGCTTCGCGGCGATACACGACTGGCCGTTGTTCTGCGTTCGCGCCCGTGCGGCCCGCTTCGCGGTCGCTTCGAGCGGCGCGTCGTCGAGGACGACGAAGGGGTCGCTCCCGCCGAGTTCGAGCACCGTCGGCTTGAGTTCGCGGCCGCTCGTCTCCGCGACGGCCCGCCCGGCGCGGGTGCTCCCCGTCAGGCTGACGCCCCGAACTCGGTCGTCTTCGATGACGCCGGCGACGCGCTCGGCGGGAATCCGGAGCGAGGTGAACACGTCGTCGGGGTAGCCCGCCCGCTCGAAGACGGAGGCGATTGCGTCGGCGCAGCCGAAGACGTTCGGCGCGTGCTTGAGCACGGCGACGTTTCCGGCGGTGATGTGCGGGGCCGCGAACCGGAACACCTGCCAGAACGGGAAGTTCCACGGCATCACCGCGAGCACCGGGCCGATTGGCTCGTAGGAGACGTACGTCTTCGACCCCGGCACGGTTCCGATGTGCTCGTCCTGCAGGAACTCCGACGCGTGTTCGGCGTAGTAGTCGCAGACCCACGCGCACTTTTCGACCTCGGAGACCGCCTGCTCGACGGGTTTGCCCATCTCCTCGGTCATCAG
Organism: Haloferax sp. Atlit-109R; assembly: GCF_003665865.1. NCBI lineage: Archaea > Methanobacteriati > Methanobacteriota > Halobacteria > Halobacteriales > Haloferacaceae > Haloferax > Haloferax sp. Atlit-109R. Next base: position 1,329,792 of record NZ_QPLO01000002.1, read on the forward strand.
CGTCGCGTACTCCTCGCTGTGTTCGCGCAGCACGTCGGCCGCGGCCGCGAGCAGTTTCTCGCGCCGCGAAATCGGCGTCTCGCGCCACGATTCGAACCGGTCCCACGCGGCGTCCAATCGCGCGTCGACCGTCGCTTCGTCGTGTTCCTCGTGCGTCTCGATGACCTCCTCGGTCGCGGGGTTGATGGATTTCATGGTCGGCTCTCGGGAGCGCGGCGGTCGCTCGTCGCTCCCGCTTGGACCCACTGTCGTCCCATATGTTGATAAATGTTCCAGACGAAGCAGAATACTCGGACTGTGTTCAAAGCGCGTCGGTGACGAACGCAGTCGAGTACGGAGCTCCCAGGCGCGTTCGAGTCTGGAACGACCGCCCTCGTCCCGACACACCCGCAGTGTTCTGGATGATATTCCACACAGAATAATTTATTAGGATTCAGTTTAGAACTTGTGTTCATGAGAGAACGGACGACGAACTCGTCGGTCGAGGCGGCGTACGACGACTACCTCATGCCGATTTGGAAATCGCTGAACGTCCCGGTCGAGCGGGCGTCCGGCTGTACCCTCGAAGACTTCGACGGCAACGAGTATCTCGACGTGTTCTCGGGCATCTCGGTGACGAACGTCGGACACAACAACGAGGCGGTCGTCGAGGCCGCCACGGAGCAGTTGGAGGAGTTCGTCCACGGCTGTTCGTACGTCCATCCGAACCGGCCGGTGGCCGACCTCGCCGAGACCATCGCCGAGGTGACGCCGGGCGACCTCCAGAAGACCTTCTTCTGTAACTCCGGCACCGAAGCCGTCGAGGGAGCTATCAAACTCGCCCGGAAGTACACCGGCTCCAAGGAGGTCATCTCGCTGGAGATGGGCTTCCACGGCCGCACCCTCGGGAGCCTCGCGCTCACCGGCAACCGGGCCTACAAGCAGGACATGGCTCCGACCATCAACGACGTGGCTCACACCGCGCCACCGTACGCCTACCGCTGTCCCCGCTGTGACGGCGACACCTGCGGCGCGGACTGCGCGGACGCGCTCGAACGGGTCATCGGCTCGCACACCAGCGGCGACCTCGCGGCGGTCGTCGTCGAACCCGTCATGGGCGAGGCCGGCATCGTCGTTCCCTCGGAGGCGTGGCTCAAGCGTGTTCGGGACATCGCCCACGACCACGGCGCGCTCCTCATCGCCGACGAGGTCCAGACCGGCTACGGCCGCACCGGCGAACTGTTCGCCAGCGAGCAGTTCGGCGTCGAACCGGACATCCTGACGCAGGCGAAGGGCATCGCCAACGGCCTGCCCCTCGGCGCGTTCACGGCCCCCGCGGACATCGCGGACGCGTTCGGCTCCGGCGACCACCTCTCGACGTTCGGCGGCAACCCCGTCGCCTGCGCGGCCGCGCTGGCGACCATCGAGGAACTCCAGAACGGTATCGTCGACAACGCCCGCGAGAACGGCGAGTGGCTCTCGGCCGAACTCGCCACGCTCGAATCCGACTACGACGTGGTCGGCGAGGCCCGCGGCCTCGGGCTGATGCAGGGCATCGAACTCGTGGACCCCGAGACGACCGGCCCGCAGCACGTCGCGCCCGCCCCGGACAAGGAACTCGCGGCCGCGGTCGGCGAGCACCTCCGCGAGGAGTCCAACGTCGTCATGGGCGTCGGCGGCTACTACAAGAACGTCATGCGCTTCCAGCCGCCGCTGACGATTTCGCAGGCGCAGCTCGGCGAGGCCGTCGACGCGCTCAGAGTCGCGCTGGACGACCTGGCCTGAGTCGCCTGCGTCGACCGCGACACCCGCTCACGGCCTCGTTTCGATTGCTCTCGGTCTCGCGGCTTACGGTGGTGATAGTTGTGGATTGGTGCCGGGGAGGGATAGCCCCCGCTGAAACGGCCGCCTCCGCCGGAAGCGCGTCTCGACCGTCGGTCTGGGTCAGGGTGTGTCTTACTCGTCGACTTTCACCATGACCTTGATTGCCTCGCGGTCGTCCATCGCCTGATAGCCTTCCGGGACGCCGTCGAGGTCGACGGTCTTCGTCAGGATGGGCGACGGGTCGAGGGTGCCCTGCAGCACGTCGTCCATGAGTTCCTCGATGTAGTTCCGGACGGGTGCGCCGCCGGCGGAGAACGAGAGGTTCTTGTAGAATATCGGCTGGAGGAAGTCGGCGGACTCGACGTGCGGGACGCCCACGGCGCCGATGGAGCCGCCGGGACGGGCGACCTGTGCGGCGGTTTCGAGCGCCGACGCCGCGCCGACGCATTCGAGGACGTGGTTCGCGCCGCCGTGGGTGAGTTCGAGGACTTCCTCGACGGCCTCTTGGCCGCGGGACGAGACGGTGTCGGTCGCGCCGAGTTCGCGGGCGACTTCCAAGCGGTCCTCGTGGTGGCCGACCGCGATGATTCGCTCTGCGCCGATGCGCTTCGCCGCGAGGACGCCGCACAGCCCGACCGCGCCGTCGCCGATGACGACCGCGGTGTCGCCGGCTTCGAGGTCCGCCAAGACGGCGGCGTGGTGGCCGGTCGACATCACGTCCGTGAGCGGGAGGAGCGATTTGAGCGTTTCTTCGTCGTCGGCGTACCGCTCGGGGACCCGAACGACCGTGCCGTCGGCGTGAGGGACGCGGACCTTCTCGGCCTGTGCGCCGCCGGTCTCGTCGCCGTGCGGACCGAAGAACCCGCCGTCTACACACGCGGTGTGGATGCCTTTGCGACAGAACTCGCACTCCCCGCAGCTGTACGCGAACGGGACGAGCACGCGGTCGCCCGGTTGGACGCTCGTGACGTCCTCACCGACTTCCTCGACGATACCCATCGGCTCGTGGCCGACCCCGGAGCCCTCCTCGTGTTCCTCGTGACCGCGGTAGAACCAGAGGTCGGACCCGCAGATGGCGGTGTGAGTGACGCGGATGACCGCGTCGGTCGGTTGTTGAAGCTCCGGTTCTGGTTTTTCCTCGATGCGAACGTCGCCCGGACCGCGATAGACTGCTGATTTCACGTACGCTGTGAGGTACGGACCTTGCGGGCATAGATGCGATGCTATATGAACAGTCCATTTAACTGCGGCCGGGCGGCCGTCCCGCTCGTCCACGGGGAAGCGAGCCGACCGCGTGGGCACGTGGCCCAGCGGCGGTTCACTGCGTGGGCGGTTGCATCCGCGCCTGCATGCCCAGCGAGGAGGTAATCAGTTCCCGTTCGCCGCGTCGGAGGAGACTCGACAGCGACGGTTGCGAGATGCCGAGTTCGGCGGCCAGCTCCTCGGCCGTAATCTGTCGCGGACTCTCGTAGTAGCCGCGCGAGACGGCGAGCGTCAGCGCCTCCCGCTGGCGGTCGGTGAGGCTGTCCGTCGGTTCGTCGGACGCGGACCCCTCCGACGCGATGGACACGAGGTCCAGCGAGATGCCGTGGGTCTCACAGCTCTCTCGGAACTCGTTGAACCCCTCGTACTCCTTGAACACTTTCGTCTCGTGCCAGCCGTCGGCGGTGACGACCGTCGGTTCGAGCTGTGCGCCCCCGAAGTCCGGCTCGAACGCCTTCGAGACCGACTCCGCCAGTTCGACGGTGAGCTTGTAGACGTCCTTGTCGGCGGTCTCTCCGATTGCGTCGGCCGCGACGACCTCGTCGCGCGTCAGGAGGTCAGCCTTAGTGACGCCGTCTTCCCGCTCGAACTGCACGGTGAATATCTGCACGTCCGGTTGCAGACAGAGTGCGTGAACGCACTCGACCTCGTCCGGCCGTAGCGCGGTCGGAATGCTGACCAGCGGAAGCGAAGTCGAGCGAAGAACGAACTCCGTGGTGATAGCCATTGTGTGGTATCACGCCGTCCGGCGAGTTAACGTTCTGGGGTCTCCGCTGCGTGGGGGTGACCCGACCCTTCGATTCAGGGGCGGTCTAGCTCTTTGTCCCACGCCTTCCACGTCTTCAGAAGCGGGATGATGGTGTAGTCGTCGACGATTTCCTCGCCGTCGAAGAGGTCCCAGACGTACTCTTTCAAGGTGTTCAGGTCGGTGTGCCACGCGCTAAATACGAGGTCGTACTCGCCGAGACAGGAACTCGCGTTGTAGACGAGTCCCTCGTCGATGAGCATCGTGATGAACTCGGTCCGCACCTCGGAGGAGACGTGCTGGTCGAACGAGACGAGCACCTGCGCGTCGGCGAGGTCGGCCTCCTGGAGGACGATGACCGCGAGGATTTCGAGCACGTCGCTCTCTTGAAGCTTCTCGCGGCGGCGACGGACCGCGGTCCGGGAGAGTCCGACGCGCTCGGCGAGTTCGGTGTCTGAGATGCGGCCGTTCTCGTTGAGCGCGCGGAATATCTCGTAGTCGTGCTCGTCGAGGTAGTTTTCGAGGACCGCCTCCGGCGTGTTCGGGTCGGGCGGCGCGTCGGCGGACGTGAGGTCGGGGTTTTCCATGGTCGGATGTATTGGTGGGGTTCGATTTGAAACTGCGGGTGGCGTAAACGAACCAAAACGACACAATAGTTGTGTCGAATTGGCTAGTCCACGGCTTGCGGTGGGTGGGTGGTGGGTGGCGAGCGATTCGGTCGTGGGACGCCGCGCGAAACGCGGCGTCGAGGGCAGTTCAGCGGCGAGGCCACCGGCGCGACCGAGGCGTCACCACCGGGTCACCACCCCGCCTCGTCCCGCGGTAGCGGGTCGTACGGAACCTCGTACCCGAACGCTTCGGGGCCGATGACGTCGAGCGCTTCGGGCGTCGTGAGCAGTTCGGGCGCGGGCACGCCGAGGACGCGGACGCGCTGGCCGTACCGCAGGGCGTCGGTCGTGACCGGCGCGCCGGTGTCGGTGTCGACGAGGCAGATGAGGTCGGGCACGGTCGTCCGGAGGTCGCCGTCGTCGTCCCGCGCGACGAGGAACTCGTTTTGGAACTCGATTTCGAGGGTCGCGTCCTCGTCCAACCCGGCGAGCGTGACGCTCCCGAGGGCGAAGCCGTCGCGGTTGCGGCGGTGCACGTCCACGATTTTCCCGGCGAACAGCTCCTCGCCGCCGAGCAGTTCGCGGCCGGCGTCGACCGGGTCGGTGCCGGCGTCGCGGGCGCGTTCGACCGCCCGCCCGAGTTCGGTGGCGAGCGAGACGGTGTGGGGAACCGCGTACTCCGAGACGAACGCGCCGGTCATGAGCGGGAAGGCGTAGCCCGAGCGGCCGCCCATCTGGACGGTGATGGCCCGCGCGAGGTCTTCGAGGCGCTTGGCCGAGTCGATGTCGCGGTAGACGACCTGATTGCCGCGCTCGTCGGTCGTCGCCGCGTAGTTCACGGGCGTGCCGTAGATGAAGAACGTGTCCATCTGGAGTTCGGGGAACGCCCGGCCCATGCCGTCGGCGTCGACCACGGGGAGGTCGGTCATCGCCGCCACGCACAGCGGGGCCATGCTGTTCGCGCCGCCGATTTCGCCGGGGATGAGCGCGTCGACCGTCTCGCCGGAGAGGTCTTCGATGGCCCGAAGCGACTGCACCTCCTCGTCGCCGCCGGCGAACTTCTCGACGCTGATGGTGGGCGCGCCCATCCCGCCGACGCTCGCCACGGTGGCGTCGGCCGGCAGGTCCCGCGGGTCGACCAGTTCGACCGCGTCGGGGTAGGCGTCGTCTTCGAGGAGCGTCTGGAGGCGCAGGCGGCCGAGACGGGGGTTGCCGCCGCCGCCGGTGCCGAGGATGCCCGCGCCGATGCCGAGCGCTTCGAGGTCGTCGAGCGTTATCGCCGTCAGGTGTGGGATGTCGAAACTCATGGGTGGTCCGCGAGTGGTTCGTAGGTCGCGTCGAGGCCGAACGCCCCCGGCCCCCACACGTCGAGGGCGGCGGGCGTCCGCATTATCTCGGGCGTCCGGATGCCGAGGACGCGGACCCGCGCCCCGTACCGGAGGCTCTCGGTCGGAATCGGCCCGCCCGTCTCGCGGTCGAGGACGGTGATGAGGTCGGGGACGGTCGCCACGTAGCTCCCGTCGACGGTCGCGCCGAGGTTCTCGTTTTGGAACTCGATGCGCATCTCCGACCCCGCGTCTTCGTCGAGGCCGTCGATGTCGACGTGGCCGAAGACGAAGCCGCGTTCGGTGCGGCGCTGGACGTCCACGATTTTCCCCTCGAACAGCGACCGCGCCTCGCCGTATATCGACTCGCGGGTCACCTCGCGGACGGCGTCCATCGCGTCGTCCTCGGCGAGTCGGAGCGCGCGGCCGAGGTCGCGGGCGAGCGACATCGTGCCGGGGATGGCCGTCTCTTTGACCTGTGCGCCGGTCATCGGGTAGTCGGAGACGTAGCCGACGCCGCCCATCCTGACCGTGACGCCGCGGGCCAGCCACTCCAACTGGTCGTTGTCGTCCGTCTCGATGAGACAGGTGTTTCCCCGCTCGTCGCTGACGGCCGCGGGCGTCCCGCTGATGCCGTAGATGTTGAACGTCTCGTGTTGGAGTTCGGGGAACGCCCGACCCATGCCGTCGGCGTCGACCACGGGGAGCCCGCGGCGGGCCGCGACGGCGAAGGGGAACGTCGAGTTGATGCCGCCGCACTCGATTGGCATCGTCGCGTCGGCGGTCTTCCCGAGTTCGCGCTCGACGCGCTCCATCGAGGTGACGGCCTCCCGCCCGCTCGGGAGCTTTTCGACCGAGACGGTGGGCGCGCCCATCTGGGCGGTCGGGACGACGAAGTCCTCGGCGTCCAACTCGTCCGGGGGGATGAGTTCGACGGGGCCGAACTCCTCGATGGCCTGCTTCGCGACGAGTTTGCCGACGTGGGGGTCGCCCCCGCCGCCGGTGCCGAGGACGGTCGCGCCGAGCGCGATGTCCTCTATCTCTTCGACGCCGATTTCGACCGTCATCAGTGGTCGAGCGCCCCGGCGGCCTTCACCTTGATTCGCACCGCGTTGCCGGGCAGGTACGAAAGCGGGACCTCCTCGATGTCGACGATGTCCACGCTGTCGGGGTCCGCGCCGGCCGCGAGCGCGTTGTCCGTGGCCTCGTCTTTCGCGTGTTGGATGGCTCCCTCGCGGTCCATCTCGTCGAGGCTGTATATGCGGTCGACCTCGCCGGAGACCTGCGCGATGGCGACGCCGACGGCGTTCGCGACCTCGTAGTGGTCGGGCTTGTGGACCTCGCTCGCGCCCGCGATGTCGTCGGGGACGAGGATGCTCCCGCCGCCGACGATGACCACGGGGACGGGGTCGGCGCTCGTCTTCATGCGGTCGACCTCGCGCTCGACGCGCTCTCTGACGTACTCGCGGGCGGCCTCGACGATTTCATCGTCGACGGCCGGCGTCTCGGAGCCGATGTCGATGGTGCCCGCGGCGACTTCGAGGTCGGTCGCGGTCAGCGTCTCGCCGCCGAAACACCTCGCCTCCTCGGTCAGCTTGTAGCCGACGCTCTGGGGGCCGACGGTGACGCCGCCGTCGGTCGAGACGATGGAGCCGCCGCCGATGCCGATGGCGATGATGTCGGGCATCCGGAAGTTGGTCTTCACCTCGCCGATTTCGACGGCGACGCTGCTCTCGCGGGGGAAGCCCTCGGTGACCGCGCCCACGTCGGTCGTCGTACCGCCGACGTCGACGATGATGCCGTTTTCGACCTGTGAGAGGTACGCCGCGCCGCGAACCGAGTTCGAGGGGCCGCTGGCGACGGTGAAGATGGGGTAGCGGATGGCGTAGTCGACGCTCATCAGCGTCCCGTCGTTCTGGCCGAAGTAGAGGTTCGCGTCGATGCCGCGTTCGTCCATCGCCTCGACGAAGGCGTTCGCGGCCTCCGAGGCGACGCTCGTGAGCGCGGCGTTGAGCGCCGTCGCGTTCTCGCGTTCGAGCAGGCCCACGCTGCCGATTTCGTTCGAGACCGAGATGGGCACGTCGTCACCGACCTCCTCGCGGATGAGTTCCGCGACCCGCGTCTCGTGGTCGTCGCGGACGGGCGAGAAGACGCTCGTCACGGCGAAGGCGTCCACGTCGGAGAACTCGCGAATCTGCGCTCTGACCTGCTCCTCGTCGAGGTCGTTGAGGAGTCGGCCGTCGAACTCGTGGCCGCCGTCGAGGATGGCGACGTTGTTGCCGATGGCCGCGGCGAGGTCGTCGGGCCATTCGAGGAGCGGGCGGATGCTCTGGGTCGCGGGCGCGCCGATGCGGATGACGCCGACCTCGTTGAGGCCGCGCCGCTCCGTGATGGCGTTCGTCGCGTGGGTCGTGCCGAGCATCACGTAGTCGAGTTCGTTTTCGGAGACGCCGCTGTCGTCGAGGACCACGTCGAGGGCGTTGAGGATGCCCGAGGTGATGTCTTCTGTCGTGGGGGTCTTCGTCTTCGCGAGGAGGTTGTCGTCGCCGTCCATGACGACGGCGTCCGTGTTGGTGCCGCCGACGTCGATTCCGATTCGGTAGTCAGTCATGTCTGGGTTGCTGGAGAGTTTCGATTGGTTCGTAGTCGATGCTGTAATCGAAGTACGCCGGGCCGACGAGGTCGAGTCCCTCCTCGGTCCGCCACTTCGGTGAACACGGCATCCCGATGACCCGCACCCGGTGGCCGTAGGCGAGTCGCTCGGTGGTGACGGGGTCGCCCGTCTCGGCGTCCACGACCGTAATCAGGTCGGGGGTGCTCGCCACGACGCCGCGCTCTGAGTCGCGGGCGACGAGGTTCTCGTTTTGGAAGTCGAGGGCGAACGTCCGGCCCTCGCAGTCGTCGATGCCGTCGAGGGTCGCCTCACCGACGGCGAAGCCGCCTTGGGTCCGGCGCTCCACGTCGGTTATCTTCCCCGCGAACAGCTCGTAGCCGTCGGTGAGGTCGAGGACCGACTCGACGGGGTCACGCGAGCGGTGCTTGGCGGTGCGAATCGCCTCGCCGATGTCGTGGGCGAGCGACATCGAGTCGAGAATCGCGTGCTCGCGGACTTCCGCGCCGGAGAGCGCGTAGGTGCCTATCATGCACGCGCCGCCCATCTCGATGCTCGTCACGCGGGCGAACGCCTCGGCGTACTCGTTGCTGACGGTGTTCACGAGAAGCGAGTTGCCCTTCTCGTCGGCGATGCTCATCGGGGTCGCGCTGACGCCGCCCATCGTGAGCGTCACCATCTGCACCTCGGGGAACGCCCGGCCCATGCCGTCGGCGTCCACGAGGGGAAGCCCGAGCGCGGCGGCGACGGCGATGGGGACGGTGCTGTTCAGCCCGCCCGCCTCGATACTCATCGTCGCGTAGGCCTCCTGTCCGAGGTGCGTTTCGAGCGCCTCGAAGGCGGCCAACGCCTCGGTTCCCTTCGGCATCTTCTCGACCATCACGGTCGGCGCGCCGAGCATCGCGCTCGGGATGACGAGCGCGTCGTCGGGCACGTCTCGCGGGTCGATGAGGTCGACGGGACCGTGCTCTTCGATTGCCTGCTGTGCCATCAGCTTCCCGATGTAGGGGTCGCCCCCGCCGCCCGTCCCGAGGACGGTCGCGCCGGTGGCGAAGTCGTCGATGTTGTCTGTGGTTATCTTCATGGCTCTTGGTTCGATGCGACCCCCTCGTCGGCGACCGCCGCGACGGCCACCTCGGGCGCGTCGTCGAACGCGTCGGCGTACGCCTCGTCGTAGATGTGACACCGGACGCTGGGGCCGGCGTCGACCGCGACGAACGCCGGTTCGTCGGCCGAACACGCGTCGGTCGCGTAGGGACACCGCGTGTGGAACCGACAGCCCGTGGGCACGTCCCGCGGACTCGGAATTTCGCCCCGGAGCGGTTCGTGCCGCGGCTTGTACGCCTCTTCCTCGTCGGTCGTGACGGGAATCGCGGACAGAAGCGCCCGGGAGTAGGGGTGTCGCGGCCGCTGGAAGACCTCCTGCGTGGGGCCGCGCTCCTGAATCTCGCCGAGGTACATCACGGCCGTCTCGTCGGCGAAGTTGCGGACCAGAGAGAGGTCGTGGGTGATGAACAGGTAGGTGAGGCCGAACTCCGCCTGTAAGTCCTCGAGGAGCGCGATAATCTTCGCCTGCACGCTCACGTCGAGGGCGCTCGTCGGCTCGTCGAGCAAGAGCAGTTCCGGCTCGACCGCGAGCGCGCGGGCGATGTTCACCCGCTGTTTCTGCCCGCCGGAGAGTTCGTGGGGGTACTTGTTCCAGTACTCGTCGTTCAGTTCGACGCGTTCGAGCAGGTCGACCACGCGCTCTCTGAGGTCGGACGTCGGCACGCCGCGGGCCTTCAACGGGACCGCGAGCGACTTGCCGATGGTTCGTCGGGGATTCAGACTCGACGTGGGGTCCTGGAACACCATCTGGACGCGCGACCGGAGGCGAGCCAGTTGCTCGTCGGTCGCGTTCGTGATGTCCTCGCCGTCGAATCTGACGGTCCCGCCGGTCGCGCCGGTCAGGCCGATAATCGTCCGCGCGACGGTGCTTTTGCCGGAGCCGGACTCGCCGATGAGCGCGAGGGTCTCCCCGCGCTCGATGTCGAACGAGACGCCGTCGACCGCTTTCACGTAATCGGACGTGCGCTTGATGATGCCGCTTTTGACGGGGAAGTACTTCTCGAGGTCGTCGACGTCGAGCAGGGGTTCGGACACGTCAGTCACCCCCCGTCTGCTTGCCCGGCCTGCGGGTCATGTGACTCCGCGTCTCCTCGACGGTCGGCCGCTCGGACGCCGGGACGGCCTCGTCGTAGAGGACGCACTCGACGCCGGTCTGGGGGCCGCGCTCGTACATCTCCGGGCGGGCCTCCTCGCACTCGGCGGTGGCGTAGGGACACCGCGGCGCGAACCGACAGCCCGGCGGCGGGTCGAGATACTCGGGAATCGAGCCGTCGATGCCGGTCGCCATCTCGTCGCCCGTCAGGCGCGGAATCGACGCGATGAGCCCCTGGGTGTAGGGGTGTTTCGGGTTCTCGAACAGCTCGTCTGTCGGCGCGGTCTCGACGATGCGGCCGCCGTACATGACGTACACGCGGTCGCTCACCTGCCGGGCGACGCCGAGGTTGTGGGTAATCATCAGGACGCTCAGGTCGTGGTTCTCGATGAGGTCCGCGAGCAGGTCGAGAATCTGGTCGTGAATCGTCACGTCCAGCGCGGTGCCGATTTCGTCGGCGATGAGCAGGTCCGGCTCGTTCAGCAGGGCCTGCGCGATGAGCGCGCGCTGGCGCATCCCGCCGGACAGCTGCGACGGGTACGAGTCCATGATGTTCTCGGGGTCCGGCATCTGGACCTCGCGGAGCATCTCCACGACGCGCTCGCGCGCCTCGTCGCGCTCGCCGCTGAAGCGGCGGCGGAAGAACTCCACGACGCCCGTGTCGCTGTCGCCGCCGAACTGTGCGGTGTCGGTGAGCTGTTCCCCGATGGTGAACGTCGGGTTCAGACTCGACATCGGGTCCTGGAAGACGAGGCTCATCCGTTGGCCCTTGACGCGCTCGAACTCGCGGTCCGAAAGCGACAGCAGTTCCGTCCCGTCGAACGTGATGTCGCCGCTGACGCGGGCCGGCGGCTGATTCAGGAGGCGGAGGATGGACTTCATCGTCACCGACTTACCACAGCCGGTCTCGCCGGCGATGGTGACGACCTCGCCTTTGCCGATAGAGAGATTGACGCCGTCGATGACCTCCGCGAGGCCGTCGAACGACTCGAAGCCGACTTCGAGGTTCTCGACGGTCAAAAGCGGGTTCTCGGCGACCGGCTCGTCGAGTCTCATCGGTTCACCTCCACGTCGAACAGGTCACGGAGGCCGTCACCGAGCATGTTGAACCCCATCACGAGGACGAAGATGGCGAGGCCGGAGAAGACGCTCACCCACCACGAGTCGGGCAGGTACGACGTTCCTTGGCTGACCATCGTGCCGAGCCCGGGTTGGGGCGGCTGGACGCCGACGCCGATGAACGACAGCCCCGCGCCGATGAGGATGACGAAGCCCGCGTCGAGGGTCACCTTGACCAGAATCGGCGACAGCGTGTTCGGGAGAATCTCTCGAAAGAGGATGTGCGGCGTGCTCGCGCCGGCGAGCTTCGCGGCCTGCACGTACTCCTCGCTGCGCTCGCTGGCGACGATGCTCTGGACGAGGCGGGCGTGCCACGTCCACCACAGCGCCGCGATGGCTATCATCGCGTTCGTCAGCGTCGGCTCCAAGGCCGACGTGATTGCCAACGCCATCACGAGCGGCGGTAAGGCGAGCGCCGTGTCGGTCGCCCGCATGATAATCGTCTCGGTCCAGCCGCCGTAGTAGCCGGCGACGAGGCCGAGCAGCACGCCCACGGGGACGCCGAAGCCGAGGACGACGGCCACGAGCATGAGCGACAGCCGGTAGCCGAAGAGGATGCGCGAGAGCACGTCGCGGCCGACGTGGTCGGTCCCCAGCGGGTGGTCGACGCTCGGCGGCTGAAGCGTGTTCGAGAAGTCGGTGAACTTCCCGGCGTGTTCGGGGTACGGCGCGACGACGGGCGCGAAGACGGCGAGCAGGACGATGGCGATGATGATGCCGAGACCGACGACGCTCATCGGCCTGCTGGTAAAGCGCTTCCACGACCGTTGCCAGAGTTCGCGGCGCTCGGCCGAGACGACCCGGTCGAGGACGCTCGCTGACTCGGCGCTCATGTCGCCTCCTCCATCGCCAGTCTGATGCGCGGGTCGACGCGACCCAACAGCACGTCGACGAGGAAGTTGATGCTCACGAACGCGACGCCGATGGTCATCGTGACGCCGACGACGGCGTTGAAGTCGTTGTTCAGCACCGCGGTGACGCCGTAGGACGCGAGGCCGGGCCACGAGTAGACGAGTTCGATGAGGAACGCGTTGCCCAGAAGCGAGGCGTACAGCAGCCCCAGAATCGTGAGCGTCGGGATGAACGCGTTCTTGAGCGTGTACTTGTACGTGACGAGCCACGAGGGGAGGCCGAAGCCGCGTTCGGCCTCGACGTAGTCTTGGTCTTTCACGTCAATCATGCTCGACCGGGTGATGCGCATCACCTGGCCGATGCCGGCGAGCGAGAGCGCGAGCGCCGGGAGGATGATGTGCGCCCACGCGTCGACGTGGGCCGCGAGGTTCCCCGACAGCAGGGTGTCCACGAGCAGGAAGCCCGTGAACCGCGAGACGCCCGAGCCGAACTCCGAGCCGAGCCGCCCCGTGATGGGGAGCCATTCGAGCAGGTAGCCGAATATCAGCTGGAACATGATTGCGATGAAGAAGCCGGGCACGCTCACGCTGAAGAACGCGACGAGCCGCGTCGCGTTGTCGGCGAGCCCGTCTTTGTTCTGCGCGGCGATGACGCCCAGCGGGATGCCGATGACGACGGTGAGGAACATCGACACCGTGATGAGTTCGAGCGTCGCCGGCAGGTAGTAGACGATGTCGGTGCTGACCGCGCGCTTCGTTTCGAGGCTCGTCCCGAGGTCTCCGACGAGCAGGCCCCGCATGTAGTCGAGGTACTGCAACGGAATCGGCTTGTTCAGGCCCATCTCGGCGGCGAGCGCCTGCACCTGTTCTTCGGACGCGAGCGCGCCGAGGGCCATTCGCGCGGGGTTCCCGGGGAGCACTCGTGACGTGGTGAAGATGATTATCGACAGGCCGATGAGACTCACGAGGATGCCCGCGAGCCGGCGCACGAGATACTGCCAGTACTTCATTCTTGGTAGAAGTCGGGGAACCAGTAGTCGAAGCTCATCGACGGCCGGAAGGTGTAGCCCGCCACGTCGGCGGCGAAGGCGTGTTTCTTCGACTGGACGAAGATGAACAGGTCGGGGTACTGGTTCGCGATGCGTTCTTGCACCTCGGCGTACAGTTCGGCGCGGGCGTCGGCGTCGACCGTCGAGCGCGCCTCGTCGATGAGGGAATCGACGTTCTCGTCTTCGAGGTGTTCCATGCTCATCCACGTCGAGGCGGCCTCGGAGTGGTACTGGTTGTAGAACACCGTGTCGGGCGAGGGGTACACCGGCCCGTAGAACACCTGATTGATGTGGGGCGTGTCCTCGACGCTCGTGGCGAGTTCGGTCATCGTCCCCCACGTCTGGGGGTTCAACTCGACGTCGATGCCGATTTCGTCCATGTTCTGCTGGAACAGCAGCCCCATCTTCTCTTCGAGGCCGTAGTCCTTCACGTAGGTGTTCTGGACGGTGATGTCGCCCTCCTCGTAGCCGGCGTCGGCGAGAATCTGCCGCGCCCGCTCGGGGTCGTAGGTCGGCTGGACGATGTCGTCGTTGTGGACGCCGAACGACGACGGGAGCGGGCCCTGCGCGGGGAGCGACCCCGGCGCGATTTCGTTGCGTGCCGTCTCGTAGTCGAAGCCGTAGGCCATCGCCTCGCGGACCGCGGGGTCGTCGGTCGGGGCCTTCTGGGTGTTGATTTTGAAGTAGAACGTCGTCACCGTCGGCACCGACTCGACGCGGATGTCGTCTTCGGCAGCGAGCGCCTCGTAGGTCTCCTCGCTTTGGTACTGGCTCGACATGTCGAGTTCGCCCGTCTTCATCAGCGAGCGGACGGTCGGGTCGTTGGTGATGATTTGGACGGTGACGTTGTCGTACGCGCCGTCTTTGAACGACCCCCAGTAGTCGGCGTAGCGGCTGAACGAAATCTGCGCCTGCCGCTCGAAGCCCGCGAGTTCGTACGGACCTGAGCCGGCGTCGTTGTCGTTGAGGAACGACTGGCCGTAGTCGCCGCGGTCACCGAAGTCGCCGTCTGCGGCGTTGTCGAGGACCAGTTGTTTGTCCACGACGAACAGGAGCACGAGCGTCGCGAGGAACGGCGAGTGGACGCGGTCGAGCGTGAACGACACCGTCCGCTCGTCCTCGACGGTCACGTTCTCCTTCGAGAGCACGTTCCCGAGCAGCGACGAGTAGCCTTGGTTGATATCGAGGAAGCGTTCGGCCGAGAACTGCACGTCCTCCGCCGTAACGGGGTTGCCGCTGTGGAACGTCGCGCCCTCGCGGAGCGTGAACGTGTAGGTCTGGTTGTCGTCCGAGACGGTCCAGTCCTCCGCGAGGTGCCCCTGCAAATTCCCCTCCGTATCGGGGAACACGAGCGGGTCGTAGAGGTTGACCAACGCGAGCACCTGCGTGTAGTCGGTCCCCTTCGCGGGGTCGACGGTCCCGAAGCGCTGGGTCGCGCTCATGCGGAGCGTCGAACTGCCCGAGTCGCCGCCGGACGACGACTCCGTCTCTGTCTCCTCGTCGTCGCCGCCCGAGGCCGTGGTCTGTTCTTGGCCGTCGTAGCTCTCGCCGCCGCCGGAACAGCCCGCGAGACCGGCGATTCCGGCCGTCCCGAGCGCCTTGAGGAAGTTCCGCCGACTCGCCGCGTCTCCGAACCGAGCGCGGACCGACTCCGACGCCGAACCCACCTGCGACCGCATCTGTGTGATGTCTTTTCTCGACATACGTTACTCATTCTCACAGAGGTGCAATGGAACATAAAGATACCGTATAGTAACCTAAAACAATATTCCTGGTTCAAAACGGAATACTCGGTGAACAATATGGAACAATGTGGCTGTCTGTCGTCTGCCACACGTCTGGTCGTGTCTCCGTAATCGACGGACTGCACGACCGTCCGAAGCACGTCACCGGCTGTCGTGGACGATTGGAAGTATTAGTTTTCCGCCCGCTGGCGCTCGCTCGCCGCTCGCGCCCGCGCTCTCCCCGCTACTGCGACGAGAGTCCGTTCCCGACTATACAGTTCTCGGTCGTTCGAGACGGATTATTATAAGAATACAATGATATTTTGAAACCTGACAAATTTATCCCGGTCTCGTAAGATTTCTAACATAGATTCATAAAACGGATTCTAAAACGCCTATTTATGGCTATAATATCGCTTTTATCTCCTTACTACTGGATATTTATTAGTCATTGTGGCTCGACAACTGATTGACATCTATCTAAAATCTTACATTTTAAGAAAAATATATGCTTACTTACTTTTTATGTCCTCACACAAGACGCTGTTCCGAACCGTCTCTCCGGCTTGGTTGCACCCGACTCGTTCGCCCCGTTCCATCTCGCAGAAGTGATTCTGAAATCGGAAATTCAGTTGACAATTTGGCACGTGGAGTGACTCGGACGACGCTTAAGTCCCCGCGGGGAGAACGACCACTCGATGGCATGGGAGTTCGAGCGGGTCGCGGGTCCGTTTCGGGCCACCGAGGGCCCGATTTGGACCGGCGACGCGGTTCGATTCACGGAGATAAAGGAGCATCAGGTCCTCGAATACGACCCGGGGACGGGAGAGACGAGCGTCTACATCGACTCGACCGCCGGCGCGGTCGGCCTCCACGAGGGACGCGACGGCGAACTGTACGCCTGCGAGGCCGAGGGCCACCGCATCGCCGCGTTGACACCGGGTGAATCCGCGTCGGTCGTCGTCGACGAGTTCGAGGGGACGCCGCTCAACGGGCCGAACGACCTCGAAATCGACCGCGACGGGGATATCTGGTTCACCGACCCCGACGACAAAGACCGGGGGCTGCTCGGTCACACCTCCGTCTTCCGCGCCGAGCGGGTGGATGCGGACGCGAGCGACGGCTGGCGACTCGTCCGCCTCACAGACGAGATGGACCGACCGAACGGCATCCTCCTCTCGCCGGACGAGTCGCGACTGTACGTCGCAGAATGCACCTACGGCCCGGACCAAGAGACCGACCTGCGGGCCTATCCGATTCGCGACGACGGGTCGCTCGGCCCCCGCGAGATACTGCACGACTTCGGTGACCATCGCGGTATCGACGGCATGACGCTCACGGAGTCGGGCGACATCGTCGCCTGCGCCGGCTGGGAGAAAGGCGGCCCGGGACCGTCGATATACGTGTTCTCCCCGGAGGGCGAGGTGCTCGAACGTCACCCGTTCCCCGAGAACCGCCCGACGAACTGCACGCTCGGCGGGCCGGACGGCTCGACGCTCTACGTCGCGGACATGACGGGCAGCCTCTACGCGGCCGAGACCGACCGCTCGGCGTACGTTCGCTTCTGACCGAAACGGGACCGCGAGGACAGAGACGCTGGAGTGGCTGTTGTCGGAATCGACCCCGACCGCGGCGACTCCGACGCGGGCGTCTCAGCGGAGCGGTTCGAACGCGTCGAGCCCCGCTTGGGACGCTTCCATGTCTTCGGACACCGCGCCGCCGCTCGCGCCGACCGCGCCGACGACGACGCCGTCGTGTTCGACCGGGAACCCGCCGCCGAAGACGACGACGCGACCGTTATCGGTGGTGTGGAGGCCGTACACGTCGCCGCCGGGTTCGGCTCCTTCCTTCAGTTCGTGGGTGGGCTTCTTCACCGCGGCCGCGGTGTAGGCCTTGTTCTGTGCGATGTTGCTCGCGACGAGCTTCGCGCCGTCCATCCGGCGGAAGCCGAGGAGGTTCCCCTCGCTGTTCGTCACCGCGAGGTTCAGCGGAACGCCGAGTTCCTCGGCTTTCTCCTCCATCGCGTCGAGAATCGTCTTGGCTTCGGCTAGCGTCAGCTCTTGTACCATCGACTCGACCGTCGGCGGCTCGGAGCAAAAATCCACCGCTCACGGGGAGAACCGCCGCCGGAACGGCCACAGACGGCGATGCGGCTATTCGAACCGAATCGAACGCTGCGGACTCGACTGCGCGTGTTCGCGTTCGCGTTCCCCTGTCGTCGTCGCGTCGGCTTGAACGTACGGGTTACCGCGGGAGGGCGTTCCCCGACCGCTCGAACGACGCCACGTCGCCGGCGTCGGCGGCGTCGATGAGGTCGTTGTTGACGAACAGGCGCTCGTCGGCCGTGTCCGACAGCGAGAGGAACGTTCCCGTTCCCTCGGTCGCCCGCGAGTTCCGAACCGTGATGTCCGTCGTGTCGGAGAGCGAAATCGCCGCCGCGTCGTCGTCGCGGTGGGCCTGTCGGCCGACGAAGCCGTCGACCAGCAGGCCGTCCACGTCCTCGCAGGCCAGTCCGCTCCGGTAGTAGTCGGGCAGGTCGCCGTCGTCGTCCCACTCGACGGTCACGTCGCGCATCGTCACGTCGCGGGCGTTCTCGACGTGGACGCCGGCGATGTCGTTGGCGAAGATGGGCGTGACGACCGAACTCGGCTGGAGGTCGAAGTTGCCGCCCACCTCGTCGGCGTGCTCGCTTCCGGCGAGGTCGATGCGGACGTTGTCGAACTCGATGGTCTCGATATCGGCGTCCGCGGAGCCGTAGACGAGCGCGCCGTTCTCGCTGCGCGCGACGATGTTCGAGAAGCGCACGTTCCGAATCCCGCCGAGGTCGGTGTCGCCGTCCCGCGGGACCGACGTGACGTAGATGGGCTCGCCTTTGCCCCACCACGGGCCGGGGAGCATGTTGGAGTTGACGACGATGTCGGTGAAAAGCACGTTCTCGACGACGCCCGAGTCGCGGTGCTGGATACCGAGGCCGCGGTTCGATTCCTGCACGACGATGTTCTGGAACAGGCAGTCGCGAATCGTGTCGTCGGTGCCCGAGCCGAACTTGATGGCGCAGGCGCTCGACCGGAGCGTGCAGTTCGTCACGACGATGCCCTCGCAGGTCACCGGCTCGTCGGGGCGCGCGCCGAAGGTGATGCTGTCGTCGCACGACTGGATGGTGCAGTCGGAGATGTGGACGTTCTTCGTGTCGCCGAGCGCGATGCCGTCGCAGTTCGGGATGAGCAGGTGGTTGAGGATGTCGACGCCGCGGATATCGACCTCCTCGGTCCCGTGGAACGACAGCGTCCACGCGGGCATGTCGCGGATGGTCACGTCGCGGACGCGGACGTTCGTACAGTTGTTGAACCGGAACATCGGCCCGGGCCGGAAGTCGGGCTTGGCGACGGGCCAGCCGTCCGTCCCCTCAGTCCGCGAGAGGTAGGCGTCGCCCTGTCTCGCCTCGTGGGGGCCGTTCGAGATGAGCGGGTGCGACGCGCTCTCGTTGGAGTGGCCCTGAATGGGCGTGTCCATCCGCATGAACTCGGTCCCGAGGCCGTCGAACTCGCCCTCGCCGGCGATGGTGACGTTCTCCACGTCCTCGGCGAGGAAGAAGATGCGCTCGTTGTCGGGGCCGATGAACTTGTCCGTGTATTCGGACTCGTCTTTCGCGGGGCTGACGACCGCGCCGGCTTCCAGATAGAGCGTCACGTTGCTTCGGAGGTGGACGGTTCCGACGGTGTACGTCCCGCTGGGGACGGTGACGGTCCCGCCGCCGGACTCCGAGCAGTCGTCGATGGCCGTCTGAAACGCCTCGGTCTGGAGGTCGTCCGTCTCGTCGGCGTAGGCTGTCACGTCGAAGGCACTCGCTGCGGGTGGCATGTACCCGTACCGTCGCGGTGACCTATCTTTATACTACTGGTGGTCGGAGTTCGGCCGTGAGTGATGCTCGCCCAAACGTCCTGTTCGTGATGACTGACCAGCAGCGGTCGGACACGATTCAGGCGCTCGGAAACAGTCGAATCCACACCCCGAACATCGACCGACTCGTCGACCGCGGCGTCTCCTTCACCAACGCCTACTCGCCGGACCCGATCTGCATCCCGGCGCGACACACGATTCGAACCGGCTGTGAGGCCATCACGACGGGCTACCTCGGGAACGAAAAGCGCGACGCGCGACACCTCGAAGACCGGTGCGGCCCCTTCCTCGCACGGAGCATGCGCGAGCGGGGCTACCGGACCTTCCTCGTCGGGAAGTACCACGCCCACCCGCGCGACATCGACCTCGGCTACGACCACCACCTGAGTTTCGAGACGTTCCGCGAGGAGACCGGCCACGAGGTCAAGACGACCGCCCGACAGGGCGCGATGGTCCACCTCCCCCAACAGAACCGACTCCCGCCGGACGACAACTACGAGGCGTGGATGACCGACCGCGCGGTGGACCTCGTCGGCCGCGACACCGACGAGCCGTTTTTCGGCCTCGTCTCGTACGAACCGCCGCACCCGCCGTTCGCGCCGTCGCCGCCCTTCGACCGGATGTACGACCCCGAGCGGCTCGGAAACCCGGTGAAAGGTGACCTCGAAACCGACCACATGGACGAGAAGATTCCCGCCCAGAACCACCACTTCTGGACGACCCGCGAGGGCGGCATCGACGACACCACCGTCCGGGTCATCAAGGCGTACTACTACGGGATGATTTCGGAGGTCGACCGCCGAATCGGTCGCCTGCTCGACGCGGTCGAGGCCCGCGACGACGCCGACAACACCCTCATCTGCTTCTTCTCGGACCACGGCGAACTCCTCGGTGACCACCGCGGCTGGGAGAAGTCGTCGTTCTTCGAGTCGTCGTGTCGCGTCCCGTTTCTCGTGAGTTGGCCCGCGGAGCTTCCGGCCGGCGAGCGCCGCGACGACCTCGTGTCGCTCACCGACCTGTTCGGCATCGCGACGACCGCCGCGGGCGACCAGGAACTCCGCGATGGCGTCGACGTGCTCGGGACGATTCGGGGCGACGCGGAGTCCCGCGAGCGACTGTTCGGCTACCACCGGACGCCGCGGCTCCCGCCGAACTTCACCGGAATGGTCCGCGAGGGCCGCTGGAAGTACGTGTTCATGCGCAACGGCGGCCGCGAACAGCTGTTCGACCTCGCGGCCGACCCGAACGAACTCGACGAGTGCGCCGCCGACAACCCCGAGGTCGTCGCCGAACTTCGCGACGCGCTGGCGGCGAAGCTGGCCGACGCGAGCGCGGACGAGTTCGTCGAGAACGGGACGCTCCGGCGCGCGCCGTACCAGGAAATCGACATGGGTCGGCTCGTCCGCGAGCCGTACCCCGAGGAGCCGGCGGACGTGCTGGACTGACGCGTCGTCGTCGCCGGATTCTCTCTCGTCTTTTGCTCCTCCACGGCCCCTCGAAATCGCCGCTCCCGCCGTACTTTTATGACCGTTCCGCGTAACCGACTACCACGAATGGAGATCAGCGACATCCGTACCATCCGGTTCAGCTGTGCGTCCCACATCGACCCCGACGAGAAGGGTCACGGCCACCCCGGCGAGCCGAGGGAGTCGACGCGGACCATCACCCACGTCGTCGTCGACGGCGGCCCCGACGGCTACTGCCGCGGCGGCCACGAGGCGGCCAACGAGTTCGCCAAGAAGCACCTCGTCGGCGAGAACCCGCTGTACCGCGAGAAGCTCTGGCAACTGCTCTGTCGGGCCGAGCGACTGAACAAGGGAACGCTCACTGACAAGCGCGTCGCGCCCATCGACTGCGCGCTCTGGGACATCGCCGGCAAGGACGCCGGCCTCCCGGTCTACCAACTCATCGGCGCGGCCCGTGACTCGGTCCCGGCGTACGGCAGTACGATGGTCGGTGACGACGACCCCGACGGACTCGGCTCGCCCGAGGCGTACGCAGACTTCGCCGAGGAACTCGTCGCGGAGGGGTATCAGGCCGTCAAACTCCACACGTGGATGCCGCCGTTCGGTGACGACCCCGAACAGGACATCGCCGCCTGCCGGGCGGTCCGCGAGCGCGTCGGCGACGACATCGACCTCATGCTCGACGCCCACCACTTTTACAGCCGGAGCGAGGCCAAGAAAATCGGGAAGGCGCTCGAAGACCTCGACTTCCGCTGGATAGAAGAGCCGATGGACGAACACTCGATGTCCTCCTACGAGTGGCTCTCGAACGAACTCGATATCGCCGTCGTCGGCCCCGAGACCGCCGAGGGTCGGATGCACACCCGCGCCGAGTGGATTAAGCGGGACATCGCAGATATCATCCGCGTCGGCGTCTACGACGTTGGCGGCCTCACGCCGGCGCTGAAGGCGGTCGGCCTCTGCGAGTCGTTCAACATCGAGTGCGAGATTCACGGCCGCGACGCGCCGAACCTCCAACTACTCGGGACGATGGCGTTCCCCGGCCGGTACTACGAGCGCGGCCTCCTGCACCCGAACCACGACTACGAGACGTACTTCCCCGGTCTCGAACACCCGCCGGACGAAATCGACGACAACGGCGTGGTCGAACTGCCGCAGACGCCCGGCCTCGGCTACGCGTTCGACTGGGACTACATCGACGCCAACCGCGTCGCGTAACTGCCTCGGCGGGCGGGACGGAACGACCCCGGGTGCGACGAGAGAGAACGACGACGCGACGGCGGTCGCTCGCGAAACGCTATCCCCGTTTTTCCGAGTGGTGATTCAGTTCGCCGTTCCGGTCGGTGGCCGAGTCTCGGAGGTCAATTGTACGCGCCCCAGAGTCGGAGCAACAGGTAGCCGCCGACGGCGACGCCGACGAGCGAGATGCCCCAGACGCCGAACATTCCTGCAATCGTCCCGTCGAGGACGAAACGCGCGAGGAGAATCATGCAGACGCCGGCGAGCGCGGTCATAATGAAGTTCCGGTTCGACGCCGCGGCCTTCCGGAGCGAAGGCACGCGCGATGCGTTGACTGACATACGTACCCACACGGTCGCTCTCCGCACACAAATAGATACTGCTCGCTCGGAGGTCGTTCGACCGGCTCGGACGGCTCTGCGGGGCGAAAACGTGGTGCTGGAAAGCGGCTGACGGTCAGCGGTCGGTGGTCGGCGGTCGATAGTTGGCCGCGCACGGCGTCCGCGAGCCCGGTTCAGTCGTCGACGATGCTCGGACTGTCCCAGTACTCGTGGTCTTCGTCGGCGCGGAAACACCGCGCGGCGTGGCCGGTCTCGTCTTCGAACGCGCCCGGGTCGTTCGTCTCACAGACCTCGCGCGCCTTCGGACAGCGCGGGTGGAAGTGACAGCCACTGGGCCGGTTCGTCGGGTCGGGGATGTCGATTTTCCGA
The DNA here is from genome assembly GCF_003665865.1 of Haloferax sp. Atlit-109R. Lineage (NCBI taxonomy): Archaea > Methanobacteriati > Methanobacteriota > Halobacteria > Halobacteriales > Haloferacaceae > Haloferax > Haloferax sp. Atlit-109R. Next base: position 1,352,405 of record NZ_QPLO01000002.1, read on the forward strand.
ATCGGAAGGTCGTCGTCCTCGTCTCCTTCGTAGAGGTTCGGGGTCGCCCACTTCAGCGCCTGCGTGTAGGGGTGCTGAGGGTCACCGATGACCTGCTCTATCGGCCCGACTTCGACGATGCGGCCGAGGTACATGACGGCGATGCGGCCGCCGGACTTCTCGGCGATGTACCGGGCGTTCGAGAGGTCGTGGCTGATGAAGACGTAGGAGGTGTTGAACAGGTCTTGCAGTTCGAGCATCAGGTCCATCATCTCCACCCGGAGGCTCACGTCGAGGGCGCTGATGGCCTCGTCGGCGAGGATGACGTCCGGGTTCAAAAGCAGCGACCGAACCAACACGACGCGCTGTTTCTCGCCGCCCGAGAGCTGGTGGGGGAACCGCTCGACGAAGTCCTCGGCGGGCGTGAGCCCGACGCGTTCGAGGAGCGCGTAGATGCGCTTTCGGCGCTCCTCCTCGCCGAGGTTCGGGTTCCACTTTTTCAGGGGGAGCATCAGCGAGGTGAGGATGCGCTGGTTCGGATTCAGCGCGCTGCCGGGGTCCTGGTGGATAATCTGGAGCGACCGCCGAATCTCCGAGAACGGGATGTCCGGGTCGCGGCTGTTTTTCGCCTCCCAGATATCCTGTCCGCGGTAGGTAATCGAGCCGTGGGTCGGCTCCTGCGCGCCGATGATGGCCTTTCCGAGCGTCGACTTACCGCAGCCGGACTCGCCGATGAGCGTGACCACGTCGTTTTCCCCGATGTCGAGCGAGATGCCGTCGACGGCGCGGACCGTCTGTCGCTCGCCGAACAGGCCGAGGAAGCCGCTGCTGTCCGTGAAGTGGACCGATACGTCGTCCACCGAGAGGATGGAGTTATCGACGCTCATTCGGCCTCACCGCCCTCTTCGGCCGCTTCCATCGCGGGAATCGGAATCTCGTCGGACACGTCGTCGTGGTAGAAACACGCGGTTCGGTGGCCGCCGCCGCGGTCCGCCATCGGTGGCTCCGCCTCCGCGCAAGACTCGTCGGCCATCGGGCACCGCGGCCGGTACGAACAGCCGGGGATGTTGGTCACCGGGTCGGGCTTCGACCCCGAGATGGACTGCATCTCCTCGATGGGGGCGTTCAGGTCCGGCGTCGCGTTGAGGAGCGACCGCGTGTAGGGGTGCGCGGCGTCGTACAGTATCTCCTCGGTCGAGCCGATTTCGACGATGTCGAACGCGTACATCACGACGAGCCGGTCCGCGAGCTTGGTGAGAAGCGGCAGGTCGTGGGTGATGAAGATAATCGTCAGGTCGTACTCCGCTTTGAGCTCCTTGAGCAGCGAGACGATAGAGCGCTGCATCAGGAGGTCGAGCGCGGCGGTCGGCTCGTCCATCACGAGCACCTCCGGTTCGAGGATGAGCGCGAGCGCGACGAGCGCGCGCTGTTTCATCCCGCCCGAGAGCTCGTAGGGGTACGAGTCGAGGACGCGGTCGGGGTCTAAGTAGAGGTCGCCCAGAATCTTGCGGGCGCGGTCGAGCCCCGCCTCCACGTCGCGGTTGTGGTCTTCGAGGGTCTCCCTGAAGTGGCCGCGGACCTTCTTGACGGGGTTGAACGAGCTCATCGCGCCTTGGAACACCATGGCGACTTCGCCCCAGCGGAACTTCCGCAGCTCTTCCTCGTCGAGGTCGAGCACGGAAATCGGCTCGCCGCCGTCGGGCGGGTAGTAGGTAACTTCGCCGGAGGTCTCGCCCGGGCTGACGACCGCGTTCATCAACGCGGACGACGTCATCGACTTGCCGCTGCCGCTTTCGCCGACCATCCCGAGCGTCTCGTTGCGGTAGATGTCGAAGTCGACGTTGCGGACGACTCTCGATTCGCCTCGGTTGGTCCCGAAAGTGACCTCCAGGTCGCGGACTTCGAACACGACGTCTTGGTCGGGGTCCGAGTCGTTCTGATTCGACGTTCGCATTGCTTGGTTGGTAGTCATCGTCTGGTTATAGGTGTTGGCACGGGGTCAGTCCCCGCCGGTCGCCTGCGATTGGTTGTTCTTCGAGGTGCCTTTCTTCGAGGTGTTCGCGTGGCGCGCCCGGAGGCGGACGTTGAACAGGCTGTCGAGCCCCTGCGACAGGAGGACGAGCCCGAACGACAGCAGGAAGATGCAGACCATGGGCGCGACCATCCACGGGAGCATGTCCGGGCGGGTGAGCGCGTTGCCCTCGTACGCGAGGTTCATCATGACGCCCCAGTTGAACGTGGTGAACGGCAGGATGCCGAGGAAGTACAACCCCACGGACTCGAAGATGATGCGCCGCGAGGTGAGCGCCCCGTTTATCATCACGTACGGCATGAGCTGCGAGAGGATGTCCCGACGGAGAATCGACGACAGCGGGATGCCCATGATTTCGGACGCCTCGACGTAGGACTCCTCGCGGATGCTCAGCACCTGCGAGCGGACGGTCCGCGCCAGCCCCGGCCAGTTGTCGATGCCGAGGAAGACCCCGACGATGTAGGGGTTCTCGGGCTGGAAGATGGCCGTGATGACGATGATGAGCGGCAGACCCGGAATCGTGATGACCACGTCGGTGACGGTCATCAGGAACGAGTCGATGCGCGTGCCGTGTTCGAAGCCGGCGACGACGCCCACGAGAGCGGCGAAGCCGACGCTCACGACCGCGCCCGCGAATATCATCTTGAACATGCCCGGCGTCGCGTGGATGAGCTGGGCGTGAATCGGCTGGCCGAACACGTCGGTGCCGAGCGGGTACGCCAGCGATTCGAACGGCGCGGCGAGGACGGGCGCGTCACCGCTCGTCGGTCGCTCGACGAGCCAGACGCCGACGGTGCCCATGAGGAGGAAAAAGGCGAGAATCGCGCCGCCGACGAGCGCGCGCCAGTCGTCGGCCGCGATGCGCGCGGGTGCGACAACGTTCATTTCGAGGAATCGCTTTGCGCGGTCGGCACCCGATTCGGGGTCCGGGTCGATGTCCTCCTCGTAGAGGTCTTTCAGGTCGAACGTGTCGGAATGTGCTTCACTCATGGTTACTCCTCACCCACCGAGATGCGCGGGTCGATGAGCGTGTACGTGAGGTCCGCGATGAAGATAGCGGTCAGCGAAATCGCCGTGAACACGAGGAGCGTGCCCATCAACAGCGGGTAGTCCTGCGTCTTGACCGCCTCGAACATCAGGAGGCCCATGCCCGGGTACGCGAACACCTCCTCGACGATGACGGCGCTGCTGAAGACGCCGGCGATGCCGATCATGAACTGCGTGTACATCGGGAGGATGGAGTTGTGCCCGAGGTACTGCGTGGCGATGCGGGTCTCGCGGAGCCCGCGGAGCTGCGCCACGCGGATGTAGTCCTCGCCGAGGACGCGAACCGCGTTCCCGCGCATGGCGAGCGCGCCGGAGGTCGCGAGCGCGCCCATCGAAATCGCCGGGAGCGCCGCGTGTTGCACGAGACTGAGCATGAACTCCGGATTGTACCCCGCGGCGATGCCCGAGCCGATTCGGCCGCCGGTCGGGAAGTAGTTGTTCTGGATGGCGAGGAAGTAGATGAGCACGACGCCGACGATGTAGTACGGAATCGAGTTGAGTCCGATGATGAGCGATGACACCGTGGAGTCGAACCGCGACTTCTCCCGGTAAGCCGTCATCACGCCGAGGAAGATGCTCAGCGAGTAGCCCAGCGCGAGCGCGTAGACGCTGATGAACATCGACCACGGGATGCGCTGCATGATGAGCGTCGTGACCTCCTCGTTTTTGAAGAACGAGGTGCCGAGGTCCTGCCGGAGAATCACGTCAGACGCGTAGTTGAAATACTGTACGTGCATCGGCTGGTCCGGGTTCACGTTCGTGTAGAGCTGTATCATCCTGTTCAGTCGGTCGATATCGACGCTCCCGCCGCTCTGCGAGAGGATCACGCTCCGCATCGCTTCCGTCGGGCCACCGGGCATGGCCTGGTACAGCAGAAACGAGACCGTCATCGTGACGAAAAACGTCAGTATCGCTTGCCCGAGACGCTTCAACAAATACTTTGGTGTCATTATTAATAGTTTGGCTTCTAGCGTGAGAGAGCTTAATTGTGGTGGTTAAGCCCGTCGAGGCTGCCGTCTCACCTCACTGCGAGTTGGAGCTAATCCACCCGTTTTTGAAGGAGAACTCGCCCGGTCGGTTCGTGTTGAGTTCGTAGTCGTCGCCCGTCGGCATGGAGAAGTCCTGCGTGTCGCCCCAGTAGCCGGAGTCCTCCTCGACGAAGACGAAGTCGGGAAGCGCGTAGTTGAACCACTGGACGAGGTCGCGGGTCCGCTCTCTGACCTGCTCTGCGGACTCGGAGTTCGGCAGGTCGTTCATCAGCTGTGCGGGCTGAATCTCTTTGCCGCTGCCGGAGATTTCGGTCGCGCCGACCTCGCTCGGGATGGTCGTCGTAAAGGGCTTGCCCGTCGGGCCGGTCTCGTTCCCACTGGAGGGGTCACCGACCTCGATGCCGTAGAAGTTGTTCGAGAAGTACGCCGTCGGGTGCCACAGCGCCTTCGCGACGTGCCATATCCAGAAGATGTCCGCCTCGTACGTTTGGAGGCGCTGGTAGTAGTCGGTCGAGCTGACCGTGCTGATTTCGGTCTGGATGCCGAACGCGTTGAGCTGGTCGTTGAAGACCTTCGTCGCCTGCACCTGGGTGTTGTTGTTCTGCGTCAGGACCGTGAAGGTGAACGACTCGCCGTCCGGGTCGACCCACGTCCCGTCTTCCTTGGTGTAGCCGGCGTCTTCGAGCAGTTGCGTCGCCGCGTCGAGGTCCTTGCCGACCGGGTAGTCGATGAGCTGGTCGACGAAGTCCTCGCCGAGGTACTCCTCGTGAATCGTCGAGCGCAGCGCCGTCTGGTTCTCGGCGGGTGCGCCGACGGTCCCGGCCTGCCGCATCGCGGCGACCATCGACTCGAAGTCCACCGCGTTGACGATGGCGCGCCGGACCGGGAGTCGCGCGATGTGCTCGTTTTTGAAGTTGAACGTGAACTTCTGCGTGCGGAACCAGTTGAGTCGGTAGACGTTCTCGATGTTGTCCGGGTACCGGGACTGCTGGGACTCCGACATGAGCACGTCGGGGTTCATGTCGAGCTGGTCGTTCACCGACAGCGACTCCACGTCGGCGGTCGTCTCGGGGATGATGCGAACGTTCGGGACGTCCGTCCGGCTCGCGTACGGGTGGTCTTCGAACTTCTCGAGGACGGTCTCCGAGGAGTTGAAGCCGGTGACGCGGTACAGCGCGTTGCCGAGCCCCTCGTCGATGAGCTGTTGGGTCGTGATGCTCATGTCGAGGAGGTCGCTCGTCACGCTCTCGCGCTCGCTCTCATTCGATGCTTCCTCGTAGCGGGTGAGGTATTCGCGGTAAATCGATCGCGGGGTGTTGACGAACGTCTCGGCGACGTTCGCCTTCATCAGGTTGGGCGAGACGGCCGTCTTGAACGTCCGCTCGATGGTGTAGTCGTCGACCAGCGTGTTGCTCTCGATGGGCGACTGCTCGGGCGATTGCAGGCGGTCGATTTCGAGACCGATGTAGTAGTCTTCGGCCGTCAGGTCGTCGCCGTTCCACCACTTGAACCCCTCGGGGAACGTCAGCGTGAGCGTCCGCCCGTCGACGGTCATGTCTTCGAGCAGGTCGGGTCGGACCGTCCCGTCGGCGTAGCCGCGCGCGACTTCCTCGAACAGTTGGTCCTGAAGGGTGTGCGCGTAGTTGCCGAGGCTGTACCGGTTGAACTGCACGTCCGTCGCGGGTCGGCCCGCGGGGTAATCGAGGGTGTCGTCGGCGATGCTCGCGCCGCCCTCGGTGGTCGTGCCGCCGTCCGTGCCGTCCCCGGTACTGCCGTCTTCGGTCGTCTGCCCGGAACTATCGAAGCAGCCGGCCAGTCCAGCCGTGCCAGCCACCGCCCCGTACTTGATAAGGTCTCGTCTACTCCAGTTGGTTGAACGCTTTCCAGCCATGCGGTATCATCTATCATGATACTCCCCGTTAATATAGATACTGGATTTGCCCATCCCAACCATGATAGAGAAAATAACAGTTCCCCGCCCGTTCGCGCTGGTTTTCGCCCCGTCTCACGCGCTCCTCGCCGTCCACAGCAACAGTCCGAGCATCACGACCGCTAATCCGCCGAACGTCGTCAGTTGGAGATAGACGAGCGCGTGGGTCGTCGTCCCCGGTTCGATAGACGGCAGCGAGAGGAGAAGCAGGGCGATAGAGGCCAGCGAGATGACGAGGACGAGCTTCATTCGGGTCTCGTAATCGCGGAGCACGTCGGCGAGACTCGTTTCGGGCATGTCTGCGTAGAGTACCGCGGTGTATTTCAGTATACTGCCCCGGCCAGCCTTACCCTCGCCGTCCCTTTCCCCGGTAGACTTAGATAAGGCGAGACGGAATGAGGGTGCATGGACAGAGGATTAGTACTCATCGAGAACACCGACTCGCACGCGGACCTCCTCCGGGAGGCCAGAGAACACGCGCTCGGCGCGGACGCCGACCTCGTCCTCCTCGTCACGCTCACCGAAGACGAGTTCGAGGAGACCCAGGAGGTCCTCGACACCATTGGCGACGTCGAGCACACGTCGTACACCGAACAGGACGCGTTCAAGGGCGCGATGAACGACGCCGAGGAGGTCGCCCGGAAGGTCTTCGCGACCGACGACCAGGTGTCCTACGAAATCGTCCCGCGAATCGCCGCCGAGAAAGAGCGCGCCGAGACGGTCATCGAAGTCGCTGACGAGGAGGGCGCAGACCACGTGTTCATCCTCGGCCGGAAGCGGTCGCCGACCGGAAAGGCGCTGTTCGGCGACCTCGCGCAGTTCGTGATTCTCAACTTTGACGGCTACGTGACGCTTCACACCGAGTGAGCGTCGTCGCGGCGGACTGACCCGACTCTCGTTTTTTCTGCCCCCGCGACCGCGTAGCCGTCTGTACTCAGTCGTTCGAGACTACTCCGGCGGGCTGTCCCACTCCTCGCCGTCGTCCTGCGGGTGGTAGCCGATTTGCGAGCGGGCGTGTTCGAGGTCGTACCACCGGCGCTGGTTGTCGCTCACGCCGCTGAAGATACCGAATTCGACGTTGTCGTCTTGCAGACAGCAGTCGATTTCGTGGGCGAAGTCGCGGCGGGACTGCCACATCGCCTTCATGCGCCCGACGGTTTCCTCGTACTCGGCGCTCCCGCGTTCGAACTCGCCGTTCTCGACGGCGGCCTCGGCGTCGCCGTAGGGGTGGTCGTACTCCGGCATCCGGACGCTGCACACCCGGAGGGCGTAGAACTGCTTGGGGTATTCGTAGTTCTCGACGTAGTACCGACCCATGTCCTCGCCGTACGCCTTCGACGCGCCGTAAAACGAGTCGGGGCGGACGGGGTCCTCGTGGCCGATGACGAGTCCGTGGCCCGGCTCGTATATCTCGGGGGAGAACTCGTCCTCGTAGCCGCCCATGACGTGGTTGGTCGAGAGGAAGACGAACGACTCGATTTCGTTCTCGCGGGCGACTTCGAGCGCGTTGTACATCCCGATGATGTTGGGCTCGAAGATGTCCTCCCACGTCCCGTCGGTGTAGGGGTACGCCGCCATGTGGACCATCGCGTCCTGCCCCGCCGCGGCGCCGTCGAGCGCGTCGTAGTCGGACACGTCGCCGACGACGGTGTCGTAGCCGCCGTAGGGGTGGTCGTCGGGGCGGTCGGAGCGGTTGAAGTACGTGAAGTCGTAGGCGTCGTCGTCGTGCAGGTGGTCTATGACTGCGGTGCCGCACCGGCCATAGACGCCGGTCATCAAGACGTCCATACGAATCCACTCTGACCAAATCGTAATAAATTGATGGGTGACCGCGACGTCCGACTTCAATTCGGGTACCGCTTCGGCCCGCCCGTTCGGGTCACGAAGCCTGACTGCCGCGCACCAGATGGACGACTCGCGGGCGCTCTCACGCGCGTGAACGCCGGATTCAGGCGTTGACGATGGGTTTATCACGGTTGACTCAGATTGACTGTACCATGCCACTCGCAGACGACCGTGTACGCAGTCGTCTCCGTGGCGTCGCCGTCGGCTTGCTCACGCCGTTCGACGACGACCTGGAGATTCAACACGACAAACTCGAAGCGAACGCGAAGTCGCTTTCCGGCGACGGTATCTCGTCGTTCCTCGCGGCCGCGAACATCAGCGAATACCACTCCCTGTCCCAACAGGAGCGCGTCGACGTGACGGAGACGGCGGTCGACGCGCTCCCCGACAGCGCCTGCGTCCTCGCCGGCGTCGGCGGGTCGACGAAGGCCGCGACGGACCTGATGGAAGCCTACGACCGCGTCGGCGTGGACGCCATGATGGTCATGCCGCCGGACCACACCTACGTCCACGAGCGGGGACTCATCCGCTACTACGAGAAACTCGACGCCGCGACCGACACGCCGCTCGTTCCCTACGTCCGCGGCTTCGACCCCTCGGTCTCCTTCCTCCGCGACCTCTCGCGCATCGAGGGCGTCGTCGGCGTCAAGTACGCCATCGAGGACCCGGTCAAACTCGGTTCCGCCGTCGCCGTCGCGGACGACGACGTGGTCTGGGTGGACGGCCTCGCGGAACCCTACGCCGTCTCGTTTTGGAACGAGGGCATCGAGGGGTTCTCGGCGGGCGTCAGCAATTTCCGCCCGGAAATCGGCCTCGCGCTGTTCGAGGCGCTCACCGAGGAGAACTGGGAACGCGCCCGCGAGATTCGCGACCTGACGCTCCCGTTCCAAGCTCTCCGCGGCGAGACGGGAACCGACAACGACCTTCCCGGCGCGATAAGCGTCCCGATAGTGAAGAAGGGCCTCGAACTGGCCGGCCTGCACGGCGGGGAAGTCCGCGAGCCGATTCGGTCGCTGTCGGCCGACGACGAGCGCCGCGCCGAGGAACTGTACGAGGAACTCGACGACGGCATCGCCCGCGTCATCGACTGACTCACCGACATCGACCCGGGCGCGCACCGACGACTCCGACCGCACCGATATCGACTGACCACGCTCACCGCACCTGCCTGACGCTACCCGACGGCAGCCGTCGGAAGCACCCCACCCCATTTTTCGCCGTCTCGACGTTCCCTCGCTCCCTGTTGAGCCGTTTTCACGTCTCACCGGCCGCTCGTCCCCACCGGACTCCCGGCCCGCACCAATCATAACACACCTTCAGCTCCGGCAGTTGAGCGGCCACATTCCCAGACTGACCGCACGAGGGCAGCGTCATACTCCATCTTGTTCGCCGGTGGGGAACGAACATCGGGCGAATCGTGCCCAATTATTCACTCTGGATGGACTTTGCGTTCCCCGGTGGCGAATATTCGGATTTAGGCCTCTCTGTGGGCTCTAGATTGGGTTTGGGAGGGTTGGCGTTTTGGTCGGCTGTGCGTCACTCACGACGAACGCGCGAATTCGACGCTATATTCGCCCACATATTACAATCATATGGCTGTAATTTTCCCGCCTCGGGAACCGATGATGCCACTTCGGCGTCTGTCTCCGTCCAGCACCGGCGCGCCCGTCGCCGCGCGTCGGTCGCCGGAGGTAGGGATAAGTAGGTGTGGCGTGTGCGTGACTCACACGGTATGCAGCACGACGATATCCAGCACGACGACGTTCAGTTCCACAACGTCAGGGCGCTCCAGCGGGTCAGACCGCACGAGGGACTTCGACTGCTCCGCGTTCCGGAGGCCGTCAGGAGCGGCCTGAACACCGGCGCGCAGACGCGGATGTCTCACCCGGCGGGAACCGAGATTCGACTCGTCCCCGATGAGACGGTTCGAATCACGCTCTCCTCCGAGGAGCGAGACAGCCTCGTTCGGCCGTTCTGGGGGGACTTTCAGGCGACGGGCGAGGAGTTCACGCTCGGGCCGGAGCCGAAGACGGTCGAACTGTCTCCCCCGGAGTCGCTGTCCGACCTCGACCCGGCGGCGACCGGCGAGATGCGTTACGCACCCGAGGTGTGCCGACTCGTCTTCCCCGGCGACCACCGCGGCGGCCACATCTACTACCACGGCGTCGAGGGCGCGCGGCGGCCGCCGACCGCCGACGAGGTTCCGAGCCTCCGATACCTCGCGTACGGCACGTCGATTACCGAGGGCGAGGACCCGTCGGCGGAGATGCTCACGTACGTTAACCAGACGGCCCGGAGACTCGGTGCGGACCCGATAAACCTCGGCTCCTGCGGGACAGCCTACTGCGACCCCGCGATGGCCGAGCACATCGCCGCCCGCGACGACTGGGACGTGGCGACGCTCTCGCTGTCGGTGAATATGGTCGGCCGATTCTCGCCCGACGAGTTCCGCGAGCGCGCCGCGGACATGGTCGAAACCGTCGCCGCGGCGAACCCGACCAAACCCGTCGCCTGCATCACGCTGTTCCCGCACGTGCGCGAGTACAAGCGTGACCACGAGGAAGCGACGCTCTCCGAGACGTTCCGCCAGCACCTTCGTGACGTGGTCGACGAGTGCGGCTACGACAACGTCCACCTCGTGGAGGGCCCCGACCTCCTGCCGACCGCCAGCGGAATGACGACCGACCTCGTCCATCCCGGCGACGACGCGATGATTCGCATCGGCGAGCGCCTCGCGCGCGAGCTCGAATCTCTCATGGACGATTAACTGGAATACGCGGTTCTCAGGCGCTCTCGTGGTCGAACTACCCGAACGAAATCTCCGCGAGCGTAACACGGAAGAACCCCCCTGTTCGATGGACGTGTATGACCGTCGCCGCAAATCTGGGCTACATGCTCGGGGTGCTCTGCCTCGGGGCGCTAGCGAAGCGTCTCGGCCTCCTCGACAGCGGCCGCCGCGACAAACTCACGTTCTTCGCGTTCGCCTTCGCGCTCCCCGCGCTCGTGTTCACCTCGACGTACGACCAGCCGATTCGCGAAGTCATCGAGCCGACGCTCGTGTTGGGCTTTTGGCTCGTCCTCTTTACGATGCTCGCCGTCGGCTGGGTCGTCCACCGGCGGGTGTCGCCCGACTCGGTTCGCAGTGTCGCCATCGTCCAGTCGTACTACTCGAACCTCGGCTTCCTCGGGCTCCCGCTCGTCGATTCGACGTTCGGTTCGCTGGCGTCTGCGAAGGCGGCCGTCATCCTCGGCATCGGCGCGCTCACCCACGTCCCGCTCACTATCACGGTCCTCGTGCTCGTCAACGGCGCTGACGTGTCGTTCAAAGAGGAGTTCGTCGGCGTGCTCAAGACGCCGGTCATTCCGGCGCTCGTGTTGGGGCTCGCCTTCTCCGGGCTCGGCCTCGGCGTCCCCGGCGTCCTTCTGACGGGGCTCGACGCGCTCTCCTCGCTCGCGCTCCCCGTGGCGCTGCTCTCCATCGGCGCGTCGCTCACGATTTCCACCGAGTCGTTCGACTTTCGCACCGTCGGGGCCGTCGTCGGCAGCAAAGTCGTCCTGATGCCGCTTCTCGCCTTCGCCGTCTTCTCGACGTTCGCGTCGAGTTGGTCGACGGTCCAAGCCGGCGTGACGATGCTCGCGACGCCGACCGCCGTCTCGTCGTTCATCTACGCGAACGAACTCGGCGGCGACGCCGACCTCGCGTCGATGAACGTGTTCGCGACCACCGCCGTCTCGGTCGCGACGCTCTTTGTCGTCCTCCAGTTCCTGCTCTGAGTCGGCGGCGACTCGTCGATACTAGTCCGAACCTCGCGAATTCGCTTCGCTCACACCTTGCGACGGCCACGAGCTCGCGGCGGCCATCCGCGCTCGCCATGAGAAGCTTACTTAGTGATGGCTGTGCATGGCTAGGTCGAATGTCGAGAACCTACGGTAACTTCATCGACGGCGAATGGACCGACTCCCAGTCGGGAGAGACGTTCGAAGTGACGAACCCCGCGGCGGCCGGCGAAGTCGTCAGCGTCCACCCGGCGTCCTCCAAAGAAGACGTCGAGGCGGCGCTCGACGCGGCCGTCGCCGCGCAGGACGAGTGGGCGTCGACGCCCGGTCCGTCCCGTGGCGCGATTCTCCGCGAGGCCGGCAACAACCTCGACGCGCGGAAAGAAGAGGCGACCGAGGTGCTCGTCCGCGAGGAGGGCAAGACGCGCTCCGAGGCGGGCGGCGAGGTACAGCGCGCCATCGACATCTTCCACTACTACGGCGCGAAAGCGCGGGATTTCGGCGGCACCGTCAAGTCCGCGAGCGCCCCCGGGAAGGACCTCTACACGAAGCACGAACCCCTCGGGACGGTCGCGCTCATCACGCCGTGGAACTACCCCATCGCCATCCCGGTCTGGAAGCTCGCCCCGGCGCTCGCCGCCGGCAACACCGCGGTCCTCAAGCCGGCGTCCGAAGCGCCGGGCGTCGTCGCCATCGTCCTCGAATGTCTCGACGACGCGGGCCTCCCGGCCGGCGTGGCGAACACCATCACCGGCTCCGGGAGCGAGGTCGGCGGCCCGCTCATCGAGAGCGAGCGCATCGACGGCGTCTCCTTTACCGGCAGCACCGCCGTGGGGACGATGGTCGCCGAGACGGCCGCGGTCGACCTCAAGCGCGTCCAGTGTGAGATGGGCGGCAAGAACCCGACCGTCGTCATGCCCAGCGCGGACATCGAAGACGCCGCCGAGACCGTCGGCGTCGGCGCGTTCGGCACGACCGGCCAGTCGTGTACGGCCACCTCGCGCGCCATCGTCCACGAGGACGTGTACGACGAGTTCGTCGCGGCCGTCTCCGACTACGCAGACTCGCTCGTCGTCGGCGACGGCCTCGACGACCCCGACATGGGTCCGCACGTCTCCGAGGACGAACTGTCTACGACGCTCGAATACGTCGACATCGGGTCCTCGGAGGGCGCGACGGTCGAAGCCGGCGGCAGCAGGCTCTCCGGCGACGACTACGACGACGGCTACTTCGTCGAGCCGACGGTGTTCTCCGGCGTCGAAAACGACGCTCGCATCGCCCAAGAAGAGATTTTCGGCCCCGTGCTGGCGGTCGTCAAGGCCGACTCGTTCGAGGACGCGCTCGCCCTCGCCAACGACGTCGACTACGGCCTGTCGGCCAGCATCGTCACGCAGGACCTCAGCGAGGGCAAGCGCTTCGTCAACGAGGTCGAAGCGGGCGTCGCGAAAATCAACGAGAAGACGACCGGCCTCGAACTCCACGTCCCCTTCGGCGGCTACAAGGACTCGTCGACGAACACCTACCGCGAGCAGGGCGACGCCGGCCTCGACTTCTTCTCGTCGGTGAAGACTATCTACGAGAACTACTGAGCCGCCGGCCCCGCGCCCTCAGGAGAACTTCGTGTTCAGTTCGATGACGTTCGCGGCGCTCCGGACGTAGTCCGCGAGTTCGCCGTGCAGGCGGTCCTCGGTGAACCGACTCGACGGGCCGGTGATGCTAATCGCGCCGAGAATCGTCTCGTCGTTCTTGACGGGCGCAGAGACGCAGCGCAGACCGTTGATGTTCTCCTCGTCGTCGATGCCGTACCCTTGCTCGCGGATGGTTTCGAGCTCCTCGAACAGCTCCTCCGGACTGGTGATGGTGTTCGCCGTCTTGGGCTCGTACTCCATCGCGGCCGCGATTTCCTCGATGCGCTCGGGCGGCAGGTACGCCAGAATCGTCTTGCCCAGCGACGTGGAGTACATCGGCTGTTGGGTCCCCACCCGCGACAGCGTCTCGACGGCGTGTTCCCCCTGCGCCTTGTGGAGGTACGAGACCTTGCCGTACTCCTCGACGCCGAACTGGACGATTTCGCCCGTCTCCTCGGCCAGCGAGTCGACCTCTTTTTGAACGATGTCGAAGTTGCCTATCTGGTCGCGGACGTGCGAAGCCACGTCGAGAAACCGCAGGCCCAGCCGGTAGCCGTCGCCCTCGCGCACGATGACGCGGCGCTCTTCGAGCGTCCGGAGGTGGCTGTGGACGGTGCTCTTCGAGTGGCCGAGCTCGTCGGCAATTCGCGTCACGCCGATGCCCGCCTCCTCCTGGAGGAGGTCGATGATATTGAACGCTATCTGGACCGAGCGGATTGTTCGACCGGGGCGTTTGTTCGGTGGGGAGCTCATGGTGTGGTAGTCGAACCAGAGCCGTATATATTTGTTCCCGCCTGGGGAACGTGTCTGTCGCGGCGAACGAGTACCCCCGGCTCCGGACTGGCTGACCGACTGGCCCGCGCGGCCGCCGTCCGGTGGTGGCGCGACGCCATGGGATACATTTTTCATCCTCGCACGTCTTCGTGTGGGTACTGTACTCATGCCAACAGACGAGCTTACACCAGTCCAGCGCGCCGCCTCGTACCTCAGGTCGCTGGACATCGACGGTCAGTCGTGGATTACCGGCGTCGCCATCAACGGCCTGCTCGCCGAGGGGGGAGCCGAGTCGGTCGAGCGCGCGAAGCACCTCGTCGACACCGCGGTGGCGACACAGAACGACGCCGGGCAGTTGAGCTACGGCCCGAGCTACCCGATAGAGGTGTTCAGCCACGGCCGCGAGTACGAGGCGAGCTGGGAGCTGACCGTCAAGAAGTGCATGAACACGAACAACAGCACCGCCATCGGTCACGGCGTCCTCGACTTCTACGACCGCACGGGCGAGGACCGCTACCTCGACGCGGCCGAGCGCGCCTACGAGTCGCTTCTGTCCTTCGAGCGGACCGAAGACGGCGGTATCCCCCACCACGACCCCGACCTCGCGGGCATCAAGTCGCTGTGGATAGACTCCGTCTACATGATGTGTCCCTTCCTCGCCCGCTACGGCGCGGCCGCGGGCGACGCCGACGCCTTCGACGAGGCGGTCGAGCAGATTCTGATTCACGCCGCGCACCTCCGCGACGGCCACACGGGGCTGTTCCGCCACATCTGGGTCGAACAGCCGAACCACTACCCGCAGGGCGCGTTCTGGGCGCGCGGCAACGGGTGGGCCGCCGCCGCCTCGGCGGACGTGCTCGAACGGCTCCCCGAGGACCACCCGAAGCGCGACGACCTCCTCGACCTGTTCCGGTCGCACTGCGAGGCGCTCCTTCCGCTCCAAGACGGTAGCGGTTTCTGGCACAACCTCGTCGACGACCCGCACACGCCGCTCGAATCGTCGGGGACGCTCATGTTCGCCTACGCGTTCGCCCGCGGCATCGACCTCGGCATCCTCGATGCGGAGACCTACCGCCGACCCGCCGGAGACGGGCTCGCAGCCGTCTCTCGCGTCGTCGGCGAGGAGGGCGCGGTCAACCGCGTCGCCGGCCCGCCGGGCGGCCCCGAGGCCCCGCTGACGGACACGCCGTACGGACAGGGCTGGTTCCTGATGGCCGCGGCCGCGCTCGACTGAGACCTTCGCCCCCAGCGTTCGTTTCGACTCTTTCGGCCCGGCACCACAGTTATGCGCTCCGGCGCACATTGACGAACGAACTCCCGCGACAGGAGACACTATGACTTACCACGCAGGCATCATCGGAACCGGCGGCATCGCAGGAATGGGCATCCTCGGCATGCACGACGAGGCGGCCATCGGCAAGGAGAAAATCGACGCGAGCCACGCGGGCGGCTACGCCGCGACCGACGACATCGAACTCGTCGCCGTCGCAGACGTGGACGAGTCGAAACTGGACACCTTCGGGGAGGCGTGGGACATCCCCGCCGACCGCCGGTACGTCGGCCACGAGGCGATGCTCGACGCCGAGGACCTCGACGCGGTGTCGGTCTGCACGCCGTCGTTCCTCCACCGCGACCACGTCGTCGACGCCGCGCGCTCCGCGGCCGACCCCTCGGTCGTCTGGTGCGAGAAACCCATCGCGTCGGCCGTCAGCGACGCCGAGGAGATGGTCGCCGTCTGCGACGACACCGACACGGAACTCGTCGTCAACCACTCGTTTCGGTTCACGGACAAGCTCCGTCGGCTCCGCGACCTCGTCCGCGAGGAGGAAATCCTCGGCGACGTGAAGTCCGTGAGCGCGCAGTACCGCATGGAACTCATGCGGAACTCCACGCACGTCCTCGACACCCTCGTCTACCTCCTCGACGCGCGGGCCTCGCGGGTGAGCGGCCACATCACCGGCGAGAACGAGGCGCTCGACGCGCTGGACGCCACGGAGTCGGTCGTCGACGCCGGCGGCGGCGGGCACGTCGTCATGGACGACGGCACGTTCGTCACCGTGGACTGCACGATTCCGCGCGACGTCTCCTCGATGACGCTGAGTTTCATCGGCACCGAGGGCAAACTCTACATGAACAACGACGACGGCGAGTGGCGCTACTGGTCGCTCGAAGACGGCGACCACGTCGAGCGACCGCTCCCCGGTATCGAGGGCGCGTGGACGTGGGAGGGCGACTACAAGGGCTCCTTCGCAAACGCGGCGGCCCACGTGCAGGAACTCCTCGACGGCGACGCCGAAAACTACTCGCCCGGCGTCGCGGCGACTCGCTCGCTCGAAATCATCGTCGGGTTCTACCTCTCGCACTACACCGACTCGACCGTCGATGTCCCGCTTCCGGGGCCGCTCCGCGAAGTTCCGATTACGTCCTGGTAGCCCGCGGGCGGTCGGTTTGTCGCTCACCACGTGTGACCATCCGACATCACCGGATATCGGATTCCTGTCGTGGGTCACTGACAACGCCCTAAATATTCGTGACAGACGCGCTGTCGGTACAGAGTAGCGCCGTTTCGTCACGTTCTCCCCTGGCGGGCGTCAGCGTTACTGACTCACGTCCGGTCACCATATTATTCCCGAATCAATTTAAATGGAACCAACTCTGAATTACAGTTCTATGTGCGTAATGATTTGCGGCGTACGACCCGCGTTGCCGGCGAGAGCACTCAATTCGCCCTTGCGTCCTCGCCTCGACGGACAACCGCAACTGGTCGATTCCACCCCGGACGGACTTCCGCCATCACCGGACAATCATCCGGTAGAACCGGAGCCGCAGGAATCCTCTGGAATCGTCCCGATGTGGGGATTGAGACGGCCGAAAACGAGTGTCTATGGATATTTATTCGATACTGTTGGTCTTGATATATTCGGTCGGAACGGCGTTTCGTCCGCCATGCCCGGACAATTCTCGTCTCCCGGGCGTCAGACCATCCGGTAGACTTCGTCCATCCAACTGTCGTCGGTCTCGACGGTGATGCCGCTCATGACCTCGGCCCAGTCGGCCTGCGCCTCGCTGTTGTCCATGACTTCTTGGATGGCCTCCGGGTCGTCGACTTCCATGAAGCCGAAAACGTGGCCGTCTTTCTCGAAGACGCTGTACGTTTGCAGGCCGGCGTCGGAGTCCAAGTAGGCGGATTCGAGCGCCTCGGGGACGTTCTCGTGTTTCGTTCGGTACTCTTCTCGCTTGCCGTCTTTAATCTCCAGGTGGAACGCGATTCGCGCCATACGGCCTCCGATTCGGCGGCCCCCGTCTTAGCTTTTCGGCGGGTAAGATTTAGTACGGGAACGCCCGTCGTCGATTGTAATGATAGATACCCACACCCACGCGTGGGGTGCCGCGAGCCCGGACCACCCGTGGACCAACGGCCCCATCTTGGACCTCGTCGACAGCTTCGACGTGCACACCGTCTACACCGCCGACCGCCTGCTCGCCGACATGGACCGAAACGGCGTGGACGAGGCCGTCGTCGTGGGCTACCCCATCTGCGACTGGACGGACAACTGGTACACCCGCCGGGTCGCCGCCGAGTACGACCGACTCCACGGCATCGTGATGCTCGACCCCTTCGCCGCCGACGCCGTCGAGCGACTCGACCGCTGCATGGAGACCGACGGCGTCCTCGGTTTCCGACTCGGCGCGGCCTGTCCGTACGACCGCATGTGGGAGACGTTCGACCCGAGCGTGACGTGGCTCGGAGAGAGCGTCGAGGAGACCGCGTTCTGGGAGGCCGCGGTCGAGCACGACGCCACGGTTCAGATTCTCTGCGACCACGGCCAACTCGACCAGGCGCTCGAACTCGTCGAGGCGTACCCCGACCTCACCTACCTGTTCGACCACTTCGCCCACGCGGGCCCGGACACCCCCACCGACGAGGGGACGTTCAGCCGGTTCGCCGACCTCGCGGAACACGACTCGGTCGCGGTGAAGGTCTCGGAAATCGTTCACATGTCCGACTCGGCGTTCCCCTACGCCGACATGCACGACCACGTCCGGTGGCTCCTCGACACCTTCGGGCGCGAGCGGGTCGTCTGGGGCTCCGACTACCCCAACGTCAGCGACGTTGCCAGCTACGCCGAGGCGTGTAACTGGCTCAAACAGGTCGACTCGTTGTCGAAGGCCGACCGGTCGTGGCTGACCGAGAAGTCGTTCCGGCGGCACGTCGACCTCGGGTGAGTGTAATCGGTCGTCACAACGTGCCTCGCCCGCCCATCGTCGATTCGGTGGCTGCTATTCCCGCTCTAGATTGCACCGGTATATTTATTATAATGAATTATAGTGATTTGTAATGGTACACCATGGCAAACAGTAGTTCATCGAACCGGCTCAGCAGGCGGCGATACGTGACTGGGCTCGGAGCGGGTCTCACCGCGGCGTTGGCTGGTTGTATGGATGGCGGAAACGACGGTGGCAACGGTGGGGGTTCCGGCGGAGGCGACGGCTCCGGGGGCTCCGGCGGCGGTGGTTCGGGCTCCCAGTCTCTCGACTTCTGGCTGTTCGGCGGCATCCCCGCCGAACGGGAGTACATCAGTAACCACTACGGCAGTTACGGCGAGCACGACGTCACCTACCAGCACCAAGAGTGGGGACAGAAGTACCAGATTATCGCCTCCGCGGCGGCGAACAACAACCTCCCGGACGTGATGGCCGGCCAGACCCAACAGATTCCCGACTACGTCGGCGCGAGCGCCATCCAACCGCTCGACCAAGAGCAGTTCGCCGACGAGCTAGAGGAGATAAACAGCCGGTTCATCCAGGCGAACGTCGATACGCAAATCTACGACAGCCTCGGTGACACCGAAGGGGAGCGGCAGTGGGGGCTCCCCGGCGGCTACGCCGACCTCGGCCCGTTCGTGGACATCCGAACCGACTATCTCGAACAGACGAGCTTCGACAGCCCGCCGCGCAACTGGGAGGAACTCATCCAACTCGGCGAGGAGATGCAGGAGCTAGACGAGGTGTCGGCGGCGATTACCGCGCCGGGGACCGACTTCGGCCTGACGACCGGCTACTTCATCGGCTTCGTCTACGCCAACGGCGGCCGGTACTTCGACCCCGAGACGCTGGAGGCGACGGTCGACCAACCCGGCTTCGTCGACGCCGTCAGGCTCTATCAGGACATCGCGGACGCCGGGCTGTTCCCCAACTCGATAGCCGAGAACGACCACATCGGTGCGGGACGGCTCCTCCGCGAGGGCGAGTCCGGCATCTTCATCACGTACTCCCACGCCAACGCGGTCTACCAGACGACCGGCGCGCCGCAGGAGTGGCTCGACGGCGAGGGTCACACCGTCACCCGCGCGCCGCTGCCGGACAGCCCGTCGGGGAGCTTCGAACCCCGCGACCTGCTCTTACAGAACGCGCAGGGGTTCATGCTCGGCAACGGCACCGATTCGGAGGCCGAGCTCCGGGCCGCCTTCGACTTCACCGAGTGGTGGAACTCCGAAGAACAGCTCGCGCCGTGGACCTACGACGCCGAGAACGACGTGGGCATCCGCGGGCGCGTCCCGACGCTCGAAAGCGCCTTCGAGGACCCGAGCGACCTCTTCCGGAGCCAGTTCGGGGACCTCGTGACGCTGTACGAGAACGACGATCTGTTCACGCGCACCTCGCGGTTCCCGTCGTTCTCGGGCATCGCGTCGGTCCAGAGCATCATCAACACCGAGGTCATCCAGCCGGTCGTCCTCGGCAACGCGACGGCCGAAGAGGCTTGCAGCGCCGCCAACGAATCGGTTCAGGAAGTCATCGACGAGGAGCTGGCCTGACCATGCGATTCGGACCGTCGCTCGAACGACCGCGGGCCCGCGGTGGTGAGACGAAGCCATGAGCTACTCGAAGCAGGCGAGAGGGTCGTTCGAGAGCGTCTCCGAACGGATTCCCGAAGGGGTCAAGATGTACCTCCCGGTCCTACCGGTGACGGCGCTCGTCGGACTGTTCATCCTCTACCCCATCGCGCAGGCCATCTACTCGAGCTTCTTCAACAAGGACCTGCTCGCGCCCAGCGAGGCCGAGTTCGTCGGACTGGCGAACTACGCCGAAATCTGGTCGAGTCCGACCATCCATCAGGTCCTGTGGAACACGCTCGTCTGGGTCGTCGTCGGTAGCTCCGCCGCTATCGTCCTCGGCTTCTTGATGGGCTGGCTCCTTCACGAGAAGCTCCCGTACACGAGCGTCGCGAGCGCCATCGTGCTCATCCCGTGGGTCCTCCCGCGGGTCGTCGGCGCGTCCATCTGGCAGTTCATGTTCGGCGGGTCGCAGGGTATCATCAACGAACTGCTCGTCCAACTCGGCGTCGTCGACGAGTACATCGTCATGCTCGGCTCGACGGAACTCTCGTTGTGGCCGCCCATCATCGGGATGATTTGGCGGCTCGCACCCCTGTTCGCGCTGTTGACGCTCACGTCCTTGCAGGGAATCGACGAGCATCTCTACGAGGCCGCGCGGATGGACGGTGCGACGCCGTGGGAGCAGTTCCGGTTCATCACCATCCCGATGATGCGGTACAACCTCGCCATCGGGTTCCTCCTGATGCTCATCTACAACATCAGGAACTTCTCGATGATTTGGGTGATGACGAAGGGCGGCCCCGGCGTCTCCAGCAGCACGCTCCCGGTCATGATTTACCGGACGGCGTTCGTCGACTTCGACGTGGGGCTGGCGTCGGCGCTGTCGCTCATCCTGTTCGTCGTCCTGCTCGTGTTCTCGTACTACTACATCCAGGTGTACGACCAAGTGCGGGGTGACGTCTGATGGCGGCACAAGACTCCGACGCCGACCCGGCCGCCGAGTTCCGGCGGAACGAGTCGTGGCTGTTCGACACCACGGCGGGTGCGTACGTCCGCAAGACGGCGGTCGCGCTCCTGACGCTCGTCGTCTTCGCGTTCGTCCTCTTCCCGCTGTACTGGATGGTCGTGACGGCGTTCAAGACCACCGCGGAGATTCAGCAGATTCCGCCGACGGTGTTCCCGAACGACTTCTCGCTTGAGGGCTTCCGGCTCGTCGTCGAGTCGTCGATTCAGGCGGGCGGCTACACCTCGCTGTTCGCCAACCTGTTCGGCTGGCAGGCGTCGTCGGCCATCGACATCGACATCCTGTCGCTCGTGTTGAACAGCCTGAAAGTCGCCGTCGGCGCGGGCGCAATCGCGCTCGTCCTCGGGACGGCCGCGTCGTACGTGCTGTCGCGCCGCGACTTCGTTGGGAAGAACGCGCTGATGAGCATCTTCCTCGCGTCGCTGATGTTCCCGGGGACCGCCATCATGGTCCCCGAGTGGGAACTCGTCTCGGCGCTCGGCCTGTTCAACACGCACCTCGTGTTGATTCTCATCTACGGCGCGATGACCGCGCCGTTCGTCGTCTGGCTGATGAAGGGCTTCTTCGACGACTTCCCGGACTCGATTATCGAGGCCTCCCGCATCGACCAGTGTAGCTCGATAGAGACGTTCTGGTACGTCATCGTGCCGATGGCGCGGAACTCGCTCATCGCGTCGTTCATCTTCGCGTTCCTCCTCGCGTGGAACGAGTTGGTGTTCGCGCTGACGCTCCTCGACAACTCCCGGTACACGGTTCCGCCGGGGCTCCTGACGTTCGTGCAGGGGTTCAACACCCAGTGGAACGTCGTCGCCGCGGCCTCCATCATCATCTCGCTTCCCGTCCTGCTCGGACTGGCCTACATCCAGCGCTACTTCGTGCAAGGACTCACCGGCGGCGCTATCAAGGGATAACACCCTCTCAGCCGCCGTCTTTCGGTGCCGCACACCGCGGCCAATTTTCGCATTCAGTCGCTAGCTTTAAGAGGTGTACTACGATAATGTTTTACAATGACACACCTCACAGTAGACGGTGTCACGAAGATTTTCGGCGACCCCGACAAGGACGGAGTCGTCGCGGTCGACAGCCTCGACATCGACGTCGAAGACGGGGAGTTCCTCGTTCTGCTCGGACCGAGCGGGTGCGGGAAGACGACGACGCTCCGGATGATCGGCGGGCTGGAGACGCCAACCTCCGGGGAGATTCGCTTCGACGACGTCGTCGTCAACGACATCAAAGCCCGCAACCGCGACGTGGCGATGGTGTTCCAGGACTTCGCGCTCTATCCGCACATGACCGTCCGGGAGAACCTCGGGTTCGGCCTCAAGCGGGAGGACAACGGGATGTCGAAGGCGGACATCGACGAGCGCGTCGAGGAGGTCGCCACGATGCTCGAAATCGAACAGCTCCTGAACAACAAGCCCGCACAGCTCTCCGGCGGCCAGAAACAGCGCGTCGCGCTCGGCCGGGCTATCATCCGCGAGCCGCGGCTGTTCCTGTTCGACGAGCCGCTGGCGAACCTCGACGCGAAGCTCCGCAAGACGATGCGGACCGAAATCGACGAACTGCAGTCCGAGGTCGGAATCACCTCCGCGTACGTCACCCACAACCAGGAGGAGGCGATGACCATCGCCGACAAAATCGCCGTTCTCAACGACGGCGCGCTCCAGCAACTGGGACGCCCGGAGGAAGTGTTCAACGAGCCGGCGAACCTCTTTGTCGCGCAGTTCGTCGGCAGCCCGGACATGAACATCTACGACGGCGTCGTCGCCGACGCCGACGGCGGCGCTCGCGTCGAACTCGACGGCGTGAGCTTCGAACTGCCGAGTGACGCCCTCGATACGGAGGTGCCGCCCGGGCGCGTCAACGTCGGGTTCCGCCCGCAGGACTTCTACCAGACGAGCAAGCGCCGCGCCGACGGGCTGACGTTCGACGTGGAGGTCCGCGTCGTCGAGCCGGTCGGCACGAAAGCAATCGTTCACGGAAACGGACCGATGGGCGACGTCACCGCCGAAATCGGCGAGTTCCACGGACTGTCGTCCGGCGACACGCTGTCGCTTTCTATCGCGCCCGAACACGTCTACTTGTTCGACGCCCAGACGGAGGCGCTGCGCAAGGGGCGGCGTATCGAGAACCGAGCCGCCGTCCAGTCGCAGTCCCAGTCGTCCGAGTCCGACGGCGTCGAAATCTGAGCCGAACGTCCGGGAGACATCACCTTCGCCTATCGGACGGGCTTTCGAAGCCCACTCAGCCGCGGCTTCAGCCGCGCTACGGCCGAAATCTCCCACCCGCACCCAAACATATTAATCGGTGTGTTCACATGGTGTAAAACGAGACGAACCCACACGGTTATTCGCAACTATGAAAGCCATCATTCAGACCGGGCCGCGCTCGGTAGAGACACAAGAGCGGGAGGTTCCCACTCCCGGCGCAGACGAACTGCTCATCAAGGTCCACACCGCGGGACTCTGCGGGAGCGACGCTCACGCCTACAAGTACGACGGCGGCTACGAGTGGATTCCCATCCCGCGAATCATGGGCCACGAGTACTCCGGGACGGTCACGGAGGTCGGCGCGAACGTCGAGACGTTCGAGGTCGGCGACAAGGTCGTCGAGGAGCCGATTCACGACTGCGGTCACTGCTTCCAGTGTCGGAACGGTCAGCCGAACGTCTGTCAGAACTTCTCCATTACGGGGATGCACCGCGACGGCGCGTACACGGAGTACGTCACCGTCACCCCCGAGCACGTCCACGCGGTTCCCGAGGGCGTTCCCCTCCGGCACGCCGCCATCACGGAGCCGACGAGCATCGCCACCCGCGCGGTCCTCGACCAGTCGGTGACGACGCCCGGCGACAACGTCCTCGTCGAGGGGCCGGGCCCAATCGGCGTCCTCGTCGCCGCCGTCGCCGACTCCCTCGGCGCGAACGTCGTCGTCTCCGGACTCGGTCAGGACGCGGCGTATCGCCTCCCGCTGCTCGAAGACCTCGGCATCGACACGGTGAACCTCGAAGAAGAAGGCGGCCTCGACGGGCGGGTCGAGTCGCAGACCGACGGCATCGGCTTCGACGTGGTCTTCGACGCGACGGGTCACCACAGCGGCGTGGTCTCCGGGAACGACGTGGTCCGCAAGGGCGGCCAAATCGTCGTCGTCGGCATCCCGAACTCGGCTAGCGAACTCAGCCTCACCTCGACCGTCCGCGGCGAGGTCGACATCAACACCTCCTACGGCTCGACGTGGACGAACTTCGAGCAGGCGCTTCGCCTGATGGAGCGCGGCGAAATCGCGGTCGAGAAGATTCTCGACACCTCTTACAGCGTCGACGACCCCGCCGCGGCGTTCGAAGCGTTCCTCGGTTCGGAGACCTGCAAGCCGGTCTTCCAGTTCGACGGCTGAACGGCCCCGCATTCCGGCCGCGAACCGCTCGACGACAGAAACTATTTTACCCGTGCCGATTGGATGTGAGGTCGTACCAAACAAATCATGGAGATTACAGACATCTCAGCGACGAAAATCAGCAACGAGTCGTGGGGCGAGTTCATCGAATTCCCGCTCGTCACCATCATGTCGAAGTACGACGAGTACCGCAACGTCGACGGTGAGAACCCGCAGGCCCGCCGCAAGTGGATGGGCCCCGTGGGCGACGTGGTGGTCGAGGTCGAGACGGACGCGGGCATCACCGGCGTCGGCGTCGGTAACTGGGGTACCGGAGCCATCGCCACCGTCGTCGAGGAGACGCTGTCGAAAATCGTGGTCGGGGAAGACCCGATGCAGCGCGAACTCCTCTGGGAGCAGATGTACCGCGCCACGCTCCCGTTCGGCCGGAAGGGCGTCGCGGTCATGGCCATCAGCGCGGTCGACCAGGCGCTGTGGGACATCGCCGGGAAGGACGCCGGCAAGCCGGTGTACGAACTGCTCGGCGGCCCCACCAAAGACGAGATCCCCGCCTACGCGTCGAACCTCCACCCCGTCGACATGGAGAAGCTCGAACGCGAGGCGGTCCAGTACGTCGAGGAGGGCTTCGACGCGATGAAACTCCGCTTCCTCCACGGCCCCGAGGACGGCCGCGCGGGCATGAAGAAGAACGAGGAAATCGTCGCGACGGTCCGCGACGCCGTCGGCGACGAAATCGAAATCGCGGGCGACGCCTACATGGGCTGGTCAGTCAAGTACGCAAAGGAGATGACCCAGCGCCTCGGCAAGTACGACATGGCGTGGGTCGAAGAGCCCGTCATCGCCGACGACATCTCCGGCTACGCCGAGGTCCGCGAGGCCGCGCCGATGCCGATTTCGGGCGGCGAACACGAGTTCACCCGCTGGGGCCACGAGGACCTCCTCGAAGAAGGTGCGGTCGACATCCTCCAGCCCGACGTGGGTCGCGTCGGCGGTATCACGGAACTCCAGAAGGTCGCCGACATGGCCGAGGTCCACGACGTGCCCGTCATCCCGCACGCCGGCACGAACCCGACGCTCCACGCCATCGCCGGTCACACGAACATGCCGATGGCGGAGTACTTCCCGACTCCCGAGTGGTTCGAGGAGCGCCAGGAGAAACGCGAGTCGACCTACGCCGACGCCATCTTCCAGAACCCGCCGTCGCCGGAGAACGGGTCGATTCCGCTGCCCGACGAGCCCGGCGTCAGCACGCAACTGAACCGCGAGGCGCTCGAACACTTCGCCATCGAGTAACGATGTCGGACATCAGCTTCGAGTACAACGTCCCCGTCTTCGCCGGCGCGCCCGACGAGGGGACCGAGCCGACGCACCGCGACACCCCGCAGTACGAGGCGCTCGACTGGGAGACGACCAAGATGGGCGTCCAGAAGGCGGAGGAACTCGGCTTCGACGCGGTGTGGGCACCAGACCACCTGCTGTTGGGTCGCGACCACGCCGAGTACGAATGTTGGACGCTGCTGTCGGCCATCGCCGGCTTCACCGAGGACATCAACCTCGGCTCGCTCGTCCTCTGTAACGACTACCGCAACCCGGCGCTCGTCGCCAAGATGGCGGCCACGCTCGACGTGATTTCCGACGGGCGGCTGGAACTCGGCCTCGGCGCGGGCTGGCACGAACCGGAGTACGACGCCTACGGTTGGGAGTACCGCGACGGCTTCGAGCGCCTGATGCGACTCGACGAGTCCATCCGTCTCATGAAGCGCATGTGGGCCGCCGGCACCGACGGCGCGAGCTTCGACGGGAAGCACTACCAAATCGAGGACGCCTACTGCGTCCCCGGTCCCGTGCAGGACCCCCATCCGCCCATCCTCGTCGGCGGGCAGGGCGAGGAGGTCACGCTCAAACTCGTCGCCAAGCACGCCGACGTGTGGAACACCGACGTGTTCAACGGCGACGTGGAGACGCTCGAACACAAAATCGGCGTCATCGAAGACCACTGCGAGACCGTCGGCCGCGACCCCGACGACATCGAGTACTCGTGGGACGGCCACGTTATCTGCACCCGCGACGAGGAGAAGTTCGACCGCCTGCTCGACCTGATGACGCCCATCCAGTTCGAAGAAGAGTACCAAGACCAAGCGCCCATCGTGACGGAGGAAGACGCCCGCGAGTACTTCATCATGGGGACGCCCGAGGAGTGCGCGGAGGCCATCGATCGCCGCATCGACGCCGGCGTGACGAAGTTCCAGGGTTGGTTCATCGACTTCCCCGACACCGGCGGCATGGAACTGTTCGCGGACGAAGTCATCCCGCAGTTCAACTGAGGCACCCGCGAGTCGAGCGCGGCGCGCTCGGGTCGCGCTCGCGTCGCCCTTGCGCACTCGCTTTCTTTTTTCGCATCCTCTCGTCAGTCGTCTCCCCGACAGGTACAGAATTTGAATTATTTAAATTATACAAAAAATTCTCCATCCCCGAGTTCGGCGCTCGTGACCGTTCCACCGTTTCCGGCAATAGCGGAAAGACATTTGAGGGATGAGGGTTCATAACCAACTATGACGAAGGACGTCCCGGTCAACGCGGTCAAAATCTCGCTCGAACTCGTCGACCTCCTGCGGGAACTCGACGGGGCGGGCGTCTCGGAGGTAGCCAAGCGACTGGACAAGCCGACCAGCACGATTCACGACCACCTGCGGACGCTGGAGCAACAGGAGTACCTCGTCAAGGAGGGCGACACCTACTACGTCAGCACGCGATTCCTCCAATTGGGCGCGCACGCGCGCTCTCGACAGAAGGTGTTCAACATCGCCCGCCCCGAGATAAACGAACTCGCGCAGGTGACCGGCGAGCACGCGAATCTGATGATCGAGGAACACGGTATCGGCGTCTTTCTGTACCGCTCGCGGGGTCCCGACGCCGTTCGTCTGGACACCCACGCCGGGATGCGCGTCCCGTTGCAGACGACGGCGCTCGGGAAGTCTATCATGGCGAACCGGCCGCGGGAGGAAGTCGAGGGCATCTTGGACCGCCACGGACTGGAGGCGGTGACCGACCGCTCTATCACCGACCGCGAGGAACTGTTCGACGTGTTGGAGCAGGTCCGCGAGCGCGGTTACTCCTACGACGACGAAGAACGGGTCAAGGGCATGCGCTGTGTGGCCGCGCCGATACTCAACGAGGACGACTACGCCATCGCCGCCGTGAGCGTCTCGGGGCCGAAAAGCCGGATGCGCGAGGAGCGCTTTACCGAGGAGCTGCCGAACCAGATTCTCAAGAGCGCGAACGTCATCGAGGTGAACCTCACGTACTCGTAGTCGGCGGGTCGGCGGCCTCGGGCCGCCCGCCTCGCTCCCGTCGTCGCAATGCTGCGTAGAGCGCAACAGTTACGTACCACGGTGTGGCAGAGTGTAACGATGCAACTCGTTCGATACACCGCGGGCGGTGCTCCCGAGTGGGGCGTCCGCCGCGACGACGATGTCGTCCCGCTTTCCGGCCTCCGCGAAGACGTGACCGTCCAGAACCTCAACAGCCCCGGCTTCCTCACCGTCGTCGAGGACGCCGCGGACGCCGCCGAGGACCAGTCGGTCCCCGTCGAGGAGGTGAAACTCCTCGCGCCCGTGCCGCGCCCCGGTAAAATCGTCTGCGTCGGCCTCAACTACCACGACCACGCCGAAGAACAGGACGAGGAAGTCCCCGAACGCCCGCTCCTGTTCGGGAAGGCCGGTACGTCCGTCACGAACCCCGGCGACCCCATCGTCCACCCGGCGGCCATCGACGAGGTAGACTACGAGGTCGAACTCGGCGTCGTCGTCGGGCAGACGGCCAAGAACGTCGACGCCGAGGACGCTTTCGACTACGTCGCGGGCTACACCGCCATCAACGACGTGAGCGGCCGCGACGCGCAGTTCGACGACGGCCAGTTCTTCCGCGGCAAGAGCTACGACACGTTCGCCCCGATGGGGCCGACGTTCGTCCCCGAGGGCGACGTCGACCCGCACGACCTCGACGTCGCCTGCCGCGTCAACGGCGAGACGAAACAGGAGTCCAACACCTCCGAGTTCATCTTCGGCGTCGACGAGGTCGTCGAGTACATCAGCGGCATCACGACGCTCCGCCCGGGCGACGTCATCTCCACCGGCACGCCCGGCGGCGTCGGCATCTTCCGCGACCCGCCGGAACTGCTCGAACCGGGCGACAGCGTCGACGTGGAAATCGAGGGCATCGGCACGCTAACCAACCCGGTCGTCGCCGAGCGCGACGAGTAACCGCCCGCCGTACAGCACAATTATTTATAGGATATCCCGGTACTACCGACTATGAGCACGCACACAGACACCCGACTGAGAGACAGGCATATCGTCGTGACCGGCGGCGCGCGCGGCATCGGCCGCGGCATCGCGGTCCGCTGCGCCCGCGCCGGGGCCGACGTATCGATTTTCGACACGAAGCCCGGGGTGGCCGCCGAGACGGCCGACCTCGTCCGCGAGGAGGGCGGCGAGGCCGAGGTGTACGAGGTCGACGTGACGGACGCCGAAGGCGTCGAGACCGCCGTCGACGCCGCAATCGAGGCGCTCGGTGACATCCACGGCCTCGTGAACAACGCGGGCGTCCAGCAGGCCGTCCCGCTCCTCGAAACGACCGAAGACGACTGGGACCTCCACTTCGAGGTGAACGCCAAGGGGACGTTCCTCGTCTCCAAGGCCGTCGCCAGCCGGATGGTCGACGGCGACATCGAGGGCAGCATCGTCAACATCTCGTCGGTCGGCGCGGAGCGGCCGTTCGCCGGACAGGGCGCGTACGGCGCGTCCAAGGCGGCCGTCCTCGCCTTCACGACCGTGCTGGCGAAGGAACTGAGCGACCACGGCATCACCGTCAACGCGCTCAAACCGGGCACCGTCGAGACGCCGATGGTCGAGGAATGGCTCGACGAGCACGCCGAGCAGTCGGGCAAGTCGCCGGACGAAATCCTCGCGGAGACGCTCGACGTGCACATCCTCGACCGAATCGGCCAACCCGAAGAAGTGGGCCACGTCGCGGTCCTGCTCCTCTCCGAGGAGGGCGACTGGATAACCGGCGAGTCCATCGCCGTCGACGGCGGCTACCTCAAACACTAGTGTTCGCCGCGACGACTTCGAGAGCCGCCCGAAGCGTCCGAAATCGATGCTTTCGACTCCCCGAGCCGGAGCCGGAACCCGAGCGTTCGGCCACAGTACTCACACGCAGTCCGGCATTATCGGATATTGATTGTGTAGAATCTGGCGGCCGGGCGAACTGAACCGCGGCGTGCCCGTCGCGGCGCGCGCGACCGCCGCGAGGATGCGAAATCAAGCGACTCGGAGATGTCCGCACCGACTCGCGCCGCCGCAGTTGGTGGCCTGTCGTCGCCGTCCGTGACTCGTCCAATTCACCTCTGGCACTCAGCGACGAGCTCGTGGCTTTGAGCACCGGATTTCGCCTCCGTGGCAATAATAGTCATAAACATAACTCACATATCGGTGTGTCGTGTAACAGCACGTGGGTGGAGCAATCCGACCCATGTGTAATCAGCATCCCGTGCATCCAGCACGATAGCCATCAGTACGTCAGTCATACTGTACGCACGGTAGCCCCCACCGAGTACGCCTGCCCAACTGATACTCGTGAACACGTGGCGCGGCTACCTACCGAGCACAACGTCCCATTGATGCTCTATTTTTCGGTCGTCTCCCGTCGGCTACGTAGCGTCTGCCTTCCCGACTCCGGCCCCGCGTTACTGCCCAGTCTCCGCGCGAGTCGTCGAACCCCATCTATTCCGTCCGACATTGCCGGATATTACTAGTTCGATTCCGACGAACGCGCCTCACCGAGTGTGGCGAATCGCTCTCCAAACCTGAAGATATTTCACGCCACCGTGTGAAAAGCGAGTAATGGGTACCGACCAAAGCACGAACCGTCGCCTAAGCAAGGTAGAGCGGGTCATCGAGACGTACGACTTGGACGGATTCGGCGAGCAGCTCGCCGACCGCTGGACGGCTCCCGAGGACAGCGACAGCCTCCGGGACCTCGCGGATCTGATGAACGAGAAGGTGCTCGACGCCGCGCTCCGCAAGGCGGGCGAGGACGTCCTCGAAGGCGAGGTCGAGAACCTGTACACGCTTCTCACCGGCGACGAGACCACGGAGGGGATGCGCGTTCAGGCGAAGAACACGCTCCAGTCCCGCGGCGTCGACGTCGACCAACTGCTCTCGGATTTCGTCTCTCACCAGGCGGTCTACACCTACCTGACGGATATTCGCGGCGTCTCGAAGGACTCCTCGTCCGGAAACAGAATCGACAACGTCATCGAGTCCATCCAGCGACTCCGCGGCCGACTGGTCGCGGTCATCGAGCAGAGTCTGAGTTCGCTCCGCAACACGAGCAAACTCCGACTCGGTGACTTCGATGTCCTCGTGGACACGCAAGTGTACTGCCGCGACTGCGGGACGCAGTACGAGGTCGTCGAACTGCTCCAGCGCGGCGGGTGCGACTGCGACGAGAGCGAATCGAACTAACTGATTACATACTTAGCGCTGTCACATTATCCTCGACTCAACGGGTGATTTTATATTGGTGTACCTGTTGGGTCAAGGTATGAGCTCAGAACAAGTGTCAAAATCCAAAGTCCACCTTTCGGTCGAGAATATCGGTGGCATCGACAACCTGTCAACGTCGTTCGAGCCGGGCGTGACCGTCTTGGCGGGTCGAAACGCCACGAACCGAACGTCGCTCTTGCGGTCCATCATGGCCGCCCACGGGAGCGACGACGTGGCGCTCAAAGGCGACGCCGACGAGGGCTCCGTCGAACTCACTATCGGCGACGAGACGTACACTCGAACGTTCGAGCGGCAGGGCGACACGGTCATCTCCGGCGGGAACCCCGTCCTCGACGACCCGGACCTCGCGGACCTCTTTGCGTTCCTGCTCGAAACGAACGACGCCCGACAGGCGGTCGCCCGCGGCGACGACCTCCGGGACCTCATCATGCGTCCGGTGGACGTCGAGTCGATAAACGAGCAGATCGAGTCGCTCCAGCAGGAGAAACGCGACATCGCCGACGAGCTCTCGACGCTCAGCAACCTCTCCGACCGCCTGCCGCAGCTCGAACGCCGGCGGACGAAGCTCGAAGACCAAATCGAGGAGAAGGAAGACGAACTCGCGGAGAAAGAACAGGAGGTCGAGGAGTACGACGCCAGCGTGAGCGAGCGTCAGGAAGTCGAGAGCGAACTCGAATCCAAGCTTGGCGACCTCCGGAGCAAGCGCCGCGACATCAACGACGTGGACCGCCGCATCGAGACGGAAAAACAGAGCCTCGACGCGCTCGAATCCGAGGAAGCGGAGCTTGAGGACGACGCCGAGGACCTCCCGGAGGTCGCCGGCGGCAAAATCGACGAAATCGAGTCCGAAATCAGCCGCCTCCGAACGCGCCGGCAGGAGATTCAGTCGACCGTCAACGAGCTTCAGTCCGTGATTCAGTTCAACGAGGAGATGCTCTCGGGCACGTCCTCGGACGTCGTGGACGCGCTCCGCGACGCCGACGACGCCGGCGGGAGCGTCACCGACCAACTGCTCGGCGACGACCAGGTCGTCTGCTGGACGTGCGGTTCCGAGGTCGACAAGTCCGAAATCGAGGGGACGCTCGAACGCCTCCGGACGCTCCGCGAGGAGAAGCTCGAAGACAACCGCGACCACCGCGAACAGCTCTCCGAACTCGAAGACGAGAAGTCCACCTACGAGCGCCGCCAGCGCGAGCGCGACCGCATCGAGCGCCGCCTCTCCGAAATCGAAAGCGAGCGCGAGACCCGCCAAGAGCGCATCGAGGAGCTCAAATCCGACCGCTCGGACCTCGAAGCCGAAATCGACTCGCTCGAACAGACCGTCGACGAACTCGAAAGCGAGGAACACGGCGACCTGCTCGACCTCCACCGCGAGGCGAACCAGCTCGAATACGACCTCGGCCGCCTCCGCAGCGACCTCGAAGACGTCGAAGACGAAATCGCCGACATCGAGCGCCAACTCGACGAGCGCGACGAACTCGAAGCGGCCCGCGAGGACATCGAAGACGAACTCGAAGAGCTTCGGACGCGCATCAAGCGCCTCGAATCCGAGGCCGTCGAGGAGTTCAACACCCACATGGACGACGTGCTCGACGTGCTCGAATACGACAACCTCGAACGCATCTGGATCGAGCGCACCGAAAAGCGGGTTCGGGAGGGCCGAAGGAAGGTCACGAAATCGGTGTTCGACCTCCACGTCATCCGGACGAACGAAGACGGCGTGAGCTACGAGGACTCCGTCGCCCACCTCTCGGAGTCCGAGCGCGAGGTGACCGGCCTCGTGTTCGCGCTCGCGGGCTACCTCATCCACGACGTCTACGAGACGGTGCCGTTCATGGTCCTCGACTCGCTCGAAGCCATCGACTCGAACCGCATCTCGCGGCTCGTGGACTACTTCGCGGACTACGCCGACTACCTCACCGTCGCTCTCCTCGAAGAGGACGCGCAGGCGGTCGACAGTTCCTATCCGCGCTACTCGCCGGCGTAACGACGCCGACAGCGCTTCGTTTTTCTCGTTTTTCATCCCCGCGTCGAGTCGCGTCGCGAACGGCGCATCTCGTTTCGAGTTACACTATTAGGTGTGTCACGAACTGGACATTGACGGCGACAGGGCGACGCGCTCAGGAGAGCGCGATGCTCAGTTCCAACTCCTCTGCGATGCCGAGGAGGACTTCGGTGAGACGGTCGAACTGCTCGCCTTTCATCCGGTTGGAGGGGCCGGCGACGCTCAGCGCGCCGAACACGTCGCCGTCCGGCCCCATGACGGGCGCACCGACCGCGCGAACCCCGCTGATCTGCTCTTCGACGTTCAACGCGTAGCCGCGCTCTCTGATTTCGGCGAGTTCGTCGAACAGCGCCTCCTCGTCGTGAATCGTCTGTTCGGTCTCCTTCGGGAGGCCGATTCGGTCGACGATTTCTCGGACCCGTTCTCGCGGCATGTTGGCGAGGATGGCTTTCCCGCTCGCCGTCGAGTGGAGATAGACGCGCTTTCCCACCGTCGACTGCGTCCAGACGCCGTGTTTTCCGGGTGCGGTGTGGACGTACACGCCCCGCCCGTGTTCCTCGACGGTGAAAATCGAGCGCCGCTCCGACTCCTTCGAGAGGACGTTGGTGTAGTGTTCGGCCTTCCCGAATCGGCGTTTCCGCGTTCGGACGAAGTTCCCGAGACCGAGGAATCGAAGCCCGAGATGGTAGGTATCGCCCTCTTTGACCACGTATTCCTGCGCTTCGAGAGTCGTCACGTGAGTGTGTGCGGTGCTCGGCGCGATGTCGAGTTCGCGGGCGATTTCGGTCACGCCCGCCCCGTCGCGCTCCCTGAGTAGTTCGACGATTCTGAGGGTTGTGACCGTCGTTTTGAGCGAGCGGTCGTTCGCGGTTTCGGTCATTATCTGCGGGTCGTCACCATTGCACATAGTATTTTCGCTGCTCCCGAATACCAGTTGTTCGATAACGAATGCGGGCCACGCTGACGCCGAAACGAGTTGTTTGTGAACTATGTGCATGCTTTGCGGCTGGATTGGGGTGCGACGCCCCGCCTCGAAGACGGCGAGGTCAACGACCGAAAAACGGCAGAGAGCGGTCCGGAAACGTCCGAAACGCGGGAGCAACGACGCTCGTCAGATTTCGGCGTTTCCCGGTGTTTGGATTCGTTCCTCGTGAATCGTGCGTTCAGTGGGTGATTCGAAGCCCGAACGTTCACCGCTCCGGAAGTGTTATTATCGTTTCTCCAGTCCAATCGCACGAGACGCAATGAACCACAACGAGACGTTCGAGACGGTCGAGTCGCTGGAGGCGGAACTCGTCTCACTCACCGAGTCGCTCTGGGAGCAGCCGGAGCTCGGCCTTCACGAGACCGAATCCGCCGAGTTGCTCTCGTCGGTCCTCCGCGACGCGGGATTCGACATCACCGAGGGCATCGGCGGGATGCCGACGGCGTTCAGCGCGACCTACGGCGAGGGCGAACCGCACGTCGGCATCCTCGGGGAGTACGACGCCCTGCCCGGGCTGTCGCAGACGGTGTCGTCGAACAGGGATCCCGTCGAGGCCGGCGCACCGGGCCACGGCTGCGGACACAACCTGTTCGGCGTCGCCGGCGTCGGGGCCGCCCTCGCCGCGAAGCGCGCCATCGACGACGGGCGGGCCGAGGGAACGGTCACGTTCTTCGGCTGTCCCGCCGAGGAGATACTCGTCGGCAAGGTGTTCATGGCCCGCGACGGGGCGTTCGACGACCTCGACGCCGCGCTCACGTGGCACCCGAGCCATCTCAGCGCGCCGTTCATGGCGCAGACGCTCGCGATGAACTCCGTCGAGTACACGTTCCACGGCGAGTCGGCGCACGCCGCCGACAGCCCGCAGTCGGGTCGGAGCGCGCTCGACGCCGTCGAACTGCTGAACACCGGGTCGGAGTTCATGCGCGAGCACGTCTCCGACGACGCCCGCATCCACTACACCATCCCCGACGGCGGCGGCGCGCCGAACGTCGTCCCCGCGGAGGCGACGGCGTGGTTCTACGTCCGCGCGCCGACCCGCGACGAGGTCGACCGCATCACCGACTGGCTCGACGACGTGGCCGAGGGCGCGGCGCTCATGACCCAGACGACGGTCTCCCGGCGGTTCCACACGGGCTGTTACGACTACGTGGCGAACCACGCGCTGTCCGATGCACTGCTGGAGAACATGCGACTCGCCGGCCCCATCCCGTACACCGACGAGGACCGCGAGTTCGCCGCGGAGCTTCAGGAGACGCTCTCGGCGGAGACAATCGAGGCGCGGACGGCGCAACTCCCCGAGGAGCGGCGCGAGGCGGCGCGCTCGTCGGTGCTGTATCCGGACGCCCAGCCCTCCTACGACGTGGGGACCGTCCTCAACGGCTCGACGGACGTCGGCGACGTGAGTTGGATTACGCCGACCGCGCAGTTCTGGGCGGCGTCGTGGCCGGTGGGGACGCCCTCGCACACGTGGCAGGCCGTCGCCGCAAACGGGAGCTTCGGGTCGAAGGCCGCGGTGTACGCCGCGAAGGTCCTCGCGGCGACGACGCTCGACCTGTTTTCGGACGAGGCGCTGGTGGCGGCGGCCCGCGAGGAGTTCGAAGCGTCCGTCCCCGGCGACTACGAGTGTGCGCTGCCCGAGGGGACGGAGCCGCCGTTCCACCTCACGTTGTAGGTGGCGAGCGTCGGGAAAATCAGCTCTCGTTTCGGTTTGCGGTTTCGCTCGATTTCGTCCGTCTATCCGTCTCTCCGCCTCTCCGTCGCCGAGGCCCGCGTTACTCCAGTTCCGACCGGAGATGCGTCAGGATGCGGTCGGTCGTCGATTCGATGACTTCTTCGAGGAACTCCGGGTCGGACTGCGTCGGGTCGCCGAGGCCGCCCTCGACGGTCAGGTCGTCGAAGTGGGCGTACTGGCGGACCTCGTATCGGTTCTTCTTCGTCTGCGGCGTCTTGCGGTCGCCGCGGACGAGGTCGGGACGGTAGTGCTCGATGACGCTCGTCTCGTACTCGCCGGCGTGGCCCCACTCGGTACCGAACCGCGCCTCTAACTGGTCGCGGGCGAAGTCGGTCCAATGTGCGTAGTACGAGTCGAGTCCGTGGTCGCGCTGGAGTCGGTCGAGGGCGAGTTTGTGCGGTTCGATGTTGCCTCCGTGGAAGTTGGCGACGAGAAACCGGGTCCCGCCGTGGCGCTGGACTGACCGGCCCACGTCGATGATTATCTCCTGGTACGTGTCGGCTCCGAGCGAAATCGTCCCCGCGTAGTTGATGTGGTGCTCCGAGTAGCCGTACGGGAGCACCGGCAGAACGAGGAGATTCAAGTCGTGTTCCGGGGCCGCCGCGGCGAGCTCCGCGGTCAGGTTCTCCGCTCGGATGGAGTCGACCGAGGTCGGGAGGTGCGTCGAGTGCTGTTCGGTTGCCCCACAGGGGAGCACGACGAAGTCCGCCTCGTCGAACGCGGTTTCGGCTTCCTGCCACGTCATCTCCGCTAGGAGCGACTGTGACTCCGTTGAGTCCATAGGGAGATACGCACAGCTTCCATATATAATACTTTTTGAATCGGAATTTTTAGCAGACAACGGGAAACGAACACACGGTATGCAAACGCTTATGTTGGTGATGCCGAAATGATTCGGCGTCAATGATGAGAGAGAGTGTCTCACGTAGAGATATACTGAAAACGACGGGTGCGTCGATACCCGTCTTGCTCGCCGGCTGTACGTCCGACTCCGGGTCCGAAACGACGAGCGAGGGAGACGGCGGTGGCGGCGAAACGACCGCGGGCGGCGCGACCGAGACGGCCGCCGGCGGTTCCGACGCGACGATAAACATCGGCCAGGCGCTGAACCCCGTCCGATTCGACCCGATAACGCAGCTTTCGAACCCCGACGCGCTCGTCGCGAACCGGGTGTTCAGTCAGCTGTACACCTACGGCGAGGGGACCGACGTGGTCCCGAACCTCGCGACGAGCATGCCGACCATCGAGCGGGACAACACCCGATACATCGTCGAAATCGTCGACAACGCGATGTTCCACAACGGCGACCCGGTCACCGCCGAGGACGTGGCCTACTCGTTCCGCGCGCCCATCGAGGAGGAGACGCCCCTCCTGGGCATCTTCAGCGTCATCGACTCGGTCGAGGCAATCGACGAGACGACGGTCCAGTTCGACCTCTCGAACCCCTACGCGATGTTCCAGCACGTCCTCACCCATCAGGTCGTGCCGGAGGCCGTCCGCGAGGAGGACAAAGAGGCGTTCAGTACCCAACGGCCCATCGGCTCGGGGCCGTTCAAGTTCGTCGAGTGGGAAGAGAGCAACTACGTCACGCTCGAACGCTGGGACGACTACTGGGGCGACGAACTACCCGACGTCGCGGGCGTCGAGTTCACCCCCATCACGGAGTCGACGACGCGCGTCACCAACCTCCGGACGGGCGACGTGGACGTTATCGAGACGATTCCGCCCCGACTTTGGGAGACCGTCGAGGGCACCGAAGACACGAGCATCTCCGAGGTGGAGAGCGTCGGCTACTTCTACGTCGCGTTCAACTGTAACGAGGGGCCGACAGCCGACAAGCGCGTCCGCGAGGCCATCGATTACAGCTTCTCGATGGACGACGCGGTCGACCGCTACATCGACCCGGCCGGACTCCGCCAGTACGGCCCGCTTCCGGGGCCGATGGTCGAAGAGTGGGACATGCCGCTCGAAGAGTGGATGGAGATCCCGAACGACAAGGACGTCGAGCAGGCGACGGCGCTGTTCGAGGAGGCCGGCGTCCCCGCCGACTGGGACGCGAAGATTATCGTCCCGCCGGACGACAACCGCGAGAACATCGGCCTCTCTATCGCCAACGGCATCAAGGAGGCCGGCTACGAGGCCCACGTCGAACGGCTCGACTGGGGCGCGATGCTCAGCCGCGCCTACACCGGCAACGCCTCGGACTACAACATCTACGTCCTCGGGTGGGTCCGCTACCCCGACCCCGACGACTTCATCTACAACCTGTTCCACGAGGACTCGGAGGGCGTGAACCAGGGCGTCTACTACAAGAACGACGAGGTGATGGAGCAGATTCAGGGCGCGCGCGAATCGACCGACCGCGACGAGCGCCAACAGCTCTACCAGTCGGCCATCTCGACGCTCCTGGCGGAGAAGGTCCACCTCCCGGCGTTCAACTACAAGAACTCCTACGGCGTGAAGTCCACCGTCAGCGACTTTCAGGTCCACCCGGTCTCGCCGCAGAACCCGCGGCTCCTCACCGGCTACAACAACGTCTCCGTCGACAGATGACGGTACCCTGTCGGTAACAGTTACCAAACGTTATATGCTCACTCCCCATCCACTCCACTCATGACGACAACCGGTTACATCGGACGACGATTACTCCAAATCGTTCCGGTCTTGCTGTTCGTCGTTACGGTCACGTTCGTCCTCATCAACTCGATACCCGGCGACCCGGTTCGCATCTTGGTCGGGCCGAGCGCCGACGCGGCGGCCATCGAGGCCGCCCGCGCGAGATACGGCCTCGACCAACCGCTGTACATCAGGTACGTCAGGTACGTCGCGGCCGTCGCCACGGGCGACTTCGGGACGAGCATCCACTACGGTGGAGTCGCGGTGACGGAGAAAATCTTCGAGCGGCTTCCGGTGACGCTGCTGCTCCTCGCGTCGAGTTTCACCCTCGCCATCGGCTCGGCGATTCCGCTGGGTATCTTCGCCGCCAAGAACCGTAACAACGGCTACGACCACCTCGCCCGTATCACGTCGCTCATCGGCGTCAGCACGCCGAGCTTCTGGGTCGGCCTGCTTCTCATCATCGTGTTCGCGTACTACGGCGACCTCCTGCCGCCGAGCGGACTCGTCATGCCGTGGGCCGACCCCGCGTCGGTCGAGGGGGCGGCGTCGAGACTGGACGTGCTCGCGACCGCCGCGTCGCATCTGATTCTCCCCTCTATCACGCTGGGGACGCTTCAGATGGCGGCCATTACGCGCATCGAGCGGTCGTCGATGCTCGAAGTGCTCAACAAGGACTACGTCCAGCTCGCTCGCGCGTACGGCGTCTCCGAGCGGACGATTCTCCGCAAACAGGCGTTC
Source organism: Haloferax sp. Atlit-109R (assembly GCF_003665865.1). Taxonomy (NCBI): domain Archaea; kingdom Methanobacteriati; phylum Methanobacteriota; class Halobacteria; order Halobacteriales; family Haloferacaceae; genus Haloferax; species Haloferax sp. Atlit-109R. The sequence continues at coordinate 1,391,308 of NZ_QPLO01000002.1, forward strand.
AGGAACGCGCAACTGCCGGTGCTCACGGTCATCGGCATCCAGATGACGACCGCTCTCGGCGGCGCGGTGCTGACCGAGACGGTCTTCAACATCAACGGGATGGGGAACCTCATCATCACCGCGGTCCGGGCGCAGGACTACCAGCTCATCATGGGCACGACGATATTCTTCGCCATCGTGTTCGTCCTCGGCGTGCTCGTCGTGGACGTGCTGTACGCAGTCATCGACCCGCGCATCTCCTACGGGGGTGGTGCCGGTGAGTGATTCGACGGCCGCCGCCGGCGACTCGGCCCGCACGGGCGGCGTCGCGGACGCCGACGAGCGCTCCGCCGTCTCGCGCACCTCGCAGGTGCTTCGACAGCTCAAGCGCAACTCGGCGTCGCGCGTCGGTCTCTACGTCATCGGGCTCGTGACGCTCGTCGCGCTGGTGACGACTATCGACGCCGACCTGTTCGACTACCAGTTCGCGGCGACGTTCTGGTACCACCCGGAGAACGACCCGTCGGGGAGCACCATCTTGCTCCCGCCGGTCGGCATCGAAAACAGCTTCGGGACGGGGACGTGGGCGCATCCGCTCGGGACGGACCACCGCGGCCGCGACGTACTCGTCAGGCTGGTGTACGGCACCCGCATCGCCGTTCAGGTGGGTCTCATCGCGACGGGCATCGGGATGACCATCGGGACGGTCGTCGGCGCGGTCTCCGGCTACTACGGCGGCTGGGTCGACGACGTGCTCCAGCGGTTCGTCGAATCGCTGTACGCGATTCCGTTCCTCATCCTCGTCATCGCAATCATGTCCGCGTTCGGCCGCGAGCTCGGTATCGCCATCATCGGCGTCTCCATCACGACGATTCCGGTGTTCACGCGCCTGATTCGCTCGCAGGTGCTGAGCGTCCGGGAGATGGAGTACGTCGAGGCCGCGAAGGCCGCCGGCGTGCGCGACCGGCACATCATCTTCCGCCACATCATCCCCAACAGCTTCGCGCCGGTGCTCGTCCAGTCGACGCTTCAGGTCGGCGTGAACATCCTCATCGTCGCGTCGCTGTCGTTCCTCGGCTTCGGGGTCCAGCCCCCGACGCCGTCGTGGGGGCAGATGCTCGCCCACTCGCGGCAGTACATGATCGTCAACCCGTGGTTCAGTCTCTGGCCCGGCCTCGCGATTCTCGCGACGGTCGTCGGCTTCAATCTGCTGGGCGACGGCCTGCGCGACGCAATCGACCCGCGGTCGAACGACTGACGATGAACGGACGACACCTCTCACCGACCGTTCGCCCCGGGGCCGGGAGTCGCCCGGCCGCCGTCAGTCGCTCGCCCGCCGAACTATCGCTCCCTCCCCGGGGCGGCGTCGGCACTCGCTCTTGCGGTTTTGCAGAGGCACCCATCTCACGCACCGACGCCCCCCACGATTCCACGACCAATGTCTGATACGCTACTCACCGTCCGCGACCTGCACACCCACTTCCGCACCGACGCGGGGACCGTTCGGGCCGTCGACGGTATCTCGTTCGAGGTACAGCGCGGCGAAGTGCTCGGCATCGTCGGCGAAAGCGGCGCGGGAAAGAGCGTCGCGGCGCGGAGCATCATGCGCCTCATCGACTCGCCGGGCGTCATCGTCAACGGCGAGGTCCGCTTCGAAGACGACCTGCTCGTCGGCGTCGAGCGCGGCGACGACCCCGACGGCGAGCCCCGACAGGACCCCGAGATGCTGTCGAGCCGCGAGATACGCGAGCGCATCCGGGGCCGCGAAATCGCGATGATATTTCAGGACCCCACGGAGAGCCTCAACCCGGTGTTCACCGTCGGCGAGCAGTTGAGCGAGATTATCGGGCTCAACCGCGACGTGTCGGCGGCCGAAGCCGAGGCCATCGCCGTCGAGCGCCTCCGCGAGGTCGGCATCCCCGAGGCCGAACGCCGGATGGACGACTACCCCCACGAGTTCTCCGGGGGGATGCGCCAGCGCGTCCTCATCGCCATGGCGTTCGCGTGCGAACCGAGCCTCGTCATCGCCGACGAGCCGACCACCGCGCTCGACGTGACCGTCGAGGCGCAGATTCTCGACCTCGTGAAGGACCTCGCGGCGCGCTACGACACGTCGTTCGTCTGGGTCACCCACGACATGGGCGTCGTCGCCGAGATATGCGACCGCGTGGCCGTGATGTACCTCGGCGAAATCGTCGAGCAGGCGACCGTCGACGACCTCTTCCACGACACGAAACACCCCTACACCGAGGCGCTCCTCGGGTCGATTCCGCGGCCCGACCGCGACGTGGACGGCCTGTCGCCCATCGAGGGCATCATGCCGGAGGCCATCAATCCGCCGCAGGGCTGTCGCTTCCACACGCGGTGTCCGCACGCCCGAGAGGCGTGTCTGCACTCCCACCCCGACGCTCGGCGCGTCGACGGCGGCGGTGACGAAGACGGTGACGTGGCGATGCAGATGCAGACTGCCGACGGGACGACCCTCGCGGACGCGGAAGTCGCCGCCGCCTCGTCCCACCGAGCGGCGTGTCTGCGGAACGACGCGTTCGCGGAGGCCGGCTACTGGGAGAGCGCCCCGCTCGACGACGCCGAGTCGGAGTCGGCTTCGGCCGCCGCCGAATCGGAATCAGAGTCAGAGCCGGAGTCGGCGTCGGCGTCCGCCTCCGCAGGTGACGCCGCCGACGCCGCCGTCACCGCAAACGCCGCCGCCACCGGGTCCACCTTCGACCCCGACGCCGACCCGCTGCTCAGCGTGCGCGACCTGCGGAAGTACTTCGACGCGAGCGACGGCTTCCTCGACCGCCTCCGGTTCGACCGCGACGCGGGACTCCTCCCCTTCTCGGCCGACCGCGAGCACGTCCGCGCGGTCGACGGCGTCTCGTTCGACATCCTGCCCGGCGAGACGCTCGGCCTCGTCGGCGAGTCGGGCTGCGGGAAGTCCACGCTCGCGCGGACGCTCCTCCGGCTGGTCGACCCGACCTCCGGCGACATCGTCTTCGACGGGGAGAACCTCGCCGAACTGTCGAAAGAGGAGCTACGGAAGCGCCGCAAGCGCATGCAGTTCGTCTTTCAGGACCCGCAGGCGTCGCTCGACCCGCGGATGACCGTCGGCGAAATCGTCGAGGAGCCGATGCGGGCCCACGGGCTCTACGAGGGCGACCGCGAGGGGCGGGCGCGCGAACTGCTGGAGACGGTCGGTCTCGACGCCGACCACTACAACCGCTACCCGCACCAGTTCTCCGGCGGCCAGCGCCAGCGGGTCAACCTCGCGCGGGCGCTGTCGGTCGACCCCGACTTCATCGTCTGCGACGAGCCGACCTCGGCGCTCGACGCGTCGGTGCAGGCGCAGGTGCTCAACACGATGAAGGAGCTTCAAGACGAGTTCGGGCTGACGTACCTGTTTATCAGCCACGACCTGAGCGTCATCCGCCACGTCTGCGACCGCGTGGCCGTGATGTACCTCGGCGAACTGGTCGAACTCGCCGACAAGGACGACCTGTTCGAGTCCCCGAAGCACCCCTACACCCGGGCGCTCCTCTCGTCGATTCCGGTGCCCGACCCGCGGGTGTCCCGCGAGACCGTTCCGCTGTCCGGCGACGTGCCGTCGCCGATTCACCCGCCGAGCGGCTGCCGGTTCCACACCCGATGTCCGAGCCTCGTCGCCCCGGCGGAACTCGACCTCAGTGACGACGAGTGGGACCGCGTGCGCCGGTTCGTCAGAGCCGTCCAGCGCGAGTCCCCGGACGCGGCCGACGACGACGCGAGAGCGACCTACTTCCCCGACGGCCTCCCCGCCGGCGACGCCGGAGAAGCCGTCGAGCGCGCGCTCTCGCTCGCGGCCGACGGCGCGTGGCGCGACGCCGCGTCGCTCCTGACCGAGACGTTCGTCGAGCCGAGCGTCTGCACCTCCGAGGTGCCGGCGCTGGAGTCGCCCGACGAACTCGACCGTATCGTCAGCTGTCACCACTACTCCTGAAAAAGCGCCGCCGGCTTTATTTCGCCCTTAGGCCGACCCGAACCGGTCTGCGACTTCGGCCACGGTTTCGAAGGCGACGCCCGGCGTGTCGGCGACGTGTTCGACGAACGATTCGAGCCGGACGAGCCGGTGTGACTGCCCGATGACCTGCGGGTGCATCGTGAGGACGAAGACGCCGTCATCGACGTTGTCGACCATCCAGTCGAACTGCTCGCGCCACTGGCGGAACACCGCTTTCTCGTTCGCGTAGCCCCGCTTGCGGTTGAAGGCGAACGCCGGGAAGTCGTCGCGTTGCCACGAGACGGGTACCTCGACGATGTCGGTCTCGGTGCCGCGCTCGAAGGGGGCGTCGGCGGGCGCCGCCCACCCCTCGCGGACGCGGTACGGCTCGAAGTCGGTCGCCATCTGGCTGGAGTCCCACTCGAAGCCGAGTTCGTCGAGGATGCCGAGCGTGTGGGTCGAGAAGTCCCACGACGGCGAGCGGTAGCCGGTCGGCCGCCGCCCCGTGAGGTCCACGATGCTCTCGACGCCGCGTTTCACGTCGTCGTACTCCGCCTCTCTCGACTCGTACTGTCCCGGGCGGGTGTGCGACCAGCCGTGGTGCTGGATGTCGTGGCCGCGGCTCCACACCTCCTCGGCGGCCTCCGGGAAGCTGTCGATGGTGTGGCCCGGCGTGAACCACGTGGTCTCGACGCCGAACTCGTCCAAGCGGTCGAGGACGCGGGGCGCGCCCACGTCGACGCCGAACAGTCCTCTCGACAGTTTCGTCGGGCTGTCCGGCGACTCGAAGGAGTGTATCCACGAGGAGACGCCGTCGAAGTCGAACGTGAGGCAGACGCTGTGGTGAGTCACGCTTCGACGTACGAAAATCGATGTGATAGCTGTTTCCCTGCCGCACCCGAACGCTGGCGGCCTCTCGTCTCTCGTTCCGCGAGCTACCGAAACGCCGGCGCGACCTCTTCGGCGAACAACTCGGCGCTCGTCGTCTCGGGGAAGTCGACGAACTCCACGACGACCTCGCCGAAGCCCATCTCGACGAACGTCGCCAGTCGCTCGCGCACCTGTTCGGGCGTGCCGACGAGCGGGAACTCGCCCTCGGCGACGTTCTCGGGCTTGAACCGCGGGAAGTGCTCGTCGAGGAGGGCGTCGAGTTCCGCCTCGTCCTCGCGTAGCAGACACCGCGCGAACCACGAGCGCTCTATCTCCCCGAACGGTCGGCCGTAGCCCTCGCAGTGGCGTTCCAGCACGTCCAGTTTGTGTTGCATCACCTCCGGCGGTCCCCAGAAGTTCCACGAGTCGGCGTACTGGGCGGTGATTCGGAGCGTGAACGACTCGCCGCCGCCGCCGACCATGATGGGCGGGTGCGGGTCTCGGACGGGGTGCGGCCGGCACATCGCCTCGTCGAGGGTGTAGTAGTCGCCGTCGAAGCTGACCGTCTCCTCGGTCCACAGGCGCTTGAGCATCCGAATCGACTCCTCCAGCATCCGAAGGCGAGTCGGCGCGTCCGGCCAGTCGTAGCCGTAGGCCCGCGCCTCGCTTTCCTTCCAGCCGGCGCCCATGCCGAGTTTCAGTCGGCCGTCGCTCACGGCGTCGAGCGTGGCGGCCTGCTTGGCGAGGAGCGCGGGGTTCCGGAAGTGGTTGTTCACCGTCTTCGGGTAGAGGTACACGTCTTCGGTCTCGCGGGCGATGGCGGCCAGCGTGACGAAACACTCCGTCGTGGGGCCGCTGCCGGTCATGACGTGGTCGGGGACGGCGACGCCGTCGAAGCCGAGGTCCTCCATCGCCACGGCGAACTCCACCTGCGCGTCCCACGAAATCTCGTCGCAGAACGCCAACTGGGAGTGAACGGAGTCGCCGGCGCTGGTCGGAACGTTGACTGCGAACTGCATACGAACGGCTCACGCGCGACCACGAAAACAGTTCCCACTCCACTCGCTTTCTCACTCCCACTCGCGTCCTCACTCGCCGCCACCCCAACACGTACTACAATTCGAGCCGTTCGGTATCACATGACGGACCACCAGCGCGCGGCAATCGTGACCGGCGCGTCCAGCGGTATCGGACGGGCGGTCGTCGAGCGACTCCGAGCGGACTACGACTACGTCGCTTGCTTCGATATCGAGACCGGCGAGACCGACTGGGAGGACGAAGGCGTCCACGAGTTCGCGGTCGACGTTCGCGACCCCGACGCGGTCGCGGACGCGGTGGCGGCGGTCGAATCGGTCGCCGACGTGGCGGCGCTCGTGAACAACGCGGGCATCTCGCGGGCCGTCTCCCTCGCGGACCTCGACCCAGACGAGTGGGACCGCGTCCTCGACGTGAACCTCAAAGGGCAGTACGTCGTCGCCCGCGCCGTCGCCCCGGGCATGGTCGAGCGCGGCGAGGGTGCCATCGTCAACGTGTCGAGCGTCGCCGGCCTCCGCGGGAGCGCCACCGGCGGCGTCCACTACTCCTCGTCGAAGGCGGGCGTCTTCGGGCTGACCAAGGGGCTGGCGAAACAGCTCGGCCCCGAGGTGCGCGTCAACTGCGTCGCGCCGGGGATCGTCGAGACGCCGCTTCTCACCGAGTCGAATCTCTGGACCGAAGAGGCGCTCGCCGAGTACGCCGCCGACCTCCCGCTCGAACGCATCGGAACGCCCGAGGAAGTCGCTGACGTGGTCGCGTTCCTCTGCGACGGCGCGAGCTACGTGACGGGGACGGTGCTGACGGTCGACGGCGGGTCGATGCTCCGGTGACCGAGGCCGCCGGTCGCCGGACGCCGAGCGAACAGCCAGTACCCGCGAACCGACCGAGACATACTAAATTCAAAGATAATATTCTAATTTGATAGTTCGGCGCCTAATCTCTCGTATTCTCCGACCAGCACTGTCTCGGCGCTGCTCACTCGGCCGTCTCTGGACCAGCCAGCGCGTCTATGACGAAAACGGCTAGTACAGCGCCTTCACCCGACTTGTAGGCCGTCACAACTCGATGGCGAACTCGGAACCGAGCTGCGTCACCGAATCGGCTCGCGTCGGCGCGCGTCGGCGTGTCTCTGTGCGTGCCGGTGCGTTCCGGTACGTGCCGGTGCGACTGACCGCTTGAAGTTCGGCCGTTGTCTCCTGAACCGCCTCCGTTCGCGGCCGCGTGGTCGGTGTCACTACCGGTCGAGTCGTCGTTCTCGATTTCGTATTTTTATCCGATATTTTAGTGAACAGAGAAAATATCGACAAAACAATATTTTTTTAGCATCCGCGTTCGTCCCGCACCGTCGAGTCTTTCAAAACATATTACGTCACCGCCGGTGTACCGGACGCTTGGGCACAACCATGGACTATGTCAACGAAGGCGACACGGTCGTCGTCAGGCTGGACCCCGGCGAACAGGTCCTCGACTCGCTGGCCGCGGTGCGCGACGAACTCGACATCGAACACGGCTTTCTCACGGGTATCGGCGCGGTCGACGCCGTCACGCTCGGCCACTACGACGTGGACGACCAGGAGTACCTCGAAGAGGAGTTCACGGGCCAGTTCGAGGTGACGAGCTTCCTCGGCAATATCGGCCCCGACAAGATTCACACGCACATTCAGGTCGGCACTCGCGACTTCGAGACGCTCGGCGGCCACTGTTCCGGCGCGCGCGTCTCCGGGACGTTCGAGGTGGTCATCCACCTCGGCGAGACGCCGCTAACCCACCACCTCGACGAGCGGACCGGCCTCGACGTGTTCGACATCTGAGCCGGCCCGGACCGAGCCGAGTCGGACTGAATCGAACTGAATCGAACTGAATCGGACCGAGCGCGTCGCGATGCGGACGCTCGGTCGCTTTTTCCCACGCCTGCCGTGAGTCGAGAGCGTCGCGTCCGTCGGCTGGCGTGAGGCAGTTCGGAGAAAGAAAAGACGGCGCTGTCGGGGCGTCGGCCGGTGGTGGAGGGCCGAAGCGAGGGGGGCTGGAGGGCGAGGGCGTGTGTCGGCGGACTGGCCGACGCCCCGAGCGCACCGAACGAGGGTTCCGGGGGTTGTCCGCCGACGCGGGTTCCGCCGCGGAGACGCGACCGGGGACCGCTGGTCGCGCCGCCGTCGGCGGGTCGCAACCGCCGGTGCGTTGGAGGGCGCGGCCGGCGGCAACTATTCGTAGTCGACATCCTATATTGGCGGTTCCTCGGTTACTACCGTTACTTACGTGAGTAGCGTGAATAGCGTGTATTCTCCGGAAGTTCGGGGTTACGGGCGTTCTCTCGTTCGCCTCCGGGCGAATTACCCAATCGAATGACTTTCGACCCGGGGGGTCGTGGCCGAGAGTGACAGATGAAACGACACCTCCGCGTTCACATCGTCCCCCTGTGGCGCGAACACGACCGCATCGTCGGCCCCATCGAGGACGACCGACCGGACAAGGTCTACCTCCTCGAACACGAGGACTCCGCGGTCGAGCGCCCGACCTACCACGAGGCGGTCGTCGACCGCATCGCCGACGTAGTCGGTTCTCCGCCCGACGTCGAATACTTGGACCTCTTCGATATGTACGAGGTGATGGGCGCGATTACGACCATCGCCGACTGGCACCCCGACGACTTCGTCCGCGTCAACGTCACCGCCGGCACCAAGCGCGCGGCCGTCGGCGCGACGATGGCCTGCATGGACGAACACACCGACGCCGAACCGTACGTCGTCGACCCCGAGGTCCGGCCGCACGGCCTCGACGCGCCGGTCACGGAGGGCTTCGCGCAGGCGTCGCTCCTGACGACCTACCAAATCGACTCGCCGTCTCCCGACCAGGTCGCCGCGCTCGCCATCATCGAGGCCCACGACACCGACGCCAAGCACGCGAAAAAGAAGACGCTCATCACCGAGGCGGCTCGCTACGGCCTCGAGTTCATGCGCGGCCGCGTCGACGGCGAGGCCGACGACTACGACCCCGTCACCGGCGACTACAACGTCCTCGACAACCGCGTCACCGCGACGCTCGAACATCAGGGCTACGTCACGGTCACCCAGCGCGGTACTCGCCGCTATCTCGAACTCACGGAGGAGGGGCGACAGACGCTCCGCGCGTTCCGCCACCGGGCCGAATCGGTCGTCTCGGACCTCGAAGCGCGGACCGACGACCCGTCCGAGAGCGTCGATTTCGCCCTCGACAACCCGGTCGACGCGCTCGTGGAGAATCGGTAGGGCGAGTTGCCCTCGCGGTTACTGCCTCCGCCGCTCCCCGGCCGCCCCGGCCGCCCCCGCCGCTTCGAGGGGAACTGTTAGTACGGTCGCGACACGAGCCAGATATGTATGCCCTCCAACATGCACACGCGCAGAGCCGTTCTCGCGGCCGGCGGGGCGACCGCTCTGGCGTCGCTCTCTGGCTGTGTCGGCCGCGCGCTCGGTGCCCTCGACCTTGAGCGAGACTACCGGCGCGACGCGCCCGTCGGCGACGTGACGGGCGCGTGGCCGACCGCCCAGTACGACTTCGCCAACACCGGTTACACGACCGACTCCGGCCCCTCGGCTGACGCGAGCGTCGAACGAATCGCGTCGGGCGACGCCGCGCTCGCCACGTCAGTCGCCCTCGCCGACGGGCGCGGCGTGCTCGGCCACAGCGACGGCGACGGCGAGGACGGCGTCTATCGCGCGCTCGACCTCGATTCCGAAACCGCCCCCGCCGAGTCCGACGACGCGTGGACTATCGACTACGCGCACGGCAAGTCCACGCCCACGCTCGCCGGCGACGCGATGTTCGTCTCGACCGCCGAGTTCGTCGCGGCTTACGACGCCCGGACCGGCGAGCGGTGCTGGCGGACGACCGAGGGCGGCTACGGGACCCCCGAAAACGCGCCGGTGCTCGCCGCGGAGACGCTCGTCGACGGCGGGAGCGCGCCCGTCTTCGGGCGAGACCCCGAGACTGGGGCGGAGCAATGGTGCTACGACGCCGGCGAGGCGTATCCCGGACTCGTCGCCCGCGACGGCGTCGTCTACACGCCAATCGGCGCTGACCACGAACAGACCGGCGTCGCCGCGCTCGATGCCGCCACCGGCGAGGAGCGATGGCGGCGCGAGGACCTCCCGCAGAGCGGCGTCCCGCTCGCGGTGGGCGGCTCTCACCTATACTACAACGCCCACCGCGGGAACGTGTTCGCTCTCGCCCTCGAAGACGGGTCGACGCAGTGGCAGGCGTCGATTCCGCTCCCGGAGAACGGCAGTCCGCGGACCGCCGTCGCGGGCGACACGGTCCACGCCCAGACCTCGCGGGGGAGCCTCGCCGCGTTCGACGCCGCCGACGGCGCGACGAAGTGGACGCTGTCGCTCGATGCGGATACGTTCGCCCGACCGCCGGTCGTCGCCGGCGACACCCGCTTCGTGGGGAGCGACGACCGTCTCTACGCGGTTTCGGCGGCGTCCGGTGAGAACCTGTGGTCGACGGCGCTCGACGCCCGACCGTCGGGCGGCCTGTCGGTCCGCGGGTCTGAACTCTACTTCGCCGGGATGGGTCGGAACCCCGGCGTGTTCCGCGTGACGGACTGACGCCCACTCGTCGCCGCCGATTGCGTTTCGCGCCGACCGACGATGCCACCTCCCGTCAGTCGAACGTGTACGTCCGGTATCGTCGAATCGCGTAGCGGTACGAGCCGTAGGAGACGCCGACGGTCACCAGGAGGTACAGCCCGACTCCGGCGGCGAGAAGCGGCGTCGGAGCGAGGTGCCCGGTGACGCCGAACCACGTCGCGACGAGGCCAATGACGGTTCCGGGGCCGACGACGAACATGAACGCCATCAGCACGAGCGTCGAGGGGACGACCGTGGTCGCGCCCCAGAACTCGCGTTCCTCGTATATCGGGTAGGCCGCGCCGATGCCGACCGAGAAGGTCGCGGCGGCGAGGCACATGCACACGCCGACGAGCGCGAAGCCGACCGCGGACAGCGGCGACGTACCGAGGGCGACGGTCACCAGCGGGAGCGCCGCCGCGACCGGAGCGCCGAGAAGCACACCGGCGAGGACGCGTCCGCGGACCAGCGTTCGCGGCGCGGTCGCGGTCAACAGCAACATCGGGAACTGCGGGCGGTCGTCGCCGACGGGGTTGAGGCCGAACGTCGCGCCCGCGAGATAGGTTCCGAGGCCGGCCCCGCTCGCGGCGAGTATCGGTCCGAGGCCGTCGGCCGAGGACTGGACGATGGTCGTCCCGAGCGGGCCGAGGAAGAACACCAGCATGACGAGGTGCGTGAACTGCTGGGGGTGGCGGACGCCGCGGACGAGCAGGCCCCACGCGACGTTGCCGCCGTTCGTCCCAGCGAGCGGCTTCGGCGTCGAGAAGCCGCCGGCAGACCCGTCAGCCTTCGCGCTCGCCGCCGAGCCTCGGTCGCCCCCGGGCGCGCGGTCGGTGAACCAGAGCGCGCTCGCCTGCCGGGTGGCGACGACGAGGCCGAGAGGCGTGAGCGCGGCGATGGCTGCGAAGGTGGCGACGGCGGCCGCCGAGAACGGTCGGGCGAGCGGGGTGCCGACGAATGCGAGCGCGAGGTAGTCGGTGAGCGGACCGAACGTCAGCGTCGCCGCCAGCGTGTCAACCGGAAGCGACCCATCGCCCAGCAACCGGCCGAACGCCTGCGAGACGAGGACGAACGCGGCCATCGCGACGAAGCCGACGACTTTGAGAACGCGCCGGACGCCGGGCAGACGCTTGAAGCCGCGGAGCACGGCAACGCCGGCGGCGTAGCCCCAGACGGTCGTACAGCACGCGAGCGGGACGACGACGACAGTCGTCGTGAGCAGCAGCGACGGCGCGCCGAGCCCGGCCGTGAACGTCGCGGCGACGACCGCAATCGGGAGTCCGAACCAGAGGGCGATTCGGGCGATTTCGGCCGTGATGAGTCCGATGACGACGGCCCGCGGGTGGACCGTGGTCAGCACGAGCGACTCGTGTTCGACGCGGCCGATTCGTTCGAGCGTTCGGAACGTCGCGAGGAGCGTGAGCACCACGGGCACCGCGGTGGCGACGAGGCCGAAGAGGGGAATCTCGGTCACGGACTGCGCGCTCCGACCGGCGACGTAGACGGCCGGGAGCGAAAACAGGAGGCTGCCCCCGAAGAACAACAGGAGCAACAAGAGGCCGACGACTCGGCGCGTCTCGGAGGTGTACCCCCGGATACTCCGAACGAACTCGGCGCGCCCGATTCGGAGGCCGCGGCGAACGTCTCGTCGGAGGCTCATTCGTCGGTGGCACCCGACAGCTGCGGTTCGTCGCTCGTGACCGCGAGGAACGCGTCTTCGAGCGAGCCTTCGCCGCCCGTCTGGGCGCGCGATTTCACCTCGTCGGGCGTCCCTTCGGCGACGACGCGGCCGTCGAACAGGACGCCGACCTCGTCGGCGACGGCCTCGACCACGGGCAGGATGTGCGTCGAGAGGAAGACGGTCGCCCCCGAGTCGGCCACGTCGCCGATGGAGGTCCGAATCTGCCGCGCCGCGCGGGGGTCGAGTCCCGAGGTCGGCTCGTCGAGAAACAGCACGTCCGGGTCGTGGAGCACGCTCTGGATGAACGCGGTCTTCTGTTTCATCCCCTTGGAGTACGTGCCGATGCGCTTGTTCGCGTCGCCGACGAGGTCGAACTGGTCGAGGAGGTCGTCGATGCGCGCCTCGGCGGTCTCCGACGGGATGTCGCGGAGGTCAGCGACGTAGTCGAGCTGCTCGCGGGCGCTGAACTCGTCGTACAGCGGCGGCGTCTCCGGGAGGTAGCCGACGTGCGGCGCGAGTTTCCCGCGGTCGCCCACGTCGAGGCCGCAGATGCGGACCGACCCCGAGGTGGGCTGTGACAGCCCCGTCAGGATGCGCATCGTCGTCGTCTTCCCTGCGCCGTTCGGCCCGAGAAAGCCGTACACCGTTCCGCTCGGAATCGACAGCGAGACGCCGTCGAGCGCGACCTCGGAGCCGTAGGCCTTTCTGAGGTCGGTCGCTTCGACCGCGGCGTCCGCGTTCGTGGAGGGCATGGGACGAGCCTCGATTCACTCTCCGGACGCGTAATGGTTGCGGCTTGACACACGGGCAACAGAAACGCGTCGATTCGCCCGCCGTCTCAGGGAGTCGTCGTCTCGGGGTTCGTCGGGCGAATCGACCGGTAGAACGCGGTCGAGTACGCGGCGAAGAAGCCGCCGATGAGGCCGCTGACGAGCACGAGTCCGACCGCGACGGCGACCATGCCGACGACGCCGATTGCCGGGAGGCTCGAAAACGCCGACGCGGCGGGCGCACCGCTTCCCGCGCCGGCCACCGCGGTCCCCTGATGCCGGAGCGACGGGGTGAGGAGGAGCGAGGCCACGCCGCCGAACACGCCGGCGACGAGGCCGCCGAGGCCGACGATGACCGAGTAGCCGAAGACCGATACGAGGTTGTTTCTGACGCAGGCGACGCTCCGCTTGACGCCGTCGACCGCGCCGAGGTCGTCGATGACGATTGCGTGGCCGAAGAACTGCACGACGAACGCCACGGCGAGGTAGGTGAGCACGACGGCGAGGACGACGATGGCCAGAATCGCGAGCCCGACCGTGCCCAACTCGATTCCGCTCCCGAGGACGGCGAGGCCGACGAACACCGCGGCGAAGCCGCCGACGAACGACAACACGAGGTTGACGACGAGCAGGCTGAAGTAGACGACGAGCAGCGAGACGTAGTGCGACTTCCCCTCGCTGACGAGCGTGCCGAGCGAGGTGCGACCGTCGATAGCTTCGTTGGCCATGCCGAGGACCCCGCCGAAGAAAAACGGGATGACGAATACCGTGACCCCGCTGAAGACCAGCGAGACGATGCCGCCGACGAGCGGGCCGACCGCCTGTGCGAACAGCGACGGGAGTTGGACGAGGCTGAACGCCATGGCGACGACGAACAGTATCGGGTTCCGTCTGAGAGAGCCGGCGGCTGTGCCGATGGATTGGAGGGCTGCCATACCGCCCATGTCGCGGTACCGCACAAAGAATGTTGGGTTGACAGGTCGTCCCTCCCGTCCCCGGTCTCCGACCCACAACTCGGTCGTTGACGAACGGGAGGCGGCCCGTGTTGCCGAGACCGCGATTACGCGTGTACCCGTGTAATCGGCGCTTTCACGGGAGACTGGCTCGGTCACGAAGGAACGCGTCGACCGCGGCCGCGACCCGCTCGGGGTCGTCGCCGGGGCCGCCGTGGCCGAGCGCGTCGAACTCGACGAACCGACTGGTCGGGAGGGCGTCGTGGACGTTTCGGGCGCTCTCGCGGAGGAAGTCGGGACCGTCGGTGCCGGCCAAGACCGCGGCGGGCGCGTCCACGTCCAGGCGGGCCGGAAGCCGGTACTGCTCGACCGCGCGGTTCATCCGGACGACCTCCTCGGCGAGGGCGACGCAGTCGGGCCAGACGGGCCATTCGTCGAGCCACGCGTCGAGGTCGTCGATGCCGTCGGGGTGGAGCACCTGCTCGACGTAGCGTTTGACCGCCTCGCGCCGCTGTCCCGCCTCCACGAGCGCGGCCATGCGCTCCGAGAGGTTCGCCTACGGTTCGGTTCGCTTCCGGGAGTACCGCCGGTTCGTAGGCGGCGACGGCGGCCACCCGCGCGTCGGTCGCCGCTTCGAGGGCGGTGAGCGCGCCGTAGGAGTGACCGAACAGCACCGGGTCGCGCCCGGTCGCCGCGCGAATCCCGTCGACGAGTTCGCGGACGCACTCGACCTCACGCTCCAGCACCGCCTCGGCGGGCGTCGTCTCGGCGTCGTCCAGACAGGTGCCGAACCCGGGGCGCTCCGGGACGACGACCTCGTAGTCCCCGAGGTGCGGGACGACCGGGTCCCAGAACGCCGGCGGTGCCATCCCGCCGTGACAGCACAGAAGCGGCGTGTCGTCTCCGAATCGTTCGTCGGACGGTTCGGCTCCGGGTTCGAATCGAATCGGTTGCATCGCACCCTCGCTTGTCGCCGGCGTCGGCTAAGTCGCACTCTCAGCCGTGCGGCCGTTTACATGGGGGCCGAAGACGGAGACCGCCTCGGCCGCTTCGACACGCCCATGACCGACCGCCGAGAGAGCGGACGTATGGGGCTCATCGCCGAGTTCGACATCGACTGCGACGCGCTCCCGCTGACCGGGGTCGCGGCGGCGGTTCCGGAGGCGACGCTCGCGCTGGAACTCCAGTACAACCACGGCGAGCGGCCGATGTTCATCGTGACGGCCACCGGTGGAGAGGTGCGGGCGCTCGAAAGCGCCATGGACGACGCCTTCGACGTGGCCGACTGGACGCGAATCGGTGAGTCGGGCGAGACGCGCCGGTATCAGGCTGCTCCGGCGCGGAGCTTCGAAGAACAGCTCGGAGACAGCCTCGACGACCTCGCCGGACTGGAGGCCCTCGCCACCGCCGACGCCATCATCGAGCGAATCGAGGTCCGGCCGGCGGGCTGGCGGCAGACCGGCTGGTTCGCAGACCGCGACGAATTCGGGCGATTCGCGTCGTTCTGGCGGCGGAACGCCGGTTTCGAACTCCGACGACTCGCCCGAGACGGCGACCCCGAACCGCCGGGCGAGGGACTCACCGACCGACAGAACGAGGCGCTCCGGACGGCGTACGAACTGGGCTACTTCGACATCCCTCGCGGGGCCACCCTGCGGGAGGTCGCCGACGAACTCGGCATCACCGCGTCCTCGGCCTCCGAGCGACTCCGGCGGGCGCAGACCCGGCTCATCGCCGAGACGGTCGCGACGACGTGGCCGCCGCTTCCGAACTGACGAACCGCGGAACGGACCGCCCGACCACCCAACCGGCCGAGTCGCGTCCGGCGACGAACGCCCTAACTCAGCCGAACGACGGCGCTCCGGCCGGCGAAGTAGACGCCGTCCCCGGCGACGCTCGGTCCGATGTCGAAGCGTTGGCGCTCGTCTCCGGCCAATTCCTGTCGCGTATTCCCGGTGGCGGCGTCGAGGACGGTCATCGCGCCGCCGCTGTCATCCCGCGTCGGGACGAACACCGTTCCCGCACCGACGGCGATACCGCTCGCGTAGCTCCCGGCGTAGCTCCGGTTGTCCCAACAGCGGGTCCCGTCAGCCAGCGCGAGCGTGACCAGTCGGTCGTCGGCCGCGACGTACACCCGACTGCCGTCGGTCGCGATGGTCTCGGGCTGCCTCGGTCGGCGTTCGCCCCCTGCCCGCCGCGGTTCGAGCCGGTAGCGCCAGCGCTCCTCGCCGGTCTCGGCGTCGAATCCGAGCACCGTTCCCGCCCCGGTCCCGACGAGGACGGTCCCCTCGACGACCGAGACGTTACAGTCGATTCGGGCGCTCGTCTTCGCGCGCCAGCGCTCCGTCCCGTCGGCCGTATCCAGCGCCCGGACGTAGGTGTCGTCGCCGGCGGCGTAGACCGTGTCGCCGTCGACCGCGGGCGTCGAGTCGGAGGGGAACCCGGTCGCGGCCCGCCAGCGAGTCTCGCCGGTCGAACGCGCCACCGCGTGGGTCGCCACGCCCGATTGGACGTAGACGGTGTCGCCCGCGACGATGGGGCTCGCGCCGAAGATGCCGCCGTCGAGGTCTTCTCGCTTCCAGCGCCGGTCGCCCGTCGCCGCGTCGAACGCGTGGGTCGCGGCGTTAGTCACGACGACGAGCGTCCCGCCGCCGACTGCGGGCGCGGGTTCGGGGTCGGTGAGCGGTCTGGTCCACATCCGCTCGCCGGTCTCGGCGTCGACCGCGGAGAGTTCGTCGTCCATGTCGTGGACGTAGACGGTATCGTCGGCGACGACCGGGACGTGGTGGCCGACGTAGGTCTCGACGGGCACCGTCCAGTCTATCGCGAGGTCGCCCTCGGGGACGGCCTCGGCCGCGACGGCTCCGGTGTTCGTCGCCGGACCCAGCACGCCGCGCCAGTCCGTCGTCGCCGGTTCGACGGGGTCGTACTCGGGGCACTCTCCGTTCGTCGGGTTGTGCTCCGACCGCGTTCCGAGACAGCCCGTTGCGCCGATGGCGGCGGTCGCCCCGAGACTCGCCAAGAGCCGTCGTCGGGTCGGTCGCTTGCCCGCGTCGGTCATGCGACCTTCACCACCCCGCGGTGCGCGTGGGTCAGATACATCGCGTCCCCGGTGACGACCGGCGACGCCACCGGTCGGCCGTAGTACGGCTCGGCGAAGTAGTTCCCGCTCTGAAGCCATTCGTCGGCGTCGCCGCCCCACAGCCGCGTCCCGTCGGCGGCGGAGACTGCTCCGGTTCGGATGTAGACTCGCCCGTCGGCGACGGGTGGACGAGCGAGATACGGGAGCGCCGTCGGGTCGCGGTCGTAGCTCGGCGGCGCTTCGTTCACCACGCGCCACCGTTCGACGCCCTCGCTCCGCGAGAGCGCGTAGAGGTTCTTCGCGCCGACGTAGACTCGTTCGTCGTCGACCGTCGGCGGGCCTGCCGCCGCCGAGCCGGTCACGAACTGCCACCGCTGCTCGCCGGTGTCGGGGTCCAGCGCGTAGACGGTTCCGCCGACGGTCGCGTACAGCGCGTCGTCGGTGACGGCGAGGCCGTTGGGTGACCGGCCGTATCGTCCGTCGAGCACCGTCCGCCAGCGCCGCCCGCCGCCGTGGTCGTAGCCGAGAACGACGACCGCCTCGCGCCCCCGGTCGAACGGCGTGAAGGCGGCGTAGACGCCGCGGTCGTCGGCGACGGGCATCGTGGTTTCGACCGGTTCGTCCGGACCGAGGAGGCGCTCTGCCGGCCCCGGTCGGTCGGCGGTCCACAGCCGGCTCCCGTCGCTTCCGACGGCGTGCAGGCGACCGCTCCCGCTTTCGACGTACAGCCGGTCCCCGTACGCCGTCGGCGTACCGAGTCGGCCGCCGAGGTCCGCGGTCCATTCGCTCCCCCCGTCGCTCCCGACGGCGTGGAGCGCGCCGTCGTACCCGCCGATGACGACGGTTCCTGAGTCGTCGTCGACGACCGCGGGGCCGCCGCCGAGCCCGTCCGCGAAGCCTTCGACCCACCGGACCGACCCGGACGCGGCGTCGATTGCGGCCAGCGGGCTCACGAAGTCGTCCGGCCTGTAATAGTGGGTGGCGACCCCAGTGACGTAGACCGTGCCGTCAGCGACGACCGGCGGGGACAGCGCGCCGTAGAGCGGTGGGTCGGCGGAACTCCGCGAGACGCTCCACGAGACGGTTCCTTCGGTCGGGCCGTCGGGGGCGCGACCCGTCGCCTGCGGGTCGTAGCCGGCGGTCGGCCACGCCGTCGTCGGCGCGTCGAACGTCGCGTCCGGGGCCGGCGACGAACCGCCGCAGCCAGCGACCCCGCTCACGAGCGCGGCTCCGCCCGCGGCCAGTACCTCTCGTCTGGAGAGCATACGCCCGCCGTCTCGGCGCGGGATAAAAGGTTTCGTGGCTCCCGACTCGGAGACCCGCCGACTGTGGCCGGTCGCGCCGCCGTCGGAACCAACAGGAGTATTATCAACCGGCACACACGTCCCCGCGATGCCCTCCTATTCGAGACGCGACGCGCTGAAGACGATTCCGGCGCTCGCCGCCGGTCTCGCCGGCTGTGCGAGCCTCACGGGCCGCGACGACTCGCTTCCGATGCCGACCGCGTGGACGGTGGACGTGCGGACTCCGACCCGCGCCGTTCGGCCGCCGTCCGGCCCCCTGCTCGTCGGGACTGAGAGCCAGTTTCGTGACGACCCGATGGTGTCCGCGCTCGACCCCGCGACCGGCGAGGAGCGCTGGGCGGTGACCGGTGGCAAAGGCCGCCGGTCGCCCCTCGGCTTCGACGACCGCCACGCCTACCTGTTTTCGAGGGCGGAGCGGGCCACGGCGGTCGACTACGAGGCGGGCGAGCGAGCGTGGTCCACCGAACTGACGGGCGTCGATAGACCCGACCCGGGCGTCGTTCAGTACCCGCCGGCCGTCGCCGGCGACACCGTCGTCGTCCCCATCTCGGGCGTGGAACACGACGTTGTGGACCGACTGCTCGGGCTGTCCCGCGAGGGGGGCGACCGACGCTTCCGCGCCGACCTGCCGGCGTCGCTCGCCGGCGCGCCCGCTCCCGTACCCGCCGGAGACGGCTCCCAAGCCGGCGTCGTCGCGCCTCTCCTCGACGGGACGCTTCGCCGGTTCGCGACTGACGGCTCCGAATCGTGGCGCGTCGACGCGGGTCCGTCGCCATCGTCGGTGACGGTCGCCGGCGACACCGTCTTCGTCGGGAGCGCGACCGAGGAACTGCTGGCGCTCGACGCGGCGACCGGCGAGGTTCGGTGGCGCGCGCCGCTCCAAAACACCGTGTTCTCTCGGCCGCTCGTCGCCGACGGCCGCGTGTACGTCGGCGGCGCGGACTACTTCCTGTACGCCTTCGACGCCGCGTCCGGCACCCGACTGTGGCGGGACGAGCTCGCCGCCCCCGTGACCCGTGGGCCGACCCGCGTCGACGACCGACTGGTGACCGTCGTGGGGTCGGACATTCTCGTCCGGGGGCACAGCGGGACCGTCCCGTTCGACCCGACCGCGCTGTACGTCCACGCGACCGACGGGACGCTCGTCGACGAACAGCTGTTCGAGCGAACTCCTGATGGCGGCAGAGTGAACTGGGCTGTCGCCGCGGGCGGTGGCGTCTACGTCGGACAGGAATGGCAACTCGCTCGCCTCGCCCCGGAGGTGCTCGATGCCGAGTGAGCCGCCGGAACGGTCGGGTTCGGCCGGGAATCGGAACCGACACGTCTCCCGCCGCGCGGTGCTCGGCGGGCTCGCGGCCGTCGGTTCGCTCGCGGTCGCCGGCTGCGGTTCGATTCCCGGACTCGGCGGGAGACGGCCCGTCTGGCGACGCGACATCGACGGTGCGTACATGGCCGGTCCGCCCGCCACCACCGACGAACTGGTTCTCGTCGGGATGCAGGACAAGGCGCTGTACGGCCTGCGGCGCGAAGACGGGTCGACCGCCGTCCGGTTCGAAACGGGCGGCCCGATAGAGACGCGACCCGTCACCCCTTCGTCCGGCGGTCCGTACCACGTCCACAGCACCGACGGCGACCTCTACGCCGTCGATGCGGCGGGCGACGAACTGTGGCGCGACGAGGGCACGGCGCGCCGGGCGCGACTCGTCCGCACCGACTCACTCGTCGCTGAACTCGACTTCGCGCCCCCCGAGAACACGCTCACGGGCTACGACCCCCAGACCGGTGACCGACGCTTCGACCGGGCTGTTTCCTCGCACTCCCTCAACGGCGTCACCGACGACTCGCTCGTGGTTCCCGTGCCGGTGGGCGGGAGCGACTCGCGCGTCGTCTCGCTTTCGCCGGCGGACGGGAGCGTCCGGTGGCGAACTGAGCCCCGACGGTGGTATTCCAACGTGGTCGCGGACTCTCGACTCGTCGTCGCCGCGAGAGACGGGACGCTGGCAGCCTACGAGCCGTCAGACGGGAGCGCTCGGTGGCGCGTCCCCATCGGCGACGTGGGACGGACGATGGTGCTCGGGTCGCAGACGTACCTCATCCGCCGGGGGGACGGGCGGCAGGAACTGCTCGCGTTCGACCGCGAGACCGGCGAGAAACGGTGGGCGAACCCCACCGGCTACCAGATTCGGGCGGTCGAGGCCACGGACGACGCGGTGTTCGTCGGGACCCGCGTCGACGACCCCGACGGCGGGGTTCTCGGCCAAATCGACTGCTTCGGCCTCGACGGGATGCGGCGGTGGCAGACCGTGACCGGACTCCCGTCCGTCGACTCACTCGGCGTCACTGACTCTCGCGTCGTCGCCGTCTGGGACCGCGGCTTCGAGGTGCTGGCCCGAGACACCGGCGCGTCGCGGTGGTCGTACGAACCGGAATCGGCCAGTCGACTCTCGTTCCGCGTCGAGTCGGCGTCGGTGTTTGTCTCGTACGTGGACGACGGCGAAGCCGCGCGGTTCCCGCTGGACTGACTCCGCGTCCCCGAGTCTCCGATTCGACGACGCGCTCCCCACCAACTTATTGCTGTGCCGAGGGGATACCCCGTCAACGAGGGACACGAACCGATGGACGACACACGCCGCGCGTCTCCGCTGGAGCGCCTCGTCGAAGCAGCCGAAACCCGAACTGACGATGAGGTGAGCGACTCTCTCGGGGAACTCCTGACGGCGTCGCCGGAAGACCGAAAGCGGGCGCTCCGCGAACTTCGAGACCTCGCGGACGACAGGCCGACCGCGTTCGAGTCGTTTCTCCCCGCCGTCACGCCGTTTCTCACCGACGACGAGCGCGCCGTTCGACTGCTGACCGCGAAGGCGCTCGTCGCGGTCGCGGAGGCCGACCCCGACGCGGTCGCGCCCGCGGTTTCGGCGCTCGCCGAGCGCCTCGCCGACGAGGACGAGTTCTACTACGTCCGCGCGCGGTCGGCCGAGGCGCTGGGCTACGTCGCGCTCGACCACCCCGACGCGGTCGCCTCGCCGGCGGTGCTCGCGGACCTCCGCGTCGGCCTCTCGTTCGACGAACCCGAGGTGAAACAGAAGCTGGCGAAGGCGCTCGAATGCGTCGCGCTCGGCGACCCCGGGCGGCTTCGCCACCGCGTCTCGGCGCTCGCCGAACATCTCGACGACGGGGACGAACTCGTCCGATACCATCTCTGTACGGCGATTGCGGGCGTCGGCTGCGATTCGCCCGACTCGCTCGCGGCGGTTCGCGGGGCGCTCTCTGCTCGGCTCGTCGACGAGAACGCCTTCGTCCGGGGCCGCGCCGCCGAGGCGCTCGGGCTGTTGGCCGGTGAGCGCGGCGACCGCCGTGACCACGGTGAATCGGTGGCGGTTCCGGACTCGGCGCTCGGTGCGGAGTCCGACGAGGCGGCCGCGTTCGTCGCCGAACGAGTCGGGTTTCTTCGGGCGTCGATGGAGGGCGATACCGCGGCTGCGGCGTCGACGGTCGAGGACGTCGGCACGCTCGCCGGCGTTCGACGCACGACCGCGGACGCAGTCACCGAGATAACGTCGCCCGACGCAGAGGGTGTCTGTCCCCACTGCGGTATCGACCTCCCCGAGGGCGCGCCGCCGATGTGTCCGAGCTGCGGCGCGCCGTACTGAACTCCGCGTCCGGCGTGACCGACGAGCGGTCGTCCGTCACGGCCGTGCCGACCGAAACTCGCTCCCGCGTTCGCTCCCGCGCCTCGGACGACAGCCGCCGCCGTTCACCTGTCGCCCGCAGCGAACGTGACGCCCGTAATCTCGAACCGCGCGCCACCACCGTCTGACTCGGTGACGCTGACCGTCCAGCCGTGGGCCTCCGCGACCTGCTTCACGATAGCGAGCCCGAACCCGGTGCCCGTCCGTGACGTCGTCTGTCCGGCTTGGAAGACGCTGTCGCGTCGGTCGGCCGCGATGCCGACCCCGTCGTCCTCGACGTAGAACCCGTCGGGGAGTTCGCCGACCGTGACCACCACGCCGTCGCCACCGTGTTCGATGCTGTTTCTGACGAGGTTCTCGATGAGCTGTTGGAGCCGACTCCGGTCGGCGACGACCGTCGCCGTCAGGTCGGTTTGGAGTTCGGCGTCACCCGTTTCGATGGTCTCCCAGCAGTCGGTGACGAGCGTCCCCAGCGACACCGGTTCTCGTTCACCGACGTTGTCGCCTTTCCGGGCGAGCGTGAGCAGGTCGTCGATGAGGTCGTCGATACGGGCCAGCGCCCGAGCGGCGGTTTCGAGACGCTCGCTCTCGTGGTCTTCACGAGCCAGTTCCACGTTCCCCGCGGCGACGTTCAGCGGGTTTCTGAGGTCGTGGCTGACGACGCTCGCAAACTCGCTCAGTCGCTCGTTTTGGCGCTGAAGCTGCTGTTCTCGCTCGCGTTGCTCGGTCGTGTCGCGATACATCCAGAGATGGCCGGTCCCGTCGGGGAGTTCGATCGGTTCGTAGCTTCGGTTGAGCGTCCGACCGTTCGTCAGGGCGACTGACTCGTTGTGGACCGACTCTGTCCCGGCGATTAGTTCGTCGACGCGCTCGACGAAGCCCTCCGAATCGACCACGAGTTCGCTGGTCTTCCGTGCCAACTCTCGGCAGTCAGCGCCGATAAGCCCGGTTGACGGTTCCGAGATGTCGAACAGTTCGAGCAGTCGGTCGTTAATCGCGAGGACGGTCCGGTCGCTGTTCTCGGCGAGGACGCCGACCGGGAGCGACCGGATGAGCGTCGAGAGAAGCGCGTTGGTCCGTTCGAGTTCGTTCTCGCGGCGGACGCGTTCGGTCACGTCTTGGAACAGCGAGATGATGCCGACGACCTCGCCGTCGTCGTCGGTGATGACTCGATTGTGCCACTCACAGCGGATGTGTTCGCCGTCTTTCCGGACGTTCTCGTCGATGCTGTGGTAGCCGCCCTCCGCGACCGCGAGCTGGTCCGTGACGGCGTCGACGTTGTCGTAGCTGTCGTCCGCGACGATGACCTCCCAACTGTGGCCGCGGAGTTCTTCCTCAGTGTAGCCCAGAATCTCCTCGCCGCGCTCGTTGAGCCCGATGATCTGGAAGTCGCTGTCGTATTCGAGGACGCCGAGCGGTGACTGTTCGATGAACAACGAGAGGCGCTGTTCGCTCGCTTCGAGCGCGCGTTGCGAGCGGTGCCGCTCGACTGCGTTTTCGATACGGTTCGCGAGCACGGTGTACTGGCCGGTTCCCTGTTCTTTCTGGAGATAGTCGGTGACGCCCGCGGAGATGGCATCGCTGGCGACCTCCTCGCTTCCTTCGCCGGTAAAGAGAATAAACGGGAGGTCGGGTGCGTCCTCGCGGAGGGCTTCGAGAAAGTCTAACCCGTCGCGCTCGGGCATGTCGTAGTCCGAGACGACACAATCGAACGTCGAATCCCCCGCGCGATTGAGTCCCTCGGCGACGGACGTGGCCGTCTCGACGCGAAACCGGTCGCATTCCCGTTCGAGGAACACCGCCGTCAGTTCGGTGAAATCCTCGTCGTCGTCGACGTACAAGACGACCACTTCGTCCACTAGCTCGCTCATGTCTATCCCGCTTAGACGTGTGCTGAGAAGGTACTTAACGATAGTCGCAGTTTGAGGACCGAGCAGGTCGTTGAGTCACGTTGGGCTCACATTCACCGACCTGCTCGACGAGTGCTTTCTGGTGGATTTCGAAGCGACGTGAACGCGTGAACCGGGTCGCGTTTGCGGACGGCTGTTCTCTGCGAAAACGAATACGCTAAGCCAGTCGCCCCCGGTGGTTGCTTTGACGTTCCTGAATATCTGACTGGCCTAAAGTTCGGAACTGTTTTGTATGTTTAGGCTGGCCTAAATAATATGGTGGACGATTCCGAAAACAGCAAGACACTGACACGGCGTGGCTGTCTGAAGTACGGCGGAACAATCGCGGGAAGCGGGCTCCTTGCAGGCTGTTCTGGTACTTCCGAGCCAAGCAGTTCGTCTCCGAAGTCGCGTACGTCATCGACGCAGACGGCTGTTTCGGAGACGGTCTCGGAGACGGATACGGCGACCGGGTCAGATGAGCCGTACACTGTCACAATCGAACCAATGGGTGAGGTTGCGTTCGACGGCCCGCCCGAGCGGTGGACCGCATTACTACCCACTTTTGCGGATATGGCGTTCGCACTCGGTGGTGGACAGACGCTTGGTATTCAGAACCACGACCGTTTTGCGAGCGAGGCCTTCGAAGAGCTTCCCGGGATAGACTTCGACGCAGATGACACCGTGGAACTGGTTGCCGACGGTGTGAGTAAGGAACTGTTCTATGAGATGAACGCGGACGTGCATTTCATAGACCCCCATATACTGCGACTCTGGTACGGCTGGGATCAGTCTGACGTCGATGAGATTGCGGACAACGTCGGCCCGTTCTTTGGCAACTTTATCCGCCGCCACAGCGACGACTGGCACGATTACCGTTACTACACCTTGTACGAGGCCTTCGGATTGATGGCTGAGGTCTTTCAGGCACAGGACCGATACCAGGCATTCGTCGAACTCCACGAGGAGATGCTTGCGTTGGTCGATGAGCACTTGCCGCCAGCCGACCAGCGTCCAACCGCCTTACTGGTATATCCGGCCGACGGAGCGGGCTTCCAGTTCTACCCGTTCCGGTTTGATGACGGGGGAGTCAGCACCAAGCAGTGGCGTGACCTCGGGCTGACCGATGCGCTTGCGGCGACGGATGTCGGTCATTACAGTTTCTCTGACAGGGGGACGCTCGATATCGAAGCCCTGATCGAAATCGACCCCGAGGTGCTGCTGGTGCGAAACTATGGCGGGGCGTCCGAGTCAACGTTCCAGAAGGAAGTCGTCGAACCACTCCAAGACCAAGCGGGGTCCCATAGCGTGCAGGCGGTTGAGGACGACGCGGTTTACAGTGCCGGTTACCTTGACCAAGGGCCAATCATCAACTTCTACCATACCGACCGGGCGGCGAAAGATATCTACCCGGACTCGTTCGAGAACGTGACGCTATTCGACCGTGAACGCGTCGCAGAAATCGTCCACGGAAACATCTGAGACGGGTTAGAATAATACCTACCGCGGGACCGTTTCTGCTTCGGGCAGTTACGCCGAGTATCGCTAGTTCGCCCTCAGCGTGCTCAGTTCGAAGTCACCCGGGTACGCGACGCGAGGGTACAAAAAGATACTGAATTTTTGACATTTCCGGGCGTGTAACGATACTCACCGTCGGTTCGCAGGGGGGCGACCGTCACCACGCTCGCTAACTCAGTCGCACTCGTTCTCTGAACGTTGGCCTCCAGTGAATCGGTTCCACTCGGCTCGACCGAGGGCACTCAGAGGTCATCGACCCGACGCAGAAACGAACAGAGTGCGTCGGTGGCCGTTTCGAACAACTGTTCGCCCTGCTCGGCGGACGCAGACGTCGCATCCCCGACTGCACCGTTCTTGCTGAACTCTTCTGTGAACCGATTGACGACGCCACCATCGACCGTGTCGTCCCAGGTTGCGGCGTCGCCGTCGGTTGGGCTGCCGACCTCGTCGGGACAGATGTGAAGGAGCATGGATGTCTCGAGTTCACCGGCGTGGTTGACGTGGTCGTCAACGGCGCTCATCCACTCCCAGAGGAACACTTCGAGGTCAACCGTCGAGTCGTCGGCAACGGTACGCGTTAGGTTTCGGAGCGTCTCACCGTTTCCACCGTGGCCATTGACGAACACGACCATCTCCACGCTCGAGTCCGACAACGAGGTGAGAATCTCATAGCTGTACCGCCGAAGCGTTTCCGCGGAGACCGATAGCGTCCCCGGAAAGTGACTATGATACGGTGCGATGCCGACTGGAATCGTCGGCAGGACGACCGAGTTGAGATCACTGCGCCGGCCAGCCTCGCTCGCCAGTTCCTGTGCGATAATCGTATCCGTACCGACGGGTGCGTGTGGCCCGTGTTGTTCCGTGCTTCCAACGGGGAGCAGCGCTACCGTCGGTGCCGCGTCTTTGACGTCCGTCCAGGAACTCGTCTCAAGGTGCATACCGTTCGGTGCTGAGCACGCTACATAAGCGATACCAATCCGGTCACTCGGCGGCATACCGTGTCGGCCGCGGGCCAATACTGTACGTTGTGCTGATTCGGGGCGCGAATCTTGCATGCGATTCCCAACTGAAATCGTTCGATTGCTCCCGTGTGACGAGCGCTCAATTGACAGTTCCACGGATCTGCGCGACACCATGGCGAGCCTGGATTATTTCGGCAGTCGCTCGACCAGCCCATCGATTTCGGCGTGCGTGTTGTACACGTGAGGACTGACACGAATATTCCCTTCGCGCAAGGCTGTATGGATGCCAGCATCCGCAAGCGCTCGATGGGTTTCACGGGCCACGCTTTCCGACGAATGGCTGAGTACGACGATGTTGGCGTGCCGTTGAGGGTCTTCCGGCGTTACAACCTCGAACGAACTCGATTCAGCCCCCTCGATGAGCTGACCGACGAGTCGCTCGCCATGAGTGCTGATCTGCTCGATGCCGATTCCGGTCAAATACTCGACCGCCGCAGTCCAGGGCATGAAGTTGTTGAAGTTCGCCGTTCCAAAGACGTCGTATCCGGACGCACCGAGTTCCGTATCAAGCGACAGATTCTGCATTTCGTCCAGCGTCGTTCCGGCTTGCATCGATAACCAATAAGCGTTCACTGGACCAAGCGCATCGAGGACCTCCGGTGTGAGCCACGTAAAGCCCGTGCCGTACGGTCCGCAGAGCCACTTGTAGCCACAACTGATGAGCACATCGACCGGTGTTCGCGATACGTCAATCGGCCGCGCCCCAACGCCCTGCGAGCCGTTTAGCACGAAGAGCACGTCGTGTTCGTGACAGACGGTTCCGATCTCGTCGATATCGAGCCGCCGCCCAGTGAACGAGTCCACCCACGTCGTACAGAAGGCGCGCGTCCGCGGGGTCGCTGTCTCGGCGAGCTGCTGTGTCAAGGGTGTCGAACACTCGGCATCGACGAACCGCAGTTGGACCCCCTGGGATTCGAGCAGATGCCACGGGAGAATTGTCGCCGGGAAATCACCCTCGACGAGGATTACTTCATCACCTTCGTTCCACTCAAGCCCGTGAATCAGCAGGTGCAGCCCGTACGAGAAGCTGTTTCCGAGGATAATTTCGTCGGGAGAGGCGTTGATGAGTGTCCCGAGTGCCCGTTTGACCCCGGCTGGTACCTCGCGAAAGGCCTGTTCTGGGAGCCGATGGGGCGCTCGTTTCAATGTAACCGCATCGTCAACCGCCTCGACGGCTCGCTTCGGTAAGGGCCCTTGATGGGCGCAGTTCAGCCAAGTATGTCCATCGAACGGCCCGAAATCCGCATTCCAATCCGCCATGAGTCTCGTAGCCCTAGAGCCGACTTAGTAATTCGCCCGAAGCATTCTGTGTCGAGCTTATCTCCTAAGCCGACCGGGTATCTGTATCCACTATCGAGAACGTCCCTCCGCACCGTGCTTCGTGAGGTACTTGGAGAGGTTATCTCTGCGCCGGCGATGGGTGTCGTCGCACACGCGTCGGCGGTGATCGATGTCGACACGAAGTCAACGCGGGTTCATCAAACAGAGCGAGCCGAGACGTTCTGACCTCAGGACTTTTGGGGACCTCGTCCGTCGTCTTCCACTGACCATGACCCTCGTCGTCGAGTGTCGTCTCGTCTCGGAGCGGTTGCCGCTGACCGACGTCGCCGCCGCCGTACCGGACGTGACCCTCCGGGTAGAGAACACGCTGACGTCCGCGCGGAGCCGACCGGTGCTTATCTTCTGGGCTGATGGCGGCCGGTTGGACTCGGTCGACGCGGCGTTACGGGACGCGTCGGTGGCGACTCACAGCGTGCTCGGGTCGACCGTGGACCGCCGTCTCTATCGCGTCGAACTCTCGGAGCGGCCGCCGGCCATCTACACGGAGTTTATCCGGCTGGACACCGCCCCCATTTCAGCGACGATAACCCCGAGCGGATGGGACGTGCGGACGCGGCTCTCCGACCGAGCGACGCTCGCCGAGTTCAACAAGGACTGCGAAGAGAACGGTATCACGTTCCGACTCGACCGCGTCGTCGACGTCGCCCCCTCGGACAGCAACGAGTACGGACTCACCGCGAAACAGCGCGAAACGCTGCTCGCCGCCCACGAGGCGGGTTACTTCTCCGTTCCGCGAACGACTTCGCTGGCGGAGTTGGGGGCCGAACTCGGCGTCACCGCCCCGTCCGTCTCCGAGCGACTCCGGCGGGCACAAGACCGACTCGTCCGGCACACTGTCGCCTCAGATAAAAAGACGTCTTAAACACCACAACAGGTTAGAGTCAGTACTTATCGCCGCACGCCCCCGGGATACAGACATGGCATCGAAGCTACAATCACGGGTGCGAAACCTCCCCGTTGACGGCGTCGGACGCCACCCGAATCGGCGGGTAGGCCGCCGCATGACGACGGTTGACGGGGTGACCTGCGCGTGACCGATACGGTCGGCACCGAAGCGGACGCGGCCGAACGCGACGCCTACTTCGTCGGCGGCGGCATCGCGTCTCTCGCCGGGGCCGCGTTCCTCCTTCGAGACACCGAGATACCGGGCGAGAACGTTCACGTGCTGGAAAAGCGGCAGGTGTTCGGCGGCGCGCTCGACGGGCGCGGAACCCCCGAGGAGGGCTACGTCCTACCCGGCGGCCGCATGTTCAACTTTCCGACCTACGAGTGTACGTGGAACCTCTTCCGGTCGATTCCGTCGCTCGAAGACCCCGACACGACCATCAAGGGGGAGATGGACGAGTTCAACGAGAAACACGAGACGTACGCCGAGGCCCGCCTCGTCGGCGCGGACCAAGAGATACTCGACGTCTCCTCCTACGGGTTCGAGACGCAACACCGTCTATCGCTGCTCCGCCTCCTTCTCACTCCCGAGGAGAGGCTCGGTGAGACACGCATCGAGGAGTGGTTCGACGAGACCTTCTTCGACACCACGTTTTGGTATCTGTGGGCGACGACGTTCGCCTTCCAGCCGTGGCACAGCGCGGCGGAGATGCGCCGGTACATGCAGCGGTTCACACGGGAATTTCCCCGACTCCACACGCTGAGCGGCGTGTCGCGGACGAAGTACAACCAGTACGACTCCGTAGTACGACCGCTCCGCCGCTGGCTGGAGGCACGCGGCGTCGATTTCTTGGGTGGCCACGCCGTCACCGACCTCGATATCGTCCCGGCCCGCGCGGGCAAGACGGTCGAAACCATCCGTTACGAGGACCAAGACGGCTCCGCCGGCACTATCGCCGTCGAGCCGACCGACGTCGTCTTCGTGACGAATGGGTCGATGACGGACGCGCTGAGCCTCGGGTCGATGACCGAGGCCCCCGACCTGCACGACAGCGGCACCTCGTTCGAACTCTGGAAGGCACTCGCGGACGACTTCCCCGAGTTCGGGAGGCCTTCGGTGTTCGCCGACCACGTGCCCGAGTCGAAGTGGGAGTCGTTCACGCTCACACTCCGCGAGCCGGACTTCCTCGAACACGTCGTGGAGGTCACCCGCGAAGAGCCGGGGAACGCGCTCGTGACGTTCACGGAGTCGAACTGGTTGCTCTCCATCGTCACCGCCGTCCAGCCCCACTTCGCGAACCAGCCGGATGACGTGAAGGTCATCTGGGGGTACGGCCTCTTCCCGGAAGAACGCGGGAATCACGTGAACAAGAAGATGGAGGACTGTACGGGCGAGGAGATTCTGGCGGAGCTCTGTCACCACCTCGGCTACACCGACCGTCTCGAAGAGCTCCGCGAGACGGCCACCTGTATCCCCTGTATGATGCCGTTCATCACGAGTCAGTTCATGCCGCGGACGCCCGGTGACCGCCCCGAGGTCGTCCCTGCGGGATCGAACAATCTCGCGTTCCTCGGCCAGTTCGCCGAGGTTCCCGACGACGTGGTGTTCACCGTCGAGTACTCGGTTCGCTCGGCACTGATGGCGGTTCACGAACTGTTCGACGCCGAGGGCGATGTGCCGCCGGTGAGCACCCATCAGTACGAGCCCGACGTGCTTCTCGACACGGTACGGGCCGCTTTCAGATAGCGACCTCGAAGACGACGCTGGCTCGGATTCGGCGGCCGTCTCGAACCGAGGGCGTTCGAACTCCTCGACGGCGATATCTGTGTTCGCAACGAGCCGAATCGACGACGGTGAAGCCAGTTGCCCGCGGTCCGTGAGGTGGATGCACCGTTCCTGATTACTGATGACTTCAGGGCTCTTCCTGAACTTCGAGAGCTAGTGAGTGCGGCTGTTGCATTATCACCGATCAACAACCTCGGAGGCTGATTTTGATGCGCGACTTGCGTTCAGCAACATCGAGACTGAATCGGACCTGCGGTAGACCCGCTTTCTGCCCGTTGAGGGACCTGGGGTCAAATTCAGTTAGAAGTCGCCGTTGATGATATTCGCGACCTGTTCGCGGTCGAACAGTTGTTCCTCCTTGGAAAAGTCGGGATACGGACCACCGTCGTAATCAGGCCACTCACCGAACTGCTCCGGATACAGCTGTTTGGAGACCATCTCTAACTGGAAGAGGTTCATTATTGGGCCGCCGTACCGGGCGCTAAGCGGATACACCTGGTCGTTTTTCACTGCCGAAATTTCTCCCGCAACCGGGTCGTTGTGGAACTCCTTTTTTACTGCTCGCCAATCGTCGCTCCTGGCAAACGCGTTTTCGACGAGGATGACTTCCGGATCGGTCTCGACGAGGGTCTCCAGGTCAATCGTGCTGCTCTCTTCCACATCCGAGAGTGCGTCGGGGACGCCGAACGGACGCGTGTGCGACCGAATGAATCCCGGGCCGTTCATGTGGAAGGTCCAGATGGTATCCAGCTCCGGAGTCGTCATGATTCGCGCCGTTTGCGGCCGGTTATCGCTTGCTGGGAGACTCGACGAGATTGTCGAGTCGAGAGTGGTTTTGACGTCGGAGAGCGCTTCGTACCGCTCCTGTTCTCGGAAGACTTGCGCTACTTTGCCGAAAATATCCCAGAGGGAATAATACTGGTACTGGTCTGCCCAGTCTGCCGGCGGTTCGCTGTGGTTCCGACTGAGGGAGTTCCCGAACCAAGGGGCGATTTCCGTTTGGACTTCCTCGACATCCGCGGTGTCCCACGCATCCATTGTCGAGACGTATGCCGGGTCGGCTAGGTGGAGGTGACTGTCGAGTTCGTACAGGGTTTCCTTGTCCGGATTCCACGAGTTGTAGAGATTCGACCAATCGACCGAGACTCCATTGAGACGTTCGAGAAGCTTGTCGTAATTGCCCTCGAAGTTGGACGGGCTGTACATCGCATTGAGGGCATCACCGTGACCGAGAGCGACGACCATGTCTGCGTGGTGAACGAGAACGGTGAATACGCTCTTGGGAACCTCGTCGAGTTCGATAGTACCGGCTGGTGCCATCGTCACCGAATAACTCTCCACCTCCGGTTCTGTGGTCTTCGTCGCGGTTGACGAGTCGTTCGCGGTTGTCTCAGTCAACGGTGACGCAGAGTTCGACTGTCCGATACAGCCAGCGAGCAGTCCCCCACCGATGACTGCCCCACCGTACTTGATTGCGTCTCGTCGCGTCGGTGTCTCGTGATCGCTGGAACCGTCTGGCATATGATTTAGGCTCACCTAAATACGCAAAAGCGTTCCGAATTTTAGGCAGGCAAAAAACATCAGCGAGGAGCACCGCGGCGTGGGCACATCGACGGCCCACTCTCGGTGAGACCGGGTCCGCAACGCGGACACACTCTGCCGTCAGGAGCGTTCATCTCCTCGACCGCGTCGTCGGTCTCATCCCGAACAGACTTGATTGTACCAACTCCCGCTGCAACCGACCCGGACGACTCGTTCCCCAAATAGTGCTGACAGAGCTGTACGCGGTCGGTGAGGAGCGCCGACGTTTCTTCGCCTTTGGCGTCGATTTCACCGAGTGTTGGTGCCCCTCCATCGTGAGCGGGCAGACCACAATTACCGTTCTTCCGAAGCTGAGGATGATAATGTTTAATATTTTGTCCGCCCTATGTTGTTATATGAGCGTGGTCAGCGTCTCGATGCCGGAGGAATTGCTTAATCGAATCGATCAGTTCGCGGACGACCACGGCTATACTGGTCGCAGTGAAGTAATTCGCGAGGCGAGCCGAAACCTTCTCGGTGAGTTCGAGGACAAGAAACTCGAAGACCGAGAGTTAATGGGCGTCGTTACAGTCGTTTTCGATTACGAAACGACAAGTGTCGAGGAGAAAATGATGCACCTCCGCCACGAGCACGAGGACATCGTCGCATCGAACTTCCATAGCCACGTCGGCGGCCATCATTGCATGGAACTGTTCGTGTTGGAAGGGTCGCTCGAAGAAATCTCGACGTTCGTCGGAAAGATTCGAGCGACGAAGGACACGCTCACAATCGACTACTCAGTACTCCCCGTCGACGACTTCGGCCCGCTGGCCGACATGAACTAATTCTGCTGCCCTTCTCTGCGTTCACGCCGCCCCTAGCAACATCTACGAACTTCAATCTTCGTTAGTATCAGCTCTAGATGGGAAACTCACAAGAACCGGTTGATATGTCGAGAGAGTTGCCAAAACCAATGGCTCAAATCTCGCGTCGAAGACTGCGCTAGGAGGCAGGCGCACCCACGATTGCTGCAACGGGAGTCGCTGGCTATCTCGGTGGAGGGGGTGGACGCTCGATACTGTCACGGTCGCGTACGTCCCGATTTCCCCGGCCGTGCAACACTATGTCTCGACGCCATCCGTCTTGGATGTCTCCCGCTCAGACCTCGGAAATCCGATCCAGCCGCCTTGGCTGGGGTCGCTAGTTGACGGGTGCCGCGAGTCCTCCCGCCCATCTTGTATCGGATGTCGCTTTCCTCGTCTTCGCACGGAATCTGTGTTCTGTCAATCACAACGAGATAATCGGTCGACCGGTCGCGACTCTCATTCAATACTAAAACCCTGAATTTACACGCTCTATACATATGTAGGTGTGGGCGTACTCCCAGTGCTGGGGAAGCGTCATCGCGTTGATTTGACAATAACTCGACCGTCAAACTGCAATGAAACGGTCCCCGACTCGTAGGCAACTCCTCCGCAGCACCGCTCTCGCTGGCATCGTGGCGATGGCTGGTTGTAGCACAACAAATCGTGAATCGAACGCCGCCAGTACCAGTACGACGTCGTCGACGAGCACGAACGACTCCGAAACCACCGCAACGACGACCACGGAGTCAACCCTGACACCCCCCGAGTCAATCGACGACTGGCTGGCAAATGCCAACGGTTACCGAGGCGATGCGCTTCGATACGGGCCTGGTTCCCAACCGTCGATTGAGGTTGGCCACCCCGTCGAGGACGGACTGTCGTTCGACCCGCCCGTAATCGAAGTCGCTCCCATGACGAATGTGACCTGGGACTGGACCGGTCACGGCGGGCTCCACAACATCGTTGCGCTCGATGGGACCTTCGACAGCGGACGACCGAACGCCCAATCGGGGACATCTTATCACTACATCTTCGAAGAACCAGGGACGTACCCGTTCGTCTCGGAACCGCACCGAGACGAAGGGATGCGCGGCGCCGTGTTCGTCAAAGAGCCTCCGTCGACGGGGAACCAGACCGTCGACAGGTGGGTCGTCGACAGCAGCAACTTCGACGGTACGGTGGTTGACCGAACCGACGTCGACACGGCGACAGTCTCTGTCGGAACGCAGGGAAACAGCGGTCATTTTGCGTTCGACCCCCCGGTTCTGAAGATTACGACGGGTACGACGGTCGAGTGGAACTGGACTGGAGTCGGCGGCGGGCACAACGTGGTGTTCCTGAATTCAGACATCCACTCCGGTCAGGTTACGCCCGAATCCGGAGTCCACTTCCGACATACGTTCGAACAGAGCGGAACGTATCGCTACGCCTGTCAGCCCCACAGATCACTCGACCAGAAAGGAGCGATTATCGTCGAATGACTATTGCCGCTCATTGAGACGGCAGCGAGTTAGACAGCGCTAGTTCTTTGAGCCCTCTCGCAAGGTGCGAAACGCAGGAGACGCCCGTGCGCTCGCGACATGCTATCGCTGATTCGGAACTCGACAAGAGGGTTTCAGACGACTCGGCTCTGTTGAACCCTCAGAACCTGACACGAATGGCGTACGAGAGACAACCTCGGACATTGAAGTAACGCTCGGACGATACGCCGCTGTGCGACGACCCATTCGGTACGTTCTATCGGCGATTGTCGGTCTGGGCGTAATGTCGTTGACGGCCGTCGTTGACGGCGGTAACCTCGGTCTCGTGGCAATGATTCCACTCATATACGGGACGACAACGGCGTTTGCGCTCGACAACGCAGAGACGATTCGAACCCTGTCCGGCGAGGGTACCTCGTGGAAGATTGGGATGCTTGGCGGCGGCATCGGTGCGGGAAGCACGGCCGGCCTGTCCCAGCAGTCGTTCGCGGCGGGTATCGTGGGCTACGGGCTGTTAGTTTTCGGAATCGCACTGGTCATTGCAGAGGTCGGCAACCAGGCAGACGAGTAACTTTCCGCAGGGACGAGCCGTCTCGACTGTCGAGCGACTGATGTGGTCGTTGCAACTTATAGCGATGAACGAACATTGCAAGCCAATTACGGACGCTCCGCCGACTATCTGCGGTTTACAGCTATGATTCGGTGGCCCATGAGCGTGATTCTCGCGGGTGTTGATGCGGGCTCTATCGTAATCACAGAGACCGACCCAACACACCGTGTTCTTACTACTGCCTTCCCGGACACGCTTGTCCGCCGGTTCCTTGAACTGGTCATCTCGAAGGACCGTTCCAGCTCTGTACCTGGTGTTGTTCTAGTGGAGCGGTGACGTACTAAACGCAAGACCTCGATGCGCACCGCCGTGGAAGAAAAGAATACGAGATCGGTACGTCACCCAGAGAGCCGAATGAGTTTCTCTGTGACGAGTTCAACCAACTTGGTTTGATCCACGCCTCACTCGCTGACACCCGACTCGTCACGACGCCGACGCTGCTCTCGGTGTTCGTTCGAACTGAACAGCTCTCGACTGCCGAGGCACGGCTGCTCCTCGATGACATCAGCGACGCCCGTGGCTGGGGTGCGAACAGTTACGTGCAGCGGGCTCGCTCGTTGCTCGACGAGTCCTGACTCGTTTGAGCTCATTCCACAGCGGCCTTCCTATCGTTACCAAAATGTCCTTGAATCCCTTGGTTAGTATAAACGATACTGCCTGCTTCCGTTGGGTCAGCTATCCAAAGGCCAAAATCGAACGGGGGAGTTCCCAGTAAATCGTTCCAAGTGCGACCCCAAATACGTCGATATCTGTAAAATTCGGCAGCTATATATCCGAACAAAATGCCTTTTAGCCTTCTTGAACTGCACCTGAATAGATGGTTACAATGCTCTCTAAAACACGTCCCGGACGAGTAGTAGACATTATTCTCGCCGCTGTCGTTCTCCTAGCTATTCTAGACCACGTTAGCGTGGTTGCGATTACTTCGACAAGCGTCTACATATTTTTCCTTATCACCCCTCTTGGGTTTCTCCGTTTGTACGTCGATCACGGGTAACAAGGAACGGCTCCAGTCGGCCGACCGGCTCCACCGCCATCACAAGGCAGCAGACGACCGGTACTGTGAGGAGCGTCCTGCGGACCTCCAGCCCGACGAGATGAAAGACCGACCTCCTCTCGGAGCAAGGTCGCCCGATGCTCGTGCGATGCTGAGTTACGGTTCCAGCGATTCACGTAGCGATTCACTGTTGATGAGGGCGCACATCAAAACGACCTTATGGAACTGTCGAGACCAGCCGAGCGCTCTCACGGCGTCGCCGGGAGCGCCCACCGCCACGCCGATCTGAGAGCGACGACGCCCAACGGGCCGCCGAATCCGGCGGCGACCGCCGCGATGGAGGGAGCGTAGTAGCCGACGCCAGCGACGACGGCGATGCCACAGGCTCCGACTGTGGCCGCTATCCCGGCCACGCGTCGGTCGAGTGGGCCGAATGCCGTCGTCTCCACCGGAAGTTCGAACGCCTCGACGGCTCGGCCATACTCCTGGAGGTGCGCGACACTGAGTTCGTACTCCCCCGCGGACGGTATGAGCGAGAACGTTCGGGTGTCGCAGGCGCGGTCGACGAGCTCTCCCTCGCACAGCTCGGCGTCCCGGAGGTCATCGACGGGGATAGCCCATTGGACCGCCCCGGTGAAGTCGTCGTACGCGACTACCGCATCGTCGCGGCGCTGGTACGCCAATGTACCGTGAGTGACGGCATACTCGACGGCCTTTAGCCCGCCGAGGCCGGCCGGCAGGAGGCCGAAACAGACCGCCGTGGCGGTGACCGCCCCTGTCGATCCGCCGGTGAGCCCAACCCACGCGAGGAGGTACGCCGGGCCGCCGCCGACGGCGGATGTCGCGCCCCGCCAGAGCGCGGCACCGCGGACGGCGCACCGGTTCGGATGGACCTCAGCCGTCGGCGACGCGTCCGGAGCCGCCACGGGCGGGAGCGTCCCCGCCTCCTCGTCGGGGTCGGACGACTGCCCGCCGCGGTAGTCCCGCCACTCCGCGAGTAGCTTCACCGTGACGAACGCGGCCAGCGCGCCGGTCGGACCACCGGCGGCCGCGAACCAGAGCACCACCACGGCCACCCCGGCCTCGTTCTTCGCGCTTCCGATCACGTCCCGGGGGGTGCTCGTCTCGTGGCGCCGCTTCCGGAAGTACTCGCGGTTGATGACACCGACGTGCGAGACGATCAGGGAGACGGCGCTCGTCGCCACAATCGGATCGGCGAGCGTCGCCGGCACGTCGATGACCCGGCTCAGTACGAAGAGGAACATCCCGACGAGCGCCACGGCAGCCCCGAACGCTCGCAAGACGAACGGGACGTTCCGGGGGTAGACCGGCGGGAGCGAGTCGACGACCGTCACGTTCCCACGCCGGCGGTTGAGGTCGCTCGGTCCGGCGGAGACCCCGCCCCACTCGTCGGGTTTGAGCGGGTTCCCCTCCTGTGGGCGCTCCAGTTCGTCGTAGTTCGGCGGGCGGCGCGCGAACAACGCCTTCAACCCGGCGAACGGGACGGCGACGACCAGTTCCATCGCGTAGACGACCGCGAACGTCTGTGCGCTCCACCCGAGGTGGAACACGCCGACCAGCGGGACGATGTTCGCCGCGACCGTCACCAGAAACACGGCAGACGAATCGTTTGCTGCTGGCTCCGCCGAGTTATTATTCATCGATATAGGCCACCTTCCCCGTGTATCCGCTGCTGTAAAGCCTCTGTGACGATGCAGTCGTCCACGTGGCGACGAATCAATCGCTTCTACCTCCTCGCCGCCCGTATTCCCACACCGCGATGTACAACAGGAACCCAGCCGCGAACACCCCCGTTCCGACCCCGGACGAGTCACGTGTCGGGAGTTTCTCTTGGGCGGCAAAGACACCGACCAACGCCGACGCCACGCCGACACCACAAACTGTTCCGAGGACCCCGAGACGAACTCGGGTACCGTCCACGAGGGTTCGCCCGGCCTGATACACTAGTCCAAGACCGGCCAGTCCTGCGAGCGCGAGTGCAGTCGTCTGTAACGATGGCACGACAACCCCCGCGAGTACGGTGACGAAGCCGCCGATGGAGACACCCGTAGCGACCCGTCCAAGCGTCCGGACGCGACTAAGCCCCGAGGAAGCCGTCTCGAACGGACTAGCTGTGTCCTCGGACTGATGGGGCTCACCGTCAGTCGTGTGTGATACCCGCTGGCCGACGTGAATGTAGCGGCCAGAACCATCCGGTTCCGTCCAGCTCGTCTCTTCGACAACGTCTCCCCCCGGCGTGTTCACGTCAACGTCGTCAAACCGGACCGGTAGTCCCGCCGAAATCTCGAACGTCGGGTGATCCTGAAGTTGGAAGTGGAGGTGTGGCTCTGCGGAGTTTCCCGAATGCCCACACCGGCCGATTTGCTCGCCGCGCCTCACCCGATTTCCGGGTTCAACCTCGATGCTCCCCGGGACGAGATGAGCGAGATTGCTATACTCGTCTTCCGCGTGCCGGATCGTGACGGCGTTCCCCGTCAGACTCCGTTTGAACGGATGCGAGAATCCACCGGCTCGGCCGAGTTCCGGGCCATCGTCGTGTACGTCGATGACGACGCCGTCGGCGGGTGCGAGGACGGGCTGGTCGTAGCAGTAGTAGTTCTCGATTCTCGTGTCTGTGCTTACTGGACGGCTGCGCCCTTCTCCGTCCGTAATCACGAGGTCATAGGCGTAGCGCTGGGTCGCCGGAAACCACGAGTGGGAGTACTCTTTGATCGGACTTCCGTTTACGACTGTCCACGTCCCCTCTACGGGCAGTCGATAGCTCGCGGTCTGGTCGTACGTTTCTGGATTGGGAAGCGAACCACGGTGTCTCCCGATAGCGACGAGGCTTCCCAGCAGTTGCATCGCGTCCTGGCGAAACACGAGTGGATTGAAAAACGATAGTGGGATACCGAGCAGAACGGCGATCTGGCCTCGCCAGCCGGTGTCAATTTCGAGCCAGTCTCGGGGACCCTCGTCGTCAGCGCCGAATCCGAGCGATTGCTTGGTGCCGCTGAGTAGCATCGACACGAACGGCCAGAGTGCGAAAAACCAGAACAGGTGGAACAACTTGAGTATCTCAAGCTGGGGGACCAGGTTTCCAAGGACCCCGATTAACCCGAGCAGCGTCAGGGAGAACGGGCTGATAGACTGGATTCGCTCGCGGAGACGCGAACCCAGAGACGGTGACGTAGCTTGATTCGACATACGTAGGTACTGCGTGAGAGATGGGTATTCAGGTGCGTAAGCATTCTGTGAGCTCAACTTCACAAGAACAACTCACACGCATCGCGGAGGGGAGCACTCAATGACCCCACCGTTCAACGAGTCTGTATGACGAACAGTGAACGCGGGGGAGCGGCGTCGGAGGAGGCGTTCGCGTTGCTCGGCCACGAAATCAGACTCGACATTCTGCGCGCGTTTTTCGAGCGGTACTCGCCAGTCGATCCGGATTCACGTTCGGACGTACGGGAGCAGCGCACGCTCTCGTACGCCGAACTGATGGCAGCAACAGAGATGGAAGACAGCGGGAAGTTCAACTACCACCTCGAAAAGCTCCGCGACGTCTACATCGAAGAGGTGGCGGAGGGATACGTTCCGACGGCGAGCGCGATCGCGCTCTACGAGGCAGTCATTGCGAACCGACCAACAGAGTCGATACCGGCCGACTTCGATATTGAGGAGTCCTGTCCGAACTGTGAATCCGGGCTTCGAGGAAAGTACGAGCAGGAATTTCTCACCGTCGAATGCCCCGCGTGTGACCTGTTCTGGGGAGCGACGTACCGGTTTCCGAAAAACGGGCTCGCTGTCCGTGAGGGAGAGGAGGTTTACAAAGCCCTCTACGACCGGATGATGCACCACGTCGGACTGGCTCGCACGGGCCAATGCCCGTCGTGTGCTGGCATCACCAGCGTCACTGTGCCGCGGGAGCGACTTGATGAGGACTCGACACCGACTGCGGAGTTCACCTGTGAGACGTGCTCGTGGTTCCTTACTGTCGATATCGTCAGTGCACTCCAGTTCGAACCGCAGGTGACGAAGGCGTTGACCGAGCTTGGTGTTCCGCTCAGTAAGTCGAGTAGCATGCGAGCGACGGAGCGAGTGCTCCCTGACGTAACCGGTTGGGTCAGCTCCGGCGACCCGTTCTATGCCACGATCAGCATCACGTATGACGACGTCGTCGCTGAGATTACTGTCAGCGACGACCTCAACATCTGTTCTGCTGCCGTTGAATAACTGGCTTGATGGCCGTTCGTTAGGTCGGTCGTAGCGTAGATGACGACACGATACCTTGGACGTAGATGTGCGCGTAGGCGCTCGCCCACACGATCGAGAGTAGCTCACTGACACTCGATGAGATGACGCTCGAAACGGGGTTTAACGAGGCTAGACTCGTCCCAATCTCGGGGAGATATGTCGGGAGAAAGAGGCTGACTGCGCTTCCGATCACCATCACCCCGATAAGCACGAATCTGCCTCGGTAGTTCGTCGTGATGCGCCAACTCATGCGGAATGATCTAAGCGGGCCGTACTGGCCGATAACACACGCCTCGAGTGCGAACCAGAACTTGTACAGGAGAAACAGAAACGGCACGACAAAGGCGATTCCACCCACCGCTGCGGCGACGGGGAAACTGATCGTCTCTCCCGGTATGACCGGGAGCACACCGACGATAAGGAAGAGTGGTAGTGCTAAGAAGAACGGAACCGTCATCACCAAGAATACGGTGAGAATGACGACTCCGACTAGTGATGGCGTCCGAGCGAGGCTTCGATGTAACCCCTCACGTCTCGTGACGGGCTCGCCGGTCAGTTCACCGGCGACGATCGTTCCTACGTAGGCACGGATCAAGATGATGAACGCAAACGCCGTCAGAGTCTCAACCACGGCGATTGCGGGCATCGGAAGCGCGTCGATACCGTCCGTTTCGAGAAGCCGTCTAGCAAAAATGATCACACCCGCGAAAACGACGATTGACGGATAGGACCGAAACAGGCGAACGGACCAGACTAACGAATCGAGAACGCTTCGACGAGTTGCAGGGGTCTTGATATTGCGGCAATCAAGACACCCACAGCCATCGACATCGTCTCGGGCCTTGATCGTCGGTGCCGCGTCATCCGCGGTTGGGTCGCCGGCAGTAGAAGCTCGGACCGGTGTGTCGGTATGTTTACTCATTCGGCAGTAACGAACCGGGAGATGCATTCGCCGGCGGCAAGCAGGATCGACGGTGGACCAAGCAGTGAGGCGAAGGATTTGAACGCGCGTTTGAGACTCGGCCGATCGTCCTCGGTGCCGAGAAAGAGCAGTGTCGGGTCTTCAGAAACGACGTAGACGCTCATCTCCCGGCCTTTCTCCGAATAGCAGGTGTCCGCAACTTTGATTACGCCGGCCGATTCGAGATGCTCCAAGTGGTAATGGACGTTCTGCACGCTCTGGTCGAGCTGAGTAGCGATCCGTGACGGTGTCGCCGGCGTTTCGTTGAGCAGTCGAAAAATCTCGTAGGCGGTCTCGGAAGACAGTGCTTCGATCACGTCTCGCGTCCCGTCGTCGTCGAGACTCAGGACGGCCGGCGTATCGCTTCGTTCAACGGTCGCGTCAGTTCGTGTCGGGAGGATCCGTGACATAGGGTTTGGTTAGTTTCTGCGGGCGGCGATTGCGGGGGTTTGATCTGTTCGGTGGCTGTTCGAAACTATCGTACGTAATTGTTGGTGGATGGTCATACTGAGTCCGGAGTCTCAGTTGAGGCAGCGATTAATCGCAGATAGTAGGCCGTGTACACCGTGTAGAAGTACGCGAAGCCGACCGCGGAAAGAGCGATTCCGATCGGGAGCAGGACAGCAATCGGAATCCCGAACTCGATCGGTAATGCGTCAGCTGGGCCAGCGTCTGTCATCGTCAACTGGACCAGGTATTCGGGAACAAAGAAGACGTTCAGCAGGACGAGCCACGTCGCGGAGAATCCAGTGACGCTTTTCAGGTTCGAGCGAACGAGCCCAACACTTCTCCGGAACGCAGCAGTGACACTCGCGTTTTCGATGACGATTGCCGTGTCGTAAAACTGCACGAACATAATGACACCAAGGATCGACACGAGCCAGACGAGCAGCGAGATGACGCCTGCTGCGAACGCAGCCATCTCGTGAATCGCGGTGAGCGCCATCGAACCGACACCGAGGATGAACCCGATGAGTCCAAATCCGACCGCGGTTCCAAACACGAGTAGCACGAACACCACCGTTGCAAGGAGCAGCCGAAAGTAATGAGTCCGGGCTACCGTGAAAAAGTGAGTGAGGGACGGGTCTGTGCCGTCGATCGCAGCTCGGGCAGTGCCGATGAACCCGCCGATAACGAACGGGAAGACGATCAGCCAGGCGAGCGACACGCTCACCGAGAGATACGGCGACTCGATGAGGTGGTCGACGTATTGCAGCTGGCTGCCTGCCCCGACGAACAGGCCAGCGATGAGCAGGACCGGATTCGCGCGGAGGGCGCTTACTCCATCTTTGAATGCGGAGGCAGTGACCATCGTATCTACGAGTTACCGCTGTGATATCTTAGGTCGAACGTAGTATCAAAATCGTATTTAACCATCTGGCCCCTTCTCACGCCTGTTTCGTGGATACGACGCAGAGCACAGTTTCGATTTGAGCTATCGGGGTGTTGAAGCATCCCGCCCGGCGACAACTGCCGACTCGTGATACTACGTCAGTATCATCTATCGTTCGACCAGTTCCGTGAGAGAGAACCGTTCCGAACCCTATCGATGATCAGTAGACGCGACAAACGAGTGATCGATATACTCGACGGACAGTGTTGACGACACTCGGGACAGCGGGAGTCACGCACCAATTCGCGCCAGTTGAGCGACTCGTATTCATCGAAGAGACGGGTGAAGAATGCCGACGTGAGCACGGGGATGCGTGTATTGGTTGCTCTTTTCCAAGAATAAGCGCTCAGCTAAGCAGAGCCGCTGTTCAAAATCGGTTTTAAGTCTCCTGTATGCTTTTGAGTCATACGGGTGTTGGTCCAGTAGGTACCGATGTTCGACACGCTCGCTCTCGTGTTCGGGTCCGGACTCGTCGCTGCGGTACTGTGGAGCCCGATCCTACTCAGCAGCCGAATTCGTTCATTATTCCACGGACTCCCACCAGTACGCTCCACGGTCGCAAGCTATCTCCTCGTCGCTATTGCGCTGTCGGTCCCATTCGCGATCGGTACTGGCATTGTTTTCACGACAACGAGTACAGAGGGTGCCGCGCTCTCGAATGCACTGCTGGCTATGGCGTTCGTACTCACGATTGCATACATGGGTGTGCTGCCACTGACTTCGGTTATCGGCTTACCGCGGGTTGGCATTGATTGGGACCCAACCAACTACGGACTCGGCACGTGGTTGTTACTCGTCACCGCGGCACTCTGGTACGCTGCGGTCTTCGTCATCCCATTAGCGTTTTTCGCGTTTCTCCTCGCGCTCCCAACCGGATGAGAGACGAGAGAATTTCAATAAAAATAATGGTGATATCGGATTTCGAGGTAGTCGCACACCGTAGTCAGCCGCCAACTGCTGGAACCCGTCCCGCTCCGGGAGTCGGCCGTCATCGACCTCGCCGTGCGTCTCAAGATAGCGCAGCACGCCCTCGAGACCAGTTGTGTTGACGCCGTGAGTGCAGCACAATCAAGCTGGCGAGCGACACAGAAATCATACTTAGTGTTCATCTGACCTCTGCCGTGTGAGCGCACCACGTTGTGTGAGCGACGTGGCAGTTAGCACGTCAGCAATTGCAAGCGCTCTGAGGGAGACATCTAATCTTCGAATATTGGAGACGGTCCTTACTCATCAACTCCCCCGACCCGCCTCCCTCGAATATATTGTATTATTGTCATTATCGTCGGTGAACGGACGCCCATTGCTGTCACCACGCGCTCCGAACTAGACAGCCAATTGCCATTATCCGGTTCAATGGGCTGTTTAATCCCCGAATTCAGGTACTTTTGGCCCACCTAAATCGGAAACTCTATATGATTTAGGCCGACCTAAACAAATGATGAAAAACAGGAACTTAACGCGGCGTACGACCCTGAAGACTGGAGCCACCGCGCTCGCGGGGCTCACGGGACTCGCCGGCTGTACCGGTGCTGCCGAGGACCTCGGCGGGGACGGCGAGTCGACGACGCTCCGCATTGCGACCGACGCCGACCCGAGCTCGCCGCTGAACATCTACGTGAGTAGCGGCAGCTCGTTCGACTGGCTGAAGGACCTCGTGTACGACCGCCTGCTCGCGCCGTCGCCGTACGTCGAAGACCCGATGCCGGGGCTGGCGACGGAGACGACGCAAGTCGACGAGACGACGTGGACCGCGACCGTTCGCCCGGACGCCACGTGGCACGACGGCGAACCGTTCACCGCCGACGACGTGGTGTTCACCTATCGCTACTTCCGCGACGCCGAGCCGAATCGCTA
The DNA here is from genome assembly GCF_003665865.1 of Haloferax sp. Atlit-109R. Taxonomy (NCBI): domain Archaea; kingdom Methanobacteriati; phylum Methanobacteriota; class Halobacteria; order Halobacteriales; family Haloferacaceae; genus Haloferax; species Haloferax sp. Atlit-109R. Next base: position 1,435,632 of record NZ_QPLO01000002.1, read on the forward strand.
CACGCACCACGTGAGCGACGCCCCCGAAATCGACGCCATCGAAGCGGTCGACGACGAGACGGTCCGGTTCGAGTGCGCGTACCCCGCACCGACGCTGGCGGACATCACGTTCGCGGACCTCCCCATCCTCCCGGCGCACATCTGGGAGAGCGTCGACGACCCCTACACGTACGCCGAGTACCCAGTCGGGACCGGTCCGTACGAACTGGTCGACTACGAGGCGGGCGAGCGGCTCCGATTCGTCGCCAACGACGACTACTTCGGCGGGGCACCGCTCGTCGACGAGCTTTTGGTCCCGATTATCAAGGACCACTCGACCATCTTCACGGCGTTGGAGACCGGCGAAGTCGACACGGCGAACGTCGAGATTCCGCCTGAGGCCATCGACCGGTTCGAGTCCTCGGAGTCGGTCGACGTCGTTCGAACCGATTGGCTCTCGCTCGTCGAAATCCGAATCAACTACGAGCGCGAGCCGTTCGACCAGCACGCGTTCCGCGGCGCGGTCTCGGACGCCATCGACCGGGAAGCGATTACGGAGACCGTCACGCTCGGGATGGCGCGCCCCGGCGTCGAGGGCTATCCGCACCCCGAATCGCCGTGGACGGCACCCGACCTGTCGACGCCGTACGACCCGGAGAGTGCTCGGGCGACGCTCGACGAACTCGGCTTCACCGACGACGACGGCGACGGCGTCCGCGAGACGGAGGCCGGCGACCCGCTGTCGTTCTCGCTGAAAGTCGCGTCGAACCAGCCCACGTGGATTCGCGCCGCCGAGATGGTCGCCGCCGACCTCCTCGAAGTGGGTATCGAGGTCGAGGTCAGGACGCTCGACCCCGGCTCGATTGGGAGCCTGTTCGGCTCCCGCGACTTCGATATGTACGTCAGCGACATCTCGCCGCACGGCGTCGCCGACCCCGACCAGTTCGTCATGTCCCACCGCTCGGGCTACCTCTGGCGGAACGACATCGACTACCCCGAGTGGGACGCCCTCTACGACGAGTGGCGACAGACGACGACCGTCGAGGCCCGAAAGGAGGTGCTCTTCGAGATGCAGCGCCTGTTCAACAGCCAGCCCACGTCGCTCGTGTTGTGGTACCCCGAGCCGCGCTGGGGCTACGACCCCGAGGCGCACGACGCGTGGGCCGAGTCGCCCGGCTTCGGCATCCATCACAAGTGGTCGCTCCTCCCCGAAGACGAACGCGGCACGGCCGTGACCCGGTCGTTCGACTGAGCCCATGACCGCGCACTTCCGGGCGGTCGGACGCGGCGTCGTCGAGTACGGCGCGACGCTTCTCGCGGCGCTAACGGTCAATTTCGCGCTCCCGCACCTCGCGCCGGGCGACCCGCTTCGGTACGTCGTCGGGCAGGCGGTCGCCGACCTGTCGGCCGCCCAGCGACGGGAACTGCTGGCGACGTACGGCCTCGACCAGCCGCTTCATATCCAGTACGTGGACTACCTGCTCGGAATCGTGCGCGGCGACCTCGGCTCGTCGGTGATGTTCGGGCGGCCGGTCGCCGCCGTCATCCTCGAACACCTCCCCTCGACGCTCGTGCTCGTCGGTCTCACGCTCGTCGTGTCGACGCTGGTGGGGACGCTCCTCGGCGCGTGGAGCGCGTGGAACGAGGGGTCCGAGACGGACGCGGCGCTCCTGACCGCCCTCGTCGCCGCCAACTCGACGCCCGCGTTCTGGGTCGGTATGCTGTTCGTCTCGGTGTTCGCGTTCCGGCTCGGCTGGTTCCCCTCCTACGGCATCGCCTCGGTCGCGGGGACGACGGGGGTCTTCGACACGCTCGTCGACCGCGCGATGCATCTCGCGCTCCCGCTGGCCACGCTCACGCTCGCCCGGACCGGCGGCATCTACCTCGTCGCCCGCGGCTCCGTCCTCACGACGACGGACGCCGACTTCGTCCGGTTCGAGCGGGCGAAGGGACTCTCCGAGCGAGCGATTCTGTTCAGACACGCGCTCCCGAACGCCCTGCTGCCCATCTACACGCGCTTTACCCTTCAGTTGGGAACGCTCGTCGGCGGCGCGGTCGTCGTCGAGACCGTGTTCTCGTATCCCGGACTCGGGATGCTCGTCTACGACGCGGCGCTCGCCCGCGATTACCCGCTCTTGCAGGGCGCGTTCCTCGTCCTCACCGTGACGGTCATCGCCGCCAACGTCCTCGCCGACCTCACGTACCCGCTCGTCGACCCGCGAACGGGCGCGGCTGATGGGGGGGCCGGCGAGTGAGCGCGGCCACCTCCCGACTCGGCGGCCTCGTCGCCGCGGCGAGCACCCTCTCGCGGCGCGACTGGCTCGTCTTCGTCGGCGCGGCCGGCGTGCTGTCTATCGGTGTTATCGCCGTGTTCGCACCGATGCTCGCGCCGTACCCCGCGGACGTCGCCGTCGGCGACCCATTCGAAGCGCCGAGTTCGGCCCACCCGTTGGGGACGGACGACGCCGGACACGACCTCCTCTCGCTCCTCCTCGTCGGGGCGCGCGTGTCGCTTTTGGTCGGCCTGCTCGCCGGGTCGCTCGCGGTGCTCGCCGGGCTTTTGGTCGGCGTCACGGCGGGCGTCGTCGGCGGGCGGACCGAGACGGTGTTGATGCGCGTCGTCGACGTGGTGTTGACCCTCCCGTTTTTGCCGCTCGTTATCGTCGCCGCCGCGGTGCTCGGCCCGAGTCTGGCGACGACCGTGGGCGTCCTCGTCGCGGTGATGTGGGCGCGTCCCGCCCGAGAGCTTCGCTCGCAGGTGCTCTCGATTCGAGCGCGGACCTTCGTGCGGGCGTCGCGGTCGATGGGCGCCTCGCCGACCTACATCGCCCGACACTACGTCGTCCCCGCGCTGTTGCCCATCGCGGTCGCCCAGTTCGCAAAGGCCGCGAGTTCGGCCATACTCCTCGAAGCGTCGCTGAGCTTCCTCGGCCTCGGCGACCCGACCGCCCCCTCGTGGGGGACGATACTGTTCTACGCCCAACAGCGGAGCGCCTTCCTCACCGACGCGTGGTCGTGGTGGGTGCTCCCGCCGGGCGTCGCCATCGGCGGAAGCGTGCTCTCGTTTACCTTTCTCGCGCTCGGTATCGAGCGGCGCACCGCGGGCGACCGGCGCGCCGCGACCGCCGTCGACGACGGCCCGGAACTCACCGTAATGCCGCCGGCCCCCGATTCGGCTCCGGTCCTCGACGTGACCGACCTCACCGTCGTCTACGGCGACGACGATACCGCCCCGACCGCGGTCGACGACGTGAACCTCTCGGTGGGCCGCGGGGAGACCCTCGGCGTCGTCGGCGAGTCGGGGAGCGGAAAGAGCAGTCTCGCGCTCGCGCTCCTCGCGCTTCTCGACCCGCCCGGACGTGTCGCCTCGGGGTCCGTGACGCTCCGGACCGACCGCATCGACGACGCGGGGGCCGCCCGGTCCCCGACGATGGCCGACTTCCGTGGAGACGCCGTCGCGTTCGTCCCGCAGGAGGCGATGAACGCGCTCGACCCGAGGCGGACGCTCCGCGAACAGGTCGTCGAGGCGGTGGTCGCCCACCGCGACTGCTCCCGCGACGACGCCCGCGAACGCGCCGAAGACGTGTTGACGGACGTGGGGTTAGCCGCCGAGAGTCACGGGCGATACCCCCACGAACTGAGCGGCGGGATGCGTCAGCGGGGCGTCATCGCCGCCGCCCTCGCGAACGACCCGGACGTGCTCGTCGCCGACGAGCCGACGACCGGCCTCGACACGGTGACGACGATTCGACTGCTCGACCTGCTCGAATCGCTTCAGGCCCGACTCGGCTTCTCGCTGGTCATGGTCACCCACGACCTCTCGTCGGTCGCTCGCGTCGCCGACCGAATCGCCGTCGTTCGAGACGGCCACGTCGTAGAGGTCGGTGAGACCGACAGACTCCACGAGTCGCCCGACCACCCGTACACGAACGAACTGCTCGGCGCGCGACCGACGCTCCCGTCCGATATCGGCGCATCGCGGGGTGCCTCCGGGGATTCCACTGCACCCACGGACTCGGGGTCCGCAGACACGGGCGACGCCCACCTCGAATACGACGGCGTTGCGAAGTCGTACGACGGCGACGCGGTGCTTCGGGGGGTACATCTCCGCGTCAGCCGCGGCGAATCGGTCGCGCTGGTCGGTGAGAGCGGTGCGGGAAAGAGCACGCTCGGCCGCATGGCCGCCGGACTCGTCACCCCCGACGAGGGGACCGTCGCCGTCGAGGGTCGGTCGGTCCCGTCGTGGGCCGCGACCGACCGCACGTCGCTCGGGCGGACGGTCCACTATCTGTTTCAGGACCCCTACGCCTCGCTGTCGCCGAACCGAACGGTCGGGTGCGCCGTTCGTGAGCCGCTCGACATCCACGACATCGGCGAGCCGGGCGACCGCGACGCCCGCGTGCTCGACGCGCTTTCCGACGTGGGCCTCGCGCCGGCCGAAGACTACGCGGGGCGGCGACCCACCGCGCTCTCCGGGGGCGAGCGGCAGCGCGTCGCCATCGCTCGCGCCGTCGTTCTCGAACCGGCGGTCCTCGTCGCGGACGAGCCAACCTCGATGCTGGACGCACCGCTCCGCCGCGACCTCTTGGAACTCCTGTACGACCTCGTCGCGGCCCGAGACATCACGCTGCTTCACGTGACACACGACATCGCCGCCGCCAGCGAGTTCGCCGACCGGCTCGCCGTCCTCGCTGCCGGTCGCATCGTCGAGAGCGGCCCCCCAGCGACGCTTCTTTCGACGCCGTCCCACGAGGAGACGCGAACGCTCGTCGACGCGACGAGGGCGCTCCACGCCGGCAGGTCACCGACAGCGGCAGACGCGAACGCGGCTGACGATATCGCTGAGAACGCGCCCGCAGAGGTCGACGAACCGCACGCAGAACGATGACAACCGACTCCCGATGACGACACACGACTCAACGCAACCGCGACCAGCGACGAACGGCGGCCAGACCGAGGCGACCGAGACGGCACCGCCGACCGGGGACGGGGCGTCACCCGTCGGGTTTCTCGACCCCGACGACTGCTTTACGCGCCCGTTCTGTCAGACCCCGTTCGTCCGCGAGCACCTCGTCCGAATCGACCAGTACGACCTGCTGGAGACCGAGCTATCCCGCTTTGCGGGCGTGGTGATTTCCAGCCACGCCGACCAGGACTACCTCTACCGTCACCGCGACGTGATTCGGGAGTTCCTCGACTCGGGCGGCGTCGTCGTCTTCAGCGGCCACCTCGCAACTCGGTGGCTTCCCGGCGCGGAGCCGTTCGTTCCCCGAGACATCGAAGACCACACGGACTACGTCGTGAGCGAAGTCACCTCACATCCGGTGTTCGACGGCGTCTCGATGGACGATTTGACCTACCAGCGCGGCGTCGCCGGCTTCTTCGCTCGCGGGCATAACCCGCCGCCGGCACACGCGACGGCGATTCTCGAACTCCCCGGTGGTGAGCCGGTCGTCTACGTCGACGACGAGACGACCGACGGGACGATTTTCGCCCACAGCGGAAACGACCTCATCGGGTTCGGTCGCCGGGAGACGAGCGCCGCCCGGGTGCCGCGGCAGCTCGTCTCGTGGATTCGAACCGAGTCGGATGTCGCCGTTGGCGGCAGTCCGGAACCGCTCCGAAACGGGGAGGACCGCCGATGACGCGCCTCGCCGCGCTTTACAGCGGGACCGCTCCACAGCGCCGGACGCTCTTGGACTCGGAGTACGCTCGGTACGTCGACGAAGTGGTTCACGTGCGCGACCTGTCGATGGTTGACCTCTCGGCGTTCGACCGACTCCTCGTCCCGTCGCGACTCCATCTCGGCGCGCTCCACGAGGGGCGCGACGCCATCTTCGACTTCCTCGATGGCGGCGGTGACGCGGCGGTGTTCGGCGGCCAGCCCGACCCGTGGCTCCCCGAACTGTCGTGGACTCACCGCCCGACGAACTTCTGGTGGTGGTTGAACGCCGACGGCGACAGCGGCCTTCGGTTCCCGCGCGACGACCACCCGTTCTTCGAGGCGGTCCCGCCCCGCGACTGCACGTGGCACTTCCACGGGGCGTTCGATGCGCCCGCGGACGCGGACGTGCTCGTGACCGACGTCGACGGCGACGCGGTCCTCTACCTCGACCGGGAGACGTGGACCGGCGACCTCGTCGTGACGACGCTCGACCCGACGTACCACTACGGGTCGTACTTCATGCCCGCGACCGACCGCTTCCTCGCGGGATTCCTCCCGTGGTTCCGCGATGAGTTCTAGAACCGACGCGACGGCCGCGCTCGTCGCCGTCGCCCTCGTCGTCTGTCTGCTCGGCGGCGGGGCGAGCGTCGGAAGCGCCCACCTCGACCACGACGATTCGACGCCGAGCGAACCGCTCGAACCCGACGAAGTTCCCCCGTGGTTCACCCCCGCCGTGGGCGGGCTGGGTCTCGCCGTCGGCGGCGCCGCGGTCGGTGCGGTCGTCTCCGGTCGGGCCTCGAAGCGGGTTGGCTGGGGCGGCGTGGTCGTCGCCGCCGCCCTCCTGTCGGTCGCCGGTGCGGCGGACCCCGCGTGGTTCTGACTCTGACATCGATCTTTTCGGCCCGTCGCGGTGAGCGGGCGCATCCGACGACGCCGCCCAGCTACCCCCGCCCGCCGCCTGGCGTTCGCGTTTACTCGGTGAGCGTCATCGTCATCGGCTCCATGTCGAGGAACGCCGTCTCGTACCCCTCGTGGCGAGCCGCCTGCGGCGGTGAGTCGACCGTGATGGTGAACTCGTCGCCCGCACTGAGTTCGGGAACGACGGCTCCGTAGTGATAGGCGAGGTCCGGGTCGAGCGTCGACTGGAGGTAGCCGTCGAAGACCGTCTCGCCGTCGCGTCGCAGTGTTCCCGACAGCGCCATCTGGGGGAGCATATACCGATTGTGTGGCGTCCGCGGGGAGACGGCGACGTACGTCTCGCCCGTCGTGCCGCCGAACGGCGTCGCGTCCGCGAGCGTCGTCACGACGAAGACGGCGTCACCGCTCGTCGCCGTTCCCCGGACCGTTCCCGGGAGGTCGCGTTCCGTCGGGACCTGCGTGCTCGGAAGCATCTCCATGGCCATCGGTTCGACGGCACCCGCTGTCCCCTCCTCGTCGGCGGGGATGTCCGACACCATAATCTCGTCGAGCGCCGACGCCGCGAACTCGAACTCGAAGGAAAACGAGACGTCACCCCCGCTGTCGGCGAGCGCCCCGGTCCGCCGAATCGACGGCGACCCGACACGCACGTCGATGTCGAAGACGCCCTCGCCGCCGAGCGCGACGTTGTCACCGAAGTGAAAGCCCATCGGCTGTGAGAGCATGGGCCACGGCGAGAGTTCCGCGACGGTCTCGCCGTCCCGTGTGAACGTCAGTTGCGGGTTGCGGTCCGGCGGAACGAGACCCGTCTCTGTGTGCCAGACGATGGGCATTACGTGCACGGTGTCCTCGGGCTCGACGGCGACGGTCGTCAGCCCATCGGGCTTGACTAACCAGAAGCGGTGTGAGTACGTGTATGCGAGCGCGCAACTGTAATCGCCGGCCGATTGCATACCGACCACGTCCATGCCTTCGAAGTGCGTCGGCAGATAGACCGCGTCCGGTCGGTCTTCGACGAGCGGCGGTTCGGCCGATGACGCCGTAGAGCCGCCGTTCGACTCGGTCCCCTCAGCGCCGGACCCCCCGGAACTGACACCGCCGAGACAGCCCGCGAGACCGCCGACAGAGAGTCCCCCGACCGTCCGGAAGAGGGTGCGTCTACGCACGAGGCTCCTCCCTCGCCGAGTCGTCCTCGCCCGTCGACCCGTCCGCGGGAGCCGCCGGCGGCAGCGCCCGCAGACGGCGCGGGGGTACGAGGAAGTTCCCCCGCCGTACGGTGCGAACGTACTGCAGAATGCCGTTGTTATTGCGCTGGCCGACGGACGACTTCTCGGCGAGGTCCGTCCCGTTCATTGCCTCTCGCGTCGTCACGAAGTCGGTGATTCCCCGCTGTACTGAGAGGAAGTGAAGCCCCGCGTGACCACCGTCGGTCGAGTCGAAGTCGCGTCTGAGGAGGAGGGGGCTGTCGTCCTCTCGCGCCCGGGCGACTTTCTGTGTGTGTCCGACGACGCCCGTCTCGCGGGCGGTGTCCGTCGCGTCGCCGCAGTCGCCGACGGCGCTGTCGGTTCCGAGGTTGTCGCCGACGCCTTCGATACGGTCGTTTTGGGCGTGGTACGGGCAGAACATCTTCGCTTCGCGCTGCCAGCGGTCGTCCTGCGTGTACCACTGGTCGAGATTGAGTCTCAGTCGTGAGATGTGTTGCGTCGTTCCGCCGGCGAACGGACCCGACCGGATGGTCACGCGGTCCTCGCTCGCTTGGTTCTTTTCGAACCCCGATTTGAACCCCATGAACAGCGGCGCGTCCTCGGGGACGCTGTCGGACGGCACGCCGTCGACGTCGGCGTTTTGCGCTGGCAGTCCCGTCCCGACGAACCCGGTTCGGCGGTCGACTACCTCGAACGCGTCGGTCAGGTTCGCCATCGGCTGGTCGACGCCGTTGAGCGTCGAACGCCCGTCGGTCAGCGCCGACTCGGCTCCGAGAACCACGTTCGCACGATTGCTAGCGAGATGGAGCACGGCGTCCGGTTCGTCGAATGCAGGGTCTTCGAAGGGGGATAGCGCCTCCGGTCGCGGAACGTCGACCGTGGCGGGAAGCGGGTCGTCGAACCGGTCGAAGTACGCCGGCGAGTAACCGACGGTCAGTAAGAGCCCGTCACCGCTTCGTTCGTAAGCGCGCTCGACCCCGCGAAGCGCTGTTTCGACGGCTTCTCTGTCCGCGTCAGTCGGACGGCCACTCGTCTGAAGATCTAAATAGAGGAGGAGATGGTGTCTCGGGGCGACAACGTTCCCATAGTCATCGCGTGGGAGAACACGGTTCCACGCGTGTTGCCGCGCCGGATGCGACGACAGGTCGTCGGGACCGCGCGGAACGTCAGTATCTTCTCGACTGAGACACGCGCTGAACGCCGCCGCGCCGCCCGCGGCCACGGCGGCTTTCAGGAACGCCCGCCGGTCGAGTTCGTCGCTCTCTGAATCGTCCATCGGCGGTACGCTATCCGCTGGACAGTCGTGACGGCTGTTCTCTTCATCTCTGTCCTCGTTTCGGACGTGTTCATTCCGGTGTGGTCGGTGGCAAGTGTCCCGCTCTGACATCACTTTTTGGTCGGCCTAAAAGTGTATAAAACTGCTGAAACTGTGGGGTAACGAGAGCGATTCGATGGCTTCAACCATAGCTTACCTTAGCGGTGTTGATTGTGTGGCGAACAGATACCGCCGGCTCAACTCACGAGAAGACAGTCTGTCTGTAGTGTGAACTGTGAACTAGTATAACTCCGTTCCATATCTCGAACACCGCAGTACGGATCTGACCAAGATACCAGATGTTGGTCGGTCTGGTGTAGCAGGTCTTGTTTTAACGAAATTCCGGTGTGAAGTGACCTCCAAACCTCCCAAGAACAACAGTATGTGTGAACCCCGCTGTCTCGTAGTGAGTTGTGTTTGTGTGCGCCGACGATGGGTGCCGGCGCAGGGGGTCGGACAGACTTCGACTCCTGAGTCGGCGAGGTGACGACGAATGCACCAGATAATCTACGCGCTCGTGACTGCATCGACAACAGACCAAGCCCTCTCGCGGACCGCCGACGTGTTCGACCAACATTATGTGACGGTCGATGACGACTCGACAACGGTCGCCGGTAGCGCCCGGTGGTGTGACCTCCCGGTTGCAGAACCTGTTGACTCAGAAGACGGCCAGGAACTCCTTGAGCGCGGGTGGCAGGTGACGACACGCGAGTTCGAGCGAAACCTCGAGCGTGTTCGCGAGGGCGTTGACGACCTCGACGCTGCGGCGATCATGCGCGATGAGGACCTCGTCAGGCATGCGTGCCACAATCTCGGGGCGTACCGTGGGCCGGTAGTGTACCTCTACGACGAGTTCGCTGACGGGGTTCGCCACCGCGAGCGGCTTGAGCAACTCGTCGAGTCGAACGATCATCTGTGGATCGTTCCCGCTGATGTCCATTATTGAGTCGACGCTGTGGCCAATGGTACTCCTGAGAGAGCCGCTTCCTGATCGTGGTATCGCTGTTCGAATCGTCGTCGACGACGTGGCTGATATCTATCGTGTCGAGTACACGCCGCTGTCCGGTGGTGTGGTGACCGACGAGTGGACTGTGTTCGGTGGGGTGTCGGAGTGCAAACAGGCTTGTAGCTGCAACACGTGGGAGATTCTTAATGTCATGATCCCGAACTGGCAACTTCTTCTATCTGTAATTGCCATTGTGCTTGGTTATGCTGTCAGTGGGCTAATCCAGAATAATCGAAGAACTGACGTTGTATATCGGGTTTTACTCAGTGTAGGGACGCTCTCGGCAATATACGTACTTATAGCATATTGAAGCCCTGTAAACAATCGATATTGTGTTGAGAACTGTACTGGAATGTCCTCACACCTTCGCTCTGCAAATGACCGTCCGTGATTCTGGTTGTATAACGCGGTCTTTTCAGTGTGATTGATTCACACGCTCTTCTAATCGGGGCGTTTGACTCACCCAGTATGAAATAAGTGGCTCCGATTGCTAAATACACCTTCTATATTCCACACGGACTTTCTGTCAGGTTCAGAAAATTTCAACAGAGATACCAATCTGACTCTGTTGAAACTCTTCGGTATTGACACCGAAAAGGAACTACTCGGCTCTGGTGAATCACTAGACGGCGTCGGTTTCGACCGGTAGAATTTGGAAGATGAAGCGGGAAACCGTCGATGCTCTATGTCGAAAATCTCCCGCTTCACGAAGAAGGCGGTCACGTTGGCTAAAAATGTTGTTGGTGACCGAGGCGAAGTCGCCGCCCCCGCAGGGGGTGGCGGCTTCGCCGACTACGCTCTCGTATCGCTGCACTGTCTGCGGATTTACCTCGATGAGTCGTACCGCAACGCACTGGATCTGCTGAGCGAAATGCCGCATATTCTCGCCGAGATCGGCCTCGAAGAGGGCGATCTCCCTGATCACTCGACACTAGTTAAGGCATTTGATAGGTTTCAGATGAAGGCCTGGCGAGTGCTGCTGCGCCTGTCGGCGCAGCTGCACGACCCCTCGGGTCACGCCGCCATCGATGCCACCTTTTTTGACCGCGAAAACGCTAGCAAGCACTACTGCCGCCGCACGAATTACCACGTTCAGACACTCAAAGCGACGGCTCTCGTCGATACGCAAACGCAAGCTGTTCTCGACGTTCATTGTACGACCGAGAAAACCCACGACACACAACTCGGCTGGCAGGTCGCCTCCCGCAACGCAGGCGACCTGCACAGCCTCGCCGCTGACAAAGGCTACGACTGGATGCAGTTACGCGAAAAACTACGCGAGGAAGGCGTGAGACCGCTGATTAAACATCGTATCTTCCGGCCCATCGACCACGCGCATAACGCGCGAGTCGATGGGCCTCGATACCGCCAGAGATCGATGTGTGAGACTGTCTTCTCGTCGATCAAGCGCACGCACGGCGACGCCGTGCGAGCGCGAACGTGGTACCGTGAATTTCGTGAACTCGTTTTGAAATGTGTCGTTCACAATATCAAGCGTGCCGCAACATAGCCAAATCAACCGCTGTATGGCGATTCACCAGAGCCATCCCATCTGGTTCCGCCTTGTCGACGAGAATCGAGCTCGGGTGGGTACAGCTCGCCTTGATACGACCGTATTGACGAGTCGATAGTATCTCTGTCTCGTCACTACATGCCGAGCGATAGTTATCATACGCGTCCTGGTTGTCTTTCTTCCCAACACTCACAATCACGTAAGCGGGGTCCATCGCTTCTACTGCCTCTCTGTGGAAGCCATCCTTGCGACCATGGTGAGCAGCTTTCAGCACATGGACGTCTTCGAGAACCTCAGGTCCCCACTCCTCTAAGATATCGTCCCAAACTTCTGTTTCGGCATCTCCTGGGAGCAGAATTGAGCGTGTTCCGTGTTGGATTTTGAGGACGTAGCTGTAGTCATTATATTCTGGATTTTCTAGCTCAGCATTCTGTTCATTAAGCTCTTGAACGAACTCCGGGGACGGATGAAGAATCTCTATACTGTCGTGTTCCCAGAATTTCTTTTGTTGCCCTCGAGTCGGCTGGATATTGTCGTGGCCCGTGTTTCCCTCTCGAATGTCGTCATAGAGTTCCCAATCTCCCCACTCATAGACCTCATACCAACTATCTTCATCACGTTCGCGATTGTGATTGGTGTCCCAAAACACATTGAATCCGATTTCTTCGTCAAGTCGCTTCAACCCCGATAGGTGGTCCATATCCGGATGTGTTGCGATGAAGCGCCAAATCTTGTGCGTCACCTCGTCAAAGTTCTCGCTATAGTACTCGATTGGATCATTGAGATACTCTTGAGCGTACTCTTCAGGGCTGATCTGGCTTTTCTGTCGGATACCAGATAAGCGGCTTTGTTGATCGTCCTTTACCGGAAACTGGAGATAGTACTCCAGACTGCTGATGTCGTCTTCTTCAACATGCGCCTTTTGCTCCGGCCAATCGTTGATATCGATAACCGATATTCGCCCTTCGTCACGATGCTGATCACCGGGGTGCCGAATGATGGTGCAATCACCGTGGTCAACGTTCAAAAAATGAACCTGAAGGTGATTATAGAGCATTTGATGTGAACACACACCAACTCCGCATGTTTCTTTCGGGTGACATTTCTTTTTAACCCTGTCCGAACCTCCTAAGAAGCCGGCTAATCTAATGCCAGTATGGCTGCTGTCGAAATCTACATTTGGGACGTCAAGCGAGGGGATGCAATTTTTGTTAAAGGGCCGGAACGTAACGCAATTATTGATCTCGGACACACGAATGGCTTTTCTCCCAGTCGCCACATCCATACACAGCACGGAATCGATTCGGTTGACTACCTAGTGCTCACGCATCCAGATGAAGATCATATCGAAGACTTACCCGAGTTTTCATCGTACTTCTCACCCGAAGTGATTGCCCGTCGTGACGAAGCAGATGAGTACATCAGACGGCGGAAAAACGACCTCTATCCCGATCGTCCGCACTATCAGACAGTGACAGATTCCTATCTGACACTTACTGGTTCGTATGATAAACGAGCGACCTTCTCACCGAGTGATCCCTCTTGGAACGGTGGTCTGACGTTTACACATCATATCCTTTCGTTGGAGGAAGCCGGAACGACACCGATCGACGACTTAAGCAGGGGTGAGACGGTGAACCTAAACAATCTGAGTATTTTGACAGTTCTTGAATATGGGTCGTTCAAGCTTGTCACTGCGGGCGACCTCGAACAAAAGGCGATCGAAGCCCTTCTGCAGCGATCCTCAGTACGCGATGATCTTCGAGATACAAATGTTCTCATCGCACCACATCACGGCCGTGAGAGTAGTTACACACCGAAGTTGTTTCACTATATGACGCCGGAGTTAGTTGCGATCTCGGACGCGAAAGCCGGGTCGACGAATGCAAGCCAAAAATACAGTGCGCAGGCAACAGGCATCCCTGTCTCCCGACGATCAGGAACAACGACAAATCGGAATGTTGTTACTACTCGACAGGATGGTGTTCTCGACATCGGAATAGACGACGAAGAGTACCGTGTACGAATCGATTGACCATCTTTAGTACTCGCAGAATACGTCCGAGTATTTATAAGGAGTCAGCAACATATGTCAGATAATGGTTTCCACGTTCGACCCCTCGCAAAACACTGGACTCCGTGACGGTCCGGAGTTCGATACTCTTGCCCCCACTGCTGAAACTACCTCAAACGGGCTGCTCGACGGTATACAGGACTCTAACCCAACTACGTCTACGTTGGAGCAGCAGTCGCAGCAACCCTCCTTGGGGGAAGCTATTGGTAAAGCGGTTGTCTTGGTTGGTGCAGCATGGCTCGTTGGCAAAATTCTTGGGGAACTCTTTGGGTCTAGTGCAGATCTGACCGCTGTCGAAGAACAAATCCTAGCGTCGGCATAAACCCATCATAGATCGGGTCGATACCTCGGCAAACCTCTTTCAGTAATTCATATGAGGTGATATATAGGTGAGTGGAATAACTGTATCAACAAGTATGGCTCTCGCGCGAAGCTTTGGGGCACTCGGCTTCTATGATGTCCTCACGAATCTCGTTCCAGGTGCCCTCTGGACAGGTGCCTTCATCCTTTTACTCTCAGTTGATGAGCCGATGCAAGGACTTCCCAGCGGGGTGATTGTCGGGGGGTTTCTTGCCTTCGCGTACGTGATCGGACATCTACTGCAAGCACTTGGCAGTCGGGCTGACTCACCAACGACTTTCGGAGATACGCTCACTGCGATTCAAAGTGAAAATCCAGAGTCGGCACCTATATCGGTCACGTACGTTGAGGAGTCATTTTTGACGTTGTGCGAGCAACGATTTTCGCTCCCATCGGAGTTCAATCATTACGGGAAGCTGTTGAAGATGGTCCTGAGCTACCTCGAGACGACGCCGTATACGCGAGCACTTCGGTTTCAATCGGTCTATTCATTTCATCGAAGCATGTGGGCCGCATCATGGTCCCTCCTAGTTGTGGTCGCTGCTTTAGTTGGCTTCAGTTGTCTGGGGCACTCTCTTCTTCCTTCAATTAACGTAACTGGTGGTGTTACCATCGCTACTCTTGTGGGTGTGGTTGTCTTTCGGAATCGAAAAAATAAGTTCGACAAAACATTCGTGAAATACCTGTTCATCGATTTTTATAACGCTCAGAAGTCAACTGAGTCAAGAGGTACTGGGCCTGGCAGCTGAGATCTCCATATTTGAGTTAACAGTACTTTCACAACTTCTGATCTCCACAGAGAGAATGTGGACGCAGAGGAAGCCATCGAAACCGGGGGCCTGGCAGCATTCGTCCTGTTTACAGCCTTGTTCCTCTACAATCGATTTCTCGCTCGGTAGCTCACCGGATGCCGTCCAAACGGCTAACAAACTCTCGCGTTTCTTCTATGCCGGTGTGATGACTGTTGCTCCGACTTCTCATCTGGCGATAGTTATTGACATAGTAGCCGCTCTGGTCGCCTCTGTGGGGCTCCTACAGAGTGCCAATGAGTCCTTCAAAGGCGGGGTCATTGCTGCTGCGTTTCTCTATTTCTTCATTAGCTTCCTAGTGAACTATGCGACTGCCCCCGTGTAATCGATAGTTGTGCGGACTTATCCACTGCTATGCTCACGGAAATTTTAGTTAGGCTATTCTGAGTTCAGTGAAAAATACACCCTCACTTTTCAGGATAAGCGAGGTTATCCGGACAACCACACCAATCAGCGATGTTCAGAAGCTCGTCACATCGGTTCAATGTCGTTCGTGTGAACGATCAGTGAACTCGACACTATCGCTCGGTGTATTCACTGCCGACTGAGCTAGAGAGCCGACAAACTGAGGACACAGAAGAAGTAGCACACAGAGGAAGACAGAGTGTTCTAAGGTCCCCCTTCGTTGGAATCACTAGTCGAGTCAACGGATACACCCTTGGCCAAAACTAGTGGAATTCTACATCCCTGAATTCGAGGGTGAACTAGATTCCGGGCTCTACACCCATGGTCTACAGGGGTGTACCCACGTCGATTTTCCGCAAGGGTGTACGCAGATCGGAACCAATCGAGGGTGAAAACGAATCACTATCGGCCCGATTTATTCGACAGTACTGATTTCTAATTTGCTTGTGTTTACCCACAGGAGTCCCGCTACTGCACGAATCTCATCCACATACAACACTGGCCAATGGAAACATCACCTCCTGTAATGCTCACCAAACACAACGTCAATACGCTAATTCGTCAGTACACCCTCTCGTTGGTGGGGTGTATCGACTGTATTCGATTGCCGTCAACGCCGAAATTGGGTGGGGGTTGACGACTGCTCGTATTGGGTTTTTCGACGACCACCCATCTTGTGCAATGGCGCTCCTGAGCGTACTCTGGGGGGCTTCTCGACGTGACACACGGGTTGTGTCTCTCGAATGGAGCGTGTGCTTTTGCTCGTTGATTTTGAGTTGCCCCAATTGAATCGACGAGTAGATTGTATTCCCGGGGGATTTCGAGGGTGTAGTTTGGTACTGTCGGACTCGGAGTTCCAACGAGGCTGGCTAGAGAGGATGAGTTGGCTTTGAGTTCAGCTGTCGACGAGACGGCGCGATGGTGCAAGCGCGTACGTGGTGAGTCCTCTCGAAGACCAAGGAATCGAGGCGGTGACTCTCGACCAAAGAATGAACGCGGCCACCGACAGAAATCCCCGTCGCCGTCCGCGAAGCGAGGGACGGCAGACCAGGTTACGACTTGCGCGGGTGCGGGTCGAATGCGTCCGTCTCGACTGGCGAGGCGCACAACACGCACCCGTCGTCCAGAATCCGCTCGCGGATGCCCGCGTCGACACACACCTCGACGCTGCACACCGGGCAGTCGAAGACGAACTGACCTGGCACGGCGATCACGACCGAAGCACAGACCCCAATCAGTATCTATCACACCCCATCATAGGGCGGGAATACATAGGCGAGTTATCAACTACACGTCGAGAATCGTATCGAGAAGCTTCGACTGGGCGGCCGAAAGGTGTTCGGTGAACGTCGAGCGGTTGATATCGAGCGCCGCGGCGACCTCCGTCGCGTTCGCCTCACGGGGGTGCTCGAAGTAACCCATCTCGTGGGCCGTCTCGAGGACTTCCCGCTGTCTCGCCGTCAGTTCGTCGCGGTCGACGAACACGAGCGAGCCGGTAGCGGAGTCCGGCTCTGACTGCGTGAGTCGCCGGAGTGACACGCCGTCGAACGCCGATTTGAGGTTGACGACGATGTCGCGGAACGACTCGAGGTCCGCGGCGACGAACGACAGCACGACCGCGCCGCAGTCCGCTTCGAGGTGGCGGACTGGACAGCCGTGACCCTCGATGAGTTCGCAGGCACACCGCGACTCCTCGGTGAAAGAGTGGGTGACGCGATAAATCGTCTTCTGTTCGTGGTGAAATATCTCGTCCGCGTCATCAATCGCGGCCGACGAGGGGGCGGTAAACTCGACTGCGGCGGTATCGCCGGTAGCGCCGACCGACCGCGAGACGGATTCGACTGCGGTCTCCTTCGACGCCTCCGACACCCGACAGATGGACGGGTCGGCCACGTGGATTTCACCGTGCACGCCCTCATTCATAGGCCGGCGTACGGTGGTGGTTCTGAAATATTCTTCGGCGAATCCGTTCGCAGTCACGCGGTTTCGCTTCGGATTCCCTCCGATTCCTCGACGAGGGCGGTATAAAGTCCCCGCACCCTATGGTTCGGGTGTTACTGGCCTCGGTGCAGATTTTCGAACGAATCGAAGTATGCTATATACGAGCTTGCTCGGGGCCAAACGGGTGAACGGATCGACGCCCGGTTGGAGTGTGAGGCGGCGCGTCGGTACGCGGGGTGAGTCACCGTGAGACGCGGGACGGTCGTCGTGTTGCTGCTCGTCGTCGCGGTGCTCCTGCCGACGTGGTACGTGGCGCTGCACGGCGAGCCGCCGAGCGAACAGATAGAAATCGACCAGAGCGTCACCGAGATGCGGCCGCTACAAGAGATCGTCGACACGCCGGAGAAGCTCGCGCCGAGTCAGGTGGGCGTCATCGTGTGGGTCGCGCTCTTCGCGCTCGTCGGCGTCCTCGCCGCAGTCCACCGGTTCATGGACACGGCGGTCAGAGCCGGCCCGAGCGACGAACCGACCGTCGCAGACGGTGGTCGGGTCGGGCTTCCGTGGTTCTGGACGGCGGACCGCTGGGTCGTCGAGTACGACGACGCCTCCGACGCTATCGAGGGAATCGTGGCGATGGGCGGGCTGACCATCCTCGCTATCGTCTTTGCGGCGCTGTTCACCGGCGAGTATCTGACGCTCGCGCGGACCCAGTACTTCGGCGTCTACGCCGCGGGGATGTTCACCGCGCTCGCTTTGCTCACCGTATCGTACTACGCGTGGTTCCTCCCCCACGTCGAGGTCGCAGAGCGGAGGGGACACTAATGAGACTCGACAATCAGCACGCATCGGACGACTGCGACGAGCACTGCGCTGACTGCGGGGACGACAGCAACCACCAGCCGAGTATCTTCTCCGACGACCGCGCCTCGCTCGCCCGCCGCGACTACGCGAAACTGCTCGCCAGCGTCGGGGGATTGACCGCCGTCGCGAGCCTCGCGGCACCGTTGGCGGGGCTGACTCGCGTCTTCGAGCGTTCGTACACCGGCCCCGTGTACTCGGACGGCATCTACCTCGTCGACGGCGACGGCGAGCGCATCGGCGAGAACGCCCTCAGTGAAGGTGAGAAGATGACCGTGTTCCCGGAGCCCCGGCCGGGCATCGAAAAGGCACCGACGCTGCTCGTGAGACACGCGGAGGACGCCTACGGTGGCGCAACGAACCTTGAGTACACGGTGTCGGGCTACGCCGCCTACTCGAAAGTCTGCACCCACGCCGGCTGCATGGTGTCGAACGAGGACGGAGCGACGCTCGTCTGCCCGTGTCACTTCGGCAAGTTCGACCCGACCGCCGGCGCGAAGGTGGTCGGTGGGCCGCCGTCGAGGGCGCTCCCGCAACTGCCAATCACGTTGTCGAGCGAGGGCAATCTCATCGCGACGGGCGACTTCAACGGGCCGGTCGGCCCGGGGGGCGAGTGATGTCTCGACTCGACCGCCTCGCCGACCGCGCCAACGACGCCGGCGACGAGGCGTACGACTGGGTAGACGAGCGGTTCGACCTCGACACCGGCCGCGCGTTCCTCGGGAAGGCGTTCCCCGCCGAGGACTCCTTTCTCCTCGGCGAGGTGGCGCTGTTCTGCTTCCTGCTTCTCGTCCTCACCGGGATATTCCTCGGGATGTTCTTCGAGCCGTCGACGAGCGGCGTCGAATACGAGGGGAGCGTCGCGAAGTTCCAAGGCCAAGAGGTGCCCGAGGCGTTCGCGAGCGTCCTGCACATCACCTACGACATCCCCTTCGGCATGTTCATCCGGCGGATGCACCACTGGGCGGCTCACCTGTTCGTCGCGTCCATCGGGCTGCACATGCTCAGGGTGTTTTTCACCGGGGCGTACCGCAATCCGCGCGAGCCGAACTGGGTCGTCGGCACCGGCCTAGCGGGCCTCTCTATGGGCGCGGCCTACACGGGGTACGCGCTTCCCTTCGACGAGTTCGCCGCGACGGCAACCGGCATCGGCTACAACCTCGCCACGTCGATTCCGCTCGTCGGAGGCGTGGTCGGGAAGGCGTTCTTCGGCGGGGAGTTCCCGTCGAGCGCGACGATACCGCGGCTCTACTTCCTCCACGTCCTCGTCATTCCCGTGGCAATCGGGGGGCTCCTCGCCGTCCACATGGCGATTCTCGTCCGCCAAAAGCACACGGAGGCCCCCCGCGATGACGACGTGCGAGGACTCGAAAGCCGGGACCGACGCCCGGTCGAGGGGTCCCCGTCGAGCGACGGCGGCACCGAACAGACCGTCTCGAGAGACGACGACAGCGTCGTCGTCGGCCTCCCGGCGTTCCCCAATCAGGCGGCCGTGAGCGCGGTCGTGTTCTTCCTCACGCTGGCCACGCTGGCGATGCTGGCCGGGTTCCTCCCGGTCCACAACATCGCCGAGTACGGGCCGAACAACCCCGCTGGGACGCCGGAACTCATCATGCCCGACTGGTTCCTGATGTGGGTCTACGGCCTGCTGAAACTGCTCCCGTCGTGGATGGGATTCACCGTTCCGCTCACCGACATCCACGTCTCGACGGAGTTCGTCGGCGGCGTCCTGCTGCCGACGCTCGTGTTCGGCGCGGTGGCGGTGTGGCCGTTCGTCGACTACCACGACGAGTCGGTCCACTTCACGGCCGACCCACTCGACCGGCCGTGGCAGACCGCCGTCGGCGTCGCCGCGATTCAGTTCATCATGATTGCCTCCATCGCGGGCATGAACAACCTCCTCGGCCGGGCGCTCGGCGTCGGAACCGGCGTCGTCAATCCGATTTTGACCGTCGCGTTGTTCGTCGTCCCCATCGGCTCTGCAGCCCTCGTCTACCGCATGCTGGGCGACGACGCGGACGAGAGCCGAACCGGACGCGTTCCGGGGGAGGCCGGCGATGACTGACGCGAACACCGGCGGGGCTCCGCGGCGACGCATCGAACTCTCGCCTCGGACGTACCGACACCTCGACCGCGCGAGTAAGCTCCTCGGCGTGGCGCTCGTCGCCGTCGGCCTCGACGCGGGTGGTGACACGCTCGTGGGGATTTCGCTCGGCGTTCTGGGCGCCGGGCTGGCACTAACGACCGTCTTTTTACAGATAGATTCATGAACCGAACGAACACCTCGACCCCCGACGACGAGTCGGGAACGGACGAATCGCAAGCCGAACAGACGGACGACCCGCTGGCGGTCGGTGACCCGCCGGGAGAGCCGGCGACCGAGGGAACGAGCGTCTCCCGTCGCCGGTTCCTCGAAGGCGTCGGAATCGCCTCGCTTCTCGGCATCGGCCGGTCCGCTGCCGACGACGACCCGCTGTTCCAGATGGGCGGGCTGAACCCCGTCGACGACCCCATCGGGAACTACCCCTACCGGGACTGGGAGGACCTCTACCGCGAGCAATGGGACTGGGACTCGGTCTCTCGATCGACGCACAGCGTCAACTGTACCGGCAGCTGCTCGTGGAACGTCTACGTGAAAAACGGGCAGGTGTGGCGCGAGGAGCAGGCCGGCGACTACCCGCGGTTCGACGAGAGCCTGCCCGACCCGAACCCCCGCGGCTGTCAGAAAGGGGCGTGTTACACCGACTACGTCAACGCGGACGAGCGAATCAAACACCCGCTGAAGCGCGTTGGCGACCGCGGCGAGGGCAAGTGGAAGCGCATCTCGTGGGACGAGGCGCTCACCGAAATCGCCGAGCACGTCGTCGACGAGGTGCAGGCCGGTCGCTACGACGCCATCAGCGGCTTCACTCCCATCCCGGCGATGAGCCCCGTCTCGTTCGCCAGCGGGTCGCGGCTCATCAACCTCCTCGGCGGCGTCAGCCACTCGTTTTACGACTGGTACTCCGACCTGCCGCCGGGCCAGCCCATCACGTGGGGCACCCAGACCGACAACGCCGAGAGCGCCGACTGGTACAACGCCGACTACATCATCGCGTGGGGGTCGAACATCAACGTCACCCGCATCCCCGACGCGAAGTACTTCCTCGAATCGGGCTACAACGGGACGAAGCGCGTCGGCGTCTTCACCGACTACTCGCAGACGGCCATCCACACCGACGAGTGGCTCAGCCCCGATTCGGGCACCGACACCGCGCTCGCGCTCGGCATGGCCCGGACCATCGTCGACGAGGGACTGTACGACGAGGCCCACCTCAAAGAGCAGACCGACATGCCGCTTTTGGTCCGGCAGGACACCGGGAAGTTCCTCCGCGCGAGCGAGGTTCCCTCGGTCTCGACCGACGCCGACCGACCCGAGTGGATGTTGCTCATGCTCGACTCTGACGGACGCCTCCGCGAGGCACCGGGGTCGCTCGGTGAACGCGACGGCCAGAAAGACTACTCTAAGAGCATCGAACTCGACTTCGACCCGCAACTGGACGGCGAAACCACGGTCCGAACCGAAGACGGGCGCGTCCGCGTCCGGACCGTGTGGGCCGAACTGCGGGACGAACTCGATGACTGGGGCCCGGAGACCGTCCACGACGAGACCGGCGTCGGCGAAGAGACCTACCAGCGCGTCGCCCGCGAGTTCGCCGAGGCCGACAAGGCGAAGATAATCCAGGGCAAGGGCGTCAACGACTGGTACCACAACGACCTCGGGAACCGCGCGCTCCAGTTGCTCGTCACGCTGACGGGCAACCTCGGCGAGCAGGGGACCGGCCTCGACCACTACGTCGGCCAAGAGAAGATATGGACGTTCCACGGCTGGAAGTCGCTGTCGTTCCCGACGGGCAACGTCCGCGGGGTGCCGACGACGCTGTGGTCCTACTACCACGCGGGCATCCTCGACAACACCGACGCCGACACGGCCGCGAAGATACGGGAGTCCATCGACGAGGGATGGATGCCGGTCTACCCCGAGGAACGCGACGACGGCTCTCGTCCCGACCCGACGACCATGTTCGTCTGGCGCGGCAACTACTTCAACCAGGCGAAGGGGAACGTCGCCGTCGAGGAGGAACTGTGGCCGAAACTCGACCTCGTCGTCGACATCAACTTCCGGATGGACTCGACGGCGCTGTACTCGGACATCGTGTTGCCGACCGCGAGCCACTACGAGAAACACGACCTCTCGATGACGGACATGCACAGCTACGTGCATCCCTTCACGCCCGCGGTCGAACCGCTGGGGGAGTCGAAGACCGACTGGCAGATATTCCGCGAACTCTCCGCGAAGATTCAGGAGGTCGCCACGGAGCGCGGCGTCGGGCCGATTTCGGACCGGAAGTTCGACCGCGACATCGACCTCCAGTCCGTCTACGACGACTACGTCCGCGACTGGGAGACCGGCGAAGCCGACGCGCTCGCCGAGGACCGCGCCGCCTGCGAGTACATCCTCGAACACTCCGAGGAATCGAATCCGTCCGAGAGCGACGACCAGATAACGTTCGCCGACACGGTCGAACAACCCCAGCGGCTCTTGGCCGCCGGCGACCACTGGACCTCCGACATCGAGGACGGGGCGGCGTACACGCCGTGGAAGGACTTCGTCCAGGACAAAAACCCGTGGCCGACCGTCACCGGCAGACAGCAGTACTACATCGACCACGACTGGTTCCTCGAACTCGGCGAGCAGTTGCCGACGCACAAGGAGGGGCCGACGCAGACGGGCGGTGACTATCCGATGGAGTACAACACGCCCCACGGGCGGTGGTCTATCCACTCGACTTGGCGAGACAACGAAAAACTGCTCCGCCTCCAGCGCGGGGAGCCGGTGGTCTACCTCCATCCCGAGGACGCCGCCGAACGCGGCATCGAAGACGGCGATACCGTCGAGGTGTTCAACGACCTCGCATCGGTCAAACTGCAGGCGAAGCTCTACCCGAGCAGCCAGCGCGGCACGGCGCGGATGTACTTCGCCTGGGAGCGGTTCCAGTTCGACGGCGACACGAACTTCAATTCGCTCGTCCCGATGTACATGAAGCCGACGCAGTTGGTCCAGTATCCGGAAGACTCCGGCGAACACCTCTACTTCTTCCCCAACTACTGGGGGCCGACGGGGGTCAACAGCGACGTCCGCGTCGACGTGCGGAAAGGCGGGGGTGAGTCCGAATGAGCACCGACGACGGGCCGGCGGCACAGGCCGACGGCGACGGGGTCGACCTCGCCGACGGTGTCGACCATCAGGTCGCCATGGTGATGGACCTGAACAAGTGCATCGGCTGTCAGACCTGCACGGTCGCGTGCAAGTCGCTCTGGACGGAGGGCGGCGGCCGCGACTACATGTACTGGAACAACGTCGAGACGAAGCCCGGGAAGGGCTACCCGCGCGACTGGGAGGACTCCGGCGGCGGTTGGACGGACGCCGAACACACCGAGCGAAGCCCCGGCGACATCCCCGACCAAGCGGACTACGGTGACGCGTGGTCGTTCAACCACGAGGAGGTCATGTACAACGGCGGCGACTGGCCGCTGCGTCCCGACAGCGACCCCGAGTGGGGGCCGAACTGGGACGAAGACCAAGGCGCGGGCGAGTATCCGAACTCGTACTACTTCTACCTCCCGCGCATCTGCAACCACTGCACGCACCCGTCCTGCGTGGAGGCGTGCCCGCGGAAGGCCATCTACAAGCGCGAGGAGGACGGCATCGTCCTCATCGACCAGGAGCGCTGCCGCGGCTACCGCTACTGCGTCGAGGGTTGTCCGTACAAGAAGGTGTACTACAACGCGACGCAGAAGACCTCCGAGAAGTGCATCTTCTGTTACCCCCGCATCGAGGGCGAAGGTCCCGACGGCGAGACGTTCGCCCCTGCCTGCGCAGAGGACTGCCCGCCGCAGTTGCGACTCGTCGGGTTCCTCGACGACGAACAGGGGCCGATTCACAAGCTCGTCGAGGAGTACGAGGTCGCACTCCCGCTGCATCCGGAGTACCAGACGCAGCCGAACGTCTACTACATCCCGCCGTTCGCGCCGCCGCAGCACTCCGAAGACGGCGAGACGGTGGACGTGGACCGCATCCCGCGGAACTACCTCGAAGAGCTGTTCGGCGACCGCGTCCACGACGCGCTCGACACCATCGAGAAGGAACGCGACAAGGTCGACCGCGGCGGGGAAAGCGAACTGCTGGATATGCTGACCGACACCAACCCGGCCCGAAAGTACCGGTTGGAGGTGTTCGACTGATGCGAGCAACGCGAGCGAAGTCGGGCTCGCCGGGACTCGTTCCGGAGGTGTTCGACGATGAGTGAACGTCGAACGGCCGCAGTCGCCGCAGTCGCCGTCGTGGTGCTGCTCCTGCTCGTCGCGGTGGCCGGCCCCGCGGCGGTGTCCGCGCGCCCCGCGAACGAGATTCCCGTCCAATCGGTCGCTGCCGACGACCGACCCCAGCGGCCCACGAGCGAGGCGTGGAACACCGTTCCGTCGGTGAACGTCCCGCTGACGAGCGCGCCCAGTGGCGTTCCGAACGCGAGCGACACCTCCGTCGAATCGGTTCGCGTCCAGTCGGCCCAGACCGACGAGCGGTTGTATCTCCGACTCTCGTGGGCCGACGGAACCGCCGACCGCAACGCCACCAGTCCGAGGTCGTTCCTCGACGCGGCCGCGGTGCAGGTACCGGTCAACACCTCGGTCCGCCCCCCGATTTCGATGGGGAGCACGCGGAACCTTGTGAACGTCTGGTACTGGAGCGCCGACGGGGAGACCGAGGAACTGCTCGCCGGCGGCCCGGGGTCCACGACCGAGTTCGAACGGACGGCGGTGGAGACGACGGCGAGCCACGACGACGGCCGGTGGACGGTCGTCATGTCGCGCCCGCTCGATTCGGATGCCGCCAACCGGACCTCGTTCGCCGTCGACAACGACGTGGACGTGGCGTTCGCGGTGTGGAACGGCTCCGAGATGGAGCGCTCCGGCCGGAAGTCGGTCAGCGAGTGGTACCACTTCCCGTTCGGCCCCGGACCGCAGGGGCCGCCGTACGAGTCGATACTGTGGACCGTCGCCGGCCTCGCCATCGTCGGCGTCGCGCTCGTGACTATCGAGGCGGTGCGGAAGAACTGAGGACACGACGATGGACACGAACACCAACGCGGAGACGCGAACTGACGACACGAACCGCGACACCGACCGAGTCGATTCGAGCGGGGTCGACCGACCCGCGGCGGCGCAGGCGGCGATCTATACCGCGCTGGCGACGTTGCTCGACGAGCCAGACGAGCGGCTCCACGAGCGACTCGCCGCCGGCGAAGTCGACGAGACCGTCCGGGGGCTCCTCGATGCGACCGGACTCTCGGTCGCCCCGCCGGAACTGACCGTCGACGACGACTACGAGACGGCCTGCGCCCGGTTCAACGACCTGTTCACGGTGGGCTACGCCGAGTACGCGGACCGGACGGACGGCTCGCTCGACAGCGAGGGGCCGCGTATCTCGCTGTACGAGTCGTCGTACCGGCCGGACGCGGCGTGGAACGACGTGAATCTCGACCTCGCACGCGCCTACGACTACTTCGGGCTCGAAATCGACCGAGAGGCCCGCGACAACCACGACTACCTCCCGTACGAACTGGAGTTCGCGAGCTACCTCGCGCGGCTGGAGGCCGCGGCCGACCCGGGTGACGGGCGCGCCGACGACGCGGCGCGGGCACGGCTCGATTTCCATGACCGTCACCTCCACGTCGTCGCCGGGGGCTTGGCTGAACGAGCGGCCGACACGCCCGGTACGGGTCTGTACGGCGAAGTCGCGAGCTTCCTCGACCGGTTCGTCGCCGCCGACCAGCGCGCGCTCGCCGCGCGTTTCGAGGGAGGTGACGGACCGTGACCGGTCGGGGCGTCGAGGACGCCGTCGGCTCGAATCCACGGCCGTCCGGAGTCGCCGCGCTCCGGTCTCGAACGCCCGACGGGGTGCTTCGAACACTAGCAGGCGTCCTCGCAGTCGTCCCGCTCGCCGCGGTGACGGCGTACCGCGTCGGCCACAACGTTCCCGGCGGTCTCCCGGCGGGCGTCACGACGCTTGCGGCCGACTGGTCGGCGCTGGCCGTGGTCGGTCCCGCGTTCGCGGGGCTGCTCCTCGCGGCGACCGCCGACAGTAAAGTCGAGCGCGTGGGACTCGCCTTCGCCGGCGGATTTGGAGTCCTGGCACTCGGGACAGCGGCCGCGGCGTGGCAGCCGGCTGCAATCGGCGTTTCGGTCGGGGTCGCGGTCGTCGCGGCGGACCGGTTCGTCGCGCCCGGACGGAAACGAGAGTGGAACGGAGCCCGACGAGCCGCGCCGGTCGGCTTCGCCGCGGTCGGTGTGGCGACCTCGCTCGCGGCGGCCGCCGGCGTGTGGCCGGCGACGCTCCGACCGCTCGGCTCCGGGGTCGCGCTCGCCGCGGTCGGCGTCGTCCCACTCGCTGTCGGCTGGGATAGAATCAGTGCGCTAGCCGGCATAACCGCGGGACTCGCCACATTCGGAATCGTCGCAAGCGCCCCGTACGTCGCGGGTGCGGTACTGCTCGTCGGCGGCGGTGTCGTCGGCGTTCCGACGAGTCTCGTCGCCTTCGCCGCGGCCGGCGGAACCGCCGGCGCCGTCTCCGCGCTCCGCGACGGTCGGCCCGCCGTCGCGCTCGGAGCCGCGTTGTTCTGCGTGGCCGGCGTCCCCGCGACAGTGCTCCGAGCAACCGGGGTCGTCGTCGCGGCTGCGTTGGTCGCGTACGACGGGGGTGAGCGAGCGTGAGAGACGAAGAGGAGGCGACCGACGGGCCGCCGGACCCGCAGCTACACCCCGAACAGAGCCCCGGATTCGGTGTCGACCCTGTGGGCCTCGAAGACATCGAAGTCGACCGCGACGTGACCATCGGCGAGGCGACGCTCGCCGACCTCGGCGCAAGCGACACGGAGCCCGTCGAGGACCACCCGGTCTCTGACCTGCTCGCGTCGCTCGCCGGTGACGGCGCGGTCGAGCGTCGGCGGGCCGCACTCGCGCTCGCCGAACGGGAGGGCGACAGGGTCGTTGTGGAAGCGTTGTCCCGCGCGGCGACGACAGACGAGGACGCCGAAGTGCGGCAGTTCGCCGTGGAGGCGCTGGCGAAACACGGCGGCGACCTCGCGGCCGAGACCGCGCGGGCGCTGACCGACGACCCCGACCCGTGGGTTCGGGCCGAGGCCGTCGTCGCGCTCGACCGCCTGGACCGGGGAGAACACGAAGCGGTCATCGAAGCCGCACTTGACGACGAGCACCACGCCGCCCGGCGAAACGCGCTCGTCTCGCTTTTCAAACTCCGCGGCGAGGGCGCGTGTGACGCGCTCGTTGCCGCCGCCGACGACCCGAGCGAGCGGGTTCGAGAGTGGGCGGCGCACCTGCTCGGCGGGGTCGAAACCGACCGGGCGGCCGAGGCGCTGTCCCGACTCGCCGACGACGAACAGAGCGTCGTGCGAGAAACGGCGGTTCGGGCCCAAGAGGTCGATTCCGGGAGCTTCCGACGCCAGTTCACGGGCGTCCTCGACGAGACCGACCGCACCCTGCCCGGCGAAGACGACCTCAACCGAACGCCGAACCTCTGACCATGAGCGAACACGAACCGACGAACCACGAACCGGCGAACGACGAGCCAGACACCGAGCCCGAGCTTCGAGACCGCGCCGAATCGGCGCTCCGAGCCGTCCGAGACCCCGATGCCGACCTCGACGTTTTCGAGGCCGGACTGGTCGAATCGATAACCGTCGACGGGGCGAGCGTGACCGTCCGCGCGGCCGTGACGGAGTTCGACGACGCGAACGCGACGCAGGTCATGCGCGCGATGGCGCAGGCGGTCCGCGACGTACCCGCGGTCGAGAGTGCGCACGTCGAACCCGTCTCGCCGTCGTCCGGCGGCGGTGCAACGGGCGTGGACGCGTTCGATACCGTCATCGCCGTCGCCAGTGCCAAGGGCGGCGTCGGGAAGTCGACCGTCTCGACCGGCTTGGCGTGCGCACTCGCCGGCGAGCACTCAGCCGGGCTGTTCGACGCGGACATCCACGGCCCGAACGTCCCGTCATTGCTCGACGTCGAAGGTCCCGTCCACTCGGACGACGAGGGCCACCCGCTTCCCGTCTCGGTGGCGGGGCCCGACGCCTCGCTCGACGTAATGAGCGTCGGATTGATGGAGTCGGGCGCGCCGCTGGCGTGGCGGGGCGCGATGGCGCACGACGCGCTGACCGAACTGTTCGCGGACACCGCTTGGAGCGCCGACGACACGCTCGTCTTGGACCTTCCGCCGGGGACCGGCGACGTGGTTCTGACGACGCTTCAAGAGATTTCCGTCGACGGCGTCGTCGTTGTGACGACGCCCTTCGAGTCGAGCCTGGAGGACACGGCGCGGAGCATCGAACTCTTCCGGGACAACGAGGTTCCGGTTCTCGGGGCGGTCGTCAATATGCGCGAGTTCGCCTGCCCCTCCTGCGGCGACACTCACCGGCTCTTTCCCGGTGAGGCCGCCAGCGAACGGCTTGACGCGACGGTGCTCGCCGAGCTACCGTTCTCCCCGCAGTTTCAGGAGACGCCCGCGCCCGGCGACGCCGCACCGGCGTTCGAGACACTCGCGGAGTCGGTCTCCGAGGCGGCGGCGACCGCGTGGGATGTCGACGCTCCCGACGGCGCACTCGACATCCGCGGGGACCCGCCGGAACGACGGAAGGAGCGGGTCGCAGAACGGTTCACCGCGCTGGCGAGCGGCGAAACGTTCGCACTCGTCAGCGACCGCGACCCGACGCCAGTCCGGCGGTTCCTCGGCGGGCTGACCGACCGCGCCCCCGCGGAAATCGACGGGTTCAGCGTCGAACGCCGAACGCCGAACGACTGGCTGTTGACTGCGACGAAACCGTAAGCGAGAGCCGATGGAACGACAGCCACCGGTGACCGGTATCGCGCTCGTCGCCGGCCTCTGTGCCGCGCTCGACGCGGAGAGGTGGATGACACACGCCCTGACCGGCATCCCCAGCACGTGGCCCATTTCCGTGTCTCGGAATCTATCCGGCTCCGACGAGTCCTCAGGCCCTCCGGTCCGACGAGGTACGAACCGGACGCGGGGGCCGTGTGTCTCCTCGAACTGACGCCAGTGACTGGTCGTGGCTTTTACCCGCGTCGAGACGCCACCCCCGCTATGGAACTTCAGATTACCGAGCTGGAGGACCTCGAGGAGAGAGTCGGGAACGCGCTCACTCGAATCGGTGAACTGCAAGCGGGCACCCGAGTCCAGTCGGACGCCTTCTTCTCGCAGTCGTTCATGCGCGACCACACCGAGTTCGACTCGTTCGCCGGGTTCTGTGAGCAGAGTCCGTGGGAATTCGACGACATCGACGACGCCCAAGACATCTCGCGTGACCGCCTCAACGAGTATATCGTCGCCACGACCGATTTCGAGACGTGGGAGGGGATGAAAACGCAGGCCGCGGAGGAAGAGATTATCGACCAACTCGTCTCCTGACTACCCCACGACCGGGGCCGCGTTCAACAGGAGGTACAGGCCGTAGCTGATGACGCCCGCGCCCAGCATCGACCCGACCCACGACCCGATCGTGATGCCGACTTTCCGCGGTGAGACGCTTCCGCCCGACGAACTGGCGGCGAGTCCGCTTCCGACGATACTCGCAATCATCACTTTGTTGAACGAGATTGGAATCCCAAGGACAATCGCGAGCTGTGCGATCAGAAAGGCGGGAATCAGGGCGGCTATCGACCGCCTCGGCCCGAGCGACGCGTATTCGTTCGAGACGGCTTGAACGAGTCGCGGCCCTCGAATCCACGCCCCGAGGAGGATGCCGCCGCCACCCAGCGCGAGCAGGTAAATCGACGAGAGCTGGAGGTCAGTCTCGAACACGGCTTCCAGCGGACCGGTCGCCAGGCCGACTTGCGTGCCGCCGCTCGTGAACACGACGACGAGCCCCAGCGCGACGAGGAACTGATTGATGCCCGCGGTCTCGTCGCGGTGGAGCAACGCCCGTGTCCCGACGAGCGCAACGAGCCCGCCGACCACGCTCACGACGACCATCCCGAGGGTGTACGAGCCGCCGACGACCGTCGGAAGGAACTGGTACGTGGTGGCGAGGTATCGGGCGACTGACCCCTGTGTACCGGCTGCGGTTGGAATGACCGTGAGCTGGATGTTGGCCAACGCGTAGCCGACCGCGCCACCGAGGACGGGAATCCCGACGGTTTCGGGGATGGCGTCGCTTCGAAGGCCGCGCGCGAGTCCGTACGCGAGGACGCCCTCGACGAGCGGAATCGCGAACCAGAACCCGAGGATGACGACGTACTCGTCGACGGCGAAGCCGCCGCCGAGGGCGAGACCGGCCCCGATCATCGCCCCCGTGACGGTGAACGCCGACGGGATTGGATAGCCGTAGGTGTTGCCGATTGTGATGAGCGTCGCGGCGGTCAGCAGGGCCGCCGCCGCCGCGAGCGGCGTAATCGACACGCCGGTGACGAGGTCCTTGCCGATGGTTTCCGAGATACTGCCACCTTGGAGAATCGCTCCGAGTCCGGCCACGATGCCGACGAGGAGGGCCGCTCGGAGAACCGAAAGAGCGTTCGCGCCGACGGCGGGCGCGACGGGTGCCGAGTTACTGTTTGCACCGACGGTGAACGACATAAACAGAGCCGCCAAGAGTGCGATTGCGAGAACGGCGATGACCGACGCCATGCTGTCAACGCCCCCTCCTCGGTCGCTGGCGGTAAGAGGGAGACTGCCACTGGCTACAACGACGTATGCCCATGTATGAGAAAACCGTGGTAGGGGACGGATGAACCCACCGAATTCGGGTATATCGACTGGTAATGAGCGAATCGTCTGGATAACTAATGCAGTTCATAGCGGGACTGACCCCGGCCGTCCGCGACGTGATTAGTGACTAAGAGTATTGATTAATAATAGCATTATTACCGGCGGGAGGAAACGTATGATATATTCTGAAAAATCTAAATAAGTTGGATAATTTGGATAACGTAATATGGTTGTGTCCCAAACCGGATTTAAGCTTATATTTTGTGCTTTTGAGGTACTACTACATCGGGTTATGAGATACTGATATATTCTCACTCCACCCGGGCCTATATTAGAAGTGCTAGTTATCTACATGACTGATGACAAACAGGCCCCCGTAGTAACCCCGCCTCGGCGTTTCTCTCGGTGTCAGTCGTTGACGGACTCAGCGCGCTGCACCGCCGGTCCACGACGAATCCTCTCTCACGCCATCGACGACGCTGGCCCGCACGGCAAAAGGAATACAATGGAACTACTACCAGCACGGGGAAAACGGAGGCAACGTCGTCGAGTTCCCCCACGTTCTCGGCCAAGAGTACGACCTGAAGGGGTCGTTCAGGTTCAGTAACACGGACCCCACGGCCTCGACGGGGGACAGATAAATTCTATTAATGGTGGAATCACACCGAGAAATCGGTAGCTACCGCAGTCGACACCGTTGCACGTGGGTTTGACTCTCGCTGCCGTCGTACCGATGAAGACCGGCCGTGCATAACAGACCCACCCGTGTACCCCCTGCGTGGCTTCGGGCTGCTCCCCGAGTACTTCGTTTGCAGCGGTTGTGATTACAGACATAGGCCTGTCAGGTCTGGCTCTTTCGAACCGGCAGTTCAGAGTCACAGAGCCCGAAGTCGTCGGTACGACTCGGAGAGCGCTCGCGCGCTCTCGCCGGACACATCAACGACGAGATAGTCGGTGTGCGGGCGGACGTAGTTGAGGAGTCGGCGGACGCGCTCGGCGTCGACGGCTTCCAGCGAGTCGAAAACGAGGAACGGAACGTCGTCGGACACCTCGTGGACGAGGTAGCCGGCGACGGCGAACACGAGGCCGACGAGTTTGCGCTCCGACTCCGAGAGGTGGTCGATAACGTCTTCGTAGGTCTTCCCGTCGTCGGTCCGGCGCTCGATGTGGAGGACGAACCGTCCGGTCGAGAGCGCGTCGTCGTCGCCGTCTCCGTCGTTCCGGTGTTCGACCCAGACACGGGCGAGTCGGTCGTGTTCGAGGGCGTCGAGAACGTCCGCCATGCGGTCGTTGAACGCCGACACCGTCGCGCGTTCGAGCCGTTCGATGCGGTCTCGGAGGCCGTCGATTCGGTCGTCGATTTCATCCTTCCGTGTTTCGAAGTCCGTCCGTCGGTCGAGTTCGGCGTCGAGGGCTTCGAGTTCGTCGACGACGGCGTCGCGTTCCTCGCGCCGCCGTTCCAACTCGAATTCGACGCGGTTGACCTCGCGGTGGGCGTCGAGGAGCGCGGCGCGGTCGCCCTCGCCCGCCTCGGCGTCCTCGGCGTCGCGTTGCAGGTCGACGATGTCCGATTCGACATCGTCGCGTCGGGCTTGAAGGTCTTCGACGCGGGACCGACGCTCGGCGCGCTCGCGGCGTAACTCCTCGCGTCGGGTTTCGAGGTCCCGTCGTCGCTCTCGCAGGGCTTCGAGTTCCGACCGGCGTTCTTGGAGCCGTTCGATGCGGTCTGCGAGTTCGGCGCGCTCCTCGCGGCGGTCGTCGCGGAGCGCTCGGAGTTGGTCGAGCGTCGATTCGATGCTCGCTTCGGGAACCGACGTTCCGCACGTCCAACAGACGACGCTGTCGCCGTCGTCCGACTCGCCGTCGCTTTCGTCGTTCTCGCTCTCGCTCTCGCGTTCGACCTCGCTCGCAGCGGCGACGGGCGATGTCTCCGACGTGAGGAACTGCTCGTTGAACTGGAGCGTCCGCTGCACGTCCGTGATGTCGGCATCCAGTCGTCGTTTTCGCGCCCGTGACTCCGCGAGTTCGGCGGTCAAGTCGTCGAGTTCGGCGGCCGGGTCGGCGGGACGCGAGTCCAGTTCCGATTCGATGTCGTCGATTTCTGCGTCGAGCGCGTCCAGCGACTCTCGCTCTGCTTCGAGTTCGAACTCGATGTCGTCGAGCGCCGCGTACAACTCCCGTCGCCGGCCCTGTCGCGCCTCTGCATCGGACCCGTTAGCGTCGGGTTCGGGGTTCGCCTCGGCGTCGGTGTCGCCGTCGACCGCCGCCGATTCGATTCCGTCGAGGGTCGCCTGCCGGTCCGCTAACTCGGCTTCGAGTCGCTCGATAGTCGCGTCGAGTTCGTCGCGGCGGTCGCGGAGCCCCGGCCGCTCGGATTCGAGCGCCGCGAGCGCCTCGATTCGGTCGTCCAACTCGGCGCGTTCGGCGCGGAGGTCAGCGATTTCCTCGTTGACGGCGTCGATGTCGACCGAATGCACGACGAGTTTCCGTAGGTCGCGTTCGGCCGTGACCGCCTGTCGGGCCTCGTTCGAGCCGAGGAGGAAGGCGAACAGGTCGGCGGCCGCCGGGTCGTCGAGATACGGGTCGCCGGACGCGACGACCCGGTCGCCTTCTCCCGCGAACGTCCGCACGTACCGCTCGCCCTCGACGGCGAGTTCGACCCGGCTGTCGTCGGTATCGGCGTCGCAGTCGGGCGAGTACTCGTCGCTTCCCAGCGCGGTCACGAGACCCCGAAGGAGCGACGTTCGGTCGGCGGCGTCCCCCGCCGTGAGGACGGTGACGCCGCGTTCGAACGCGACGGTGGTCTCGTCGAAGCCGCCGATTCCGGCGACGGTCAGGCGGGCCGGTCCGTTCGTCGTGGCCATACGGTGACCACACCGGGCCCCGTGAAAACAGTTGGTGACGAGTCCGAAATCCGTTCCATAGATATCTTTGGAACGTGTTTCTCGCCCCGAGTTCGAATCCGCGTATCGGCGTCTTGAGACCGCGGTTTGAGCCGTCTCGGGAAGTCAATCGTCGATTCAGTCGTCGATTCGTCCGCGACGGCCTTCGTGCCATTCGTCTTTCTGCCTCGTATCTCCGTCTGACGGCGGTGGCATACAATCCGTTCCACAGATATCGGTGGAACGTGTTTCGAACCGCGGCGGGCTTCGGAACGGCTTTCGAACTCGGAACCCAGTCGCTTCGGGATGCTCGATATCGGGGAGGACGAAGCGCGAAGCGGCGTTAGTCGCAGTCGCAACCGCCGCGGTCGATGAGGGATTCGACGGTGTAGTGAGCGTTACAGTCCGGGCAGTGGACGCGAACGTCGACGTACACCTCGGCGGTCTCGGGGTCGACGTCGAGTTCGTCGGCGGCCGCGAGGTCGGACAGCGACTTCTCGGTGACGCGCTCGACGCGACCAAGCAGGCGTCGGATGGTTTCGGTGCGGTGCTCGCGGAGGTCGCCGTCGTCGCGGTCGGTCTCTGAGGGCGGCGTCACGCCGCGGTGCGAGGTGAGATAGGTGCGCATCGCCCGATGCGAGACGAAGTCGGCCTCCAGTCGCTCGACGTCGACGCCGGTGCGTTCGAGTCGGTGGACCGCTTTCGTCCGCGCCCCGCTCGAAACGCCGTCGTCGGTGAGCACGCGGTACAGGGTCTCGATTTCGCCGTCGAGGGCGCGCTCGTTTCGCCCGTCGAGCGCCGCGCGGAGGAGCCGACGGTTGAACGCGTCAGCGAGGTCGCGGAGGCTCGACCGCGCGTCCGCCTCAGCGGTCCAGCGGCGTTCGAGCTCCGCGCCGAAGCCGTCGAAGCCGCGCTCGCGGAGCAGTCGGCTGACCTTGCTCTCGGGGCCGCGTTTCCCGCCCGGGGAGTCGTGTGAGTCGCTCACTACCGACTGCTATTCGGTGCGTGCACATATGCTTGACGCGGGGGGAGACGTGATTCCGGGCGAGGGTGCGAAGGTGGAGACGGAGGACGGCGGGTGCAAACGAGAAGCCGAGACGGAGCCTCAGTAGTTGGCGGCGTCGCCGCGACCGGCCGACGGGCCTCGGCCGGCCGACGATTCGCGGTCCGAATGTACGGCGGCGAAGTCGTCTCGGGCGTCCCCGCCGACGCTCGTCGCAGGCGACCCCGCGGGCGTCGATTCGGCGTCGCCGGCGTTCTCAGCGACCCGGTCGGTGGGAGACTCCGTCGCGTCCTCGGCGGTTCTGAGGGTGACTGCGACGGTCGTGCCGCCGTCGGGGTCGTTTTCGACCGCGATGCTCCCGCCGAACTGATCGACGAGCGCGGCGACGAGCGAGAGACCGGTTCGGGAGTCGGGCGTCTCCGCGACGGTCTCGCCCGCGTCGAGGAGGGCGTCCTCGGGGAACGACGCTCCGTCGTCGGAGATGCGGACGGTCACGGTCTCCGCGCCGCAATCGGCGCGCAGACGGACCTGCGGGCGCTCGGCGTCCGCCCGCTCGACCGCCGTGACGAGGAGGTTCCGAAAGACCGCGGAGAGCATGCTGTGGGCGAGGACGTTTACCTCGGGGAGGTCGCCGGCGACGACCACGTCGGCGTCGTACCCGGCGCGGACCTTCTGAAGCTCGGTCTCGACGGTTTCGACAAGCGGCTTCGGTTCGAGGTCGGCGGCGCGGTCCGAGGTGAGCACGTCGGTGAACTGCGCCGTGCTCTCGGTGAGGTCGATGATGCCGTTGCTCGCGGCGACGATGTTCTCCAGTCGCTCGTCGGCCCCTGACCCGGCCTCCTTCCGCACGACCGACGCCCACCCGCGGATGACCAGCGCGTCGTTGCGGATGTCGTGTTGGAGGACGCGGTTGAGGACGGCGAGCTGTTCGCGCTGTTGGCGGAGTTCGGTCTCGCGTCGCTGGCGCGCGACGGTCCACCGATAGAGGCCGAACACGAGGAGCACCGCGCCGACCGCCTGCGCGCCGTCTTCGAACAGGTAGCTGAACCAGACGGGCTGTTCGACGAACTCGTCGAGGAAGTCGGTCAGCGCGAACAGGTACGAGGCCGCGACGCCGCCCGCCAACGGATAGAAGACCGATGGGTCGCGGATTCGTCGCACCACGAACAGACACGCGAAGAGCACGGCGACGACGACGCCCTCGCCGACGAGGTCGAGCGCCGTCGTCGTCGGGTCCGGCGGGAGCGCCGCGAGTTGCGCGACGACCGGGATTGCCGACCCGGCGGCGACTGCCCACGGGAGGTATCGATGCGTGGCTCCGGCGGGTCCCTCGCTTGCCTCCGCTGATTCGTCGTCCACTCCTCGCGTCCGTGTTTCGGGTTTCATCTCGGTTCACCACACCCCGAGCGTCTCCCGCGTCCGACCGGCGGCGTCTGTCTCGCTTGCATACTCTCGTTGACGGCGATGTCCGATGAAGTGGTTGCTATGTGGATTGTCTGCCTCACTTTCCGTTCGGTAGCCGTCCCCCGTGTTCGGTAGTCGTACGGAGTCGAAAATAGTTCGCGGGTCGACGCGTGCCGACGCGTGCCGTCAGCTCAGGTAAACACCCAGACTGCGGCGACGAACAGCAGCGACCCGAAGACGAACGTGACGTCTCGGGTCCGCACCATCATGCCCTCGGTCCGGAGGGCTTGGCTCTGTTCGTCGCCCAGCGAGCGCGAGAACCCCTTCGTCTCCATCGCCTCGACGGTGACCCGCGAGCGCTTCGCCACGTTGAAAATCAGCGGGTAGAACGCCTTGACCGAGAGCATCAGCAGGTAGGAGAAGTAGCGCCACCTGAACAGTCCCTGTTTTTCGGGAACCTTGCTCCGGAGGCGGAAGGAGTTGATGAGCGCGTGGTACTCCTCGACGAGAAGCGGCATCATCCGGTAGCCGTAGGCGATGGCGAACGTGAGCTGACGGGGGACGCCCAGACGCAACATCCCCTTGCTGAGCTTCTGCGGGCTCATCGCCGAGAAGACGGCGAGGCTGATGACCGAGATAATCGTGAGCTTGAGGAAGAACGGGACGAGCGCCCCGACGGCGTCGATTCCGACTTCCTGACTGGTCGTGGCGGTGTGGATACCCCGACCGACCGCGGCCGCGACGATAGTTCCGGTCTCGGCGAACACGCTCACATCACCCGTCGTGACGCCTTCGACGACCCGACCGGCGTTGTCACCCAGGTGGCCCACCGCTCGCATCGCCCCGCCGATGAGCGGGACCAACACCACGAAGAAGCCGACGTTGGTGACTTGGCCGAACAGGAGCAACGCGAGGAGGTATTTGCTGACCTGCGAGAGCGCGGCGAGCGCGAAGGCCGCCGCGAGCAGGATGGCCAGCGGGAGCGTGTCGTAGAACAGCCACGGAATAATCATGAACAGCACGGTCCACACGAGCACCACGCGCGGGTCGAAGCTGTTCAACAGGGCGTCCTCGTTGTCGTAGGCGGTCCGCATCAGGTCCACCTTGATGTCGGTGACCGAGATGTCGGTGAGCGCGTCGACGTACTTCATCGCGCCCCTCCGTCCGACTCGGCTTCGTCGTCGCTATCGCCGGCCTCACCGATGCCGCCGCCACCGCCAGCTTCGACCACGTCGTCACCGAGCGACCGAGCCAGCGTCTCGCACATCGCGTCGGTGCTGAGGGCGGGGGATTCCAGCCCGAGTCGCTGGCTCAGTTCGACCACCTGCGGCTGGCGCAGGTCGGTCTCGGCGAGGAGGTCCGGGTCGGAGAACACCGCCGCCGGCGGCGCGTCCGCGAGCACCTCGCCCTCGCCCATGACGAGGACGCGGTTGGCCCACGCCGCGACCAGTTGCAGGTCGTGCGAGGCGACGACGACGGTTTCGACGCGGCTCTCGGCCTTCCGGAGCATGCCGGTCACCTCGCGGCGGCTCTGGAGGTCCAGACTGCCCGTGGGTTCGTCCAGGAGGACGACCGTCGGGTCGGTCGCGAGCCCGATGCCGAGCGACGCGCGGCGCTGTTGGCCGAGGCTCATCAGGCGACCGTCACGGTCCGCGAGGTGTTCGAGGTCCAGATACGCGAGAATCTCGTCGACGCGGTCGTCCACGTTCGGGGCGTCGCGGTTCTCGAGGTAGTAGGCGATGTCCTTGCGGACGGTGTCCTCGACGAACATCTCCTCGGGGTTCTGGTGGATGTAGACGGTGTCGTCGGCCAACTGCTCGGGAAGCGTCTCGCTCGTGTCGCGCCCGAGAACCGTCACCGTCCCCCGGTCGGGGGACTCTACCCCCGTCAGCAACCGCAACAGCGTCGACTTCCCGGAGCCGTTGGCACCGACGAGGGCGACCCGGTCGCCCGCGTACAGTTCGAGGTCCAGCCCATCGAGGACGTGGTTGTACCCCTCTCGAAGCGTGGGGTAGCCGTGACCGACACCGCGCATCGTCACCAGCGCGTCCCTATCCTGTTCGCCGTCGGTCGGCGCGCCGCCGGTGTCCGCGCCGGCTGTCGCCACCGCGCCGCCGTCGACCGCGGCCCGCGACCCGCGCGCCGTGGCGGGCTGAAACGCCGTTGCCGCCTCGTCGACGGTCACGGGATACCGACCACTGGGTAGGGTGCCCGCCTCGGACGGCAGGCCGTCGGCGATTTGCGTGACCTGCGGCGGGTGGATGTCGTGGGCGAGTAGGTCGTCGAGCCTGTTGAGGCCGACTTCGACCGGTTCCTTCCAGGCGACGCCGCCGTCGGAGACGAGCACCATCTCGTCGCAGTAGTCGGCGATGAACTCGGAGTGGTGTTCGATGACGATGACCGTCTTGTCGCGCTCCTCGTTGAGTCGTCGGAGCTGTTCGTACGTCTCGCGGGCGTTTCGGGGGTCGAGCTGTGCGGCCGGCTCGTCGACGAAGATGAACTCGGGGTCCATCGCCAGCACCCCCGCGAGCGCGACGAGGTGTTGCTGGCCGCCGCTCAGCTCCCAGATGAACCGGTCTTCGAGGTGGTCGAGACCGAGGGTTTCGAGCGCGCGGGTCGCCCGCTCGGCGTAGTCGTCGAGCCCGTGGTTGAGGGGCGCGAACTCCACGTCGTCGCGGACCGTCTCCTGAACGAGTTGGTTCTCGAAGTCCTGAAAGACGTAGCCGACCGTCTTCGAGAGTTCGGCCACGTCCGACTCGCGGGTGTCGGTGCCGGCGACGCTGACGCGCCCGTCGAACGTCCCCTCGAAGAAGTGCGGGATGAGGCCGTTGAACGTCTTACACAGGGTCGTCTTGCCGCTGCCGTTGCCACCGACGACGGCCGTGAACTCGCCCGGCTCTATCGTCACGCTCGCGTCGCGCAGTACCGCCTCGTCGCCGCCGGGGTACTGAAACGTCAGGTCCTCGACGACGATGTTG
Organism: Haloferax sp. Atlit-109R; assembly: GCF_003665865.1. Lineage (NCBI taxonomy): Archaea > Methanobacteriati > Methanobacteriota > Halobacteria > Halobacteriales > Haloferacaceae > Haloferax > Haloferax sp. Atlit-109R. The sequence continues at coordinate 1,474,782 of NZ_QPLO01000002.1, forward strand.
TTGCTGCTCATGAAAACAAAAGATGGGGGTTCAGTCCTGCAAGCCGTCGACCTTGCGCTGGCGGTAGGCGACGAGCCCGAACGAGATGACCGCCGCGATGGCAATCGGCACGAACAGGAACGCTTGGCCGTACGTTTCGACGAACTCCGGCGTGAACGTGACGAGCCCGCCGCTGGTCTCGCTCAGCGTCTCGAACGCGAACGCGACGGGTATCAGCGCCACCCACGCGATGAGTCGCTTCAGCGACGTGCGCGTGAACATCGGGCCGTCGCGGCCCTCGACGGGGCTCATGCCGAGCAGCGGTTCGATTTTCCCGCGGAGTCGCGGGTAGAGGAACAGCGTCGGAATCGCCCCGAAGACGACGCCGGCGATGATAATCTGAAGCAGCGCCCCGATTCCCTCGGTTGCCCACACGGTCTCGGGGAGCCACGAAATCGCTTCGAGCTCTTCGACGCCGACGTAGAACTTCCCGACGTCGATGAACCACGCCGCGGTCTCTTCCATCGCCTTCGCGAGGAAGCCCACCGCCGCGATTTGCTTGACGTTCTTCGGGTCCGTGATGAGCGACATCGCGAAGAACCACGACAGCGTGATGACGATGAGGCCCTCGACCGCGCCGAGCGCGCTGAAGTCACCGATGAGAATCTCACCGAAGACGATGCCGCCGACCGGAATCGCGAGACAGGCCCAAAACGACCGGAAGAGGAGAACGACCGACATCGCGACGAACCAGAACGGTCCGATAGAGACGCCTAACCCGCCTATCGAGAACTCCGGCAGGAGTTCCGTAATCATGCTCTGCAAACCGTGCAGCGACATGACGAGGATGAACGCCATCATGTCCCTGTGGTCGAAACTGAACGCACTACTCGAGTTGTTGGACGTTGTCACCATCCGGGTGGTGGTCGTTAAGCGAATTGGTTAATCGTTGGTATGAGCACAGCGTACGACTGTATATCCGACTATACTCTGTGGAGTAATCGGTGGCAGTACATAGCAATCGCATCAGTATATCGCGCTCCGGACGCCGACCGGCCGCGGCGCTCGCGAACCGCTTCGGATGCGACTGCACGAACTGCTCGCGTCGAAAAAAAGAACGGCGCGGAACCGGGAATCGAGCGGTGGCGATGCCGCCGACGCCGACACCGACGCTGACGCCGATACCGACCCCGACCGTCAGGCGTCGGTCCCGCTCACGCAGCGCTCGACGTCAGCGCGGGACTTCATCTCCAAGACGTTGTACGGGGCGTCGATGTCCGCGGCGACCGACCGGAACGACGGGAGCGGTTCGTGCGCGTCTTCGGTGCCGTCGTTGTCGTGGAGGTGCGCGACCTGAATGCGGTCGCCGAACCGCTCGACGAACCGCTCGTAATCGACGCCGGTCGCCTTCGCGTGCCCCACGTCGAGCGTCAGCTTCAGGAACTCGTCGCCGACGCCGACGTCGTCGAGGAACGCGGCGAGTCGGTCCGGAGTCGCCGTGTGCCGACGCGTGCCCGGTTTGTCGCGCTGGTTTTCGAGGCAGACCGGGACGCCCACTTCGGCGGCGAACTCGGCGCACTCGCGGAGCGTTCGAACCGCCTGCTCGCGGGTGTGCTCGCGGACGTGGTCGGGGTAGCGCGTCCGAACCGACCCCCCGTGGACGATGACGCCGCCGGCGTCGATTGCCGCGGCGAGCTCGATTGCCTCTTTGGTCGCCGCGACCGCGGCGTTCCGAAGGCGCTCGTTGACGTTCCCGGGCGCGACGTCGAGGTGCGGGCCGTGGACCGTGTAGCTCACGTCGAACTCCTCGGCGACCGCCCGCAGGCGCTCGGCGTCTCGCTCGCCCGGTTGCACGTCCAGATACCCCGCGCGGAGTTCGACGTGGTTCAGGTCGAACCGCCGGAGGAACCCGGCGAACGAGGCCACCTCGTCGGCGTAGCGGATGTCCATCGACGCACCGAACCGCGGTCGCTGGACGGGCGTCGCCTCAGACATCGACCCGGCTCGCGGGGACGAGTCGGTCGCCGCGGAGGACCGGCACGACCGACCGGGAGTCGATAGCCGTCTCGAACTCGTGGAGGTCGCGCCGCCGAATCTCGTGTTTCTGCTCGTATCGCGGCCCCTTCGCGGTCACGAGGAGGCGCGCGTACCGCTCGCGGTCGCGGTCGGTGAGGCCGTCGCCGTGGAGGCACTCGTCGATGAGCGCCGCGCCGAGGGTGTCGTCGGGCGTCGGCTGGCCGCTCGACCCGCTGGCGACGATAGTGACCGGCCGCCCGCGGGCTTCGAGCAGGTCCGCGACCGCCGCGGCGTTCGTGTAGCCGCCGACGAACACCTCGACGTCGGACCCGCCGCGCTCGCGGAGCGTCGAGACGGCGCGCCCGCCGTTCGTGGAGGTCATCGCGGTCGGTCGCCCGTCGAGGTCCAACTGCTGGACGTAGCTCGGCGAGTTGAAGAAGTCGTAGCCGGGGTTCGGCTCGTAGTCGTCGGTCTTGCCGCCGCCGATGAGACAGTCGGGGTGGTCCTCTTGGTACGCCGGTTCGTCGCCGCGCTCGTCGGTCACGTGGACGTACTCCGCCCCGAGCGCGAGCAGTTCCGCGACGGTCGCCGAGAAGTGAGTCACGTCCACCACCACGTAGTCGCCCGGCGTCGGCTCCGCCGGGATGTTCTCACAGCCCTCTATCAACGTCTCTACGAACGGCTCTGTCTGTCGTCCATCTGCGGACATAGCCCAGGCTCTCGACAACACCCACAAGTCAGTTGCTAGTAGCGATATATATCCGACCGTACTATCCGTAGTTCGGACGCCGCGTTCGACGACGCCGGGGTCGGGAGAATACTCGGAAAACAAACTATTTTCTACTAGATATTCTGATGGTTCTCTCTCGCCGGTCGCGGTCCCGACCGCGGCTTGGAACGACGACGTTCCTCCGACGAATCGTCTGTCTCACCCCCTGTCGGTTCGGGGGCGTACAGCGCCACACTCGGCGTTTCTTCGTTCGAACGAGCCGAGCAGTCGGGAACGTCCCACCTCGGTCGTGATTTGGACGCGTTCCCGAACTGTTGGATGCCCCGAAACGCACCCGCTCCACCGCGGCGCGTGCGACCGCGCTCACACCGCCACGAAGATATCACCGTAACACTCTCAATCGCCCGAATTTCACCTGTTCGTGGCAAACGACGCCGTCGTCGTGGGTGGGGCTATCGACGCGGGAGTCCCGTGGTCGGCTCCCAGCCCGCCGGCGGTTTGCCCCGACTTCGGTCGCTTCGGCCACGAGACGGACGGACAAAGTTATCAGTATATCTACTGTCTTACTGTTTGATTAGTGAGCTTCGAAAGCGTCCGTGGCCGCCGTGTCGTTGCCGCCGCGTCGTTGCCGCCGACAGCGTCTTCCACCGCCGGCCCAACGTCGATTCGAGATGACTCTCGCCACCGAACGACTCCGCCGATTCAAGACGCCGCTCCGGTACGCGATGGGTTGCCTCTACGTCCTCGCCGGCGTGATGCACTTCGTCGTGCCGAACGCGTACGCGCAGGTCGTTCCGCCCGTCTTCCCGGCGGCGCTCGCTCTCGTCTACGTCTCCGGCGTCGTCGAAATCGCCCTCGGCGTCGGCGTCGGCGTCCGCCGCACTCAGCGCGTCGCCGCGTGGGGGCTCATCGCACTGCTGATTGCGGTCTTCCCCGCGAACGTCTACATGGCGACGAGCGACATCGTGCTCGACGGCGTTCCGGCGGCGTTTCGGGAGCCCTCGGACGCCGCGCTGTGGCTTCGCCTGCCGCTTCAGGGCGTACTCGTCGCGTGGGCGTGGTGGTACACTCGCCCCGAGTCCGTCGAGGCCGACGAGTCGCGTTCGGTGCGGTGACTGTCTCCGAGCGAATTGGTGTGAATCACCATGCTGTCACGCGGTTTTTCGCGTCCAAACGGAACTGATTCAAGCGCGCCGGTGCGAGCCGTACCCGATGACCGAAGATGACACTCACGACCGCGTCGTCCCCGGAAGCGACGAGGCCATCGACTCGGCCGACGTTCGGGGCTACGACTTCGACGGCGCGTTCGACTTCGACGAGTTCCTCGACGCGTACGCGACGACCGGCTTTCAGGCGACGCAGCTCGCTGAGGCCATCGACATCGCGGAGGAGATGCAGGAGGCGGACGCGACCGTCTACCTGACGTTCACCTCGAACATCGTCTCGTCGGGCCTGCGCGAGGCCGTCGCCTACCTCGTCCGCGAGGGGTTCGTCGACGTGCTCATCACGACCTCTGGGTCGCTGACCGAGGACGTCATCAAGACCGCCAAGCCGTTCAAGATGGGCTCGTGGGACGCCGACGAGGGCGAACTCCGAGAGCGCGGCATCAACCGCCTCGGCAACATCTACGTCCCCTCCGACCGGTACGTCTGGCTCGAACAGTACCTCTACGACTTCTTCGAGGACTTCTTCGCGGAGGAGAAAGTGCGGACGCCGACGGCGTTCGCCCGCGAACTGGGCGCGACCCTCGACGACGAACATTCGGTGTTGAAGCAGGCGGCCGACAACGACGTGCCGGTCTACTGCCCGGCGCTCACCGACGCCGAGGTCGGTAACTTCCTCTACTACTACCGGCAGGGCTACGACAAGGAGGTCGGTATCGAGATTCTCGACGACTACGACTCGCTCATCCAGGACGGCCTCCTCGCGGACGAAACCGGTCTCATCGCCGTCGGCGGCGGCGTCCCAAAGCACCACGCCATCATGACGAACCTCTTCCGCGGCGGCGCGGACTACGTCGTCTACATCTCGACGGGGATGGAGGGCGACGGCTCGCTGTCCGGCGCGCCCCCGAACGAAGCCGTGTCGTGGGGGAAAATCAAGGACCACGACACGAACTACACGCAGGTCGAAGCCGAGGCGACGCTGGTCTTCCCGCTCCTCGTCGCCGGCGCGTTCAAGAACTAGCGCGCCGCCGCACCCTATTGTTCCCTTCGGAGCGCTATGTAGGTGTCCCAACCGTCGAAACGGCTACGTTAGGCTCATAGCAATCCCCTTTAACGGACAGTCATGTTGACCGGGTGATGGTATCAACCAGGAGAAGTTTCATCGGAGGTTCTGCCGCGGCGGTGGCGGGTCTCGCCGGCTGTCTGACGACGAGCAGTTCCGAGAGTGACGCCGACGCGACGGGGTCCGGTGGCGGCGACGCGGAAACGTACGAGGTCGGCTATCGGGACTTCCAGACGAACATCGAGGCCACCGCGTTCCCCGATATGCTGTACTTCTACTGCGTCCAGTCCGGGTGGATGAACTGGCCGTCGCTGATGCAGTCGTTCGAGGACTCCTACGGCGTGGCCGTCCACGACGACGACCGCTCGTCGGGCGAGGCGCTCCAGCACATGCGCTCGCACTCGAACAACATGACCCACTCGGGGTACAACGGCGGCTACACCTACGGCATCGTCGCCCGGAACGAGGGCTTCACCCAGGCGTACAAGCCGCAGGGGTGGGACAAGGTGCCTGACTCGCTCAAGACCGACGACGGCCACGTCACGGCGACCCGTCGAGTGACGACGGCCGTGACCTATCGGAAGGACATCTACGAGGAACGCGGCCTCGACGAGCCGACCACGTGGGAGGACCTGCTCCAGCCCGAACTCATGCAGGACCTCGCGCTCCAGACCCCGCAGGCGGCGGTCGGACTCGCGGCGGCGCTGTCGATTAACAACGCCCGCGGCGGTAGCATGAACGACCTCCAGCCCGTCATCGACTACTACGAGCGGATTCAGGAGGGCGGCGCGGAGTTCACCGACAACTTCCTCGCGCAGTTCTCCCGCGGGGAGTACGCCACGTTCATCCGGTACGACTACTCCGGCCTCGATCTCAAGTACAACAACGACGAGGTCGCGGAAGAGAACGTCGGCGTCGCGCTCTTGGGCGGCGAAAACGGGAACAAAGGCGCGCTCAACATGCCGTACGGCTACGCGCTCTTGGAGGGCGCGCCGAACCCGGCGGCCGGCAAACTGTTCATGGACTACGTCCTCTCGCTGGAGGGCCAACAGCAGTTCCTCGACGCCTACGTCAGGCCGATTCGCTCCTCGGAGCTGGAGCTTCCCGAGGAGTTCATCGACCCGGCAGAGTACGACCGGACGGAGTTCCAAGTCGACTACGGCCAGTTGGTCGACCAGCAGGAGGACATCATCCAAGAGATAACGCGCGGCGCGAACATCTGAGGATGTCCGACCGACACGCCGAGAACAGCTCGCTCTCGACAGTCCGGGCGCTCACGGCGCGAGTCGTCGGCGCGGTCGAGACCGTCGCGAACCCCGTCACCGAACGGGAGCGCGAGTACCGCCGCATCGTCGCGCTGTGCGCGCCGTTTGCCGCGTTGGTGGTCGTCGCGGGGCTGTATCCCCTCTCCGAAGTCGTTCGCATCAGCGTCTCGACCGCCCAGTATCGGTCGGTCGGGTTCTCGCTCGACGCCTACGCGACGCTGTTCGGGGACCCCTACTACCGCCGGGTGGCGTTCGACTCTCTGTGGCTGACCACGGGAACGACGCTCGTCTCGGTCGGGCTCGCCGTCCCCATCGCGCACGCCCTCGAAAAGTACGACCTCCCCGGCGAGGACCTCCTCGTCACGCTCGTCTCGTTTCCCATCAGCCTCCCCGGCATCGTCGCCGCGTTCATGATTCTGGTGCTGTTCGGAAACAACGGCGTCGTCACCGCGGTCGCGGCCGCCCTCACCGGGAGCCGCCCCACCGACCTCGCCTTTGCGGTCAGCGTCCCGGGGCTGTTCGTCGCCTTCGTGTACTCGATGGTGCCGCGCGCGACGCTCATCCTCCGCGGGACGTACGCCGAGGTCGATTCGGCAGCCGAGGAGGCCGCCCAAGCCCTCGGCGCGACGCCGTTCGAGACGTTTCGGTACGTCACGCTCCCGCAGATTCGACCGGGCATCACCGGCGCGCTGATTCTCACGTTCCGGACGGGGCTGGCGATTTTCGGGACGCTCGTCGTCATCCAGACGCTCGTCGTCTGGACGCTCCAACTCTCGCGGGAACTCGGCGTCGGCTACGACGTGCAGGTCGCCGGTGCGATGGCGACCGTCTACTTCGCGTTCACGTTCCTGTTCACCGTCCTCGGACTTCGGTACACCAGCGCGGAGGTCGGCATATGAGGCCGTCCCCGTCCCTCTCGCGTCGGCTCGGGCGGTCTGTCGTGGCGCTGACCCTGTTCGCGACGGTCGCGTTCCTCATCGCGCCCATCGTCCTCACCGTCGTCGCCTCGTTCGCCGCGAGTTGGACCGGCGTTCTCCCCTCGGGCTTCGTCACCTTCGAGAACTGGCGGGCGGTGCTGGGGCTCGCGGACACGATTGGTTCCCAGCGCAGTATGGGATGGAGCCCGCTGTTCAGGCTCCCGCTCGGCGGCGAGACGCTGACGGTGTTGGTCCCGGCGGAGTTGGCGTTCAGCATCGGGCTGGCGCTCGGTGGCGTCCTCATCAACCTCGTCGTCGGCGTCCCCATCGCGTACGCGGTCGCTCGATACGAGTTCCCGGGCAGAGAGTGGGTCAACGCCGTCTCGGTGCTCCCGCTCGTGCCGGGCGTCATCCTGGGCGTCGCGTTCCTCCGGGCGTATCCGGACCTCTCGGCGACGAGTTTCGGGCTCATCGTCGGCTACTCCCTGTTGAAAGCGCCGTTCATGGTGATGGCAGTCCAAAGCGAGTTCGAGTCGATGCCGCTCCGGCAACTGGAGGAATCGGCGCGCTCGCTGGGCGCGTCGTGGCCGCGGACGTTCCTGACGGTCATCGTGCCGAACGCCCGCTCGGGCATCGTCTCGGGAGCCATCATCTGCTGGGCGCTCGCGGCCGCGGAGTTCAACTTCTCGTACATCGTCTGGGCGAACGGCACCCAACCGCTCGCGCTCTTCTTGCAGCGACACATCTCGAACAGCTCGTTCACCAAGGCGGCGGCCGCCGTGTCGATGTTCTTTTTCATCATCGTCGCGGTCACCCTCCTCTTGCAGCGGGTCGGTCGCCGCGGCTTCGACATCAGAGGTGGCTAATGGCAGACGTGACACTAGACGCGGTTCGGAAGGACTACGACGACACGACGGCGCTGGACGGCGTTTCGCTCACCGTCTCGGACGGCGAGATTCTGGGCGTCCTCGGCCCCTCGGGGTGCGGGAAGACGACGACCCTGCGAACCGTCGCCGGCTTCGAGACGCCGACCGACGGGACGGTCAGGTTCGACGGCGAGGACGTGACGAACGTCCCCCCGGAGAACCGCAACGTCGGGTTGGTGTTCCAGGAGTACGCCCTGTTCGACAACATGACGGTCATCGAGAACGTCGCGTTCGGGCTGAAGATGCGGGGCGTCGGGAAGCGCGAGCGACGGAACCGGGCCGCAGAACTGCTCGACATGCTCGACATCGACGAGATGGGCGACCGCGACCCGACGACGCTCTCCGGCGGCCAACAACAGCGCGTCGGGCTGGCGCGCGCGCTCGCCATCAAGCCGAACGTCCTCCTGTTGGACGAGCCGATGACGGGACTCGACGCCCAACTGAAGGCGCGCCTGCGGACCGAAGTCGGCGCGCTCCTCGCCGAGTTGGACGTCACCGGCCTCTACGTCACCCACGACCAAGCGGAGGCGATGGTGATGTGCGACCGCGTCGCCGTGTTGAACGAGGGTCGCGTCGAACAGGTCGGCACGCCCCGAGAGATCTACGAATCGCCGGCGACCGAGTTCGTCTCGGAGTTCGTCGCGCTCGACGCGCCCGACCTCCCGTTCGTCAGCTGGTGACTCGGCCGTAGCGGCGCGAGTGCGACGGCGTCCGAGGAGAGGTGCGGCAGTCGGTACACGCGGTCATCGCGTTCGAGGCGGAGCGTCTCGGTTCCGAACAGGCGGTCGGTGACGCTTCGGACGCGCTCCAGTTCGGCGCGCGACTCGGAGGCGAGTCGCCACTGCGGCCCGAACAGGCGGTCGTAGCCGACGACTCGCCCGGGGTCGGCGTCCGCGTCGTCCGCGTCGTCGACGCGGTACTCCATCGCCAGATACCGGAACGACCAGTCGAAGACGCCCAGCGCGGTGAACGCTCCGGCGACGACCACCGCTCCCCCGAGCAGTTCGACCGCGACGCCGGGGGTCGTCGCGGTGCTGAGCAGGCCAAGCAGCGTCAACGAGGCCACCAGCAAGACCGAGAGCGGAGAGCTAAGCCCGCGGACGACCCCGCCAACGACGACCGCCGACGGCTTCGGACGGACGATTTCGGACCCGTCCCGCGAACTCTCGATTCGCTCCCACTCGGGGGTGTCGGGAGCGAACCCGAGTTCGACCGACGTGCGCTCGTCGAACGCCTCCAGTCGGTCGCGGTAGACGTCGACGATATCGGCGAGCAGTTTCACCGCGAGGACGAACGCAAGCACGAACGGCGGCGGGGCACCCGAGATGACGAACCCGCCGCCGACGAGGAGCGCCGAACCGGTTCCGGCCATGGACGTGAGCGCCGACCGAAGCGGCTGCTGCGGCGGGACCGACGCGTGGGTTCCGCCGAGCAAGTACCGACCCACGTCGACGGCGCGGCCGAAGATGACGGCGAGCACGCCCAAGCCGACGGAGAGCGATTCGGCGTCGGTCATCGTCGCGCCCGTGGTCTCCCCGACGCCGCCGACCCCGATTGCGCCGAAAAGGGCCCAACCGACGCTGCCGACGGCAAGGGTCATCATGATGGCCGGGAGGTTCGCGACCTGAATCGACAGCGGCAGGACGGGAAGGCTGATGCGGCCGCGCTTTTCCGACAGGGCACCGAACACGAGCCACGAAAAGCCGTTCGCGTTGTAGGTCGGCTTACCCTCCGCGAACAGCGCCTTCACCGCGGCACCGACGAGGCACGCGCCGAGTTCGACCCAGTAGACCGCCAACAGCGCCACGAGCGACCAGTCGAGCGCGAGCACGCCGACGAGCGGCACGGCGTTGACCGCCAGCAACACCGCCACTTTCGCTCGCCGCCTCTCGCTGGGAGTGAGCATTGTCGATACAGGGACAGTTCACTCGGGACAGTTAGGTGGTCTGACTCGCGTCGGGCGTCGGAGTCGCTTCCCGAGTCGTCGCGCGCCGCCGGGCCGATTCGAGCGCGGGTTTCAGCAGTTATATGATTGGATGCGTAAAACGACGCATCCGATGGCCCCTCCACGGTACGGTGACGCCTCACCGTCGTCTCTCCCCGCCGGCATCGGGTTTCTCCCGGTGCTCTCCGCGAACCTTCTCCCCCTCGTCGGCGTGCTGTGGTTCGGCTGGAACCCCGAAACCCTCCTCGCGGTCTACGCGCTCGAACTGCTGTTGTTGTTCCCGCTTTCGGGTGTGAAAGCGCTGTTCGCCGGCCGACCGCCGACCTCGTCCCGCGAGGGCGGCGTGCTCAGCCGGTCCGAAAGCGACCTCGTGGATAAGCGCGGGAGCGTCACTATTCACGACCGACTCCCGCCGGTGTATCCCCGCAACGTCCCCTTCGCGACGGCCGTCGTCGGCGGCGGCGCGTGGGTCGGCGTCTTCCTCCTCGCGCCGCTCTCGGAGGTCGTCTCGGTGCTCGACGTGCTCGCCCGCCCGGAGGCGGTCGTCAGCGTCGCCGCGCTCGTCGTCGGGCAGGTCGGCGAGACGGCGGCCGCGTTCCTCCGCGGCGACCGATACGCGGAGCGCTCGCCGTACGCCCTCGTCGAAATCCCCGCCCGGCAGGCGATGTTCCTCGCGTGTTTCCTGTTCGTCGTCGTCCTCGGCGGCGCGACGGTCGCCCTCGCGGCGTTCGTGCTCGTGAAACTCCTCTTCGAGTGGTCCGGCTTCCGCGCGGACCGGGGCGGCGGCCGGCTCACTAGTTGGCTCTCCGGCCCCGACAGCGAGGCGACCCGCGAGGCGCTCGACGTTCCCGACGGCCGACCCGCGGCCGAAGTCGACGTGGACCGCCGTGCGGTCGTCGCGGCCGCGGTCTGGCGCGCGGTCACGACGACGGGTCCGTTCTACGTCACCATGGCCGCGATGGTCTGGATTGGCGGGACCGCCTTCGTCGCCGAGGAAGCCTCGCTCGCGGTCTGGGTCGGATTCGGCCTCTTCGGACTCGCCCTCCTCGGGTTCATGCTCGCCGGCGACGTGGTCGAGGACACGCTCGCGAGCGGGTGGCTGACCTACCGGCGGTTCGGCGGCCGACTCGTCGCTCACGACCGCTTGACCGGCGAACCGCAGTGGGCGGCGGCGGTCGGTGACTTCCGCGACGCCGAGGTCGTGGCGACCCGTCCCACAGACCGCTATCTCGGAACGCGAACCATCGCGGCGACGGTCGGCCGGGGCGACGACGAGACGGAGCGCGCGTTCGGGCCGGTCGCGGACGCCGAGAGAGTCGTCGAGGCGTTCGACCTGCCGGTCGAGTCCACGACGCTCCCGCCGCTCGACCGGCGCTTCGCCGGGGCCGCCGTCGCTTCGGTCGTTCTCACTGCGGTCGGCGTCGTCACCGTGGTGACCACTCCACTCGGTCCCTCCACGAGTTGGCTGCTCGCGTTGTTCCTGTTTCCGGTTTTCGCCGCCGTTCCCAAGGGGTTCTGGACGCTCGCACACCCGTGAGGCGAGAGTCGGAACTGTCGCTTCAGAAGTAAGTGCGAGTAGGTGAGAGAGTGCGAGGAGAGCGAGTAACGTGATGTAGGGAGTACCACCCGGTGAGACCGCCGCGACGGCCCGCGGACGGACTACCCTCGCGAATGTAACGAGTAGGCGATGAGCACCACGCCGCAGAACTGGAACAGCCGCGTGACGAGCGTGAGCGGCTGTTGGTACTGGAGGCCGATGTAGCCCTGACGCAGGAGCACCGAGCCGACGAATGCGACGCCGAACGCGACGGCCGTGAGGAGGAACAGGCCCGCGGACAGCGCCCGCATCGTCCGGCTGTCGTGACGGCGGTAGCCGCGATAGGCCTGATAGCCGACGTAGCTCCCGACGAGCGTCGACCCGAGGGCGAGCGAGACGATAAGCCAGTCGAGGACGGCCGACAGCGTCGCCATCTCAGAGGTCCTCCCACATCCGTTTGAAGCGGTCGGCGGTGTCGGATTCCCCCTCGCCGGGGAACGACTCGTCGTCGGTACGCGTCAGCGACGCCTCGAACGACCCGTCGTCTAGCGCCACGGAGAACTCGGAGAGCGTGGCGGTGTAGACGCTGTAATGGTTGTTACTGGTTCGAATCTCGGTCTGCTCGTCGAGGAGTCCGTACGCTTGTAATCGTTCCACCCGGCGGTAGACCGTCGGTTTGGACATCTCACACTCGTCGGCAAGCTCTTGTGCGGACATTGGTTTGGTACTCGTCGCTGCGAGGATGTCTCGGGCGTACTCGTCGCTGAGGAGGTCGAGAATATCGCCCAGCGCCGGATCCTCACTCACGGTGGTCGAATGACTGCTCGTCGGATTAATAGGCCCACGGGTTTCCACCCCTGTTGGTCGCGGCGACCGAGTTGGAGTCCGAATCGGGGCTGGAGCACGGCGGGGCTGTCGAGAGAGCACGATGGTACGGGTTAGTGCGTCGATACTGCGGGGTAGTACGGCGATGCTGTGGAGGGGCTGCTGCGTCAGCGATGACCGCGATGGGTGCCGGGGTGCTGTCAGAGGGCACAGTCCGGTACTGCTCGGGAGGGCAGTCCGGCGTCAGTTCGGCGGGGCCCATCGCAGTTCGACCGACGCGCCGTTAGCCCATATAAAACGGGGGCCAGTTTCTGACCCAGAAACTCGCCCGTTTTCAGGCGGGACAGCCGACCGAGCGACCGACTTCGACGAGGCGGTCCGTCTCGACGCCGGTCCCGCGGACGGTGTACCCGTAGCCGTCGCAGTTCCACGACACCGAGGTGGTCGGTCCGTAGTCGATAGTCGCCGGCCGGCCGCCGACCGTCGCGTCGCGCTCGTCGGCGTCGATGTCGAGGGTGTAGTTGAACTTCGCGACCGTGAGTTCGCGGCCGCCGGCGGCGTAGCGGAGTCCGACCCCGTCGATGCGGCCGGTGGTCCGCGTGGCGTAGACCAGTTCGTACGCGGACGGAACCGTCGGCTCGGGAACCGAAATCGAACTCCGCGCCACCAAGTCGGCCCTGCTCCGGAACCACGACGTGTTCGGCGTCTCCTGACGCTCGACGGTCGTGCCGGCGCCGATGTCCGGGCGGAACGTGTCGGCCGACACCGCCGCGTCGAACGTCACGTTCGTGTACGTCGTCGTCACCGACCGCCGAGTCCCGTCGGCCGTCCACGCCGTCTGCTTGCGAAGCGGGTAGAACCGCTCGGTGTCGAGCCACAACCGCTGGCGGTAGCCCGCCTCGCTCCGGTTCGTCTCGGGTACGATGTCGAGGACGTACGCCTCGCGCCCGCCGACGGTGTCGGTCTCGACGAACTTGACGGTGTAGCTACGGTTCGCGTCGGCTCCGGGGGCGACACCGGCGTGCCGCGGTACGACGGGGAGCGGTGACACGCCGATGGACTGCGGACGACCGGCGTCGTCGGTCAGCCCCGCGGCCGCGACGAGCAGTTGGAGCCGTTCGGCCGTCCTCGACTCGGTCGGCGGCCCCGTCAGTTCGATGACGGTCACCGCATCCCTGTCTGTCTCGTGAAGCCAGAGCGTCGACCCGTTCGAGACCTGCCGGTCGTACTGTCGATTCGTCGCGTTCCGGAAGTTCACGCGCTTTCGCTCCGTCTCCGGGACGAGCGTCACGTCGGCGACGGTCCGAGACGTAACCGTGTCGTCGGCTCGGACCTCGACCGTCTGTGTTCCGGTGAGCGCGTCGATGCCGCGGTAGCGCTCGGTCACGTTCGCGTCGACTGCGGGGCTCGCGTCGCCTATCGCGCCCCCCGTCGTCCAGAGGACCGCGGAGAGCGCGACGGCGACGAGCACGAACGCGGCGAGCGTGCGTCGGTTGAGTCGGAGTGGAGGGCGGGTCATACTGGAAGCACTCTGGCGGAAGTTCGACTGCGTGTCGGAGTGCCGACGGCTAAATACTTCTGGACGCCGGGCCGAGCGCCCACCGGACCGATAGCTACACGCGCAAGGCGCGAGACGGGTCTGATATGTCGCCCTCCACGACGCCTTCGACGCGAACGCGGGCGTTGGTCTGCGCCCTCCAATGGGTCTGGTGCAGACGTTCGTCGCCGAGACGACGCTCGTTGCTCGACTCGCTGACGGGTGACTCGACGACCGGTCGACGGCGCTTCCGACCGCACACGCCTCGAACGCCGGGGAGTTTATGCGCGTGCGGATGGTACTCAACCAGTAATGTCAAGCGAGCGGAGAGAGCTGTTCGAACACATCGAATCCGATCTCATCCTACGAGAGTTCTTTCAGGAGGTAACTGAATACGCGATATTTCTCCTCGATGCGGACGGATACGTCGCAACGTGGAACGAGGGCGCGAGACGAATCAAAGGCTACGAGCGCGACGAGATTCTCGGCCGCCATCTGTCGGTGTTTTACCCCGACAGCGGCGACGGTACGTCGCCCGAGACGGTGCTCGCAGTCGCCGAAGCGGAGGGGAGCTACGAGGAAAAGGGGTGGCGCGTCCGGAAAGACGGGTCGCGGATTCTCGCGCACGTCACGGTTCGCGCGTTGACCAACGACCGCGGGGAGCTCCGCGGGTTCACGAAAATCGTCCGGGACATCACCGAGACCTACGAGTACCGACAAGAGCTGGAACGGAATCGAGACCGGCTCGAACGCACCGAACAACTGGCCGATATCGGGGGGTGGGAAGTCGATTACGGGACCAACGACTTACAGCTGACCGACGGGACGAAACGACTGGTGGATCTCCCGCCCGACACGGAACTGACGCTCGAAGAGCTCAGACAGTTCTTTCACGAGGACGACCGGACGATTATCAATGAGGCTATCGAGAGCGCGCGGGCCGACGGCGAGTCGTTCGACATCGAGATGCGGGTGATTACGGCTTCGGGTCGAACGCGGTGGGTTCAAATCCGAGGCGAGGCAGCGGATGACGGCATGAGCGTCCGCGGCGCGGTGCGCGACATCTCGAACCGAAAAGAGCGCGAAGAGCGACTCATGGTGCTGAATCGGGTGCTTCGGCACAACCTGCGGAACAATCTTAATATCGTCAGCGGGTACGCACGAGAGTTGCGCCGAGACCTCGACGCGGTCGACCTCCCGACGGAGAAGGGCGACTACGACCTGTTGGCCGAGACGGTGACGAACCTCAGCGAGACGACCAGCGGTATCGATGCCGAACTTCGAGCGCTCGACGAGATAGTCACCGCGGTGAGTCAGTTTTCGGTCGAGGCGATGGTCTCGAAGACGGACCGAATCATCGAGAACGCCGACGACCTCATGTCGACCGGCGAGAAGGCCCGGCGGTTCGAGAACGTCGTGGAGGAATCCACCGACAAGCAGCCGGTCCGCGTCGACGACGTGTTGTCGGATATCAAGCGGACGTACGAGCGGCGATATCCCGATGCGACGATTCGACTCCGGGCAGGCGAGCAGACCGTGCTCGCGAGCGCGCACTCGCTTTCCCTCGCGCTCGACGAACTCGTGCAGAACGCCATCGTCCACAACGACGAGGATGACCCCGTGGTCACCGTCGCGTCGCGCCGCATCTCGGGCGAGCGAGTCGAAATTACGGTCGAAGACAACGGGCCGGGAATCCCGCAGACGGAACGCGAAATCTTGGAACGCGGGAAGGAAACGCCGCTGTCGCACGGGAGCGGGATGGGACTGTGGACCGTCTCCTGGTTCGTCACGCAGTTCGACGGCGAGGTTTCTATCGTCGACCGCGCCGGCGGTGGGTCGACGGTCGAAGTCAGGCTCCCCACGCCGGAGCACTGACGCGGCTGTATCGGCCTCACCGCCCGAGAACGCGGGGCGACGGCCTCAGACCGACCCGATGTCCTCTTTTTTCCGCATGAGGTAGAGGAAGTACGGTCCCCCGACGAGGCCGGTGATGATGCCGACCGGGAGCTGAATCGGACTCAGCGCGAGTCGCGCGCCCACGTCGGCACCGACGAGGAGCGCCGGCCCGAGGAACGCACAGCCGATGAGGAGCCGCTTCGAGTTGCTACCGACGAGGTTCCGGACCATATGCGGGACGATGAGGCCGACGAAGCCGACCAGTCCCGCGACGGCTATCGCCGCCGCCGTCGAGAGGATGGCGATACCGGCGACGGCGAAGCGGACCTTCTCGACGGGCATCCCGAGGGACTGCGCGGTCTCCTCGCCGAGGAGCAGCACGTCGAGTTCCTTGGTGACCGCGAGCGCGAGTCCGAGCGCGACGATGGTGAACGGGAGCGCGATACGCACCTGCGCCCAGTCGGTTCCGAGCAGCGACCCGGACAGCCACGCCTGCGCGGACATCACGACGCCGAGGTCGTTGATGAAAAAGAACATCGCGCGCTGGACGGAGCCGAAGACCGTCCCGACGACGACGCCCGCAAGGACGAGTCTGACCGGCGAGGTGCCGTTCTTCCACGCGATGAGGTAGACGAGGAGGAACGCGATTGCGCCTCCGACGGCGGCGAGCACCGGCATGAGCGGGAGCAGTCCCGACAGGAACGTCAGCGTGACGAGCACGACGAGCCCCGCGCCGTCGCTGATGCCGAGGACGTACGGACTCGCCAGTTCGTTTCGGGTGACGACCTGGAAGATTGCGCCCGAGACCGCGAGGTTGGCACCGACGAGGACGCCGACGAGAACCCGCGGCAGGCGAATGTTCCAGACGACGAACTGGCGCTGGGTGAACCATTCGGGGATGTCGCCGCCGAGCAGGAACGCACGCCACACGTCGGCGTCGAACACGACCGCCGAGTCGAAGACAGCACCCCACGCTTCGGAGAGGGTGAGGGGGTACGCGCCGAAGCTCACCTGTAAGAGCGTCGCCCCGAGGAGGACCGCGAGGCTGCCGACGATGACGAGGGCGAGCATCGAGTCGGCGTACCGGTCGCGCCACTCCGCGCGAACCGCACCGACCGCGTCTGTAACCTTGCTCATCGGGCGTCAGAAGTTCCCGTTGACGATGTCGACGAGGCGCTCGCGGTCGAACAGCTGTTCGTCTTCGGGCACGTCTCCGACCGCACCCGGCCACTCACCGAACTGGTCGGGATACACCATCTTGGCGACGGCTTCCGTCGAGAACATATCGACGATTGGGCCCATGTACTGCCCGGCGCTTCGGATGAGGTTGCCCTCCTGAACGGCCGTGAGCCGCTGTCCGCTCTCGTTGTTCTCGAACGGCTCGACGACGGTGTCGACGAACTCCTCGCGGGTCGAGGAGGTGAGCGCGCCCACCGCGCCGATGTAGTCGGGGTCGACGTTGATGAGCTCCTCGTAGCCGATGGGTCCCTCGGGGTAGCGTCCCTCGAAGGCGTCTTTCATGCCGACCCGGAAGTACGACTTGGTGTTGTTGCCGAGGCGGTGGAGGGGCGCGACGCGGAACTGGCCGGAGTCGGGGCTGACGCCGCGCCAGATGGCGGCGACCGTGGGGCGTTCGTCCTCCGGTGGGAGACCGGCTTCGATAGTGCTCATGAAGTCGTCGTGGAACGACTGCCACGCCTGGAACTGCTGTCGGCGCTGGAACACCGTTGCGACCTTCTCGAACGCCTCGTAGAGCGTGTACGGATTCGGCTCGTTGCTGACGGCGGCCGTCGGGGCGAACCGGAGAGTCGTGCCGAGGAAGGGTCCGGTCTGGGATTCGACTTCCTCGTAGTCCGAGGCGCCCCAACTGACGTAGCGGCCGAGCGTGGCGCGGGCGATGAGCCACACGTCGGCGTCGGCGGCGTAGAAGTTCTCCTTGTCGAAGCCGGATTCCGCACCGCTCGCGAGCTTGGTGATTCGACTCTCGTCGAATTCGAGCCCGAGGAGGTCGTAGAACTTGAGCGGCGCGCGTTCGAGGCCGGTGGTCGCACTCGGATGGATGCCGAGCGCCATCCCCATATCGAGGAAGGGCCCGGAGGCGACGCCGTACGTCTCCGGCACTGCTTCGAACGTGTACGGGTCGTTCGGTTCTATCTCGACGGTGTACTGCCCGGCGCTCTCGGTCGTCTGTTCGGTCGTCGTCGACTCGGTGGCGGCCTCGGTTTCGGATTCCGCGGCGGCCGTCGACTCGGAATCCGCGCTCCCGCCCGCGGTACAGCCAGCGAGAGCCGATGCGAAGAGTCCTGCACTTCCTGCGAGTATCTGTCGTCTTCGAACCATATTATTTAGGCCTGCCTAAAGACAGATAACCGTTTCGAAGTTTAGGCAAACCTAATAACAGGATATCGCACGACAATGTCGGGCCACACGCATATTTCGACCGTAGATATAATGATTATAACTGTGGTATCGCCCATCTCTAATCCGGGTTGTCCAGCTAGCGAATATCCAAATTATCAGATGGGGTTACTAACACTCTCGCGTCGGTTTTCGACGCTCGCGTCCGCGGTGACGGGCGTTCGGTCGTGTTACGTCGTGCTGTCGCGTCGAATGGCTCGTCCTCTCCCGGGAGTTAGCCGGTGGACCGGTCGCAAACTGCTGTCGAAGTTGGGCTAATCCGTTCTCGCGTTTGTCGTCACCGCGCCGCCGTCCAGTCCAGCGCGACACGGTGCCAGTCTCAACCCTCCCCACGGAGTGTATTCGACCGACCACATCCACCCTATCTGAGTAATTCGAATAATTTGAATTTCCCGAACTACCTCGATTTGTGAATTATGTGGATTGTCTGGAGTACTTCGGTAGTGTCGGTACTGTCGATACGGTGCCCCATCGGGTCGATGCATAATTCGACAACAGGCCATTATCGACCAACTTTACAGTATTTAGATACTCTATCTAAGCCACATACTTCACATTATCTGAATTACACACAGTCTCGAAGTGTATCACCGCGGCCGCGGATTCGGGCGCGCGGAGTCAGCTGCCTAAACGTGCGTAATAAGGATATTGTAGATAACCTAAATTATCTATATTCGTCGAGTAATTCAATTAACTGCAATTCTGTGGCTCGTTCGTCGTCGTCGCAGTATCCACCCAGATGAGAGGAGATACATAATCTGTCTACTTCGGCTTATCATTATACGTCTCGTTATTCAGATTATTTCGCTATCGTCGGTTACCTCGATGGCCCACAGTCGAGATACTGTTCCACATCCAGATACTGTAAATTATTTAAATTACCAGAATTGCTCGGATGTCCCCCGGAACTGCACATCGTTGAGGAATCCGGTGGCGTTCGATTTTCCGGAAAATCCTACTAGCTCAGAATATCGAAAGAATCCACGGAATCAGAATAATTTAGATAACTCGACAAACCCGAATTACGACCCGCCGTTCGATTTAACTCGGTCTCGGGAGTGAGCACAGGCGACCGTGACGACGCACTTCGACGACTTCGACCACGAGAGACACATGCGCGAGAGTTTCGAACTCGCCCGAAAGGCGGCCGCTCGCGGCGACGAACCGTTCGGGTCCGTACTCGTCCGCGACGACGAGGTCATCATGCGCGACTCGAACCGAATCGTGACGGAGTCCGATATCCGACGCCATCCCGAGTTACAACTCGCCTATCAGGCGTGTCGGGAGTACGACGCCGACGAGCGAGCGGCGATGGTGATGTACACCAGCACGGAGCCCTGTCCCATGTGCGCCGGCGGAATGGCGACCGCCGGGTTCGCGCGCGTCGTGTACGGTGTCGGCGGCGACGAAATCGGGGAGTTCACGGGTTCGAATCCCGGCGTTCGGTCGGCCGCAGTTCTCGACGGCGTCACCGAGGTCGTCGGCCCCGTGCTGAACGACGAGGCCCGGCGGGTTCACCGGGAGTACGAGTGGTAGGAGCCAGCCAACCACCGCGACGAACGCCGACTCAACCGGAGCGCGAACGCCCGGAGCATCGGGCGTTTCGAACAGTCAGAAATTCAATAGTTCATTCGAATACCCGTATCAAATATCAATCACAGCTACATTCACAGGTCGACACCGTATCGACGAGCGTTCGGGCCCACTCGCTGAATCTGAATGTCGATACCGGCGGCGTATCTCCTCTAGCTGTATATTCACGGCTGACGAGGGCGCGTTCGAATCGAGCGACGTGTTCGGAACCGCTCCATCTCGTCTCCGAATCTCTCATTCGTGCACCAAACGCTGTTTGTGCTCTGTAATGGGTGTACTACTCAGTTCGGCGGTCGATGAGGTACGTTCGACGACGGCCGTCGTTCGCAATCCGAGCCTCCTGTATCTGACTATCTAATTGTTCTCTTAGTAATATTGAAAATTGATACGAACGGGCAACTCGGTGAAGCCACGTCAAGCTACGGACCGACCCGTCGTCGGCCGGTATCGAGACGAGACGTTGCGCTTGGACTGAGCGACAACGAGTATTTACATAATTCGAACGATGGTCTACCTCACGGCGACCCACCGCAAAGCATTACAACCATATGCTTGTAATCAATTTTCACTTAATCCCATATATCTGTATAATGTGCACACATGACATCATACACATTTACATAATGTAAGTTAGTGATGATAGTGGTGATGAGGCGGTGCGGTGACCGAACGGTGGGGTGTATCGTCGGTCGCACTCGTCGGGTGAGCTCAGGAACGAAATCACGGCGAACCGCCCGAGTTCGACTCGAAGTTGGGCGAGTCTAAATATTTAATATGTTTCGCAAGAGACGTTTCGACTGTCGATATGAGTAGCGACAGAAACTACGAACGAGAGTTCGTACGGACGTTTTTCACCTCGCCGACGGCGGTCAGCGGCGAGAACTCGGCGAAGATGTTGCAGAGCGCGGCCCAACTTCGGGGGATGCAGGCCCCCGACACATGGATTCCGGACAACGAGGACGCCACGGCACCGACGATGCGGGCCGAGGGCGTCCAGAACCTCGTCGAGGTCGTCTCCGAACACGGAGCCGACTTCCCCGGCGAGATTCACCCCCGCGTCGTCTGGCACCGCGACGACCCCTCGACCCGCTACGAGGGCTTCAAGCAGATGCTCGAAATCACCGACCCCGAAAACGGTGCGGTCGAGCACATCGACGGGTTCGTCATCCCCGAGGTCGGTGACCTCGACGACTGGAAGAAGGCAGACGAGTTCATCACCATCATCGAGAACGAACACGGTCTCGACGAGGGAAGCCTCTCGATGTCGGTCATCATCGAGAGCGGCGAGGCCGAACTCGCGATGAGCGACCTCCGCGCGGAGAAGGGCAAGCCCTCCAACAACCTCGAACGGCTGTTCCTCCTCGTCGACGGGCAGGTCGACTACACGAAGGACATGCGCGCCATGACGCCGACCGGCGAGCTTCCGGCGTGGGCCGAACTGCGGCACAACACCTCCCGCGGGGCCAGCGCCGCCGGCTGTATCGCCGTGGACGGCCCCTACGACGACATCCGCGACGTGGAGGGCTACCGCGAACGCATGGTCGAGAACCGCGCCATGGGGATGACGGGTATCTGGGCGCTCACGCCCGGGCAGGTCGTCACCGCCAACGAGGCACCGCTGCCGCCGAAGACCGGTAGTTGGCTCCTCGAACTCGACGACGACGAAATCGAACTCGACGCCGAGGACGGTCGACAGGTGTACGACGGCGACGAACTCTCGCTCGAACAGGTCGGCGACGACAGCTACGTGCTCCGCGTCGACGGCGAAGAACAGGAACTCGACGGCGAGGAACTCCACGAGGAGCTGCTCGACCTCACCACCTACGTCCCGAGCATGGACGACATCGTCGACTCCATGGAGGAGTTCGAGGCGGCCAAGGAGGCCGGCAAGGGCGCGATTGCGATGACGCAGGCGACGACGCTCGTCATCGACGGCGTCGAAGTCGACATCGCCAAGGACCGCATGTGGGACGAGGCGACCTATCAGGCCGCGATGACGCCCGTCGCCCTGTTCCAAGACGTGTACGAGCACCGCCCGGACCAACACGACGCCCTCGAGGAGATGTACGGCGAGGGCATCGTCGAGCGCGCGATGGCCGTCGGGACGGACGACTAACGACCAGCAGTCAGCCTGACAACGCCAGCCAACCCGCACCCGCCATTTTCGCGCTTGGTACCTGAGACGGCGGTGTTTGCCTACGAGAGCGCCGCTTCCAGCGACTCGACGGCGTTCAGCAGTTCGTCGGCGAATTCGCGTTCGAGTCGCGTCATATCCACCTGATACTTCGGGCCGCCGACGCTGAGGCCGCCGACGATACGCCCGTCGCCGTCGTGGACCGGCGCGCCGACGGCGATGAGATTCGGCGCGAACTCCTCGTCGACGACGGCGTACTCCTGAGTCGCGATTTCGTCCAACGCGTCGAACAGCCGGTCGGCGTTCGTAATCGTACCCTCCGACTCCCGCGGCAGGCCCCAGTGGTCGACTATCGACGCCACCTCGTCGCGGTCCAGTTCCGAGAGGATGGCTTTCCCCGCGGCCGTGTTGTGCAGGTGGTACTCCGACCGGTAGCGGATGCCGTTCGCGTCCCGTCCCTCGTCGGTCGACGAGCCGTAACACATGAGCAGCCGACCGTGTTCGAAGATAGTGAAGTTCGCCTCTTGGCCGGTCGCGTCGGCCAGTTCGTCGACGACCCGCTCGACGACCTCGTCGCTCGGATACCGATGTCGGGCGCGCTCGCCCAACAGCGCCACCCTGAAACTGACGCGGTAGACGCCGTCGCGCTTGACCAGATACCGACTCTCCAAGAGCGTGTTGAGGTGACTACAAATGGAGCTTTTCGAACTGTCGACCATCGTGTCCAGTTCAGCGAGTGTGAGACCGTCGTGTTCCAGAATGAGGCTGAGAATCTCCAGCGAGGCCTGGGTCGTCTTGAGCCGTCGCCCGGTCACGTTCTCAATCATACACCAATTATTATCATGATGGTTCATAACTGTTGCCATAATGTAAATCAGCTGAACTGCCCCGCCAGCCCGGTCAATCCGGGCATGTTTCTCTCGTATTCCCGCGGGAACAAACGAAATAGAACGGTGGGATGCGTCGAACGCTGTTCGGTTCGCGTGCGTCGTGGCTGTTCGGTCGGCCGTCAAATCGCCCGCGACCGTTTCACCCAGCCGATTCGCGTGATTGCCTCCGCGCCGAGTTGGCCGAGGAGGCCCGCGGCTTCGAGGTCGTGTTCCTCGAACGCGTCGACGACCACGTCGCCGGCGCTGAGCACGCCGTGGCTCCCGATGGGGACGTACAGCCCCGATTGGAGCGCGCCCCGACTGTGGTCGTCTTCGGTGTGCTCGTGGTTCGCGTGGATGACCGGCTCGCCCGTCCGGTACGTCCGCGCGGCCGGCGTGTCCTCGCTGACCGAGTAGTTCGGCCGGTCGCCGGCGCGTTCCAGACACTCCTCGGTCGCTTCGATGGTTTGGAGCATGTTCCGGTTCTCGTCGACCAACCGGACGGTCGTGTTGACGAGGCCGAGGACGTTCTTCGCCGCGTCGGCCAGTATCTCCGCCACCTCCGCCTTCGAACTCGCGTTCCGTAACTCCTGGCTCGTCCGGCGAAGAATCTCGATGCGCTGTTCCTGACGCTTCGTGTCCGTCACGTCCCGCACGACACCGTAGAGCGTGACCGTCTGACCGTCCTCTACCAGCGGGTCGCACGAAAGCCGTATCGACCGCTCGGTCGTTCGCTCGCTCGCGTACCGCACGTCGATAGCAAAGGGCTCGCCGTGTTCGATAGCGTCGCCGAGGCGAACCAACACGCCGTCTTGGTCGCCTTCGGCGTACTGCTCGACGACGTCCGAGACGGTCGGCGTCGCCGCCGCGTCGAACCCGTGTATTCGCTTTGCCTCGTCGCTCCACCACAGTTCGTCGCGCGACACGTCGTAGGACCACACGCCGATACCGGTCAGTCGCTGGAGGCTCGCGAGCAGTTGGTCGACCTCCGTCTTGGACGCCGTCGGGATGGCGCGCGCCACGTCAGTTTGATTCCAGTTCGGTGACCTGACCATGAATGAGGATACGTACCGAGGACGCGACTATAAATCCCCACGTCGGTCGTGAGAGCCGTTCGGGGGACGAGAACGTGTCGCAACACCAGAGGATTTAATCCGTGCGTATGTGTATCATTGATGATGGCAGTTGAAGACGTGCTCGACTCCCCACGGGGAGGAGAGACATCGGCGACGACGCTCGACGTGGACCGTCCGGACGCGACGGCCTACACTGCACTGGCGACGGAGTTACGGGACCGCGTCGACGGCGACGTGAAGTTCGACGAGTACGCGCAGGTGCTGTACGCGACCGACGGCAGCATCTATCAGGCGCGACCCGCGGGGGTCGTCCTGCCGAGGGACGCCGACGACGTTCGCGCCACCGTGGAGACCGCGGCAAACCACGGCGTCCCCGTTCTGCCACGCGGAACGGGCTCCTCGCTGGGCGGTCAGACCGTCGGACGGGGCTGCGTCGTCATCGATTTCACGAAGTACATGGACGATATCGTCGATATCGACCCGCAGGCGAGGCGTGCCACCGTCCAGCCGGGGTGCGTTCAGGACCACCTCGACGCCGCGCTCGCGGACCACGGCCTCAAGTTCGCGCCGGACCCCGCCTCCTCGAATCGCTCGACCGTGGGCGGCGGCATCGGCAACAACTCCACGGGCGCGCACTCGGTCCGCTACGGCATCACCGACGCCTACACCGAGGAGTTGGAAGTGATTCTGGCCGACGGCTCGCTGATTCACACTCGCGAGGTCGTCCTCGACAGCGACGAGTACGACTCGATTCTCGCCCAAGACGACCTGGAGGCGAACATCTACCGGACGGTCCGGGCGCTCGTCGAGAACCACGAGTCGGAGATAGAGAACAAGTATCCGAGCCTCAAGCGCTCGGTGTCGGGGTATAACCTCCAGAAAGTCATCTACGAGAACGACGACGGCGAGGCGGTCATCAACCTCTCGAAGCTGTTCGTCGGCGCGGAGGGCACCCTCGGCGTCATCGTCGAGGCGACCGTCTCGCTCGTCACCAAGCCGGACGAGACGGCGCTCGCGCTGTACTGCTTCGACGACCTCGTGGACGCGATGGAGGCCGTCCCGGAGGCGCTCGAATTCCCCGTCAGCGCCGTCGAACTCATGGACGACGAGGTGTTCCGCCTCGCCCGCGAGTCGGAGGGCTACGCCGAGTACGCCGAACCCATCCCCGAGGGCGCGAAGGCGGCGCTGATGCTGGAGTGGGACGACGAACTCGTCGACGACTTCGAGGCCGCGGTCGCGGACACGAACGCCCACTTCGTCGACTCCGGCGCGGCGTTCGACGTGCTCGAAGCCTACTCCGAGGAGAGCCAAGGCCGACTGTGGAAGCTCCGCAAGGCGGCGATTCCGCTGTTGATGAGCCTCGAAGGCGACCCGAAGCCGTACCCGTTCATCGAGGACGCGACCGTCCCGCCCGAAGAACTCGCGGAGTACGTCCAGAAGTTCGAGGACGTCCTTGAGAACCACGGCACGTCGGCCGCGTACTTCGCCCACGCCGGGTCGGGGACGCTCCACATCCGCCCGATTCTGAACCTCAAGGAGAACGAGGGTATCGAGAAGATGCACTCCATCACCGACGACGTGACCGACCTCGTCGTCGAACACCACGGGGCCTTTTCGGGCGAGCACGGCGACGGGATGGCCCGGACCGAGTTCAACCCGAAGATGTACGGACCCGAACTCTGGGGCGCGTTCAAGGAACTGAAGACGGCGTTCGACCCCGACTGGCTGTTCAACCCCGGAAACGTCGTCTACCGCGACGGACCCTCGGACCCCGGCCCGGACAGCGACCGGGGCGTCGGCGCGGACATGCGCGAGAACCTCCGCTACGGTCCTGACTACCAGTCCGTTGAGCCCCAGACCGACCTCGACTTCGACGACGAGGGCGGCTTCTCGCACCTCGTCGAACTCTGTAACGGCTGTGGCACTTGCCGGCAGACCGACTCGAACACCATGTGCCCGACCTACCGCGCCTCGAAGGAGGAAGTCCAGACGACCCGCGGGCGCGCAAACATGCTCCGGGCCGCCATCTCGGGTGAACTCCCCGAGGACGAACTGTACTCCGAGCGCTTCCAGACCGAGGTGCTGGACCTCTGTGTCGGCTGTAAGGGCTGTCAGAGCGACTGTCCGACCGGCGTCGACATGGCGAAGCTGAAATCCGAGGTGAAACACCAGTACCACCAGAAAGAGGGC
The DNA here is from genome assembly GCF_003665865.1 of Haloferax sp. Atlit-109R. Classification (NCBI taxonomy): domain Archaea; kingdom Methanobacteriati; phylum Methanobacteriota; class Halobacteria; order Halobacteriales; family Haloferacaceae; genus Haloferax; species Haloferax sp. Atlit-109R. Next base: position 1,500,864 of record NZ_QPLO01000002.1, read on the forward strand.
ACCAGCCTCCGCTCGCGGGTGTTCGCCAACGTCGACACGCTGTCGAAACTCGGGAGCAAACTCGCCCCGCTTTCGAACGTCGCCGCGGAGCTTCCGGGGAGCCGTCTCCTGCTGGAGAAGGTCCTCGGCATCGCCAGCGAGCGCGACCTGCCGAGTTTCAGCAGCGAGTCGCTGGAGGAGTGGTTCGAGGCCCGCGGCGGGTCGTCGGTGCCGCCCGCCGAGGCCCGCGGGAAGGTGCTTCTGTTCCCCGACACCTACACCAACTACAACTACCCCGAACCCGGCAAGGCCGCGGTCGAGGTCCTCGAAGCCGCGAACGTCCACGTTCGGATTCCGAGCGACCTCGAATCGAGCGGTCGCGCCGCGTTCTCGATGGGGATGCTCGACACGGCCCGCGACCGAGCGCGACACAACGTCGGGCGACTTCGCCCCTACGTCGACGACGGCTGGTCGGTCGTCTTCGTCGAGCCCTCCGACGCGGTGATGTTCCAAGACGAGTATCTCGACCTCCTCGACGGGACGGCCGTCGAACTCGTCTCGGGGTCGGCCTACGGCGTCATGGAGTACCTCGACGCCGCGCGCGCCGACGACCACCTCGACTTCGACGCCCCCGCCGAGACGCTGACGTACCACGGCCACTGCAACCAGAAGGCGACGAACAAGGACCACCACGCCGTGGGCGTCCTGCGACGCTCCGGCTACGCCGTCGACCCGCTCGACTCCAGTTGCTGCGGGATGGCCGGGTCGTTCGGCTACGAGGAAGAGCACTACGAACTCTCGAAGGGCATCGGCGAAATCCTGTTCGGACAGGTCGACGACAGCCCCGGCGACGTCGTCACGGCACCCGGCGCGTCGTGTCGCTCCCAACTCGGCGACAGACCCGGCGAGTCCCGCCCGCCCCACCCCATCGAGAAGATGGCCGAAGCCCTCGACTGACCACGCCACCGACAGCCGACAGCCGATAGCCTGACGCGCTCCCCCCGGACCAGCCAGCCTGACGCGGTTCACGAACCAGCACCGAACTCGCCGCCTTGCACCCGCGGCGACGTTTCGTGCCGCCGGTTCCCACCCGCGGAGCCGACGTTCACGGCCGGCGATACTTATTACTGACAGCAGCGGCTGCGTAGAGACGACGATGCTAGACGTACTGGAGACCGTCGAACTCTCGACCGCGTTTTTCGCCTCGCTCGGCGCGCCGGGGCTGCTGCTCGTGGCGTTTCTCGAATTCTTCTTGCTACCCGTCCCGCCGGACTTGGTGCTGGTCCCGCTGTCGGCGACGAACCCCGGGTTCGCGCTCCCGTACGCAGTCGTTGCGACCGTCGGGTCGGTGTCGGCGGGGCTGGTCGGCTTCCTCATGGGCAAGAAAGGAGGCCGGCGCGCGCTGGACTCGCGATTCGCGGGCGAGCGGATTCACAAGGTGGAGCGCTACTTCGAACGCTCGGGGTTCGTGACGGTCGCGTTCGGAGCGTTCGCGCCGATTCCGGAGGGGTACGAACTGCTCTCCATCGGGTCGGGCGTGTTCGACCTCGACCTCCGGACGTACCTCGCGGCGTCGGTGCTCGGCCGCGGCGGGCGGTACACTCTCGAAGCGATACTGGCGGTCTACCTCGGTGAAGCCGCCCGGTCGCTCACCGAGGTCGACGTGTACTCGATTATCGGCGTCGCCACCGCGGTCGTCCTCGTCGCGTACGTCGTCCGCAATCGGTGGTTCTCGGACCGCTCGGCCGAGCCGGTGCAGTAAGTCGGCGGAACCGCGGTCAGGCGACTTCGTCGCCGCTTCGCCACTGGTCGATGACTTCGAGCAGCACCTCGGTTTCGAGGGTTTCGTTGCGCCAGTCACCGACCGCGTCGGTCAGCCCCGTCGCGTCGACGACGTTCTCCTCGTTCGCGTAGTCCGCGACGGGGTTCTCGACGACGAACGGAATCATCATCTTGTTGTCCTCGTGTTCGAGCATGTGGCAGTGCCACGGGAACTGTCCGGTGTAGCCCTCGAACGTCACGAGTATCCGCACGCGTTCGCCGGGGTCGACGCGGACGGTGTCTTTCGGCCCAAGTTCGTTGGGGTCCGGCGGTTGCGTCCCGTCGGGTCCGCGGCCGATGACTCTGAACGTGACCAGATGCAGGTGAATCGGGTGTCGCCCGCCCGACTCGTTTTGCAGTTCCCATATCTCGGTCGATCCGAGTTGCGGGTAGACCGGCGCGTCCTCGTCGCCGAAGACGTGGCCGTTCAGCGTGTGCGTGATGAGGCCGTTTCGAACCTCGGTCCCGAGCGTCATCTCGCGGGTCACCCGCGCGTCGCTCTCGTCGTACGAGGCCGGCGTCGGAAGCGACAGACTCGTCGGGTCGGCGCTCGCGTCCTCCGGCGGCGTCGACGGGTCCGAGACGCGGAACTCGACGAGGTCGGTCAGTTCGGGACCCATGTCGGCCCCGTTGGCGAGCGTGAGCGTCTCGCCCGCGTGGTCGGAGAAGTCGACGACGAGTTCGCCGCGCTCGAACGGCGTGAGCAGCAGGGAGTCGAGGTCGCCGTTCGGGCCGATGGGGACGACCGATTCGAGGAAGCCGTGACCGGGGGCGAACTGGTACATCGTCGGGACGCCCGACCCGCCTTCGCTCTCCAGTTGCAGGTCGAACGAGCGGTGATTCGCGCCGTTCAGGATGCGGAACCGGTACCGCCGCGGTTCGACCTCGACGTACGGCCACACGGCCCCGTTGACGACGGCGGTATCGCCGAGGAACGCCGAGACGAACTCCTCGGGGTAGTGCAGCGAGCCGTCGTCGTTGAACTCCTTGTCTTGCAGCAACAGCGGGATGTCGTAGTCGCCCGACGGCAGGCCGAGTTCGCGCTCCGCGTCGGTCGTAATCGAGTAGAGACCGAGAAGCCCGGCGTAGGCGTTGAGTCGCGTGATGCCCAGCGTGTGGTCGTGGTACGTCGACGTCGTTCGCCCCTGTTCCATCGGAAGCTCCTGCCACGCCGAGTCGAACCGCGGTCCCTCGACCCCGCCCGGCGAGGTCCACATATCGGACTGCCCGTCGTTCGCGGGGTCGAGTTCGAGGCCGTGGAAGTGCGTGACGGTCCGAACCTCCGGCACGGGACCGTCGTAGCCGGGGTGGTTCTCCGCGGTCGTGCCGCCGAGTCGGTCGTCGACGGGAAAGAGGTGTTCGCTCGGGAGGCCGCTGTTGTCGAAGCGAACGTGGACCGGGCTCCCGGCGTCCGCCTCGATGGTCGGGCCGGGATACGACCCGTCGAACCCCCAGACCGTCGTCTCCGGCAGGTCCGGGTGAAGCTGTTGGGTGAACTCGGTGACCGCTATCTCGTACGCGTCCGCGCCGTCTCGCTGTCCGTCGGGCTCTCGAACCGACGGAATCGGAAGCGGTTGGACGAACTTCTCCAACGTCGGTGACGCCGCCGACACCTCCGTCGTCGTCTGCGGGAGCGTTCCGGCGATGCCGAGGGCTGCGCCTGTCTGTAAGAACCGCCGCCTAGACCAGTCTGTCATGATGGACCCTGAACTACGACTTGGGAGTTATTATATTAAATCTTCTGAATGTCCGAATCAGGCCCGAGAACGGGCGTCGAGAGCGTGGCTGACCGCGGCGATTCGAGTGCGAGACGGGCGGGCCGTCTCGCTTCGCTAGGTCGCTCGCCGGCGCGCGAGGAGGACCGAGCCGATTACCAGCGCGGCGAGCGCGACCGAGACGCCGAACCCGGGGACGGGCGTGTCGGTCGTGGTCGTCGCGGGCGTGTTATCGTCGGTCGTCGTCTCCGGAGTCCCTCCCGAGTCGCCGTCCGACCCGTCGGAACCGTCGCCTGCGTCGTCACCGTCGTTCGAGTCGTCGCTGTCGCCCGAGTCGTCATCGCCGTCGTTCGAGTCGTCGCTGTCGTCACCAGTGTCGTCATCGTCGCCGTCGTCCGGGGAGTCCGTGGACTCGGGCGTATCGGAGTTCTCGTCGTCCGTATCGTCATCATCACTCTCGTCGTTATCGTCGTCATCTCTATCGTCGTCGTCATCGTCACCGCCGCCGCCGCCACCACCACCGCCGCCACCGGCGTCGTCGTCGGAACCGACCGCGAGCGTCTCGACGCCGTCGACGCTCATCTCCTTGCCGTCGGCGTCGAACTGGGTGAACCCGTTGAGCCGGTACGAGGCGTCTTCGTCCACGTCCTCGCCGGCGGTCACGCGATACTGGAGCGTGACGTTCTCGCGGTCGCCGTAAGTGGCGAACAGTTCGTCGTTGGCGTCGCGCACCCCAGAGAAGTCCGCGCCGTCGGCGTCGACGATTTCGACCGACGCGAAGCCGGGGTTGAACTCTTCGACGACGGTGAAGTTCGTCGCCTCGTCGCCGGTGATTTCGACCGAGACGACGGCCGATTCGCCGGGATCGAGCGTCTCGTCGTCGACCGACCGGGTGAGGTCCCAGTTGTCGTCGTCGTCGGACCCGCTTTGGACGTCGAGCTCGTCCGTTCCGCCGGTCGCCGCCTCGGAGCCGTTGACGTCGGCGAAGCCGTCGAACTGATAGGCCGTTCCGGCGTCCGCGTCGTCGGCCGCTGTCACCTCGTAGACGAGCGAGACCGTCTCGCGGTCGCCGTAGGTCGCGAACAGTTCGTCGTTGGCGTCACGGACGCCGGAGAAGTCCGCGCCGTCGGCGTCGACGATTGCCACCGAGTCGAACGCGGGGGTGAACGCCTCGACCAGCGTGAAGTTCGCCGCCCGGTCGCGGTTGACCTCGACGCGGACGGTCGTCGATTCGCCCGGCGCGAGCGTCTCGTCGTCGACCGACCGAACCGCACCGGCCTCGTCGCCGTCCGACGGCTGCACGCTGATTTCGTCGGTGCCGCCGGTCAGCGATTCAGAGCCGTTGACGTCGGTGAAGCCGTCGAACTCGTAGACCGTGCTAGTCGTCGCGTTATCGGCCGCGGTCACCTCGTAGACGAGGGTGACGGCCTTCCGGTCGCCGTAGGTGGCGAACAGTTCGTCGTTAGCGTCACGGACGCCGGAGAAGTCCGCGCCGTCGGCGTCGACGATTTCGACCGAACCGAACGCCGGGGTGAACTCCTCGACGACGGTGAAGTTCGCCGCCGCGTCCCGTTCGACATCGACCCAGACGGTCGCCGGTTCGCCCGGTTCGAGCGTCGCCTCGTCGACCGACCGGACCACGCTCGCGCCGGCGTCGGACGAGACGCTAATCTCCTCGTCGCCGGTCGTCGAGGCGCGAATATCTTCGAGCCCGAAGTCGCCGTAGCCGGTGAGGTCGTGGGTCGTCGCGGTCGCGTTATCGGCCGCGGTCACCTCGTAGACGAGGGTGACGTTCTCGCGGTCGCCGTAGGTCGCGAACAGCTCGTCGTTGCCGTCGCGCACCCCGGAGAAGTCCGCGCCGTCGGCGTCGACGATTTCGACCGACGCGAAGCCCGGACTCAGCTCTTCGACCACCGTGAAGTTCCCCCGTTCGGAGGCGTTTATCGCCACCGTGACCGTCGTCGACTCGCCGGGCGCGAGCGACGACTCGTCGACCGTCCGAGTGAGCGTCCCGCCGTGGGCGTCCGCGGCGACCGGCGCGATAGCCGCCCCCAGCCCGAGCGACCCGACCACCAGAAGGGCCGCCATCACGACGACGGGGAGCGCACGTCGCACCTCCGACGACAGCCTCGGGCGTGAACTGTCCGGTCTCATGGTGAGCGAGCGGAGTTCGGTCCCGACGGGTCACTCGTTCCGCGAGCGACGTGCGAAGCGGCCGTCGGGGGCTTCGATTCGCCCCGGCGGGTCGCGGTCGTGTGACGGGTCGCGGCCGCCGGCGGTGTCTGTTCGACTCGTCGGTCTGGAGACGGGCGTCTCGGGCGCGCGCTACCTCTGAACGCCGATAGCTGGCTCTCGCTGGAACGCATGCAATCAGCGTGTGAATCGAAATCGCCATGCAAATAGTTAACGATTATCTGACTCAGTCCCGCGCTCGGCGGGCCGCGACGCCACTCGCGGGACGCCGCTCGTCGGAGTCCGAGCCCCATTCGGGGCGATATTCGGTGAGTCGCGCCGCGAATCCGCGCCCGTTTTCGGCGTTTCAGCGGACGTAGTCGGCCAGTTCGTCTCGCGCGCGCCGGGCCGCGTCGTCGGGGTCGTCGGGGTAGGTGTACAGTTCGAACGTGGCGAAGCCGTCGTACCCGATGTCGTCGAGCGCGCCGAAGACGGGCTCGAACTCGATGTCACCTTCGCCGGGGACGAGGTGGTAGTGCTTCCCGCCGCGGCCGCCCGCGATGTCTTCGAGGTGGACGCCCGTGATGCGGCCGGCGCACTGCCGGATGCTCTCGGCCGGGTCCTCGCCGCAGACGGCCGCGTGGCCGACGTCGAAGTTGACGCCGAGCGCGTCGCTCCCCACGTCGTCGATGAGGGTGAGCACCTCCTCGGTGTCCTCGACGAGTAGTTCGGGTTCGAACTCGATGCCGAGGTCGACGCCGACGCGTTCGGCGTAGTCGGTGAGTTCGTCGAGCGAGTCGAGCAGGTGGTCGTAGGCCTCGTCCGGCGGCGTTCCGGGGAGCGCCGACCCGCTCGCGACGCACGCCGCGGGCGCGCCGACCAGCGCCGCGAAGTCGAGCGCGGCCTTCGTGTAATCGATGCGCCACCGGCGGTCCTCCTCGTCGCCCGAGATGAGCGTCGGGTCGAAGAACGCCGAGGGCGGCGCGTCGTCGTAGTAGCCGCGGGTCGTGTTCGCGTTGACGTTCGACACGGAGAGGCCGGTCTCGTCAAGCGCGGTCAAGACGCGCTCGCGGTCGCGCTCGTCGAAGTCCGCGAGGAACGCGTGCGGCACGTCCGCCAGTATTTCGACCCCGTCGTAGCCGTGGTCTGCGATTCGTCTGATTGCCTCCGGCAGGTCGAAACGCGTGTACGCGTTCGTGGAGAAGGCTAACTGTACCATACGTCGTGGTACAGTCACACATGAATAATTGTTTTGGTACTGTCACTCATTCGGGCCGAAAAACGTGAAGCGAGCCGCCGAGGGAGCCCGTCGGTTCACGACACGTCGAACGCCGACGAGAGGCCGGCCGCCGGGACGACGAACGCCGCCGCGACGACGCCCCACACGGGTGTCAGCAGTCCGGAAAGCGCCCCGTTGAGGACGACGAGACCGAGGACGCACGCGCCGACGGCGGGGCCGATAGTGCTCGGTCGAGGGTCGGCGTAGGCGGTCAGGAGGTCGCGGCCGGTCCACGCCGCGAACCAGCAGAGCAAGCCACCGGCCACGACGACCGTCGCGGTATCGCTCGGGCCGACGCCGACCGCCGCGCCGGCCGCGACCACCGACCCGACGGCGAGTCCGACACCGGCCATTCCGACCAGCACCGCCCGCGAGTCGCCCGCACCGGTCTCGCGCTCGGCCATGTACGTGACGCCGGCGATGTAGAGCGCGACGACGACCGGCACGAAGAACACCCACGCCGGGAGCGTCAGGGTCGTCGGGGCGGAGGGCGACCCAGCGACGACCGCCATGCCGAGGGCGACGTTCGCCCCCCGACAGCCACCCATGGCGGCGAAGCCCAGCGGCGTGCCCTTGAGCGCGCCGTCGTAGAGCGCGATGAACGAACCGAGGACGGCGGCGACGATTCCGGCGGTCGGTCCCCCGGCGGCCGCGGCGACGACGACCCCGGCACCGAGCAGCGCGATGCCGAGATTTCTCGCTCGCGTGCGCGACACGTCTCCCGACGGAATCGGTCGCTCCGGGCGGAGCCGGGCGTCCTCGTCGGCGTCGGCGTAGTCGTTGAGCGTCGTGCCGGCCGCGTAGAGCAGCACCGAGGCGAGCGCGGTGCCGGCGAGCGACGAGAGCGGAACCGCTGGGCGGCCGCCGCTGACCAGCACCGCCCCGAGGATAACGTCGGGCGGCGCGGTGAACAGGTTCGGGACGCGGACGAGTCTGGCGAGGCTCGAAAGCGAGCGTCGAAGGCCGCCGGTCGCGGGTGTCGCGTTCGTTCGGTTCATCGTCGGCCAGTCGCTGGGTCGGGTGCTCGCGTTCGAGCGAGGCGGTCAGGTCCACCCATGGGCTTCGAGGTACTCCATCGCGGTTCGGGCCGTCTCCGCCGCAGTCTCCTGATAGGGGTACAGTTCGACCGTGACGTGGCCGTCGTAGCCGGTCGCCTCGACCGCGTCGAGGAAGCCGTCGATGTCCATCGCCCCCTCACCGAGTTGGGTGTGTTCGTGGGTGCGGTCCGCGGGGATGTCTTCGAGGTGATAATGTGGCGTGTGGGGGTCGAGCGTCTCCACCAGTTCGACCGGGTCCTCGCCGACCGAGTAGAAGTGTCCCGCGTCGAAGTTACAGCCGATTCGGGGCGAGTCGACCCGGTCGACGAGGTCGAGGAAGTCCTCGGAGGTCTCGATGAGCAGGTGCGGTTCGGGTTCGACCAGCACGTCGACGCCGAGTTTCTCCGCGGTGTCAGCGACCTCGCGGAGCCCTCGGACGAAGGCGTCGAGCGCGTCCGCCCGCGTCATGCGCTCCGGGACGGGGCCGCCCGGCGGGACCGAGATGCTGTCCGCGCCGAGCGCGGCCGCGGTGGCGAGCGCGTTCTGCGTGTGCTCGACCCGCGCCTGTCGGTCCTCGGCCGCGAGTTCGACGAACGAGGGGTGGTGAAACGCCTCGGTGTCGCGGTTGAACGTCGCCGCCCGACTCGCCGCGGAGGGCTCGATGGCGCTGAGCATGAACGCGTTACAGTTGCTGACTTCGATGCCGCAGTCGTCGAGAAGCGTCCGAACGCGTTCGGAATCGTCGCCGTCGGCCGTCCCCGGGAACAGATGCGGGTCGTCGAGCAGGATTTCGACGCCGTCGTAGCCGGCGTCGGCGATTGCCTCGACCCCCTCGGTGAGAGTTCGCTGGCGGAACGCGTTCATCGAGAAGCCGAACTCCATCGGTCACACCTCGTAGTGGAAGTTCGGTGACTGGCCGAAGAACTCCCGGGGGTTGTCGTAGACGACCTTCCGGACCTCGTCTCGGTCCCAGCCCCGGTCGAGCATCTTGTCTCGGGCCTTCGGGACCGCGAGCGGGTCCGAGGGGTCCCAGTCGGCGGCGCTGTTGAGCAGCATCCTGTCGGTGCCGTACTCTTCGAGGATGTCGATGGTCGTCTCGGCATCTATCTTTCCGGGGTAGAGGGTGAAGCCGAGCCAGCAGTCGGTTTGCAGCGAGATGTCGACCGTGTTCTCGGTGTTGTGGTCGATGACGATTCGCTCCTCGGTCACGTCCTCGTCTTGAATCATCTCGACGAGTCGCTCGGTCCCCTCGGGCTTCTGGGTGTGCGGGGTGTGGATGATGACCGGCAGTTCGCGCTCCTCCGCCATCCTGAGTTGGCGTCTGAACGCGTACTCCTCGGCCTCGGTCCCCTGGTCGAGCCCGATTTCACCGAGTCCGACGACGTGCTCGCGGTCGAGGTACTCGGGGAGGCCGTCCATCACGGCCTCGGCCATCTCGGGGTAGTTCGCCTCCTTCGGTTCGAGGCCGACCGTGACGTAGTGGTCGATGCCCGCCGCCCGCTCCGCGCGGTCGGTCTCGAACTCGATTATCTGCTCGAAATAGTCGAAGAACGACGCCGCGTGCTGCTTGTCCGTCCCGCTCCAGAACGCCGGTTCGACGCAGCATTCCACGCCCGCGAGTCGGGCGCGCTCGTAGTCGCTCGTCGAGCGAGACACCATGTGCATGTGCGGGTCGATAATTGGTATCGACATGTGACCTACCTCTCTGATGGTAGTTAATCATTGTTTCGGTGGATTCGGTGACGGCCGGGGGGCGGGGGCGCCACGGCCGCGCAACGCCCGGCCGACGCGGCCGCGAGCGACGGCGGAGACAGCTATTTACTCGTCCGCGCCGACGCCGTAGTCGATGCCGGAACACTGTCCGTTCTGCGGCGAGCCGATAGAATCGACCCGCGTCACGCCCGAGGACGGTCGCCCCTACGAGGAGTGGCGCTGCGCCGACTGCGACGAGACGTGGCGACACCCCGAGGAGACGGTTCTCGACCGGTCTCTCGATTTCAGCAAGCACGGCGACCAACTCGACAGGCGGGACGTCGACACCGACCTCGACTGGTGAGCGGTCGCCCGCCGGTACCGACGCGGAAACAATCATGATTGACGGACAAGGTTATGTATCGGCCACCGCAATCGTGAGTCGATGACAGTCGGAGTGTGGATTATCGGAGCCAGAGGTAACGTCGCGAGCGTCTCGATGACCGGCGCGCGCGCAATCGCTCGCGGAGTCGCGGACACGACCGGGATGGTGACGGCCCGCGAGCCGGTGGCCGCGCTGGACCTCCCCGCCGTCGACGACCTCGTGTTCGGGGGCCACGACATCCGGTCCCAGCGAATCGAGGAGACCGCCGAGGAGATGGCGGGCCACGGCGGCGTCGTGGCACCAGACACCCTCGACGCGGTCCGCGAGGACCTCCGCGAAATCGACGAGCGCGTCGAACTCGGGACCGCCCGGCGGTGCGGCGAGGCGGTCGAAGGGATGTCCTCGGAGACGACGGGAGAGGACGTGTCGGTTGCCGACATCGTCGAGGAGATACGGGCCGACTACGCCGCCTTCGCGGACTCGCAGGGCGTCGACCGGTTGGTCGTCGTGAACGCCGCGTCGACCGAGCCGCCGATTCCGACGCCCGGCGACTACGACACGCTGGCGGCGTTCGAGACGGCGGTCGAGCGCGACGACCCGAACCTCCCCGCGAGCGCCTTGTACGCCTACGCTGCGCTCCTCGACGGCCACCCGTACGTGAACTTCACCCCCAGTACCGGCTCCTCGCTCGGCGGCCTCCGCGAACTCGCGGAGCGAAACGAGGTGCCGCACATGGGCCGCGACGGGAAGACCGGCGAGACGCTGATGAAGTCCGCGCTCGGGCCGATGTTCGCGGGGCGGAACCTGCGGGTCCTCTCGTGGGAGGGCCACAACATCCTCGGCAACAGCGACGGACTCGTCCTCGAAGACGACGCGAACAAGGCGGGGAAGATAGAGAGCAAGGGGAGCCTGCTGGACGACATCCTCGGCTACGAGACCCACAACGCCGTCCGCATCGACTACACGCCGTCGCTCGGTGACTGGAAGACCGCGTGGGACCACGTCCACTTCGAGGGCTTCCTCGGGACGGAGATGAAGATGCAGTTCACGTGGGAGGGGGCTGACTCGGCGCTCGCGGCCCCGCTCGTTCTCGACTTGGTTCGGCTGGCCGCCTTTGCCGACGAGCGCGGAGAGGGCGGGACGATGTCCCACCTCGCGTCCTTCTTCAAGTCGCCCGAGGGCGTCGACCGCCACGAACTCTCCGAGCAGTTCCGCCTCCTCTACGACTACGCGGAGCGCCACGCGGAGGGAGCGTGACGACTCGCGACCCCTCGGCCGCGGGCGCGTCCGGTGCCGGGCGCGTCGTCGTCCTCGATATCGTCGGCCTCCAACAAACGCACCTCGAGGAAGGGCTGGCACCGAACGTCGCCGACTTGCTGGCCGGCAAGCCGTCCGGCCCGCTCGAACCCTCGTTTCCGAGCGTCACGGTGCCCGCGCAGACGACGCTCTCGACCGGGCAGTCGCCCGCGGCCCACGGCGACGTGTCCAGCGGCGAGTTCGACCGCGAGCGACAGGTCGCCGAGTTCTGGGAGCGCGACCGAGGAGGCCGAACCCGGCTGTGGGAGGCCGCGAGCGACGAGGCGGGCCTCACCACGGGCGCGCTGTTCTTCCAGCACCTCATCGGCACGAGCGCCGACGTGGCCGTCACGCCGTCGCCCATCGAAGACGAGGACAACACCCTCATCGAGATGGACTGCTGGACGACCCCCGACGGCTTCTACGACGACCTCCGCGAGGAGTACGGCCACTTCCCGCTGCACAACTACTGGGGGCCGGTCGCCGACGAGCGGAGCAGCGAGTGGATTCTCGCGGCCGCGCGGGAGTCGATAGCGCGGTACGACCCGGACCTGCTGTGGGTGTACGTGCCGCACCTCGACTACGACGCCCAGCGGCACGGCCCCGACTCGCCGGAACTCCGGGAGGCCGTGGGCGTCGTCGACGACCTCGTCGGGGAGTTCCTCGATCGGCTCGAAACGACGCCCCGCTGGGCCGAGACGGCGGTCGGCGTCGTCAACGAGTACGGCTTCAACGCGGTCGACGCCCCGGTGTTTCCGAACCGGGCGCTCCGCGAGGCGGGCCTGCTCGCCGTGCGCGACGACGACGCGGGCGGCGAGGAAGTCGATATCGCCGGGTCGTCGGCGTTCGCCATGGTCGATCACCAAATCGCGCATGTCTACACCGACCGCCCGACGGCCGCCCGAAAGGTGCTCGAATCGCTCCCCGGCGTCGACGCGGTGCTCGAAGGGGAGGCCCGGGGCGACGCGGACCACCCGAACGCCGGCGACCTCGTCGTCGTCGCGGACGCGGACGCGTGGTTCCAGTACTACTGGTGGACCGACGACGCCGACGCGCCGTCGTACGCGACGGAGATGGACATCCACGCCAAGCCCGGCTTCGACCCGTGCGAACTGTTCCTCGGCGACGAGGGACTCGTGACGCTCGACCCGACGAAGGTGTCGGGGTCGCACGGCCGCATCGACCCAGACACGCGCGGCTTCTACGGCTTCGGCGGGCCGGCGGCACCCGACGGCCCGTCCGACCGAACCGTCGATGCGCGGCGGTTCGCGCCGACGGTCGCGGACCTCCTCGGCATCGCAGAGGACGTGTCGCTCGCGTTCGAGCGCCCGTCGCTGTTCGCCGGGCCGCAAGTGTAGGTTCGACACCGCCGCGACGCGCTCCAGAACTGCTTTTCCGCTCCGCTCGACGACAGCGAACGTACGATAGATACAAAAGAAAAGCCGCCGCGGACCGCGGTCGGAACGCGTCTCGCCCGCTCAGTTCCCGCCCGAACTCGCGATTTCGATGGTGCCGCGCATCCGTAGCTGGTGGGCGCGACAGACGTACTCCGCCATCGCGTCGGTGACGGTGAACGTGACGGTCTGTGACTCGCCCTGCGTCGAGAGGTACGACGTGGAGATGTCGTTGACGGTGGAGTCGTCGCCGTTGACGATTTCGAAGTTGTGGGGCGCGCCGTTGCGGTTCGTCCACGTGAGCGTGTACTCGCCGCCGGCTTCGAGGGTGAGCGTCGGATTCGTCGCGTCCGCGATTCCGGACGGCGCGACGCCGGTCCAGCCCTCGTTGCTCTCGGCTTCGAGTTCGATGGTCGAGCCCGACGGGATGACATCGCTCCCGTCGTCGTCGCTGCCGCCGTCGTCGCCGCCGCCGCTCGTCGCCTCGACGTGCGCAGTGACGCGGTCGTAGACGAGCTCCAGCCCGTTGCCGGAGCCGCCGATGCGCGTCAGTTCGGTGTCGTCGAACCAGACGGTGCCGGTGGCGTCGCCCCAGCCGCCGAACAGCAGGTTAAGCTGGAACTCGCCGGGCGACGCCCCGGTCGAGAACGTCGTTTCGAGCAGTTGCCAGCCCTCGACGGGCTCCGTGTAGTAGTCGGTGACAGAGCCCTGTCCGAGTGAGTGGACGTTGATGGTGACGCCGTAGGAGCTTCCGATTTCCCCGGTTCCGTCCTCGGAGTTGCTGAAGTCGTCCGAGGTCCTGACCCACGCCCGGAAGCGGTACTCCGAGTTCGGTTCGAGGTCGTCGCGGTACTGGGTCCACGACGCATCCGCACCCTCCGTGGAGTCGACGCGGACGCTGTACTCGCCCGTCCGCGAAACGTCCGAGGTGTAGGTGAACTCGGCCGTGCCGCCGTAGGTAGTCCCCTCCCAGTTCGCCGGAGTCTCGGGGTCCGACGGGGAGTCGGTTCCCGCTCCCTCCTCGAACGACGCGTTCGGCAGGAGGTTGTTCCCGTCGGGGTCGGTCAGCGAGACGTTGTCGAACCACGCCGTCCCGGTGGCCGTGCCGTAGCCGCCGAACAGGCAGTTAATCTGGACCGTCGTGGTGTCCGCGCCCGTGGTGAACGTGGTACTCACCTCCGTCCAGTCGTTCGTCCCGGTCAGCGGCTCCGTCTCGAAGTCCGTGCTGTGGACGTTGAACAGCGCGCCGCGGGCAGAGTCGCTCGCCTGCACGTTCTCGGTCCGTATCCAGCCGCTGAGGGTGTACTCCGTCTCGGGCTGGACCGAGATGCCGTCGACGAGCCAGACCGCGTCCGCGCCCTCGGTGGACGAGATTTGGACGCTCTGACTGCCGTCTTGGCCCGCGTCCGCGTAGGTGTACTCGGCGGTGCCCGTGAACGTGTTCGTCGACCAGTCGGCGGGCATCGCCGGCTCGCTGCTGCCGGTGCTCTCTTCGAAGGAACCGTTCGAGAGCACGTCGGTGCCGTCCGGGTCGGTCAACGAGACGCTGTCGAACCACGCCGTCCCCGTCGCCTCGCCGTAGCCGCCGAACAGGCAGTTAATCTGGAGCTCTTCGAGGTCGCCGCTGTCGATGGTGGTGCTCAGTTCCGTCCAGTCGTTGGTGCCGGTCAGTCCGGACGGGATGGTGTCCCACTGCGTGCCCGAGTCCGTGTTCGCTATCTGCTCGACGTTGATGGTCGCGCCGAGCGGTCCCTCACCGATTGCGGTCCCGTCGACGAGTTCGAGGCCGTCGGTCCTGACGTACGCGGAGAGGGTGTACTCGGTGTTCGGGTCGACCGCGACGGTCGTGTTCCACGAGGCGTCCGCGCCCTCGGAGGACGACACCTGGACGCTCCGGTCGCCCTCGTAGCCCGTCTCGGCGTACGAGAACTCGGGCGACCCGGAGTAGTCCGTGTTCGACCAGCCGGCGGGCATCGCGTCGGCGTCGCCGGTGTCGCCGCCGGCGGGCGTCTCGAACGAGGGGTTTTCGAGGAGGTTCGGCAGGTCGTCGCCGCCGTCGCCGCCGTCGCTCGTGTCCTCGTTTGCCTCGTACGCCGGGATGAAGCCGTCGGCGTGGGTCGCGCCGGCGAGCGACGCCGCGTCGACGAGAACCGTGTCCCGGTAGTTCGACTCGTCGCTAATCATCTGGTAGACCGCCTCGCCGGACGCGTCGTCGGCCGGCGTCTGCGCGAGCGCGACGAGCGCCCACATGGCGACTCGCCCGTCTTCGTCGTCGAGGAGGCCGTTGTCGAGAATCGCCCCCCGCGTCTCCGCCGTCGACGGGAGGACGCGGAGCGCGGTGAGCCTGACGCCCGCCGAGGAGTGGGTCAGCGCGCCGAGCGCGGCCTGAATCGCGGTCGCGTTTCCGGCGTCGGCGTCGAGCGCGCCGAGGCCGTGCATCGTCCACAGCGCGTGAATCGCCGCCGGGTCGAGGCCGGTTTCGTCGAGCGTCTCCGCCGTGACGAGGTCGACGAGCGCCGAGAGCGCGCCGGTCTCGTTCCGTTCGACCAACAGCCGTTGGGCCGTCTGCCGCCAGAACATGTTCGTGTTCGACAGCGCCGCCACGAGTTCTGAGACGCTCGCGTCCGAGAGGTCGGTCGGCTCGTAGCCGTCGTCGTCGCCGTAGACGACGCGGAAGAGCCGGGCGGTCGCGTGGTCGCGAACCTCGGACATGTACGCGTTTCCGGGGCCGTTCTCGAAGCCGTCGGGTGTCGGGTTGTGCTGGTAGATGTAGTTGTACCAGTCGATGAACCAGAGCATGCCGTCCGGGCCGACGGAGGAGTACGACGGTGCGAACCACGCATCTGTCGCGGCCGCGATGTTGTGGGCGTAATGGTTGGTGTAGCCCGCGCCGTCCTGCGAGAGGAAGAACGTCCCGAGCAGGTTACCCGTTCCGCCGCCGACGAAGCCGGTGTTGTTCCAGTACTTCTCGGGATATTCACGCGCCGTGTAGATGGTGTGACCGGTCGCCGCGGTGTAGCCACCGTGGAGGTCGACCTGCCGGACGCGGTCCGTGACCGGAAGGAATCGGTTCGTGTCGGACGCCGCGCCGAAGTCGTTCGGCCCGGTCCCCTCGATGAGGTCGTAGTACTGATGCGGGATGGCGAAGTAGTTGCTCGGTCGCCCGGAGGTCGCCGCCGAGCCGAAGGCGAGGCCCTCCTCGGTGAAGCCGAGGCCGGCCTGGTTCCCCGGGAGCGTGCCGACGATTTCGAAGTCCGTGACTGAGCCGTCTTCCAGCTTGAATCGGAAGACTGAGGAGCTGAAGTTTCGCTCCTCGCCGGCGACGGTGCCGCTGAAGCCGGAGTAGCCGACCTGTCCCCAAATCCAGTTGTCGATGCCGTGGGCCAGTTCGTTGGGGCCGGCGTGGGTGTCGCCGTTGCCGAACCCGGAGAACAGGACCGTCCGCTCGTCGGCCTCTCCGTCGCCGTCCGTGTCAGCGAGGTGGACCATCTTCCCGCTCTCGCCGGGGTCGTCGAGGTCCGCAACGACGACGCCGTCGTCGACGACCACCATGCTCGTCGGAATCGAGAGGCCGTCCGCGAAGACGGTGAACTCGTCGGCCTCGCCGTCGCCGTCGGTGTCCTCGCAGACGACGATTTTGTCGCGGTTCTGCCCGAGTTCGTTCGGGTAGTCGCGGGTGACAGACAGCCAGACGCGACCCCGCGCGTCGAACTTCGCGTCGAGGATGTTCCCCCGCGCGTCGTCCGGCAGGTCGGCCTCGGTGACGAACGGTTCGAGGTCGAACCCCTCCGGCGTAATCGTCCGCCGGACCGTCTCGCTGGGGTTCAGCGCCCGCTGCATCCTGTTCCAACTCGTCCCGCTGCCGACCTCCTCGGGGACCTCCGGCGTCAGGAGGCTCCCCTCCGGCGGCGGATAGTACGGGATGTCGGCGTCGATGAACTCCAAGTCGTTGAGAACCGTGGTGTCGTCGGCGATGGTATCTTCGTTCTTCGTGACCCAGCGAATCGCGTTCTCGATGAGCGCCTTGAAGCCGTCGGTCGCCCACGGCGCTCTGCCGTGACCCCACGCGGTGTAGAAGACGCGGCCGTCGCCCTGCGTGCGGGTCCACGACCACGGTTCGCCTTGGTCGCGTCCCTCGTCGTACTCGGGGATGCTGTCGCCCTCGGGGAACTGCGCGTAGGCGAGTACGTCGATGTCGTCGTTGAGGTTCGTGTGGCGATACGTCTCGTCTTCGACCGTGATGGGGTCGAGGGTCGACAGGATGGGGTGGCTCGGCTGGGCGAAGTTCGTCGTCATCTCGCCGTAGTTGTGGGCGGCGAACTCGCCGCCGACGAGGTTCATGTAAGCGTCCGAGCCGGTGAAACAGGCCGAAGCGCTGTGAATCGGGATGAAGCCGCCGCCGTTCTCGACGAACTCGACGATGGACTGCTCCTGTTCCGCGGTCAGCGATTGACCGTAGTTCGCGCCGCGGTTGTCTATCATAACCCACGCGTCGTAGCGGTGGAGCACGTCGGGTTCGAGGTCTTCGAGTCGGTCGGTGTACTGGACCTCGATACCGCGGTTCAGCATGTACTCGGTGAGCTGGACCTGCCGTGCGGGCGCGTTGTGACTGCCGCCCTGCGGGCCGCCCATCATGAGGACGCTGATGGTGTCCTTGGCCGGCGGCGGCGTTATCTCGACGCTTCCCCGCATCTGCTCGGGGTGTTCCTCGGCGTAGTACATCGCCATCGACGACTCGGCGGTGAAGCTGACCGTCTCCGAGTCGCCGGAGCCCTCCATCGTGGAGAACGACTCCATCACCTCGCCGGTCGGGTCCGCGAGCATGAACGTGATGTCCTCGTCCATGGCGTTCGAGAGCTCGATTTCGTACTCCTCGCCCTCGTGCATGACGAGCGTCGGATTGGCCGTGTCCGCCATCTCGTCTGGCGCGGTCGCGACCCACGAAAACGAGTCCGCCGCGGTCTCGATTTCCGTCCCGTTTCGCCAGCTGTTGATGCCCGTCAACAGGGAGTTGGTCGTCAGGTCGCCCTCGCGCCAGTCGGATATCGCGTCCGCGAGACCCGACCCCTCGATGACGGACTCCTCGTTCGTGTACGCCGCGAGGACGTCGCCCTCCGTCGCCACGAGGCGAATCGTGTCGTCGGCGGTGAGCTGTTGCGCCTGCGCGACGCCGCTGGCCCCGAGGAAGTTCGCCGCCCCCGCGCCGCTTACCTTCATGAAGTCGCGTCTGTTGATGTTCAGTCGGTCGCCGTCGTCGTCGTCCGGGTTCGATTCCCGTGTCGTGTCGTCGTGTGTCATAGTGTTGCGTCGGTCGCTGTCGTCGGTTACCGTTCGATTCAGGGTTGCGCTGCTCTCGGGGAGCGCACCCCGGCCGCGTCCCCCGCCAACGGGCCGAGCGGACAGACGGCTCTCCCCCCGCGCGCTCGCCCGAACCGCTCGACGAGGTGTGACGGGTGTATCGCCGTTACGTCCGCAGGCTCATTGTGGTGGGCTACCGAATTTCATGAACTAACATTACTTGAATGTACTGTCCGGCGGCAAGGAGCGACCGCCCGGTTCACCGCCTCAGTCGCCGGTGAACGTTGGCCTAACCCCAATGTTAATTATTGTCTGTCGTGTTGCTTCAGTTGCACGTATGAACCGCGCACACACACAGTCTGTCGTACCGGCGGCGACGCCAAGGGGCGTCGCGGGTTCGAACCACGGGGGCGGACCGACCGGGCGCGAGCGGCCCGAAGCGGGTGGCCGATGAGCGTCGTCATCGTCGGCACGCTCGACACCAAAGGCGAGGAAATCGGGTTCGCCCGCGACGTGCTCGAAGAACAGGGGGTCGAAGTCCACCTCGTCGACGTGGGCGTGCTGGGCGAGCCGGAAATCGAACCGGACACCGACGCCGCGGCCGTCGCCGAGGCGGGCGGGAGCACCCTCGAAACGCTTCGGGAGGCCGGCGACCGCGGCAAGGCCATCGAAATCATGGGCGACGGTGCCGCCGTCGTCGTGTCCCGACTCCACAGCGAGGGCCGACTCGACGGCATCCTCGGGCTGGGCGGCGGGGGGAACACGTCGGTCGCGACGGCCGCGATGCGCGCGCTGCCGATGGGCGTTCCCAAACTGATGCTGTCGACGATGGCGTCGGGCGACACGGAGCCGTACATCGGCTACCACGACATCGCCATGATGTACTCCGTCGCGGACATCGAGGGCCTCAATCAGCTCTCGCGGACCGTCATCTCCAACGCGGCGCTCGCGATGGTCGGCATGGTGTCGAACGAACCGGACGTGGAGACCGAGGAGAAGCCCACCATCGGCATCACGATGTTCGGCGTCACCACGCCGTGCGTCCAGAGGGCGCGCGACTGGCTCGAAGCGCGCGGCTACGAGACCATCGTCTTCCACGCGACCGGGACCGGCGGTCGGGCGATGGAGTCGCTCATCGAGGAGGGCGTCATCGACGGCGTCCTCGACGTCACGACGACCGAGTGGGCCGACGAACTGGTCGGCGGCGTCCTCGCGGCGGGGCCCGGCCGACTCGACGCCGCGGCCGAGCGCGGCATCCCGCAGGTCGTCTCGACCGGCGCGCTCGACATGGTCAACTTCGGGCCGAAAGACTCCATCTCAGACGAGTTCGACGGCCGGCAGTTCCACGTCCACAATCCGCAAGTGACGCTGATGCGGACGACGCCCGAGGAGAACGCCGAACTCGGCCGCATCATCGCGGAGAAACTCAACGCCGCGACCGGGCCGACCACGCTCGCGCTCCCGCTCGGCGGCGTCTCGATGCTCGACGCGGAGGGCGAGGCGTTCTACGACCCCGAGGCCGACGACGCGCTGTTCGACGCGCTCCGCGAACACCTCGACGACGACGTCGAAGTCATCGAATCGCCGGCGAACATCAACGACGACGAGTTCGCGCTCACCCTCGCGGAAGCTATCGACCGCCGGATGCGGGCGGCGGCGTGAGACGACCGACGTCGACGTGAGGCCGCCTTCGACGACCCAATAGCTCCACCGAGACGGCCGCGTGTCGCCCCGCGAGCAGCGACGCTCGAAACACCGACCGGCGGAATTTCCCGCTCGCAGTCGGTCGTTCGACCTGTTTTCTACCTGTATAATCACAAAGTTTAACTATACCATGCCACCATGTCACTACCAGCGTTCCGAAGAAACATGACTGATCAACCAGCGCTAACTGACGAATCCAGGCGACGCTATCTGAAAGCAATCGGGACGGCCGGACTCACCGCCGGTCTCGCGGGCTGTTCCGGCGGGGGCGGCGGTAACGGCGGCGGCGGTGACGGCGGCGGAGATTCTGACGGCGAGAACAACGCCGGGGGCGGCGGGGGTGACGACTCCTCCGGCGGCGGCGAAGACTACGAGGCAATCGGGAACTTCCCGCCCGAGGGGAACTCCGTGAGCATCGGTTTCAACGGGCCGACCTCCGGCGCGTTGGGTCCCGACGGCCAAGACCAGGAGAAGGGCTTCGACCTCGCGGTGAAGCACCTGAACGAGGGCGGCGGCCTCGTCGACTACTGGGACCGACTGAGCGGCGACGGCATCATGGGCCACCAGGTCGAGCCGACGAAGGCCGACACCGCCGGCAGCGCCGACACGGCACAGGACAACATCGAGCGGATGATTCAGCGGGACAACATCCAGTTCTGGACGGGCGGGATGTCCAGCACGGTGACGATGGCGATGCAGAACGTCGCCCAGCGGGAGAAGGTCCCGTTCATGGGCGGCAACTCCACGTCCGCCGGCATCTCCGGCGAGAACTGCTCGCGGTACTACTTCCACCCGACGTTCCACGCGGAGATTATCGGGATGGCGATGGGCGAGGCCGCGCCCTCGGTCCTCGGCGAGGACCGCTCGCTGTTCCACATCTACATGGACTACTCCTACGGGCAGTCGAACCGCGACGCCGCCCGGAAGTACCTCACCGAACAGGGGCCGTGGGAGGACGTCGGCGGTGCCGCCATCGCGGAGGGCGAGACCGACCACAGCTCGCAGATTCAGGCGCTCGAAGACTCGGGAGCCGACACGCTGTACTTCTCCAGCTTCGGCAACTTCGCCGCCAGCGGCCTCGCGCAACTGCGAGACGCCGGCCTGACCGACGACATCGACGTCATCATCCCGCACGTCAGCGCGTTCACCCTCGACCCGCTCGGCGCGGACGCCGAGGGCGTCCTCGGCATGGAGCCGTGGAACCCGAACGCCGACAACGAGGCGAGCCAAGCGTTCGTCGAGTCCTACCAGGCGGAGTACGACGAGACGCCGAATCAGAGTTCGCTGCACACCTACGAGTCGATGATGGTGTACGCCGCCGCCGTCGAGGAGGCCGGCACGTTCCACCCGCCGACCGTGGTCCGAACGCTCGAAGACTTCGAGTGGAGCCTCGCGTGGGGCGACTCCGCGTTCCGGACGTGCGACCACCAGGTCGAACGCCCGTGGTACATGGTGCAGGGCGTCGGCGACGAGCGCGCCGAGGAGCTCGGTATCCGAACCGAAATCGTCGAGACGACCGACCCGCTCGTCTACGAGTGCAGCGAGTTCCCGGCGTCCAACTGCGCCATGGGCGACAACGAGTACGGAGACGAGTGACAGCCTGACAGCGCCTCGATACGAATACAACGTACCAACTCCATTTTGGGCAGTCGAGGCTCCCTCCGCGGTCAGTTCACCCGCGTTCGACTGCTCGAACGCCGCTTTTTCTCGGTCGCACGGACCTCGCGTTGACGCCCGGAGACGACCCGCGCCGCACCCGGAGAGCGGGCCGCTGCCGTGTCAAAAGTCAGCGAAACGCAAGATTAACATACTGAAGAATTCATGAATAATCGTGCACACCATGAACTGCTTACTCACAGCTGTACCGAGGTGGCTGCGATGAACGTCGACGGCGTCGTCGGATTCCTCTTCATCGCGCTGAGCGTCGCGTCGCTGTATCTGCTCGTCGCGGTCGGACTGTCTATCGTGTTCGGGTCGCTCAAGTACGTGAACATGGCCCACGGCGTCCTCTACCTGAGCGGCGCGTACATCGGCCTACTCATCGCGTCGAGCGAACAGTACGGCGGGCTGTTGAGCGACTTCGGGCAGGTCGGCCTCGACTGGGGGTTCGTCCCCGCGCTCGTGTTGACGCCGGTGGTCATCTTCGTCGTCGGCGTCGCGATGGAGCGCTGGATTGCGAAACCGTTCTACGAACGAGAACTCCTCGACCAACTGCTCGTCACGTTCGGCATCCTCATCGCCGCCCAAGAGCTGGTCGCCATCCTCTTCGGCCGAACGGGGACCATCTACCCGCGTCCGGAGTGGCTCACGGGCGCGATATCCCTTCCCGTCATCGGAACGCCGCCGGGGATGAGCGCGGCTTCGACGATACGCGTCCTCGTCGTCGCGCTCACGCTGTTGCTCGTCGCCGGTATCTTCGCGTTCTTCAAGTACACCGATTACGGCCTCGCCGTCCGGGCGGGGACCGAAGACTCCGAGATGACGCAGATGCTCGGCATCCGTATCGGGCGGCCGTTCCTCCTGATATTCGCCGTCGGAGCCGCGTACGCCGGGCTCGCGGGCGTTCTCGGCGGGTCGCTTTTCAACGTGACCTCCGAAATCGGCATGGAGATAATCATCCCGTCGCTGGTCATCGTCATCATGGGCGGCGTCGGCAGTTTGCGCGGGACCGTCGTCGGCGCGCTCCTCGCCGGGCTCACCTTCGCGGTGGCGACGGAACTCGAACCGAGCATGACGCAGGCCAGCATCTACCTGCTCGCCATCGTGGTGCTGACGATTAGGCCGAGCGGTATCTTCCCCTCGGCGGAGATCGGACAATGAGCACGGACAACATCCACAAGACCGTAGCCGAAGCATCGTCGTTGATTAGCTGGGACACCTGGGACCGAATCAAACACACCGAGTCGTTCGTCCTCCTGTCGTCGGTGCTTTTCGTCCTCCTGTTCTCGTACGCATTCGGCCGCGCGCCGGTCGTCTCGGACGTCTTCCAGGGCTATCACGGGCTGGCGATTACCATCCTCATCTGGTCGATATTCGCGCTCGGATTCAACCTCCTTTTGGGACAGACCGGCCTCCTCTCGTTCGGCCACGCCATGTTCTTCGGGACCGCGAGCTACGCCGCGGCGCTGTTTGCGATTCACGTGTACAACGACCCGCTGGCGGTCATCGTCGTCGGGACGCTAGCCGCGGTCGCCCTCGGGGCGGTCGCGGCGCTGATTCTCCTGCGCCTCCACACGGTGTACTTCTCCATCGTGGCGCTCGCCATCGGGCAGTTCCTCTACTTCCTCGCCCGCGAGCCGCTCGTGGAAATCACGAAGGGGATAAACGGCCTCGAAGTGCCGCGGTCGGCCGTTCTCGGGATCTTCGAGCTGGAACACCAGTACGGCGGCCTCCTCGGGGAACTCGTCGTGAACAACCTCTATCTCTTCGTCGGCGTCTTCTTCGTCGCCGTCGTCGCCTCCATCACGCGCATCCGCAAGTCGCCCTACGGGCTCATCTTCAAGGCGATTCGCGAGAACGAGACGCGGACGGCGTTCGTCGGTCTCGACGTCTGGCGCTACAAGTTCGCGGCGTTTCTCCTCTCTGCGGCCATCGTCGGCCTCGCCGGCGGGCTGATGGCCGTCAACACCCAGTTCGCGGGCGTCGAGCGCCTCTACTGGTCCGTCAGCGGCGACGTGGTCGTCATGACCGTCCTCGGCGGCCTCGGCACGCTCGCCGGCCCGGTCATCGGGACGTTCGTGTTCTTCTACTTCAAGGGCATCGTCAACGGCTTCCCGACGCTCGGCAACTACTGGCTGCTCCTGCTGTCGCTTTCCTTTACCACGGTCGTGTGGGTCTACCGCGACGGCATCTGGGGGATGATTACCGCGCTCACCGGCGCGCTCCGCGACCCCCGAGAGCTGGTCGCCGCGATCACGGCCCGAGTCACGGGCGGCGACTCGACCGGCGACGCCCCGGGAGGTGAGGACTGATGGCGCTGCTCGAAACCCGCGGACTCACCAAGGAGTTCGGCGGGCTCACGGCGCTCGACGACGTCGACATCGACGTTGAAGAAGGCGAACTCGTCTCGCTCATCGGCCCCAACGGAGCGGGTAAATCCACGCTCATCAACACGATTACCGGACGCCTGCACCCGACCGAGGGCCAAGTGTCCTACGCCGGCACCGAGCTCGTCGGGATGAAACCGTTCGAAATCGCACAGCTCGGGGTCGGCCGGTCGTTCCAGACCGCGTCGATTCTCCCCGAACTCACGGTACGCGAGAACGTGCAAGTCGCGTCGTTCGCGGCCGAACACGGCTCCTTTCGGGTCAACTTCTTCCGCCGACGGGACTCCTTCGACGAGGTCCAATCGCGAACGAACGACATCCTCGACACCATCGGCCTCGACTCGAAGGCCCGGATGGAAGCCGGCTCGCTCCCGTACGGCGACAAGCGGCGCTTGGAGGTCGCCATCGGGCTGGCGACCGACCCCGACCTGCTGTTCATGGACGAGCCGACCGCCGGCATGTCCCCGACGGAGACGCAGATGACGGTGAACCTCATCCACGACCTGCTGGCCGACTGGGGGATGACCATCTTCCTCGTCGAACACGACATGGACATCGTCTTCGACGTGTCCGACCGCATCTTCACGCTCCACCAAGGACGGCTCATCGCGCAGGGGACTCCCGAGGAGATTCGGGAGAATCCGGCCGTCCGCGAGGCCTACCTCGGAGGTGGGGAGCAATGAGCCTGCTCGAACTGGACGGCGTGCACGCCTACTACGGGCCGAGCCACATTCTCCGCGGCGTCTCGCTCGATATCGACGAGGGCGAGGTCGTCACGCTCCTCGGCCGCAACGGCGCGGGGAAGACGACGACGGTCCGCAGCATCGCCGGGACCGAACCGCCGGCGATTCGGTCAGGGTCGATTCGGTTCGACGGCGACGACATCACGGACTGGCCGGCCGACAACATCGCCATGGGCGGCATCGGCGTCGTCCCCGAGGGGCGGCGGCTGTTCACCGAACTGACGGTCGAGGAGAACCTCGAAATGTCGAAAATCACGCGCGGCTGGTGGAACACCATCCGCCGGGGCGGCCTCGGCGGCGGCGAGAGCACGATGTCGATAGACGAGTTGTACGACCTGTTCCCGCGACTCGACGAGCGTCGCACCCAACAGGCGGGGACGCTCTCGGGCGGCGAACAGCAGATGCTCTCCATCGCGCGGACGCTCAGGCTACCGAACCTGAAACTGCTGTTGCTGGACGAGCCGACCGAGGGACTGGCCCCGCAAATCGTCAAGGCGGTGGGCGACTCCATCACGGAGATTGCCGACCAAGGGCTGACGGTGCTTCTCATCGAGCAGAACGTCCGCGAGGCGCTCCGCATCGCGGACCGCGGCTACGTGCTCGACCAGGGCGACATCGTCTACGGAGGCACCGTGGACGAACTCGAATCCGAAGACCTCGACGAGTACCTCGTCGTCTGACCGCGCCGGCCTCGCGCTCCTCGGCGCGACCGACCGCGCTCCGTTCTATCCCACCTCGATTCCGTTTCGGTCCGTTCTCGTTCCGACTCCTACCTCGGCGCTCAGTCTCGAATTTCGAAGTCGGAACCCAACCCGCAGCCGCCATCAATCAGTCGACAATATTATTTCGTGACACTCGAACACACGGGACATGAAACGGACCAATCGACGACGGTTTCTCGCCGCGTTCTCCTCGTCGGCGTTCGCGTTCACCGCGGGATGTCAACGCCCGGTGGCGTCCGCGTCCGAGCGCCACCCCGTGTCCGAGCCCGTCACCTCGTGGCCGACGTTCCGCGGAGGGCGCTACAACACCGGCTACATCGGCGACGTGTCACCCCTCGATTCGGAGCCCTCGGTAGAGTGGACGTTCGAGGCGGGCGACGCGTTCTGGGGGAGCCCAATCGTCGCCGACGGCACCGTCTACATCGGGAGCGCTGACAGCGCGCTGTACGCGCTCGACGCCGAGACCGGCGAGGAGCGCTGGTCGTTCGAGGCCGGACACCGAATCGAGGGGACGCCGGCCTACGCCGACGGCGTCGTCTACGTCGGGTCGTACGACAAACATCTGTACGCGCTCGACGCCGAGACCGGCGAGGAGCGCTGGTCCCGTGGGTTCGGCGGCCTGATTCGGGGGAGCCCGACGGTCTGGGACGGCACGGTCTACACCGGCGTCGGGTGTCACAACCTCGCGTGCGCGTGGTACGCCGAGGAGGCCAACGTCTCGGAGACCGGCTGGGTGTACGCCCTCGACGCCGAGACGGGGGAGACAGAGTGGCGGTACGAAGTCGGTGACGAGGTCGTCAGCACGCCGGCCGTTACGAACAACCGCGTGTACGTCGGCACCTCCGACGAGGCACTGTACGCGCTGTCGCGGTCGACCGGCGAGGTCGAGTGGACCTACGAGACCCGCGACATGATATGGTCGAGTCCGGCGGTCGCCTACGGCTCCGTCTACTTCACCGACTGGAACGGGAACGTCCACGCCGCCGACGCGGCGACGGGCGAACAGGAGTGGCTCGCGGACACGGCGGGCCGATACATCTCGGGGTCAGTCGCCGTCGGCGAGGAGGCCGTCTACGTCGGTCACACGCCGTACAACACCCTCGACGACCCGACGACCAACCACGCGAAGGTGTTCCGCTTCGACCGCGAGAGCGGCGCTGAGAACTGGAGTTTCGAGACGCCCGCGCTGGAGGTCGGAAGCAGTCCCGTCCTGACTGAAGACGTGCTCTACGTCGGAACGCACCGGCAGTCAGACGGCGACGGCGTCGGCGTCCACGCCATCACGACGGACGGGCAAGAAGAGTGGTTCATGGAAATCGACGGGCGCGGCGTCGGGTCGAGTCCGGCGCTCGTCGACGGGCGACTGTACTTCGGCGGGACGGACGCGAAGGTGTACGCAGTCGAGTAGCTTGACGGCGCGGGACAGCCCTCACGACGGCCCGTATTCGGTAGCTGTGGCTTGGAGACCCCTCTAGAACTCGATTTCCTTGAACTCGCGCGCCTGATTCTCGATGGCCTCCTCGGTGGCGAGGCGCTCGATGCTCGACGCGCCGAAGAAGCCGACGACGCCCTCGGTGTTGTTGAGGACGTACGCCGCGTCGTCGGGCCACGCGATGGGGCCGCCGTGGCAGATGACGTGTACGTCGTCGCGGACCGCCTTGGCGGCGTCGTGGTGCGCCTGCACGCGCTCGGCCGCGTCGTCGAGGTCGAGCGCCGTCTCCGCGCCGATGTCGCCCGAAGTCGTCAGCCCCATGTGCGAGACGATGACGTCCGCGCCGGCCTCGGTCATCGCCGCGGCCTGTTCTTCGGTGAAGACGTACGGGCACGTCAGCATCCCCTGCTCGCTCGCCTCGCGAATCATCTCGACTTCCTTATCGTAGCCCATCCCGGTCTCCTCGAGGTTCTTCCGGTAGCTGCTGTCCTCGTCGATGAGTCCGACCGTCGGGAAGTTTTGGACGCCCGAGAACCCGCGGCGACGCAGGTCTTCGATGAACACGCTCATGTCGCGGAAGGGGTCGGTGCCGTTGACGCCGGCGAGCACCGGCGTGTCCTCGACGACCGGAATGACCTCGTGACCCATCTCGACCACGATTTCGTTGGCGTCGCCGTACGGCAGGAGGCCGGCGAGGGAGCCGCGACCGTTCATCCGGTAGCGTCCCGAGTTGTAGATGATGAGGAGGTCGACGCCGCCGCGCTCCGCGAACTTGGCGGAGATGCCGGTACCGGCACCGGCACCGATGACCGGGTCACCGGCTTCAATCGTGGCTTCGATACGGTCGAGTGATTCAGCACGTGTATACTTCATCCGGGTTGACAGGCCATCGCGTGCGACTTTAATATTTCGGAAGAATCGACCGGCAGCCGAATGTCCGGCGAGCGACCCGGCCGCGACGAAGTTCGGTACGAGGGCGCTCGACCGCGCGAATCAGTTGCCCGGGAACTCGCCGGGCGGGAAGACCGTCGCGTCGTCGTCCGCGCGGATTTCGGCTTCCGGGCCGGGCGGGCAGTAGACCGCGAGGAACCGAAGCGGCTCCCACGAGGTGTTGATAGTGCTGTGTTCGACGCCGCTCGGGATGTGAACCATGTCGCCCGCGCCGACCGTCCGGGTCTCGTCTTCGATGGTCTGTTCGCCCTCGCCGCCGAGGAAGTACAGTATCTCCTCGCTGTCGGGATGGGTGTGTCGCTCGTGGCCCTTCCCGGGTTCGAGCAACACGACGCCGGCGCTGAACCCCTCGGAGCCGGTGACCTCGGGGGCGTTCATCCACTTCAGCGTGCCCCAGTCTAATCGAATCGTCTCCACGTCGTCCGGCTGGACGAACCGCTTTTCGGATACCATGACGTGTTGAGTCAAACAGTATCAATTATTAAATATTTTGGTGGGCCGAACGCGCTTGCCGGACCCGCAGAGCGGCCGTGGCCGAGCCGCGGTTTTCGAGAGGGAAACAGTGGCTCGGAGCAGCAGGTCGTGGATTTTTGCCACTGAACCGATGGAAGAGCGGTTCAAACCCCGGTTCGTCCCCAGTCGACCAGTCGGCACTCGCGTCGGCGGCTGCTCCGTTCTCGTGTTGTAAATTATTAATACAGAGGTACATTCGAGGGCGACGCGAGCGCGAATCAGTCGGTGACTGACAGAGAAACGCCGCCGAAGCGAGGGTACCGTGCCGACATCGGCGGACTGTCCCGCCTCGTCGACCCGAACGATTTTCGCCTCGCGCGGCAGATGCGGATTCCGACCGCCACGAACGGCGTCGCTCGCGTGTCGAACGCGAGTCGCGTGAGGGGTCGAGGGCGACTCCTCGAACACGGATTTTCATATCGAAAATGAGGTGAGCAGGCGCGCGGGTTGCTCGGCGTCGTGTCAGTACTCGCCCGCACCTTCGGTCGGCATTACTGACGTACGTTCGTCACACAACCATTACAAGCATATGTCTGTAATTACTACACCGTTACCAAGCGTTTACGAGACGAGGAGGGGTCAGTCGTGGTCGCCAGTCGAGTTCCGTTCTGTGCGTCCGCCGCGCGTGAGCGCTGAGCGATGTCGTGACGGTGGTACGCCGGCAGTACTCCGAATACCCGCAAGACGTGGCGACCGCTTGGGCCCACCCCGTTTACGAGAACACAACCAGCACCGACTCCGCGTCGGGTGACGAGACGCGTATCCGAGAGTGCACGAGATGCAAGCAGCGCACCACAGAGGACGTTTTCGAGACGTGAATCGGCGCGGTCCGACGGCGACGGCCCGAATACGGCCGTCGCGAGTCGGTTCAGAACAGCGCACCGGCTTGGAGGACCGCCACGAGGACGGTCAGGACGCCGACGCTGGCGACGGTGGTGGTGAAGATGGTCGTACTGAGGTACTCGGGTGCAGTGATGCCGTCGACCGTCGTCTCGTCGGCGTACTCGATGGTGAGCGCCAGCGGGATGACCGCGGCGGGCGTGGCGCATTCGAGGACGAACACCTTTGCGACTGTCGGGTCACCGAAGCCCAACGCGAGCGCGAGGCCGAACCCGACGAGCGGCGCGACGACGAGCTTCAGCGCCGACGGGGCGACCGACCGCGATATCGCGGACACGTCGGTCTCGGCCAGTTGGATGCCGAGGATGAGCAACATCACCGGAATCGACGCGTCGCCGACGAGGCCGACGGTCTCCATGAGCGCCGCGTCGGCCGGCGGGACGACCCCGAGCGCGCGGGCGACGACGCCGGCGACGATGGCGTACAGCAGCGGGAGACGGAATATCTCGGTGACGGCGTCGAGTGCGCCCGCGTCGGAGCCGTTGGACGCGATGTAGACGCCGAGCGTGTAGACCACGACGTTCTGGATGGTGAGGTAGATAACGGCGGTCGTCCGTCCGACCTCGCCGAAGGCGAATCCGGAAAGCGGGATGCCGACGAAGCCCGAGTTCGGGAACGCCGCCGCCAGCATGAGCGCGCCGAGGAGCGGGCCCGATTCGCCCGCGAGTCGGCCGACGCCCCACGCGATGACGATCATGAGAAGGGAGTAGCCGACGACGCCGAGGCCGAGTTTGAGGACCTCCCCGCCGCCGAGGGTCGTCGTGGCGATGCTGTGGAACGCCAACGCCGGGATGAGCACGTACAGCCCGAGCGTGTTTATCGGTTCGACATCGATGTCCGTCGTTCGCGCCAGGAGATAGCCGACGACGGCGACGCCGAGTATCGGGAGAATCGCGTTCGTGAACGCCCCCGTCAACGACATGGTCGGTCTCCCGGGGAAAGTCGCTTCGGCGGTCGAACGGGTTCAACTGAGACTCTACGCTGTCGCTGTGGGCCCATGTCAGTCCAATATCGCTTCTGGTATAAATAGTATCGGAGACGGTTACGTGCGGGTCAAAACCCGTTGCCGACGAGAGTGACCGCCATAGCGATGCACCCGGTCTTTCCCCTTCGGAAACCTCGTGGCCATGCATGTATTATGCAATGATACTATCGGAAAATCAAAGGACAGAGAGAAACGACAGCCCACAATCCTGATTTTCTCAAAGATTATCCATGAGAGCGTACTGAAAGGAGTATCGAAGGTCCATAGCTACCACAGAACAACCAGTATTTTAAATTATTCAAATAATACACAGTATTCGCAACATTTGGATTTCTTCACAGACCAGTGCTATTTCAGTAGAGTCGCAATATAAAGTACCGAAACCCGTTCGGGAACGACACCGCGATTCGCTGAGCGGGGGATGCGACCATGACCATGGCAGGACGACTATCGGCTTCACCTCCGGTCGAGTGGAGGCGTACGCGGCAAACGTCGTCGAGAGCGGAGTTGTGAGTCGTGAGGCCATTACGGGAACTACGACAGTTCGACGACACGCTCTCCCGGTTCGTATCCGAAGTTTGACCGACGTCGACCCCGCGGCCTGCGTAGCCACCT
Source organism: Haloferax sp. Atlit-109R (assembly GCF_003665865.1). NCBI lineage: Archaea > Methanobacteriati > Methanobacteriota > Halobacteria > Halobacteriales > Haloferacaceae > Haloferax > Haloferax sp. Atlit-109R. The sequence goes on from NZ_QPLO01000002.1 coordinate 1,531,543, forward strand.
CTCACTCCACGTCGACTCGCAACCGGACCACTCCTTCGGGGGGTACGTCCGGTGGGACGCTCGTCGGACGGTGGCGGACCGGTATGGATACGGAAGTATATTCCGAATTAGAGAACAGCTTCGAGAGATAGGACTTTCAGCCTTCTATGGCCTCTTCAGTGCCAACCGAGAGGGCAAAGATGAATTAGATTACAACGTTATGAGTGTAATGAGATTGCGCTGAACGGACTTACTGATGACCGAGAGGAGAAACACAGCGTGAGTATGGAAACTACTTTCTGAGATTAAGAACACTGTGGAGACTGTGCTCATCGACGTACCGCTCGATGGTTAGGAGTCGAACCGACGGAGACAATCGGCCGTAATACGACCACCGGTCTCGTGCCACCCACCGGAGAAAGGGAGTGTGTATAGTCGTTCTTACACTATCTTCGGTTTCGTGTCTATGCACGTACAGTGTAGCCATCGTTCACCGGAGTAACCGACGGCTTCTACTAGTTCGTTGCAGGCGGTCCCGCCGGGTCACCCCGGGCGGAGTCTATTCTGTATTTCAGAATGTAGTTGTTCGTCCCAAGACTACGGGGCGGGCATGGGCGGTTCAGTCATCCACGGGTTGTATCGGCGGCGATTCGGGAGGCGTCGATAGCGTCGCCGCACCTCGCCGGAGACGAACCGCAGTGCCGACTACGGCCTTCACCGACGAATCGAACCGACGCGTCGCTCGCGTCTCCCCTCCGATAAAACTAGCTCCAAGTATCAGCCGTGGCTCTCCGACAAACCGGGTTTGTTGCGTTTCACAGGGCCGCTATCAGGTGTTCTGCCCAGCCGTCGCCTCTAACGGTGGTTCTTCTTGTGCGAGAATGTTGATGCCGTCAGACTGCCGAAAGAGATGCAACCGCTCCTCGTCGAAGGCGAGCGACAGCTCTTGGTTCGTGTCGGGTTTGACATCGCCAGGCACGCGGACCCAGCACTCCTCGCCCTCGATGTCGAAGTGGAGGTAGTTGTCCGACCCCACCGGCTCGCGGACGTCGAGGAACGCTCGAACCGCGTTGGGCTCGTCGCTGTCTGTGAGAGTGATGTTCTCGGGCCGAATGCCGAGCACGAACTCGTCTACGCCATCGGCGTACTGCTTGATATGTTCGAGAACTCGCTCGGAGAGGTCGTAACTGAAGCCGTCGGCGACCAGCGACGTGCCCGACAGTCGTACCTCGAACTGGTTCATCGGCGGGTTCCCGACGAAGTCGCCCACGAACAGGTTCCGAGGTTCGTTGTATATCTCCTCCGGCGTCCCTATCTGCTGGAGTTCGCCGCCGTCGACAACAGCGATGCGGTCGGACATCGTCATCGCCTCCTCTTGGTCGTGAGTGACGTACACCGTCGTCGTCCCGAGCGTGTCTTGGAGCTGCTGGAGTTCCGTCCGCATGTGCAGCCTGAGCTTGGCGTCGAGGTTCGACAGCGGCTCGTCGAACAGGAAGACGGACGGCTCGCGCACGATGGCGCGGCCCGTGGCGATACGCTGTTGCTGTCCTCCAGAGAGGTTTCCAGGATGCTTGTCGAGCTGGTCCGTAACACCCATCATCTCCGCCGCGTCCATCACCCGCTGGTTTATCTCGTCTTCGGGAAGGTCGGTCGTCAACTGCAACCCGTAACTCATGTTCTTGCGCGCGGTCATGTGCGGGTACAACGCGTAGTTCTGAAACACCATCGCGACGTCCCGGTCCTGCGGCTGGACGCCGTTGACGACCCGGTCCCCGATACGTATCGTCCCTTCTGTGATATCTTCCAGACCCGCAATCATACGGAGCAACGTCGACTTGCCCGACCCCGAGGGACCGACGATAGTCAGAAACTCACCGTCCGCTATCTCGAAGCTGATGTCGTCGACGGCGACAATATCCGAGTCGCCACCGTAGACTTTTCGCACGTTTTCGATGCTAACAGTACTCATTGTTCGTGGGTTGCCAAGAGAACTAATAATAGTTGTGGTTACCTCCGCTCGAAGTCGCGTCATTCGGGGACGCGAGCGCAGTCTGGACGGCGCTCGCTCTCCGCGCCGCCACGACAGACAGGCGAGCGAGTAGTACGTCGGATTTCATCTACCGGCAGAATTAGTCACGGAAAATAGTTTAATCCATACCCCTACATATACACATGACACATGGTTCGAGAAGCTATCACTAGCAGGACCCGTCGGAAGTTTATCAAATCTGCCGGAGTCGCGGGAACCGTCGCACTCGCGGGCTGCGCCGGTAACAGCGACAACAGCGGAGATAGCGGAAGTGGCGGCGGTGACGGCGACAGCAGTGACGGCGGCAGTTCCGGCAACACGCGGAGCGAGTCCTACGAGCTCACGTTCTGGGAGCTGTTCAGCGGCGGCGAAGGGCCGATTATGGAGAGCATCGTCAACAAGTTCAACGAGGAACAGCCGCTCGACACGGACGCGGAGGTGACCATCAACCGCCAACGCACCCCGTGGAACGAGTACTACAACAAGCTGTTCACCGCCCTCTCCGGCGGCGAAGCGCCAGACATGGCGGTCATGCACGCCGCGTACCTGCGAGCGTGGGACGGCGGTATCGACGCAATCGGGTCCTACGCCGACACGGCGTCGATGGAGAGCGACTACACCGAAAGCCACTGGGACCTCGTCACCGTCAACGACAACGTGAACGCGCTACCCATGGACATGCATCCCATCGGCGTGTACTACAACAAGGACCTGTTCGAGCAGGCCGGCTTGGACCCCGAGAGCCCGCCGACGAACTGGGAGGAGTTCCGGCAGGCGGGTGACGCGGTCGTCGAGAACACCGACGCTCACGCGTTTACGCAGTCGCCGTACAACGACGGATTCGGGTCGTTCCGGACGTGGAGTACCTGGGTCAAACAGCAGGGCGGGAGTCTCTACGACGACGAGTGGAACCCGACGTTCGACAGCGAGGCCGGGATGAACATCGCCCAACTCTTCTCCGACATGACCGGCGACATGGGATGGGCCCCCGCCACGAGCGAGGACACGTGGGGGAACAACGCCTTCCAGAACGGAACGTGCGCGATGGCGATGAACGGGACGTGGTACGTCGCCGCCCTGTCCGGCGTCGACGACCTCAACTGGGGCTTCTTCGAACCGACCGTCGGCCCGAACAAACAGCAGGATACGGTCTGGGCTGACGGCCACTCCATCGTCCTCCCGAAGAAGGAGGGCCGGAGCGACGCCAAGTCGGAGATTGCCGCCGAAGTCGCCCACTGGATGACCACGCAGAACCCCTCGTGGGGTGCCGAAGCCGGTCACCTGCCCGCCGCGAACAGCATCTACGAGTCCGACACCTTCCAGAACAGCCCGTACTACGATAAGACGCTCAACAAGTACGTCGAGATGGCCGAAGACGGCGACTACTTCTACCACCCGAAGGTCCCGAACGGCGACCCGAACGCGCAGAACTGGTACACGTGGCTCGTCGACATCTGGGCGCAGAACTCCGAGCCACAGGCTGCTATCGATTCCGGAATCCAGACGGTCTCGAACGGCATCTCGGAGTAATCGAAGATGGGGATAACAGAACGCATCATGGGAGGTGAGACCGCGGCGAACAGCAAGACCGTTATGGGTCTGCGGAAGGAGACCATCGAGGGCATCGTCTGGTCGCTTCCGTACCTCGCCGTGTTCACGGTGTTCCTCATCTGGCCGGCCCTGAAGGGGCTCTACATGAGCCTCCACACGTACCCGAACAAGTTCGACCTCACCGAGACGGAGTGGGTCGGCCTCCAGAACTACGTGGAACTGTTTCAGGACCCCGTGTTTTACAACGCGATGGAGGGAACGCTCCTCTTCGTCGCTATCTCGGTTCCGGCGCTGGTCATCCTCGGCTTGGTAATGGCACTCGGCGTAAACCGGGACGTGGCCGGGAAACGAACCCTTCGGGCCATCTACTTCAGTCCGTACGTCCTCACCGTCGCGGTCGTGACGCTGGTGTGGGGACAGGTGTACTCCCAGAGCTACGGCCTGATAAACTACTACCTCGGGTTCTTCATCGACAACCCGCCGGGGTGGCTCACGTCGCCGGACCTCGTCATGGCGGCGCTCGCGTTCATGACCGTCTGGTGGCTGGTCGGGTTCAACTTCGTCATTTTCCTGGCGGCCCGACAGAGCATCCCCGAACGGCTGTACGAGGCCGCTCGGCTCGACGGCGCGACCGGCTGGCGAGCCTTCAAGGATATCACGCTGCCCCAGATGCGAAACTCGGTCGTGTTCGTGGTGATGGTGCAGTTCATCCTCCAGTTCCAGGTGTTCGCACAACCGTACGTGATGACGCAGGGCGGCCCGAAGGACACCTCCGACACGCTCGTCTACTATCTCTACCGGAGCGCCTTCTCCCAACAGCAGTTCGGCTACGGCGCGGCGATGGGGTACGTGCTGGTCGCCATCCTCATCGTCATCGCAATCGTGAACTTCAAAGTAATCGGTGATTCAAATGACTAAAACGACATCGCAGGACTCGATACGAGCACGGCTCGACGGCGACACGGTTCGGAACGTGTTGCTCCACGCGTTCCTCTACGGCCTCGCCGTTCTCATGGCGGTCCCGTACCTGTACACGCTCTCTCGGTCCTTCCAGCCGACCGAGCTGTTGCGCGACCCGCGACCGTACTGGATACCGCCGCTCGCGGGCGAGCCGATAACGCTCGAACACTACCAGTACCTCCTGAACAACACGCTCGTCGTCGAGTGGACCATCAACACGTTCATCATCGCCGCCGGAGCGACGCTGCTCATCGTCGTCATCGACTCGATGATCGCCTTTTCGCTCACGCGGCTCGACTGGCCCGGTCAAGGGCTGGTCATGGGTGTTATCCTCGCGAGCTTCATGGTCCCGTACTACATGAACATCGTCCCGCTGTACCAGATCGTCTCGGACCTCGGCCTCATCAACACCTACTGGGGTGTGATACTGCCGGCCGTGGCCAGCCCGCTCGGCGTGTTCCTCCTCTACCAGTTCTTCAAGGACATCCCGGCCGAGTACGAGGAGGCGGCGAGGCTCGACGGGTTCACCACCTTCCAGGTGTACACCCGAATCATCCTCCCGCTCGCGAAGCCGATTCTCTCGGCGCTGGCGCTGTTCATGTTCGTCTACAACTGGAACGCGTTCCTCTGGCCCCTCCTCGTGCTGTCGAACGAGACGGCGTACACGCTTCCCATCGGACTGGTGAACCTCTATCAGGGGAACATCGACACGCCCGGACTCCACATGGCCGTCGCGATTCTGGGGTCCTTGCCGCTGTTCATCATCTACCTCATCTTCCAGGGACAGATCGTGCGAGCAGTGCAGATGCAGGGCGCGACGGGATGAGCGAGTCAGCGGACGGGACCGTCGGCGTCCACCGCGCGCTCGTCGCCGCGGTCCGAACGGTGTTCCATCACCCCGTTCGGATGGTCGCTATCAGCGTCGCGTGGGTGCTCGCATCGGTCCCGCTGGTCACAATCGGGCCGGCGACGTTGGGCGTCTACGGCGCCGTCGCTTCCGTCCGCGAACATGGCCACGTCGACCGCGACGCCGTCAGAGAGACGCTTTCGGACCACTGGCTCGACGCGCTCCTGTTCAGCGGACTCCTGGTCGCGTTCCCGGCGCTCGCCGTCTTCTATCTCGGCCGGTTCTCCGCCTCCGGGTCGGCGTTCGCGGGCCTCCTCGGGATGGTCGGGTTCTATCTCGCGTATCACGCGTGGGTCGTCTTCGCGCTGGGCTTCGTCGCGCTCGCGCAGGGCGACGACGCGTTCGACGCCGTCACCGACGGCTACCGGTGGTCCGTCGAGCGGCCGGTGGCGACGGTGCTGGTCGGCGTCGTGACCGCGACGCTGTTCGTCGTATGTCTGGTCTTGACGGTCGCACTCCCGCTCGTGTTTCCCGCGCTCGCGGCCGCGTTCCACACGGAACTGGCCGCCCAAACGCGCGACCGAGAAGAGGATGCGGCCGACGCGGCCGACACAGCCGACGCGACCGCGCCGACCGACCGTCCAGTCTCCGGTGAGAGTCCGAAAAACGAGTTCTCCGCGACGTTTCGACGGTGACGCTACGTCCCGTCGTCGAGGGGTAGCGACTGGACGCCGTAACTGATTTCACAGAGATTCGGGCCGTCCGCGACCGACGTGAGTTGCAGTAGTTCGTCCCCGTGGCGCGAGGGCAGCAGCGGTGTCGTCCACCCGACGAACGCCCGACCGCCGAGGTCGCCCTCCGTTTCGAACGACAGCGGGGCGTCGACCGCCTCCCAGTCGCCGCTCCCGTCGAGGTTCGAGTTCGCGAGCACGACCTCGCCGTTCCCCTCCGCGAGGTCGCGGTTCCCGTCGACGAGCTGTTTTCCGGACACGAGTATCGTTCCGTCTTTGCCGCCGGCCCGTGTCCACGTCACGTACGGGCCGTTGATGAACCGCCGACCGTCGGCCGTCGAGACGAGGGTCCCCACGTCCGTCGGGTCGCCCCACTCCCGCCCGTCGGGCGAGGTCTTGACGTGGACCTCGCCGTACAGGTAGTCCGGCCCGATGACCTCGTAGCTCATCACGTACGTGCCGTTGGGGAGCGGGGTGACGGTGGGCATCCCCGGGCGCGTCGTCTCGTCCGGGATGGCCGCGACGAACTGCTCGTCGCCCCACGACTGGCCGCCGTCCTCCGAGGCCTTGTACGCGACCAACTGATTGTAGTCGTCGTCGCTCCCCATCCGCTCGTCGGCGAAGTAACAGACGAGGTTTCCGTCGTCGTCCAGCCCCAACTCCGGCTCCCAGACGGGGCTGTTCCCGTCGTAAGGGACGGCTTTGCCGCCCGTGACGACGGTGCTCACGAACTCCCAGGACTCCCCGCGGTCGGTGCTGGCGTACAGGTCGATGCTCGTCTCACCGAGTTCGCCGACCTCACCTTCGGGGACGTCTTCGGGGTCGTCGAGGATCGGAATGGAGTTCCCGGCGGCGAGGACCGTCCCGGCCGGCCACGGACCGACGGCGTGCGGGAGTTCAAACAGGGTCGGCTGGTATCGAAGCCCCCAGTCCTTCCCGCTCGTGTCGTGAATCTCGGAGAACTTCGACCAAGTCTCTCCCCCGTCGGTGCTTCGGTAGACGGGGAAGTACGGCTTCGACCCGCCGCTCATCGACGGATAGTACTCGAACGTCGCGAGCAACTGCTTCTCGCCGCCTTTCCCCGACCCGTGTTTCAGTCGCGTGACGCGGGGATACAGCGACCCGGGAGCGGGCGCGCCCGACGGGGGCGAGTACAGCGTCCCTTCGACGTCTGTCTGTTCGTCGTCGCGTCCGCGGCCCGCGATAACGCCGGTTGACCCGACCGCTGCGACCCCGGCAGCGCCGACCGCGGCGAGGTACTTCCGGCGGCTATGCTGGCGGCTTGAATTGCGTTCGCTCATGACGCAGCCGCATGTTAACACGGGACTACAATAACTGTACCTCCGCCGTCAGCTCAAAATAGAACGGTGGCGGCGCGGTTACTCGGTCAGCGTCAGACCGACGACGGACGCCGGCGGCGCGTCGAACGTGACCGTGCCGTCGCCCTCGTCGGTGACGTCCAAGACATCGGCTTCGAACGAGTCCGCGTTCTCCTTCGTCGAGTACTCTCGGATGTCGTTGCCTTCGAAGAGAACGGTCGCCGACGACACCGAGTACGCCGACGACCCGACGTCGACGGTGAGCGTCTCCGGTTCGTCGTGGCGGCGGTTCGAGGCCGTGACGAACAGTTCACCGTCGCCCTCAGAGGCCGACGCCGAGACCATCGGTACGTCGTTTTCTTCGCCTTCGATAGTGCGCTGTTCCGTGTCGACGCTCGTTTCGAGCGCCGTCCGGCCGACGTGGTTCTCGTACAGGTCGAAGACGCGATACGTCGGCGTCCGCCACGCGTCCTCTTCGTCGGTCTGGACGAGACACTGCAAGACGTTGACGAGCTGTGCGATGTTCGCCATCGAGACGACGTCGGCCCGCTCGTGGATGAGGTCGAGGACGCCGGCGGTCGTCAGCGCGTCCCGAACCGTGTTCTCCTGCTCCAGTCCGTTGTCGCTCCGCGCCTCCGGATGCCACACGCCCCACTCGTCGACGATGATGCCGATTTCGTCCTCCGGAACGTACTGCGAAATCGTCTCGGCGGCTCGGTCGATGTCCCCGCCGACCTTCTGTGCGCGCGCGAAAATCTTGTAGTACTGCTCGTCGGTGAAGTCGGTGTCACCGCCCGCCTGATAGTAGCGGTGGACGGAGAAGTGGTCCATCAGGTTGAACGGCGACCCCATGCCGAGGAACGAGCCCGGACCGTACTCCATGCCGCCGTTGAGGCTGTCGAAGAAGACCTTGTTCCAGTCGTCCGTGAGGTGTCCGCACGCGATGAACTCCGTCGACTCCTCGTTCATCAGCTTGTCGAAGCCGTTGAAGTAGTTCGCGAACCGGCGGTATTCGTCGGCGTACTCGTCGGGTGCGAACCGGCCGCCACAGCCCCAGTTTTCGTTCCCGATGCCCCAGTACTTCACCCCGTACGGCTCTTCTTGGCCGTTCTCTCGCCGTCTGTTAGCGAGTTCCGTGTCGCCGCCGTAGTTGCAGTATTCGATCCAGTCGAGCGCCTCCTGCGGCGTCGACGACCCGACGTTGACCGCGATGTACGGGTCGGTATCGAGGAGTTGGCAGAGGCGGAGGAACTCGTCCGTCCCGAACTCGTTGGACTCCTCGGGGATGTTTTCGCGCCCCTGGGTCCACCACAGATTCCGCCGTCGGGGACGCTCGTCGCGCGGGCCGACGCCGTCTTTCCAGTGATAGTCGTCGGCGAAACAGCCACCCGGCCAGCGAAGCACCGGCATGTTCAGTTCGCGGAGCAGCGAGACGGTGTCCATTCGGATGCCGTCTTCGGTCTCGACTCTGTCGTCGTCACCGACCCAGAGACCGCCGTAGATACAGCGTCCGAGGTGTTCGGCGAAGTGGCCGTAGATGTTCTCCGAGATACGGTCTATCGACTCGTGACTGCTAACGCGTACTTCACTCTGCATACGTTCTCTCATCAGTACCCGGTTAGATAACTATTGTGCCTTGTTCCCTGCTTACACGAGATGCGCTGTGGAACCGTCCCGATAAGCGATGAACTCGCGTCAAGCGTTGGGAGCGCAAGTCGGTGAGAGACGCGTTCGGTGCAACCGCACCAAGGTTCCCTATTTCAGAACTAGCTAACGTCGTTCCACGCATTACAATTACAAAGGTAAATATGTAATCTCCGTGGTGCCCAAAGTGGATACTCTCCGAAACCGGTCTGCTCGGCCGGTTTCGAGGAACCCGACGTGTTGTTCCAGCATAGTGAATAGCGGCAAATAACCGGGAACCATCGTCGCGGATGGGTAGTTCGACGACAGTCGTCGTTCTCGGAGACATCCAGCGGACTCCTCGTGAAATCTATCCTCACCGAGCGACGAGCCGACGCGAGATACGAGCCGTTCACGGAACGTCGCGGAGACGTTCAGAGGTTGACGCACCGGGAATCCGCAGGGACTCGTCGATGTCGATGGCGCATCCGCGCTCGCGAAAACCGTATCTCAGTCACGCAGCCGTCTCCAGACTGTAACGCGGATGGTTTCTGGAGCGCTGACAGGCGGTTGCGGTCGGGCTTTTGTCCGTGGAGAGCGTTTTGGCCGACTCAAGGACGCGACACGCGTACGTTTCAATTCACACATCGGGGAAGGAGCCCCGTATTTCTGGTATCGAGAACAGCAGACCGGCTGAGGCAAACGGGACGGAGCCGTCATCGTGAACTCAGGTGAGTCAGGCGACCAACCGGTCTGCGACCCGGTCGGTTGCGAGCGCGCACAAGGGTTCGACCTCGGTATAGCGTCGGTGCTGGAACCGGTACGACGTTCCAAAAAATGATGGCAGCGGGTGGTGTGCTGAGCTCGACGTGGTAGTGCTGTCAGGTGTTCATGAGCTTCGGTCGGGACAGACCGACTCTGCGCATATCACCACGTCTGTGACATGACTGATACGTTAGTCTCTTGGTCGGTTGCGCTATCGACCATATGGCTTGACGACTGAGTTCGACATTAATTTTTTCGTCTCTGCAAATATTAATATCGGGGCTGAACGCAACTACTCTTCGAGCGATACGACAATCGTCGTGGTAAGGGTTAAGTGACTATCGAATGGTTACACGAAACGCATGCGTTGCCCAAAGTGCAGTCACAGTCTCGCCATCTACGATTCGTTTTACGACATCGCCTTCGTCTGCGACTCGTGTGGGTACGTCCTTCCGCGGGGAGCAGATTGAACAGACAGCCGAACCGATAACCGACCAACCACACCGCTTAGCTGAATCGCGGCCGCGGACCGCAGCGCCGGAAGAGGAGTCACAACGATGTGTGAACACAATCTCGGAGGCTGATTTTGCTGCGTGACTTATTTGCAGCGTCGGTACGGAAAATCAGCCGCTTAATAGAGAAGATGTACGGGTATTCATCTTCTAACGCTATCGAATGTCTTGTTCAAAATCGGAGTGATAACAACAAATCCGATGAAGATTGCAATAATGGAGAAGATGAACTCGACACCAATCGTGACTGGGTCGGCAGTATCGCCAGTGTAGGTGTTGTAGATTGTGAATATGGTCGCAGCAACTACGGCGTTTGGAAGGTAATCGGAGACCAACTTTCGTAACTCCATATCCGAACTCGTCGGTGGATCCCCAAATTCGCATCGGTTAGGACGTAGTTGCCAGAGAATAGACACGGGTAGTATGCACCCGACACTACTCAGCTAATGCACACCAGATAACGCTGCAAGTAAGCAACGCATCAAACCGATTCCCCTAATGAGAAGCAGGGGAAGAATCGCTCAGTTCGAACTAAATCCCGCTACAAACGGTTCGAGAGTCCGATATCCGCTCGATTTACTCGTGGACCCGCTGTGTAGCCAGTCGGTATCTTCCCTTGGGTGTGAGGAAGGGAGACCAGAGCAAGAACGAACACCAGAGCTCACCTAATAGAGATACAAACGGATGGTCACCTACACGCCTCGAATGACCGATACGTCCGCTATCTCGCTTGTATATAGCAGCCTCGCCGTTCAGTTCTGACGTGAGACGCCGGTTCCAGAACTACCCTCCGAAACTGTGAGTGAATCGGGAAATAGATATAGCGATATACGATGTATAGACGTTGTCGACCCTCGCTCGCGGGCCGAAACGGAGTACAGACAGGAGTTCCGTCACAGACACGCTTGCAGGGGCAGTCAGTTCACTCCGGAGAGGAGTACAGCGAAACGTAGCGCCCCGTGGGTCAGTCGTCGCCGCGTGCGGCGCTCCCAGCGCCGGCGTCCGGGGTCCGCAGCACGTCCGGGTCGGCGTCCGGGCCGAGCGGTTCCACGCGCACGCTCGACACTTTGAACTCCGGAATGCCGGCCTGCGGGTGGAAGACTTCCTGCGTGAGTTTGTTGACCGCACCGGCCGCGAAGTGCATCGGGATGAACAGCGTCCCGTCGCCGACGCGGTCGGTCACGGTCGCCTTGACGACGATGTCGCCACGCCGGGACTCGACCCTGACGTACTCGCCGTCCGAAACGTCGAGTTCCGCGGCGGTCGTCGGGTTGATTTCGATGAAGCTCTCGCCGACGTGGCTCATGAGGCCCTCGACGCGTCGGGTAATCTGTCCGGTGTGCCAGTGGTAGAGGACCCGCCCGGACGTGAGCGTGAGGGGGTACTCCTCGTCGGGGAGTTCGCCGGGGTGGCCGCCGTCCGCCGGCACGAAGCGGGCCAGCCCGTCGTCGAAGTTGAAGTTCCCCCCCTCGTAGTCGTAGAGATACGGCGTACCGGGGTGGTCGTCGTCCCAGCACGGCCACTGGAGTCCGTGCTCGTCGCCCGAATCGAGTCGCTCGTAGCTGACGCCGCCGTAGATGGGCGTCAACTCGCTAATCTCGTCCATGACTTCCCGCGGGTGGTCGTAGCCCCAGTCGTAGCCCAGTCTGGCCGCCAGCTCCTGCGTGATTTCCCAGTCCTGACGCGCCTTTCCCGGCGGCTCCGCGGACGCTCGAACCCGCTGGACCCGACGCTCGGTGTTGGTGAACGTGCCGTGTTTCTCCGGCGAGGTCGCCGCCGGCAGAATCACGTCCGCGTGCTCTGCGGTCTCCGTCATGAAGATGTCCTGAACGACGAGGAAGTCTAAGCTTTCGAGCGCCTCGCCGGCGTGCTGGATGTCTGGCTCAGAGAGCGCGGGGTTCTCCCCGACGATGTACATCCCGCGGAGATTGCCCTCGTGGGCCTCCGAAAGCATCTCCGGCACTTTGAGGCCGGGTTCAGCCGGTGGACGCTCGCCCCACACCTCGGCGAATTTCTCGCCGACCTCGTCGTCGGCCGGGTCCTGGTAGCCGGGGAGGCTCCCGGGCAGGGTCCCCATGTCGCCGCCGCCGCCCTGCACGTTGTTCTGGCCGCGGAAGGGCGACAGTCCGGCACCCGGTTTCCCGACCTGCCCGAGGGTGAGCGCGAGGTCGGCCATCGCGAGGAGATTCTCCGTCCCGTGGCTGGATTGGGTCATCCCCATCGCCCAGCCGAAGACGACGTTCTCGGCGTCGGCGAGCGTCTCGGCGGCCGACTTCAGTTCGTCGGGCGAGACGCCGGCCAGCTCCTCGACTTTCTCGGGGGTGAACGCCTGAACTTTCCGTTTGACCTCCGCGAACCCTTTCGTATTCCGTTCGATAAACTCCTCGTCGTGCAGGTCGTGCTCGATGAGATATCGGATGAGTCCGTTGAGCCACGCCACGTCGTAGCCGGGCGTCGTTCTCGTGTACTGGTCGGCGTGCTCGGCGATGCCGATTTTCCGGGGGTCGAACACCACGAGGTCGGCCCCGTCGCGGACGTTCTGCTTGATGCGAGTCGCCAACACCGGATGCGACTCGGTCGTGTTCGACCCGCTGATGAGGTAGGCGTCGGCCTCGCCGATGTCCTCGTTGATGCGGTTCGTCATCGCGCCGTAGCCGAGCGTCTGTTGGAGCGCCGCCACCGTCGACGAGTGACAGAGCCGGGCGCAGTTGTCGATGTTCTTCGTGCCGAGCACCTGCCGCGCGAACTTCTGGACGAGATACGCCTCCTCGTTGCTCCCCTTCGACGACGCGAGGCAACTGACCGCGTCGACGCCGTGTTCGTCCTGAATCTCGCGGAGTCGGCCGGCGACGTAGTCGAGCGCCTCGTCCCACGAGGCCGCCTCGAACTCGCCGTCTTCGTTTCGAATCAGGGGCTTCGTGAGCCGGTTTTCGCTGTTGGCAAAGTCGTGGCCGAACTTTCCTTTCACGCACGTCGAGAAGTTGTTCGCCGGGGCGTTGTCCGGGTCGTCGACGGGTTGGACGCCGATGGCGTCCCCGTCTTTGCCCCACATCTCGAACCGACAGCCGACCGCGCAGAACCCGCAGGTCGTCTCCGCTTTGTCGAGGTTGCCCAGCCGGTAGTCGCTGACGAGCGACGCGACATCGAACAGTCGGCCCTCCGGCAGCGTCCGCGCCGCGAGGTTCTCGGCGGTGTGTTCGCCCGCGAGCATGGCCTTCCGGCCGTATGTTTCGAGGAAGTCGGACGCTCGGCGCTTGCTCTGGGCCATGTATCGGGCGACGCCGCTCCGTTTCTCCCGTCCCGCCCGTCCCGACTCGGCTTCGCCCCCAGCGGTCCCAGAACTGCCGGGGTCCGGCGAGCGGTTGGGTGCCGTCGTGTCGTCGAGGGTCTCGACATCCTCGTGTTCGATGACTCGCCCGACGGAGTTCCGTTGCGTGAACCCCGGAAGCGGGAGCGTCCCCGCGCCACCGATGTCTTTCTCGGTCAGGGCACCGGTCGGACAGACCGTGGCACAGTGCCCGCAGGAGACGCAGTCGGAATCCGCCATCGTCTCGGCGTCGGACTGGAAGCCGATGCGGGTGTCCTCCCCGGAGCCCTCGATACGGAGGACGCCTTCGACCTGCACGTCGTTACAGCCCTCGACGCACCGGTTACAGAGGATACACTTGTTGCGGTCGATTTGGATGAACGAGGAGCTGTCGTCGAGCGGTTCGTACTCGCTTCGGTCGTCGAAGACGCCGTAGCGCGGGTGGTCGACCCCCTCGCTGACGGCCGTCTCCTGGAGTTCACACCGACCGTTCCCGTTACAGGTCGTACAGCGTAGATTGTGGTTGGAGAGGACGAGGTCGAGGTTGACGCTCCGGGATTCCTCGGCGGCGGACGTGTCGGTCTCGACCGTCAGCCCGTCGGTGGCCGGGAACGAACAGGAGGGGACGACCCCGTGTTCGTCGGTCTCGACCATGCAGGTTCGACACTCGCTCCGAGGGCCGATTTCGTCGCTCGCGTCGCCCCCGCGGTCGTAGTAGCAGAGCGCCGGCACGTCGGCGTCCTCGTCGAGGCTGTCGGCACCGGGGTCCACGCTCACGACCTCGTCGTCGACGGCTTGCATGGCGTCGATGACGGTCGACCCCGGCGGGACGGTGACCTGTGTGCCGTCGACGCTGAGTGTCGTCGGGGCCTCGCCGTCGGTTCCGACGGGCGGGTCGTTCGCGGTCCCGGTCTCGAACTCCGCCGTGACCGGCGTCTCGTGCTGCGGGTCGTCTATCTCCGGAACGCCCGGGAGTGGGTCGTCAGTGCTCATAGTTTGTCAGAACAGGTGCCGCTCGGACAGCGGCCGTCGGCGTGTGCTTCGAAACTCGATTCGAACTCGTCCATCGCGGTCAGCACCGGACGCGGTGCATGAGCGCCAAGCAGGCAGTTGCTCGACCGGGACATGACCCGACCGAGTTCGCGTATCTTCGCTCGGTCGAACGAGCCTCGGTAGACCGCTCGCAGCAGTTCGGTGAGTTGGACGGTTCCCTCCCGTCCCGGTACGCACCGCCCGCTGTTGGCTTCCGAGGCAAAGCGCGCCCGCTCTCCGGCAGTCGCGACCGCACACCGCTCGTCGTTCAACAGTTCGACGACGCCTTCCGTTCCGAGGCCGGCCGCGGTCAGTTCGGCCGCGGTCGGTGCGACGTCCAACGTCCGGGTGAGACCGCCGAACACCCCGCCGACGCAGGCCATCTTGAACGACCCCTCCAGTTCGACGGCGTTCCGAGCCGTCGAGAGGCGGGCGTCCGCGCCGACCTCTATCGTCGCGGGCGCGGCTACGTCGCCGGTGACGGTCAGGAGTCGCGTCGTCGATGCGGCGTCTCTATCGGTGCCCTCTGGGTCCGCGAGCGCGAGCCGTACCCGGGTGAAGGTCCGCGGCGTGTGGATGACCGTCGGGCGACCGTAGAGCCCGTACTCGGCCGGCGTCGGCGGCTGGAGACGGGGCTCGATTCTGTCCGCCCCCTCTATCGCTTCCAGCGCCGCCGTCGGTTCGCCGGCGCGGTACTCGTCGGGACCGGTGACGACGACCGGCACGACCGGGAGTTCGTCCGCGGCGGCGTCGATAGCCTCCCGAAGATGTGCTTGCAGTTCGGTGTCGGTCTCGGCGACGTGGATGACCGCGTCGGTCGTGCCGAGGTACTCGGCGACGGCCGCCACGCCGTCGAGCACCGACATCGGCGACCCGGCGAGGAGCGTTCGGTCCGCGCGCTGGCGGTCGTCCGCGTCGTTCGCGTTCACGACGACGACCGGGTCGCCGTCGGTTTCTCGCGCGCGTCGCCAGGCGTCTGCGACCGGGTCGTCGGCGGCGGCGTCGCATCTACCTCGACCGACGAGCCCGGCGTCCGCGACGGCGCTCGCGTCCCTATCGAGCGAGTGAAACTGATACGCTGTCGGGTCCAGCGGGTCGAGCCACCCACAGGGGCCGAGGACGCGCCGCGTTCCCACCGCGAGCGGCTCGTCGGTCGGAACTGGCAGCGTCGTCCGCTCGGCGTCGTGGTCGACGACTGCCGCAGCACCGTCCGTCGGTAACTCCCCGTCTTCCATGGCGGTGACGAGGTCTCGGACTCTCGATGTCTCCGCGGTCGGGAAGAACGCGGTCCGCCCCGCGTCGGTCGCGAGAACCAACGGGTCGTACTCGCTGATTCCGGTGGGTCCCGTTCGGAGGACCGTGACGGAGTCGGCGGTGCGACGTGCGGCGCTCAACACACGCGCTCCGCGCTCCGTCCGCCCGGCTCCCGAGACCCGAAGTACCGGCGACCGGACTGCGTTTCCTGTGCGACTCATTCTCACAGATGAAGAGACACGGCGGGGTTAAAAAATCACCCCAACCCACTCGCGTCGGAGTGCGATTTCGAGGCGTTCGGGAAGCCGAACACGAAGTCGGTGCGAGCGCGAGTGGGCGGGAGACGGGTGACCGCTCCAGACGGGACAGCGAGCGGAGCAAAGAGCTAAGGCGGCGACGCGTCGTCTATCGTGATGATGACGAATCCACGGTTCGACGACGTGCGAGCGAAGGCGGCCGACGCGACTCGCGAAGACGACATCCAGTCCGTGTACACCGGACTCGTCCACGACGACGGTCGACAGGAGTACTACTTCGCCAACGACACCGAAGAGGCGTCGGAGTTACGCGAGACGGCGGCCGTCCAACTCGGAATGTTGGTTCGCGTCCTCGCGGACCGCTCCGAGAGCGACATCGAGGAGATTACCGACCTCGCGGCCGAGCGAGCCGAAAACATGCGATTGGAATAGCCGACGATTATAGCACCGACTGCTCGGAAACGCATTCTCGTCGGGACGTGTCGGCTCGAAAAATACCGGGCGCGTCGGGGTCCGTCGAGCGCCCGTCAGAGGTCAGCGGCGGTTCGCTTATTCGGTCACCGCGACCGCTTCGATTTCTATCGCGGCTCCTTTCGGCACGTTGCCGACTTCGACCGCGCTCCGAGCCGGCGGGTCTTCGTCGAAGAACTCGCCGTACACCTCGTTGAACTCCTCGAAGTCGTCGATGTCGTCGAGGAAGACTGTCGTTTTGAGCACGTCGTCCAAGGACGCATCCTCGGCGGCGAGAATCGCCGCCACGTTTTCGAGACACTGCTCCGTCTGGTCACCGACCGAGGCGTCGTCGAGTAGCTCACCGTCGGGCGTCAGCGGGAGCTGTCCCGCGGTGAGAAGTAGTTCGCCGTTCGTCGTCGCTTGGCTGTACGCGCCAACAGCCGCCGGAGCGTCCGAAGTGCTAATCGTGCGCTTCATAGCCGGACCTTCCGGTCGGTTCCTATTAAATCCAGTTCGGGGACGGAAGCCGCCACACGTCGTGTAAGAAACCGGAGCGTTTGTGGAATGCCTCGGCGCACGCGCGAGTTGACGACGACCGTTCGGCGGCCGGGGAGTGGTGCGTCACCGGACGGTCCGGCAGGGAGCGCCGAGCGTGGCCGGGACCGGCGACTGCGATGCGGAACCGGGTCGTTCGGGTGTGTCCTCCAGAGAGTACGACGTGAGAGAACACAGCTAGTAACCTATCTGGTAGTTTGAGAATGCGCTACGCCACTCTACCCAACCGTAACATGTCAGATTATGTCAAAATAGAGCCCACCCGAGCTATAAATAGTGACTGTTCGCAGATGTCGAGTGGAGTCCACACAATGTCTATGGACGCAGTCGTCTACAAAGGCGAACGAGAGGTCGCAGTCGAAGCGGTCGAAGAGCCCCAGATTCAACACCCGAACGACGTCGTCATCGACATCACGACGACCTGTATCTGCGGGTCCGACCTGCACATGTACGAGGGGCGGACGGCCGCGGAGCCGGGAATCGTGTTCGGCCACGAGAATATGGGTATCGTCGAAGAGGTCGGCGATGCCGTCAGCAGTCTCGAAGTGGGCGACCGCGTCGTCGCGCCGTTCAACGTCGCCTGTGGCTTCTGTGAGAACTGTGAGAACGGCTACACCGGCTTCTGTACGAACGTGAATCCGGGCTTCGCCGGGGGAGCGTACGGCTACGTCGCCATGGGGCCCTATCAGGGAGGACAGGCCGAGAAGCTCCGCATCCCGTACGCCGACTTCAACGCGCTCAAACTGCCGGACGGACGGGAACACGAGGACTCGTTCGCGCTGCTCGCGGACATCTTCCCGACGGGCTGGCACGGCACGGAACTCGCCAACCTCGAATCCGGTGACTCCGTCGCCATCTACGGGGCGGGTCCGGTCGGCCTGATGGCCGCTTACAGCGCCAAACTCAAGGGCGCGGCCGAGATTTACGTCGTCGACCGCGTTCCCAGTCGCCTCGCGCTCGCCGAGGAACACTGTGACGCCACGCCCATCAACTTCGAGGAGGGCGACCCCGTCGAACAGATCAAAGAGATTCACGGCGGCGGCGTCGACAAAGGCGTCGACGCGGTCGGCTACCAGGCCATCGACCCGGAGAAGGAAGCCGACTCCGCGTACGACCCCGCCCGGGAGAACCCGGCCGTCGTCATCAACAACCTCATTCGGACGGTCCGACCGACCGGCGAACTCGGTATCCCCGGTCTCTACGTCCCCGACGACCCCGGCGCGCCCGACGAGATGGCCGCGCAGGGTCGCCTCGGCATCGACTTCGGCCTCCTGTTCGAGAAGGGGCAAGCCCTCGGCACCGGCCAGTGTAACGTCAAGGAGTACAACCGTAAGCTCCGCGACATGATAATCGAGGGACGCGCCGACCCGAGTTGGGTCGTCTCCCACCGCGTCGGCCTCGAAGACGCGCCCGAGATGTACGAGAAGTTCGACAACCGCGAAGAGGGCGTCACGAAGGTCCTGCTGGAACCCTAGGACTAGGGGCAGCGGAGTCTCCCGCTCCCAACTCGGTTCCCACCGATACTCCTTTGCCGGTTTGCCCGGTATCCCGTTCTATGTGTCAGTACTGCAGTTACCGGTACCACGACGGCTGGACGCAGTTGTTGGAGTACGACGAGGTGTATCAGACGGTCATCGGCGGTGAGTCGGAGTCGACCTACGGCTTCCACGAATCGTGGGACGAACTCCGAGACGAGGTCGACCTCGGCGCGGCCTAGTCAGGCGGACTCGCGGGGAAACGGGTCGTCCGGATACGCCGCCTCTCGCTCGTCCGTCGTCGCCAAGCACTCGTCGAGTTCTCGGGTCACTGCGTCCTCGTCGAGGTCGCGGCCGATGAACACGAGTCGCGTCTGGGGGGTATCGTCTCCCCACCGACCGATGGGGCCGGCCTGCACCGACGGCCCCGCCTGACTCACGCCGAGGACCGTCTCGGGACGACTCGCGACCCACGCGAACCCCTTCGCGCGGACGACGTTCCCCCGCCAGTCGTCGAGCCACGCGTCGAGGCGCTGCGGGTGGAACGGACGGTCTCGACGGTAGACGAAGGACTCGACGCCGTGGGCCGTCGCTGCCGAGACGCCCTCGTCGTGGATATGGTCGTGGTCGTGGCCGTGGTCCGCCTCGACCCCGTCGCTCGCGAGGGCCTGCTTCCAACCCTGATGGCGCTTCGCCGCCTCGAAATCGAAGCGCCCCGTGTCGAGAACCCGCGTCGGGTCGACGTCGCTGTACGTCGTCCGGCGGATGCTCGCGCGCGGCTGGAGTTCCCGAATCTCGGCTTCGACGGCGTCCAACGCGTCGTCGGGGACCATATCGCACTTGTTCAGCAACAGCACGTCGCAGAACTCGACTTGCTCGACGAGCACCTCCGTCAACGGGCGCTCCGGGTCGGGGGCGGCGTCCGGAAGCGATTCCGCCGGGTCGAACGCCTTCCAAAACCCGTAGGCGTCGATGACCGAGACCGTGGTGTCCAACCGGAGGTGGTCCGGCAGACCGCCCTCGTTCGACTCGCTCGCCAGCGTGCGTGCAATCGGGAGCGGTTCGCTGATTCCCGAGGCCTCGATGAGCAGATAGTCGAACGAGCGGTTCTCCGCTAGCCGCGTCACTTCGGTCACGAGGTCGTCCTGAAGCCGACAGCAGATACACCCGTTCGAGAGGTCGATAACCCCGTCGTCCGATTCGGACGCGACTAACTCCGCGTCGACGTTCAGTTCGCCCATGTCGTTGACGACGACGGCAATCTCCCTGCTACCGGGGTCGTTCAGGAGTCGGTTGACCAGCGTCGTTTTCCCCGCGCCGAGCGGACCGCTGACGACCGTAATCGGTATTTCCGTTGTGGACATATCGATGCTGTGTGACGCCTCGCGGGTGGTCGTAATGAAGACTGGGTCGGTCGACCAACACGGGAGACAGAACCCGCCGTGCTCCGGACTCCCGCCGTGAAAACACAAAATATATTGTAGTTGTCATGTATGGTTTCCCGTCTGTTCGCGTCGGGCACCGCGACCCACCGAGCGAACCGCAGAGTACGGCGTTGGCGGAGGCGTTCGCGACGCCGAATTCGCTCGGCGGTCCGCGAGAACGGCACATCTTTTTGGTCGCCGGTACTGACGAACGATCAGATGGCACCTCCAATCGCTGACCGACTCCTGCGGGTCGACTTGTCCGCCGGCTCGGTCGAGAGCACGCCGATTCCGGACAAGTGGCGACGGCGATACGTCGGCGGCAAGGGGTTGGGTGCCCGCTATCTCTACGACGAACTCGACGCCGGCGTCGACCCGCTCGGCGAGGAGAACGCGATGCTGTTCATGCTCGGCCCGCTTTCGGGCTATCTCCCGGGCGAGTCGAGATACGCCGCCATCACGAAATCCCCGCTGACGGGGTGTTTTCTCGACTCGTACGCGGGGGGCGAGTTCCCCGACTCGCTGGCCGGCGCGCTCGGGTCGCACATGGGCCTGCTCGTGACGGGTGTCGCGTCCGAACCCGTTCGCCTCGTCGTCGAAGACGGGGACGCGACAATCGAACCCGCCGAGACGTGGGGGTCTGGGACGGTCGACACGGCG
Organism: Haloferax sp. Atlit-109R; assembly: GCF_003665865.1. Classification (NCBI taxonomy): domain Archaea; kingdom Methanobacteriati; phylum Methanobacteriota; class Halobacteria; order Halobacteriales; family Haloferacaceae; genus Haloferax; species Haloferax sp. Atlit-109R. The sequence continues at coordinate 1,552,276 of NZ_QPLO01000002.1, forward strand.
CGGGCGTTCCCGAACGCGGCTGTCGCGTGTATCGGCCCCGCGGGAGAACGACAGGTCGCATACGCCACCATCGCCTCCGACGCCGGCGACCACCACGCGGGCCGCGGGGGAGCGGGAGCGGTGATGGGCTCGAAGCGACTGAAGGCCGTCGTCGCGCGGGGAGCCCCGCCCGACGCCGACGGGTTGGACGACCTGCGAGACGCCTACGCGGCGAAGTACCGAGAGACCGACACCGGACGGTGGCTACGGGCCAGCGGAACCGTCGAGACGATCGATTTCGCGAACGAGATCGGTGCACTCTCGACGCGAGGCTGGAGCGACGGACAGTTCGAAGCGGCTGAGGAGTTGGGCATCACGACAGTCGAAGACCGGGCCGTCGGCCGCGAACGCGCCGACACGGAGACTCCGGGCGGGTATCGTGTGGCCACGGAGGACGGCGACCACGTCCCGCGCGGTGCCACCGCGATGACGCTCGGAGCCGGACTCGACATCGACGACTTCGACGCCGTCGCAGTGTTGGGACGGACCTGCGACCGCCTCGGGATGGACCTCATTAGCGCCGGAAGCGCGGTCGCGTGGACGGTCAAGGCCAACGCCGCCGGCGTGCTCGACCGCTCGCTCTCGTTCGGTGAGCCCGACGGCGCGCGGGCCCTCTTACAGGAGATTGCGGAGCGCGAGTCGGAGCTCGGTGACGCGCTCGCGGACGGGGTCGAGGCGGCGGCGACGCGGTTCGGCGGGCGCGACCTCGTCCCCACGGTGAAGTCGATGGAGCTACCGGCATACGACCCGCGCGGCGCGCAGAGCATGGCACTCGCGTACGCGACCAGCGACCGGGGTGCGTGCCATCGGCGGGCGCGACCCATCGAACGCGAGGTGTTCGACGGCGACTGGGGAGCCGACCGGACCGCGGCGGAGGTCATCCGCGAACAGGACCGGCGGTCGACGCTCTGGAGCCTCATCGCGGATGACTTTTTCGGCGACGCGCTCGACGACCTCGGCCGGGAGTGGCTCGAATCGGTCGGCCTCGACCCCGCCGGCGGACTCGCCACAGTCGGCGAGCGGATTTGGAACGTGACGCGGCTGTTCAACGTCCGCGAAGGCATCTCGCGCGAGGACGATTCCCTCCCGGCCGCGCTCCAAGAGCCGCTCGAATCGGGGCCCCGGGCCGGTGCGACCGTCGACCGCGACGACTTCGACTCGATGCTCGACGCGTACTACCGCCGCCGCGGCTGGACCGACGACGGCGTGCCGACGGCGCAGACTATCGACCGCCTCGGACTTGCTGCCCTCACCGATGACTTCGACACCCTCGATGACTGAACACCGAACGAACGGCTGGACGACGAACCGCGCGCGACCCGGAGAACGAACATGACGCTCGCTGATGCGCTCTGCGCTCGACGCGGCGTGGTCTGCGTCGTCGGCGCGGGCGGGAAAAAGTCCACGCTGTACGCGCTGGCGCGTCGGCTCGGCCGCGCCGTCGTGACGGCGACGGTCCGCATCCCCATCTTCGACCAGCACGTCGCCGACGTGGTCGTAACCGACAGGCCGGTCGCCGCGCTCGAAAAGGCGACCGACTGGCCGATGGGTGTCGTCCCCGACCGTGACCGCGACGACCGCTACCGCGGCTACGACCCCGACGTGGTCGACGCCATCGGGGAGTCGGGCGTCGCCGACGCGGTGCTGGTGAAGGCCGACGGCGCGCGGATGCGCGAGTTCAAGGCCCCGGGCGACCGCGAACCACAACTCCCGGCGACCGCCGACACCGTCCTCCCCATCGCGAGCGTCCACGCCGTCGGTGAACCGCTCACCGAAGACTGCGTCCACCGACCGGAACGGGTCGCCGCCCTCACCGACCTCGAAGTCGGTGATACGATTCGTCCGTCGGATATCGCAACCGTGCTCATCAGCGGGCGCGGCGGCCGCGCGGACGTTCCCGACGGTGCGACAGTCGTGCCCGTGCTGAACAAGGTCGACGATGCGACCCTCGAAGCTGTCGCACGGGAGATTGCATCGGACATCCTCGCTCGGTCGAACGTTCCACACGTCGTACTGACGCAGTTGACGGCGTCCGAACCCGTCGTGGCCGTCGTGGAGCGCTAGCGCAACTGTTCCGCCGCGTGAGCGAGCTCGTCGGGGGTGTTGATGTTCTCGAAGGTGTCGAGACTCGCGTACTCGCGCACTTCGCTCTCTTCGAGGACGACGTAGTCGAGCGTGAACAGCGGGTCGATGATTTTGTGACTCCCCTCGGCCAGCGCGGCTTCGCACGCGTCGGCCATCGACGAGGCCCGGTACACCGCGTGCGTCGGCTGGAACCAGCCGTCACCGACCCGCGGCACGGCGGCGTCGTGGCCGGCCGCCCGCTCGAACAATCTGTCGATGAGCGCGGGTTCGAGAAAGGGCATGTCGCAGGCGGCGACGAACGCGTACTCCGTCTCGACGGCCCGCAGACCCGTCATAATTCCCGCCATCGGGCCCTCGTCGCGCTCCGAATCTTCCGCAATCGTTATCGGGTGGTCGTAGCCGTCGAGCGCGGCTCGGAGCGCAGCCGTCTGCTCCGGTCGGCAGTTGACGACGAGAGCGTCGACGACGCCGGCCATCCGGTCGGCGACGCGGCGGATGAGAGGTGTTCCAAGGAGGGATGCGACTGCTTTGTCCTCCTCACCGAATCGCGTCGAGTATCCGCCGGCAATAATGACACCAGTTCGCATACCGGCAGTGTTCACGTTCGTCGCGCAAAGCAGTTGTGCTACGAGTCGTATAGTCCGTCATCGTTTCGCGTCGGCTCGACTATCGCACCGCGCGGTATCTTCGGTCTACCGTCGCTCGAATTTCGGGAGGTCGACGCTTTTGAGGGTCAAGGCTTCGATTTCGGGACGTGAGAGTCGGTGAAAACGCACACATTACACAGCTAGCCGTGTTATTCAGAGTTTCAATGTATTTAAAGATAACGGGAATTGGAACTGACTGGCGGTGATAACTGCTGAATCGTAATTGTGCACTCGATGCTCGCTGCCGCAGTAGAGGTGTGTTGACCCCTCGTACGACGTTCTTCACTACTCAGTCGCCGCTCGTCCTATCACGCCGGTTCGTCAGCCGGAGACGAAGCAATAGATATTGCGCCATACAGTTTATGAAATTGACGACTGTCGGTTTGCAGTACGAGACAAACCCCCCGTCAGCACCGAGTCACCACAGTCGTGAGGGCCGAACCGGTCCAGTTAGAATAATCTGCTGCGTCACGTTCCGACAGTGAGTTGCAGCACTCTGGCGGTGTACCGGGAAAGTTCATCGACCTCAGTCCATCTCTCATCCGCGGGTGTTCATGCGGCTCGTACCCTGGAGTCGAAGCACCCAAAGCGGCCCTCTGCCGACCAATCCGAAACTGAATACACGATTTTCGAGACAATCAGCGGTGGTGAAATGTATTTGAGAAGAATACGAGTGTCGTTGTCTCTGCGGGACAATGAGTTTTAGTAAACAACTGATGGAAGCGCGTACAGACTAAATGAATTGTATATCGCTATATTAAATTTGGAGAGTCGGTCGGAACACGGTTCGACGGAACTGTCGTTTTCGCGTTGTTCCCCGGTGGTGGCTCGACCGGGCGTTACTGATGGAGAAAACGGAGTAACGACCGCCAGACCGTCGAATCGAGGATTCGATTAGCGCACTGAGCTCACCCGACGGTCGCTGTGCAGCGACGTATCGGTTCAGTACTTCGCTCCGCTGGCGAGCACCGCTCGGAGACAGCAGTACTTAAACACCCATTGCAGATAGCATAACCGGGAAGTCAGTAAAGAGACTACTAACAATTGATGTCAGAAGAATTCGGTTCGGAACTGGACGGAAAGGTCGCAATCGTCACCGGCGCGTCGTCGGGCATCGGCAGCGCGACGGCCAAATCCCTCGCCTCTCGCGGGGCCAGCGTCGTCGTCGCCGCCCGCCGCGAAGGCGAACTCGAAGAACTCGCCGCAACTATCGAAGACGACGGCGGCGACGCCCTCGTCGTCCCGACGGACGTCACCGTCGACGACGACATCGACGCCCTCGTCGAGGCGACGCTCGACGAGTACGGTCGCATCGACATTCTCGTCAACAACGCCGGCCTCATGCCGCTTGCACACATCGGCGAGGCGGACCGCGAGACGCTCCAGACGACCATCGACGTGAATCTCACCGGTCTCATCACGCTCACCCACGCGGTCGTCCCGACGATGATGGAACAGGAAAGCGGCCACATCGTCAACCTCTCGTCGGTCGTCGGCCGGTTCCTCCAGGCGAACAGTTCGCACTACAACGCCGCGAAAGCGGGCGTCAAGATGTTCAGCGACTCGCTGCGACTCGACGTCGCCGAAGCGGGCATCCACGTCTCGTCAATCGAACCCGGCGCGGTCGACACGGAACTGCTCGACCACATCCCGGACGAGGAAGTCCAAAAGAACGTTAAGGACTACGTCGGCACGATGGACGCGCTCGCGCCCGAAGACATCGCGCGGACGATTACGTTCGTCGTCACGCAACCGGAGCGCGTCGACATCAACGAAGTCCTCATCCGCCCCCTCGACCAGGTCCAGCCCTGAGCCGCGTCGAACGACCAACACCTCACCTCTCGTTCGGCGTCTCGATACCGCGGTGACGGCGCGACGAGACGCGACGGTCCGAACCATGTTATCGGGTGCGTGTAGAGTCGTCGTTCGGTCCGAAGGCGACGTTCGGACGGCACGCTCGGGATACTGAGCCGCCGCGTGCGTGAGCGTCGTAGGAGCCGTCCGACGAAGAATACTGTTACTAAAACGGATACCGGGCGGTCACGCGCCGAAGGGTAATGATAGCATTACTGGCAATGACAACCGACATGGATTCTGCGACTTCAACCAAGAAAGATTACACGGATAAGTCTGTAATTTATTGGTCGGAACGACTCGGGGAAGCTGTTTCGCGGGCGAGAGCGAATCATCTCGAATCGGCGTAGGACACCGCCCGTGAGTCGTCTATCGGACGTTGAGTCGGCGTGAATCGAGAGTAAGGAGAGTATTACTAACTGGCCACGAACGCAGGTGTGGGACATTCGTTGGTCGGTGTCGTCACCGCCGCGCTGGGCGGTCGACCGACACGACACGGAGCCGCTGTTCCCGTTCGGTCACGGCCTGTCGTATGCGACCATCGAGTACGGCGTCGTGACCGTGTCCGAGCGCGAGACCGGTGACGGCTTCGAGGTCGCCGTCGACCTCCGCAACGCGAGCGACCGGACCGGAACGGAGGGCGAGGTTTTTCGAATCGGTGGGAGCGCCGGGCCACGACGCTCGAGGCGGAACCAACGCGGAAAAACGCGCCGCCGATGGCCGGTTCGAACCGACCGAGACGGTCGTCTTCGGGAGCGTCGCCCAAACGGGGTTCCGGAGGCACCCCGCCAGGTACGTTCGTTCGTGACGCCTGAGATGAGCGAAACGCTAACCGGATTCGAAAGTATTTATTATCCAGAATCCGAACTCGGTAAAGAGGTCAGGTAGCACACGGCGGTAGTGTTCAGATAAGCTGGTTCCATGCGAACGCGAATGATCTGAGCCAGTCGTCGGCAGTTTCTGCTTCGGCGTTGCTGAAACAGTTTGAGAACGAGGAAGTTCGACGTTTTATCTCTCGAAAGACACGTTCGACGCTGTTCCGATTCCCGTGTTTTTCGTATCGGAATCGGAGGCCGTGTCGGTTGCAGGCGTCTTTCAGCGGTGTCGCGCCATCGACGAGAAACACGGCGTCGTCGACGTCGTGTTTCTCGCGAAGCTCACGGAAGAACGAATGAGCGAGAACCTTGGTTCTCGTCGGTTCAAGCCTTGTATGAAGTAATTCATTTGTTTCTGGGTCGACAGCCGCGTACAGCCAGTACTGTTCGTCGTTGAGTCGAATCACGGTTTCGTCAACTGCAACGTGAGTCGGACTTCGACCATTGTCGGGCTGTAGATCAGTCTTGTGCACCCAGTTGTGAACCGTGGAACGAGCCCGTTCGACACCAAATATCTCAAGAACAGAAACAGTATTCGAAAGCGACAATCCAGCGAGATGGAGTTGAATACTGAGCTTCATCAGCAGTTGCGGTGTCGCTTCTCGTTCCACAAACTCTAACTCGATCTGGCCGAGATTACCGCCGAGGCAAGCGTTTTCGGGCATAGAGCACTCGGGAAACGCTCCGCCTCACCTTTCAATCCTTATCTGAACACCGCCGAAGCGGCCTACTCGAACACGTCGAACACTTCGACCGCCTTGTACTCTTGACCCCACTCGGCCCCAGTCACTTCTTCGATGAGGCCGACGTCTTCGAGGTTCTCGATGACGTTGTACGCTGTCCCGCGGGATACGTCGAGTTCCCGAACGATGTCGTTCGCCGTGAAGTACGGAATTTCGAGTAATTTGCGGGCGAACCTGTCCGTCGACGTGCTCCCACCGTACTCCGTCTCGTACCTCGACTGCAGTTCTTTGAGCGACCACGTCCGGTCGTACGACTCTTCGGCCTGCGACCGGAGTGCTTCGAGGAAGAAGTCGATCCACTCGACCCACTCGCCCTGCTCACTCACGGCGCGCATCTTCTCGACGTACTCGACCTTGTGCCGGTTGAAGTAGGCACTCGGGTAGATGTACGGGCTCTCGATGTAGCCTTGGTCGACCAGATAGAGGATGATGATGAGCCGGCCGAGGCGACCGTTCCCGTCTGAAAACGGGTGAACTGTCTCGAAGAAGTAGTGAATGATCGCGGCATCGACGAGTGGATGGTACTCACCGTCCATCCCAACGTACTCGACGAGCGAAGACATGAGACCGCCAAGCGACGACGCCGAGGGTGGAATAAATGGGTCTTTCGCAGGGTTCGGACTGTTGAGCCGAACCATGTGGTCACGGAACTCCCCAACAACGTCGCCCTCGTTACGCACACCATCGAGGAGCATCTCGTGAAGATGTTTAATCAAATCGAGCGTGAGTTCGCCCCCGCCTTCGACGTGGTCGATACCGTACAGGAGCGCAACCTCGTAGTTCAAGGCTTCACGCAAGTCCTTGCTTTGCGGTTCGGCGTCGGCGCTGTCTTCGTGTTTCGTGTGGAACGCGGCGACGTCCTGATAATCGATCTCTGCGCCCTCGATTCGAGCTGACTCGACCGCCTCGATTCGGATGAGCGTCGTGTACAGGACCGCCGCAAAATCGACTGTCGAACTGATGCCATCGACGCGACCGATCTGATAGGCTGCGTCGGCGACGAGGTCGTATGTCTCGTCGGGGAGTTCGATTTTCGGCTCCGGTGGAAGCGAGTCTGGTGAGTAGTACGGACGCGGATGATACTCGACGTACTTTCCCGGTGCCTCCTTTGGGAGCTTCTTCGTCCGCATTTCTACGCAGTACATGGGGAACCCATGTATAATTATTCATATACCAATTGGACAAGTTTGGGAGTCGAAACACAGCATGTACAGAGCAACTCGGAGAATTTGGAATAGTAGCCGTTGAGACTAGCAGTTGTGAAACTACTATTTAAACCACTAAACAAGTGAATGTGCTCGATCCACCGTTGTCTACTAGCAAGGAGACGATTTGACAACTGGCTGTTCTGGCCGAGAGGCAAATACCGACGTTCAGATTTCGAACGGAATGAATCCAAACAGGTGGCCTATCGACCACGTTGGAAATGCGCCGTACAGCCCCTCAGCCACCCGAAATGTAGACCCCGTTCGCCCACCGAACGAAAGCCCGTCGGGTCCGTTTTGTGCCGTTTCGTGTGAACGAGAGGGTTCACCGTGTACCGAACCACCCAACTTCGGTCGGATGCTCACTGCACGCTACCCCCGCCGATAGCCATCAAACGACAGGTTCCGTCGACCACACGAGAACGTGTTGAAAATTAAATAACTGGCTGTCGAAATTCTACAAAACACCACGATATATCGGTTTTGGAGGGGAAATCTCCCGGGAGCAGAATCAACGTTGATAAACGAGCGGCAATTCATTTCACCCCGAAGTCGAAGGGGAGGGGTATGGGAACGCCGACAGCGGACACGCAGAACCGTCGACGCGGTGTGGGGCGATGGCGACAGCGGCTCCGAGACGCAGTGAGATACGTCCCGCAGGGGGACTCGATTCCGAGCGAGTCGTGGCGGGCGCGTCACCGAAACATCCTCGTCTTCCTCGTGGCGCACGCGCCGCTTTTGTACTTTCTCGGGAACTTCACCGGGTCGGAGCCGTACGTCACGGGTGCGACGCTCACCGCCGCGCCCGCCGAACACGTCTTGCTCGGCGTCGGAGCGGTCGCGGGGTTGGCACTGTTCGCGTGGCTCCCGTGGCTCCCGCGCCGGATGCGGAGCGGCTTCGCATCAATCGGGTTGCTGACGTGTTCGGCTCTGCTCGTCTACTTCTCGGGCGGCTACATCGAGGCGCACTTCCACTTTTTCGTCATCGTGGCCGTCCTCGCGGTCTATGAGGACTGGCTCCCGTTCGTCGTCGGCATCCTGTACGTCGCCATCCAGCACGGCGTCTTCGGCATGGACCACCCGGAAGCGGTGTACAACCACCCCGACGCAATCGCGAACCCGATGGGCTGGGGGCTCGTCCACGCGGTGTTCATCCTCATGCTCGCGTCGGCGTTAGTCACGAACTGGTTCTCTGTCGAGCGCTCCCGCGAGGAGACCAGACAGAAGATGCAGAGCCTCGAAGACAGCGAGGAGGCGAAAGCCGAAGTCGAGCGCCTGAACGAGCAGTTGATGGTGCAGGCCGACGAACTCGCCGCGGCCATGGACGCCGTCTCGGAGGGGGATTTCACCGCGAACCCGCCCGAAGGGTCGGGTATCGAGGCCATCGAAGCCATCAGCGACGCGTTCACGGCGATGAAGCGCGACCTCTCGTCGACTATCGTCGATCTCCGAGCGTTCGCGGCGACCGTCGAGCGAACGACGCAGTCGGTCCACGACGACGCCGAAACGCTCGAACGGACGCAACGACAGCTCGCGGCCGACGTGGGGGCGTTCGCCACGGACGTGCGCGAGCAGGCTCACGACCTCGAATCCACGACGGACGAACTGAGCAGTCTGTCGGCGACAATCGAGGAAATCGCCGCGAACGCCGACCAAGTCTCCGGCGAGGCGAGCGACGCGGCGGAGGCCGCCGAGGCGGGGACGGGGACTGCGACGACGGCCATCGAGGCCATCGAGAACGTCGAACAGAGCGTCGACGAACTCGCGTCGCTGGTCGAGTCGCTCGACGACCGGATGGACGACGTCTCGAAGAGCACCGACCTCATCGAGTCGATCGCCGAACAGACGAACACGCTCGCGCTCAACGCCAACATCGAGGCCGCCCGCGCCTCGGACGGAAGCGAGGGGTTCGCGGTCGTCGCAGAGGAAGTGAAGTCCCTCGCCGACGAGACCCAAGACCACTCGGCGGCCATCGAGCGGACGATAACCGAGACAATCGAAGACGTGGCGCGCGTGCAGGCGGAGATGAAACGGACGAAGGCGCAGCTCGAAACGGGACGGTCGACGACGACCGACGCCGCAGAAGCGTTCGCGGCGGTCTCGGACATCGTCGAAAGCGTCGATATGTCGGTCGACGAGGTCGCCACGGCGACCGACGACGGCGCGCGCACGACCGAGGAGGTGGTCGACGCGATTATCGGCGTCGCCGACCGCTCGCGGGATATCGCGGAACAGAGCGACGCGCTGGCGAGCCAAGCCGAGTCCAGAGCGGCGACGATTTCGGGGGTTCGGGAACAACTCGACGACCTCAGAGGCCAGACCGGCAGCCTGCAAGCACGGCTCGAAACGTTCGACTGCGAGGTTCCGGCCGACGACTGACTTGCCGGCAGTCGCTCGGGGAGCGAGTGAGAGCGAAAAAAGCGAGCGGAAAAGTCAGCCGTCAGCCGGCGTCGGTGACCGCGACCGCAGACGCCGCGGCGGTGACCGACTTTGCGCGCCGCAACCGCGACCGAACGCGGCGGGGAGCGCGGTTATTCGAGGTCGAAGCGGTCGTGGCTCATAATCTTGTGCCACGTCGCGACGAAGTCCTCGACGAACTCTTCTTCGCCGTCGTCGCCGCCGTACACTTCCGCGATGGCGCGAAGCCGGGAGTTCGAGCCGAAGACGAGGTCGAAGCGGGTGGCCTCCCACTCGACATCGCCCGTCTCGCGGTCGCGCACTTCGTACAGGTACTGGTCGTCTGAGACCGGCACCCACTCGTAGTCCATGTCGAGCAGGTTCTCGAAGAAGTCGTTCGTGAGCGTCTCGGGCTCGTCGGTGAGGACGCCGAGGTCGGAGTCCTGGTAGTTCGCGCCCAGCGCTCGCATGCCGCCGACGAGGACGGTCATCTCGTGCGCCGAGAGGTCGAGCAGGTCCGCCTTGTCGACGAGCAGGTCCTCGGGGCGCTCGTCGACGTCGTCCGCGATGTAGTTGCGGAAGCCGTCGGCGTCGGGCTTGAGCATCTCGAAGGACTCGACGTCGGTCTGTTCCTGCGACGCGTCGGTCCGTCCGGGCTCGAACGGCACTTCGACGTCGTAGCCGGCGTCGGCCGCCGCCTCCTCGATGGCCGCAGCGCCGCCCAGCACGATGAGGTCCGCGAGCGAGACGCGGGTGTCGTCGGACCGCGCGCCGTTGAACGACTCCTGAATCTCTTCGAGGGTGCCGAGCACGTCGTCGAGCTGGTCGGGCTCGTTGACTTCCCAGCTACGCTGGGGTTCGAGGCGGATGCGCGCGCCGTTCGCGCCGCCGCGCTTGTCGCTGTCCCGGTAGGTGGACGCCGAGGCCCACGCCGTCTTGACGAGCTGGGAGACAGAAAGATCCGAGTCGAGAAGCTCGGCTTTGAGCTCCGCGACGTCCTCGTCGTCGATGAGGTCGTAGTCGGCGTCCGGGATGGGGTCCTGCCACAGCATCGCTTCGTCCGGGACCTCGGGACCGTAGAGCCGGGACGGCGGGCCCATGTCGCGGTGGAGGAGTTTGTACCACGCCTTGGCGAACGACTCTTGGAACTCCTCGGGGTCCTCTCGGAACTCCTCGAGCACCGCGCGGAAGTCGGGGTCCTTCTTCAGCGCGATGTCGGTGGTGAGCATCATCGGGTCGACGAACTGGTCGGGGAGGTGCGCGTCCGGAGCCGCGTCCGGAATCTTGTCCGCCGGCGACTCGTCGGCCGGCCGCCACTGCCACGCACCGCCGGGGCCCTTGTGCGCCTCCCACTCGTAGTCGAGGAGGTTGGCGACGTAGCCCATGTCCCACTGGGTCGGCGCGCTGGTCCACGGGCCCTCGATGCCGCTGGTGATGGTGTCGGGGCCCTTTCCGGAGCCGTGGTTGTTCTTCCAGCCGAGGCCCTGTTCCTCGATGGGAGCCGCCTCGGGCTCTGCTTCGAGGTTGTCGCCGGAGTCCGCGCCGTGAACCTTCCCGAAGGTGTGGCCGCCGGCGATGAGCGCGACGGTCTCCTTGTCGTTCATCGCCATGCCGCTGAACGTCTCGCGGATGTTCTTCGCGGAGCCTTCGAGGTCGGGTTCGCCGTTGGGACCTTCGGGGTTGACGTAGATGAGGCCCATGACGGTGTTGCCGAGCGGCTCTTTGAGATTACCGTCCTCGTCGAAGCGGTCGGGGGAGGTCGTCTCCCACTCGTCTTCGGGACCCCAGCTGGGGGCCTTGTCGCCGACGTAGTCGTCGGCGCGGCCGCCCGCGAAGCCGAACGTCTCGAAGCCCATCGATTCGAGGGCCACGTTGCCGGCGAGGACGATGAGGTCGCCCCACGAGAGCTGATTCCCGTACTTCTTCTTGACGGGCCAGAGGAGTCGGCGCGCCTTGTCGAGGTTCACGTTGTCCGGCCAACTGCTAATCGGCGGGAGACGCTGGTGTCCGCCGGACGCGCCGCCGCGGCCGTCGTGGGCGCGGTACGTCCCGGCGCTGTGCCACGCCATCCGGATAAAGAGGGGACCGTAGTGGCCGTAGTCCGCCGGCCACCAGTCCTGCGAGTCGGTCATCAGCTCTTCGAGGTCGGCTTTCACCTGCTCGTAGTCGAGCTGCTGGAACTCCTCGGCGTAGTCGAACTCCTCGCCCATCGGGTCGGTCTGTTGTGCGTTCTGGTCGAGGATTTCGAGGTCTAACTGGTTTGGCCACCAGTTATGGTCAGAGCCACTCATACACCAACGGTTACCGCTTTTGGGTGATAAAATTGACTGATTTTGAATTAACTCTTGGTTATAGCCAAAGCAATCTTTTTACTTTATGAATAATTCTCAGTCGGGGAGCTCTTGACGGGGACGTATTCGCGATTGTGTCGAAATATTGACTGGTTGTGGACTGTCGATGAGCGACCCGTCGAGTGTTGTTTGTCTGTTGACTGGTCGAGGATGCCGGCCCGCAACCGAGCACGACGAAATGGGTAGCTCGCGCGTGTGACCCCGAGCGCGGCGCGAGCGGCGCGGAATGCCATCGGGGTGGTCCGGCAACCTACTGCCGTGGTGGACGCGGCGGCGCGACCGCGGTCGTCGCCACCGCGCCCATCGCCACGACAGGGTCGACGATGGGTATCGGAGCGTCGGCCCGCGCGTCGGGAATCGCGCCCGACGAGGAGATGCCGGTACAACTCGGCGCGACGACGTCACAGCCGGCGTCGACGAGGCGGTCGACCGCCGCGCGAATCGCCGCTCGCCCGTCGTCGGTCGTGAGGAAGTTCGTCGTCGCCGCGCCCTCCACGACCGCCTCGGCCGCGAGTCGGTCGCCGAGCAGGTCACGGATTGCCGACCCGGCCCCGTTTTCGAGACCGAGCGTCCCGACGCGCTCGCCGCGGGCGGACGCGACGGCCGCCACGCTCGCGCCCGCGCCGACGACCGGGATGTCGAGCGCTTCGCCGAGCGCCTCCACGCCGGGGTCGAGCGCGCAACTGATACAGAGCGCATCGACTTCGGTCGCCATCTCGCGACCGAGCGCCTCGATGTACGGGAGCGCGTCGACCTCGGCGGCCGCGTTCGGAATCCCGTCGGGGTGGTCGGGGATGCACCGCGACAGCGTCGAGACGTGCGGGTAGTGCCGCTCGACGAGTCGCCCGTGGCGGGCGACCTCCTCCGGGTCGTCCAGCGTGAGCACGCGGAGGACGCCGAGTTCGACCATCAGTTGGTACCCCCGCCGTTCCGCTCGGCGTCCGGGTCCGGGTCTGGCGAGTCCGAGTCCGAGTCCGCGTCCGCCGGCTCGTCGATGCCGCGGGCCGCGAAGAAGCCCTGCTGGCGGAGCGCGGCGAGCAGTTCGCCCTCGCGGCGGTTCATGAAGCCGTTCGGCCCCCAGTAGCGTTCGAGCGTCTCCTGCCACTCGCGGCGGTCGTCGCCGTAGACGCTGTCGCCGTACATCTCGTTCATCGCGTCGTAGCAGGCGTCGAGTTGCGCCTCGGTGGGGTCGCGGTAGCCGCCTTCGTGGAGCACCGTGTCGAGCGGGACCCGCGGGGCGTTCTCGGTCGCCTCGCCGTGACGCGGGACGCCGAGACAGAGCCCGAAAATCGGCAGGACGCCCGACGGAAGGTCGGCCGTCGCGGCGACCTCGGTGAGGTTGTTCAGGATGTTACCGATAGGGCAGACGCCGTAGCCGCGGCTCTCGGCGGCCAGCATGACGCCCATCGCGGCCAGCGAAGCGTCTATCGACCCCTCCAACAGCCCCATCGCGGGCGTCATGCGGAACTCGCGGTCGCGGTGCTTCAACAGCAGTCGAATCCGGCGGACGTCGATACAGACGAGGAGGAAGTGGCTCGCCTCCTCGACCTGCACGGTGCCGCGGCTACACAGCTCGTGAATCCGCTCGCGGCGGTCGGGGTCGCGTATCCAGACGAAGCTGTACATCTGGGTCGTCCCGCTGGTCGGGGCCTTCCGTCCGGCGTCGACCATCGCGCGAACCTCGTCGTCGGGAATCTCGGCGTCGGCGTCGAACTGGCGGACCGTGGCGCGGCGCGCCAACCACGGGGCGAGGTCCGGAACCTCGGCGGCCGCCGCGGCGAGTGCGGGGCGATCCGTGCGGTCCGGGTGGCCCGGGTGGTCTGCTTGCTCCGAGCGGTCCGTGCCCGCGCGGTCACCGACCGAGGGCGAAGGCGTGCGGTCGCTCACACGCGCACCTCGCCGTCGGCGACGACGACGTCGCCGTCGAGCGAGACCGTCGGTTCGAGGATGACGCCGTCGAGGTGCGAGTCGCAGTCGATGGTCCCGCCGAAGCCGAGGTTGTCCCCGAAGGCGACGTGGCAGGTGCCGTACACCTTCTCGTCTTCGAGGACGGTCCCGATGATGCTCGCCGCGGGGTTCGTCCCGAGGCCGAGTTCGCACACCCGTCGGGCGCAGTCGTCGCCGCTCGTCGCGTCGAGGAACTCGTCGGCGGCCGCGCCCTCGACGGACGTGATGTGCCCCGCGTCGAGTTCGACCGTCAGCGGGTCGTCGAGGACGCCGACGCCCGCGAGGCCGCCGTCGAAGACGAGCGTGCCGGTGGCCGTCCCCTCGACCGGCGCGACGTAGCTCTCGCCGGACGGGAGGTTGCCGGAGTCGCCGGGGTCGGCGATGATGCCGTCGCTCGGGATGCCGTCGCGGCCCGAAAGCGACATCGTCGCCGACGCGCCGCCGGCCTCGATGCGGGCCTCGTCGGCCGCGGTGAGCTTCTCCGTGAGCGCCGCCGTCAGGCGTTCGACCTCCTCGTAGTCGGCCGTAATCGCGCCCGCGCTGAACATCTGGTCCGTGATGCCGGGCATCGTGGCGACGCGAGCGCCGGCCTCGGTCGCGGCCTCTCGCGCTCGCGTGTGGGTCAGCGACGCGCTGGTCGGACAGACCACGACATCGGCCGATTCCATGGCGCGGGCGACCGATTCCGGCGGTTCCATCCCGTTTCGCTCCATCGGCGGAATCTCGAACAGTCCGGAGTCCAAGCCGAGGTCGACCCCCGCCTCGAACAGCGCCCGGCCGATGTGGTTCGTGTCGGTATCGGTCACGACGAGGAGCGTCTCACCGGGGGCGGCGTTCATGTTCTCGGTGAGGAGCCGCGTCGCCACCTCGCGATAGTCGGCCATTCAGAGCACCTCCTCGGCGGTCTTCGCCAGCACCGACCGCCCGAGCAGGACGCCCGTACCCGTTAGCTCGCGGACGGTCGCTTTCATCTCGGGCGTGTAGCCCATGCAGTCCATCACGATGAGGTCGGCGTCGGTGCCGATGTCGGCCGCCGCGGCCGACACCTCGTCTTCGTCGGCGTACGGCGACCCGGCGGCCGTGACGAGGTCGTAATCGGCCCACTTCTCGAACGTCATGGCCTCCTGTTCCTCCTTGGGCATGATGACGCCGAGGGTCCCCCCGTCGAGGATGGCCGAGACCCACGCCGAAAGCAGGTCGCTCGGCTCGAAGACGGGGACGCTGACGTCGAACGACGGGAAGTGACCCGTACAGAGGACGCCGATGGCCGTCACCTCGGATTCGAGGTCGCGGATGCGCGCTCCGAGGAGTTCGACGACCGACTCGCGGTCGACGGTGACGGCCGTGCCGTCGGCCAGCCGCGAGACGTACACCGGCTGTCCCTCGCGCGGGCCGACCGCGGCCTCGACCTCGGCCGCCGAGTCGAACCGGTCGAGCGCGCCGACCTCGACGATGTCCACCTCGGGCGGGAGCGCCGCCGCGATGTCGGGCGTCACGTCGGTCCGGGGGGCCTGCCCGATGGTCACGAGTCCGAGCGTCGACATCTCAGACGCCCTCGCCCAACGTCTGGAGGCGACCCATCGAACCGTACAGCGACGTGAGGCGGTCGTACTCGGCCTCGTCGTAGAACGACGCGCGGCCGCGGGTGAAGTCCTTGGCCGTCTCGACGACGAACCCGGTCGCGTCGAGCAGGTCGGTGAGGTAGTTCGCGCCGGTCCCGCAGCCGGGGACGGGCGAGACGCTCGTCGTCGCCACGCCCACGACGGGCGCGTCGGTCGCCGTCGCCGGCTGGAGGATGCTGTTGATGTGGTGCACGTCGTTGCCGTAGGGGGTGATGTCCTGCATCGTGAGCGTGAGCGTGCTCGGCGGGCGGCCGGTCGCCCGCTCTTGGATGTCGAGGAGGCTGTCGCTCACCTTCAGCACCCAGCCTTCCTTGACCGTGGGCGTGATGGCGAAGCCGCGCTCGCAGTGGACGCGGTTGCCCTTCGTGGCGTCGACGGAGACGACCGCGTCCATCTCCTCGTCCACCTCGTGTTCGTTCATAGTACGCGTATCGACCGGACTGCCCATGAAGGGCACCGGGTCGTGGGGGGAGGTCGGCGCGTCGGGACAGACGTGCGTGGCGATGCGAACGTCGCCGGCGAGCACGTCGCCGCGCTCGCGCATCTCGCCGAGGTGGAGCGCGACCGCGAGGGCGACGATTGCCCCGTCGGCGTCGGAGACCGGGCCGAGTTCGGCCGGCCGCGCGGCGACCCCGCCGAGGCGACCGACGACGCCGAGGGTCGGCGCGTCCGGGTCGCGGCCGGGGACGACCGTCTTGACGAAGTCGGTCGCTCCCTCGTCGGTCGAGATGGTCGTCACCTCGGTGTCGAGGCCGTACGTTTCGAGCGCGTCGCGTACCAGTTCGCCGTCCGCGTCGGGACGGCTGAGGATGTCGTAGGCTTGCTGAATCTTGTCGAACATGAGTGTCGTTAGTTGAATACGTGTGATTTGACCGCTTTTCCGACCGCCTGTTCCACCGGGTCGAAGAGCGCCGGGTCGGCCATCCCCGCGCCCAGAGAGAGGTTCGCCGCGGGCGCGACGACGACCGCCACGGACCGCCCCTCCGCGAGTTCCGCCGTCGAGACGGGCATCCCCGTCTCGGCGTCGAGCGTCGTGATGAGGTCCGGGAACGTCGCGAGGCGCTCGCCGTCGAGGTCGAGCGTCATGTACTCGTTCCAGAAGGTGAGTTCGCTCCCCTCGATTTCGACCTCGCCCACGTCGAAGCCGCCGGTCGTTTCGAGCGCGAACGACTCGACGGGACCGACGAGCGAAACTTCGCCGCCGAGCACGTCGGCGACGCGTTCCGCGGCGTCGCGGCCGTCGTCCGCGAACCTGACCGCGCGACCGACCGCCTCGGCCTGGTCGTAGGTGTCGAGCGCCGCGTTGGCCTCGGCGTAGCTTGCCGAGACCGGGTTGCGGGCGACGGCGACGAGGCCGCCGGCGTCTTCGGCCGCGTGTCGCACGAGCGACGCCGCCGTGCCGAGTTCCGCTTCGACGACCGTCTCCAGTCGGCTGGCGGTGCCCGGCACGCCGCCGACCGCCGCCTGCACCGACTCGGCGTCCTGCGACAGCCCGATAGAGCCCATCGGCCCGGTCGGGTGCGCCCGCCCGTTGCAGGCGGCGTCGACGAGCGGGAGGCCCGTGACGGCCGACTGGAGCAGGCCGTTGACGGTGGCGAACCCGCCCATCTCGTTCGTCATCAGCGCGCCGACGGTCGTCCCGTCGGCCGCGAGTCTGTCCACCAACAGTTCGACCGCGCGCACGTAGTCCGCGGGGTCGACGTGGCTCTCGGTCGCGGCGGGCGCGCCCACGCCGCTGACGGTCAACACCACGTCCGTCGGGTCGAGGTCCGCGACCGAGACGATAGTCGGCCGGCCGTACTCGACGGCGAGTTCACCGAACTCGATACCTTTCGAAAGCGAGCCGCCGCCCCCGCCGCCGAGGACCGCGCCGCCGACCGCGATATCTTCGACCCAGTCGGTCGTTATCGCCCGCTCGCCGTCTGTCGGCGCGGGACGTGTGTCGTCCGACTGCGGGCTCTGTGCGTCGTCTGTCGGCGCGGGCTGCGCGCCGTCCGTCTGCGTGTCGTCTGTCGTCATTGGGGTGCCTCGGGGGAGTCTCCGTCGGCGGCCGTCACGCTGAGAAAGGCGTTCGGCCGCTGTCTGTCGGCGTCGCGAAGCGTCGCGGTCCCCCGCGCCCGGAGTCGCTTCATGCCCGCCGCGAGCAGGTGATACGTCTGGTCGCGGCCCATCGATTCGAACAGCCCGTCGGATTTGGCCACCGCCGTGGCGCAGACCTCGTCGTCGCGGCACGGGCGGTCGCAGGCCGAACACGCCGGCTGGGCGGCTTTGAACGCCGCCGGGTCGGACGCGCACGACCGGAGCAGGTCGTCGGTCCACGGGCGGTTCTGCCGCGCCCGCCGGAGGGCGGCGAGGCGGTCCGTGCGCTCTGCGGTCATTCCCACTCCGCGCCCTCCTCGAACCGGTCGTCGTGGAGGAAACACCGCGCGACCTGGTCCGCCCCGCGCTCGTACAGTTCGGGCTCCTCGACCGCGCAGGCGTCGAACTCGTGGGCGCAGCGCGACCGGAACGCACAGCCGCTTGGCTTCTCCCGCGGGTCCGGCACCTCGCCGTCGAGCGTGATTCGGTCGGGTTTCGCCAGTTCGTCCTCCTCGCTGATGGTCGAGATGGCGGAGAGGAGCGCCCGGCTGTACGGGTGTTGCGGCGACCCGAACACCGAATCCACGTCGCCGACCTCCACGAGCCGTCCGAGATACATGACGCCGATTCGGTCGGCGACGTTCTTCAGGAGCGAGAGGTCGTGGGTGATGAACAGGTAGGTGATGCCGAACTCCTCCTGTATCTCTTCGAGGATGTTGATGATGCGGGCCTGCACGCTCACGTCGAGCGCGCTCGTCGGTTCGTCGAGGACGACGAACTTCGGGTTGAGCGCCACGGCGCGGGCGATGCCGACGCGCTGTTTCTGCCCGCCCGAGAGCTGGCCGGGGTAGCGGTACATGAACTCCCGGGGGAGGTCCACCATGTCCAGGAGTTCCTCGACCCGTTCGAGCCGCGCCTCGGAGTCGCCGTAGTCGTGAATCTTCAGGGGTGCCTCGATAATCGACTTGACGCGGTGGCGAGGGTTGAGGCTCGACGACGGGTCTTGGTGGACGATTTGCATGTTCCGACGGAACCGCTTGAGCTCGCCGTCGGAGAGGTCGACGACGTTCTGGCCGTCGATTTCGACCCGCCCGCTCGTCGGCTCCGTCAGGCGGAGCATCGACCGGCCGGTGGTCGTCTTGCCGGACCCCGACTCGCCGACGAGGCCGAACGTCTCGCCCTCCGCGATGGAGAAGCTCACGCCGTCGACGGCGCGGACCTCGCCCGCCTTCTTCTGGAGGATGCCCTCGAACAGCGGGAAGTGTTTCTTGAGGTTCTCGACCGTGACCATCGGGTCGTCGAGGTCGCGGTCGCGCTGTACCCCTGCGGTCGGGTCGGTCGTGTACGCTGAGTCGTTCATTGGTCCGTCCCTCCGTCGGCGGAGATATCGCCGGGCGCGTCGCCGCTCGGGGCGTCGCCACCAGCGGCCAACCACGGCGCGGTGCCGATATCGACCCGTTCTGCGGCGAGCGACTCGTGACGCTCGCGGGCCGGGAGCCCGTCGAACAGGTGACACGCGGTCGCGTGGTCGGAGCCGGTCTGTCGCGGGTACGGGTACGCCTCGTGGCAGGCCGGTTCCGCGTGGGGACAGCGGTCAGCGAACCGACAGCCGGCCGGCGGGTCCGTGTAGTCGGGCAGGTGCCCTTCGATACCGTCTCCGATGCCGGTCGAGAGCGTCGGGATGCTCTCCAACAGCCCGCGGGTGTAGGGGTGCTGCGGGTTCGCGAACAGGTCGGCGGTCGGCGCTTGCTCGACGATTTCGCCCGCGTACATCACGTTGATGCGGTCGCTGACCTCGCGGGCGACGCCGAGGTCGTGGGTGATGTAGAGGACGCTCGTGTCGCGCTCCTCGACGAGTTCGTCGAGGAGGTCGAGCACCTTCGCCTCGGTCGTCACGTCGAGGGCGGTGCCCGGTTCGTCGGCGATGAGCAGGTCCGGCTCCGACAGGAGCGCGATGGCGATGAGGACGCGCTGGCGCATCCCGCCGGAGAGTTCGACCGGGTAGCTCTCGAAGACGCGCTCGGGGGCCGAGATTTCGACCTCGCCGAGCATCTCGATGGCCCGCTTTCTGTGTTCGGCCTTCGAGCCGGTCGACAGCGCGTCGCGGACGAGCTTCGACAGCGACAGGCGCGGTCGCCCCTGCCACTTCAGCACGTCCATCATCTGCTCGCCGACCGTCAGGACGGGGTTGAGACTCGTCATCGGGTCCTGCATGATCATGCTCATCTCCTTGCCGCGCCGCGAGTGGCGCTCGGCGTCGGAGAGCGAGAGCACGTCCTCGCCCTTGTAGCGAATCTCGCCCTCGGGGATGGTCGCCGCGGGGAGCAGGCCCATGATAGATTTCACGGTGACGCTCTTGCCGCAGCCCGTCTCGCCGACGAGCGCCGCGGTCTCGCCGCGGTCGATGGTGAAATCGATGCCGTTTATCACTTCGGCCGTCCCGTCGTGGGTCTCGAAGTGGACGTGGAGGTTCTTCACCTCCAAGATGGGGTCCGCCATCTCAGTCCACCTCCACGTCGAGCACGTCGCGCAGGCCGTCGCCGATGAAGTTGAACCCGAGGACGGCGAAGGAAATCGCCAGCCCGGGGAACACGGCGATCCACCAGAAGCTCGTGACGTAGTTGCGACCCTGTGCAATCATCGCGCCCCACGTCGGCGTCGGCGGCTGCGCGCCGAGGCCGAGGAACGACAGGCCCGCGCCGACGAGGATGACGAAGCCCATGTCGAGGGTCGCCTTGACCGTGATGGGGCTGACGACGTTCGGGAGAATCTCCCTGAACGTCGTCCGCATCCACCCCGACCCGAGCGCCCGGCTCGACTCGATGAACTCGTCTTCCTTTATCGAGAGCACCTCGCCCTGCACGAGGCGGGCGTACCACGACCACCACGAGAAGGCGATGGCGACCATGACGTTGAACAGCGACGCGCCGGTCGCGGCGACCACCGCCATGGCGAGGAGCGTGGGCGGGATGGCGAGGAAGATGTCCGTCACCCGCATGATGACGGTGTTCGTCGTCCCGCCGAGGTAGCCCGCGATGAGGCCGAGCGTCACGCCGATGGAGATGGCGATAGAGAGGACGATGCCGCTCATCAGGAGCGACAGGCGCGCGCCGAACAGGACGCGGCTGAAGATGTCGCGACCGGTCGTGTCGGTGCCCATCAGATGCGTCGCGCTCGGCGGCTCGCTCGCCTGGTCGAAGTAGACGCCCGCGCCGGCGTGTTCGGGGAACGGCGCGATGTACGGCGCGAGGAGCGCCGCGGCGACGAGCGTCAGAATCATCGCCAGGCCGACGAGCGAGAGCTTGTTGCCCGCGAAGGTCCGAAAGCCGCGTTTGAGCTGTCGAAGCCGCTCTTTTCGGGCGGCGCTCTCGGTGTCGAGAAACGGGATGGAGGTCTTCGTGGACACGGCTATCCCTCCTCCAGCCGCACCCGCGGGTCGAGGTAGCCGTACAGCAGGTCGACCACGAAGTTGGCGGTCACGAAGCCGATACCGACCACGATGGTGACGCCGACGATGGCGTTGAAGTCCTGATAGAGGATGGCCTGCACGCCGTAGCGCGCCATCCCCGGCCACGCGAAGACGATTTCCACGAGAAACGCGTTCCCGAGGAGGAACCCGAACGCGAGGCCGACCACCGTGAGTGAACTCGTAAAGGCGTTTTGCAGCATGTACTTGTATTCGATGAGGGTGTTCGGAAGGCCGTAGGCCCGCGCGGCGAGGACGTAGTCCTTGCGCTGCTCGTCGATCATGTCCGAGCGGATGAGCCGCATCACCTGCGCCAGCGTGGCGAGGCCGAGCGCGACCGTCGGCAACAGGAGGTGCGTGGCCGCGTCGAGGAACGTCCCGAACTGGCCGGCGATGAGGCTGTCGACCAGATACAGCCCCGTGACCGCCGGCGGGGGAGCCACGCCGTCGCTGAGCCGCCCCGAGAGGGGCAACAGCCCGAGGCTGACGACGAAGACGATTTGGAGGACGATAGCGACCCAGAACCGCGGCATCGACACGCCGAACAGGGCGGTGATGCGCGAGAGGTGGTCCTGCCAGCGGTCCTTGTTGGTGCCGGCGACGACGCCGAACGGAATCGCCAGCAGGACGGCGCAAAACAGCGTGACGACGGTGAGTTCGAGCGTCGCGGGCAGGCGAGCGACGATATCGGAAAAGACGTTGTTGTTCGTCCGCAGCGACATCCCCCAGTCGCCCTGCACGACGCCGACGAGCCAGTCGACGTACTGCATCGGCAGGGGCTGGTCGAGCCCCATCTCGGCCCGCAGCGCCGCGACTTGCTGTTGCGTTGCTTCCGGTCCGAGCGCCAGCCGAACGGGGTCGCCCGGAATCACGCGAGATATCAGGAAGATGAGCACTGATAACCCGAAGATGACGGGGACCGAGTGGATGGCGCGCCGAACGAGGTAATCTACGTATGACATTGGTGAGTTAGGTCGACGCCCCGATTCGGGGCGTCGGAAACCGCCTGGAGACGGTTACTCCGCGCGACCCTCGCCGCTGCGAGTCATCGAGTGGACGTCCCAGTCGAACGACATCACGCCGCGGTACTGCCAGCCCTCGACGTTCTCGTTGATGCCGATGCGGTACGGCGGGTTGGCGATGTAGACGCTGGGCATCCCCTCGACGATGAGCGCCTGCGCCTCCTGGTAGCGCTCCAGACGAGTCTGGAGGTCGGAGGTCTGGCGCGCTTCTTCGAGCGTGGCCGCGATTTCGTCGGTGGAGTACCACGACTGGGAGATGTACGACCCGAACGAGGAGGGGTGGTACATCAGGTAGGTGTGGCTGTCCGGCGACGGCATCTTCGCCGTGTGGAAGATGTTCGTCATGTGGGCGGTCGACTCGGCGCTCGTCGCGCGGTCGGTGAGGCGGGCCCACTGAAGCGGGTTGATTTCGAGGTCGATGCCGAGTTCGTTCAGCCCGGCCTGGTTGAGAAGCCCCATCTGGCGCTGGAGTTCGGTGCCGGCGACGACGACGTGTTCGAGGCCGATTTCGTTGATTTCCTCGACGGAGTAGTCCGCCCGGTCGAGGAACTCCTTGGCTCTGTCGAGGTCCTGTTCCATCGGGGCGAGGTCGTCGTTGTGGCCCGCCATCTCGCGGGGGACCGGCCCGGCCGCGACGCCGCCGCCGCCGATGATGTCGTTGACGGCGCTGTCGTAGTCGAAGGCGTAGGCGATGGCCTTCCGGACGTTGATGTCGTCGGTGGGTGCCTTCTGGCAGTTCAGCGGGAAGTGGAACAGCTGCAACTGCGGCACCTCGGGGACGCGGACGTTGTCGTACGAGTCCATCTCGGCGTACGCCTGCGTGCCCATGTACTGGTCGGTCATGTCGCCTTCGCCCTGCTGCATCGTCGTTTTGATGGTGGACTCCTCGGTGATGACCGTCGAGCGGAACGTGTCGAAGCTGTCCTCGCTCCAGCCCTTCCAGTAGTCCTCGTAGGCCGACGCCTCGATGGAGTTGCCCTGCTCCCAGTTGTCGAGGACGTACGCGCCCGACCCGGCGGAGTTGCTCTGGAGGTAGGCGTTCCCGTAGTCGCCGTCCTGCTCGTTCTCCTGAACGACGGCGCTGTTGACGATGTAGAACTGGACGAACGTCGCCAGCGCCGGCCCGTACGCCTGATTGAACTCGAAGGCGACGGTCTGTTCGTCGCGGACGGTGATGTTCGAGGGGTCGAGGTAGTCGAGCCAGAACGACGAGTAGCCGCGCTGGAGTTCCAGCATCCGGGTGAGCGAGTACGCCACGTCGTCGGCGGTCAGCGGCGTGCCGTCGGAGAACGTCACGTCGTCGCGAATCGTGAACACCCAGGTCTGCCCCTCGTCTTCGGTGTCCCAACTCTCCGCGATGTGGGCGGTCGGCTGGAGCGTCTCGGCGTCGACCGTGATGAGTTCGTCGTAGAGGTTCTGCGCCGCGAGCCCCTGCGTGTAGTCGACCTGCTCTGCGGGGTCGAGCGTCCCGAACACCTGCCCGGCGATGAAGTGGAAGTCGTTGCCGCCGCTCCCACCGCTTCCGCCGTCGCTCGTCTGTTCGGTCGCGGTCGAGTCGCTCCCGGAACTCCCGTCGGTCGTCTCGGTCTGCTGTGCCCCCTGACAGCCAGCGAGGGCGACGCTCGTCGCTCCCGCGCCGATGAGCTTCAGCAGTTTTCTGCGTTCTATGTTGCCGGTTGGCATGGAGGGTTGTGGATAGCCCATTCGTATAAACCTTTCCTAGTGAGTAAACATATCGTCGATAGATTAAGTTGATTCATCTAATTATATATTCGTAATAATTGTAGAGAGGGCCGAGAACACGGGGACATAGACGAATGGGCATATCAGAAAGCGATAGATACTGATTCAGTCTATTCTCGCTCAATAGAGCACAGAGATACACAGCTAACTGTGAGATTTGTGGACAGGACTCGGCGTGCCAATCGCGAGAACGTCGCGGCGAGCGCGGTCGAGACCGGGGCGGAATCAGCGACCCCGCGGGCAGTTACTGCGGGAGAAACAGGTCGGGTTCGGGGTGTCGGAACGAACAGTGGCGACTGTTTCCGAGGTCGCTCACCGTCGTTCGAATCTCGGATTCGGTCCGGAGCGTTTCGACGAACGAAGAGTCAGTATCAGCGTCGTAAAACACGGGATAGAGGACCGCTTCCATCGTTTTCTCGGATTTCACGACGACGACGAAGATGCGAACGTTCGTGTCGCGGGCGCGGTAGACCTCGAACTGGTCGAACTCCGTATCAGCCCCCGAAACGGTCGATTCGAGCGCTTCGAGTTCGGAATCCGGAACGAGGAGCCGGAATCCGGAATCGGCGGCCGCCGCCGCGTCCGTCGTGGAAACATCCCCCGGGTGAAGGACGAGCGTCTCCCAGCCGGACTCTTCGAGCCCCGCCGAGACCTCGTCGATTTCAGTGAGGACGTCGGCCCAATCCGCGAGAGCCTTGTTCGTTCGATTGATTTTTCCGCGAACCATGTCGTCACCCTCCGTGAACGCGGAGTAAAAGTGTTTGGGGGCCGAAACGCGCGTTCTCTCGACGGCCTGCGATTTCAGTCGTCCGCCGGTCCGAATCGAATAAACGATTCGTTCACCTATTGCATCCAATTCGGAGATTTCGAAGAAACATTCATATATATGAAGCTAAGCGGTATAACCGTGAGACTAGCAATGCCCGATTCGCAGGAGTGGATGGAGGACCCGCGCGTTGTCGAGCTTCTCGAAGACCGGATGGACAAAAAGGACGTTCTCATCTTCCGCGAGCTAAACAAAGACGGGCGAATCTCGGACACGGAGCTAGCCGACCGCGTCGGGCTCTCGCGGACGGCCGCGCGGCGGCGGCGCAAGATGCTCCAAGAAGACGGCATTCTCGAAATCTTCGCGCTGTTGGTCTTTCGGGCGGCCAACTACCCCTACGCGGAAGTCCACATCTCCTACGATAACCACGCCACGAACGACGAAATCACGGCGTTCATCGAACGACTCCTCGACGAGGGGCTGGTGTACGAGGTCGCCGAATGTATCGGTGAGTACGACCTGCTGATTCGCGTCTGGCAGTCTTCTTTGAGCAGCATCAACAGCTACGTCCGCGAACTCCTCCAAGACAGCGACGTTGCCGACAGCTACACCGTCGTCCCCATCACCGACTCGTACAAGATGTTCCACCGGACGTTCTACCGGCCGGGCGAAGAGGCACCCGACGCGTCGTGACCGAGTCGCGGGACACCGCGTTCGAGAATTGGGTGTAATCCGAACGGAGTTCGGCCGGAGTTCGGTCGGTGTTGTCCCGAAATTCGGACAAGCGCTATGTCACCGTTAGCTCATGCAATAGACGGGGAACAGAACTCCCCGCCCTGTGACGGACCCCGTCGCCGGCGCGCCGCGTCCGCCGAGCACTGCCCCCTCGGTCGCTCGGCCGGTCGTCGGCCGCCGCGTTCCCCGTCTCCCCTACCGGCCCGGACCTCCGCACCGCCTCGGACCCGGTTGCCCTGCCACACCGGGCCGGAATCCCACCAATATTCTTTTGCGCCGCCGCCAGTCAAGCGCCTCGCAACTCAGTCGGCGGGCTCGACGTACCACGAGGTGCTGCGGGCGTACCCCCACCGCGAGATGTGGAGACCCTCCGCCTCACGCTGGAGCAACTCGACGAGCGACCCGATTTCCTTCGAAGACAGTCCGACCTCGTCGGTGATGTGTCTGCTCTTGAAGTAGAACGCGCCCTCCGAGGCGCGCGCCGAGAGGTACTGTTCGAGTCGGTCCCGCTTGGAGGGGGCACTATCGGAACTCATAGTTCGGGGTGCGGGCCGTGAGGTGAAATTCGGTTTCCGAACTTACGGCCAATTCGGGACCAGATGAGGCACAACTCTCACCGACTTTGCGCTGCGAGGGCGCCTGCGACGGGAGACGGGTTCAGGCGTCTTCGTCTCCGAGTTCGGTCTGCTCTGCGATGTCGTCCAAGAGGTCGAGATTGTCGTCCATCGCCGGCGTCAGAAAGAACAGCTTACCGTACTCCTCGCCGCTGGTGGTGAGAACCTCGTTTTCCGTGAGCATCTCCAGGTGGTGCTGGACGGTCTTGTAGTTCAGGTCGAGTTCGTTCGAGAGCTGGTTCGTGTTCATCGGACGCTCGTGCAGCGCGCGGATGATTCTGAGGCGGTTTCTCCCGCCGCGAGTCCCGCCGACGAGCCACCACAGCAGCTGCCTCATCTGCGTTCCCGCCTTGCTCCGCCGGTGTTCGTGACGTGCATCTGTCGTCGTCTGCTGGAGCGCCTGCGTTCTCGTGGCGTGGTTCGTCATGTCCGTGCGACCGGCGCGGTCGTCCCGCGGCCGACCATCGAGGGCGTGTTCGTCCCGCAGTTCGTCGAGTGCGTCATCTATCGAAGCTACTCTCGGAGCGGCGGATAATGGTTCCCCGAACTCGACGCAGAGTTGCCCCCGAGAGAGGCACAAATTAGACCCAAATTCGGGGGTGACAGCGAGCGTCACGACCGCCG
Organism: Haloferax sp. Atlit-109R; assembly: GCF_003665865.1. Lineage (NCBI taxonomy): Archaea > Methanobacteriati > Methanobacteriota > Halobacteria > Halobacteriales > Haloferacaceae > Haloferax > Haloferax sp. Atlit-109R. The sequence continues at coordinate 1,579,090 of NZ_QPLO01000002.1, forward strand.
TCGAACGGGAGACACCGACAGAGACCGCGCCACGGGAACGAACCGCCGGGAGGCGAGACGGTTCGCAGAACGGAGCCGGACGCGGCGGCGGGCGACGCGACTCGCCGCTCCGCGGACCGCCCGAACCAATACGTTTTAGGCCTACCTAAACAATGTGTCGAGCAAGCGACGAACGGACCGCGGGACGGCGACGGCCCGCGAACCAACGCACTGAGACATCATGGTCGGCACGACACTCACCCAGATTCGGACCCACATCGAATCGCTCGCGAGCGACGACGGGACGTACGAGCTCGTCTGCGGACGGACCGGAGAGCGACCCGTTCCGGTCGACGGCCTCCGGTTCGAGGACCGCGAGACCGCCGAGGCCGCCGCACGCGCGGCGAGGAAGTATCGCTCCGCACTCCGGCGGTACGACCCGAACGTCCCGTACTACGATCTCATCGTCTCGGAGCACGACAGCCACTCCGGCTTCGGCGGCGCGACCGCGACCGCGGAGGGCTGGGCGACCGCCGGGGCGACGCCCGGGCTCCCCGAGCCACCCTGCGACCTCGGAACCGACGCGGGCGGCCGAACGGAGTGCGCGGCCGACGGAGACCGCTCCGAACGGGTCGAGTTCTGTCACCGGGTCGCGGCGGCGGTGTTCGAGGCGCTCGTGGACGCCGACCACCGGGCGGTCGAGACCGCGGTGATGGACGCGTACTTCGACCTCGCGGAGACGATGTCCAGCGCGGACGACCTCTGTCTGCGCCTGTTGGAGAGCATGGCGACCGCGCTCCACGTCCACCTCGCGTCGGCCGAACAGGCGGACGTGCTGGAGCGCGCCGCCTCGAACCTCGCGTCGCGGCCCGACGCGACGAAGACGCTGGCGGCGACGCTGGCGGAGATGGAACGGCTCGACCTCGTCGAATCGTACACCTGTTCTGCGTGGCGGTCCGGCCCGGACGCGACGACGAGGGCCGCGGAACTGACCCTCGAAGGCTACGCGCTCTCGGCGCGCGAGGGGCGGCTTCCGGTGCTCCCGGTCGTCCTCGAACTCTACCGGCGGACGTCGTCGTGGAGGCCCGTCTCCCTGCACGTCACGTCAACCGAGGGCGGCTGGCACGCGACGCTGTCGGTGTCCTCCGCGTCGAGCGCGGTCGGGCTGGCGAGCGTCCCCATCCACGAACACGCCGCCGACTGACTCGTTTTTCTCTCCTCACCTCTCCTCTCGTCTCACGCCGCCGCGACGGGGGGCCGGGGGGTGGTCAGTGCGCCTCAGGCCCGGACGCCGCGGAGGAACCCGGTTGCGACGCCGCCGCAGCCGAGCGAGACGAGGAGTTCGAACGTCCGCACGACGAGCACCGCCGCGGTCGCCCCCGCGGCCGGCGCGCCCGTCGTGAGGCTGAGCGCGCCCGCGAGGAGCACGTCGTAGGCGCCGAGACTCCCGGGAACGGGGACGACGCTCGCCGCCTGCGGGAGCGGGATGACGGCGACGATGGGGATGAGCGCCACCGTCGTGCCGGTGCCGGCGAGCGCGACCCAGAGCGCGAGCGACGTGAGCAGTTGCTCGAAGACGCCGCTGAGCGCGATGACGCCGAGGAGTTCCGGCGCGTCTCGAAACTGGACGACGCGCTCCCAGAAGCGTTCGACCGCGTCGACGACGGCGTCGCGGCCGAGCGGGGTTCGGCGGGTGACGCCCGTGACGACGCGAACGACCGGCGTCAGAGCCGCGACGACGACCATCGACAGCGCGCCCCGCGCCCAGACGAGCGCCGCGCCGACGACCACCAGCGCGGCGACCGCGCCAGCGAGCGTCACGAGGACGAACCGGGACGCCGGCGCGTCGAGAAAGAGGACGCCGACGAGCGCGACCGACAGGAAAAGCTGCGCCGCGGATTTGACGTACTTGGCGACGCCGCGGACGCCGAGGGCCTCGCTGTAACTCGTCTCGGTCGCGACGCCGAAGAACTGCGCCATGATAGGCTCCGAACTCACCGGCCCGGCGGGGCTGAGCACGTCGAAGAAGTCGCCGGCGAACGCGAACTGGACGCTCGCCCGCGCCGAGAGCCCGCCTCGGAGGGGCCGCACCGACGCCCAGACGCCGAGGCCGTCGACGGTCGCCTCGGCGAGCATCAGAACGCAGACGGCGGCGACGGCCCACGGGGCGACGGCCGCGACGCGCGAGCCGACTTCCTCCGGGCCGACGTACCAGAGGTACGCCGCGAGCGCTCCGATGCCGAGTCCCGCGCCGACGACGAACCGAACCCCGCGTCTCACACCCGAAGCAAGCGAGGCCCGCTACAAAACCGCCGCGGCTCGCGGCCGCGCTCGGTCGTCCCCGTCACACGCCGATTCGAGGACTAAACCACGACGAGACGGCCGGTGGCCGTGGATTTATGCTCGCGAGTTCCTACTAGCCCCGATGTGGACTCCCCGTTCGAGACGCTCGGCATCGACCCGGACGCAGACGAGGACGAACTCGTCGACGCGTACCGTCGGCGGGTGAAGTCGGCCCACCCGGACCACGGCGGGTCGGCGGAGGAATTTCAGGCGGTTCGGACGGCGTACGAGGCGATTCGGGGCGGCTACGAACCCGGCGACGAACTCGAACCCGTCGACACGGACGGCCGCCGACCGACCGACGAGGAGGCGACCCGAAATGGACAGCACGACGCCGATGCCGCTCGGAACGGCCACGCCGGAAGCGGGGCCGAAACCGGCGGCGAGGGCGCTGGCGGCGACGCCGGCTCGGAGCCAGAACCCGAACGGCGTGGGGCGCGAGTCGAATTCCTCGATTACGACGTGGTCACCGAGCGCGGCTGGTCGCTCACCGACGACGACCTCTTCGAGAAAGCCGCCGAAAGCGGCCTCGACGGCGACGCCTACGGCGAGGTGTTCGTCGAGCCGCGGACCAACCTCCTGAAGGCCGCCGAGGACGCCGGCCACAGTTGGCCGTTCGCCTGCCGCGGCGGGGCGTGTGCGAACTGCGCGGTGGCGGTCGTCGCAGGCGAGGTGAAGATGCCCTCGAACCACATCCTCTCCGAGGAGATGCTGGACCAAGGCGTCCGGCTGTCGTGTATCAGCCTCCCGGTGACCGACGACCTGCAAGTCGTCTACAACATCGAACACCTCCCCGGCCTCGACGAGCTTCGGCTTCCCCCGCAGCACGCCCGGAAGATGAGTACGGGGCGGTGACGCGAACCCCCGATGGGATGCCTCGATGACGACTTTTATGCGCGTCCTCCGCCGACCCCCGCTATGGCAATCGAGTCGGGAGACCGCGTCGCGCTCGCGTACGTCGGACGCTTCGAAGACGGGACCGTCTTCAACACCTCGCGGTACGAGGTGGCGGTCGAACACGGCCTGTTCGAGGCCCAAGAGAAGGACCGCGACGACTACGCCCCCCAGACGTTCGTCGTCGGCGCGGGCCAGATTATTCCGGGGCTGGACGAGGCCGTCGTCGGGATGTCGGCCGGCGAGGAAGCGACCGTGACCGTCCCGCCGGAAGACGCCTACGGCGAGTTCGACCCCGACCGAATCCGAACCTACGACGCCGAGACGTTCGAGGGGATGGTCGGTGAGACGCCCGAGGTCGGCCTGCACGTCCACGCCGAAAACGGGCTTCACGGCGACGTGACCGCCGTCCGCGACGACGAGGTCGAAGTCGACTTCAACCACGAACTCGCGGGGAAGACGCTCGTCTTCGACATCGAAATCGTCGCCGTCCAGTAGGCGCACCGGGCGGTCGGGGTAGTCGTGACGAGGCGATAGAACTGAACGGAACTGAACTGAGCGGCGAGAAAGAGCGTCGAACCGTTACAGCGAGCGCTTCGGGACGATTTCCGGGTCGGGCGAGTAGTTGACCGCGGCCTCGACGCGGAACACGTCGGCGAGGAGTTCCTCGGTGACGACCTCGCGCGGCGGCCCCCAGTCGTACAGTTCACCGTCCTGCATGGCGACGAGGTAGTCCGCGAACCGCGCGGCCTGCGCGATGTCGTGGAGGACGACCGCGACCGTCACGTCGCGTTCCTCGTTGAGTTGGCGGACCGTCTCCAGCACGCGGAGCTGATGGTGTAAGTCGAGGTACGTCGTCGGCTCGTCGAGGAGGAGCACGTCGGTGTCCTGTGCGAGCACCATCGCAATCCACGCGAGTTGGCTCTGGCCGCCCGAGAGGTTGCCAATCTGCTTGTCGCGGATGTGCTCGACGCCCGCGAGGTCGATGGCGCGCTCGACCGCCTCGTGGTCGTCGTCGCTGACCTGCTCGAAGAAGCTCCGGTGGGGGTACCGGCCATGGTAGACGAGGTCCTCGACGGTGAGCGACGTGGGCGAGTCGTGCTGTTGGGAGAGCATCCCCAACTCGCGGGCGAACGCCTTGTCGTCGTACTCGCTGATGGATTTCCCGTCGAGGTAGACGCTGCCGCTGTCGGGCGAGAGCTGTTTGGCGAGCGACTTCAGAAGCGTGCTCTTGCCGGAGCCGTTCGGCCCGACGAGCGCCGTGATTTCGCCGCGCGGGATGTCGATGCGGTCGCACTCGACGACCGGCTCCTCGCTCGTCGGATACGAGAGTTCGAGGGCGTCGCCGGCGAGCGCGCTCTCGCGGTCGGAGTCGCTTTCGACGCGCTCGTTTCCGCTCGTATTCGCGTCTGTTTCGCCGTGTTGTGCCATCTGTTTGGGGTTCTCTGGTTGCTGGTTCGACATCACACTTCACCGATGTTCTGCTGTTTGCGCATGAGGTAGAGGAAGTACGGCCCGCCGACGAGGCCCGTGACGACGCCGACCGGGAGCTGAATCGGGTTGAGCGCGAGGCGCGCGCCCACGTCGGCGGCGACCATCAGCGCCGGGCCGGCGAACAGACAGCCGACGACGAGGCGCTTGTAGTCGCTGCCGACCACGTTCCGCACGAGGTGCGGGACGACGAGGCCGACGAAGCCGACGATGCCGGCGACGGCGATGCTCGCCGCGGCCGCGAGGACCGCGACGCCCGAGAGGGCGAATCTGACCTTCTCGATGGACATCCCGAGCGAGCGGGCGGTCTGCTCGCCCAGAAGCAGGACGTTGAGCTGGCGGGAGCTTCCGAGCGCGAGGCCGACGGCGATGATGGACCACGGGAGGGCCATGCGGACCTGCTCCCAGTCGGTGCCGGTGAGCGACCCGGTCGTCCACGCGATAGCGGACTGGACGACGCCGATATCGTCGACGAAGAAGAACAGCCCCGTCTGGAGGCTCTGGAAGACGGTGCCGACGATGACGCCCGCGAGGACGAGCCTGACCGGCGAGGTGCCGTTCTTCCACGCGATGAGGTAGACGAGGACGAACGCGAACATCCCGCCGAGCGCCGCCAGAAGCGGGAGGTACGCCGCGAGCCCCGAGAAGACGACGAGCGTGAGGAGAATGAGCAGCCCGGCCCCCGACGAGACGCCGAGGATGAACGGACTCGCCAGTTCGTTCCGGGTGACCGCCTGGAAAATCGCGCCGGAAATCGCGAGGTTCGCGCCGACGAGGATGGCGACGAACACCCGCGGGAGCCGGATGTTCCAGACGATGAGCGTCCGGCGACCGAGTTCGGGAAGTTCGCCGCCGAGGAGGAACACCTGCCAGACCTGCGGGTCGAAGATGACCGCCGGGTCGAAGACGGCGCGCCACGCCTCGCCGATGGTCATCGAGAACGCGCCGAAGCTGACCTGCACGAGGCCGCCGGCCACGACGACGACGAGGCTGGCGAGGCAAAGCGACACGAGCGAGCCGTCAATCCACCCGAACAGCCGGGTCAGCACCGACCCGGAAGACTGTTCGGTCGGCGTCGTCCCGCTCACTGCTCGACACCTCCGAGTTCGCGCCCGTCGAGGTAGTCAGCGAGCGCCTCGTCGGGAAGCGCGTCGAGGACGCGCTCGGTGCCGATGGTCTCGACGAGTCGCCGGATGCCGCGGGGCTCCGCGGCCTCGACCTCGTGGTCGGTCCGGCGGGTGTCGAACGCCCGGTCGATGTAGGACTCGCGGAGTTCCGCGAGGCGCTCGTCGTCGAGGTCGGCGTCGTCCGGGACCTCGCCGTCGAACCACTCGCGCCAGCGGTCGCGGTCGCCCCACTCGCCGTGGAACTCGGTGTCGGCGCGGAGCCAGTCGTAGTGGGCCGCGAGGTCGCCGGGGAAGCCGCGCTCGCGCCGGCGGTCCTCGATGAGACACCGGGCGACGTGACCGCCCTGTCCGGCGGCGATGCCGACCTGCGCGTTCCGGTCGCCCGAGGGCGCGGCGACGTACAGTCCGTCGACGGGAGTCCGCCCGTCGTCGTCGGCGTAGTCGGAATCGAACTGCTCGTGGACCTCGCCGTGGTGGTCGTGCTCCTCGAACATCGCGTCGTCGTCGTCGAGGCCGCGGAGGTAGTCGCCGTCGTACCACGCGGCGGCGACGACGTGGTCGGCCTCGACCCGGCGACCCTCCTGCGTGCGGACGACGAAGCGCCGAGCGTCGGCGTCGAACGCGCCCGACTCGCCCTCGCTCGCGGCCGCGACTTCACTCTCGTCGCCCGGTCGCTCGACCGAGACGACCATGTCGGCGACGTAGTCCGCGCCGACCTCGGCGAGGTGTTCGTGCATGAGCGCGGTGAACGTGTCCACGCCGATGCCGGCGGGGAAGCCGAGGTAGTTTTCGAGGTACGCACACCGACGCAAGGCGGCGTTCCCCCGGTCGAACACGACGGTGTCGAGGCCGTACCGCGCGGTGAAGACGGCCGCGGCGCATCCCGAGGGACCGCCGCCGACGACGACCACGTCCGCCGAGTCGAGTTCAGTGCCTTGGTCGGTCACGGCGCAGACCGCCCCCGTGAGAACAACCCGCGAGCGACGTGGTCGAAGTCGGCTCCGTCTTCGTTCATACGTTTTAGGCGTCCCTAATACAATAAACCACTTTCGGATTTTAGGGACTCCTAAATCCACCGACACGCGAAAACCGGTTCGAAGAGGCCTGAGACGCGGGAATCTTCGGAAACACTGTCCGAGAGAAACGGTAGCCGAGCGCGGCCGGAACGCCCCCTCAGCCGAGGAGGTACCGGAGCTTCGGTCGCTGGCGGACGAACTCCGTCTCTTCGAGGTACGCGTCGAGGCCGAGGATGCGGCCCGTCGCGAGCGCGCCGACCACGAGGAACATCACGAGCCCCAGCAGGTCGCCGTTGACGAGGCCGTGGCCCCACTCGGCGTTGCCGAGGTAGAAGAACGTCATGAGGAACGCGCCCCCGGCGGCGGCGAGGCGGACCGCGGCCCCGACGACGAGCCCGAGGCCGATGAGCGTCTCGCCCAACGGGACCATGAGGTTCGTGAATTCGAGCAGCACCGGCGTCTGGCCGACCCACGCGAGGAACGCGTGGACAGGGCCGGGCGCGCCCGCGGTGCCGTTGACGAGCCAGCCGGCCGCGTTAAACGGCTCGGCGCCGAGGTACTTCGTCACCCCCGCGTGGAGGAACCAGTACCCCGTGACGAGGCGGGCGAACACGAGCACGTAGCCGGTGACGCCCTCGGCGTAGTCGAACTCCATCCGGTTCCCCAGCATCTCGATTTCGCCGGTTGCGACCATCGTCTGTCACCTCACATGTGAAGCGTGGACCGCCGGGACGTTATAAATCCGGACCGGTTTTCGAATCCTCGGAAACTGGGAATCGGCGGCCGCCCTCAAGGGTCGCGCTCGCGCCGTTCCCGTATGGGAGAGACGGACGTTGACCGGCCGAACGGCGCGAGTGGTTCCGACGGCTTCTGGGACGCGAGTCGGTGCGTCGGGACGCCGCAGTGTCCCCCTCGGTGCCCGCGGTTCGTCAGCAAAGACGGTCGTGGCCTCGTCGTCCGCCCGTACGACGACGCCGACCGAGACGCCCTCGCTGAGATGTACCGCGACTACGACCCCGACGCCCGGTCGATGGGGCTGCCGCCGACGGACGAGGCGCACATCACCGAGTGGCTCTCGAACCTCGTCGACCGCGGCCGCAACTTCGTCGCCGTCGCCGACCGAGGTATCGTCGGCCACGCCGTGTACGTGGCGAGCGACGACCCGGAGCCGGAGCTCGCGGTGTTCGTCCATCAGGACAGCCACGACCGCGGCATCGGGACCGAACTGTGTCGCCACGTCGTCGCGGACGCCGCCGACGCCGGGCGCGAGGCGCTCGTCCTCCACGTCGCTCCCGATAATCAGCGGGCCGTCCACGTCTACCGCGAACTCGGGTTCGAGACGGTCAACTCGGACGGCGCGGACACGAAGATGCGTCTCGACCTGACGCCGCCGGTCCCGCCGGCCGCACGGCCGACGACCGGCACCGAAAGCCGAGGGTGACCGGACTCCCGGCGAACCTCACTCGGGCGCGATGACGACGCCGTCCTCGTCGGCGTGGTCCATCGACACCTCGTGTCGCGTGTGTCGGGCGTGCGTGCGGGCCCACCGGCGGGCGCTGGCCTCGGAGAGGAACTGTTCGCCGTCGGGACACTGTCGACAGCTGACGACCCACGGCGAAACGTCGTCCGGGAAGTGTCCGGTGTGGCGGCGGTGGTCGAGCGCGAACTGCTCGACCGACTGGTTTCCCAGTTGTAGCTCGTCGAGTTCGTAGGAGAGGTCCCACTCCTCGCCGCACCGCGAACACGAGACGGTGGGCGTGTCGTCTATCGGGTCCGTCGGGGAGTGCGTGCGAAAGTCGTCGTCGCTCGGTGGAGACACAGGCGGGGTTAGAACCGCGGCCTCTTGTAACCGTCTGCACCCGAAGCGAGGGACAACGGACTGATATGTTTCGGAACCGACGCGGACGGGGGTCGCCGTCCGAGGCGCTCAGTCCGCGTTCGTCTCCCAGTCTCTGACCAGCGCGACGGCGAAGACGGTTAGCAGGGCGGCGATACCGGCGTTCCGCGCGAAGTCGCCGGTGTCGCCGGCGGCGAGTCGAACGACGCCGAGCGCGAGGAGGAGTCCGATGACGAGCGCGAACAGGACAGTCGCCCACGACCGCGCGTGCATGGTCGAGCAGTAGCGGGTCGCCGGCTAAAACGGTTCAGGTCGGCGCGTCGAACCGACGCGTCGGTCGCGCCGTCCGGTCGTTCGGGTCTTCCGCTCGCGCGGACCGGCCCAACTCGTCCGAGTTCAGGCGCTCGCGTCGTAGCCCGCGTCTTCGACGGCCGCGACGAGGGCGTCGGTGTCGGCGTCGCCCTCGACGGTCGCGCGCTCCGCCTCGCGGTCGGCGGTCGCGTCTTCGACGCCATCGACGCCGGCGAGGGCGTCGGCGACGCGCTGTTCGCAGTGTTCGCAAGTCATTCCGGTGACGGTGAGCGTAGTCGACATACGGTTCGACGTAGGGGCTTCTCGATTTAGTGGATTGTCCTTTCGGGAGTTCGATTACCGCTCCGATCCGACTTTCGAATCGAAAGCCGAGCGCGAGGAACACCTATGACATCGTGGTCCCTATCGGGATGCATGCGCGCGCTCGACGAAACCGACCTCCACATCCTCGAACTCCTCGCCGAAGACGCCCGTCGCCCGTTCAGCGACATCTCCGCCGAAGTCGGTCTCTCCGCGCCGGCGGTCTCCGACCGCATCGACCGCCTCCGCGAGGAGGGCATCATCCGCCGCTTCACCGTCGACCTCGACCAGTCGACGCTGTCGGGCGGGACGCCCGTCCTCGTCAGACTCTCCGTCCGCCCGGAGTTCGTCGACGAGGTCCGCGACGCCCTCCGCGCGGCCGACCCGGTCCAACACCTGTTCGTCGCAGCGGACGGGGAGGTGACCACCCACGCCCGACTCGACGGGGGGTCCGTCCGCGCCCAGTTAGACGAACTGGTCGACCTCTCGCGGGTCCGCGACTACGAGGTGAGCCTCGTGGAGTCCGCCGAGTGGACGCCGACGGTCAACGGAACCGGTTTCGCCCTCGAATGCGCCGAGTGCGGCAACACGGTGACCAGCGAGGGCGAGAGCGCCCGCATCGGCGGGTCGCTCTACCACTTCTGCTGTTCGTCCTGTCTCGGCCGGTTCGAAAACCGATACGACCGCCTCGAAGCCGGCGCGAACGACGACTGACCGGGCGGGCGGCGGTCGGGTGACGCTGGCGGCGACTGAGTGTCGGAATCGGCGCTTTCGAATCCAAAGTTCCGCCCCGCTCTGACGTTCGGTTCTGAAGGGGAAATCGAGGTAAGCGAGGGGCACGTACGTCTAGGTGAGATGAGTAGCCGAACGGCCCACTTAGACATCCGCGGAATGAGTTGCGCGAACTGCTCGCGCACCGTCGGCGAGGCGTTGGAGGCGCTCGACGGCGTGACGAGCGCCAGCGTCAACTTCGCCACCGACGAGGGGTCGGTGGAGTACGACCCCGAGGAAGTATCGCTCCGCGAGCTATACGACGCCATCGAGGACGCCGGCTACGAGGCGCTCTCGGAGACCCGAACCATCGGCATCACCGGGATGAGCTGTGCGAACTGCGCCGACGCCAACCAAAAGTCGCTGGAGTCGGTCCCGGGCGTCGTCGCCGCCGAGGTCAACTTCGCCACCGACGAGGCGCACGTCACCTACAACCCCGCCGACGCGAGCCTCGACGACATGTACCGGGCGGTCGAAGACGCCGGCTACACGCCCATCCGCGAGGACGACGACGACGAGGAATCCGCCGAGGACGCCCGCGACACCGCCCGAAACGAGGAGATTCGCCGGCAGAAGCGCCTGACGCTGTTCGGCGCGGCGCTGTCGCTCCCGCTCCTCGCGATGCTCGCGGTCGAACTGTTCGGCGGCGGCCTTCCCGAGACGATTCCCGGCACGGGCGTCCCCGTCGGCTGGGTCGGCTTCGCGTTCGCCACGCCGGTGCAGGTCTTCCTCGGCCGCGAGTTCTACGAGAACTCCTACACGGCGCTCGTGCGGAACCGCACCGCCAACATGGACGTGCTCATCGCCATGGGGTCGTCCACCGCGTACGTCTACTCCGTCGCCGTCCTCGTGGGACTGCTCGCCGGCAGTCTCTACTTCGACACCGCCGCGCTCATCTTGGTGTTCATCACGCTCGGGAACTACCTCGAAGCGCGCTCGAAGGGACAGGCCTCCGAGGCGCTCCGGACGCTCCTCGAACTCGAAGCCGACACCGCGACGCTCGTCGACGACGACGGGACCGAACGCGAAGTCCCCCTCGACGAGGTCGAAGTCGGCGACCGCATGAAGGTCCGCCCCGGCGAGAAGATTCCGACCGACGGCGTCGTCGTCGACGGCGACTCCGCGGTCGACGAATCCATGGTCACGGGCGAGTCCGTCCCCGTCTCGAAGGCCGACGGCGACGAGGTCGTCGGTTCGACGGTGAACCAAAACGGCGTCCTCGTGGTCGAAGCGACCAAGGTCGGCTCCGAGACCGCAATCCAGCAGATAGTCTCGCTCGTCAAGGAGGCCCAAGGCCGCCAGCCCGAGATTCAGAACCTCGCGGACCGCATCTCGGCGTACTTCGTTCCCGCGGTCATCGCCAACGCCCTCCTGTGGGGCGTCGTCTGGTTCCTCTTCCCCGAGGCGCTCGCGGGCTTCATCCGGTCGCTCCCGCTGTGGGGGCTCGTCGCTGGCGGCCCCGTCGCCGCCGGCGGCGCGGTCTCGACGTTCGAGTTCGCCGTCGTCGTTTTCGCGTCGGCCGTGCTCATCGCCTGCCCCTGCGCGCTCGGCCTCGCGACCCCGGCCGCGACGATGGTCGGGACGGCAATCGGCGCGCAAAACGGCGTCCTGTTCAAGGGCGGCGACGTGCTCGAACGCGTCAAAGACGTGGAGACCGTCGTCTTCGACAAGACCGGCACGCTCACCAAAGGCGAGATGACGCTGACCGACGTGGTCGCCGTCGGCCCCGCCGCCGACGGCTCCGGCGTCGTCACCGCCGACGACGAGACGCTCGACGAAGACGCCGTGCTCCGGTACGCCGCCTCGGCCGAGCGCAACAGCGAACACCCGCTTGCCCGCGCCATCGTCGCCGGCGCGGCAGACCGCGGCCTCGACCTCGCGGAGCCGGACGACTTCGAGAACGTCCCCGGCCACGGGATTCGCGCGACCGTCGACGGGAAACCCGTCCTCGTCGGCAACCGCAAACTCCTCTCGGACGCGGGCGTCGACCCCGCGCCGGCCGAGGACGCGCTCCGCGACCTCGAAGGAGAGGGCAAGACCGCGATGCTCGTCGCGGTCGACGGCGACCTCGCGGGCGTCGTCGCCGACGCGGACGAAATCAAGGAGTCGGCCGCCGAGGCCGTCGCCGCGCTCCGCGGCCGCGGCGCGACCGTCCACATGATTACCGGCGACAACGAGCGCACCGCCCGCGCCGTCGCCGAGCAGGTCGGCATCGACCCCGACAACGTCAGCGCCGGCGTCCTCCCCGAGGACAAGGCCGACGCCGTCGAGTCCCTGCAAGCCGACGGCACGAGAGTCATGATGGTCGGTGACGGCGTCAACGACGCGCCCGCGCTCGCCGCCGCGTACGTCGGCACGGCGCTCGGCTCCGGCACCGACGTGGCTATCGAGGCCGCCGACGTGACGCTCATGCGCGACGACCCGCTCGACGTGGTGAAAGCCATCCGCATCTCCGCGGGGACGCTCGCCAAAATCAAGCAGAACCTGTTCTGGGCGCTCGGCTACAACACCGCGATGATTCCGCTCGCGTCGCTCGGCCTCCTCCAGCCGGTGTTCGCCGCGGGCGCGATGGCGCTGTCGTCGGTGTCCGTCCTCACGAACAGCCTCCTGTTCCGGAGCTACACGCCGGACCACGACTACCGCTTCCTCGACTTCCTGCGGCGGTAGGACAGGGCTCGTTCGACGCGTGCGAGTCCCAACACCGTCCGCCTCGCCCCACAGTTCCGAACCGTTCCGCCGCCTCATTCCGTGCCGCCGGTTCGCCGTCTGGCTTTTCCCCTCGCGCACCGAGTCTCTCGGATGATGAGTCGTCGACCCCTCGCGTGGACGGCGTCGTGGCTCCCGCTGGCCGTCGGCGCGTTCCTCGCCCTCGTCGGTGTCGGAACGCTCGTGGGAGCCCCGTGGCGCTACGCCGCCAGCGAGTCGGTTGTCGTCGTCGCGGCGTTCCAGATACTCGGGTCGCTGTCGGCTATCGCCGTCGGACTCGGAGTCGCGTGGCTCGAAGCGAGCGGGGCGCGCGAAAAACGGTGACGGACGTGGCGTTCAGTACCGCGACGGGAGGAACGCCATCCCGGTGAGGAGAACCACCGTGGTGAACGAGACGATAGTGACGCCCCAGAGGCCGTTTTCGGTCTCGTGGAAGCGGTCGATTTCTGACAGCTGCGTCTGGTAGCTGTCGTAGTTCTGCGTCAGGACGAGCGTCTCGCCGTCCGGGAAGTACGCGAGGTACTGCTGGTCCGAAATCGTCACGTTCGCCTCGTTGTCGACGGCGACCGTGTTCTCCTCGGGGGCGAACCACTCGATGGTCACGCCGGAGGTCTCGACGGCGGCGACGGTGACAGACTGGTTGTTGTAGTCGAAGGAGTCACCCTCGGCGACGGTGCGCGTCTCGTTGGCCGGGAAGTACTCGTCGACCGAGACGAGCGTCGAGTCGTTGACGACGACGTAGCGCTCGCCGTTACGGGTGACGGTCTCGTTGTCGGCGTTCGAGTCCGCCTGGAGGATTGCAGTCTCGTTGTACAGTTCGACCAGCGTCGCCTCGCTGGGGTCCGAGACGTTGGCGATTTCGACACGGTAGTCCGTGCCGTCGAGCGTGACGGTGCTCTCGTTGTCCCACGTCTCCGTGTACCGGGCCGAATCGTTCACGTACGTGAGTTCACCGGAGCGGACCAGCGTGGTCCCACCACCGTGGCCGCCCGACTCCTCCTCTTCGGTTATCGACGACACTGTGTACGTCTGGTCGCTACCGGGGACGGAGAACTCGTCTCCCTGTGCCAGCGAGTACTCTGGGTTCTCGAAACTGACCGACGGCGTCGATGCAGTCGCGATGAGCGAGTATGCACCGGCACCGATGACCAGGAAGAACACGACGGAGATGACCGCGGCGCGTCGTTGCATGGTTTCGGCATGGGCCACGCGGCGTATAACGATTACTTTTCCTCGGAGCGTGTCACCGCGTCGCGCGACCGTCGGCGGCGACTCTCACCCTCAATACAGTGGGCCGGCGGGCACTCGCGGTCGCGGATTGACGCGACTTTTTGAATCTGTCGGCCGAACGGGCGTGTCACGAGTTACGGACCAGCCGTCCGGCGACGCCGAACCGGGCGGAGGCCGTGACGCGCGAGGAGACTACGCGATAGAGCGGTGGGAGCTCGCCTCCGGTTCGACTTCCTTGACGCGCTCGACGGCGCGTGTTCCGACACCGTGACCTGACCGCCGCGCCCCTCGTCTTCGATGGCTGCCTACACCACGCCGCTGACGGGCCGACGGTTCTCCCCGTTTCGCGCCGCCCGCGACGCTGGACGTGCTCAAGAGATGTTCGACGACCCGCGAACGAGCGGCGACACGGTGATGAGCAGAAGGGACTCACGAAGATGACTCTCAGAGACGTGTGCAGTCGGAAAAACCGACGGCGGACGCTCGTATCTCACGACGGCAGCCGAGTCCGTACCGACGGCGGTGCTCGAAGGTCGATGTCACCGACAGCGCGCCGGGTCACTCCGCGGAGTCGAGAACGCAACCGAGGCGCTCGCCTAACTCCGGCGCGCTACTACGTGTGTTTCGTCCGTCGAACCAAGGGTTCGAGCGGGGAAAACGCCACTCGACGCCCTTGAGGTCGTACGCGAACTGGGCGACGATGACGCGGTCGACGCCCTCGAAACACGACTCGTGCGATAGCATCGCCACTCACTGATTCGATGCCGGGACGCGTCGCTCCGGGGCGTAACGTCCGAAAGGAAAAGCCAAGGGCCGGATTTGAACCGGCGGGGGTTCCGCTCTGCAGGCGGATGCGTTGGGCCGAACTCTGCCACCTTGGCGCAGTTACTGGTATCCCGGTCTTGTGCTTAAGCCTGACGGTGTGCGACCTGAGTCGGGCGTTTTCGAGACTCTGCCCGACGCAGTCGCTCTGTGTATGCGTGTGCGAGCGGCCGTGCGTGCCGCTCTGCATAAAATGAACAAAGCCCACTGGACACCGCGTCCAGTAGGCTTTGTGAAGTATGAATGGGGGCGGCGAACTGGATTTCCCAGAGGATCGCTCACTCCAGTACTGACCAGAACGCAGGTGAGCTTAACTTCCGTGTTCGGGATGGGTACGGGTGGAACCTCACCGCTCTGGCCGCCTTAATGCCGA